>NZ_CP183991.1:1286140-2572280 GCF_049913285.1 Pseudoduganella sp. S-14
TCGTCATCGGCGTCAACAACCTCGGTTCCTGCTTCGGCTCGACCGGCCCGATGCACGTCAATCCTGAAACCGGCAAGCCATACGGCGCCGCCTTCCCTGTGGTGACGGTGGAAGACTGGGTCGCCGCGCAGGCGCGCCTGGCCGACCAACTGGGCATCCAGCAGTTCGCCGCCGTGATGGGCGGTTCCCTGGGCGGCATGCAGGCCCTGGCCTGGTCCATCATGTACCCTGAGCGCCTGCGCCACTGCCTGGTGATTGCTTCCACGCCAAAGCTGTCGGCGCAAAACATTGCCTTCAACGACGTGGCGCGCCAGGCCATCCTGTCCGATCCGGATTACCACGGCGGCGATTTCTACGAACACAGCGTAGTGCCCAAGAACGGCCTGAAAGTGGCGCGCATGATCGGCCACATCACCTATTTGTCGGACGACGACATGGCCGAAAAATTCGGCCGCAAGCTGCGCGACATCGCAGCCAGCGGCGACTACAAGTTCGGCTTCGGCATCGACTTCGAGATCGAGTCCTACCTGCGCTACCAGGGCGACAAGTTCGCCGAGTACTTCGACGCCAATACTTACCTGCTGATCACCAAGGCGCTCGACTACTTCGACCCGGCGCGAAAATTCGACGGCGACCTGACCAGGACCTTGGCGGGCACCAAAGCCAAGTTTTTCCTCGCCTCCTTCACTACCGACTGGCGTTTCTCGCCGGAGCGCAGCCGCGAGATCGTGCAGGCCTTGCTGGCGAACCGCCGCGAGGTGACCTACGCCGAGATCGACGCGCCGCACGGCCACGACGCCTTCCTGCTCGAAGACTCGCGCTACATGAACATGGTGCGCGCCTACTACGAGCAAGTGTGGAAAGAAACGAACAAGGAACAAGCAGCATGACTTTCGATGACCTGAGCAGCGCCCGTCCGGACCTGGCCTTCATTGCGCACTGGGTGCGCGAAGGCGCCCATGTGCTTGACGTGGGCTGCGGCGATGGCGTGATGATGGATTACCTGCAGACCGATAAGCGCTGCACTGGCTACGGCCTGGAATTGGCGGACGAGCAGGTGCTGGCCTCGACCCAGCGTGGCGTACGCGTGATCCAGCAGGACTTCGAGAACGGCCTGGGCATCTTCGGCGACAACTCCTTCGATACGGTGTTGTGCCTGTCCTCGCTGCAGATGATGAAGCACGTGGAAGACCTGCTGCGCGACATCGTGCGCGTGGGCCGCGAAGCCATCGTGTCCTTCCCTAATTTCGCTTACTGGCCGCACCGCGTGGCGCTGCTGAAAGGCCGCATGCCGGTCTCCAAGTCGCTGCCGTACCAGTGGCACGACACGCCGAACGTGCGCTGCGCTACCATCTACGACTTCCAGGAACTTGCGGAAGAGGTGGGGCTCGAAGTGATCGAATGCGTGGCGCTGGCCGAGGGCAAAACCGTCTCGGTACTGCCTAACTTGCGCGGCGACCTCGCCGTGTTCCGTCTCCGGAAAAAGCAATCCAGTCAAGCTGTGTTATCTTAAAGCCATGAAGAAGTTCAAGTTCACCCTAATTGCGCTGGCGCTGGCCGCCAGCACCGCCTCGTCCGCGCAGGCGCCTGCGCCGATGAATCCCAAAGCTGACGGCATTCCCGTCACCAAGCTTTCGCGCCTGCGCGTCTTCGCTGATGAGCAGGAAATGGACCAGCAGTCCAAGCTGCAGTACTCCCAACTGCTGAATGAAGCCAAGCAGAAGGAAGCGCTGGTACCGGAATCCGACCCGCAGGTGAAGCGCCTGCGCGCCATTGCCGCGCGTATCGTGCCCAATGCACAGCGCTGGAATCCGTCCGCCGCCAACTGGCAATGGGAAGTCAACCTGCTCAACTCCGACCAGGTCAATGCTTTCTGCATGCCGGGTGGCCGCATCGCCTTCTTTACCGGCATCCTCACTAAACTGAACCTGACCGATGACGAAGTGGCGATGGTGATGGGCCATGAAATTGCCCACGCCCTGCGCGAGCACGCCCGCAAGCGTGCCGTGCAATCGACCGCAGTGTCGCTGGCCAGCAAGTTGGGTGGTGCGGTGCTGTCGTCCTACCTCGGCATTGACCCGCGCATCACCGACGCCGGCGCCAATGTGGCCGGCCAGCTGACCGTGATGAAATTCTCGCGCGGCGACGAAACGGAGTCCGACCTGGTTGGCATCGACCTGGCGGCCCGCGCCGGCTATGATCCCCGCGCAGGCATCGCGCTGTGGCAGAAGATGGGCGCCGTCAATGCGCAGCAGCCGATGGAATTCCTGTCTACCCACCCAAGCGGCAATTCGCGCATCCAGGACATGCAGAAGCAGATGCCCCTCGTGTTGCCGGTGTATGCCCGCGTGCGCGGCCTGGACCTGAACAAGCTGCCGCCTTACCAGACTTCCCCGCTGCCGAAGTCCTGAGATGTCCCGCCCGAAGCAAGCCTCGGGCGCGCCGCCATTGCCGATGCGCGATGGCGTCACGCCCAGCTACCTGTGGCTGCCGGAGGGCGACTGGCCGGACATGATCACCTTCATGTCCGCCCACTATCCCGCCGTGACCGAAGCCCAGTGGCGCGAGCGCATGGCGCGCGGCGACGTGGTGGATGGCAAGGGCGTTCCGGTGCAGCCGTCGTCGCGCTATGTGCGCGGAGCGCGTATCTGGTACTACCGCGAGCTGGATTACGAATTCCCGATTCCGTTTGAAGAGGAAGTGCTGCACCAGGACGAGCATATCGTGGTGGTCGACAAGCCGCACTTCCTGCCGACGATCCCGTCCGGCCGCTTTGTGATAGAGACTTTGCTGGTGCGCGTGCGCCGCAAGCTGGGCATCGAAGACCTGGTGCCGATCCATCGGCTCGACCGCGAAACGGCGGGGCTGGTGATCTTCTCCTGCAATGCGCGCAGCCGCGGCGAATACCAGTCGCTGTTCCAGAAGCGCCTGGTGCAAAAGGAATATGAAGCGCTGGCTGGGCCGTTGGCTGGCCGCGAATTCCCTTTCGTCTACCGCAGCCGCATGGTGGAGGGAGACAAGTTCTTCACCATGAAGGAAGAAGCGGGCGAGCCGAATTCGGAAACCATGATCGACGTGATCGAACAGCGTGGCGAACACGTGCTGTACCGCCTGTGGCCGCACACCGGCCGCCAGCACCAGCTGCGCGTACACCTGTCGTCGCTTGGCATCCCGATAGTGAACGACGTGTTCTATCCGGTCGCCCTGCCGTGCAAGCAGGACGACGTTTCGTCGCCGCTCAAGCTGCTGGCCAAGGCCATCGGCTTCCCCGATCCGTTGACGGGCGAGTGGCGCTATTTCGAGAGCAAACGGACTCTTTGAGCTAATTCCCTGCCTTCCTGCGACAGGAAGGGGGCCAGCTTCGCGTAGCTGATCTCAATGGTCTCGTTACAGTCGCGATGGAAATGCGGGTAATCGAGGTCGAAACTCAGGCCTGTTGCGCTTGGCAGCGATGGCGAGATGGACGGCTCCAGCCTGTCGCAGGCGCTGGCTTTCCTCATGATCATCTTGCGCAGCGGTTCTTCGATCTCGCCGCTCTCGGCCAGCCAGCTTGCCGGTTCGACCGTTGCGCCAGTAGTCAGGTCGAAGATCAGCGTGGAGTGGGACGAAGTGGTATGCGGGCCGCCGCAATAGACGTCGGGCGCATCGACGTTCACTAGCAGGTAGCTGGCCAGCACTTTGCCGGCAGTCAGGTTGTCCAGCCAGCCACCGCCACCATTGCGTTCGCAGAAATTGGCCTGGGTGATGCGCTCTTCCTCCCAGCGTGCGATGTAGTCGTTAATCTTGCGCAGCGCATCGCTGCTGCCGACAAGATTAAAGCTCTCGCCAAGCGGAGAATGGGAGATGCGCAGCGCCAATTTGCCGATTTTCCCGTTGCTGTAGCGCGGTTTGTTGGCAGCAGCGATCGGTGCGTAGAAATCCGGACCGCAATCGCCGCCTGCCAGTGCGGACAGGCGCGACAACTGGATCGGCATGGCTTTGTCATTGCCTGCGCCGCTCCATTCGCCGGTCAATTGCGTGGCCGTGACGCTGGTGATTTTCCATTGACCAGTGGCCTTGCCTTGTACCTCTTCATTCCAGGAACCGGCTTCGCCTTCCGCCTTTTCAAGCGGAATGCCGTGCAGGTGCTTCAGGTAGAAGTAATGCGAATCGGTAGCGGTAAAGCAGGCGTTGATTCCACTGTTGCCGATTTTCCCGGTCCAGACGCCATGGATCGGCAGAGCATCGCTGGCGTGAGCCGCGCTGGCCGCCAGCAGTGCGAGGGCTGCAATTTGTTTCATTCAGTCCTTAGCCGAACATGTAGCGAACCAGCAGGCCGATAGGGAACCACATGCCGAACTGGATTGCGAGGGCGATGAACAAGGCCTGGTTCGATGGGCGCAGGCCGCCTGCGGCGCCTTCCGAAATCGTGCGCGTCATCGCAGCATGGGCGACTTCGCGCAGCGTCATGCCGGTGGTGGCCACTTCGGTAATGGTTTCGGCCAGGGGGATGCGCGAAGTCAGGCTGGCGAGCAGCCATGGCAGCGGTTTTGGCAGGCCGGATTGCAGGTTCAGGAAGCTGCGCCAGCCACTCAGGAATTTTTCAGAGAGTGGGCGGCCCGGTTCGTAATTTACGCTGCGCAGGAAGCTCTCCAGGATTCCCGCGCCCAAGCGGGCGATCAGGCCCGACTGGCTTTCCACGACGCGCGCCAGGATGCCCTGCAAGCCAAGCTTATACGCCATCATGCCGGTCATGCCGACCGCGATCATGAAGGGCGCTGCGACGAAGGCAGCGTAGATCATTGCCGAGCCATGGCTGCTACCGAGTTCGCTGCGGAACAACAGCGTGACGCCCAGTGCGTTGACGATCACTGCAGCAAGCACGGCCAGCACGGTGCGCAGGATGCCGGCACCGGCGCCACGGGTGACATCGCCCGCCAGCTGTTTGGCGAGGGCGATCTTGTCGAAACTGCTGTCTTCTTCGTTTGACGGTGTGAGGACTTGGTGCATGGCCAGCGCAATAGTTGTTTAAGGTTTGGCATTTTAAACAACTAAGGCAGGAATAGGCGCTTTTATTGGATTCAGTGCGCCGGTGCGGATTTTGGGCTGTAGCTCGAGCCGGGAGGAGCCCAGAACAGCGGGCCTTTCGGCGAGATTTGCAGGTTGTCGCTCAATCCCTGCTTTTTCAGCTCGCGGCGCAAGCCTTCCACGCCTTCGTCGCTCTCGATGATGAAGGCTTCGTCGATCACGTCGCCGTAGTGGCGGTTGGTCGTTTCGATGGCCAATTCGACCAGGTCGCCGTCGGCTTCAATGCTCCACAGGTGCACGTCTTCGTCTTCGGCGAAAGTCTTGAAGCGCCAGGTGCCTTTGTCCGTCTGCACGAACTGGATCGTGTCGAATTGCTCGTCGGTGGCTTCGGTTTCCTCGTCGTTGATAAAGCTGCTCTTGATGGTCAGCAGGAAAAGTACCAATACAGATTTCATTTTTAATTCCGGGCGATTTTTATCCCCGTATTATAGGCTTCCACGCTCGGCACCGGCTCGCGCGCACCCATGACGCTCAGCCACGGGCAGGTGCCAATCTCGCGCAGCGAGGCTGGAATCGACAACAGCTCGGCACCCGGCTGCGTCGCGAAATCGGCCAGCAGGATGTAGCCGAAGGCCTCGGCCGCACAGCCGGCGCTGCCAACCATCAGCAGGATGCCGAACAGCTTGAGCAAGATGGCGGACTTGCTCGTTGCTTAGCAGCCGCAGGCGGCTTCGCGGCCGGAGATGTGGGCAGCCTTGCGCAGCAAAATGCCTTCGGCGCTGCTGCTGGAGAGGTAAAGCCTTTCGTCATAGCCGCAATTGTCGTCCGGGATCGCCAGCAGCAAATCGGCCTTGCCGTCGCCATCGAGGTCGCCGGCCCAGTAGACCACGGGCGTAGTGTCGCCCTCGTAGTGACTCAAGGCGTCGACGGCGAACAGGAACTGCCTGGTGGTGCCGTCGGAGAGGTGGTAGCGCTTGCGCCCTTCCGCGGTTTTGACCCAGGACAGCGTCAATGGCTGCGAACCGCCGGGTAAGGCCCATTTCCCTAGCTTGCGCAGTTTCTCGTACTGCGGGCTGCCGAAATACTGTTCGTCGGTCATCGCGTGCCAGGTGGCGACCTTGCCGGGCTTGAGCGGCAGGTTGGCGAATACCGCGCGCGGCTTGCCGTCAACAGCGACGCTATCCAGGTTTTCATCTTCGTCCAGGACGTTCTTGGCGCTGCCTGTGCTGACATCAACGCTGACGGGGCGCAGTTCGCATTCCAGCTTCTGGCAGAACAGTCCTAGCCAGGCCGCATTGCGCGGAATGGAATTCGGCACGAACGACCGGGTGCTGTCGATGATGACAGCCGTATCGGCCGCGCCGGCAGTGCCGGCGCATGTGAGCAGCAAAGCGGCCAGCGCGCGTCGCATCAGGCGTGGTATTCGATGATCAGAGGTGCGTGGTCGGAGAACTTTTCGTCCTTGTAGACCGACACGGTATGCGCTTTGGATGCGATGCCTGGGGTGGCGACGTGGTAGTCGATGCGCCAGCCCACGTTCTTTGCGTAGGCCTGGCCACGGTTGGACCACCAGGTGTATTGCTCGGGGCGCTGGTCGAGGCCGCGGTGCACATCGACGTAGCCGACTTCGTCGAACAGCTTGGTCATCCAGGCGCGTTCCTCGGGCAGGAAGCCGGAGTTCTTCAGGTTGCCCTTCCAGTTTTTCAGGTCAATCTCTTTGTGGGCGATGTTCCAATCGCCGCAGATTACGAATTCGCGGCCTTCTGCGCGCAACTGCTGCAGGTGCGGCAGGAACAGTTCCATGAAGCGGAATTTGGCCAGCTGGCGTTCTTCCGACGAGGAGCCGGAAGGGCAGTACACCGAAATCACGGTCAGGTTGCCGAAATCAGCGCGCACATAGCGGCCTTCGGCATCGAACTCGGGACTGCCGAAGCCGATCAGCACCCGGTCAGGTGCCACCTTGCTGTAGATGCCGGTGCCGGAATAGCCTTTCTTTTCCGCGTAATGGAAGTGGCCGTGGTAGCCGTGCGGGTTGAGGAATTCTTCGGTCATGTCCGGCGCCTGCGCCTTCAGTTCCTGCACGCAGATGATGTCGGCGTCGATGGTCCCCATCCAGTTGAAAAAGCCCTTCTTGGCGGCGGAGCGGATACCGTTCAGGTTTGCGGAAATGATTTTTGGCATAGGTGTTCCGGTTAAAATATCGGCACTTTGAACAGAGATGGGTGCACTATGAGCAATTTGAGGCAAGAGTTTATCGCGTTTTCCGTACAGGCGGGAGTGCTGAAATTCGGCGAGTTTACGACCAAAGCAGGGCGGCAATCGCCCTATTTCTTCAACGCGGGCCTGTTCCATGACGGTGCGACCTTGGCCAGGCTGGCCGACTTCTATGCCCAGACCTTGCTCGACTCCGGCGTGGAATTCGACATGCTGTTCGGCCCGGCCTACAAGGGCATCACCCTGGCCTCCGCGACCTCGATGGCGCTGGCCGGCAAGGGCCGCAACACCTCCTTCGCCTACAACCGCAAGGAAGCCAAGGACCACGGCGAAGGCGGTACGCTGGTGGGCGCCAAGCTGACTGGCAAGGTTGTCATCATTGACGATGTGATCTCGGCCGGCACTTCGGTGCGCGAATCCGTGGAAATGATCCGCAACACCGGCGCCGAGCCTTGCGCCGTGCTGATCGCGCTCGATCGCATGGAACGCGGCGGCAAGGATGGCCAGATGTCCGAACTGTCGGCGGTGCAGGAAGTGAGCAAAAATTACGGCATCCCGGTGATCTCGATCGGTAACCTGTCCGACCTGTTTACCTACCTGTCGGCCGACCCGTCGCTTGCACAGTACAAGGACGCTGTCGCCGCTTACCGCAGCAAATACGGCGTGGAATAAGCCGCGCTGGCGCTGGCCGGGCGTTGTGCTAGACTGTGATTGCTTCCTTACAACATTAAAATCGAGGAAAGTAATGAACATCGCAACGCTCAAGGTGTACGGCGACGAAGGCGCAGTCGCAGATGTGCGGGATGGGCTCCCCAGCGAGCCCGAAAGCGACTGGAAGAAGGGCGACACCAGCCCGACCGGCCGCACCCGCCTTGACCACGGCTTTTATGCCACGCTGGGCACAGATCCCGACCCGGATGCCTTGATGCGCAAGGTGCGCGCCTACCTGCATGAGTGCCAGGCGCGCGGCATTACTTTTGACGTGGCGCCGATCCAGGCTGAATTGCGCGTTGCGTTCGCCCCCGCCGCGCCCAACCAGGGCGCTTCCACCCTCGATTTCACGCTGGCCGACCTCTCGCTGATGCTGGAGATGGGCATCGCGCTGAGCATTTCCTCGTGACCGCATGAACCGATTCTCCGAAGACCGTTTCGCCACATTCAAGGGGCGCAATGGCGCCGAACGCAAGATCCATATCTGGGAACCCGAAAAGCCTGCGGCTGGCGTTCTGTTGGCGATCCACGGCGGACTTGCGCATGCGGGCGACTATGTGACGCCGGCGCTGTATTTCAAGCAGCACCGTTTTGCTACCGTGGCGTTCGACCTGTGCGGGCATGAAAATGCGCGCCGGGTGGATATTCCGGACTTCGGGGTGTTCATCGAAGAAGTGGACCTGTTCCTGCACTGGGTCAAGCAGCATTATCCGGGTGTGCCGGTGTTTATCATGGGGCATTCGATGGGGGCGCTGATTGCGACGCGTTTCGGGCTGGAGAGACTTGAGCGCGATCCCCTGGTGAAGGGTTTTGTGCTGTCGTCGCCGTACTACGTGAATGCGATCAAGGTGCCGGCGGTGCTGGAGAAATTGTCCGGCGTGCTGGCGGCATTGGCGCCGACCATGAAGGTGCCGATGGCGTCGCTGACCGACGTGCTGACGCACGATGCATCGATCACGGCGCGCCATCATCGCGACGAGGCGGACGATGTGCGGGCGCGCGAGTGCACGGTGCGCTTTGGCGTGGCGCTGCAAGGCGCGCAGAAGGGACTGGCGGAGAAGATGCCGACCTGGCGCTGGCCTTTATATGCGGTCGTTGCCGGGGATGACAAACTGGCTGACCCGAAGGCGACGCTGGACCTGCTGGCGATGATTGATCCGAAGCTGCTGGAGTGCCATGTGCAGCATGAGAACTATCACGAGAATTTCAATGAGGTGAATCGGGAGGAGATCTTTGCCGATATCTTGCGGTGGATGTGCGGGCGTCTTTCAAACCCGGTAAACCAGGGTCAGGCACAAGTGCCTGACCCCGTATGACCTTGCTGCCGCGAGCTTGGGTCTAGGTCTTTGACTTTCGTCGAAGATCAAAATCGCACGACCGAACCCCCTGGCTGTGCCGCAGACTGGGTCTAGGAAGCCAGCTTCTTCTTCAGCAGCTCGGTCAACTGGGCCGGATTGGCCTTGCCTTTCGAAGCCTTCATCGCCTGGCCGATCAGCGCGTTGATGGCTGCTTCCTTGCCGGCGCGGTACTGCTCAACGGACTTCTCGTTGTTGGCGATTACTTCGTTGACGATGGCTTCCAGCGCGCCGGTGTCGGAAATCTGCTTCAGGCCTTTTTGCTCGATGATCACATCGACCAGGTTCGGGTCTTCCGACTTGGCTTCCCACATTGCGCCGAACACTTCCTTCGCGATCTTGTTGGAGATCGTGCCGTCGGCAATGCGCTTCAACATGCCGGCCAGCTGCGCAGGCAGAACAGGCGCTTCGGTGATTTCCACGCCTTCACGATTCAGGGTCGAGGAGACATCGCCCATCAGCCAGTTCGCTGCTGCTTTCGCATTCTCTTTGCCCGCAGCGGCAACCACGGCTTCGAAGTAGGTCGCCATGCCCTTGGATGCGGTCAGCACCAGGGAATCGTATTCCGGCAGCTTGTACTCTTCGACGAAGCGCCCGCGCATCACGGCTGGCAGTTCCGGCATGGAGGCTTTCACGCGCTCGATCCAGTCGGCGCCGATGGTCAGCGGCGGCAGGTCCGGGTCGGGGAAGTAGCGGTAATCCTGCGCGTCTTCCTTGGTGCGCATTTCGCGGGTGACCTTCTTGTCCGGATCGTACAGGCGGGTCGCCTGCACAACCTTGCCGCCATCTTCGATCAACTCGATCTGGCGCGCGACTTCCACGTGCACGGCTTCTTCAATGAAGCGGAAAGAGTTCAGGTTCTTGATCTCGCAGCGGGTGCCGAATTCCTTCTGGCCTTTCGGGCGCACGGACACGTTGATGTCGCAGCGGAAGGAGCCTTCCTGCATATTGCCGTCGCAGATGCCCAGCCACATGACAAGGCCGTGCAGGGCCTTGCAGTAAGCCACGGCTTCAGCTGCGGAGCGGATCTCCGGTTCGGAAACGATCTCCAGCAGCGGGGTGCCTGCGCGGTTCAAGTCAATACCCGACATGCCGTGGTAATCCTCGTGCAGCGACTTGCCTGCGTCTTCTTCCAGGTGGGCGCGAGTCAGGTTCACGGTGCGCGTGACGAACTGGCCATCCTTCTCGAAGCCGAAGGTCAACTGGCCGCCCTGGACGACCGGATCTTCGAACTGCGAGATTTGGTAGCCCTTTGGCAGGTCAGGGTAGAAGTAGTTCTTGCGGGCGAAGATCGACTGCGGGGCCACTTTCGCGCCCACAGCGAGGCCGAAGCGGATTGCGCGGTCGACCGCTTGCTTGTTCATCACTGGCAGCACGCCTGGCAGCGCCAGGTCAACCGGGCTGGCCTGGGTGTTAGGTTCGGCGCCGAATTTGGTCGGCGAGCCGCTGAAAATTTTGGAGTCGGTAGTGAGCTGAACGTGGTTCTCAATACCGATGACGACTTCCCATTCCATATTCTTTTCTCTCTAGTCAGAGGTGTCAGGTCTGACGAACGAACATTTTGCTGCGCAAAATGTCCATTTGACAGAGCTGACCCCTCGAATCAAATTGCGGTAGGGGCACGCTTGTGCCAGTCAGTCGCTTGCTGGAACTGGTGGGCCACATTCAGCAGCTTCGCTTCTGCGAAGTAGTTGCCGATGATTTGCAGGCCGACCGGGCGATTGGCGTTTTTCTCGCCTTCGCCGAACCCGCAGGGGATGGACATGCCAGGCAAGCCGGCCAGGCTGGTGGACAGGGTGAAGATGTCGGCCAGGTAGTTTGCTACCGGGTCGTCTGCCTTCGAGCCCAGGTCCCAGGCCACGGTCGGTGCCACCGGGCCCATGATCACGTCGCACTGGCTGCCCAGCACGTTGGCGAAGTCCTGCGTGATCTTGCGGCGGATCTTCTGCGCTTTCAGGTAGTAGGCGTCGTAGTAGCCGTGGCACAGGATGTACGTGCCAACCATGATACGGCGCTGCACTTCCGGGCCGAAGCCTTGGGCCCGGCTCTTCTTGTACATGTCCTGCAGGTCCTTGTAGCCTTCGGCGCGGTGGCCGTAGCGCACGCCGTCAAAGCGCGACAGGTTGGACGACGCTTCCGCCGGGGCGATCATGTAGTAAGCAGGGATCGACAGCGCAGTGTTCGGCAGCGAAATGTCGACCAGGGTGGCGCCCAGTTCCACGAACTTGGCCAGCGCGGCGCGCACGGCCTTTTCGACGTCGGCAGCCAGGCCTTCGCCGAAGTATTCTTTCGGCACGCCGATGCGCAGGCCGGCCAGCGGCTTGTCCAGGTCGCGGGTGAAGTCTTCAGCGGCATTGCCCTGTTCAGCGGTCAGGCTGGTCGAATCGCGTTCGTCGAAGCCGGTCATGGCCGACAGCAGCAGTGCGCAGTCTTCCGCGGTTTGCGCCATCGGGCCTGCCTGGTCCAGCGAAGAGGCGAAGGCGATCATGCCGAAGCGCGAGGCGCGGCCGTAGGTTGGCTTGATGCCGGTGATGCCGCAGAACGCGGCCGGCTGGCGGATCGAGCCGCCGGTGTCGGTGCCGGTGACGCCAGGGGCCAGGCGCGCCGCGACGGCAGCAGCGGAGCCGCCGGACGAGCCGCCGGGAACGGCGGATTTGTCCCACGGGTTTTTCACCGCGCCGAAGGCCGAGTTCTCATTCGAGGAACCCATCGCAAATTCGTCGCAATTCAGCTTGCCCAGGGTGACCATGCCGGCGTCCTGGAATTTCTGCACGACGGTGGCGTCGAACGGGCTGACGTAGTTGGCCAGCATCTTCGAGCCGGCGGTCGAGCGCCAGCCTTTGGTGACGAAAATGTCCTTGTGCGCGATCGGCACGCCGGTCAGCGGGGTGGCGGTGCCGTTGGCGATGCGCTTGTCGGCTTCTTCCGCCTGGGCCAGCGTCAGGGCGCGGTCCACGTGCAGGAAGGCGTTCAGGTCGCTTTTTTCAATTCGCTCCAGGAAGTGGTTTGCCAGTTGGACGGCGCTGACTTCCTTTTTTTGCAGCAAGTCGGAGAGCTCTTTGATTGTCTTGTTATGCATGCTTTACTCGCTTTCGATGACCTTAGGCACCAGGTACAGGCCATCTTCGGTCTTTGGCGCCACTTGCTGGTATTCCTCGCGGCGATTCGGCTCGGTTGCCACGTCTTCGCGCAGGCGCAGGGCAACCTGCATGGCATTGGCCAGCGGGTGGGACAGCGGGGCGACGCCCTCGGTGTCCACGGCCTGCATCTGCTCGGCCAGCGCGAAAATGCCATTCAGCTTGTCCAGCATGTTGGCCGAATGCTCAGCGTCCATCTCCAACTGGGCCAGTTTGGCGATGCGTTCAACGTCGTTCAGTGTCAGGGACATGGAATTGTCAAAATGTAATTTATTGGATTGATTGCCTATCACCAGTTAAATCGCGGCGAACGCCGCATAAATCAACGGTTGCGTGCTCGCACAATAGAGTGGATTTAGGGCAAATAACCTGTAGATTATAAGGTACAATCGCGGGTTAATGCGCTGCTGGTGCTGAACACCCGCCTGGCCGCATCCGACCGGATACCTCATATAACGAATTTTGCGCACAGCGCCCTACAGGACACTCATGTTTGGTTTTTTACGTCGCTATATCTCGTCTGACCTGGCCATCGACCTGGGTACGGCAAACACCCTGATTTACGTCCGCGGCTCGGGCATCGTGCTGGACGAGCCTTCCGTGGTGGCGATCCGCCAGGAAGGTGGTCCAAACGGCAAGAAAACGATCCAGGCCGTTGGTAAAGAGGCAAAACAGATGCTGGGTAAGGTACCTGGCAATATCGAGGCGATCCGCCCGATGAAAGACGGCGTGATCGCCGACTTCACCGTCACCGAACAGATGCTGAAGCAGTTCATCCGCATGGTGCACGATTCCAAATTCTTCCGCCCATCGCCGCGTATCATCATTTGCGTGCCTTGCGGCTCGACCCAGGTGGAACGCCGCGCGATCCGTGAATCGGCGCTGGGCGCCGGTGCATCGCAGGTGTACCTGATCGAAGAACCGATGGCAGCGGCGATCGGCGCCGGCCTGCCAGTGTCCGACGCGACCGGCTCGATGGTGGTCGACATCGGCGGCGGCACCACCGAAGTGGGCATCATCTCGCTGGGCGGCATGGTGTACAAGGGTTCCGTGCGCGTGGGCGGCGACAAGTTCGACGAAGCGATCGTCAACTACATCCGCCGCAATTACGGCATGCTGATCGGCGAGCAGACCGCGGAAGCGATCAAGAAGGCCATCGGCTCCGCCTTCCCTGGCTCCGAAGTCAAGGAAATGGAAGTCAAGGGCCGCAACCTGTCGGAAGGTATCCCGCGCTCCTTCACTATCTCGTCCAACGAGATCCTGGAAGCGCTGACCGACCCGCTGAACAACATCGTCTCCGCCGTCAAGAACGCGCTGGAACAGACCCCGCCGGAACTGGGTGCAGACATCGCCGAAAAAGGCATGATGCTGACCGGCGGCGGCGCCCTGCTGCGCGACCTGGACCGCCTGTTGATGGAAGAAACCGGCCTGCCGGTGCTGGTGGCAGAAGACCCTCTGACCTGCGTGGTGCGCGGCTCCGGCCTGGCGCTGGAGCGCATGGACCAGCTGGGGTCGATCTTCTCCTACGAGTAAGGTTGAGAAAAAGGGCAGCGGAAGCTGCCCTTCTTAATTGGAAGACATGGAATACAGTCCACCGCCACTGTTCAAGCAAGGCGCGTCCGCCCGTTTCAAGATGATGGTGTTCGCGTGCATTTCGATTGCGCTGCTGCTGGCCGATTCGCGCGTGAATGCGCTGACGGCAGTCCGGCAGGGCGTCGGCTTTGTCCTCTATCCGCTGCAGAAGATCGCGCTGCTGCCGCGCGATGCCATTAGCGGCATGGGGGATTACTTCTCCACGCTGTCGAAGCTGGAGAAGCAGGTCAGCGTCCTGCAACAGCAACAGATCGCCGCTTCGCAGGCCTTGCAGCAGGCGCAGCTCTACCAGGCTGAGAACAACCAGCTGCGCAAGCTGCTTGATGCGCAGCAGCGCGTGCCGGGCAAGTCGCAGCTGGCTGAAATCCTTTACGAAGCGCGCGATGTGTTCACGCGCAAGGTGATCCTCAACCGCGGCATCCAGCATGGCGTGTCGGCCGGCTTGCCGGTGATCGACAACCAGGGCGTGGTAGGTCAGGTGACGCGCGTGTTCCCGTTCACTTCCGAAGTGACCCTGCTGACTGACAAGGAGCAGGCGATCCCGGTGCAGATCCTGCGCAATGGCCTGCGTTCGGTGGCGGTTGGCCGCGGCCAGTCGGGCAACCTCGATTTGCGCTTCATGGCGCCGACCGCTGACGTGGTGGTCGGCGATATCCTGATTACTTCGGGCATCGATGGCGTCTATCCGGCCGGCCTGGCCGTGGCGCGCGTGGTGCAGGTGGAAAGCAATGCCAGCGGCGCTTTCGGCCGCGTGGTGTGCGCACCACTGGCAGGTACCGAGCGCAATACCGCGCTGCTGATCCTGATGTCGCTGCCGGAAATGCCGCCGCGTCCTCCGGAAGAAGAGCCAGTCGCCAAGCCGTCGAAGAAGAAAGACAAGGAAAAGGTCAAGGCGGAAGCGGCCGACGCGCCGAAGGAGGCAACCCGATGAATCGTCCACAATACATCCTGCTGCCGGTCAGCCCGCTGTTCATTTTCTTCAGCCTGCTCTGCGCGGTGCTGCTTAATATGCTGCCGTGGGGGCGCTTCTTCGCGGCGCCGGACTTCGTGGCGCTGACCCTGGTGTTCTGGGGCGTGCACCAGCCACGCAAGGTCGGCATCGGCACCGCGTTCTTTCTCGGCCTGCTGATGGACGTACACGACGCTTCGCTGCTGGGCGAGAATGCCCTGGCCTATACGCTGCTGTCCTATTTCGCCATCATGCTGCATCGCCGCATCCTGTGGTTCCGCGTGACGACGCAGATCCTGCACGTGCTGCCGCTGCTGTTGCTGGCGCAAACCGTGCAGATGGTGGTGCGCTTCATCGTGGCGGGCAAATTCCCTGGCTGGTTCTTCTTCATTGAAAGCGTGGTGGCAGCGCTGTTGTGGCCATTGGCGACCATGCTGTTGCTGGCGCCGCAGCGCCGCGCCGTGGACAAAGACCACACCCGCCCGATCTGAGCATGACCGAGTTCAAGAATACAGAGCAAGACCTGCACCGCTTCCGGGTGCGACTGTCCGTGCTGGGCGGGCTGGTGTTCTTTTGCTTTTCGCTGCTGCTGGCGCGCTTCATCTGGCTGCAGGTCATCAAGCATAACGATTACATTGCCAAGGCCGAGGATAATCGCATCGCGGTGGTGCCGATCGTGCCGAGCCGCGGCCTGATCCTCGACCGCAACGGCGTGGTGCTGGCGCGGAACTACTCCGCGATCACGCTGGAAATTACGCCGTCCAAGCTGGCCGCGCCGCTGGAGGACGTGATCGACGAGCTGGCCAAGCTGGTCGAGATCACCACCAAGGACCGGCGCCGCTTCAAGAAGCTGATGGAAGAATCGAAAAGCTTCACCAGCGTTCCGCTGCGCAGCCGCCTGAGCGACGAGGAAGTGGCGCGCTTCGCCGCCAACCGCTTCCGCTTCCCGGGCGTGGATATCCAGGCCCGCCTGTTCCGCCAGTACCCGCTGGGCGAGGTGGCCTCGCATGTGGTCGGCTATATCGGCCGCATCAACCAGGCCGAATCGAAGGCGCTGGAAGGAACCGAGTACGAAGCCAATTACAACGGCACCGAACATATCGGCAAGGAAGGCCTGGAAAAGAGCTACGAACGGCAACTGCACGGCGTGACCGGCTACGAGGAAGTGGAGCGCACCGCCGGCGGCCGCGCCATCCGCACGCTGTCGCGCACGCCGGCGACGCCGGGCTCGAACCTGATACTGTCAATCGATATCGAACTGCAGAAGATCGCGGAAGAAGCGTTCGGCGAATACCGCGGCGCGCTGGTGGCGATCGAGCCAAGCACCGGCGACGTGCTGGCGTATGTCTCGCGCCCCGGCTATGACCCCAACCTGTTTGTGGACGGTATCGATGCGCAAAGCTGGAACGAACTGAATACCTCGCTCGACAAGCCGCTGATGAATCGCCCGCTGTCCGGCACCTATGCGCCGGGCTCTACCTTCAAGCCCTTCATGGCGCTGGCGGCGCTGGAAACCGGCAAGCGCACCACCAGCCAGGCGATTGCAGACCCGGGCTTCTTCTACCTCGGCACCCACAAGTTCCGCGACGACGTGGTGGGCGGGCATGGCATGGTCGACATGCGCAAGTCCATCGTCGTGTCCTGCAATACCTACTACTACATGCTGGGCCGCGACATGGGCATCGACTTGATCCATGATTTCATGGCGCCGTTCGGCTTCGGCCAACTGACCGGAATCGACCTGGAAAACGAAAAGAAGGGCGTGCTGCCTTCGCAGGAATGGAAGCGCCAGCGCTTCAAGAAGAACCCGGCGGCAGGCAAGTGGGTGGGCGGCGATACGATTTCGGTCTCCAACGGCTCCGGCTACAACAACTACACGCCGCTACAGGTAGCGCACGCGGTGGCCAACCTGGCCAACAACGGCGTGGTGATGAAGCCTCACCTGGTCAAGATCGTCGAAGACGGCGGCACCCGCAAGCGCACCCTGACCGTGCCGAAGGAAAGCTACCGCATCCCGCTCAAGCAGGCCAATATCGACTTCATCAAGGATGCGATGGTGGGCGTAACCACCGAGCCTGGCGCGACCGGTTACCGCGCCTTCCTGAATGCCGGCTACACCGTGGGCGGCAAGACCGGTACCGCGCAGGTGGTGGCGATCAAGGCCAATGAAAAGTACAACGCCGCGCGCCTGGACGAACGCTTGCGCGACAATGCCTGGTTTACCGCCTTCGCCCCGGCCGACAAGCCGAAGATCGTGCTGGCGCTGATCGTGGAGAACGCTGGCTTCGGTGGCGCGGTGGCGGCGCCTATTGCGCGTAAAGTGCTGGACTATTGGCTGCTGGGCAAGCGCCCGACGGAAAAGGAAACGACGCCGGTGCCGAAGGAAGATGCGGTCACCGTGCCGGTGGAAGACTTGCCTGAGGCTGACGTGGATGCAGCTGCCGAGCGCCGCGCGCAGCAACAAGGGCAGGCTGGCGACCAGCCGGCTGCGGCAGCCCCTGCGGCGCCTGCACCGGCGCCGCAGGCGCCCGCGCCGGCGGACCAGAAGCCGCCGGCCGGCCCGCCGCGCAAGAGAGAATAAGGAGGCAGCATGCCTATCAATGAAAGGCGTTCACTGTGGCGGCGCATGCGCCCGTATGTGACGGTATTTGACGGCCCGCTGATGTTGGTCATTGTGTTGTTGCTGACCACCAGCCTGGTTGCGCTGTATTCGGCCAGTATCGGCATTCCCGGCAAGATCGAAGACCAGTTGCGCAATATCGCCATGTCGTTCCTGGTGATGTGGTTCGTGGCGAATATCTCGCCGCAAAACATGATGCGCATCGCGCTGCCGGCCTATGTGGTGACGATATCGCTGCTGCTGGCGGTGGCCCTTTTTGGCACCATCAAGCTGGGCGCGAGGCGTTGGCTCAACCTGGGCTTCGTGCAGATCCAGCCTTCCGAATTTGCCAAGATCGCGGTGCCCCTGATGCTGGCCTGGTACTTCCAGCAGCGCCACGGGCATATGCGCTGGCATGCTTATGCGCTGGGCGCGGTATTGCTGCTGGTACCGGTGTTCCTGATCGCGCGCCAGCCCGACCTGGGCACGGCGCTGCTGGTCGTGGCGGCTGGCGCCTGCGTGATCTTCCTGGCTGGCCTGGCATGGAAAGCCATTCTTGCGCTGGTGGTGATGGGCGCGGCCTGCCTGCCGGTTGCCTGGTCGATGATGCACGATTACCAGCGCGAGCGGATCATGACCCTGATCGACCCGACGTCCGACCCGCTGGGCAAGGGCTTCCACATCCTGCAGTCGACCATTGCCATCGGCTCCGGCGGCGTGACCGGCAAAGGCTGGACGCAGGGCACCCAGGCCCACCTGGAGTTCATCCCCGAGCGCACCACCGACTTTATATTCGCCGTGTTTTCGGAGGAGTTTGGCCTGGTCGGCAACCTGGTCCTGATGTTCCTCTACCTGCTGCTGATTGGCCGCGGGCTGATGATCGCTTCGGGCGCTCCGAACCTGTTTACCCGCCTGCTGGCAGGCGCGATCACGATGATTTTCTTCACCTATGCCTTCGTCAACATGGGCATGGTGAGCGGCATCCTTCCGGTAGTGGGCGTGCCACTGCCGTTCATAAGCTACGGCGGCACTGCGCTGCTGACACTCGGATTGGCATCGGGCATCCTGATGTCGATCCAGCGACATAGAAAGCTGGTGCAAACTTGAAGAAGCACGCAATCCGACTCCTGCCGCTGGCGGCAGCCGCACTGCTGGCCGCTTGCGGTACCACGCAGACCGACTCCGCTTCGCGCAAAGCGCCGTCGCCCGTGACGGCCAAGCCGCAACCGGGCATTCCGGTGCTGCCGGCGGCCGGCTCCGGGCGCGGCGCCTACTACCAGGACGACGGCCCTGGCGACAACCCGCCATCGGGCTTGATCGAGACGCCTGATGCGGAGGTGCGCAACGATCCTCTCGCGCCTTACTCCAATCGTCCTTACGTTGTCTTTGGCAAGACCTACAAGCCTATCCCGCTTGGCTCGGACTTCAAACAGCGCGGACCGGGCACCTGGTATGGCAAGAAATTCCATGGCCAGCGCACCTCGTCCGGCGAGATCTACGATATGTACAAGATGACGGCGGCGCACCCGACGCTGCCGATTCCTTCTTACGCACGCGTGACCAATGTCTCCAACGGCAATTCGGTGGTGGTGCGCATCAATGACCGCGGGCCGTTCCACTCCACCCGTATCATCGACGTTTCGTATACGGCGGCGCTGAAGCTTGGCCTGCTGGTCAATGGCAGCAGCCAGCTCGAGGTGGTGCACCTGCCGCCGGCCGAAATCGAGCGCATGATCGCGGCGCGCAAGGCTGGCGGGAGCGCAGCTGCCACCGCTTCGGTGACACCGCCCCAGGCGCCGCAGAGCATGCCGAAGGCGGCGCCGATGCTGGCGTCCTCCAATGGCGACGAGGCCAAGCCGGTGCTGCTGGGCGGTGCAGGCGAGCAGGGCTTCTACCTGCAACTGGGCTCTTACGCGCGCGAAGACGGCGCCGACGGCCTGCGCAAGCGGCTGGAAGCAAGCGATGCCGGCCTGAAGCTCGACGTCGAGCAGGCCGGAAAATTCTACCGATTGTTCGCCGGCCCTTATGCGAGTCGTGAAGATGCGCAGGCAGCCGGCAAGGCGCTGCCATCGAGCCTGAAGCTCAGGCCTATCGTTATCGAGCGCTAGAGCAGGAACGGGTTTCCTGCTCGGGAAACTTGGCGGTGATCTTGGCGATGCGTGTCTTGGCGTCTTCGCTGATGTCGCGGAACTGGAAGTACACCTGCTTGCTGCTGGTGTAGCGCGGCGCTACGCGGGCAGTTTGCACGCCTTGCTTGACCAGCGCGGCCAGTTGCGCCTGCGCGGCTGCCTCGCTGCGGAACACGCCCAGCGAGATACCCCATTTCAGCGGCGAGCTGTCGTTCAGGATGAAGAAGTTGGTGACACCGAGTTCACGCAACTCGTCCGCCTTCTTTTCGGCGGCAGCGCGGCTCGCTTGCGGCGGGATGTGCACGATGTAGCTCGACACTTCCTGTTCGGCCACGTTGCGGCGCTGCTGCCGGTCGCCCAGTTCCAGCGGCGCCAGGCGGTTTTCAAACTTGCGCGCCTCGTCCAGCGCGAAGTTGCCCACTTCCACGCAGGCGACGGTGGCTGGCTCGTCGCGCGGTACCGGCGGCGGCGGGGCGAGCGCTGCCACCGCGCTTTCGGCCTTGCTGGCGCTGATCAACTGAAGTTTGTCGGCATTCTGCTGCTTCTGCAGGCGTCCAGGTTCATGCTCGTTGCCGCTGAATTGGCCGAGGTAGCCCTCGCCGTACGCATACAGCGCGGCATTGGCGACCAGCAGCAGGGCGAATATCAGTTTCAGCACAGGCACTCCATTCGGCTCAGGCGCTGCGCAGGGCAGCGTGCAGTCCTAACATCACAATGTTCTCGACGTGGCGGTGCGGTACGGGGACCGCTGGCGCGACGTAGGGCGCGGCGCCGCCGGAAATAATACATTCTACGGCCTGGTGCAGCTCGAACGCGCGTTCAATCGCACCGGCTTGCGCGGCCAGGCAGCCGGACAAGATGGCGTCGTCGGTGTTGTCGGCGAAGCCGTCCGGCAGCTTGCCGGGCTTGATCTGCGGTAGCTGGGCAGTGTTCCGGGCCAGCGAGGTGGCCATCAGGCCCAGGCCCGGCAGGATCATGCCGCCCAGGAAAGTGCCATCGGCGGTGATTGCGTCGATCGTGGTGGCCGTGCCGCAATTGGCCACCACGATGGCTTTGCCCGGGCACAGGGCGTGCGCGCCGATGGCGGCGGCAAAACGGTCGCAGCCCAGTTGCGCCGGGTTGCGGTAAGCGTTGCGGACGCCGGCGCGCTGCGGCATGGAGGCGAACCATTCGATGGCTTGCGGATCGACCTGCAGCGGCGGCGCGGCCAGCCAGCCAGCCAGCATGTCGCGCACGGACTGGCCGGCGACGTTGGCAATCAGCACGCGGCCGATGCCGGGCGTAGCGGCCGCACTGGCAAGGGCGCTGGCCAAGGCTGCCGGGAAGCCGGCGGCGTCGGCGTGCATGCGCGCGCCTTGTGCCAGCCAGTCGCCGAGGGCGGCGCCGGGGGCAACGAGCGCCCACTTGATGCGGGTGTTGCCGGCATCGATCAGCAGTTCGTAGCTCATGGCGCAAGCCTCAGCGAAACATCGCCCGACAGCACGGCCACGCGGCCAGCCGGGGTATCGAGCAGCAAGCGGCCCTGGTCATCGACGCCGGCGGCCAGGCCTTCCTGCTGGACTTCGCCCTGGTCGAGCAGCCGCACCGGCTGCCCGCGCCAGGCCTGCAGCGCGTTCCAGCGCTCGGTGAAGGCGGCAAAGCCGGTCGTGTCGAATTCCGCCAGCACCGCGCACAGGCGGCTGAGCAATTGTGCCAGCAAGGCATTGCGGTCCATCTGCGCCAACCAGGGGGCCGAGGATACCTCGCGGCCGATCGCCGCTTCCATCTCGTCCGGCATCAGCAGGTTCATGCCGCAACCGATGACGGCCCAGATGGTGCCATCCGGCGCCGCCTGGGTTTCGACCAGGATGCCGGCCAGCTTGGCGCCATCCTTCAGCATATCGTTTGGCCATTTGAGCTGCACCGGCACGCCCAGGCCATTCACGGTTTCGGCCAGCGCGACGCCGACCGCCAGCGGCAAGCCGACCATGCGGTGCAGCGGCGCGCGGAACGGCCAGGCGACGGAGAACGTCAGCGATGCGCCCGCTGCGGAAAGCCAGCTGCGCCCTGCGCGTCCGCGGCCTGCGGTCTGGCGCTCGGCCACGCGCAGCAGGGGCCCGCGCAAGGCGGCGGCCCCCGTCTGCGCCGCGCTAGGCACGCGCGCCAGCAAGTCGGCGTTGGTGGAGCCGGTTTCGTCCACCACTTCAATGGCGACGTGGGAGGCGCTGTCTGCGACCAGCGCACGGATTGCCGCGGCGGCGAGAGGTGTTGCATTCATGCCGTGCCCTTGCGCGCCTTGTGCGGCGCCTTGGCGAAAGCCCGGTCAAACAGCCAGTTCGGCAGCGCGCGCAGCAAGCGCGCAATCATGCCGGCGCCGAATGGAATGACCCTGTAGCTGTCGCCGCGCTCGATGCTGCGCGCTGCGGCGGACGCGAAATCGGCAGGCTGCATCAGGAACGGCATCGGATATTTGTTCTGTTGCGTCATCGGCGTATCGATATAGCCTGGCGCAATGGTGACCACCTTGATCCCGCTGCCGCGCAATTCCACCCGCAGCGCTTCACAATACACCCGCACCGCAGCCTTGGAAGCGCTGTAGGCGCCGCCGCCCGGCAGGCCGCGCACGCCGGCGACGCTGCCAATGCCGACCAGGCGCGCCGGGGAGCCCTGCGCGCGCATCGCCGCGATGAAAGGCGAGAACGTCGCTACCGTGGCTGTGACGTTGGTGGCGATGATCGATTCGAAGACCGGCAAGTCTTCCGCAAGTTCAGTGATGGTGCCGTGCGAGATGCCTGCGCTGGCGATGACGATGTCGCAGCCGCCGGCATGGGCGAGGAAAGCTTCGGCGGCGCTGCGCAGCGCCGCATGGTCGGTGACGTCGGCCGCGTAGCAGCGGTGGCGTTCCGGATTGGAAAGGGTGGCGGCAAGCGCCTGCAGCGCGTCCGCGCGGCGTCCCAGCAGGCCGAGGACGCAGCCTTGTGCGGCGTAATGCGCCGCCAGTGCCGCGCCGATGCCGCTGGAGGCGCCGGTGATGAAAACGCGCTTCAAGGTCTTACTTCTTCTCCGCCTTAGCCTTGGCGACCAGGAAATCCAGCACCGTCAGCGCATTGGCGTGCTGCTGGGCCTCGCTTGGCACCGGCTTGATGCTCTTGTTGGCTTCGGCAGGGGAGGTCATGTACTTGCCATCGACGATCAGCATCGGCCAGTAGTCGACCCGGTAATCTCCCATCATGCGTTCCGTGCGGCGCACCTTGGCCGCTACGCCAAAGCCGTTATAGGCTTCGGTAAATTTGGTCTTGTCGATGCCGTTGCCGGCGGCCCAGTCGATCACCGCGGCGTCGTTGCGCAGGGAATTGCCCTGTTCATGCATGGCGTTGAACACTTTCGCATGGTTCTGCTCCACCAGGCCCAGGGCTTCCAGCGCGAAGAACAGCTTCTGCTGCGGCAGCACGGACGGGCCGCGGCTCACGTGGATGCGCTTGAACACCACGTTGTCGCCTTGTCGCTTGACCCAGGCGGCCATGGCCGGATCGAGTACATAGCAGTGCGGGCAGTAGTAAGCGAAGAACTCGATGACTTCAACCTTTTTGCCGGTATCTACCGGCTGCGGCTCTGGCAGCACGACGTAATCGGTGCCGGCCACTGGTGCCGCAGGAGAGGCAATGGCGCCAAACGCGACGCCGCACAAGACCGCGGCCAGGATCTGCTTGAACAGTTTCATCGCTCGCACTTCCCTTATTTTTGATTACGGACGACGGCAACATCGATGCCGTTTTCAGACAGCTTGGCGCGCACCTTGTTCATGGCCTCCACCTGGGTGAAAGGACCCATGCGCACGCGGTGCAGCACGCCGGCGTCGGTGGCGCGGTCGGACACCGTCGCTTCGAAGCCCAGCAAGGCCAGCTTGGCGCGGGTGTTTTCGGCGTCGGCGACTTCGCGGAAGGCGCCGGCCTGCAGGTAGTACACGAACTTGTCTTCGCCTGGCAGGGCAGGCGCCGGGGCGGCTGCCTGCGCCGGTGGCGCCGCGCTATTGACCGGTGGCGGCGCCGCGGGCGAGGTGGCGGCAGGCGCCGGTGCCGGTGCTGGAGCCGCTGGCGCTGCCGCCGGGGCCTTGGCCGGTGCGTGGCCCTGTGCCTGGATGTTGTCCACTACCTTCTGCAGTTCATCGGCTGGAGCTGGCTTCGCGTTATCGCGCTCGAATTCGCTGTTTGCCTTTTTCACCGCATCCTTGTTGCCGTACATCGGCTTGTTCGGATCGGCGATCTGGCCGGATGCTTCATCGGTCGGCTTGCCGTTTTTCGGCGCCTTGTCGGTGAATGGCGTCTGGCCCTTGGTGATGCTCAGGGCGACGACGACAGCGATGACCAGGCCGATGACCAGGCCGATGATGAAGCCAACCAAGGTATTACCTTGTTGCAGACGCGGAGAAAAGCGCGGGGAGCGAAAAGCCATGTGGACCTTACATTTGGTTAGGAGCAGAAACACCGATCAGTGCCAGACCGTTGCGCAGCACCTGGCGGGTAGCGACCATCAGGGCCACGCGGGCCAGCTTGGTCGCTTCGTCTTCCACCAGCACTTTTTCGGCGAAGTAGAAGGAGTGCAGGGCGGCGGCCAGGTCGCGCAGGTAGAACGCTACCTGGTGCGGGCCCAGTTCGGCCTGGGCGCGGGCCAGCACTTCCGGATACTGCGCCAGGGCGGCCAGCAGGGTCGCTTCGGTCGGCGCAGTCAGCGGAGACAGGTCGACGTTGGCGACGGAGGCTTCGTTTCCGCCCCAGTTTTCCAGCATGCGGCAGATACGCGCGTGGGCGTACTGCACGTAGTAGACCGGGTTTTCGTCGGAAGTTTTCAGTGCTACGTCGACGTCGAACACGAATTCGGTGTCGGCTTTACGCGAGATCAGGAAGAAGCGCACGGCATCGCGGCCCTTGGTGATGTCGCCGCCGCCGGACCATTCGATCAGGTCGCGCACGGTCACGTAGGAGCCGGCACGCTTGGAGATCTTCACCTCGGCGCCGTCCTTCATCACGGTGACCATCTTGTGCAGCACGTAGTCGGGGAAGCCTTGCGGGATGCCCAGGCCGACCGCTTGCAGGCCGGCGCGCACGCGGGCGATGGTGCCGTGGTGGTCGGAACCCTGCACGTTGATGGCCTGGGTGAAGCCGCGCTGGAACTTGACGATGTGGTAGGCGACGTCCGGCACGAAATAGGTGTAGCCGCCATCGGTCTTGCGCATGACGCGGTCCTTGTCGTCGCCGTAGTCGGTGGTGCGCAGCCACAGCGCGCCCCCGTCTTCGTAGGTGTGGCCGTTGGCGACCAGCGCTTCCACGGCCTTTTCCACCTTGCCGTCGGAGTACAGCGAGGATTCGAGGTAGTAGTTGTCGAATTTCACGCCGAACGCCTGCAGGTCAATGTCCTGCTCGTTGCGCAGGTAGGTCACGGCGAAGGCGCGGATGTTTTCGATGTCTTCCACGTCGCCCGAGGCGGTCACCGGCTGGCCGTCGGAGGCGGAAACGGTCTTCTTGGCCAGGAAGTCGGCGGCGATGTCGGCGATGTAGTCGCCGTTGTAGGCCGATTCAGGCCATTCGGCGTCGCCCGGCTTGAAACCCTTGGCGCGGCACTGGACCGAAGTGGCCAGGGTCTGGATCTGCACGCCGGCGTCGTTGTAGTAGAACTCGCGGGTGACCTTGGCGCCTTGCGCTTCGAACAGGGACGACAGCGCGTCGCCCAGGGCCGCCTGGCGGCCGTGGCCCACGTGCAGCGGGCCGGTCGGGTTGGCGGAGACGAATTCGATGATGACGTTCTTGCCGGCCAGGGCTTCGCTCTGGCCAAAGGTGGCGCCTTGCTGCAGCACGGTCTTGACCACGGACTGCTTGGCGGCGTCGCTCACGCGCAGGTTGATGAAGCCCGGGCCGGCGATTTCGGCCGAGGCGACCAGCTGCTTGCCGGCCGGGTCTTCCTGCAGTGCGGTGACGATCTTTTGCGCCAGCTCGCGCGGGTTCATTTTCAGCTGCTTGGCCAGCTGCATGGCGATATTGCAGGCGACGTCGCCGTGCGAAGCGTCGCGCGGGCGCTCCAGCACCACGTTGGCTTTAACGTCGGAACCTTCCAGGATAGGCGCGAGGGCGGCCTGGAACAGGGAAATGATCTCTTGCTTTTGTTGGGCGAGCATGTGAATAGCCGGGAACGTCTGAAAGAGGGACATTATACTTGTTTGCAAGAACGGGTAAATCAGGGGGAAACAAGGGGTTAGGGCGCTTATCCCGGGTACAATCTTGGTTTTCATAGATTTACCGCGATGAATGCGGCCGCCCAGGCCGTGCCGCCGGCTGGCGGGCGCGATGACAGGATTGCAATGACTAAGAAAGAGCGCCCAACCTTATCCCTCAAACCTAAGGCGAAACCGGCAGCGCCGGCGGCCAAGTCGCCTCGTGCGCAGGGGGATGGCGGACAGCGCTCTGCGGGGCCGCGTCCAGCCGGTCAATCGCGCGGCGAATCGGCCCCACGCGCCAACGGCCCGCGCCCGAGCGGCGAGGGGGCCCAGCGGGGGGGCGGTCCGCGTCCAGACCGGGAAAGTCGGGGCGAAGGCCGCAGCGAGGGACGTGGCGACCGCGATCAGCGCGGCCTTGCCCCACGTTCGGACCGCGAGAACCGCGGTGAAGGACGCGACGACCGTGGCGCGCGCAGCCATAGCCCGCGCGCGGGCGGCGAAAATCGTGGCGAAGGTGGCCAGCGCGGCTTCGGCCGGCGCGAAGGTGCCGATTTTCGTAATGATTCGCGCTCGGAGCGCAGCCAGCGTGAGTCTGGCCGTGCGGCGGGCGGCGAGGGGGCCGGTGCTGGATCGCCATGGGCCGCCCGCAATCCAGCGGCCCGCGGGACAGATGCGCCAGCGCCACGCGCTCCAGCCAGGCCTGCCATCCGGGAAAGCCACCACCGCGACCTGAAGCCGCGCGTGCAGACCGATTTCCAGTCCGAACTGAAACAGGACTCGCTTGCTTTCGCGCTTCTGGGCGCCGCGACCGCCGCCGTGCAGGTGCAGCAAGGCACCGCCCTGCCGCAGGCGCTGGCAAGTGTCTTTGCTAACAATGACGCCACCCCGCAAGCCCGCGGCGCAATCCAGGACATCGCCTACCGCGCGATGCGCCAACTGGCCCTGAGCGAAATCCTGGTCGGCCTGATGGCGCCCAAGGCTCCGGAGCCGCTGGTCCAGGCCTTGCTCTCGGTCGCCCTGCCGCTGATGCACCCGGCCGACGGCAGTCCGGCCCCGTACGAAGCCTTCACGGTAGTCGACCAGGCCGTGACGGCCGCCGGCTCCCACCCCGATACCGCGCGCGCGAAAAACATGGTCAACGCCCTGCTGCGCCGCTTCCTGCGCGAAAAAGAGGAGTTGCTGGACGAAGCCTTGCAGCAGCCGGAGGCACAATATAACTACCCGCAATGGTGGATCGACTCCGTCATCACCGCCTACCCGAAGGACTGGGAGCAAGTGCTGGCCGCCGGTAACAAGGCGCCGCCGCTGACGCTGCGCGTCAACACCCGCCGCACCTCGCTCAGCGACTACCTGGCGCGCCTGGCCGCGCAAGGTATCGAAGCCACCCAGGTTGGCGCGTTCGCGGTGCGCCTGGACAAGCCGGTGCCGGTACACCAGATTCCGGGCTTCGACGAAGGCGACGTCTCGGTGCAGGACGCTGGCGCCCAACTGGCGGCGCCATTGCTGGACGTGCAAGCCGGGATGCGCGTGCTGGACGCCTGCGCTGCTCCGGGCGGCAAGACGTGCCACATCCTCGAACTGGCCGATGTCAATTTGACAGCATTGGACGCCGATCCAAAACGCCTGCAGCGCGTGCAGGAAAATCTCGACCGCCTGCAATTGCAGGCCAGACTGCAGCCGGCAGAAGCCCAGACCGACGCCTGGTGGGACGGCCAGCCATTCGACCGCATCCTGGCCGACGTGCCTTGCACCGCCTCCGGCATCGTGCGTCGCCACCCGGATATCCGCTGGCTGCGCCGCAAGAGCGACACCCGTCAACTTGCAACACTTTCGTCGCAAATTCTCGACAACCTTTGGAAAATGCTCGCCCCCAATGGTAAATTGCTGTTCGTGACATGTTCGTTGTGGCCGCAGGAGTCCGAGGCGCAGGCGGCCGCTTTCGCGGTGCGCAACCGCGCCACCCGCCTCGATGCGCCGGGCCAGCTGCTGCCTTTGGGCGGCGCCGGGCAGGATCACGATGGTTTGTTCTACGCATTGTTCCGGAAAGATGCGTAACCCTTTGACGAGCACCAGGCAAGTGATCCAAAGATTTCTTCGACTCCTTTGCTGGCAGTTGCTGTTGACGCTTGCGTGTGCGTTGCCGCACGCTGCCCACGCCTCCGACGAGACGGTGGAGATCACGCGCGCCTATATCGAGGCGGCAGAAGAGGGTTATCGCCTGTCCTCGGCCTATTCGTTCGAGTTGAGCCACGGCATGGAAGAGACGGTGCAGTCGGGCGTCCCGCTGCACTTCACCACGGAAATCAGCTTTACCCGCCCGCGCTGGTACTGGTTCGACGAAAAGGCCGTCACCGCCAAGCGCACGCACAAGCTGTGGTACGACGTCCTGATACGCCAGTACTACGTCAAGATCGTCGGTTCCGTTGCCCAGCCTTTCCAGACGCTGGACGAAGCCCTGTTTTTCATCCGCCGGCCTACCCGCTGGGTAGTCGCGCCGCGCGGCGCCCTGAAGGTGGGTGAAACGTATAACGTGACCCTGCGCATGGGCATGGACAAGGATTTCCTGCCCAAACCGATCCAGGTCAACGCCTTCAATAACAGCGAGTGGCGACTCTCGTCCAGCAAAAAAACCTTCCAGTACAGGGCCGAGTAAGTGACGTCTGCCCTCCGGTACTTGTTTGTCGTCGCGGGCGCGACTTGCAGCATATTGCTGTTCCTGCTCGCTTCCGCCTCCGATAATTCCGCCTTCTTCGACCGCTATTACGGCTGGCTGCTCGGCCTGAACGCCTCCGTCGCGGTGGCGCTGGTGCTGCTGGTCGGGTTCTCCCTGTTCCGCCTTTATTCGCGCTACAAGAGCGGCAAATTCGGTTCGCGCCTGATGACCAGGCTGGTGGTGCTGTTTGCTGCCATCGGCGTCTTGCCCGGTCTGGTGATCTTCCTGGTGTCGGTTCAGTTCGTATCACACTCCATCGATTCCTGGTTCAACGTGCGCGTGGAAGAGGCGCTGGACGCCGGCCTGGACCTGGGCCGCTCTGCGCTGGATGAATCGCTGGCCGAACTGGAAGCGCAGGCGCGCGGCACCGTGCGCCAGCTGGCCGAAGACCCGTTCTACGCCGCCCCGGCCACGCTGGCGCGTTTCGTGCGCCGCCATCCAGGCACCCAGAGCGCCATCATCGTCGACGCCGACGGCGGCCTGATCGTGTCGGCCATGGGCGAGCGCCGCATCAACCTGTCGGCCGACCTGCCTACGGCCGCCATGCTGAACAAGGCCAAGGACGATCCATCCTATGCCGCCTACGAGGGCGGCGGCGAGCTGCGCGACGACCGCATCGGCGCGCCGCAGCCGGCGCCGCTCGACGCCAACAGCGTGCTGCGCCTGCGCGTGCTGATGGCGATTCCCGATCCGGTGCAGCCGTCCGGTGCGCACCTGGCGCCGCGCTACCTGCAGATCATCCAGGCCGTGCCCCAAAAGCTGGCCAGCAACGGCGAAATGCTGCGTACCGCCTTCTCCGAATACAAGGAGCGGTTCGTGGCGCGCGTCGGCTTGCGCAAGATGTATATCGAGACGCTGACGTTGACGCTGCTGCTGGCCGTGTTTGGCGCCATCGCTGCCGCCTTCCTGATCGCAAACGACCTGGCGCAGCCGCTGCTGCTGCTGGCCGAAGGCACCCGCGCCGTGGCGGAAGGCGATCTGTCGCCGCGCCCGATCGTGGCCAGTTCGGACGAACTGGGCACGCTGACCCAATCGTTCAACACCATGACGCGCCAGTTGTCCGAAGCGCGCAGCGCTGTGGAACGCAACCGCATTGCGCTGCAAAACGCCAAGGCCCACCTGGAATCGGTGCTGGCCAACATGTCGGCAGGGGTGATGGTGCTGGACTCGGAATTTCGCCTGGTCACCTGCAACGACTCGGTCGAGCGCATCCTGCAGCACGCCGGCGTGACCCTGATCGGGCAGCCGCTGGCCGAAGTGGAGGGCATGCAGGAATTTGCCGCTGCCATCATCAACGCCTTCTCGGCGCAGTCGGCGCAGACCGCCGCCGGCCGCAACCTGCAGCGCCTGCACTGGCAGCGCCAGATCGAGATTCCGCGCCCGCCTGGCAGTGCCGAAGAAAATGAACTGATCCTGCTGACGCGCGGCTCGCGCCTGCCGCTGGAAACGGGCATTGGCTACATCGTCGTGTTCGACGATATTACCGACGTGATCTCTGCCCAGCGCTCGATCGCCTGGGGCGAGGTGGCGCGCCGCCTGGCCCATGAAATCAAAAACCCGCTGACGCCTATCCAGCTGTCGGCCGAACGCCTGCAAATGAAGCTTGAATCCAAGCTGGCGGGCCCCGATGTGGAACTGCTCAACAAAGCCTCCACCACTATCGTCAACCAGGTCGCCGCCATGAAACGCATGGTCGACGACTTCCGCGATTACGCCCGCACCCCGCCAGCCGTGCTGCAGCCGCTCGACCTGAACACCCTGGTCGAGGACATCCTGCACCTGTACGTGAGCGGGGAGGGCGACGACATCATCCACGCCAACCTGGCGCCGGCCCTGCCCATGATACTGGGCGACGAGACGCAATTGCGCCAGGTGATCCACAACTTGCTGCAGAATGCGCAGGACGCGCTGCAGGAGCATCCTCCTGCCGATGTCGAGCCGCGCATCGACGTGGTCACAGAGGGCATCATCTACCAGAGTGCGGATGGCGGCACGCGTATTGCAGTGCGCCTCTCAATCTCGGACAATGGCCCCGGTTTCATGCCGAAGATCCTGGCCAATGCGTTCGAGCCGTACGTGACGACGAAGGCCAAGGGCACCGGTTTGGGGCTGGCGATGGTGAAAAAGATTATCGAGGAACACGGGGGGCGGATCGATATCCAGAACCGTGACGATAGTAGTGGAGCGTCGGTGCTGATTTTGCTGTTAAAGTTGGCGTCGGTGTAGTTGGCATAATATTGTTGGACCAATAAAATCATTGTCGCGCCGACAGGTATAGAATGCCTGCGTAGAGAGCGATAAAAATGAGGGAAGGGGCAAGGGATACATGGCAAACATTCTCGTAGTTGATGATGAAATGGGCATTCGGGAGCTGCTCTCGGAAATCCTGGGCGACGAAGGTCATGCGGTCACGCTGGCGGAGAACGCCCAGCAGGCGCGCCAGGCCCGCGCGGCCGGAGCGCCCGACCTGGTCCTGCTCGACATCTGGATGCCGGACACGGACGGCGTTACGCTGCTCAAGGAATGGCAGCGCGATGGCTTGCTGACCATGCCGGTCATCATGATGTCCGGTCACGCGACCATTGACACCGCGGTGGAGGCAACCCGCATCGGCGCCATGAATTTCCTGGAAAAGCCGATTGCGATGCAAAAGCTGCTGAAGGCGGTGCAGGCTGGCCTGAGCCGGGCGCAGGAAGCCGTGCGCGCGCCAGTCATGGCGACCCGTCCGGTGATGCCGGCGCCGGTCGAGGAAAGCAGTTTTGGCCAGGTGCAGGTGGCGCAGCAGCCAGTCACCCACAACCTGGGCATGGCTCGCGCCGTCAATGGCGACAACCCGATCTTCAACCTGTCGTTCGACTTGCCGCTGCGCGAAGCGCGCGACGCGTTTGAGCGCATGTACTTCGAACACCACCTGGGCCGCGAAGGCGGCAGCATGACCCGCGTGGCCGAGAAGACGGGACTGGAACGCACCCACCTGTACCGCAAGCTCAAGCAACTGGGCGTGGAGCCCGGCAAGCTGTCGAAGAAAAACCAGGCTTGATTCCGACTACGCTGGTAACAGGCCCGACGGCCGCGGCGCGTGAAAACGCGATTGCGGCCGTTTTGTCGCCTGGCCACTCCACGGCCATCATCCTTGAAGGTTTGGCCGACGCACATTCTCCATTGGTGTATGATGAAAGTGACTCGACGGCATGGCAGCCGCAGGTACACCGCATCGCCCCCGGCTGCCTATGCTGCGCCGGTAATCTCGTCTTACGTGTTACATTGAATCGTCTCTTGCGCCGTCCCCCGGCGCAGCTCTTTATCAGCCTGGCGGATGCCACTCACGTGGATAGCCTGCGCGCCATGCTTGCCACGGCCCCTTACGACGCCCTGCTGCGCCTGGAGCCGGTACTGAACGCTTGAAAATGGCTATGACAGCCCCATCTCGGTTTGGAAACGAAACGTGAAGGAAGCCATATGAACCTCATTTACAACAGCGAGCAATACAGTGTTGTCGAATTTGGCGCAGACCGTAGCCTGGAAGCCTTGCGCTTCGGCGGCTACGAGATCGTCGACAAAGGCGGCAAGCGCGAAATCTTCATTGCCGGGGTCATGGCGCAGAACTTCCGCCGCGACGTTAACGAATTGATTGCCAGCGAGCCCACCATCGAGGAGATTGATGATTTCCTGGGCAACTATGAAGCACTGATGAGTCAACCGGTGTTGCTGCACTAGGTTCTTTTGCATCCTTCCGTGGAGCGTTCCCTTGCTCCACCATGGGCAGCCATGCCAGCGCTGCCCGTTTCCTCTGCTAAATCCATTCAAAAGCCCCGTGATAGAATTTGAAAAAATGTCAATTCGACATTTTCCTGACACTTGGGCCTGCAATTGCGTTCTACAACTTCAACGATCGTTCTCAAGCTTCGCTGCTTGTTTCGCTCTTGGTCGAGAAAATCCTGAAGCGCGAAGTACGCGCTGGATTAACCTGCTCCGTGAACCCTAGCCGCTGGAGTTCAGGGAGTACAGTCACCGGCATTCCTTTAGGTGCTGTGGCGCGCAGCGTACTCTGCGCCTGATCCCCGGAGGCAAGAATGATGTGGGAGTATGATTCCGCTGACACTCCCCTGAACCTACCGCCGGAACGCATAACCATGAGCGCCCTCGGATTCAGTCACTACAACCTGCGTGCACCGCGAGCATTGCTTGATGAACTGCGCGACTTCTACTGCGACGTAGTTGGCTTGACCGTTGGCCAGCGGCCTCCATTTCGCAGCTTTGGCTATTGGCTTTACGCTGGCGGGCATGCCGTTTTGCACCTGTCCGAAGCCGGACCGGCGGAAGTCAGGCCGACGCAGCCGTCGGGCACATTTGACCACGCAGCCTTTCGTTGTCGTGATCGCCCAGCGTATGAGAGCGCGTTGGCCTTGCGAGGCATCCGGTACCGCGTGGCCCTTGTTCCGGCAACGCAGCAAGTCCAGATTTTCCTCACTGATCCAGCTGGAAATGGGGTAGAGCTGAATTTCGATTTTTCCGACGAGGCCTGAAAAGCAGTGCGCTACGGGGACAAATGATGGAAGCCGAAGAGAATGCAATCCGCGCGGTGCACGCGAAGTGGATCAAGGCTGCCAATGCGGCGGACCTTTCCAGCCTGCTTGCCATCATGACCGAGGACGTCGTCTTCCTTCATCCGGGCGAGGCGCCTATTGGCAGGGAAGGTTTTTCAGCCAAGTTCACTGCGGCCCATCAAGAGCTTCGTATCGCATGCGGCAGTGAGCTGAAAGAGCTTGTCGTAGCGGGCGATTTTGCCTTCACGCGCAGCGCAGACCGCTTGAGCGTGACGCCGCGCGCCGGTGGCAATGCAACCCTGCTTGCCGGACAGCGCATGACGATTTACCGTAAGCTTGCCGACGGCCGCTGGCGCCTCGCACGCGACGCGCATACCTTATCGCCGGTGCAGAGTTTCAATTTTTTTGCTTCGAAAGTTTCGGCGGCGCCGGTCGATGGAATCTGGACAGTCGCATTTGGCGACCCCGCGCACGAGGATTATTTCCTGGTCCGGCGCGATGTCGAGAACGTACTCGGTGAGCGCGGACTTAACGTCCATTATATTGAATTCGGAGACCAGTCGAAGGCATGTTACGCTGGAATTGAAAAGGTGCAGGTGCTGCCGGATGCGGTGAAATTCCAGTTCACTGCCGATGCTGCGGTGCGCATCGGACTATGGGGGATAGTCGTTTCCTTTAGCCTGTGCAAGGCGGACCTGGCATCGGTATCGTCAGCATTGGCGCATATTGTGGAGCACGGGCGCGTCGAAGTATTGTAGGCTTCAATCGCCAAACTGCCATGGCCGATAACCAGCAATTCGTTCTATACGGAGCTGCAGCTTCCGGCTCTGTTGCCGTTGAAGCGGCCTTGACGCTTCTGGACATTTCCTTCGAAGTGATCGAAGGTGAAACCTGGTCGTCGGATGCTGCACGCGAGTGTGTTGGAAAACAGAACCCGATGCGGCAAGTCCCGACCTTGGTGCTGCCGGGTGGTGAAACGCTCACCGAGAGTGCCGCCATCCTGACCTGGCTGGCCGATGCTTACCCCGACGCCAGGCTGGCCCCGGCTCCGCACGATCTTTCGCGCGCGCAGTTCCTGCGCTGGATGTTCTTCGTCTCATCCGCAATTTATTCGCTACACTGGATCAAGCCGGATGTAAGCAGGATTGGCGCGCCGCACAGTGCCCGGGATCGCGTAGTAGCGTCGGTTCACGAGCGCATCGCTTTTTGTTGGCGCACGATGGACGCCGAGCTCGACCCCGGGAAATACCTGCTGGGTGATGCGTTGAGCGTCCTTGATCTCTACGTAGCCGTGATTTCGCGTTTTGGACCGTGGCGCGAGCGCTTCTACGCGGAGGCTCCGAAAATGACACCTGCGATCAAGCGTGTTGACGATGATCCGCAATTGAAGGCGCTATGGGCACGCCGCTTCCCTGAAGCTTGAAAGCCGGGAGGTATCGGATCACATCACGGGGAATGAGCCAAGTAAACGCAGGGGGAACTTCGTATGAAACGGACCTGGACAATCATTGGCGTCGCCGACGTCTCCCATAGCTTCAACTGGTACCAGGCTTTGTTTGGCCAGCCGAAGACCGCACCAGCCCACGAGTTCTTTGGGCAGGTACTCGACCACGATGGCACGGTTCTGCTCTGCCTGCACCAGTGGGGATCGCATGATCATCCCACGCTGGCGAGCCCGGGCTCCTCGCAGCCCGGCAATGGGCTATTGCTATTCTTCCGCGTAGACGATTTCGACCAGGCATTGGACCGGGCGCGCGGCCTGGTGGCGAAACTCGAGGAAGAGGTAAGCGTCAACCCAAGCACCGGCACGAGGGAATTCGCGCTGCGTGATCCGGATGGCTACTACGTCATGGTGAGCGCATGGGACTGAAGACCAGGCTTACGGAAAGGCTCGGGATCGAGCATCCGATCTTGCTTGCGCCAATGGGCGTCATGGCCGGCGGCAGGCTGGCGGCGGCGGTAACCAATGCCGGCGGCTTGGGAATCATCGGGGCCGGCTATGGCGATGCGGAATGGATCGAGCGGCAGTTCGCGGCAGCGGGCGGTGCGCGCGTCGGCTGTGGGTTCATTACGTGGTCGATGGCGCGAGATCCGAAGTTGCTCGAGCAGGTCCTGGCCAAACGGCCGGCCGTGCTGATGCTGTCGTTTGGCGAGCTGGAACCGCACGCTTCGATCATCAAAGCGAATGGCATCCCGCTGATCTGCCAGGTGCAAGGCATGAAGTACCTGCGCGAGGCCGTCGACGCCGGCGCCGACATCATTGTGGCCGAGGGCTGCGAGGCGGGCGGCCATAGCGGCCATCGAGGCTTGTTCACGCTGGTGCCTGAAGCGGCCGATTACCTGGCAAAGCATGCGCCAGAAACGGTGCTGGTAGCGGCCGGCGGAGTCGGCGACGGGCGAGGGCTCGCGGCAGCGCTGATGCTCGGCGCGGACGGTGTCCTGGTTGGCACCCGTTTCATCGCGGCGGCCGAATCTGAGGCGCCGGAAGGCTTCCGGCAGGCGATCATCCGTGCCGATGGCGACGCTACGATGAAGTCCAACTCGGTCGACGTGGTGCGCCAGCGTTACTGGCCTAACTCGGAATTCGTGGTCCGTGTGTTGAAAAATGATTTTGTCGCGGCATGGCATGGGCGCGAGCGCGAACTGGAGAAATCAATCGATGTCGAGTTCGAGCGGTTCTGGGATGCGTTCAGGGCGGGCGATGCCGACAATTCCGGCGTACTGATGGGGGAGGTTTCTGGCATCATCGACGACGCGCCGCCGGCGGCAGAAATTATCAACAAGATGGTTACCCAGGCCTGCGCGCTATTGGGCAAGAAGGAATGATGGCCCACTGCCTTGACGCTATCGACATGGTAAAGTTGTGGGATGTGCCAATTACTCGCGATGAACTGCAATGTCCCGACCGACATTGTGTTCAGTTTCACCGGCTTCGCCCTGCGCGGCGGGCAAACCGATACCCACCATGACGGCTGGGGCATCGCCTTTTTCGAAGGCGCCGGCGTGCGTCATTTTGTCGACCACCAGGCCGCGATCCATTCGCCGATTGCGGAACTGATCAAAAACTATCCGATCAAGTCCAAGAACGTGATCGCGCATATCCGCAAGGCCACGCAGGGCGAGGTCATGCTGGAGAACTGCCATCCCTTCGTGCGCGAGCTGTGGGGCCGCTACTGGGTGTTTGCCCATAACGGCGACCTGAAGGAATTCGCGCCTGTGCTGCATGGGCCTTTCCGTCCGGTCGGCACTACCGACAGCGAACAGGCTTTCTGCCTGATCCTGCAGGAATTGAGCGAGCGCTTTGGCGATACCTGCCCGCCGTTGCCGATGCTGCGGGCGCAGATCGAGAAGACCGTGCGCAGCATCGCCGCACACGGCACGTTCAACATGATGCTCTCCGACGGCCGTGCGCTGTTCGCGCATTGTTCGACCCATCTGCATTACATCGTGCGCCAATATCCCTTCGATACGGCCAAGCTGTCGGACGAGGACGTGAGCGTCGATTTTTCGCAAGTCACCACGCCGGACGACCGCGTGGCCGTGATCGTCACCCAGCCACTAACTACTAATGAGCAATGGACTGCCTTCGTGCCGGGGGAGATGAAGTGCTTTGTGGATGGTCTGCCGCAGAAACGGGACTTCGAGAAAATTTAACAGACACCGGCAGGATTTGATGCCAAAATGGCAGGACACGTCAGGAATTTCCCTATGATCGACCTTTCCAGCAACGATGCGGCCTCCCAGAGCCTGAAAGTTCGCGAATTCTATCTGGGCCGCCAGCCGATCCTGGACCGCAACCAGGCCTTGTTCGGTTACGAGTTGCTTTTTCGCAACGCTCCGGTTGGGCCGGCCAACATCAGTACTTCCGCGCTGTCTGCTACCGCTGCGGTAATTGCGCACGCCGCGCAATTGGGCATGGAGCGCACCATCGGCGATGCGATCGGCTTCGTCAACGTCGATGCCGACGCGATCCTGTGCGATATCTTTGGCTTCCTGCCGCGCGAAAAACTGGTGCTGGAAGTTAGCGCTGCCAACACTTTGGCGCCGGCTGTGCTGTCGCGCATGTCGGAGCTGGTGAGCCACGGCTTCCGCTTCTCGCTGGACGACATCAATCCCGATTCGCCGCAGCTGCCTGCGCTGATGCCGATGGTGGAATACGTCAAGCTGTCGATGCGCGACATGCCGCTCGATGGCCTGGTCCGGCTGGCCCAGCGCATCAAACAGGACGGCAAGAAGCTGGTAGCCAGCAAGGTCGAGAATCGCGACGAATTCAAGAACTGCCTGGACCTGGGCTGCGATTACTTCCAGGGCTACTACTTTGCCAAGCCGGTCATCATGAGCGGCAAGAAGCTGTCGCCGTCGCAAATGGCGGTGATGGAGCTGATGACCCTCGTGACTTCGGATGCCGACAACGCCGAAGTCGAGCGCGCCATCAAGAAAGATGTTTCGCTGGCGCTGAACCTGCTGCGCCTGGTGAACACGCCGGCCGTCGGTGCGCGCCAGCGCATCGATTCCCTCAGCCAGGCGGTGCACATCCTGGGCCGCCGCCAGTTGCAGCGCTGGCTGCAGATCATGCTCTACGCAGAGCCGGGCAAGCGCGGTCATTCGATGACGCCCTTGCTGATGCTGGCCACCACGCGCGGCCGCCTGCTGGAACTGCTGGCGACCAAGCTGCGCCCGGCGCACCGCCACGTGGCCGATATCGCTTTCACCGTCGGCATCATGTCCTTGATGGATACGCTGTTCGGCATCCCGATGCAGGAAATCCTGGCGCAGATCCCGATGGGTGATGAGGTCGGGGAAGCGCTCGTGTTCCGCGGCGGCTTCTTCGGCGACTTGCTCAAGCTGGCCGAATGCATCGAACGCCTGGAGGATATGGACACCCGCATCCTTCCGGCGCTGGCCGACCTCGCGATTTCGACCGAGGAACTGGTGGAGCTGGAAATGTCGGCATTTGAATGGAGTGACAACGTGGTGCGATACGCCCTGTAGAGGGGCGCACACCGATGGCGGCGCCGCAGTAGCGGCGCCGTTTTTTTTCCGGAGGACGAAGAGTGTTAAGTGTCAGTGGGTTGAGCAAATCTTTTGGCGAGCGGCGCGCGGTCGATGGCGTTTCGTTCCAGGTGCAACGGGGCCAGACCGTGGGCCTGCTGGGGCCCAACGGCGCCGGCAAGTCGACGACAGTCAGCATGATCTGCGGCTTGATCAAGGCCGACACGGGCAGCGTCGCGCTGGATGGCGAGCCGGTGGTGCATGGCGCCAGCTCGGCCAAGATGAAGCTGGGGCTGGTGCCGCAAGACCTGGCCTTGTACGAAGAACTCTCCGCAATCGAAAATCTCAAGCTGTTCGGGGCCCTGTATGGCATGAAAGGCACAGCGCTGGTCAAGCGCGCTGAAGAAGTGCTGGCGCTTGTGGGCCTGTCGGACCGTGCGAAGGAAAAGCCTTCGACATTCTCGGGCGGCATGAAGCGCCGCCTGAATATCGGCGCGGCGCTGCTGCATGATCCGCAATTGCTGATCCTCGACGAGCCGACTGTGGGCGTTGACCCGCAAAGCCGCAATGCCATCTTTGATACGCTGGAAGCGTTGAAGGCACAAGGACGTTCGCTGATTTACACCAGCCATTACATGGAAGAAGTGGAGCGGCTGGCTGATCACATCGTGATCATCGACCACGGCAAGGTGCTGGCAGATGCGCCGCCGGCAGAACTGTATCGCCGCCTGCCGACGCAGGCTGCCCTGCAGGTGGAACTGGCGGGCAGCGATATCCTGCCGGCGGAATTGCTGGTCGCCTCGCTGGCTGGCTTGCCGGGCGTCGCCGGCGTGCGCCGCGATGGCGTCTCGCTGGACATCAGTCTGCACGGCGCCGCTCATGCCGCGCCGGTGCTGCGCTGGCTGGACGAGCAGGGGCACACGCTAGCCCACTTCGCCACCGCCCGCACCAAGCTGGAAGATATCTTCCTTTCCCTGACCGGCCGCACCTTGCGCGACTAAGGAATTCCGATGACAGCAATTATTGCAATGATCCGCAAGGACCTGATCCTCTACATCAACGACAAGCGCGCGTTGATGCTCAACTTGCTGATGCCGATTGTGCTGGCGGCCTTCTTTGGCTCACTATTCGGCGGCGGCGATAGCGGCAACAACAGCAAGATCGAAATCGGCCTGGTGCAGCAGGACAGCAGCGTGATTAGCCGCAAGGTCGGAGATTCGCTGAAAGCCGATGCCAACTTGTCGGTCAAGGAAATGAGCCTGCAGGAAGCGCAGGACCAGGTCCGCGCGGGCAAGCTGGCGGTGGCCGTGGTGATCCCGGCAGGCTTTGGCGATGCGGCGGGCCAGTCGCTGTTCCAGCCGAGCGCCAAGCCGGAGCTGCCAGTGTATTACGACCCTTCGCAATCGACGGTGCTGGCGATGGTGAAGGGCTTGCTAACGCAGCATGTCATGCAGGGGGTGACGGGCGAGGTGATGGGCGGCAGTGCGACTGGCGCGAAATTCACCGATGACAGCCTGAAAAAGCTGGAAACTTCTCCCGCCAGCGAAGACAAGGAAGCGCTGGTTGGCTTGCTCGGCAGCCTGAAGAAATTCCAGGAGCGCGAGGCGGCCAAGCCTGCGAAGGAGTCGAGCGGCGGTGGCTTGAGCGTGCCGTTCGCCACCAAGGATCAGGCCCTTAGCTCGGGGCCGAAGTACAACGGTTACGCACACTCGTTTGCCGGGATGGGCGTGCAGTTCATCCTGTTCATGGGGATTGACCTGGGTATTGGCATCCTGCTGGCACGCCGCATGGGGATCTGGAACCGCTTGCTGGCGGCGCCAGTAACCATGTCGCAAGTACTGTTGTCGCGCGCGCTGTCGGGCGCGATGATTGCCGCCGGCCTGATGGCGGCGATTTTCTTCTGCGCGATGCTGATCTTTAAGGTGCAGGTGACCAATGTGCCGGGGTTTGCTCTGGTGGTGGTGGCGTTTGCGCTGATGACAGCATCGTTCGGCTTGCTGATTGCAGCCTTTGGCAAGACGCCCGAGGCGGCGCGGGGACTGGCGGTGTTTGCCACCTTGATCCTGGTGATGCTGGGCGGAGCTTGGGTGCCGACGTTCGTATTCCCTGCGTGGATGCAGCAGCTGACCATTATTGTGCCGACGCGCTGGGCGGTTGATGGCCTGGATGCCATGACCTGGCGTGGACTGGGCATGGATGTGGCGCTGCAGGCGGCTGGCGTGCAGCTTGCGTTTGCGGCGCTGTTTGGAACGCTGGCGATCTGGCGCTTCCGGGCGCAGGAGCGTTAGTCCCGGTAAGCCGGCGCCTGCTGCCTCGGCGCGTGCGTCGGGCTGGAGCTTAATGTGCAGCGTTTGCTGAGGTGAACGGATGAAGGCAAAAAAATATTACCCTGGTCGCGGGGCTGCTGATTGCCCAAAGCTCGTTCGCGCTCAGCCAATGTCCCAGTGACGTAAAGGAGTGCGGCCCCAATCCGTTTTACGTCTTGCTTGTCGGCATTTCTCATGTTTGCTCCGACGCGTATCCTGAGCTCTCTTTGGACTACAAAACCGCGCTCATTAGAATGGCTTCGGCGAATCCTGAGGCATATGCAAAAGTCGATGCTGACACTGAATTTCAACGCAAACTTAGCGATTTCAAGCAGGACTTGCGGCGGCTACCCATTGCGGAGTTGGAAAAGGAATGTAGAGTGCTACTTTCGGGGGTGGCAGGTGGCCGGTAACAGCCGCGGATTCCACCGGACGGTTAATCACATTCAGTAATTTTAAGGATAGGCTCCTTTATGAATCCCGCGTTCGCCATTTCCGTGCCGCGCCTTCAAACAGAACGACTGATGCTTCGCGAATATCGGCGCCACGACTTCGACTTATTTGCGGACCATTTAGCGAAACCCGAAAGCTCAGCTCATTTGGGCTCAGCCGACCGTCAAACCGCGTGGCGAATCTTCAGCTCCCATGCTGGACTATGGGTCTTGCACGGGGCTGGCTGGTGGGCTGTGGAGGACAGGCAGACTGGTCAGCTCGTCGGCAATGTCGGAGCCTTCTTTCGTGAGCAATCAACTGTGATGGAGTTGGGCTGGAATACTTATCGAGCCTTCTGGGGGAAGGGAATCGCAAACGAGGCGGCGACGGCAGTCTTGAATTATGCGTTCGAGGTGCGGCGCGAATCTAAAGTTCGGGCACTTATCACTTCTGGAAATGAATCATCGCGTCGCGTTGCCGAGCGCGTTGGGATGACCTACGAAATGGAGACAGAGCTCAACGGCAAAGCAGTCAATAGTTATATACGTGAGCGTTGATCGTTTTGCGGGCCAAATGAAAGTATATGAAGGCATCGCGCTTACAATGTAGGTATGTCATCCAAAACTCCAACTTTTCCCGGTCCCCGTACTATGCGCGGTGCCGTGCTCGCGGTACTACTTTCGAACGCAGACCAGACAGGTAAAGAGCCGCTACGAGGACGAGTAACACTTGCTGCAATCGTCAAATCGCTGAAACGTAAATACCACTGGCCGATTGAAACCATCAGTTTTCCATCCAGCGCCTCCGACGGGCGCGCGACATGGGCCACCGTGTACAGCTTGTCTCCGGAAGTCATCATTGCAGCTTTGGATGAAAGAGGTCTCGACTGGTTAAAAAGTACCGGGTAGCTTTCGCGCGAGTCATGAACTGTTTGCTGGAGAATAGAGAGAGCGCGCTCGCATGTCTTCAGGCAGACTTCGGCCAATAGCGGTCCGTCGCGTTGAGGCCAACGGTCGAACCCGGCCACAAACATTGAAAACTGATTTGCGGGAGCGCGATGACCAATCTGGTTGCGAGTGCAGTGACTGGAACAGAGGCGGTAAAGCTCATCTGGGAAGGGCGGCAATTACAATGTCATGTCTGTGCGGCGACCATTGCGACTGTTCCAGCGAATTGGGTGCCGGAAATGCCGCTTCATGGCATTCAATGCCCCAACGATCAGAAACACTATATGATTCACCTCGAAGATGAGTCTGCAATGAGGGAAATGCGGGCCCGCATAAGGGCGCGCGCTCTGAACAAGTAAGCGTTCCCCTGTCGGTTGATGGCCATCCAGATCCGTGTAGGTGGGTGCGCCGGCGCATTGATCAAAATGGGCTGCGCCTTGTGGGGTGCATGAACCGAAATTTGTGAGAGAAGAATGGCAATTAGAGATTACTCTGAGGACGACGATTACTACGAGCAAGGCTTCCACAAGGAAGGCGTCGCATCAGTATGGGTGGGTGTTAACGGCGATGAAGGCGAGCCGGATCTGGACGTGCTGCAGGACTTGTGCGGCGTTGGCTATTACCGCTTGAGCGACCAGGAACATTACAACCTTGGCTTTGAGCTAGTCGATGTGCGTGATTTGATTCAGCCACTGTCCTATTCAAAATCGTATGTCGATGCCGCCGTCGCAGCCGCTGCCAGACGCCGTTTGGGCAAAGCACGCTGGGTAACGGTGCAATACGATTTTGACTATGAGCCCGCAAAGGTCCCGCGCCCCATTGCGAACGATCCGGTTTTCATCGGCAGTTTCCCGTATTCCGTTCAGGATTCCCAACAGGCTAAAGCCTCGATCGAAGCATTCTTCGAACGCCGGGCAGATGGCAAGGAAATCCACGAAGGCATGGATTTGCTCCAACTGATCCAATCGGGCTGGGAACCACTGAAAATAACCCATGTAGGCTGGGTATGTGATGGCAGGCTCGTGGGGCTGGACTACGCCGATGGCGTGGTGGCAAAGATGCTGCCAGGGCGGCAGCATGTGGCGTTGATCGAGGCCGTCGCCGACAACACGGAAGCCAAAGGTAATCTGGTCGTCCTCAATGCGCTCGGCGAAAAACAATATGCCATCAGCCGCCATCAGACAATCGGGGGCGAGAACTTTTACGGTGAATTTGTCTGGTTCGAACGGGCTGCGGAACGTCCCGATCAATGCTTTGGGGCGGTGTTTGAAACGAATGGCCCTGCGGGCATTGAACAATACCACTTCGATATCGAAATCGGGACAGGCAAAGTTTCAGGTATTCGTCTGATGCGCTAAGCCAGTTGTGTACATCGGGAACATGCGGACGGCACATGTCGGCCAAAAAGCCGTCGTTGCCCGTGCTGGAAGGAATTTATGATATCGGATATCGACTCACCAGAATCTCAAGGTTTGCTGAAAGGCTGTGCGCTGATCGAAAGGATAAAGCTGGAACTGAAAGGCATTCTTTCGATGACAGGCGAGGAATTGGCTACTTGGAACTCCAGGAATGAAGTGCGCTTAGCTGAGCTACTGCTATTCGCGGAGCAAATGCAGCTTGGAGCCCAGGCTTACGAAGCTGCCAAGTCTAGAGTGTGTATGCTTCATAAGCCGCTTACTGGTGCGGTGAAGATTTCTGAAATAGATCTCCCACGGATATCTGCGTTGCTCACTGAACTTGAAGACCAGAGTTTCTGCTGCTGGATGATTTAAAGCACCGCTCACTGTCGGCCAGGACCTGCCATTCAAGGGTTTGTATCAAATGAGTGAAGATAATTCAATGGTGGAAATAGTAGCGGTCAAGGATGGCACAGCCGAACGCCCAATTCCTTCGGCATGGCGGCCAGCTCTGCGCGGAGTTGTGGCTGCCTTTGTAAAGGGTGACTATCTCTTGGCCGATAGCGTAGAAGATGTACAGGCTGTTTCTCAAGAGACCGCTAACCATATTCAGTCTTATCTCCGCGACTACGGAGCGACTTTGAATCCTTTGCCTGACGAGACTTGGAATTCCTCCGTATGCATATGGACCGGAGATCACTGGGACTTTCTAGTGGACTTGTACACTAGGGAGGAAAGGGCGAGCGACTTGGTGTTAAGTGGACGCGTCACGGATACAAATTCGGGATTTAAGATCGCCGTTCATATGGTGTATGTGCCATAGGTACACTCCAGCCGCCGGACTCGTAGCGGCCAACAGCGGCCATCTGAAACCTGGCCACTGACATGATGTGGAATCGAATGGAAAAAAGAGCAGTTGCAGATATTGTTGGCCCTTGGGTTGAACCAGACTTCAATTCAAGTCTCATTGAGCGTTGCCGCGACAATTGGTTGGTACCAGTTGGTGAGATTTCGAATTACGTGTTGGCCACCTACATTCGTCAGCGAATCGCATTGGACTTAGTGGTGCCCGAGGCCCAACGGCGGATTGCGTCAGACTTCGCGGATGAATCTGAGATCCTTGACGATGAGCTGGCGCGCGCTATCTCGGGAATTTTGCCCACTGATGAACCTCGTTAACTTCGCCGTCCACGTGAACGAGAACGGCCAAGTGCAGACGGTGCGAGTCAATCGCTGTATTTCAACAATTTCTATACAAGTCGTCGCATGATTCCAAATTCTTTGCGCTGCGTTATCTGGGCGTTGGCTTTGTCTATTGCGGTAGGATTCGCTGTAAAGGCATGTTCAAGTCCGGAGCTTGTGGAGACCTTTGGCGAGAAAAGTGAGTGGTCGACACTTCAGACCATCGAATCTCAATCACGAGGCAAATCTCTGAACGAGCCGGTTGTACAAAAGGTTCTTGATCGCGAGGTCCTTGGGGTTAAGGGGGCATCCGGCGATAACATTTGGATTTTAATGCGAACAGAATCTCCACCGTTCTACAAGCAAATGCCTAAAGGTCAATACGATTTACCTGAGGAGGTTGTGGAGAAATTGATCCTTGGAGACCGGGTTTCGTACACGGTTGGCGTTGTCTTGCGTTCGCATGTACGCAAGAAGTGATCGCCTTCCTTTTTTGTGACTGCGTGCAACCGGCCAATAACGGAAGTTGCGATTCGATTAGGACTTCATATGCAATACGCGGATGGAAGTGAAATCAAACCGGGGGACGTGATTCAGATCGATTCCCGCTATCGTGGCACTGTAGTCGCCTCCATGGATCTTGGCGAGTATCTTCCAGGGCAAGAATCATGGTCGTATCTGAAAGAAGGAATTATGGTGGACACCGACTTCGGCGGATTGGTACATTACACGAGGAATGCGACAGACGATCTGGTATTAATTAAGCGTGCCGTCTCTACAGATCCGATGCACATTCGCTCGCAAGCGGGCGATTAATTTCTGTAATCGGCCAAAACCGGTCATACACAACCGTGCCGGGTTATTATTTGCATTTTCGTAGATCCTTATTCCATGTATAAGCTTGACGTGCAGCTGGCTCGTGACACCATGCTCGCAACTTTTGGCCCAGACCGCTATATGAAATTCGTAGTAGCCTTGAATGGGCGATGTCAGCAAAAAAGGCGCATGTTTTTCTGGCAGGACGAAATGTGGAACCAAGTTCAGGAACAACTGGGCGTTCGGATCAATGACTTTTCGACGATTACGGGGCTTTTCCGCTTTTGTCATGTCCACAACGAAGAGCTCCGGCAGGAGCTTGTTCCAATCGGTTATGGGACACGACAAGCAACAGGCAACTACATAGAGGCTATGGAGTCGAAGTTCCCGTATGCGAACGAAGTCTATTTCGGGCCGAGCTGGCATGAAAAGCCAAAACATTGTGAAGTCTACTTTTGCGATGCTTGTAGGGCGGCGAAGAATCTCTGGCAGGATCAGTTGCCAGACTAGTTGCGGCGCGACATGTTGAAACTCAACGCCTTAGTCAATCGCTGGCGCCGGCAAACGGCCAACAGCAGTCCTTCATGAAGACAATATGAATGAATCAGATATACGCGTACGTTGACGGATCGGACTTGCATGAGGTGGAAAATCTGTTGTTACCTCGGTTCAGCGATTTTATTGCGAAATGGGGTGTGCCTTCAGCCGCAGTTGTAAACGATAAGCTTGCTCGCTCGGAAATTCATCAGAGTCAGGATCTGCCCGACTGGAACATAGGGCTGAATTTTGATGTAGAAACGCTTTCACCGGCTAGAATAGAAGAGCTTTTGAAATTCTTGGCCGACTTGGTAACCAGGACCGGGCGCGAGTTTGCAATCGGAGTGTGGCATCAAAATGAGGGCCTAGGTGAAGATCTATTTTTCATAGATGCCGAGTTTGATTCTAGAATTCTGGCGCTGCTGACTGAGCTTCTCCAATGACGCCAATCTCACAGCGGCGCTAACGGCCAGAAGAGGACCTCGTAGAATCAAGTGCCGGAACAGTAACCCTCAACTTCAATTCAATTGAATGATCTTGCAATTTAAATGCCTGGACGGCGGAACGCATCCCATCCTTGGGAAGGTCTGGCACCGATTTCCCACCTGTGTCGCGAAGGCTGGTGAACGATATGAGCGATATCTTTGCTCGGCACTGTTTATGACGATGCATACCAGCGATGACTGCATAGAAGGTAAGCGCTCCATAAACCCCAACCTGTTCAACTGACGGTCGCTGCGGCATCCTTGCCACATCGTTTTCATCAGAGGTGGACATGGCAAGGGATGCGAAGTTTTGGCAGGGACATGTGGCGGAGATTGAGCGTAACGGCTGGGTGGCGAGCTGAGTATGCGCGGCACCATGGCTTATCGGTGACGGCGCTGTACTACTGGCGTGCCAAACTAAAGGCCATGCCGGCCAGTGCCAGTGCGGCGGTAACCAAGTTCATGACGCTCGATGTCATGCCGGCAATGGCGCCAGCACCGTGCGTGGTGAGCGTAGGCGCGGTTCGGATTGAAACGCACTGCTTGCCCGCCCCGGAATGGCTGGCGGCACTGGCCGTGGCGACGCAAGGAGCGCGCTGATGCACAGGGGCTTTCAGATCGGCCAGGTCCACCTGTGCCGCGCGCCGATCGACTTTCGCAAGTCGATCAATGGCCTGTCGGTGCTGGTCGAGCAAGAGCTTGGGCTCGATCCATTCGGCCAGGCGCTGTACGTGTTCGTCAATCGCCAGCGCACCAAGCTCAAGGTGCTTTACTGGCACCGTAACGGTTTCTGCCTGTGGATGAAGCGGCTGGAGGCCGAGAAGTTCGCCTGGCCGAGTGAGCGTGCCGGCGTCGAGCAAATCAGCGCGCAGCAGCTGGAGTGGCTGCTGGAAGGTTTCGACTTGTGGCGCCACGCTCCCCACCAAACGCTGCATTACTCTTCTGTTTCCTGAGCGAGGCTGTTAACATGTGGCATGCCTTCACCCATCGACACACCCGCCATCACATTGCCGCCAATCGAGCTTCCCAAGCTCGCCGTGCTGGTGCCGTCGTTTGCTTTGCCGGAGCATCTGCCGAACGACGTGGGCAGTCTGCAGGCCTTGCTCAAGGCGCAGCAGCAGGCGTTTCATGCCGCCGTGCTGACCGTGCAAGATGCGGTGCAGCAGTCGTACGCCGACGCGGCCGATACCATCCGTGCGCAGGTGCTCGATGCGGCCCAAGTTGCAGCGCGCGGCGCGGCGATCAAGGCTGCCAACGATCGGCGCGTGTCAAGGTAGTTGTCGCCTGAATCAAGCAGCAATTTGCTGAGTTTGAATCTCCTTCGCAGCGACGGAAACGACGAGATCCCGTTCGGGGTTCAACGTGACCGCGTCGCATGGCGTCCAGTTGCGGGTATGGCCCGACCAGCGAGCCGGGTGGCGAGCCTGGGCGGACAGATACAGGCGATGCCGCGCTGCCAGAATGGCAGTATCCAGTCCCGCATGTCGCTGCGCCGGACTAACATAGCGAATGCCACTATGCCGGTGGTCGAAGTTGTACCACTGCACAAAGCGGGCTGCCCAGTCTCGTGTGTCGGCCAGATCTGCGAAGCCACTGGAAGGGAATTCCGGACGGTACTTCGCGGTACGGAACAACGCTTCGGCGAAGGCGTTGTCGTCGCTCACACGTGGGCGCGAGTACGATGGCTTAATGCCCAGCCAATGCAGCATGGCCAGCACCGTGGTCGCCTTCAGCGTGGCGCCGTTATCGCCATGCAGCACCGGCTTGTTGTGGCGCATAGCGACACCCTCGACCAAAGCCGTGCGCCGCACCAGATGACTGGCGTGGTCGGCATCATCCTCGGCATGCACTTCCCAGCCGATGATCTTGCGGCTATAGAGATCCAAGATCAGGTAAAGGTAGAACCAGCGGCCCGCCACTACAGCCGGCAAGTAGGTCATGTCCCAGCACCACACCTGGCCGGGTGCAGTAGCGACATGGGTGGTCGGCGGCCGTTGTTGACGAGGTGCTTTGGCACGGCCGCGATGACGCACTTGGCCATGGGCACGCAAGATGCGGCTGAACGTCGATTCGCTGGCCAGATAGATGCCCTCATCGGCCAACATGGGAACAATGCGCGCCGGCGGCATGTCGGCAAAGCGCGGTTCATTCGCAGCTGCCAACACCGCCGCGCGCTCATCATCCGTCAGCGCATGCGATGGCATGGGGCGTACCGCCGTCGGGCGACGATCGCCGCTTACCAATCCACCGCTTGCCTGCCAGCGCTGCAGCGTGCGAGCGCTCAGCCCGACCGCCGCGCATGCCTCGCTCAAGCGGGCACCGGCTTGGCAAGCTTGTTGGATTTCCAGGGCCAGAGCCTGGCGATCTTCGAGGCCGATCATTCGTCCTCGGCCTTGTACTTGCTGAAGATCGCCTCGGCTTTTTTTGATAGCACCAGCAAGGCTGCAGTTTCGGCCAATGCCCTGTCCTTACGGCGCACCTCGCGCTCAAGCTCTTTGATGCGGCGCTTGTCCTGCTTGGCTTCCGCTGCGCTCAAACGTTTTTCTCCCGGCTGGCCCAGCGCATTGATCGCCTGCTCGCGCCATACCGCCAGCTCGTGCGGATATACGCCGTTGCTGCGGCACCAGGCACCCTTGCTGGCCTCGTCCATGGCGGATGTCGCCAGCACCGCTTCAAACCGCGCGGCGGGCGTCCATTCGCGGCGTTGCGCTGGATTCGCCAACGCCTCGCTGCGCCAGCGCTCCAAAGTCGATTCGCTCACGCCCACCGACAAGGCCACATCCTTGATCGATGCACTTTCCGGTGGCAGCAATCGCGCCACCGCTTTGTCTTTGAATTCTTGTCCGTACCGTGCCACTTCTCACTCCTGTTATCGCCCCCATTTTCTCAGATCTATCGGAGCGACAACTATTTTGACACCGGGGGGATTACCTGATCCGCATGATCGAGCAAGCCAAGCTGGCTCGCCATCGTCTGTATGGCGCCAGTTCGGAACAAATGGCGGCGCTGCAGCGCGGGCTATTCGACGAGGCGGAAAGCTTGGCGCGCGACACGAGCCAGGAACAGGATGTCGCGCCGCAGTCGCCAGCCGACGGCAAAGCCAAGGACAAATCGGCTGGCCAAAACAAGCGCGGCAAGCGCACTGCACTACCGGGCGAGTTACCGCGCGTGGATGTTGTGCACGAAGTACCCGAGTCAGAGCGCACCTGCCCCTGTGGGACGCCGATGGCGGTGATCGGCGAGGAGGTGAGCGAGCAACTGGACATCGTGCCCATGCAAGTACGGGTGCTGCGCCACGTGCGCAAGCGCTATGGCTGTCCCAACGGCACGCACGTGCCGGTGACGGCCGCGTTACCGCCCCAACCTATCCCCAAGAGCAACGCCAGCGCCAACTTCCTGGCCATGCTGTTGGTGGCCAAGTACCTCGACGGCTTGCCGCTGGCACGCTTCGAGCACGTACTGGAGCGCCATGGCGCGCTGGTGCCGAGGCAAACCTTGGCGCGCTGGGTGATCGGCGCGGCCGCCGTGCTGCAGCCGCTGCACAACCTGATGCGCGATCTGCTGCTCGACGGCCAGTTGATTCATATGGACGAGACCGTGATGCAGGTGCTCAAGGAACCCGGCAAGGCGCCCTGCTCGCACAGCTATATGTGGGTGCAGACGGGCGGCCCGCCGGAGCGTCCAATCATCTTGTACGACTACGATCCGAGCCGCAGTGCGGAGGTGCCCGTGCGCCTGCTGGAAGGCTTCCGGGGCTATCTTATGACCGATGGGTACGAGGGCTACAACGCGCTAGCGCGCACGCCGCACATCGAGCACTTGATTTGCTGGGCACACGTGCGACGACGTTTTGTCGAAGCCGTCCGCGTGCAGGCCAAGGGCAAGCGTGGCCTGGCGGATCAGGCCATCGACTTGATCGGCCAGCTGTATGGCGTCGAACGCGAGCTGCGCAACGCCAGCGACGCCCAGCGCCTGCAAGGCCGCCAGGAGCGCAGCTTGCCGCTGCTGGCCAGCTTGCGCATATGGCTCGATGGCGTGTTGCCGGCCGTGCCGGGCAAGACCAAGCTGGGCGAGGCACTGACCTACCTGCACAAATACTGGCCCAAGCTGGTGCGCTATGTCGAACGCGGCGATCTGCCCATCGACAACAACCGTTGCGAGAACGCGATCCGCCCCTTCGTGGTCGGCCGCAAGGGGTGGCTCTTCTCCGACACGCCGGCCGGCGCGCATGCCAGCGCCGTCACCTACTCGCTGGTGCAGACCGCCAAGGCCAATGGCGCCGAGCCTTACGAGTGGCTGTGTCAAGTGTTGCGCGACTTGCCGACAGCCACCACAGTTGAGCAAGTTGAGGCGCTACTGCCTTGGCATTTTGGCACCGCAGTGGCCGGCCTCCAGGAGCAGGCATGAGCCGAATATCGGCACCAATACTCGCCCGCGCCATCAAGGCGATTCAGGCCATGAACACGGCACAGAAAGAAGCGCTGGCCGATGAGTTGTTCCAGGCGCAGCCGACCCTACTCGGCGCCGTACTCATCCTGCCACGAATGGGAGTGCCGATGGAAAGGGTGGAGTTCGCGCTGAATTTGCTGTTCGTCTGCTTCCAGTCCATGAAGGAGACGGGCTGGTCGTGGCCCCGCATTTCCGAAGATGAATTGGATCGGCAAGCTACCCGCTATAGCGCCATCATCCAGTTCAGCGAGGGCATGCATCCCATGCTGGTTCAACAGGCGCAACAACAGTTCGCCACAGGCCATCCAGAACCTGCCTTGCTGGCGTACGTGAGTACCGAAACGACGCGCTGGCTTTCCAGTGTTGCTCCACTCGAAAGCGATAAATACGTTCTGCTATCGGCCATGAATGTCGTCAATTGCATTGCATACGTGCCGATGCCGAAGCGTGGAAAGTAGCCCTCAAGCCTGTGGTTCGTGGATCGCTTACCATAGAAGCTATTGGGCTGCTCGATTCGGTTTTAAGTGGGACGTCCGACGAGGCATTCTTTGGACTCAATGACACGGAGGTCACCTTCACGGAGCGCGGTGCTCAGGTCGACATTCTCATTGAGGATGAGAACGGAACCACTGATGGACTATTTGATTTGAACGAGTTTCGAATGGCGATCGTCGCGTGGAATGAATTCTTGAGCCGACCTTGTACGTGCGAATACTTGCTCGAAATAGACATAGGAAAGACACAGTGACAACTCAAGTTGCAGACGGAGTGATCTACGATGGAAGAAAGTTTGTTCTTTGTGGACGTAATGGTCCAGAACTTTTTGATCCGACGATTTACGGCCTTGTACCAGCTGCGCCATCGACTGCCTGCTACCGAGGATGGATGGCTGATTTTGCCGTCAACGATTTCTTGATGCTGAAGGATTTATTCATCTTTCATGATGCAGGCCTGCCTGTACTGAACCGTAGCCCAAATGGCCCTCTCGTAAATTCTATCGCACCTGTAGATCCGAATTCATGGTGTGGATTCAACTGCCTATATCAAGACGTGAATTTGACGACTCCTTTTACTGGCGGACTTTTGATCGCTGATGGGTTCATCAAGCAGGGCGGCGTGAACATGGGTTTTCACCGATTCTGGGAATACGAGATTGTCTTGGAATTGATCTTTGAAAGCGGCCACCTTCAAAGTGTCGAAGACAAATCGGCAGTAGCGCGGACCGTTCGCCAGAATCATTTGGGAACGGACATACTTGGGCACAAGAATATTACCGACGATACCGCCACCAAAGATTGGATCGAGCATTCCTTCTCACTGAATTACAACCGCTACCTGTGAATTCGGAGAGATAGTTTTAGATTAGCGACCGTCCGCAAAGGGGCGAAATGAGCCTCTCAGGCGAGAGGCCCATTTGCAGTTAAAGGTTGGGTGCCAGCCAGCGCTCGAGCTGGTCTTTCGCGACGCCGCGTCGAGTCGCCATGTCCATCAGCTGGTCTTCGTTGATCTTCCCAACAGTAAAGTACTTTGACTGCGGATGGGCGAAGTAGAAGCCCGACACGGCTGCGCCCGGGAACATCGCGAATGATTCAGTCAGCTCCATGCCGATCTCGTTCGCGTTCAGCACGCGGAACACATCGGCCTTCACTGTGTGCTCTGGGCAGGCCGGATAGCCCGGGGCCGGGCGGATGCCGCGATACTCTTCCTTGATCAACTGTTCGTTGCTCAGCGCCTCATCGGCGGCATAGCCCCATAGGTCTTTGCGCACGCGCTCGTGAAGGTACTCGGCGAAAGCCTCTGCCAGACGGTCAGCCAGCGCCTTCAGCATGATCGAGGAATAGTCATCATGCGCATCTTCAAAGCGTTTTTCGTACTTTTCAATGCCCAGGCCCGCGGTCACCGCGAACATGCCGATGTAATCCTGCGTACCGGAATCCTTCGGTGCGATGAAGTCCGAGAGGCATTGGTTCGGGCGCTGAACGCCATCGATCACTGGCTTCAGGCCTTGCTGGCGCAGGCCGTAGTAGGTGAAGGCCACTTCCGAGCGCGACTCGTCGGTGTAGATCTCGATGTCGTCTTCGTTGACCGTGTTTGCAGGCAGGAGCGCGATTACGCCATTGGCAGTGAGCCAGCGCCCTTCGATGATCTTCTTCAGCAGCGCCTTCCCTTCTTCGAAGACCTTGGAAGCCGCTTCGCCGACCACTTCATCGGTCAGGATGGCAGGGAAGGGGCCAGCCAGGTCCCAGGTCTGGAAGAACGGTCCCCAGTCGATGCATTCGGCGATCGCTGCCAGGTCCACATTCTTGAATACGCGGCGGCCAACGAACTTCGGGCGCACCGGCGCAAATTCCAGCTTGGCCTTGTTGGCGCGCGCGGTTTCCAGCGACACGCTCGGCAGCGCCTTCTTGTTGGCGTGCTGCTCACGGATGCGGGCGTAGTCGTGGTCCAGTTCTTCTACGAACTTGCCGCGCTGTTCGTCGGTCAGCAGCGACTGCGCCACCGACACGGAACGCGACGCATCCGGCACATACACCACCGGGCCTTCGTAGTTGTGGGCGATCTTCACCGCCGTGTGGGCGCGGCTGGTGGTCGCTCCGCCGATCAGCAGCGGGATCTTCATCATGCGGAAGTGCTCGTCGCGCTGCATCTCTTTTGCCACGTGGGCCATTTCTTCCAGCGACGGCGTGATCAGGCCGGACAGGCCGATGATGTCGGCATTCTCCAGCTTGGCGCGCGCCAGGATTTCGGAAGCGGGCACCATCACGCCCATGTTCACAACTTCAAAGTTATTACATTGCAGGACCACGGACACGATGTTCTTGCCGATATCGTGCACGTCGCCCTTCACGGTCGCGATGACGATCTTGCCCTTTGGCTTGGCCACGATGCCGGTACGCGCTTCTTCCGCTTTCTTTTCTTCTTCGATGTAAGGAATCAGGTGGGCTACGGCCTGCTTCATTACGCGCGCCGACTTCACCACCTGCGGCAGGAACATCTTGCCTTGGCCGAACAGGTCGCCGACGATGTTCATGCCGTCCATCAGCGGGCCCTCGATCACATTGATCGGGCGGCCGCCGGAAGCGAACACCTGCTGGCGCATTTCTTCCGTGTCTTCGGTGATGAACTGGGTGATGCCGTGCACCAGCGCGTGCGCCAGGCGCTTCTCGACCGGGGCGTTGCGCCATTCGAGGTTGGCCGCTTCCTGCTTGGCGCCGCCTTTCAACGTTGCTGCGAATTCGATCATGCGCTCGGTGGCGTCTTCGCGGCGGTTCAGCACCACGTCTTCCACGCGCTCGCGCAGTTCGGCCGGCAGGTCGTCGTAGACGCCGATCATGCCTGCGTTGACGATGCCCATGGTCATGCCAGCCTTGATGGCGTGATACAGGAATACGGTGTGGATCGCTTCACGCGCCGGGTCGTTGCCGCGGAAGGAGAACGATACGTTCGACACGCCGCCCGAGATCTTCGCGTGCGGCAGGTTGTTCTTGATCCAGCGGGTGGCTTCGATGAAGTCCACCGCGTAGTTGTTGTGCTCTTCGATGCCGGTGGCGACTGCGAAAATGTTCGGGTCGAAGATGATGTCTTCCGGCGGGAAGCCGACTTTCTCGGTCAGCACCTTGTAGGCGCGGGCGCAGATTTCAATCTTGCGCGCGTAGGTGTCGGCCTGGCCGGTCTCGTCGAAGGCCATCACGATCACGGCGGCGCCGTAGCGGCGGCACAGTTTCGCCTGGCGGATGAATTCTTCCTCGCCTTCCTTCATCGAGATCGAGTTGACCACGGCCTTGCCCTGCACGCATTTCAGGCCTGCTTCGATCACCGACCACTTGGAGGAGTCGATCATGATCGGCACGCGCGAGATATCCGGCTCGGAAGCGATCAGGTTAAGGAAGCGCGTCATGGCAGCCTGGGAATCCAGCATCGCCTCGTCCATGTTGATGTCGATGACCTGGGCGCCGTTTTCCACCTGCTGGCGCGCCACGGACAATGCTTCGTCGTACTGCTCGTTCAGGATCATGCGCGCGAAGGCTTTGGAACCGGTCACGTTGGTGCGTTCGCCGACGTTGACGAACAGCGAGTCGTCGTCGATGGTGAAGGGCTCCAGGCCGGACAGGCGCTGGGCCACCGGCACGTGCGGCAATGCGCGCGGGGTGGCGGTCGACAGCAGCTTGGCGACAGCGGCAATGTGGTCAGGCGTGGTGCCGCAGCAGCCGCCGGCCACGTTGATGAAGCCCGCGTCGGCGAATTCGCGCAGCAGGCGCGAAGTGTCTTCTGGGAGCTCGTCGAAGCCGGTGTCGCTCATCGGGTTGGGCAGGCCAGCGTTCGGGTAGATGCAGACAAAGGTATCGGCGATCTGCGACAGCTCTTCGGCGTAGGGACGCATCAGGGTCGCGCCCAGCGCGCAGTTCAGGCCGATGGTCAGCGGCCTGGCGTGGCGCACCGAGTTCCAGAAGGCCGGCACGGTCTGGCCGGACAGGATGCGGCCGGAGGCGTCGGTCACGGTGCCTGAGATCATCAGCGGCAGGCGCTCGATCTCAGGGCGCTCGTCAAAATACTGGTCGATCGCGAACAACGCGGCCTTGCAGTTCAGGGTATCGAAGATGGTTTCGACCAGCAGCACATCGACCCCGCCGTCGACCAGGCCGCGCACTTGCTCGGAATAAGCGGCAACCAGTTGGTCGAAGGTGACGTTGCGTGCGGCCGGGTCGTTCACGTCCGGCGAAATGGAGGCGGTCTTCGGCGTCGGGCCGAGGGCGCCGCAGACGAAGCGCGGCTTGTCGGCGGTCGAATACTTGGCGGTGGCAGCTTTGGCCAACCGGGCTGCTTCCACGTTCATTTCATAGGCCAGGTGGGCCATGAAATAGTCGTCCTGTGCGATCGAGGTGGCGCCGAAGGTATTGGTCTCGATCAGATCCGCTCCGGCGGCCAGGTAACGCTCATGGATTTCCTGGATGACATGAGGCTGCGTCAGCGTCAGCAGCTCGTTGTTGCCTTTAACGAAAAGTTCGCGGTGACCGCTGCCTTCCGGCGCCGCGAAATCGGCAAAACGCTCGCCGCGATAGGCTTTTTCATCGAGCTTGTACTGCTGGATGATGGTACCCATTGCGCCATCCAGGAACATGATGCGCTTTGCGAGGATGTCGCGCAGCTGGGCTTCGGTCTTGGAGGTTGGACGGGTCGTGTTGGTCATTTTGATATCGCGGATTGGGCAACGTGGACCTGAAATTATACGGCAAAGCAGCATTTTTCCCCGGCCGCTGCCCCTGACCGCCGAGATATATTCGGCATTTGCTTATGCGATTTGTGCTGGAATTGCACAAATCATGTGTTGCTAGACGGCTAACAATCGGGGGCGGGTTTGGCTAAGATGGCTCCATCAACCAACCACTTTGAAGGAGCTTCAAAATGCCTATCTTGAATATCACCGTCAGCGGCACCCCGGAACAAGTGCCTGCCAAGAAAGTCACCAGCATCCTGATGAAGCACACCGGGGAGATCCTGCACAAGGCGCCTGCGCTGACCGCCATCGCTGTGCATTACACGCCACGCGAGCAGTGGTTCGTGGACGGCAAGTCGCTGGTGGAGCTGGGCAAGTCGAGCTTCTACTTCGACATCAAGATCACCGACGAAACCAACACGGCGAATGAGAAGTCGGCTTACATCGCGGCGGTGTATAAGGACTTGCAAGCGCTGCTCGGCGAGTTGCATGAAGTCAGCTACATCCACATCGACGACGCGCGCCCGGCAGCCTGGGGCTGGGGCGGCCTCACGCAGCAGTTCCGCGCGGTTCAGAAGATGTTGATGTAAATGCTGGCGGCGTAATCGACGAAGGCGCGCACCTTGGGCGACAGGTGGCGGTTCTGCGGGTAGAGGGCGTACAGCTCGCGCGGCTTGGGCATGTAGCCGTGCAGGACTTCCACCAGTGCGCCGTTCTCAAGCTCTTCGCGGACGATGAAGGCGGCGGCGTTGGCAATGCCAAGGCCCGCTGCTGCTGCCGCTTTCAGGGCGACGTTGGTGTTGGCCTGCAGCGATCCGCGCACAGCGACAGCATGCTCCGCGCCATCCGGGCCGACCAGCGTCCATTCACTGGAGCGCGTGGCCGCCGTGTAGACGAGGCAGTTGTGTTGCGCGAGATCGTCCGGGACGACAGGTGCGCCGTGCGTGCCCAGGTAGCCAGGGCTGGCGACAAGCACTACTTTGCTGGTGGCGAGACGGCGTGCAACCAGCGTCGAATCGGGCAAGTCGCGCGCCAGGCGCAGTGCGACATCGAAACCGTCCTCGATCAAATCGACCATGCGGTCATTGCATACCAGGTCGACCTGCACGCCGGGGTACTTCGCCATGAAGCCGGGCAGCCATTGCGCCACCTCGATGGTGCCGAAAGCCATCGGCGCATTGATGCGCAGGACGCCGGTGGGTTCGGCCTGGTGGCGGCCGACGTTGCGGTCGGCGTCATCCAGCAGGTCGAGCACTTCGCGCGTGGATTCGTAGTAATCGCGGCCGGCATCGGTCAGGGCGAAGCGGCGAGTGGTGCGGTTCAGGAGCTGGGCGCCGAGGTGTTCCTCGAGCTGGCGCACCTGGCGCGAAACGATGGTGTGGGAAATGCCGAGGGCGTCGGCGGCTGCCGTAAAGCTGCCCAGTTCAACCACGCGGCGGAGCGCGCGCAGCGCCGCGAGTTGGTCCATTTACTGGAAACGCTGCCCGTCGAGCGGGAAGCCTTTGATGAATTCGGCAGCCGGCAGGCGCTTGCCGCCCGGTTTTTGCAGCTGCGTCAGGCGCAGCGCGCCTTCGCCGCAGGCGACAATGATGCCGTGCTGCGCGTCGGCAGCAATCACCTGGCCGGGCGCGGCGCTACTGCCTTCGTCCAGCACTTCCGCGCCCCACAGCTTGATCACCGTGCCATTCACTTCGCTGTGGGCGCCGGGGAAAGGATTGAAAGCGCGGATCTTGCGGCTGATGTCGCGTGCAGGCTGGCTGAAGTCCAGCACGGCTTCTTCCTTCAGGATCTTGTTGGCGTAGGTGACGCCTTGCTCGGGCTGCGGGATGGCTTCCACCACGCCTTTTTCCATCTTGTGCAACACCTTGACCATCATCTGGGCGCCCATGGCGGCCAGCTTGTCGTGCAAGGTGGCGGTGGTGTCCTGCGGCGTGATCGGGGTGCGCTCGATCAGCAGCATCGGACCGGTGTCCAGGCCTTCTTCCATTTCCATGATGGTGACGCCGGTTTCCGCATCGCCCGCTTCGATCGCACGATGGATCGGGGCGGCGCCGCGCCAACGGGGCAGCAGGGAGCCGTGGATGTTCAGGCAAGGCTTGATGTCGAGGGTGGAGCGCGGCAGGATCAGGCCATAGGCAGCGACCACCATCACGTCGTAGTCGGTGGCCAGCAGGCGCTCGTGGGCGGCTTTGGCTTCCGCTGCGCGCTGCGGATCCTTGGCGTCCATGCGCAAGGAGAGCGGCTGCAGCACTTCGATGCCGTGCTTGACGGCGTATTGCTTGACCGCCGAAGGCTGCAGCTGCATGCCGCGGCCGGCCGGGCGGTCGGGCTGGGTCAGTACCAGGGGAATCTCGAAACCTGCTTCGTGCAGGGCCTGGAGGGCAACGGCCGCAAATTCAGGCGTGCCCGCGAAGATCACTTTCATGCTTCCCCCGCAGGTATCAGTAACGGCGGCCCGAAGCGCGCAGCGCTTCGTCGCGCTGCAAGCCACGTTCTTCTTTTTGCAGTTTGGTCTTGATACGATTGCGTTTCAAGGGGGACAGGTATTCAACGAATACCTTGCCTTTCAGGTGGTCCATCTCGTGCTGGATGCAGACAGCCAGCAGGCCGTCGGCGTCGATCTCGAACGGCTCGCCCTTGACGTCGTAGGCACGTACTTTGACTGCGGATGGGCGCTCGACGCCGTCATAGACGCCGGGCACGGACAGGCAGCCTTCGTCGTAAACCTGTTTTTCTTCGCTCGACCACAGGATTTCCGGGTTGATGAAGGCGGTCAGGCCGGTTTTGTCTTCGGTGACGTCAATGATGACAACTTGCTCATGCACATCCACCTGGGTTGCGGCCAGGCCGATGCCTGGCGCGTCGTACATGGTTTCCGCCATGTCTTCCACCAGTTTGGCCAGGCGCTCGTCGAACACGGCAACGGGTTTCGCAACTTTGTGCAGGCGAGGGTCTGGGTAGCGGAGAATATTCAGTTTCACGGGAGAATCTTATTTAAACAACAATGAATGTGCGGTAAACGGCGCATATAATGCGTGCACGATTGCTTCTGTGACACGAATTCCTTGCTTGATCAGGGTAATATGGGCAGAATTTGATTTCAGTGAGGCAAGCCTTTGTGGCCTTCCGTCATTGCCGCACCTAACGGATATATCAATGAAAAATTTTAGCACAAGCAGCAGCCGCCTGTTGGCCGCAGCCCTGTTTTGCGGTGTGACGGCCGTTCCGGCCCACGCCAAGACCATTGTCTGTGAATTCAAGCCGAACGCACCGGATAGCCATACCGTCGTCAAGGGCGATACCCTGTGGGGTATCTCCGGAACCTTCCTCGACAAGCCTTGGTGCTGGCCGCAGGTTTGGGGCATGAACAAAGAAGAAATCGCCAATCCGCACTGGATTTATCCAGGGCAGATCGTCTGGTTCGACCGTGAGGCCGGCCGCCTGCGCCTTGGCAACAAGGTTGGCGGCGATGGCACCACGGGCGATATGCGCCTCGGCCCGCAACTGCGCACCGAAGGCCTGGGTAAGGACGCCGTCCAGTCGATCCCGTCCGGCGCGATCGAACCGTTCCTGACGCAACCCTTGATCATCGAAGAAGATGAGCTCAAAAATGCACCGCGCATCATTGCGACGCGTGGCGCCCGCGTCTTCATCGGCAAGGACGACAAGGCCTATGTCCGCGGCGACCTGAAAGGCAATACCTCATTCCAGGTGTTCCGTCCAGGCAAACCGCTGAAAGACCCGATCACCAAGAAGACGATCGCCCTGGAAGCGTTCTACCTCGGCACCCTGAAACTCGACGCGCCGGCGGAAGCGGGCAGCGACGTGCATACCTTCATCGTCGCCAGCGCCAAGGAAGAGATGGGCAAGGGCGACTTGCTGATGGCAATGCCGCCTATGCCGATGCAGAACTATGTTCCGCATCCGCCGGAAGTCGAAGTCAATGCCAGCGTGCTGGCCGTGTATGGCGGCGTCACCCACGCCGGCCAGAACCAGGTTGTCAGCATTAATCGCGGAAAGCTTGACGGACTCGATATCGGTTCCGTGCTGCAGCTATACCATAGGGGTGAAGTGGTGCCTGATCCAGGTGCGTCGAAAGGCGCGCTGAATCTGCGCAAGCCAACGGTCAAGCTGCCGGATGAACGAGTGGGCAGCTTGTTTATCTTCCGTGTGTTCAAGCACATTTCGTATGGCTTGATCATGCAGGTGACTGAACCTGTCGTCGTGGGGGATATCGCCAAGACAGCGGAGTAAATTCCATGGCCGTGCAAGTCACGGATGCCCCCAACCCCGCCCGCCAGGACTTCGAGCGCCTGGCGATGTGGCTGCGCCTGGCGAATACGCCGGGCGTCGGCCGCCACGGAGCCTTCAAGCTGCTCCAGCATTACCACTCTCCCCAAGGCGTTTTCTCTGCCGCCGATGCCCGCCTGGCTGCGCCTCCCGCACAGGATGACGCCGCGCCGCTGCCGTTGCACATGCTGAAGCAAGCCGATGCCGACATCGTGCGGCCCCGGCGCGAGCGCGCCGTGGCCGATGTTGCCGAAGACGAGATCTCGCTGGCAGCAGCACGTTGCCTTGCCGGTCCCATGCCGGAGCGGATACACGCACTGGCGCATGCCTCGCTGGAATGGGCAGCGCAGGCCGGCAACCACCTGGTCTTGCTGGGCGACCCGGCATACCCGCCGACCTTGCAGCACATCGCCGATCCGCCGCTGCTGCTGTATGCCAAGGGCGACCTGTCCCTGCTCCAGCGCGAGGCTGTGGCGGTAGTGGGCGCTCGCAACGCCACCATGCAAGGCAAGTCCAACGCGCGTCAGTTTGCGCTGGCGCTGAGCCAGGCGGGCATGCCGGTGATCTCCGGCCTGGCGCTTGGCATCGACGCCGCCGCGCACGAAGGCGGCCTGGAAGGGCCGGGCAGTACCGTGGCGGTGATCGGCACCGGGATCGACCGCATCTACCCGCGCCGCAATGCCGCGCTGGCGCGCCGGATTGCCGAGCAGGGCTGCCTGGTCAGCGAATTCGCGCTCGGCACGCTGGCGCGGGCCGAGCACTTCCCGATCCGCAACCGCATCATTGCCGGCATGACCCGCGCCACGCTGGTGATCGAAGCAGCGGCGCGCTCCGGTTCCCTGATCACCGCGCACGCGGCCGTGAATGCCGGGCGCGAAGTCTTCGTGCTGCCAGGTTCCGTGCTCTCGCCGCAGTCGGTCGGCTGCCATGCGCTAATTAGAGAGGGCGCGCGCCTGGTCGCCACGCCGGAGCAACTGCTGGAAGACCTGGGCTTGCCGGCGCCGGGCGAGCCGGTGCCGCAGATGGACCGGGCCGCAGGCTGGCTGCTGGCTGCCCTCGGCCACGATCCGGTCGGCGCCGATGAGCTTGCAACAAGGTTGCAACTTGCGCCAAGTGATATGCAGGCAAGCTTGCTTGCCTTGGAGCTTGCAGGTGTGGTGGAAAGGCTGCCGGGCGGTGCTTTCCAACGCCTGAAAGGCTTTTGAACTGCCGTTACGCTTGTGCCCGGCTCACAGATGCTGCTAAAGTAGCGCCATGTTTGACATCCTGGTTTACCTGTACGAGACCTATTACCGCCCTGATGCCTGCCCTGAACCCGCAGCATTGGCAAAGAAACTTTCCGCTGTCGGCTTCGACGACGTAGAGATTTCCGAGGCGCTGGTCTGGCTGAATGACCTCGCCGCCATGGCTGGCGTCGAGCAGTCGCTGACGGCCGCTTCTTCTGGCACGCGCTTCTATGTGCGCCAGGAGCTGGATGTACTGGGCACCGCCGCCGTTGGCTTTATCCAGTTCCTGGAGAGTGCCGGCCTGCTGTCCCCGCTGCAACGTGAAATCGTCATCGAGCGCGCCCTGGCGCTGGACGAGGCCCCGGTGTCGCTGGGCAAGCTGAAGATCATCGTGCTGATGCTGCTGTGGAGCCAGGGCAAGGAGCCGGACGCCCTGATGTTCGACGACCTGTTTGGCGCCGAAGAAGACCAGGCGCCTCGCCTGTTGCACTAAGCGCACTCTTGCCGGCGTTGCCCAACGCCGGCCGTTTCCGTAATAATATTTGCAGCATTGTGGCTTTCATACGAAGCCGCAAGCCAGCGCTTACTTGCGAATGTTGTATTATGCGCGCTGCCGCATACACCGACGAGAACTATAAATATGAGTAAAGCCCTCATCATCGCTGAGAAACCTTCTGTCGCGAACGACATCGCGAAAGCCCTTGGCGGCTTCAGCAAGCACGATGAGTATTTCGAATCCGACGACTACGTGCTGTCTTCCGCGGTGGGTCACCTGCTGGAAATTGCCGTGCCAGAAGAGCACGACGTCAAGCGCGGCAAATGGACCTTCACTCATTTGCCGATGATCCCGCCGTACTTTGCGCTGAACCCGATCGCCAAGACCGAATCGCGGCTCAAGGTGCTGAACAAGCTGATCAAGCGCAAGGACGTCACCACCCTGATCAACGCATGCGACGCGGGCCGCGAAGGTGAACTGATCTTCCGCCTGATTGCGCAGAATGCGAAAGCCAAGCAACCGGTCAAGCGCCTGTGGCTGCAGTCGATGACGCCGACCGCGATCCGCGACGGCTTCACCCACCTGCGCAGCGACGACGAGATGCTGCCGCTGGCCGACGCAGCGCGCTGCCGCTCGGAGGCGGACTGGCTGATCGGCATCAACGGCACCCGCGCCATGACCGCTTTCAACTCGAAGGAGGGCGGCTTCTACCTGACCACCGTGGGGCGCGTGCAGACGCCGACCCTGTCGATCGTGGTCGAGCGCGAAGAGAAGATCAAGAATTTCGTCTCGCGCGATTACTGGGAAGTGCGCGCCGAGTTCGTGTGCGCGGCCGGCATCTATGAAGGCCGCTGGCTGGATACCAGCTTCAAGAAGGACGAGACCGATCCGGAAAAGAAGGCCGAGCGCCTGTGGAGCAAGGCTGCCGCCGATTCGATCGCGCTGGCTTGCCGGGGCAAGCAGGGCAATGTCACCGAAGAGTCCAAGCCGACCACCTCGATGTCGCCTGGCTTGTTCGACCTGACTTCGCTGCAGCGTGAAGCCAACTCGCGCTTCGGCTTCTCGGCCAAGAACACCCTGGGCCTGGCGCAGGCGCTGTACGAGAAGCACAAGGTGCTGACCTATCCGCGTACCGATTCGCGCCACCTGCCGGAAGACTACCTGCCAACCGTCAAGGACACGCTGGAAGTCCTGAAGGACAACCACAACTACAACCAGTTCGCCAAGCAAATCCTGGACAAGGGCTGGGTCAAGCCGAACAAGCGCATCTTCGACAACACCAAGATCAGCGATCACTTCGCGATCATCCCGACCGGCATCCAGCCGAAAGGCTTGTCGGAGCCCGAACAGAAGCTGTACGACCTGGTAACCCGCCGCTTCATGGCGGTGTTCTTCCCGGCTGCGGAATTCCTGGTCACCACCCGCTTCACCGAAGTGGCCGGCCACCAGTTCAAGACCGAGGGCAAGGTGATGACCAATCCGGGCTGGTTGGCCATCTACGGCAAGGATGCCGCGAGCGACGACGACAAGGAAGGCAGCGGCAACCTGGTACCCGTGGCGAAAGGCGAGAAGGTGCTGACCGAGAAAGTCACCCCGAACGGCCTGGTCACCAAACCGCCTGCGCGCTACACCGAAGCGACGTTGTTGTCAGCCATGGAAGGCGCGGGCAAGCTGGTCGACTCCGACGAACTGCGCGACGCCATGGCCGGCAAGGGCCTGGGCACGCCGGCAACGCGCGCGGCCATCATCGAAGGCCTGCTGGGCGAGAAATACCTGCTGCGCGAAGGCCGCGAACTGATGCCGACCGCCAAGGCGTTCCAGCTCATGACGCTGCTGCGCGGCCTGGGCGTGAGCGAACTGACCGCGCCGGAACTGACCGGCGAATGGGAATACAAGCTGTCGCAGATGGAGAAGGGCAAGATCTCGCGCGAGGAATTCATGCGTGAAATCGCCCAGATGACCCAGATCATCGTCAAGCGCGCCAAAGAGTACGACAACGACACCATTCCGGGCGATTACGCGACGCTGAAGACCCCGTGCCCGAACTGCGCTGGCGTGGTCAAGGAAAACTACCGCCGTTTCGCCTGCACCAAGTGCGAATTCTCGATGACCAAGGTGCCTGGCGGGCGCCAGTTCGAAATCGAGGAAGTCGAACAGCTGCTGCGCGACCGTACCATCGGTCCGTTGCAAGGCTTCCGCTCCAAGATGGGCCGTCCGTTCGCGGCGATCCTGCGCATCGTGCGCGATGAAGAGATCAAGAACTTCAAGCTGGAGTTCGACTTCGGCCAGAACGACGAGGAAGGCGAGGACGGCGAAGGCGTCGACTTCACCGGCCAGACGCCGCTCGGCCCTTGCCCGAAATGCGCCGGCGGCGTGTACGAGATGGGCCTGGCCTATACTTGCGAAAACCAGGTAGCCAAGCCGAAGACTTGCGACTTCCGTTCCAGCCGCATCATCCTGCAACAGGAAATCCTGCCGGAGCAGATGGCCAAGCTGCTCAACGAAGGCAAGACCGACCTGCTGCCGGGCTTTATCTCGCAGCGTACCCGCCGGCCGTTCAAGGCTTTCCTGGTGCGCGGCAAGGATGGCAAAATCAGCTTCGAATTCGAAGAGCGCAAGGCCAAGCCGGGCGCGGCGGCCAAGAAAACGGCAGCGAAGAGCGACGGCGCGGAAGGGGCGGCCGAGGCCGCACCAGCCGCCAAGCCAGCTGCCAAGAAGGCAGCCGCGAAAAAGGCTCCAGCTAAAAAAGCTGCAGCCAAAAAGCCGGCAGCGAAGAAGGCAGCCGCCAAGAAAACTGCGGCAGCGGAATAAACCAACGGGACCCGCGCGGTCCCGTTTTACTTTGTTCGACACCATGAAGAAATCCCGCTGGGCGGCGATTGCTGCCACGCTGTTTGTAGCCGGTGCATCGCAGGCCGCCGTCGAGCGTATCGAGATCACAGAGCGCGTAGCGTTCGCGCCGGGCGTCAAGTTCGGCGAACATGGAGAGTTTGAAAAGCTGAGAGGCATCGCCTATTTCTCGCTCAATCCCAAGGCCACCGCCAACCTGCCGATCGTCGACCTGAAACGCGCCCCGCGCGACAAGCGCGGCATGGTGCGCTTCTCCAGCGAGTTCGTGCTGGTGCGCCCTGTGAGCGGCAAGACCGGCACCCTGGTATACGACGTCAACAACCGCGGCAACATCGTCGTCCTTGGCCAGCTCAATGGCAAGGCCCCGAAGAACAATGACCCCACGACGGCGGAAGATGCCGGCGACGGCTTCATGATGCGGCACGGTTTCAGTATGCTGTTCTCGGCCTGGACCTGGGACGTGGCGCCATCGCCCGCCGGCGTGAAGCCGCTGGTATTCAAGGCGCCTGTTGTGAAAGGCCCGCGCGGCATGACGGCCAATGAATTCATCGTCGATGCCCCGGCCGAAGTGGCTAGCTACGCGGGCCTGCGCGGCATCGGTTACGAGCCTGCAACGCCGAACGACCCGGAAGCCGTGCTGACCGAACGCACGCACCAGAGCGACATCCGCCGCCCGGTTGACCGCAGCCGCTGGGAATTCGTGGCGCCAGAGCAGCCAGGCGGCCCGGGTCGCATCAAGCTGCAAGGCGGCTTCCAGCCCGGCACGATTTACGAAGTGCGCTATGAAGCAAAAGACCCGCGCGTGACCGGCGCCGGCCTGGCCGGCATTCGCGACCTGCTGGCGTACTTCCGCGATAACCCGGTCGAAGGCGCTTCACTGCCCAAGACGGTGCTGATGTTCGGCTACAGCCAGTCGGCGCGCCTGATCGGCCGCATGCTGCACGACGGCCTGAATCTGGACGAGCAGGGCCGCATGGTATTCGACGGCGCTTTGCTGGAAGTGCCGGGCGCCGGCGGATCGGGCGGCTTCAACAGCCGCTTCGTCCAGGTCACGCGCCACCCGTCGATGCTGGAAGAGCACGACTACCCGACCGACTCCTTCCCGTTCACCAGCACGCCCACGCGCGACCCGGTAACCGGCCGCATGGCGTCCACGCTGGACCGCGCCAAGGACAAGTATGGCCGCGTGCCGAAGCTCCTGATCGCCAACACCTCGGCCGAATTCTGGAACCGCGGCGCTTCGCTGCTGACCACCGCACCGGATGGCGTGGGCGATGTCGCGCCGGCCCCCAATGTGCGCGTGTACGGCCTGATGGGTGCCCAGCACTATGTCGGCCGCTCGCGCACCCGCGCACCGTTCACTGCCTGCGTCTCGACCACCAATTACTACCTGTCCTTGCGCGCCCTGATGCTGGCGCTGGACGGCTGGGCCAGCAAAGGCACGGCGCCGCCGGCCAGCGCCTATCCGCGCCTGGAAGACGGCACCCTGGTTTCGGTCGAAGCCTACCGCAAGGCCTTCCCCGCCGTGCCGGGCCTGGTACCGCCGGAGCAGAACCTGCGCGAGCCGCGCCTGGACCACGGCGCGCGCTTCCTGTCGCAGGGCATTGCCGACCTGGTGCCGCCGGCGCAGAAGATGGCCTTCGAAACCCGCGTCCCGGCGCCGGACGCCGACGGCAACGACCGCGGCGGCGTGCGCCTGGTGGAGCTGCAGGCGCCGCTCGGCACCCACACCGGCTGGAACCTGCGCGCGCCGGAGACTGGCTTTGCCTGGGCCACCTCGCGCTACGACGGCAGTTTCGTCCCGTTCGCCCGCACCGAAGCCGAACGCAAGGCCGCCAGCGATCCGCGTCCAAGCCTGCAGGCACGCTACCCCAATCGCGACGCCTTCATCGCCGCCACCCGCGCCGCCGCCGCACGCCAGGTCGCCGCGCGCCTGCTGCTGCAGGAAGACGTCGAACGCACCGTCGCCGAACGCGCCGGCCTGTACGACCGCATCCTGGCGCGCGACCCGGCAGACCCAAGCTGCAATTACCTGTATCCCGATCAATGAAGAAGCTCAAGCTCCCCAATACTTTCGTCCTGCTGTTCATGATCCTGGCGCTGATCGCGCTGGCCACCTGGCTGGTCCCTGGAGGCAAGTACGAAACGCACCTGGTCAACGGCAAGCAGCTGGTCGACCCGGGCACTTTCCATTACATCGAAAGCAAGCCGCAGGGCCTGGCCGCGCTGCTCATGGCGCCAATCAAAGGCTTCGCGGAGGCGGGGCTGATCATCGGCTTTGTCATGCTGACTGGCGGCGCCTTCAACGTGCTGCACAAGACGCAGGCGATCGATGCCATGATCAAGTCCATCGCCAAGGCGCACTCGCGTTCGAGCCTGGTGCGCGCGGCCCTGATCCCGGTGTTCGTGACGCTGTTTTCGATCGGCGGCGCCACCTTCGGCATGAACGAGGAAGCGATTCCCTTTATCCTGATCTTCGTGCCGCTGGCGCTGGCGCTCGGCTATGACACCATCACCGGCGTATCGATTCCCTTCCTCGGTTCGCAGGTCGGCTTCTGCGCGGCTTTCCTGAACCCGTTCAATGTCGGCATCGCGCAGGGCATTGCCGGCGTACCGCTGTTCTCCGGCATCGGCTATCGCGTGATCGTGTGGTTCATTGCCACGGCCGTCACGATTGTCTTCCTGATGTGGTACGCCGCGCGCATCAAGCGCCATCCGGAAAAGAGCCCGACCTACCTGCTCGACATCGAAAAGCGCGCCGAAGGCGTGGTCGACTTCGGCGGCTTCGAAGGCATGACGGCGCGCCATCGCCTGGTGTTGTGGATCTTTGCCGCCTCGCTGGGCGGCATGGTGTTCGGCGTGGTCAGATTCGGCTGGTTCATCGAGGAGATCGGTGCGCTGTTCCTGGCCATGACCATCGTGGTGGCCCTGATCGGCCGCCTCGATTCCGACGAGGCGGTGGCAGCCTTCGTGCAGGGCGCGAAAGACCTGGTCGGCACCGGCCTGGTCATCGCACTGGCCCGCGGCACCATGGTGCTGGCGCGCGATGCGCACATCATCGACACCATGCTGCACGGCCTGATGCCGCTGGTCGCATCGTCCTCGCCAGTGTTCTCGGCGCAGAAGATGTTCCTGATCCAGTCGGTCATCAACTTCTTCATCCATTCCGGCAGCGGCCAGGCTGCGCTGACCATGCCGATCATGGCGCCGCTGGCCGACCTGGTGGGCGTGTCGCGCCAGACCGCCATCCTGGCCTTCCAGTTCGGCGAATTCACCACGCCGATGATCCCGACCTCGGGCATCACGGTCGGCGTGCTGGCGCTGGCGCGCATTCCGTGGCTGACCTGGGCGCGCTGGATGGTGCCGCTGCAGCTGATTTACCTCGTCCTGGCGCTGGCCTTGCTGGTGCCGCCTTGCCTCATGAACTGGTAGGATGGCAGACATGGAAACCATCAAGCATCCGCTCTCCGCGCCCTATGGCACGGTGTATTACGAACTGACCAGCTACCATTTCGGCAAGGCGGGCGGCCCCAAGGCCTATATCCAGGCAGCGCTGCACGCCGACGAAGTGCCGGCCATGCTGGTGGCGCACGAGCTGCACCAGCGCCTGCAAGCGCTCGAGGCGGCCGGCAAGGTCAAGGGCGAGGTGATCCTGGTGCCGGCGGCCAATCCGATCGGGCTGGCGCAAGTCATCAACGAGCGCCCGTTCGGGCGCTTTGACCTGAGCAACGGCATCAACTTCAACCGCGGCTACCCGCATTATTTCGAGCAGCTGAAGGCCAGGCTGAAGGACCAGTTGGGCAGGGATGCCGACGCCAACGTGCGCACCATCCGCCGCCACTTGCGCGAACTGGCCGGGCAGTGGCAGCCTGCATCGGATGCCGCCACGCTCAAGAAAGCGCTGTTTGAAATGGCCATCGACGCCGACATCGTACTCGACCTGCATTGCGAGAACGAGGGCGAGCTGCACCTGTACGTGGGCACCTCACTGTGCGAGGCGGCCCAGCCGCTGGCCAACCTGATGGGCGCCTGCGCCGTGCTGCATACCACCGGCGCCGGCGGCGAGCCGTTCGACGAGGCTTGCAGCCGCCTGTGGTGGGACCTGGCCGCGCATTTCGCCCCGGACTACCCGATTCCATCGGCCTGCATGGCGGCGACTGTCGAACTGCGCGGGGAAGTGGACGTCAGCTACGAGCTCGCTGCACGCGACGCGGATGCCATCATCGGCTACCTGCACGTGCGGGGCCTGGTCGACGCGGGTGACGTCAAGGTGCCGCAGCAGGGTTGTGCGCCGACGCCGCTGGAAGGCACGCAGCGCCTCGATGCGCCGCATGCCGGCATGCTGGTCTACCTGAAGGAAGTCGGCGCCACCGTGCGCGCCGGCGACGTGATCGCCGACCTGATCGACCCGGTCAGCGGCGATACCACCCAGTTGAAATCGGAAGTCGACGGCGTGCTGTTCACGCGCCTGTCGCACCGCTACATCATCCGCGGCATGAACGTAGCCAAGATCGCGGGCGACAAGCCGCTCCGCAGCGGCAGCCTGCTGAGCCTCTAAGGCGTTTCGACAATCACGTTTTCACGTGCGGCCGTGGTGGAGGCGATGATGCGCCACGGTCCGCCGGCCGTCTGGCGCCAGATGGTGATTTCAGCCGCCTTGTGCGGCTTGCCGGTCGCGCGGGCGAGGAATTCGCCGCAGGCGATTTCGTACTGGATGCGGCCATCGTCCAGGACGACCCGGCTGGACGATACCGGCCCGCCGGCTTCGCGCCACCAGTCTTCCTTGTAGCTATCGTCCACGCCTGCTTCGTGCAGCGCATCCTCTCGGTCGAAGCGCATGAAACCGGCGTCGAGCTCGGGGCTCACAAAGGGGTAGGCGATCTCGGGGCGCCACTCGCAGCGCTCACTTTCAACCACCGTGGTGCCGGCGAAACCGGTCATCGCCTTGCGGTCGGCCGGAATGCGCAAGTCGATATGGAAGTCGGCTGCCTGGAACCACCAGACCGGCGTCACCAGGTCGCTGCTGCCGTCGGCGCGCCAGATGCCCTTGCGGCGCCACAGCCCTTCGTATGCCTGCGGTACGCTCATTTCAAGTCTTCGGTTTCGAAATAGACGGTACCGCCGATGGCTGCCATTTTCGTCTTCAGCGCCATGGCCAGGGCGTCGTTGCCGGCGGCCTTCATGCCCCATTTGCGCACCTGGACCGCAGCGGTCGGCGCACCGGGCTCGGCGTGGTAGGAAACGATATGGTCGAAGTCGGGACGGCCGTCGATTTCCTTGACGAGGAAGCGCTGCGCGCCGCTGCCGACTTGCATGTAGCGCGCCATGCCGGCGTTGCGCGGCTTGCCGTCCAGCTGGCGGAACACTAGCACCTTGTCGATCACTACCGTGGCGCCCTGGTACTGGACGCTGCCGCCGCGCTCGAAATGGCCCTGCACCAGGTCTGCCTTGAAATCCTTGCGTGGATGCTTCGCTGCCGGCGCCAGTGCGCTCAGCTCGAACTTTTCCGGGTCGACGGTCCACAGCGCGTCCTGGCCGTCCAGGCGCTTGCGCAGGGCCGCATCGGTGGCCTGGTCGGCAATGTGCACCTGCAGGATCACCTGGTAGTCGTGGGGCGCATGAAACATCGGCAGGTGGGAAGCGTACAGTCCCTCCTGCCCGCCAAACAGGGCCATGCCGTGGGTGCCGTAGGTCTGGTCCGCCGCATGCGAAGGCAGCAGGGGCAGGATGCAAGTTGCCAGAATGGCGCCGGCAAGCGCGCGTCGGATGAAATTCATCCGGCCATTCTACCCCTTCAGGTCGGCAGGCACCTTGCCGCCATTTTCCTCCAGCTTGTGCATGACCTGCTTATGCAGCCAGATATTCATGGCTGCGGAGTCGCCGGTGTCGCCGGTGTAGTGCAATTCCTGCGCCAGCTCCTTGCGGGCCTGCAGGCTGGAGTCGATGTCGAGCAGCTTGAGCAGGTCGACAATCGACGTACGCCAGTTCAGCGGCTGGCCCGCCTGGGCGGCCTTGGCATTGAGGATGGCCTCGACGTCGACCGGTTCCGCAGCGGCTGGCGCTGGAGCAGGCTGGGTCGGGATGGGGGCGGGCGTTGCCGCGGGCCCGCTTGGCGCAGTAGAGGGCGCACCAGAGGCCGGTGATGGGGCGGCCTCTTGATGCGACGACGGGAAAATCTTGTGGAAAATCTTGCTTAGGATGCCCATGTCTGCCTCGCTTTCATTTGCGGGAAAGCTTAACAAGCATGGGCTGGACGCAACGTGCGCTGTCTAACCGTTGGAGCACCTTAGCGCGAGATGATTTCCACGTTGCCCAGGTTATCGTCGGGCTTGCGGTCAATCAGTTTATTGTCCGGATCTATGCCTGCCTTGGCCGGGCGGCCGTTGACGACCAGCTTGAATCTCGATTCGTTGCGGTCGACCAGCTTGCGTTCACGCAGCAGGGCATTGCCGTCCTTGTCGTCGACGCCGATCTCGATCAGGTCGTGCAACGGGACTTCCTTTTCCGCCCCCAGTTCGTCGGAACGCAGCTTGGCGGCATGCACGACCAGCGTGACATCGTATTTGCCGTCCGCGCGCTTCTGGGCGGTGGCGCTGACCAGGCGGTTGTCGAACAGCACGATGGAATTGAACAGGTCATCCACCAGGTAGGCCTGCTCCGGGGGCACGATGCGGCGCAAGCCGTCCACCAGCACCGTCACGCTTGGATACGGATCGCCGTGGTAGGAATACTTGTGCAACAGTTCCGCCAGCAACTCGTTGACCTTGGCCTCGCCCACGATATCGGCCAGCAGGTACATCGCCAGGCTGCCCTTGTGGTAGTGGATGTAGTCCTGGTCTTCGTTATCGGCCAGCGGCAGTTCCTTCTTGTTCTCGATGGCGCGGCCGAACAGGTATTTGTTGAGGTCATAGCGCAGGAAGCGGCGCATGCGCTGCGGGCCGAAGCTCTTCTTCATCACCATCAGCGCCGAGTATTCGGCCAGGGTTTCGCTCAGCACCGTCGCGCCGCGCGTGTTGCCCCCGATGAGCTGGTGCGCCCACCACTGGTGCGCTACTTCGTGCGCCGTGACGTAGGTCGGGTAGTCGATGTCTTTCGGGTTCTTGTCGTCCACGCGGGCGATAAAGCCCACCGCTTCCGAATACGGGATGGTGTTCGGGAACGACTGCGCATAGCGCGCATAGCGCGGGAATTCCACGATGCGCACGATCTTGTGCTGGTAGGGGCTGAAGTTGCGCGTGTAGTAGTCGAGCGAATCCTTGACGCCCTTGACCATGCGCTCCAGGTTGTACTCGTGGCCCGGCTGGTAGTAGATCTCGATGCCGACATCCTGCCACCAGTCGTGCTTGACCGCGTAGCGGGCGGACTGGAAGGCGTAGAAGTTCAGGATCGGCTGTTCCATCTTGTAATGGAAGTAGCGGCGGCCGTTCTTGTGCCACTCCTTGACCAGCGCACCGGGCGCCACGGCGGTCTGGTCGCCGGAAGTGCCCAGGGTCGCTTCAAAGCCGACCCAGTCGGCATCGGCGCCGATGTAGTTGCTGGCCAGGCCTTTCGGATCGTCGCGCGGCAGCTTGCGTTCCTGCGCCGGCAAGCCGTGTTTCTTGCGGTCGCGCGGATCGGTCAGTTCGGCGTGGCGCTGGTAGCCGATGTGCGGCAGCACCGTGTTGTTGAAGAAGGTGCCGTTGTTCATCACCGGCGTGGTCTTGCCGAGGTTGAAGAAGCCTTTTGGCTCGTAGCTCAGTACAAAATCCAGCGTGATCTTTTCGCCCGGCTGCAGCGGCTGCTCCAGGCGATAGCTGTAAAAGCCAAGCTCCGTGTCGTTCAGGACGCGGAATGCCTTGCGGCCGAATTGCAAGGGCTGCAGGTCGGCGTCGGTATCCTGCTGCACGTAGATGGTGCTGATCGGCTGCAGGGTCTTGTTCTCGAGCTGGTACCAGCCTTTCACCTTCAGCGTGCGCTGCTCAGGGTACATGTCCAGGCCAAGGCGCACGTCGGTGATGCGCGGCTGGGCCACGTCCAGCACCTGTTTGTACTTGCGTTCATAATCGGCGCGCAATGTGTCGCGCCCGAAATGGGTCTTGAAATTGTTGACGCACAGGTTATAGGACAGTACACCGCCGGCGCCGAGGAACAAGGCCAGGCCGACGCCGAAGGCGCCCAGCACCGGCAGCGTCAACCCGTGGCGCGCCAGGCTGACCCGCTGGCGCCATTCCTCGTTGGTGCCGCGCGGCCAGAACACCACGGTCAGCACCATCAGCATCACGGCGGCGCCGGCCCAATACAGTTCGAACCAGCGCTCGCGCGCCATGAAGTGGCCGAAGCCATTCATGTCGGAGTAGGGCAGTTCGGGCGTTACGCCGTACATCAGCAAAGGATGGTCGAGGCCCAGGGTGGCGAAGGTGATCGTCGCCACGTAGTAGACGATCATCACGAAGTAGGCCACGTATTTGTGGTTCACCAGCACCTGGGTGGTGATCGCCAGTACGGCAATCAGGGCGCAGGCCGGGAGCTGCACGGTGAACAGCCATTCGAAATACAGGCCGGGCTGCAGGTTGAAGTAGCCGCGGAAAAGCTGGATCGACATGCCGACCAGCATGACGATGAACAGCAACAGCGCCTGCACGCCGATCAGGCCAAACAGCTTGGACAGGATGGGCAGCCAGCTCGGCACCGGCATCGCGTCCAGCATCTGCGACATGCGGTGTTCGCGCTCGCGCCACACCATTTCGCCGGCATAGAAGGTGGTCACCACCAGCATGAACAGCGAGAAGGTGTTCGTCACCATTTCCAGCACCAGGTAGGTGACCGGATAGGTGCCGGTGCCGTACATCGAGCCCATGTCCAGCGAACCGGCGTACATGGTCAGCACGCCGGCCAGGACGATCACGAAGAAGTAGATGTTCTTGGTGGTTTCGCGCAGGTTCAGGTAGCTGAAGCGCATCAAGAGCAGGCCGAGGCTGCGCGCCTTGAAGTCCGGCTTCTCGTTGGTCGAGGCGGCAATCTGGGTCAGGTTGGCCGGCAAGTCGCTGTCGGTGCGCGCCGCCGCGCCGCTATCGACCGTGCTGATAAAGTGGAAGCGCCAGTAGCCAAGCAGCAGCGCCACCAGCGCGAAGGAAGACCAGATCACGCGGTTCAGCAGGAATACGCCTTCCGGCAGCACCAGGCGCACATTGCGTTCGGCGATCGGCCAGTATTCGGTGAGGCGGATCACGGCGGTGGTGCCGAAAGGATCGATCAGCGCAGCCAGCGTCTTGTAGTCAAGGTCGCGCGCCAGGCCCGGCGCCACGATATAGCCGACCAGCATGACCACGCTCGACACGTACACCGGCAGCATGCGCCGCGTCAGCGCGGCCAGCACGAAGAAAATGGCGCCGAAGATGAACAGGTTGGGCAGCAGCGACAGCGCGTAAGGCAGCAGATAGTGCAGCAGGTTGAAGGGACCGAGGCGCTCCGGATCGATGCCCGGCACCTGCGTGCCAAGCCACACGCCAAGCGGGATCGAGGCGAACACCACGCACAGCACCAGCCAGGCGCCGAGGAAGCGGCCCAGCATGTACTGGAATTTGCGGATCGGGGCGGAAAAGAAGAAGTGGTGGGTCTCGTACTCGAAGTCCTGCTGCACCGAGCGCCCCATCATGGCGGCGACGATGATCACGCCCATGCAGCCGAGGAAGGAGGAGGTCAGCATGATCGAGCGCGGCGCATTGATGAACACGCGGCCGCCAAAACTGACGATGGCTTCCTTGAACACGCCGCCGGCGGCGGCCATCCATAGGACGGCCAGCAGCAGGAACATACCGAAGTAGACCCAGGTCGAGAACAGCTTCAGGCGCTGCTTCGCTTCAAAGAGGGCGATGGCGAACATGGCGGCCCCGGTCAGTCGCAGGCTTTGCTGACGTCGTGGCGGCCGAGGATGGTCGCGAAATACAGGTCTTCCAGGTCGCCCAGCGCTTCCTCGAAGCCGTCGCCCGGGTCGTCGTCGTTGTAGACGTGGATCAGGGTGCGGCCGGACATCAGGCGGGTCGAGATCACGGCATGGCGCTGCTGGAAATAGGACAGCTCCTTCTTGTCGATGAAACGCGCCCAGATCTTGCAGCTCACGTCATCGATCAATTGCTGGGTGGCGCCTGCCACCATCAGCTTGCCTTTGTTGATGATGGCCATATTGGCGCACAGGTCGGCCACGTCGGACACGATGTGGGTCGACAGGATCACGGTGCGGTCTTCGCCGATATCGGACAAGAGGTTGTGGAAGCGCACGCGCTCCTGCGGGTCCAGGCCGGCAGTCGGTTCGTCGACGATGATCAGTTTCGGGTCGCCCAGCAGGGCCTGCGCGATGCCGAAGCGCTGGCGCATGCCGCCGGAAAAGCCGCCCAGGCGCTGGTTGCGCACTTCGAACAGGTTGGTTTGCTGCAGCAGGCCATCGACCACTTCACGGCGGCGGGAACGATTGGACAAGCCTTTCAGGATCGCGAAATGGTCGAGCATTTCATAGGCCGTCACTTTCGGGTAGACGCCAAAATCCTGCGGCAGGTAGCCGAGCAGGCGGCGGATTTCATCCTTTTCATCGAGCACATCGAGGTCACCGAAGAACACCGAGCCGGAATCGCATTCCTGCAAAGTGGCCAGGGTACGCATCAGGGTCGACTTGCCGGCGCCATTCGGACCCAGCAAGCCGAACATGCCGGAAGGGATGGTCAGCGACACATTGTCGAGCGCGACGACCCCATTGGCATAGGTCTTCGATAAATTCTTGATGCGCAATTGCATGGTGGCTCCGCTAACCCTTTTCACATGATGGCATTGTATTGAATGCGCGACATATCGGTTGCCCGTATGCGATGGCCCGCGCAATCTGCGCCCCAGATTGCACTTTCCGGGGAACGAAAAGTGCGCTTCCGGCCTTGGTTTAGCACTAAAGTTTCAAGGGTAACAAGGTTGATACCCCCGCGCAAGGAACAAATCTGGACAAAATTGCTATATAGTCCCTAGCCATGCAAGCACACCACCCAAAACTTGACGCGGCAGTGCAGGAGAAAATCCTGACCGTGACCCGTTGCGGGCTGACGGCCAGCGAGTCCACCGGCTTTTTCCGCACCGCGATCGGCCTGTATTACCTGGCCAGCCTGATGACCAAGGAGCAGCTGGACTTCAAGGCGCTGGACAAGGCCTTCAACCGCTTCGTCTACCGCTCGATTGGCGGCGGGCATAGCATGACCAGCATCCTGCAGTTCCTGAGTGGCGGCAAGGTGGTGGAGGTGCTGGACTCGCCGCGCTTCATGCGGGCCATGGCGGACTACCTGCCGGAAGTGCCGGTCGATTCGATTCCCTTCCTGCTGGGCCTGAACCTGGGCGTGGCAAAGGACATCTCCAAGATCGACGCCCGCGGGCCGGTGGCTGATTGGCTGGAGAAGCAGCGCATTCTGCGGGAAGAAGCAGGTCGCACCTAAGGGGCTTCGGTGATGGTGGGGTGGACGTTGCTGTGGGATGTGTTTTTCCCGGTTTCTGAAGTGCGTTTGGTATTTGTTTTGCTTGCGTTGAATGCTGGTGCCGGCGCGGCGTTTCTTGCCTACCGGCGTGACAATAATCCGTATATTTCGATTGGCCGGCTGGGCGGTGCTGTTCTGGTCACCGCGACTGGCGTGGCTGTCTGCGTGGCGATATTTGTGATGATGCTGCTTGTCATTCCTGCGTGGATACGATGACAACGTGGGCAATACCGTAAATGCACCGCGTGCTGGAGACTTCATCATGGCGCTTGGTGGACTAAGCTTGAAAAAGCTGTTGATGTATTGCGGTGTCGTGGTCATCGAAAAAGGATGCTAGGTCACTTCAATGCATGGTAGTGAAGTATCCGTAGCACCGGGCATATAATGTGGTTTTCCGAACAAGCTGGACGAACCATCATGAACCGCTACCACAATCCCCTCGACCGTTTCATCACTGGCGCCGACAAGGCATTGCGCGTGCTGGCTGGCGTGCATTCGGCCTCGCGCCCGAATCCGGCGGTGCATGCGGCGGATGCGGCGATGACGGAGCAGGAGCACCGCCACAGCGCGGGCTTGATGCGGGTGAATCATGTGGGCGAGGTGATGGCGCAGGCGCTGTACAACTCGCAGTCCCGTTTTGCCAAGAGCGATGAGGCGCGCGCCGCCTTCGACAAAGCCAGCCGCGAAGAGGAAGATCATCTGGCGTGGTGCGCGCAGCGCTTGTCGGAACTGGGCTCGCAACCGAGCTTCCTGAATCCCTTGTTCTATGCCGGCGCCTATGCGTTGGGCACGGCTGCCGCGCTGGCGGGCGATAAGCAAAGCCTGGGCTTCGTGGTGGAGACCGAGCGCCAGGTTGAAGCCCACCTGGCCAGCCATCTGGACCGCTTGCCGCCGCAGGACGCCAAGTCCCGCGCCATCGTAGAACAAATGCGCGTCGATGAAATCGCGCATGGCAAGGCGGCCGAAGACATGGGCGCCGAGAAGACGCCGCTGCCTATCCAGCTAGCGATGAAAGCCATGTCGAAGGTCATGACTTCGACCACCTATTACATTTAAAAGACCCCGGTCGCCTTCAGCGCAAGGGCTATGATCACGGTTACATTGGTGATCGATAACCCTGCAACCCAACGAGTTAACGTCAGCATCCCGCTGCGCAGAGACTCGACTTTGCCGTCGAGCCTGTTGATATCCCCGCGTAGCAAGGCAATGGCTTCCTTTTGATGCTCCATTTCAGTCTCTAGCTTAACGATACGTGGCTCGTAGTCCATATTACCTCCGTTAGCAGAAGTTAGACTCTGCCGCAGTTTGTGGCGGGAGGCTTTGAGCTTGGACAGGAAGGAGCGCGGAAGGTTCCGCGTCAAGTATTTGACGTGAATTCGCGGCTGAGCGCCGCGTGGTATTCGCCCAGTGCCAGGGCGCGTGGGGTGCCTTCGTTTTCCCAGGCGATGGCGTTGTCGATGCGTTTGATCACGGTCGGCAGGGTGGCCGTCCAGTCGTCCTTGCGCAGCAGGCGGCGGCTGGCGGAGTCCAGTTCTTCGGAAGGCGCGTTGCGCCAGCTGATGTGGCGCACCAGGTTCAGGGCGAACGGGGGACAGGTCAGCGATTCGAAGGCCAGCGCGCCGACCTGGCGGCCAGTCAGCTGCAAGGCGCCGCGTTTGAACCAGACGTAGGCCAGTGCGAGCAGCGCGGCTGCGTAGAACAGCAGGATGCCGGCGGCGATTGCCACGTTGCCGTAGCGGGAGAACAGGCCGGCTGGGATAAGGCCGAACAGGGACAGCGCCATCAGCCAGATAAACGGCGCCAGCACTTTGTAGGGGTCGAACGAAGGCGGCGTCCAGCGCTGCGAGGCCGGTGCCGCGGCGACCATCTGCTGTTTCCAGCGCAGCCGGAACGCCGGGCGGTGCGGCAGCAGGGGATTGGGCAGGAACGGTTCCTTGCCGCGCAAGGTGTAGTGCTCGGCGCCGAAATGCAGCGACCAGCGGCTACCCAGGGTAGCCGCCAGCACGCCTTCATTCGAATGCAGCAGCCGCGCCGAGTCGTACAGGTACAAGCCAGCCATGGCCGCTACCAGCAGGATTTCGGCGTGGAAGGCAATCAATTGCTGGTTTCTTTCTTCTTGAACAGCGACTTCAGGCCAGCGATGGCTGCCACGCCACCGACTGCAACCAGCTTCCACATCTTGGCCAGGAACAGGGCCGCGGCAGCCCAGAAGCCTTTCTTGGTCGCGATGACAGCGGCGCCGCCGGTCACCAGGGCGGCCAGGCCGAATTCGGCAACGTGGTCGCCCGGCTTGAACTCGGAGTACTTTTCACCGTCGTTGTAATCGAAGCCGGTCAGCACTTTGCGGAAGCTCGCCACGTCGGCGTCCAGCGTTTCAGGCGAGGACACCAGGGTCGCGCTCATCACGCCGCTGCGGCCCAGCAGGCGGATGGTGTAGTTCAGCGAAACGCCGTGATCCGAGCGCAGCTTCAGGCCCCATTCCAGTTGCTTGGTCTTTTCGTCGTAGTGCGGCGGAACGTACCAGCCTTCGGTGTACAGGGCGCCCAGGCCGAGACGCTTGCGTTCTTGGTTGGCTGGCTCGTCGCTTTCCTTCAGGGTTTTCAGCAACGCGTCGGCATCGATCTTGTCGCCTTCCTTGACGTAGCCGCTCTGGTCGAAGGTGAAGGTGGCCCACCAGCCGCCTTCGCTGTCCAGGATGGTGTAGTTGCCGTCTTCCGGCAGGTTGCCGGTCAGCTCCAGGAAGCGACGCGAGTTCTTGTCGTCCAGGAATTGCACTTTATCGCTTGGCGTTTTCAGGGTGGCCTTGCCGGCGATGGCTTCGGCGCGCGGGCCGGTGTGCCAATCCAGCTTGTCGAATTCCGCCTTGCGCTGCTCTGCAGTCATGTCGGCCATGGCAAATACCGGCACCAGCGCAAGCGCAATCACCCAGTTACGAATCTTCATTGTTATTCCCCGTTGAGTTATTTTGGATAAACCCAAGAGGATAGCAGCAGGGACGCTGTCCAAAATGCGTACTTTCTCACATTCGCAGGCTGCGTTCAATGGCACCGGAAGCGGCAGCCTTCAGCAGGCGCTGGAATTTTGGGCACTCGGCATGGCTCGGAGCAGGGCAGGCCGCCGCGTGGCGCAGCCCTTCGCTCATCGCCTTGAGGCGCTTGGCCAGGGCCTCGATCTGTTCCGCCTTGGCCAGCAGGAAGGCGCGGTCGATGGACGTGCCGCCGTCTGGCGTGAACATGGAGCCGATTTCGTCCAGCGACAGGCCGGCTGATTGGCCCAGCGAAATGATGGCCAGCGTGTCGAGCACGCCCGGCGCATAGGTGCGCCGCAAGCCGTTGCGGCCAACCGGCTTGATCAGGCCTTTTTTCTCGTAATAGCGCAGCGTGGAGGCGGCCATGCCCGAGCGCTGCGCGACTTCGGCGATATCCATCAAAAATCCCTTGACTTGAAGTTGACTTCAACTTCTACAGTGTGCACATCAACCACGGAGATTGCAATGGAAATCATCATCATCGGCATTGGCGCCACCATCGTGTTCGACGTGTGGCTGGTCCTGCTCAAGCGCATGGGCGTGAAGACCATGAACATGGCCTTCATCGGCCGTTGGGCCGGGCACCTGGCGCAGGGCCGCTTCGCACATGACTCGATTGCGGCAGCGCCGGCCGTCAGTGGCGAGCGCGCGCTGGGGTGGATGGTGCATTACGCGACGGGCGTGGCGTTTGCCGGTGCCTTGGTAGCGGTGGCGGGCCAGGGCTGGCTGCATGCGCCGAGCATCGGTCCGGCACTGGCAGTCGGCATCGCCACCGTCGGAGCGCCGCTGTTCGTGATGCAGCCTTCGATGGGCCTGGGCATCGCGTCCAGCAAGACGCCGGCGCCGCTGAAGAACTGCTTGCGCAGCGTCGCCAACCACACCGTCTTCGGACTTGGACTTTATCTTTCCGCCTTACTCATAAAAGGAATCGCGCAATGAAGAAACTCGCAGTGATCTACCACAGCGCCCACGGCCACACGGAGCATATCGCCTCGCATATCGCGCAAGGCGCAGCCGGCGTGCCAGGAATGGAGGTGCATGTGCTCAAGGCATCGGAGCTGGCAGGGGCGCCGGATGCGCTCCTGCAGTACGATGGCATGCTGCTTGGCTCGCCGACCTATCTTGGCGGCGTGTCGGGCGTGTTCAAGACCTTCATGGATGCCACCGGCAAGATGTGGCGCTCGCAGCAGCTGAAAGGCAAGCTGGCGGGCGGCTTCACGGTATCGTCGCTGCCTGCGGGGGACAAGCAATCCACGCTGGTGTCGATGTTCACCTTCTGCATGCAGCACGGGATGATCTGGGCCGGCAATCCCATCCTGCCGGAGCAGCATTCAGGCGTCCCTTACGATGAAGCTGCCAATCGCCTGGGGTCATGGTCCGGCCTGATGGCGCAGGCCGGGCATGGCACGGCGGCGCATGAATTCCCTGCGGGGGACATCAAGACCGCCCGCATGTTCGGGCAGGGTTTTGCCGAGACCTTGATCAGGCTTCGATAATGTCGAAGCTGTGGGTGATCTGCGCCGTCTTGGCCAGCATGATGCTGGCGGAGCAGTACTTGTCGTGGGACAGGGTGATGGCGCGGTCGACCACTTCCGGCTTCAGGTCCTTGCCGGTGACGACGAAGTGGAAGTTAATCTTGGTGAAGACCTTGGGCTCGGTCTCGGCGCGTTCGGCTTGCAGTACGACTTCGCAACCGCGTACGTCGGCACGGCCCTTCTTCAGGATCAGCACCACATCATAGGCTGTGCAGCCGCCGGTACCCAGCAACACCATTTCCATCGGACGCGGGGCCAGGTTATGGCCGCCGCCTTCCGGGGCGCCGTCCATGGCGACCATGTGGCCAGAACCGGTCTGGGCGCGGAAACTCATGCCCGACGGGCCATTCCAGCTAACTTTAACTTCCATGTGAACTCTCCGTTAAATGCGTCCGGGCATTATACGGTCATCATGTATTTCTCGCTCTTCATGCGCCGCTCGGTATACCAGACGCACAGCATGGCCAGCAGCAGGCTGCTGAAGAAGGTTTGCAGGAAGGGCAGCATGCCGATGCTGCCGCCCTTGGCCAGCTCGCGCAGCAGGGTTTGGTTGGACAGCACGGGCACCATGTACATCCACCAGCTATTGGTCAGGTTCATCATCGGCACCAGGATCACCGGCACCAGCGGCACGATCATGGTGAAGCTGACCAGGGTCTGGGCTTCCTTGAAGGAGCGGGCGTTGATGGCCAGGGCGATTTCCAGCGCCGCGGCGAACAGGGACAGGGTGGCGGAGGCCAGGCACACCATGGCCAGGTCGCGCCAGCCCAGGCGCCAGGATAGGCCGATTTCCTCCAGCGGCAGCCATTTCAGGATGCCATGCGCGATCGCCAGCTCCAGCGTGATGCCGACAATCGACAGCAGCGAAGCCGCCAGCCATTTGCCGACGATCAGGTCGGCCGGCCGCAGGGGCTGCGCCATCAGCACCTCCAGCGAGCGTCGTTCGCGCTCGCCAGCCGTGCTGTCGACTGCGGTGCTCATGCAGAACATGAAGGCCGGGATGAAGAAGATGCCCAGCATGGTGCTGATGGTGTTGGCCGAACGCGAAGCGCTGGTGCCGGCATCATAGCGCTGCACCAGCACCGGGTTCAGGTTGACCGGCGACACGCCATGCGCCAGCAAGCGCGCGCTGGCGATATTGCGGCTGTAATCGCGCAGCACGTATTCCACTTCATCGATCTTGCGCGAACTGTCGGAGGCGGAGTCGAACCACAGCTCGACCCGCGCCGGGCGCATGGCGTGGTAGTTCTCGGCGAATTCCGGTGTCAGGCGCAGCACGGCCGTCACGGTCTGTTTGCGCAGCAGGGCGTTGATATCTTCTTCGCCCATGGCTTCAAGCTCGGTGATGTTGACGTTGCGCTGGCGTAGTTGGTTCATCAGGGTTGGCGCCTGTTCGCTGCCGATCACCGCCAGTTCCACGCCTTCGCGCTCCGGCTTGGTGGCGCGGTCGATTTGCCGTTGCAGCATGAAGCCGACCAGGATCGGATACATCAGCACGAACAGCAGCAGCAGGCTGAGGGCGCGGCGGTCGCGCAAGGTCTCCACCAGTTCCTTGCGCAGCACGATGGGGAATTTCATCCTCATAGCTCGATCCCTTCCTCGGTGCCGACCAGGCGCACGAAAGCATCTTCCAGGCTTGGCAAGCCCGCCTGTTCGCACAACTGCTGCGGCGTGCCTTGGGTGACCGTGGTGCCGTTGGCGATCACGATCACGTCGTCGCAGGAATGGATCACTTCCTGCATCACGTGGGTCGCCATGATCACGCAGCAGCCGTCCGCCTTCAGCGCGGCCAGCGCGCGGCGCAGGGCGCGCGTGCTCATCACGTCCAGGCCCCGGCTTGGCTCGTCGAGCAGCAGGTGGCGCGGCCGGTGCAGCAGGGTGCGCGCCAGGGCGACCTTGATGCGCTGGCCTTGCGAGAAGCCTTTTGCGCGGCGGTCGATGATGTCTTCCAGTGACAGCAGCTCGGTGACTTCCTTCGTGCGCTGTTCGATGTCGGCATCAACCATGTCGTTCAACTCGCCGAAGTAGCGCAGGTATTCGCGTGTGGTCAGGCGTTCGTACAGGCCGAACTGGTCGGTCAGCACGCCGACGTTGCGCCGTACTGCCATCGGATCGATGGCAGGATCGACGCCGTCGATGGAGATGGTGCCGTGGTCGCGCTGCAGCAGGCCGACCAGGGTGCGCAACAAGGTGGTCTTGCCGGCGCCGTTCGGTCCGAGCAGGGCGGTGATGATGCCGTCGCGCGCGGTGAAGCTGGCGCCGGCCAGCGCCTGCACCTTGCCGAAGCGCTTGCAGAGGTTATGGACTTCGATCATGGCTGTGGCCCTGCGCTATTGAGCTGGAAAGTCGGCGCCGGGATCTCGTTGAGGCATTCCGCCTTCACCGGGACGCCGGGCTGGTCGAGGAATCCGCGCAGCAGGCGCGGCATGCACCCGAGCGGCGAGACGATGTGCCCGCCATTCTTCACGATCAGGTGCTGGGCATTCTTCATGTACTTGCGCGCCGCTTCGGCGCGGCGCGGCGGCGTGACCGGGTCGAGTGCGCCGGACATCAGCAGCACCGGCGCCTGGATTACCGTCGGCTCCTTGTAAGGCACGGCCGGCACGGCGATGGTTTCGCACATTGTCCCGATGCGCATGATTTGCGGCGCGCCGAGGAACGAGCCTTTTGTATCCTCTTCCAGCAATTGCGGCGTCAGGCGCGGGAAGTCCTCGGCGCAGACCACCGCCAGGTGCAGCGGCATGGCCGGCCCGCCCTCGGAAGAGAAATCGCGCGACACATTGCTGCGCGCGATGAAGGGCTGCCAGCGGTCCTGGTAGGCGCTGTGAATCAGGAAAGGCAGGCGCCGGCTGTCCGCCTGCGAATACAGGATGTTATGCACCGTGCCGATGAAGCGCATGCTGGTCATTTCGACCTTGGTGGGTTCCGCCGTACGCGGATCGGGCAGCGAGAGCGATTGCGGCGCCCTGGCCAGGCGCGCCGCCAGCGCCTCGAACTCGGCGCGCAGGCTGGGGAAGGCGGCGGCGCAGACGGTATCACTGGCACATTGCTTGAACAGGGCGTCGAGCGCCGCCTGCGCATCGTGCGCGCCGGCCGGCACCACCTGGTCGGGCGCCGCCACGCCGTCCAGCACCAGGGTGCGCACGCTGCCGGGATACAAGCGGGCATAGGCCTGGGCCAGGCGGCTGCCGTAGGAGCCGCCCCAGACATTGATGCGGCCGTAACCGAGGGCGCCGCGCACCGCTTCGATGTCGCGCGCCGCCTGCTCGGTCGTATAAAGGTTGAAGCGCTTGTTCAAGCCCTTGATGCAGGCGCGGGTCTCGGCCAGCAATTCGTCTTCCGTGGCAGTTTCGGCATTCTTGCCCGGTTTGCAATCGAGCTTGCCGGATAATCCGGTGCCGCGCTGGTCGATCAGCACGATGTCGCGCGTGGCGCGCACCTTGCGGAAAGTGGTGTTCAGCAAGGGCACCAGGTCGGAACCTGCCTCGCCCGGGCCGCCGGCCAGCAGGAACAGCGGATCGCGCCGCGCCGATTCGCGCAGGGCGGGGGCGACGGCAACGTGCAGGCTGAGGGTGGCGCCGGGGGCGTGGTGGTCGAGTGGCACCGCCAATCTCAGGCAGCGCAGGGACTCTTCGGTGCCGGGCAGGTGGCAATCCTTGCCGGGTTGGGCCAGAGCCTGGGCAGGCACCCATGAAAACGCTAACAACGTGGCCAGCATGAGCGATCGCATGGCCGTCTCCTCTTGTGATTCTGGGGTTCCATAGTAGCTCGGCAATATCTGCTTAGCAACGGCAACCCGGTACAGGGCGGGGTTGACCCGGCGGGGCTGGCCGGGCTATAATCGCCAGCTTTCCTTTTCGCTCGGGAAAATTAAACAAGAAGGATGCGTCCGCTGAAGCACAGGGGCGGAACCACCGATAGAGCGTTTTTTATCTTTCACAGAAAGTTCAAACATGAAAACTTTTTCCGCTAAGGGCCATGAAGTCCAGCGCGATTGGTTCGTGATTGACGCGACGGACAAAGTCCTCGGCCGTGTTGCCAGCGAAGTGGCACGCCGACTGCGCGGCAAGCATAAGCCAGAATTCACCCCTCACGTTGACACCGGCGACTTCATCGTTGTCGTGAACGCAGGCAAGCTGCGCGTGACCGGTACCAAAGCAACCGAGAAGACCTACTACCGTCACTCCGGTTACCCAGGCGGCATCTACGAGACCAACTTCCTGAAGATGCAACAGCGCTTCCCAGGCCGCGCCCTGGAAAAGGCAGTGAAAGGCATGCTGCCGAAGGGTCCTCTGGGCTACGCCATGATCAAGAAGCTGAAAGTGTACGCTGAGGGTTCCCACCCACACGCTGCCCAGCAACCTAAAGCACTCGAATTCTAAGGAACTGACATGATCGGTAACTACAACTACGGCACCGGCCGTCGCAAGAGTGCAGTTGCTCGCGTGTTCATCAAAGCTGGCACCGGCCAGATCATCGTGAACGGCAAGCCAGCAGCTGAGTACTTCTCCCGTGAAACCGGCCTGATGGTGATCCGTCAGCCGCTGGAACTGACCGGCAACGTTGAACGTTTCGACATCAAAGTCAACGTGCACGGCGGCGGCGAGTCCGGCCAGGCAGGTGCTGTGCGTCACGGCATCACCCGCGCTCTGATCGACTACGATGCAGGCCTGAAGGGCGACCTGGCACGTGCCGGCTTCGTCACTCGCGATGCACGTGAAGTTGAACGTAAAAAAGTTGGTCTGCGCAAAGCACGTCGCGCAAAGCAATTCTCGAAGCGTTAATCTTTACGCTCTCGTACAAAAAGCCGCTGGGTTCCAGCGGCTTTTTTGTTTTGTAAACCCGCTATATCCGGGTTTGATAAAATGACCCCCTCACCAATATTTACCTCGCAAGGAAGAGATCATGATCAAAGTAGGCATCGTCGGCGGCACGGGTTACACGGGCGTGGAACTGCTGCGACTGTTGGCCGGGCACCCTGAAGTCGAACTGGCCGCGATCACTTCGCGCAAAGAGGACGGCTTGCCGGTGGCTGAGATGTATCCTTCCCTGCGCGGCCGCGTGACTATCGCCTTCTCCGCGCCGGACAAGGTCGACCTGACCCAGTGCGACGTGGTGTTCTTCGCCACCCCGCACGGCGTGGCCATGGCGCAGGCGCCGGAGCTGCTGGCCAAGGGCGTGAAAGTAATCGACCTGGCAGCGGACTTCCGCATCAAGGACCGCGCCGTGTTCGAAAAAACCTACAAGATCGACCACACCGCGCCGGAACTGCTGGAGCAAGCCGTGTACGGCCTGCCTGAGCTGAACCGCGAAGACATCAAGAAAGCCAAGCTGATCGCCAACCCAGGCTGCTACCCGACTACCATGCAGCTGGGCTTCGTACCGCTGCTGAAGGCCGGCCTGATCGACGCCGGCCACCTGATCGCCGACTGCAAATCCGGCGTGTCCGGCGCCGGCCGCAAGGCGGAAATCGGCACCCTGTTCTCCGAATCGTCGGACAACTTCAAGGCCTACGGCGTGAGCGGCCACCGCCACACCCCGGAAACCGCGGCCCAGCTGCAGCGCTTCACCAGCGAGAAGGTCAACCTGATCTTCACCCCGCACCTGACCCCGATGATCCGCGGCATGCACTCGACCCTGTACGCGCGCCTGACCAAGGAAATCAGCAACGAAGAACTGCAACAGCTGTTCGAAGACGCCTATGCCGACCAGCCCTTCGTGGATGTGATGCCATGGGGTTCGCATCCGGAAACCCGCAGCACCCGCGGCGCCAATATGCTGCGCCTGGCGCTGCATCGCCCGAACAATGGCGACACCCTGATCGTGCTAGTGGTGCAGGACAACCTGGTCAAGGGCGCATCCGGCCAGGCCGTGCAGTGCATGAACCTGATGTTCGGCCTGGACGAAGGCATGGGCCTGCAAACCATCGCCCTGATGCCTTAAGTGGAAGCCCGCATGGAGCAGGCGCGCGTGCCAATGCTGGTACGCGTGCTGGGCCTGGCTGCGGTCCTGGTCGCCGGCGGCGCGCTGGCGGTGTGGGGCGTCGACCTGGGCAAGCGCGTGGTTGGCGTATCGAAAGGCGAATCCGGGCCCACGGTTGCCAAACAACTTGCTGCGGTCGAGCTGGAGCTGGCCCGTGTATCGGCTGAGCGTGATGAGTTGGCCGAGAAGCTGAAGGCAGCTCCCATGGCAGCGCCCGCACCGGCCGCTTCCGATGCCGAACTGGCAAAATTGCATGCCGACCTGGCCCTGCTGGAGGAAGCGCTGCCGCCAGCGAAGGCCGGTTCCGGCCTGCTCATCCGCGGCATGCAAGCCCGCATGGCGGCGCCAAAGCTCTTGCATTACACGGTTTTGCTCCAATATGGTGCGAAGAAGAAGGGCCCATCCGCCTTCTCCGGCCGGCTCAAACTGTCGGTCGCCGTCATCCAGGATGGCAAGAAAGCGGTGCTCGAATACCCGAAGGACGGCGCCGAGCGCTACGACCTGAAAGTGGACCGTTACCAGCGCGTTGACGGCACGCTGGAGCTGCCGGAAGGCGTGAAAGTGGTGGCAGTCAAGGTCAGCCTGTCGGAAAAGGGCAAAATCGTAGCCGATGAGACAACGACAGTGCGCAGCCTCTAAAGCGGCCAAGTCCGGCATGGACTATAATGGGACAACTGATTTTAAGTGGGAGTAACACATGACTGCAGTAGCCGAAGACGTGATCCCGGCGCCGATCGTTTTCACCGACGCCGCGGCCGAGAAAGTAGCGCAACTGATCGAAGAGGAAGGCAATCCTGACCTGAAGCTGCGCGTATTCGTGCAGGGTGGCGGTTGCTCCGGCTTCCAATACGGTTTCACCTTTGACGAAATCGTCAACGAAGACGACACCACCATGGTGAAGAACGGCGTCCAGCTGTTGATCGACTCGATGAGCTACCAGTACCTGGTCGGCGCCGAGATCGACTACAAGGACGACCTGGAAGGCGCGCAATTCGTGATCAAGAACCCATCCGCAACATCGACCTGCGGTTGCGGCTCCTCCTTCTCCGTCTAAGCAATCCACCACGGCTCAGCCCGTGTCCCACCATGGGGTCACACCCGAAATGAGACACGCTCTCTGCTGTTGAATTGTCGAGCCCGTGTCTCAAATGGGGTGTGACCCCATGGTGGGACACGGGCTCGTCTGTTAACGCGGGTGGAGGGCGCCGAGAATGCGTTCGCCGCGGGCACCGGTGACCGATGGCAGGTTGCCGCATTGGCGCTCGTCGAAGCGGTGGGCCAGCCAGGCGAAGACCATCGCTTCTACACGGTTGGGTGGCACGCCCAGCGCATCGGTTGACTGTACTTCGGTCGCTTCCCCTAACTCTGCTTGCAGTTCGCGCATCAGCGTGGCGTTGTAGGCGCCGCCGCCGCAAACGTAGAGCGCATCCGCGCCGTGCGTGGCGATTTCGCGTGCCAGGCTGACTGCAGTCAGGCGCAGCAGGGTGAACATCACGTCTTCCGGCTTGCCATCGGCGAAGGGCGCCAAGCGGGTGTCCAGCCAGTCGGCGTGGAACAGGTCGCGGCCGGTGCTTTTCGGCGCGGGCAGGGCGAAGTAGGGCTCGGCCAGCAGCGCGGCCAGCAGGCCGGGTATTTCCTTGCCGGTGGCGGCCCAGGCGCCGTTGTCGTCGAATTCCACGCCTTTGTGGCGCGCGATCCAGGCATTCATCAGCACGTTGCCGGGACCAGTGTCATAGCCGCCAACCGTACCGTCCTTATGCAGCAGGGAGATGTTGGCAATGCCGCCGATATTGGCCAGCACGCGCATCTTGCCTTCCTTGCCGAACAGCGCTTTATGGCCGGCAGGCACCAGCGGCGCACCCTGGCCGCCAGCGGCGACATCGCGCGAGCGGAAGTCGGCTATCACGTCGATGTCGCTCAGCTCGGCCAGCAGAGCGGCGTTAATGATCTGGCGCGTGAAGCCGAGTTCGGGGCGGTGGCGGATGGTTTGCCCGTGTGCACCCACGGCGCGCACGTCAGCCGATTTCATTTCAGCCTTGGCCAGCAGTTCGGCCACGCAATCCGCATAGAGTTCTGCCAGCTTGTTCGCGGCCAGCGCTTCGCGCTCGATCTCGTTAGGAGAGGCGGCTTGCAGCGCCATCAGCTCGTCGCGCAGCGATTGCGGGAACTCCACGTACGCCGCGGACATGGTGCGCGCAGCACCGGCCCAAAAGTCCACCAGGACGCCATCTACACCGTCCAGGCTGGTACCCGACATCATTCCGATATATAAGCTCATGGTCCTATTGTAGTTCGGAGGCAGTTGAGTCAAATAAAAAAAAGGCGCACTTTTGTGCGCCTTTTATTCCTTTGCCGCCGGATTACTTGGCGGCCAGGGTGTTGGTCTTGTCGTTCGAACGGAGCAGGGCGAAGCGGTGGATCATGTCGCCGGCCACCGATTTGAAGCGCGCCAGTTCGGCGGTTGTCAGCGGGGCTTGCGCGGTGATGTTCAGCTTGTTCGGGTCCTTGGCTTCGCCTGCTACGCGGAATTCGTAGTGCAGGTGGGCGCCGGTCGACCAGCCGGTGGTGCCGACGTAGCCGATGATGTCGCCCTGGTTGACCTTGGCACCCTTTTTCATGCCGGCGCCGAAGCGGCTCATGTGCGCGTAGGCGGTGGAGTAGTTGGCCCAGTGCTTGATCACGACCACGTTGCCGTAGCCGCCTTGCACGCCGGCGAAGTCGATCACGCCGTCACCTGCTGCGCGGATCGGGGTGCCGGTTGCCGCGGCGAAGTCGGTGCCTTTGTGCTGCTTCCAGTTGCCGGAGATCGGGTGCGAGCGCATGCCGAAACCGGAGGAAATACGCGAGAACTCCAGCGGCGATTTCAGGAAGGCTTTCTTCAGCGATTTGCCGTCGAAGCTGAAGTAGCCGCCGCCCGATTTGGTCAGCGGGTCTTCAAACCACACGCTTTGGTAGGTGGTGCCCTTGTTGGTGAATTCGCCGGCCAGGATGCGGCCTGCGCGCACGAACTCGCCGTCCTGCCAGAAGGTTTCGTACACCACGTTGAAACGGTCACCGCGCTTCAGGTCGGAACGGAAGTCGATGTTGGTGGAGAACATTTCAATGATCTGCGCGACGACGGTGTCGGGCAAGCTGCTGCCGTCGGAACTCGAATCGGTCGCGGCATACAGGGAAGTGGTGATTTCGCGCGCGCGCATTTCAACGCGGCGTTCCAGTTTCGCGGCGGTCTCTTCAGCCGTGAACTCTGCGTCGCCCGAACGGGTGACCATAATATTCTTGACGGGATTGTCTTTGCCGTCCACAACGGTGGCCTTCAGCCACAGCAGGTTGCCGTTTTCGTCGGTCTGCGCCTGCACGCGCTTGCCGCTGCGCAGCTGCATGATGGCGCGCGCGGTCTTGTCTTTCTTGATGAAGGTTTCTGCAGCGTCGTCTTCCACGCCCAGGCGATTGAGCAGCGTCGCGAGCGTGTCGCCGGCGCGGATCTTTTCTTCGTGGACGTAAGTCTGGGTAGCTTCTTGCTTCTGCAGGGCGGTAATCTGCGAGCTCAGGTCCGGCAGCTGGATTTCCTGGGCAACGGTCTTCACGGGCAGGTCGCTTGGATCGGGGGCGAGCGGAGCCACGCCAGCAGCACCAAAAGCGCATACGGCCAGGAAGATCGCCGATGCGCTGATGATCCGCGCCTTACGCGTCGAACCTAGCAGATTGTGCAAGCCGGAGCTTGTGAACTTGTTTATAGGGTTCATGCAATCAGTTAAAATTTGCCGCTTGAACTTTCAGGATTCTTGGTATTTTGTTCTAAGTTGTTGATTTAATTCGTTTTCATCGGGCAAGATTGATGGGATCGGGCATTATAACAAAGTCCTGGGCCGCGCCAACAATTTGAGAGAATTTCGCAAAAAATGGATACAGACAACAAAATCCTGCCGCTGACCGATAGCGTCCAGGAAGCCCTCGCCATCACCAAGCGTGGTGTGGACGAGCTCATCATCGAAAGCGAATTCGCTCAAAAGCTGGCGCGCTCGGAAAAGACGGGCGTGCCGCTGCGCATCAAGCTGGGCCTGGACCCGACCGCGCCTGACTTGCACCTGGGCCACACCGTGGTGCTGAACAAGATGCGTCAGCTGCAGAACCTGGGCCACCAGGTGATCTTCCTGATCGGCGACTTCACTTCGATGATTGGCGACCCTTCCGGCCGCAACGTCACCCGTCCGCCGCTGACCCGCGAGCAGATCGAACTGAATGCACAGACTTATTTCAAGCAGGCATCGCTGGTGCTGGATGCGGCCAAGACCGAAATCCGCTACAACTCGGAGTGGTGCGATCCGCTGGGCGCGCGCGGCATGATCCAATTGTCCTCGCGCTACACCGTGGCGCGCATGATGGAGCGCGACGACTTTTCCAAGCGCTTCAAGAACGGCACCCCGATTTCGGTGCATGAGTTCCTGTACCCGCTGATGCAGGGTTACGACTCGGTAGCGCTGAAGGCCGACCTGGAGCTGGGCGGCACCGACCAGAAGTTCAACCTGCTGGTTGGCCGCGAGCTGCAGAAGGATTACGGCCAGGAGCAGCAGTGCATCCTGACCATGCCGCTGCTGGAAGGCCTGGATGGCGTCGAGAAGATGTCCAAGTCCAAGAACAACTATATTGGTATTACCGAGCCGGCCAACACCATGTTCGCCAAGGTGATGTCGATTTCGGACGTGATGATGTGGCGTTATTACGACCTGCTGTCGTGGAAGTCGATCGAGGAAATCGCTGGCCTGAAGAAGGCGATCGAGGGCGGCGCCAATCCGCGCGATGCCAAGGTGGCGCTGGCGCAGGAGATCGTGGAGCGCTTCCACTCGCGCCAGGCGGCGGAGGATGCGCTGGTCGACTTCGTCAATCGCTCCAAGGGCGGCATTCCGGATGATGTGCAGGAAGTTGCCGTGGCCGGCGCGCCGGTTGGCATTGGCCAATTGCTGAAGCAGACCGGCTTGTGCGCTTCGACCGGCGAAGGCCTGCGCATGATCGATCAGGGCGGCGTGCGTATCGACGGTACGGTGATCAGCGATAAGGCGCTGAAAATTGAGGCAGGTACCTTCGTGCTGCAGGTCGGCAAGCGCAAATTTGCTAAAGTGACCTTGTCGGCATGATCGGGCTGTTGCAGCGGGTTTCGTCTGCCAAGGTTGTTGTCGATGGCGAGACTACCGGCGCCATCGATGGCGGGCTGATGGTTCTGGTGTGTGCGGAGAAGGGCGATACGGAGAGGGAGGCGGACCAGTTGCTGGCCAAGCTTTTGTCGTATCGCGTATTTTCTGACGATGCCGGCAAAATGAACAAGTCGGTGACCGATGTCGCGGGCGGCTTGCTGCTGGTGCCGCAGTTTACGCTGGCGGCGGATACCAACTCCGGCACCCGGCCTTCGTTCAGCCCGGCGGCTGCACCGGCGGACGGGAAGCGGCTGTTTGAGTATTTTGTGGAGCAGGCACGTTCCAGGCACGCGGTCGTTGGCACGGGTGTGTTTGGGGCGGATATGAAGGTGTCGCTGACTAATGACGGGCCGGTGACATTCTGGTTGCAGGTGAATCCTAAAACATAAAACCGGTAAACCGGGGTCAGACCCAAGGGTCTGACCCCGTCTGTGCCGCTGCCGGGGGTGTTGGTTCTGGGCCTTTGATCTTCGACAAAAGTTAAAAGCCTTAGACCTGCCCCTGGTTTACCGGGTTAAAAGCAAGCTGGGAGATAAAGATGAAAATCTGGAGCGATTCCTTCAAGGATGGCGCCGCCATCCCCGGCGATTTTGCTTTCGCAGTGCGCGACAAGGCGACGAAAGTGCGCCTGTCGTCCAACAAAAACCCCCATTTGGCCTGGTCCGACGTCCCTCCAGGCACCGAATCCCTGGTCCTGCTTTGCATCGACGGCGACGCCCCCACTGATGGCACCTACGTCAACCTGGAGGGCCATACGCTGCCCGCATTGATGCCGCGCGCCGATTTCTACCACTGGTCCCTGATCGACATCCCACCCAAGCGAAGCAGCATCGCCGCCGGCGAATTCTCGAAAGAAGTCACGCCCAAGGGCAAGCCGGCCGACCTGCCAGCGCCCCTGCGCCACGGCGTCAACGACTACACCGGCTGGTTCGCCAGCGACAAGGACATGGCCGGCGACTATTACGGGTACGACGGCCCATGCCCTCCATGGAACGACGAGCGCACCCACCATTATGTTTTCCGCCTGTACGCGCTGGACACTCCGCGCCTGGAGCTGGAAGGCCGCTTCACCTGCCAGGACGTGCTGAACGCAATCCACGGCCATATCCTCGACGAGGCGCAGGTAATCGGCAGCTACTCGCTATTTGAATGACAAGAATCCTGCTGATCCGCCACGGCGAAACCGCGTGGAACGCCGTGCGCCGCCTGCAAGGCCACATCGACATCCCCCTCAGTCCTACCGGCGAACGCCAGGCTGAAGCCCTGGCGCGTGCGCTGGCAGCCGAGCCGCTGGAGGCCATCATTTCCAGCGACCTGGGGCGCGCCCTGCAAACTGCGCAAGCGGTGGCTGAACACCATCCCCACCTGCCGCTGCGCAGCGACCCCGGCCTTCGGGAACGCGGATACGGCGTCTTCGAAGGCCTCTTATATACAGAGATCGCCGAACGCTACCCCGTGGAGTTCGCGGAATGGCAGGCGAGGGACGTGGATGCCGTGATGCCGGCCGGGGACCGCGTGGCGGAAAGTTTCCGCCAGTTCTTCCAGCGTTGCCAGGACGGCATCGCGCGCTGGGCCGAACGCTATCCGCAACAATCCATCCTGATCGTCGCCCACGGCGGCGTGCTGGAATGCGCCTACCGCGCCGCCCGGGGCCTGTCGATCGACGGCCCGCGCGATTTCCAGGTCAAGAACGCCAGCATCAATCGATTTACCTTTGATAAAGGGGTGTTATCGCTTGAGCAATGGGGCGCGGTTGCACACCTGTCCACCAGCCTGGACGACATTGTTTAAAAAAGTGATTAGTTTTTGGGCAGCGCATCGGTTAAAATAGCCCCCTTTCCCGCACTGTCTTACGGATTTGTTAAGTGAATATCGGACCTCACGAGCTCCGCAACAATGTCTTTGTCGCGCCCATGGCTGGCGTGACGGACCGCCCGTTCCGCCAATTGTGCAAGGAACTGGGAGCGGGCTACGCGGTGTCCGAGATGGCCGCTTCCAACCCGCGCCTGTGGGCCAGTGAGAAGTCTTCGCGCCGTACCGACCACACCGGCGAAATGGAACCGAAGGCGGTGCAGATCGCCGGCGCGGTGCCGGAAGAACTGGCCGACTGCGCCAGGTTCAACGTCGACCGCGGCGCCCAGATCATCGACATCAATATGGGCTGCCCGGTGAAAAAGGTGTGCAACAACTGGTGCGGTTCCGCCCTGTTGCAGCACGAAGACCTGGTCCAGCGCATCCTGGAAGCGGTGGTGCCCGCGGTGAACGTGCCGGTCACCCTGAAATTTCGCACCGGCTGGAACCGCGAGAACAAGAACGCCCTGCGCATCGCCCGCATCGCCGAGCAAGCCGGCATCCAGATGCTGACGCTGCATGGCCGCACCCGCGCCGACGGCTACACCGGCGACGCCGAATACGACACCATTGCCGCCGTCAAGGCCGCAGTCAACATCCCGGTGGTCGCCAATGGCGACATCACCACCCCTGAAAAAGCGCGTTATGTGCTCGACAAGACCGGCGCCGACGCCGTGATGGTCGGCCGCGCCGCCCAGGGGCGCCCATGGATCTTCCGCGAAATCGACCATTTCCTGCGCACCGGCGAACACCTGCCGGCGCCGCTGGTGGCCGAGGTGCGCAAGTTGATGGACGAACACCTGCAGGCCCACTACGCCTTCTACGGCGAATTCCTGGGCGTGCGCACCGCGCGCAAGCATATTGGCTGGTACGTGCGCGACCTCCCGGGCGGGGAGGAGTTCCGTCAGGAGATGAACCGCCTCGAGTCGACCGCAGAACAACTGCGCGCAGTCGACAGTTTCTTCGAATCCCAATGGAAGTACGGCGAGCGGTTACAATACCGCCTCGCCGAAGAACCGCTGGCTGCGTGAACCGCGCCTGCATTGGCAAATATTAAGCAAGATCGATAAGAAAATGAGCAAAGAAAGCATTCAGGAAGTAGTCCAGAAAAGCCTGGAAGACTACTTCAATGACCTGGGCGAGCAGCAGGCATCGAACGTGTACGACATGGTAGTGATGACCGTTGAACGTCCGATCCTTGAAGTGGTGATGGGCCGCGCCGACGGCAACCAGTCGCACGCAGCCCAGATGCTGGGTATTAACCGCAATACTTTGCGCAAGAAATTACAGGAACACGGCCTGCTGTAAGGCTGATTCCGCGTCCCGGTTCCTTTTGGCCGCGACGGGCCGTGGGGCCGGATGGTTTGTACCGATTTCCGTAACCTTCCCCCCACAGCTATGATCAAACAAGCTCTCATCTCCGTATCCGACAAGACCGGCGTGCTGGATTTCGCCAAGGCCCTGTCGGCCATGGGCGTCAACATCCTGTCCACCGGCGGTACCGCGAAACTGCTGGCCGATAACGGCGTGCCGGTCACCGAAGTGGCCGACTACACCGGCTTCCCGGAAATGCTGGATGGCCGCGTGAAGACGCTGCACCCGAAAGTCCACGGCGGCATCCTGGCCCGCCGCGACTTCCCAGAGCACGTCGCCAAGCTGGAAGAGCACAGCATCCCGACCATCGACATGGTGGTGGTGAACCTGTACCCGTTCCAGGCGACCGTGGCCAAGGCCGAGTGCTCGCTGGAAGACGCGATCGAGAACATCGACATCGGCGGCCCGGCCATGCTGCGCTCCGCCGCCAAGAACCACAAGGACGTGGTGGTGATCTGCGATCCGGCCGACTACGGCGTGGTGCTGGCGGAAATGAAGGGCACCGACAACGCCCCTGGCTACGTGCCGTACGAAACCCGCTTCAACCTGGCCAAGAAAGTCTACGCGCACACTGCGCAGTACGACGGCGCCATCACCAACTACTTCTCCAGCCTGGGCCCGGACCGCAAGCATGAGACTCGTTCCGCCTACCCGGCAACCCTGAACGTGGCCTTCGAAAAAGTGCAGGACATGCGCTACGGCGAGAATCCGCACCAGTCGGCTGCCTTCTACCGTGACCAGGCTCCGGTAGCCGGCGCGCTGGCCAATTACCGCCAGCTGCAAGGCAAGGAACTGTCCTTCAACAATATCGCCGACGCTGACGCAGCGTGGGAGTGCGTGAAATCCATGGGCGCCACCGCCTGCGTGATCATCAAGCATGCCAACCCATGCGGCGTCGCCCTGGGCGCGACCGCGCTGGAAGCCTACCAGCGCGCGCTGAAGACCGACCCGACCTCCGCATTCGGCGGCATCATCGCCTTCAACGTGGAAGTGGACGGCGCTGCGGCTACCGAACTGGCCAAGCTGTTCGTGGAAGTTCTGATCGCTCCTTCCTTCACTGCGGAAGCGCGCCAGATCATGTCGGCCAAGCAGAATGTGCGCCTGCTGGAAATCCCGCTGGGCGAAGGCGTGAATGCGATGGACTTCAAGCGCGTGGGCGGCGGTCTGCTGGTGCAGTCGGCGGACTCCAAGAACGTGCTGCCGTCCGAGGTGCGCGTAGTGAGCAAGCTGCAGCCTACCCAGCAGCAGCTGGCGGACCTGATGTTCGCATGGCGCGTGGCCAAGTACGTGAAGTCGAATGCCATCGTCTTCTGCGGCAACAACATGACCCTGGGCGTGGGCGCGGGCCAGATGTCCCGTATCGATTCCGCGCGCATTGCATCGATCAAGGCGCAGAATGCCGGCCTGTCGCTGCAGGGTTCCGCAGTGGCGTCCGACGCATTCTTCCCGTTCCGCGACGGCCTGGATGTGGTGGTTGACGCGGGCGCGACCTGCGTGATCCACCCAGGCGGCTCGATGCGCGACCAGGAAGTGATCGACGCCGCCGACGAGCGCGGTGTGGTGATGCTGTACACCGGCACCCGACATTTCCGTCACTGATCTGCGGTAAAGCCGGTAGGCCGGGGTCTGACCCGCAGGGTCTGGCACCGGTCTACCGGTTTCTGCCGTAAAATCCGGGAATGATTATTCTCGGCATCGACCCCGGCTTGCGCACCACTGGCTTTGGCGTCATCCAAAAAGTGGGCAACAAGCTGCGCTACATCGCCTCCGGCACCATCAAGAGCGGCGAGGGCGACCTGCCGCAGCGGCTGAAAGTCATCCTCGACGGGGTAGCGGAAATCGCCGCCACCTACAAACCCGATTGCGCCGCAATCGAAAAAGTCTTCGTCAACGTGAACCCGCAATCGACGCTGCTCCTGGGCCAAGCCCGCGGCGCCGCGATCTGCGCCCTGGTGACACACGAACTCAAAGTCGCCGAATACTCACCAACGCAGCTCAAGCAAGCCGTCGTCGGCACCGGCCGCGCCACCAAGGCGCAGGTGCAGGACATGGTCGCCCGCCTGCTGGCTCTGCCCGGCTTGCCCGGCACCGACGCCGCCGACGCCCTCGGCATCGCCATCTGCCACGCCAACAGCCAGGCCACACTGGCCGTCGTCACCAACGCCCATCCCGCCCTGTCCGGACTGCGCATGAAGCGTGGCCGCCTGGTGGGCTAACCGCATTCAAAGGAACACCATGATCGGACGTCTCACCGGCATCCTGCTTGAAAAGAATCCCCCGCAACTGCTGGTAGACGTACAAGGCGTCGGCTATGAAGTCGACGTTCCGATGTCCACCTTCTACAACCTGCCCGGCGTAGGCGAAAAGGTCAGCCTGTTCACCCACTTGACGATCCGCGAAGACGCGCACCTGCTGTTCGGCTTTGGCAATGCCGAAGAACGCGCCGTGTTCCGCCAGTTGATCAAGATCAGCGGCATCGGCGCCCGCACCGCGCTATCGATCCTTTCCGGCCTGTCGATCGCCGACCTGGCGCAAGCCGTCACGCTGCAGGAGGCCGGCCGCCTGGTGAAGATCCCCGGCATCGGCAAGAAAACCGCCGAACGCCTGCTGCTGGAGCTGAAGGGCAAGCTGGGCGCCGATATCGGCGCTGCCGGCGCGCACCCGGTTCACGATTCTCAAGCCGACATCCTGAACGCGCTGCTGGCGCTGGGCTACTCCGACAAGGAAGCCTTGCAGGCGCTGAAGACCGTACCTGCCGGTTCTTCGGTCTCCGACGGCATCAAGCAGGCACTGAAGGCTTTGTCGAAGGGCTGAGATGATTTCCAGGCGCCTTGCCGAAATCGTTGCGGCACTGCCGCTGCGTACCGGAATGCGAGTCCTTGAAATCGGCTGCGGCCCCGGCGTGGCTGCGCGCGCTGTTCTGCCGCGTATCGGGACCGGCCATGTCCTTGCCATCGACAGGTCGGGCAATGCTATTGCCAAGGCTGTCGCGGCGTCTTCCCAGCAGTTGGCGACTGGCCGGCTGGAGTTTCGCCTGGCCGCTGTCGAGGACTTTGAGCTCAGCAAGGGCGAGCGGCGCTACGACCTCGCCTTTGCGGTGAGGGTTGGCGCGCTCGATGGCCGCCATCCCGAACAGGGAAGGGCGGCACTAGCCCGAATTCGCAAGGCGCTGATGCCCGGCGGGCGCCTCTTCATTGATGGCGGCGACCCGCTCAAGGAAATAGAACTCGGCGACGAATCGATCGCAGGTCTCAAGGGCCTTGGACCGAAGTCGCAGGAAATGCTCGCGCGAGCCGGCATTACGTCCGTCGATGAACTGCGCCAGCTTGGGGCGATTGCCGCATACGCCAGAGCCCGTGCGTCCAACCCTGGCGCAAGCCTCAACTTGCTGTGGGCATTGGAGGCCGCACTGACTGGCCAGGCATGGCAAAAAGTGGCTCGGCAAGATCGCACCAGTCTATTGCTTGCGTTGGAAGCATATGAGAGCGAGGTCTCATGAGAATTGAGAAGATCCACAAGCAGCCAACAAGTTGGCTTGATCGCGAAGAGAACACCTTTACTTCCAGTGAGGTCTTCGACATTTTCCTGGTCGATGGCGATATCAGGCTTGGCCCCCGGACCGTAGAACCGTTCACCAAACGCTATGAGGCGGACGATGAATGCGATGATGAGGTTGAAGCCTACGGAGTATTTGTGAATGGAGTGATGGCCGGGAAGATCGAGCTGGCATCGACATGGAACGAGCTTGCGTCAATCGAACACGTTGTCGTTTCCCGCGAGTTTCGCCAACGCGGTATTGCAACTGCGCTGATTAAGTTCGCCAAATCGTGGGCTCAGGACAAACAGCTAAAGGGCCTGCGGCTGGAAACCCAAACCAACAACGTCCCCGCCTGCAAACTCTATTTGCGGAATGGCTTCGAGGTGGGTGGTTTCGACCGATTCGTTTATCGCACCCAGGAGCAAGTCGCCAGCGAGACCGCACTCTATTTCTATTGGTTTTCCGAGCCGCGGAAGCCGGAGTTGCAATAAAGATAGTATGCTTCGGCTTTCCGAAATCAAATGAACGCCGCATGAAATCGACTTTCCGCAAGACCCTCGTCGCCTTGTTGTGGTGTGCACCAATGCTCGCAAGTGCGGGCTCCAAGACGTTGTCGGTTGCCTTCTTTGATTACTCGAACGGGATCGGAAAAACATCGTTCAAGGCATTGCGCGCGAGTGGATACGAACACCAATGTTGGCATGAGAGCTTTGTAGAAATCGAAGGCATTGACACTGCTTACATAGAGAAGCCACCGGCGAACCTTCAAAGGGACTTGCTGCTCCGCGCGGTACGCGGCGATGCAACTGCCGCAGAACAATTTCGCCAGCAGCTAAACAACGCAAGGCTTAATGGCACCTATGCGTTTGTTCCTGATCCGTCAGGACGTTACGCCACCGTCTACGGCCTCGGCTACCAATCGATCGCTGTTACGTCATCGGCCTCGGTTCGTGTTCCAGAAGACGGCAAGCCGATCGCGAACAGCACTTTTTCCAAGCGACTGTGTGAAGCCGGTAAGGCGATGGACTGAACCGGTCGTTGATCTTGCAAGATGATGTTGACTTTACGTTGAGAGTGAAATGCTGCGTCTTTCCTTCATCGTTTTCTTGACCCTTATCGCAGTAGGCGTGCATGCCGAAGGAGAACAGCATTGCCACCCCGGTTGAGGACGAGGGTATAGATCTGCGTTGTGCGAACGTCTTTCACGTCAGGCGGCATCAGCTGCATGGCGGCTCAATTAAGTTCACGATCTCTACGCTGCGCTTCAGCTAGCTTGGGACAATGGTTAAGGTTATTATGTTCTTATCGCTTCCGCAGCTTTCACTGAAGAGGTAGCGCGATGGCATCTGTTCGATATATCGTTAACGACATTGACACGTCTGTTGATTTCTATCGCGATCGTCTTGGTTTTTCTGTCGCGATGCATAACCCGGGAAAGTTCGCTGCGTTAACGCTGGAGGATTTGCATCTCTTCCTCAACGCACCAGGTGCCGGTAGTGCGGGCAAGGCCGGGGGAGATCCCAAGCCTGGCGGCTGGAGCCGCTTCATGATCGTGACAAAGGATCTCGACGGAATGATCGAGAGATTGCGTAAAGCGGGCGCGACCTTCCGTGGTCAAATAGCAGAGGCAGGGGCGGGCCGACAAATCCTGCTCGAAGATCCTTCTGGGAATGTCATCGAGTTGTTCGAATACGCAGATCGCCAAAGCTGAGTAGCGAACACTTTTTCGGTGCGCGAGCTCTGCGGGCGCCCGCCCGACAATTCGTTCAACCGGACGCCCGGGTACGCAATTCATCTGTCCCGCGCGCGGCGGTGGACGGTCGCTGGTTAGCTGATCGTTCGAAACTTCATCAACGTCCAGTGAGACTGCCCAGCGACGAATGCTGTCGTTCTTCCACACAGCATTCGCAAGCATCGCTCGCGCTCCTAGAATGAGCGGCGTGCGTAATTAGCGGTCCCCGGGCTTGGTGATGTGCCCGCGCGGCAGGGTTTTCCAGGGCGCGACGCTTGCGCTCGATCGATACGATGGTACTTGTCGCCGGAAAGCGTGGTGGAATTTGGTGAGCCTTTTCTGATACTTGGTAAGTTAATATATGCCGAATTTTTCAGGAGCTAATTGATGTCCTTACGCCCAATCGTTGCTGCAGTGCTGTTGCTGCAGGCCTCCTTCACACACGCTAACAATACTTCCCTGGAGGGGCTGCTGGATGCCAAGTTGGCGCCCATGTTCAAGTCCGGCGCCCCCGGCGCCGCCGTGATTGTGATGCGAGATGGCGAGACGGTCTTCCGGAAAGCATATGGCTTGGCCGACATCGACAAAAAAGTCCCGCTGCAGGCGGATATGCAGTTGCGACTGGGCTCGATCACCAAGCAGTTCACCGCAGTGGCAATCCTGATGTTGGCAGAGCAAGGCAGACTTTCTCTGCAGGATGACATTACTCGGTTCGTGCCGGATTATCCGACCAAGGGCAAGTCCATCACCATACATCAGCTGCTGCAGCACAAGTCCGGTATCCACAATTACACGGACATGCGTTCGTTCTGGTCGGTGGCGCGCAAGGACATGAACGTCGCGCAAATGATCGACTTCTTCAAGGATGAACCGCTGGACTACGCACCTGGCGAACGCTGGGCCTACAGCAACTCTGGCTACTTCCTGCTTGGCGCAGTTATCGAGAAAGCCTCCGGCATGCGCTATGCCGATTTTATTGCGCGGAACATCTTTGAGCCGTTAGGTATGGCGGATACGGCCTACGAAGGTTCGGAGCGCAGCGCGAAGCGCCGCATTCCAGGCTATCGCGGCGGCTTTTTCTCGGGCTATAGCCTGGCCGATCAAATCAGCATGTCGCTGCCCTACGCGGCTGGTGCGCTGGTCTCCACCGTTGACGATCTGGCGCGTTGGGATGCCGCCATTAGCGCTGGCAAGCTGCTGACAGCGGAAAGCTGGAAGCAGGCTTTCACGCCATGCACCCTGCCTGATGGGGCAGCATGCAACTATGGTTTCGGCTGGACCATTGGCAAGCTGCGCGGGCACGAGGAAATTGCACACGGCGGCGACATCCCTGGCTTTAATGGCTACGTCATTCGCCTGCCGGCCGATAAGGTTTATGTGGCTGTGTTGAGCAATGGCGAACGCACTTTGCTCAATTCCGAAGTGGTGGCGCAGCATGCTGCAGCCATTGCCATTGGCGATCCATTCCCTGAGCGCAAAGTCATCGCTCTGGCGCCGGAGGCGCTGGACGCCTTCGTCGGCACTTACAAGTTGGCCGATAACAGCACGCGTACGGTGCGCCGCAAAGGGGCAATCCTGACCTGGCAGCGCGAAGGCCGTCCTGCGACCGACCTGAAGCCATATGCATCGACCAGCTTTTTCATGGAGGGAACGATGAATAGCGTTGAGTTCCGGCGCGACGCCGGCGGCAAAGTTACCAGCCTATTGATGCAGCAGACCGTTGGCGACCAGGTGGCCGAGCGCATCGCGGATTAAGCGAGCAGCCCGCGCCGGCGCCAGCTATATGGTCGGCGCACGGCGACAGTGGAGGCGGTTTTCGGCAAGCGGCGGGCCGTCAGTTGCCTCTATCAACCAACACAGCTGTCGAAAATCCTGGGACGCACAGACTATTGCCTCTGAAGCGGTTTTTATACAGCATCGTTAGCTACCATGAATCCTCAAAAGGTCGTTCGGGAAAAGGTCCGGCATTTCACGGATCTTCCAAATATCGGTCCAGCCGCGGCACGTGACTTCGAACTGCTTGGCTTTAGTGATCCTACCCAATTGATTGGCGCTGACCCACTCGATCTGTACGAGTCCCTGTGTGTTGTCACGGGCTCACGTCATGATCCATGCGTCCTGGACGTTTTCATGTCTGTGACTGATTTCTTGGGCGGGGCGGCGCCGCAACCTTGGTGGCACTTTACCGATCTGCGCAAGCGCAAATACGGTGACTTGGCACCGGCCGCAGCCCGTCAGCCGATGGCGGCAAACAATTCATTCAAGCCCAAGCTGTCTCGCGGCCCGGCTTAATTCAGGCGTTATCGCATGCGCAACGTCGATGATCACGAGGTCACGAAACCCGAGGAAGTTACACATTTCGTTTCTGGCGCACTTCTCGGTGTGGTGATTGCTGTCGCGATCACCTACAATTTCGACAATCCGTCCCTGATGTGGAAAGTAGGTGTTGCCGTCGCTTCTATCCTTTGGTTGCGGTCTCCACCCATTGATCGATATTGGCAGGCGATCTTCGGCCGAGTCGGATTCGGTAAAATCAGGTCTAACCTTTCAAATAACCGGATGGCGTTCGCGCTACGCAGCCCAGCCGCCGGTTACCACACACGTTGGACACCCGTTTAAAAGGATGCAGCATGCGGAGTTTTATTGATATGTTTCGCAAGGCACTCATCGGTGCCGCGTTGCTGCTGCCGATGGATCCTTCCTTCGCATGCAAACCGCGGTTCTACAAGGTGTCGGACTATCTTGCAGGCAGTACAGCGCATTCCGTAGTTTTCTCTGGCATCGTCACGAAGGTTGATGGCCTAAAAGAATCGAACGGCACGACACTTTACGATATTGTCTTCAAGCCGGTTCGGTGGGTCGTCGGGCAGCCTGTCTCGATGGTTACCGTCCGAGGAGTGGGTGGGAGCATGTTAGGGACAGATTGTGAGGGGCAGTTCGACTTCCTCGCTAATGTCGGCGACGAGTGTCTCATTTTTGGCAATTTATATGAGGGAAAGGTGATTCCCGATGTCTTTGTAAGCAGACGGGCCACCAATGGCAAATTTCCGGGTGAACTGGTAGAAGAGCTCAAGCGTAACGGCATCGAAATTGAGCCATGACATCCAACTGCTTTTTCCAGCCGTGCTTCGCACTTCGATGTGCGGCTGAACGCGACGTTACCTGCTGAAAAACCGATTCATCTCCTCATTTTGCAAAGGCTCCCGCTGAATGCTCAGTATTTTCGGGCTCGAACGGGAAAGTTCTGGCAGAGATCAGAGAGGAGGCTTCCATTTGATGCCTCACTTTTTGCGGTAGCTGACATCGGGGTGACGCTGTGCCGCGATCAGCCATAATGAACGTGTGAATAATGTCGGCAAGGACATTGCCAAGGGCGCTCTTTATTGGAGGGAGAATGTCATGCTCAATCGAGTCAACGACGCAATCCAGTCGCACTACGCCCGTTCCGATCTTGGGAACGCCATCCTTGCGGCGCTGGAAAAGGCCGGTAAGGACCTGAATCACCTCACACCCGAGGAGTTGGCGCCGGTAGACGAGTTCCATATCCGCGGCAGGACAGCGACGCTCGAACTTGCGAGGGCGGCCTCGTTGGATGCGTCGAAGCGGGTGCTGGATGTCGGCAGCGGTATCGGCGGCACCTCTCGATGCCTGGCAAAGGAGTTTGGCTGCCGCGTCACTGGCATCGACCTGACCGAGGAATACTGCAATGCTGCGGCGCTGCTCAGCGCCAAGGTCGGTCTTGCGGATCTTGTCGACTTCCGCCAGGGCGACGCAACCCATCTGCCGTTCGATGACGCGTCGTTCGACGTCGTATGGACCGAACACGTGGCGATGAATATCCCGGACAAAGCCCTTCTGTACCGGGAAATGCACCGGGTTCTCAAGCCGGGTGGCATCCTCGCGATCTATGACATTCTCGCTGGCCCGTCCGGTCCTGTTCTCTTTCCGGTTCCGTGGGCGCGCACACCCGATACCAGCTTCCTGGTGCCACCTGATGAACTGCGCCGGCTGTTGGAGGCCGCAGGATTCAAGGTGACCCATTGGTCGGACACGACCGATGCCGCGCGCACCTGGTTCGTGGCGCTTGCCGAGAAAATACGTCTTGAAGGGCTGCCGGCAGTTGGCTTCCATATCCTCCTCGGACCTGATTTTCCGGCCATGGCCCAGAATCAGCGACGAAACCTTGAGGAAGGGCGGATTGTTCTCGCTCAAATCATCGCAAGCAAATGAAAACCATGGAGGCATCGTGACAGTCAAGCGCATGGACAATGTTGGTATTGTGGTGGAGGACCTGGACGCCGCCATTGCATTTTTCGCCGAGCTTGGCCTCGAACTTGAGGGGCGTGCGCCAGTGCAGGGCGATTGGGCTGATGGCGTCACAGGCTTGCACGGCATGCGTGTCGAGATTGCGATGTTGCGTACGCCGGACGGCCATAGCCGGCTCGAGTTGTCCCGCTTCCTGGCGCCGGCGGTGGTTGCCGATCACCGTGCCGCGCCGGTGAATGCCCTTGGCTACCTGCGCGTGATGTTTGCTGTGGATGACATTGACGATACGCTGGAGCGGCTTGGCCGGCTGGGGGCGACGGTCGTTGGAGAAGTGGTCCAATACGAAAACGTGTACCGGCTCTGCTACATTCGCGGACCGGAAGGAATCCTCATTGGACTGGCCCAGGAGCTTGGGCAGGGGTGAGGCCGGAGCGGGCGGACTGCGTGCTAGGGTTTGCCAAAAAATTAACCAACGCCCACATGTCCCGCGAAGGAGTATCCGATGAAGATATCAGGGTCTCCAACCTGGGCCCACTGCCAAGCATTGCAAGGTCCATGGTCGGGGCGGAGCGCCGGATCAAGCCGAGCGAGCCGGATTACGTTCCCGAGGCGATAGCGCAGTCGCTCAAGGTTCTAGTTGCGAAATAGCCGAAGGGGAGAAGATTGCTGAAGCTCTTAGCTATTGTTCCGGCGCGCTGGTTTCCGAGCGCCTTGGCGCGAAGTCGGCCTGCGATGATGCTGATTTGATTAATCCAGGAAAAGTGGTTCGATAATGGCGCCGTGCTCTATACTCGCCACGATTTTATAATTCGCGCGGCGTATGGAACACCTGAAATGACCAACATCACTGCTACCCAAGTCCCTCCACGAATCCTTCGAAGGCAAAGCCTGGCGCTGGTGCTGCTGGTGGCGAGCGGGGTCATCAATTACCTGGACCGCGCTACCCTGGCGGTGGCCAACGAGTATATCCGCGCGGACCTCGGCCTGTCGCTGGGCGAAATGGGTTTGCTGCTGTCGGCATTCTCGTGGAGCTACGCCTTATGCCAGCTTCCGGTCGGTGCGCTGGTCGACAAGATCGGTCCTCGCTGGCTGCTTGGGCTCGGGCTGGTGCTGTGGTCGGTGGCCCAGGCAGCCGGCGGGCTGGCATCGACTTTTGGCTACTTCGTGCTTGCGCGCATTGCGCTCGGGGTAGGGGAGGCGCCGCAATTTCCTTCTGCTGCACGCGTGGTAAGCAATTGGTTCCCGCTGCGCTCGCGCGGAACGCCGACGGGTATCTACAATTCTGCCTCGCCGTTGGGCGTCGCCCTGGCGCCGCTGTTGCTGCCGCCACTGATCGCGGCGACCAGCTGGCATTGGGCGTTTTACGTCACCGGCGCGCTTGGTCTGCTGGCTGCAATCGTCTGGGTGAGCGTCTATCGCGATCCTGTGCGCGAAGAGTTGAGCGCGGAGGAGCGCGCCTACCTGGAGGACGGTGAGGCCAGCGAAGCCGCACCCAAAACCAGCTTTGCCGCCTGGCTGGCGCTGTTCCGCCATCGCGTGACGTGGGGCATGATGTTCGGCTTTTTCGGCTCGGTATACCTGAACTGGGTGTACCTGACCTGGCTGCCCGGGTACCTGCGCACCGAGCGCCATATGGACCTGGCGCATGCGGGCTTCGCATCGGCAATACCTTTCCTGTGCGGTTTTGCCGGCGCCCTGATCGCTGGTTGGGCTTCCGACCGCATCGTGCGTTTTGCAAGCACCCCGATTTCGGGGCGCCGCAATGCGGTGGTGCTGGCGACGCTGGGCATGGTGGCATTCACGATTCCTGCAGCGCTGGTGGAGAGCAATGTCCTGGCGGTGGCGTGCATTTCCATTGTGATCTTCCTTGCCAACGCATCTTCGGCCTGCGCCTGGTCGCTCGCCACGGTGGCGGCCCCTCGCAGCCACATCGCTTCGCTCGGCGCGATCCAGAATTTCGGCGGCTTCCTCGGCGGTGCGCTGGCACCGGTGCTTACCGGGTATATCGCGCAGCAATGGTCTTTTGTACCGGCGCTGCTGGCCGGAGCTGCAATTGCCTTCCTTGGCGCCATGTCCTACCTGTTCATGGTCGTGCGCCCCATTCCGGAAAACGACGGAGACAGTATTCATGCGTAAGGCTGCTTTCGCTCTGGGTGGGGCGCTGATTGGAATGGTCGCGGTGTCGTGCTGGATTGGCGGCGTCATCGGCTGGCAACAAAGCGGGCAATGGCCGGCGTGGCTGGCGGTGCCGCTCGGCGTGGGCATGGGACCGGTCTATCTGGCGGCCGACCTGATGACCCTCGCAGATGGCTGGGCGCAGGACATGATCGCTTTGCCGCAATCGCTCCTTGGCGGCCTGGCCGGCGCAATCCTGGGCTTGGCGGCGGCCCGCATTCGCCGCTGAGGGGGCGGCGAGCAATTTTTTGAGAGAATTCGATGCGCTGCGGGCGCGTACAATCTTGCACCCATTCCCGCAAACGCGGCAGCGCTGCACTCAAAATGAAGACTCAATTTTTTACCGCGACAAGCCTTGATGGCTTTATCGCTACCGAAGACGATTCGCTGGACTGGCTGTTCCCGCTTGGCGATATCAACGACAGCAGCTATCCCGAGTTCATCGCCCGGGTTGGCGCCATCGCGATGGGCTCGTCCACCTACGAGTGGATGGTGCGCAATGCCGCAACGGTGGCGGCGGAAACGGGGGCGCCTTGGCCCTATACGCAGCCGACATGGATCTTTTCGTCGCGCACCTTGCCGTCGATTCCCGGCGCCGACCTGCGCTTCGTGAAGGGCGACGTACGCGCGGTGCACGCCGCCATGCGCGAGGCGGCGGGCGACAAGAATATCTGGATCGTGGGCGGTGGCGACTTGGCGGGACAATTCCACGATGCCGGACTGCTGGACGAACTGATCGTCCAGGTGGGCTCGGTCACGCTGGGACACGGCAAGCCGCTGTTCCCGCGGCGACTGACCAACCCGCCGCTGCTGCTGCAGTCGGCGCGGCAGATCGGTCCGGGCATGGCCGAACTGCGCTACCTGGTTCCGGGGCGCTGAGCGCATGCTGATCCGGCCTTATCAAGCTGCAGACTGGCAAGGCATCTGCGCGGTGCACGATGCCGCGCGCAAGTTCGAACTCCATTCCAGTGGCCTGGCAGATGCTTTCCTGACGCTGGAGCAAACCGGCGCGGCAGAGGGCCTGTTCGAGGCGACGCTCTCGGTGGCGGAAGTCGCCGGTGAAGTTGTAGGCTTTGCCGGCTTCACGGAAGATGAAGTCACCTGGCTGTACGTCGATCCTGCCCGCCACCGGCAAGGAATCGGCCGTGCGCTGCTCGACGCAGTACTGCGCGAGTCGGGCAGGGCTTTGTCGCTGGATGTACTGGTTGGTAACACGGCCGCCCTGGCCTTGTATCAAAGCGCTGGCTTCAAGATCGTTGACACGATCAGCGGCAAGCTGGCGGGCAACGAGCAGTTCGCCGCGACTGCACATGTACTTCATAACTCAAACTCACTACTGGGGAAATCAATTGCTGGACAGGACTAACTACTTCGTCAAAGAGCACGTCGGCGTGCTCAAACTTTCGGACGCTTACGACATCATCGACCCCGACACCCAGCAGAACCTGGGCGTGGCACAGGAAAAACTGAGCTTCCTGGTCCATGCGCTGCGCCTGGTGATCGACAAGCGCATCCTGCCGACCAAGGTGGAAATTTCCGAGCAGGCCAACGGCCCTGCGCTGCTCACCATCAAGCGTGGCGTGACCTTCCTGCGTTCCCGCATCGAGATCCTGGACCGTTCGGGCCAGGCGATCGGCTATTTCAAGTCGAAGCTGTTCAGCCTGGGCGGCGGCTTCTTTGTCTACGACATGCGCGACCAGCTGATCGCCGAAGTGAAAGGCGACTGGAAGGGCTGGAACTTCAAGTTCCTCGACGCCAAGGGCAACGAGAAAGGCACCGTCAGCAAGAAGTGGGCTGGCATCGGCAAGGAATTGTTCACCAGCGCCGACAACTACATGATTTCGATCGCGGAGGACTTCAAGGCCAATTCCGGCCTGCTGCTGGCCGCCGGCCTGGCGATCGACATCGTCTACAAGGAACGTTAAGCGCTAGCCCGGCCGCAGGATCACCTTGCGGCATTCCTCTTCCTTCTTGTCGAAGATGCGATAGCCGTCCGCCGCCTGTTCAAGCGGCAGGCGGTGCGTGATGATGGCTTCGGGGTTCAGCCTGCCTTGGCCGATCAATTCCAGCAGTTCCGGCATGAAGCGCTGCACGTGGGTCTGGCCCATCTTGAAACTGATGCCCTTGTCGAAGGCGTCGCCAAACAGGAAGCCGTGGATAAAGCCCGAATACACGCCCGGCACGCTGACCGTGCCGCCGCGCCTTACGGCAGCTATGCACTGGCGTAGCGCGGCGCCGCTGCTGCCTTCCAGCTTGATGGCTGTCAGGGCCGTTTCCAGCGCGCTGCCCTTGGCTTCAAAACCGATGGCGTCGATCACCGCGTCCACCCCGCGCGCGGCGGTGTTGTGGACAATGTATTCGGCGGCGTCCTTCTCATCGAAGTTGACCGGGATCACTGCATAGGCCTGGCGCGCAAAGTCGAGCCGGTAGGCATTGTGGTCAACCATGAAAATCCTTTCCACGCCCAGCATGCGGGCACACGCTGCCGCCATCAGGCCCACCGGGCCGGCGCCGTAGATCGCCAGGCTGTCGCCCGGTCCGACGTTGGCATTCAACACGGCCTGGTAGCCGGTCGGCAGGATATCGCTGAGGAACAGCACTTTCTCGTCTTCCAGCGCATCGGGAATGCGCAGCGGCCCGACGTTGGCCTTCGGCACGCGCACGTATTCGGCTTGCCCGCCCGGCATGCCGCCATACAGGTGGGTGTAGCCGAACATGGCAGCGCCAGGGCGCAAGCCTTTCCTGTTCATGATCGCGCCGCGGTCGGGATTGGTGGTCTCGCAGGCGGAAAACAGCTGGCGCTGGCAAAAAAAGCAGTCGCCGCAGGCGATCACGAAGGGCACCACTACCCGGTCGCCTTTTGCCAGGGCAGTGACGCCGGGGCCGGCCTCTTCGACGATGCCCATGAATTCGTGGCCGAGGATATCGCCTTCCTGCATGGCCGGCACCTTGCCGCGGTAGAGGTGGAGGTCGGAGCCGCAAATTGCAGTGGCGGTAATGCGCAGAATGATGTCGTCGGGTTCCTGCAGGATGGGATCAGGCACCGTGTCCACCTGGACATCATGTGCGGAGTGGTAGGTGAGTGCGCGCATGACAAGCTCCTTGTGTCTGTATTGCGCCAGTATCGACGCCACAGCCGGCGCGACTAGCGGCGTGCGTCCCGTGCTGCTGTAGGCGCAAGCCTTCATGGCCGGGCGTGCTAGACTCTGGCGAACTTTCGAGGAGATTTCTCATGACTATTCGTCAACTTTTGCCGGTGCCGCTGGGCGGCTTGCTGTTGGCGGCGGCGTCTGCGGCCTGGAGCCAGCAGGCCGCGCCGGGGCAGGACAAGCCGGAAGCCCGGCAGCCGGCCAGGGCAACAGTGAAAGGCGAACCTTCCACCGCTGCGCGCAAGGCCACCGGGTTGCAGGAGCCAAAGAAGGATGGCCAGCCTGACCGCCGTGAGAAGGCGATGCAGATTTCAGGCAGCCTGCAGAAGAAAACCAACGAAACGGCAAGCGCGGCCGCTTCCAACATGAAGTGAGCCGCGGGCTGCCCGGCCTTGATAGAATCATGCCTTGAACCTGTTTTTCGAGCTGGCATGAGCATTCAAACCGACAATTTCACCGAGCAGCGCATCATCGATGCGGCGCCATCTTCGCCCAACGAGGAGGCCATCGAGCGCGCCTTGCGTCCCAAGCATCTCGATGAATATGTCGGGCAGTCCAAGATCCGCGACCAGCTCGAAATCTTCATTTCGGCCGCCCGCAAGCGCAGCGAGGCGCTGGACCATACCTTGCTGTTCGGCCCCCCGGGCCTGGGCAAGACCACGCTGGCCAATATCATCGCGCGCGAAATGGGCGTCAACCTGCGCCAGACATCCGGCCCGGTGCTGGAGCGCCCGGGCGACCTGGCGGCGATCCTGACCAACCTGGAGGCGAACGACGTCCTGTTCATCGACGAGATCCATCGCCTGTCGCCGGTGGTCGAAGAAATCCTGTACCCGGCGCTGGAGGACTACCAGATCGACATCATGATCGGCGAAGGCCCGGCGGCGCGCAGCGTCAAGCTGGACCTGCAGCCTTTCACCCTGGTCGGCGCCACCACCCGCGCCGGCATGCTGACCAACCCGCTGCGCGACCGTTTCGGCATCGTGGCGCGGCTGGAGTTCTACAGCACCGATGAACTGGCGAAAATCGTTGCCCGCAGTGCGGCGCTGCTGAAGGCGCATATCGACGAAGGCGGCGCGGTGGAAATTGCGCGCCGCGCGCGCGGCACGCCGCGTATCGCCAACCGCCTGCTGCGCCGCGTGCGCGACTACGCGGAAGTGAAGGGCAACGGCGACATCACGCGCGAGCAGGCCGATGCGGCGCTGCGCATGCTCGACGTCGACCACGTGGGCTTTGACGTGATGGACCGCAAGCTGCTGGAAGCGGTGCTGTACAAATTCGGCGGTGGCCCGGTCGGCATCGGCAACCTGGCGGCTGCCATCGGCGAGGCCGCGGATACTATCGAGGACGTTTTGGAACCATACCTGATCCAGCAAGGTTTCCTGCAACGCACGCCGCGCGGGCGCGTCGCCACGGCGCTGGCCTACCAGCATTTCGGCGTGACCCCGCCGCGCAGCAACGCCAGCGGAGACCTGTGGGATGCTTAAGCTGGCAGCGCTGGGCGCGGCGGCGTTGGCCGCGCAGATCGCATCGGCTGCCGTGCCGGTGCAGGGCTACGCGATCAAGGCAACCTACCCGCACGATCCGCAGGCCTTCACGCAGGGCCTGTTCTTCAAGGACGGCTTCCTGTGGGAGAGTACCGGCCAGTACGGCGCGTCCTCCGTGCGCAAGGTGGAACTGGCCACCGGCAAGGTGCTGCAAAAGCGCGACCTGCCGGAGAAGGTGTTCGGCGAAGGCATTGCGCCGCATGGCGACAGCATTGTCGGCATCACCTGGATGAACCAGGCCGGCTACGTGATGGAGCAGGGCAGCCTGGCCATCAAGGGCACCTTCAATTACCTGGGCGAAGGCTGGGGCATCACCAGCGATGGCGAGCGCCTCTACATGAGCGACGGCACGCCGGAAATCCGCGTGCTGGACCCGAAAACCTTTGGCGAGCAGCGCCGCATCAAGGTCACGGCCGACGGCCAGCCGCTGGCGCAGATCAATGAGCTGGAGTGGGTCGATGGTCAGATCTATGCCAATGTCTGGCAGACCGACCGCATCGCCCGCATCGACCCGTTCAGCGGCCATGTGCTGGGCTGGATCGACCTGTCCGGGCTGGCCGCTACCGCCAGGGCGGGCAGCGATGCCGACAATGTCCTGAACGGCATCGCCTACGACGCCAAGTCGCACCGCCTGTTTGTGACCGGCAAGCGCTGGCCGAAACTGTTCGAAATCGTGCTGCGGCCACTAAAAAAATAGTAACTGTCGGTAGGCTTGCCTCATGGGATATTCCGCGCAAGAATAGGGTGAAAACTCAGCCTTGCGGAGGCTTGCCGTGCTCGCACGTTCCAGCAGCTTGTTCTGGAAGCTGTTCCTGCCAATCGCCTTGCTGCTGGCCGGGTGTGGTCTGGTCATTTCGGCATTATTGCCAATCCTGATCAGCGAGAACGCCGAGCGCGATGCCGTCGATTCGGCGCAGGCCACGGTGCGGCAATTCCTCATGCTGCGCAAGTACTACACTGAAAACGTGGCGGCGCGGGTGCTGGCGCAGACCGATATGCAGGTCGACCCGGACTATCGCAGCAAGGAAAACGCGATTCCGCTGCCGGCCACGATGATCCACGACCTGAGCGAGCTGATGCAGGGCGGCGGCACGGTGGTCAAGCTTTACAGCCCCTTTCCTTTCCCGCAGCGGCGCGAGCGCGCCAGCGACCAGTTTGCGCGGGACGCCTGGAACTACCTGCAGAAAACTCCCGACGGCGTCTTCTCCCGCACTGAAACCCTGCACGGCCGCACGACGGTGCGCGTGGCGCTGGCCGACCGCATGAGCGCCGATGCCTGCGTTTCCTGCCACAACAACCATCCGCAAAGTCCCAAGACCGACTGGAAGCTGGGCGACGTGCGCGGCGTGCTGGAGGTCGATTCCACGCGCGAGGCTGCCAGCGCCACCCGCGTCGTGAGCTGGGTGCTGATCGCATTCGGCTCCGTGCTGGTGCTGATGGCGGCGGCGCTGCGCGTGTTTTACCAGCGTAACGTGGCGCAGCCGCTGCACCGGGCGCTGGATTCGGCGCGCACGCTGGCCGATTCGCGCGCCGGCCATGTGGCAGCGGTGCAGGCTGTCGCAAGCGGCAATCTCGATCACGGCCTGACGCCGGCGCCGCTGCCGCAGCTGGATCTGGCCGGCGTGGCGCACGATGAGGCGGGCGACCTGCTGCTGTCGGTGGCGGCGCTGGCCGAATCACAGCGCAGCTTCGACGATGCCTTCGCCAAAATGACCGAAGCGCTGCGCGCCAGCAAATTGGCCGACCGTGCGCGCGACTGGCTCAAGTCGAGCCAGAATGAACTCAATATCGTGATGCGCGGCGAGCAGGAACTGGCGGTGCTCGGGCAGCGCCTCCTGGACTTCCTGGCGGAGCGCCTGGGGGCGCGGGTTGGGGCGCTGTACGTCGATGAAGGAGCGGGGGCGGGCATGTGCCTGCTGGCCGGCCATGGCCTGGCGCAGGAGCGGCATCCGGCACGCATTGCGCCGGGCGACGGACTGGCAGGGCAGGCGATCCGCGACGGCAAGCGGATACTGGTCGACGCGGCGCCGCCCGGCTACCTGGAGATCGGCTCGGCCCTTGGCAGTGCGGAGCCGTCCTGCGTGCTGGTGCAGCCGCTGCAGCACGGGCGCAATATGGTGGGGGTGATCGAGCTGGGCGCCTTCCGGCACTTCAGCGATAACGAGCTGGCTGTTGTCGACCTGTGCGCGGAGGCGATCGCGATCGGGCTGGAGGTCAATATCACGCGCCATCGCACGCGGTCCTTGCTGGCGGAGACGGCGCAGCAGGCGGAGGAACTGCGGGTGCAGCAGGAGGAGCTCCAGCAAAGCAATGCGGAGCTGGAGGAGCGCGCCGACCTGCTGGAGCGGCAGCGCGAGGAAATCCAGCGCGTCAGCGCTTACAAGAGCGAGTTCATGGCCAATATGTCGCACGAGTTGCGCACGCCCTTGAATTCCATGCTGATCCTGTCGGCGCTGCTGAAGGAAAACAAGGCGAACAACCTGAACGAACGGCAGCTTGAATATGCGGGAACCATCCACAATTCCGGGCGCGACCTGCTAAACCTGATCAACGACATCCTCGACCTGGCCAAGATGGAATCGGGCAAGGTGGAGCTGAACATCGAGCCGGTGGAACTGGCCGGCTTGTGCGACGACCTGCTGGCGCAGTTCCAGCCGCAGGCGGAACAGAAGGGCCTGGTGCTGCGGATCGAGCGCCTGCCCGGCACGCCGGCAGCGGCAATGATGGATGGGCAGCGCGTGCAGCAGGTACTGCGCAACCTGCTGGCCAATGCGCTCAAGTTCACGCACCGGGGCAGCGTGGAGTTGCGGATTTCCGTCGTGGGAGACCAGTTGTCGTTTGCGGCCAGCGATACGGGCATCGGCGTGCCGACGGATAAGCAGGTGACGATCTTTGAAGCGTTCCGGCAGGCAGACGGCAGCATCAGCCGGCATTATGGCGGCACGGGGCTGGGCTTGTCGATTTCGCTGCAGCTCGCGCGCATCATGGGCGGGGCGCTGCACCTGCACAGCGTAGAGGGAGAGGGAAGCACGTTCACTTTCATGCTGCCGCTGCTGCCTGCTTCCGCCCCGGCAAGCGCCGCACCGGCAGACGCCGCGCCGCCCGCCACGGCGCCGGGCGATGGCGTGCGCCGCATCCTGATCGTGGAAGACGATCCATTCTTCGCCAGCCTGCTGGCAGATTTCGTGCGTGCCCGCGGCTACACGCCGCTGGTCGCGCCGGACGGGGAGCAGGGCCTGCAACTGGCGCGGCATGAAGCGCCGCACGCCGTGCTGCTGGACGTGATGATGGCGCGCATGGATGGCTGGGAAGTGATGCGCGAGCTGCGCGCCGATCCCCGTACCAGCCACCTGCCGGTGCACTTCATCTCCTGCCTTGACGAAATCCAGCGTGCGCGCGACCTGGGCGCGCTGGGCCTGCTGACCAAGCCGGCCAGTTCCGAACAGCTGTCGCAAGTATTCGAGACCATCGAGCAGGCCTGGGCCGGTGCGCTGAAGCGCGTGCTGGTGGTGGAAGACGACGAAAGCCAGTTAAGCAGTCTCGCCGCCCTGCTGGCGGGACGCGATGTGGAAGTCGTGCGCTGCCAGTCCGGACATGAAGCAGCCGAGCTGCTGGCGCAAGGCCACTTCGACTGCATGGTACTGGACCTTGGCCTGCAGGACATGTCCGGCTACCAGGTGCTGGAGGCGATGCAAGCCACGCCCGGCCTGCGGCACCTGCCGGTGGTGATTCACTCCGGCCAGGACCTGACGCGCGAACAGCTGCGCATGCTGAACCGCTACGCGCGCAGCGTGATCGTCAAGGGCACGCACAGTCCCGAACGGCTGCTCAGCGAAGTGCAGTTGTTCCTGCACAGCGTGGAGCAAGGCGGCCACGCCACGCGGCAGGAAACCCTGGCCCTGGCCGGCAGCAGGGTGCTGGTGGTGGACGACGACATGCGCAACCTGTTCTCCCTGGCCAGCCTGCTCGGCGACCGCGGGGTGGAAGTACTGGAAGCGGAGAATGGCCAGGAAGCGCTCGACAGGCTGGCGTCGGAAGGGAAGGTGGACGCTGTGCTGATGGATATAATGATGCCGCAGATGGATGGTTACGAAGCGATGCGCCGCATCCGCGCCGATGCCCGCTTCAGGGATTTGCCCATCATCGCGATGACCGCCAAGGCGATGCCGGGCGATCACCAGCATTGCCTGGAGGCGGGAGCCAGCGATTACCTCGCCAAGCCGATCGATACCGCGCAGCTTTTGTCGCTGCTGCGGGTCTGGATTAGACGCTAGGGGAGCGCATGGAACTGAACATCCCGGTGCTGCTGGTCGACGACCGACAGGAGAACCTGACGGCGCTGGAAGCATTGCTGGAAGAGATGCCGCTCTCCCTGCACCTGGTGAAAGCCATGTCCGGCAACGAAGCCCTGCGCCAATCCCTCAGGCACGATTTTGCCGTGGTGCTGCTGGACGTGCAGATGCCGGAGATGGATGGCCTGGAAACGGCCGAACTGCTGCGCGCCAACCCCCGCACGCGCCACCTGCCCATCATCTTCGTTACCGCCGGCCTGCATGACCGCGTGCGCCAGTTCAAGGGCTATGAAATGGGCGCGGTAGATTTCCTCAACAAGCCGATCGAACCGGCTGTGCTGCGCAACAAGGTGGCCGTGCTGTGCGAGCTGTATGCGAAGGTGCAGGAGCGCACGCAAGCCCTGCACGAATCCGAGCGGCGCCTGCGCATGGTGATCGACAGCGCCTGCGAAGCCTTCATCGGCACCGATAGCCAGGGCATGGTCACCGACTGGAACCATGCGGCGGAGGACCTGTTCGGGTGGCGCCGTCATGAAATGCTGGGCCAGCCCGCCAGCAAGGTGCTGTTGCCGGCGCAGGGTTGCAGCCAGCGTGCACGCCACCGCACTGGGCGCGAGTTCGACGTCGAGGTGTCGCAGTGGCAGGTGCCGCAATCGCAGCCGCCCGCCTTTGCGGCGCTGGTGCGCGACATCACGCAGCGCAAGGAGGCGGAGGAAGCGCGCAGCTGCGAGCTGCGCCTGGCCCTGCAGCAGATCGTCGAGCAGGAAAAGATGGTGGCGCTGGGCAGCATCGTGGCCGGCGTGGCGCACGAATTGAATACGCCGGTCGGCAACCTGGTGCTGCTGGCATCCACCCTGCGCGACCGCGTGGATGAACTGGCCGGCAATGCCCTGGCCGGCAAGCTGACGCGTTCCTGCCTGGTGCAGTCGGCAGGCGATTGCCGCGAGGCGAGCGAGGTGCTGATCCGCAGCGCCGACCGCGCGCGCGAATTGATCGAGAGTTTCAAGAACGTGGCGGTGGACCAGACCAGCCAGCGCCGCCGCCAGTTCGACCTGCATACCTGCCTGCACGATATCCTGGTCACGCTGGGACGCATGATGCGGCAGGCGAATGTCACGGTCGAACTGCAAGTGCCGCCCGGGCTGCTGATGGATTCCTATCCGGGACACCTGGAGCAGATCCTGAACAACCTGATCGTCAACTCCATCCTGCACGGTTTCGAGGGGCGCGGCTGCGGCAAGGTGTCGATCGCCGCCAGCGCGGCGGGCGAGCATGTGCGGCTGGTCTACAGCGATGACGGCGTCGGCATCGCGCCTGAGCTGCAGCAGAAAATCTTCGAGCCCTTCTTCTCCACCAAGGTCGGCGCCGGCGGTTCCGGCCTCGGCATGTACATCGTCAACAACCTGGTATGCGGTGCGATGCAAGGCAGCGTAAGCCTGGCTAGCGCTCCGGGCCAGGGCGTGCGCTTCGAATTCCGGCTGCCGCTGACGGCAGGCTAGTCCAGCCCTCGCGCCGTGGCCGGCAACAGGACGCCAGACACGGCGGCCGAAGCGTCGGACAGCAGGAACAGCACCACTTCGGCCAGCGCTGGTGAGCGACCCAGCGGCTGCATGCGGGTCGCATAGATCCACGCCGCCGCAGGCCAGCAAGGCGTCGCCAACCGCGCGGCCAAGGACGCCGAAGCCGCCTGTCACCGCTCCTGGCCTTATTCATCGCTATAAATCTTTCCGCCGAATTTCAGGGCGCTGTATTCGCGCTCCGACTGCAGCAGCGGGTAGAACATCTGCCTGTCCCAGCGCTCCGCGCCAAAAAGCTGGTCATCGCGCAGCCCGTATTGGGCCGGGTAGCGGCGCGTGATGCAGGCGGTGCCGAACAGCACGTCCCAGAAGAACAGCAGGTTGCCGAAATTGCCCTTGTAATGGCCGATGCCGTCGGCGTTGGTGATGGCGTGGTGGGCGCGGTGGGTGGCCGGGGTGGAGATGGTGCGCTCCACGAACCACATCAAGGGCCGCAGCGCGCGCACCTTGTACAGCGGTTCGTCCCAGGCCCAGGCGCAGTGGGCGCCGAGGATGACCGCCTGCTTGACCACCAGGTAGGCGAAATACATCCAGCCGCAGCCCAGGTAGAGCATGGCGCCGGCAAACCAGATGCCCGGCATCATCAGGTAGTAAAAGAAGTTGTTGCGGTAGGTGATGCGGATGCTCATGTAAGAGGCCGAGTGGTGGGCGCGGTGCAGGGGCCACAGCAGCGGCGAGTGCGAGATGCGGTGCCACCAGTACTGCGTCATGTCGTCGCCCACCAGCAGCAGGCCGGCCCAGGCCCACCAGGGCAGGCCGGCCCAGGCATCGCGCATGCCGGGCGCCAGCCACTGGCCCAGCGCGCTGGTGGCGAAGAGGATCAACGGCTGGGTAAGCAGCAACAGGCTGACTGTCATGCCCACTTCGAGCGCTGTATCATTGGCGCTGGCGTGCACCGTGTCGCGGTAGCGGCGGCTGGCGAATTCCGCCAGGGCGAGGCCCGCGATCACCAGTGCGAGCAGCGTGTACATCATGGTGTTGTCCATATGGCTGGTCTCCTTTGGCAACCATGATGCATGGCTGCGCCGGCGAAGATTGTTCAATTCCGGGCAATTCAGGATTTTTTTGCATGCAGATATTCTTCAACAACCCCTGGTTCGCGCGATTGCCGGCGGCGCAGGCCAGCGCCTTGCTGGCGGTGACGCGCAGCGTGCGCCTGGTGCAAGGCGAGGTGCTCTACCTGCAGGGTGAGCGGACGTGCGGGACGCAGGATGGGCTGTGGGGCGTGGTGCGCGGCGCGGTACGGCTGTCAGTCATGCATGCGAACGGCAACGAGGCGATCGTTACCTTGGCCGAAGCTGGCAACTGGTTCGGCGAAACGGCACTGCTGGCGGACTTGCCGCGCAGCGCCACGGCAACAGCGCAGGAGGACACGGAACTGCTGGCGGTCAGCGTGGAACGTTTTACTGCCCTGATGCAGGACGTGGTGTTTGCCAACGCCATGGCACGGCTGGAGGCGGAGCGGCTGCACGCCGCTTTCGGCCTGATCGCCGACATGGCGATGCACAGCACCCGCACCCGCCTGGCGCGGCGCCTGCTGATGATGGCGCATGGCGACCTGACCCAGGCTGCCAGCGCGCGCACCACCATCAGCGCTTCACAGGACCAGATCGCGATGATGCTCGGCGTCGGGCGCACCACCCTGAACAAGGAATTGCAGGCGCTGGCCAGCTGCGGCGCGATCGGGCTGCGCTACGGCCAGATCGAGCTGCGCGACCTGGAAGCGCTGCGCGCGGCCGCGGCCTGAGGCTGCGCCAGCGGGGCCGTGCCGGCGGATTACTGGCGCGGCATTTCCGTGCCGGCCAGTTGCGCCAGGATTTCCCGTGCCGCCTGTAGCACGCGCTGGGCGCCGGGCGAGAGGGTACGCCCGCGCAGGCGGATGGTCGCAATGTCGGCCCACAGCGGCGGCAGCGGCACCTGTACCTGTTCCAGCCGGCCTTCCGCGGCCGCCTCGGCCAGCGCCGCATGGCTGGAAATCAGCAGCAGATCGCTTTCGGCCACCACGTCGACCAGGGTATGCACGCTGTCGCAACTGAGCATGATGGGCAGGTCGCGCCCCGGCGGCAGGCGGAACAGCTTGTTCATCTGCGTCATCAGCACTTCGGGGATGGTGGGTGCCGCCATGCCATAAGGCAGCAGCTCGGGCGGGGTGACGTCGTCGCGCCCCAGCAGCGGGTGGCCGGGGCGGCAGTAGATGCCGCCGTACTGGCGGCATTCGTGGGTAATGATCAGGTCTTCGGCCGGCTCGATCAGGCGCACGTCGGACATGAAGAATTCCATTTCCTCGCCGCGCAGGTGGTCCAGCAGGTAGGTCGAGGTGTTGATGGTGACCGACAGGCTGATGCCCGGCTGGTCGGCGCGCACCTGGCGCAGCATGCGCGGCAGCAGGGCGCCCGAGTGCAGTGGGCCGATGCCGAAGGCTACATGGCCGCTGTCGCCATTTCGCAACAACGATAAATCGTGTTCCATGTTGCGTACATCAAACAGCAAGCGGCGCGCGTGGTTGAAGAAGGCGGCGCCGGCCACCGTCACCGCTACGTTGCGGTTGCCGCGGTCGAACAGCAGGAAACCCAGTTCGTCCTCCAGGGTCTGCACGGCGCGCGACAGGGCGGGTTGGCTGATGCTGATCTTCTCGGCGGCCCGCACGAAATTGCCTTCGTCGGCCACCGCCAGGGCGTAGCGCAAGCGCTTGAAATCCATGGAAAACTCCTAGTATGCGGAATATGCATTGTGCGGATAAATACAATGCATTGGACGAATAGTAGTGTCAAACACATACTCGTTTCAACGACAGCGTTAATAAAACGCGGCGCAACTGGAGACACTGTGATGAAAGTTCAGGAATTCGACCCCGCCGTCGTCGGACGCGGCTCGCCATCGCTGCTCGATATGCTGGAAGTGCAGCGCGCGGCCTTCACTGCCGACATGGTGCCGCCGGCCGCCATCCGGCGCGAGCGGCTTGACCGCCTGCAGGCGCTGGTGGCCGACAACGAAGCGGCCATCCTGGAAGCAATCAACGCCGACTTTGGCGGGCGCGCGCGGCAGGAAATGGTGCTGACCGAGCTGTTCGTCGTGCTGTCGGCCATCCGCCAGCAGCGCCGCAAGCTGGGGCGCTGGATGCGGTCGCGCCGCGTGGCGACGCCGCTGCACATGCTGCCCGGGTCGAGCCGGATCATGCCGCAGCCGCTGGGCGTGATCGGCAATATCGTGCCGTGGAACTACCCCTGCCAACTGGCGCTGGTGCCGGCGGCTGCCGCCCTGGCGGCGGGCAATCGCGTGATGATCAAACCCAGCGAGCTGACGCCGGCCTTTTCGCGCCTGCTGGCCCAACTGGCGGCGCGTTATTTCACCCCGGCCGAGCTGGCCGTGGTCGAAGGCGGCGTTGAGGTCAGCCGCGATTTTGCGGCGCTGCCATTCGACCATCTCATTTTTACCGGCTCCACCGCGGTGGGGCGCCAGGTCGCTGTCGCCGCGGCGCACAACCTGACACCGGTGACGCTGGAACTGGGCGGCAAGTCGCCCGCCATCATCGACGAAAGCTGCGACTTGGCGCAGGCTGCGCCGCGCCTGGCTTTCGGCAAGCTGTTCAACGCCGGCCAGACTTGCGTGGCGCCGGACTACGCGCTGGTGCCGCGCACGCGCGTGGACGAATTCGTGCGCGAGGTCAGCGCGGCGGCGGCGGCAATGTACCCGCAGTTTGCCGGCAACGAGCAATACACCAGCATCATCAGCGAGCGCCACTACCAGCGGCTGGAGAAGCTGGTGCGCGAGGCAGAAGAGCAGGGCGCGCGCGTGCTGCGGCTGGGCGGTACCGAAGCGGCGCAAGCGGGCGAGCGGCGCATGGCGCCAGTGCTGCTGCTGGACGTCACGCCCGAGATGGCGGTAATGCGCGAAGAGATCTTCGGCCCGCTGCTGCCGGTGCTGCCGTATGACACGCTGCAGCAAGCCATTGCCTTCATCAACCAGCGCGAGCGCCCGCTGGCGCTGTACTGGTTCGGCAAGGAGCGCCGCAACTGCACCAAGGTGCTGCGCTCGACCATCTCGGGCGGGGTCACTGTCAACGACGCGCTGTGGCATGCGGCGCAGGAAAACCTGCCGTTCGGCGGCGTCGGCGCCAGCGGCACGGGCGCCTATCACGGCGAGCATGGCTTCCTCGCGTTCTCCAAGCAAAAGCCGATCTACCGGCAGGCGCGCCTGAACGGCTTCGGCCTGTTCCGCCCTCCGTATGGCCGCGTCTTCGACACGCTGGCCGATTTCCTGAAACGCCATATGTAATGGATTAGCGTATGCAAGCCTTGATGCAGGATCAGCCGCTGCTGATTTCCTCGATGATCGCGCACGCGCGCCGCGTGCACCCGCGTGCCGAGATTGTCTCGCGCACTGGTGCAGGCACGCTGCACCGCAGCAGTTACGGCGAAGTGGAACGGCGCGCGCGGCGCGTGGCCAATGCGCTGCTGGCGCTGGGCGTTGGCATGGGCGACCGGGTCGGCACGCTGGCCTGGAACACGCATCGCCACATGGAGCTGTACTTTGGCGTGTCGGGCATGGGCGCGGTGCTGAACACCATCAACCCGCGGCTGTTCCCGGAACAGGTGGAGTACATCGTCAATCACGCGCAGGACCAGGTGCTATTCTTCGACACCAGCTTCGCGCCGTTGGTGGCCGCGCTGGCGCCGAAGCTGTCGGCTGTGAAGGCATTCGTCTGCATGACCGACCGTGCGCATATGCCCGCCGGCCTGCCGGCGGGAACGCTGTGCTACGAGGAGCTGGTGCAAGGCGCCAGCGAAGATTACGCCTGGCCACAGTTCGACGAACGCACGGCGTCGGCGCTGTGCTACACCTCCGGCACTACCGGCAACCCGAAAGGCGTGCTGTACTCGCACCGCTCGGCCTACCTGCACTCGATGGGCCTGTGCGCCGCGGGCAGTGCAGCCATTTCGCACCGCGACAGCTGCCTGGTGGTGGTGCCGCTGTTCCATGTGAACGCCTGGGGCATGCCGTACGCCGGCGCAATGAGCGGCGCCAAGCTGGTGCTGCCCGGCCCCGCGCTGGACGGCAAGAGCATCTACGACTTGCTGCGCGACGAGCGCGTGACGATGGCGCTGGGCGTACCGACCGTCTGGCTAGGCTTGCTCAACCATATCGACAGCGAAGCGCGGCCGGCGCTGCAGGAGCTATGCCTCGAGCGCATGCTGTGCGGCGGCTCGGCGATCCCGCCGGTGATGTTCACGCGCTGCCGCAACACGCTGGGGGCGACCCTGATGCAGGCCTGGGGCATGACGGAGATGTCGCCGCTGGGCACCGTGTGCTCGCTGTTGCAATCGCACGACAAGGCCAGCGAGGAGGACAAGCTGCGCGTGCAGGCGCGCCAGGGCCGGCCGGTGTGCGGCGTGGAGCTGGCGCTGAAGGACGAAGCGGGCCGGCGCCTGCCGCACGACGGCGTGGCGACGGGACGCCTGATGGTACGCGGGCCGTGGGTCCTGTCGGCCTACTACGGCAGCGATGCCTCGGTGCTGGACGAGGAAGGCTACTTCGATACCGGCGACATCGCCAACATCGACAGCGATGGCTATCTTCAGATAACCGACCGCGCCAAGGACGTGATCAAGTCCGGCGGCGAATGGATTTCATCGATCGATGTCGAGAACGCGGTGATGGGCCATCCCGATGTGATGGCTGCTGCGGTGATCGGCATCCCGCATGAAAAATGGCAGGAACGCCCATTGCTGGTGGTCGTTCCCCGCCATGGCAGTTCCCCCACACGCGATGAAGTGTTAGGCTACCTTGCCAGCCGCGTAGCCAGGTGGTGGCTTCCCGACGACGTGGTTTTTGTCAGCGAGCTTCCGTATTCCGCCAACGGCAAAGTGCAGAAGATGAAGTTGCGTGAGGAGTTCAAGCAGTTAAATAAGCCTGTATAAGAAGCTGTAAAAAAACCATTAGGAGACACTAGGATGACGAGGAAGTACAACCGTATCATGGCGCTCGCCGTGGCGGCGGCGCTGGCAACCCCACTGGCGCACGCAGATACCTTCACCACCGACAATGGACTGGAAGGACGCTGGTCCCTGAACATGTCGGTCGGCACCAGCATCCGGATGAAGGATGCAGACAAGAACCTGATCTCTGTACCCAATGGCGGCACGGCGGGCGCCGGCGCCGACGACGGCAACCTGAACTTCAAGAAGCACGATGCCTATTCCACCGTGGGCAAGCTGACCGGCGAACTGGAACTGAAAGGCGATACCTACGGCCTGTTCACGCGCGGCTTTGCCTGGTACGACCGCGTCCTGAAGGGGCGCGAGATGTCGCACGGGCATTTCAACAACGGCTACAAGCCGAACTCCGAACTGAGCGACACCGGCTTCGATCAGCTGTCGACCTTCGACGGCGTGGCGCTGGCCGACGCCTATGTGTTCGCCAATTGGGACCTGGGCGGCAAGGCGCTGAGCGCCAAGCTGGGCAACCAGGTGATCAACTGGGGCGAATCGCTGTTCGTGCCGGGCATTAACGCCATGGGCGCCTTCGATACCAGCGCCGCGCGCCGCCCGGGCGCGCAGGTCAAGGAAATCCTGCGTCCGCAGCCGGCCCTGATGGCCAACCTGGGCCTGGGCAATGGCGTGTCGGTGGAAGCCTTCTACAACCTGGGCTGGCGCCAGAACGTGGTCGACGGCTGCGGCACCTACTGGTCGGCGGCCGATTCGCTCAACTGCAACAACGGCACCGTGCTGTTTGGCGACGGCACCAAGCTGAACGACCAGGGCCAGTACAACGGCGCGCCGTTCCTGGCCGCGCTGCCCGCTGCGCTGGACCCGGTGCTGGCCTCGCTCGGCCTGTCGCGCAGCATGCCGCTCAACTTCCGCATGACCACCGCGGAAAAGATCAAGCCGAAGAAGTCCGGCCAGTTCGGCGTGTCGAGCCATTACTTTGCCGACGCCATTGCCACCGACTTCGGCGTCTATTTCGCGCGCTACCACAGCCACTCGCCGATCGTCTCGGTGGTCAAGCAGCCGTCGGCGTTGCCGTCGGTGTGGTCGGGGCGCCTGGCGCAACTGGTCAAGGCGGTGCCGTCGCTGGCGCCGGCGCTGGGCACGCTGGGCGTGCTGCCGGCCGGGAATATCGTGTGGGACTACAGCGGCGAGAACGTGAAGACCCTGGGCCTGTCGGCAGCCACCGAAGTGGGCGGCTTCTCGCTGTTTGGCGAAGTGTCGCGCACCAAGGACATCCCGGTGCAGATCAACGCGATCGACCTGCTGGTCGGCACTGCGCTGGGCATCGGCCCGCAGGCCAAGCTGGCGGCCATTGCGCGCAACCCGGCGGTGCCGACCGGCACCGTGATCCACGGCTACGACCGCAAGGACAAGACGCAGGCGCAGGTGTCGTTCATCCGGCAGATCCCGCAAGTGCTGGGCGCCGATTCGCTGACCCTGCTGGGCGAAGTGGCGGGGCAGAAGTGGAGCGGCATCGGCGACCCGAATACCAGCACCCGCTACGTGCGCGGCTTCATGTACAACTTCGGCCCGACTGCGGCGCTGGGCGGCACTTGCGGCCCGGCCGGCATCCAGCCCAATGCCTCCTACTGCGAGAACGAGGGCTACGCGACCAGCAGCGCCTGGGGCTATCGCCTGTCGGCCGAGATGCTGTTCCCGAACGTGGTGGCTGGCGTCAACTTCAAGCCGCGCGTGTACTTCGCGCATGACGTGAAGGGCTATGCGGCCGACAACCTGTTCGTCGAAGACCGCCAGACCCGCAGCGTGGGCCTGCGCGCGGACTACAACAACCGCTACTACGCCGACATCAGCTATACCAGCTATAACAAGAGCGCCAAGTACGACCAGTTCCACGACCGCGACAACATGCAGTTCGTGATCGGCGCCAACTTCTAATAAAGACACAGGAGACACGCAGATGAAGATGATGAAGCAAAGCTTGCTGGCCGCAGCGCTGGCGTGCGTCGCGGGCAGCGCCCTGGCCGGCCTGCCGCAGGCCGATGTGGATCGCCTGGGCAAGGACCTGACGCCGGTCGGCGCGGAGAAGGAAGGCAACAAGGCCGGCACCATCCCGGCCTGGACCGGTGGCATCACCAAGGCCCCGGCCGGCTTCGACAGCAAGAACGGCTATGCCGACCCGCTGCCGAACGAAGCGCCGCAGTACACCATCACGGCCGCCAACATGGACAAGTACAAGGACATGCTGGCGCCGGGGCAGATGGAGATGCTGAAGCGCTATCCTAGCTACAAGATGAATGTCTACAAGAGCTACCGTACGGCGGGCTACCCGCAGGCGGTGTACGACAACATCAAGGCCGAAGCGACGAAGGCCGAGCTGACCGGCGGCGGCAACGGCGTGACCGGCACCGCCAAGACCACGGTGCCGTTCCCGATGCCAAAAACCGGCGTCGAGGTGATCTGGAACCACCTGATGCGCTACCGCGGCGGCACCATCGAGCGCCATACCGCGGAATTCCCGGTGCAGACCAACGGCGCCTTCACGCCGGTGACCCGCACCGAGAAGGTGGCTTTCGCCCAGGGCATGCCCAACCCCGAGCCTAACCGCCTGGTGTACTACATGGCGACCCTGACCGGCCCTTCCTCGGTGGCCGGCGACGCCCTGCTGGTGGTGGACCCGATGGACCAGGTGAAGGAGTCGCGCCTGGCCTGGACCTACAATCCGGGCCAGCGCCGCGTGCTGCGCGCGCCGAACGTGGCATACGATTCGCCGGGGCAGGGCGCGGACGGCTTGCGCACCACCGACGACTACGACGGCTTCAACGGCGCGCCCGACCGCTACGACTGGAAGCTGGTGGGCAAGAAGGAAATGCTGGTCTCCTACAACAACTACAAGATTACCAATAAGGCGATCAAGTATGCCGACATCGTGCGCCCTGGCCATATCAACCAGGACTTCGTGCGCTACGAGCCGCACCGCGTGTGGGTGGTGGAAGCGACCCTGAAGAAGGACAAGCGCCACATCTACGCCAAGCGCGTGTTCTACGTGGACGAGGATAGCTGGGAAGTGCTGCACACCGATTCCTACGACGGCCGCGGCGAGCTGTGGCGCGTGCACGAAATCGGCGGCATCCAGTACTACGATGCGATGACCCACTACTTCGCCTACGAAGTGTTCTACGACCTGCAGGCACGCCGCTACCTGCTCTCCGGCATCTCCAACCAGGAGAAGCCGATCAAATTTGGCGTAAAGCTCGATCCGTCGAACTTCACGCCAGATACGCTGCGCCGCTCTTCCAACTAAGGACGGCGTAGCGGGTTTGGGGGTGTCTCTTCGGGCGCTTGCGTTCACAGGGAGCGCTGCGCCCATTTTTTCGCGGGTAGAGCATGGACAAAGTATTGAAACAGGCCGCTGCTGCGCTGCTGGGCGCATTGGCGGTGATGCCGGCCGTGGCGCGCGATCCGCTGCAAACGCCGGCGCGCATGTCGGCGCGGGCGCCGAAAGCCATGCTGACGGCCATGGCGCTGGCCGGCCAGCGCACGGTGGCGGTGGGCGAGCGCGGCATCATCCTGGTGCGCGATGGCGGCGCCCATGCGCCATGGCAGCAGGCGAAAGTACCGGTGTCGGTCACCCTGACCGGCGTGGCGTTTGCCGATGCTTCCAACGGCTGGGCCGTGGGGCACGACGGCGTGATCCTTTCCACCAACGATGGCGGGGCGCAATGGAGCACCCGCTTTGACGGCAACCAGGCCAATGCACTGATGCTGGCCGATGCCAAGGCGGCAGTCGAGAAGGCGCAGGCGGCCGGGGCTGGAGCGGGCAATGCGGCGCTCGCAGATGCCGAGAACGCGCTGGGCGATATCGAAGCGGCGGCCAAGTTCGGCCCGTCGCGCCCTTTGCTGGGCGTATGGTTCCGCGATGCCAGAACGGGCTACGCGGTGGGCGCATACGGCCAGGCTTTCCGTACCACGGACGGCGGGGCACACTGGCATTCCATGGGCGCGGGCCTGCCCAATCCTGAAGGCTTGCATTACAACGCGATTGCGGGCGGGCCTGGCAATGTGCTGGCCATCGCAGGCGAGGGCGGCTACGTGTACCGCTCGGCCGACGGCGGCGCAAGCTGGCAGCGCATCGAGACCGGCTACGGCGGCCAGCTGTACGGCGTGATCTTCGCCGGTCGCAGCATGCTCGCTTACGGCTTTGGCGGCCACGTGTTCCGCAGCGAAGATGGCGGCGCCACCTGGCGCGAGACGCCGGCCGTGACGAAAAAGAGCCTGGTGGGCGGCGCCTTGCAGGGCAGCAGCATCGTGCTGGCAGCCCAGGACGGTGCGCTGCTGCGCAGCGATGACGATGGCGTGAGCTTCCGTGTAATGCGCCAGGGCGATGCGGTGCCGACGGCCGGCATGGTGGCTGTGAATGGCACGGTCCTGCTGTCCGGCGTGGGTGGTGTGCGGGAGGCGGCGAAATGAAGCGCGAAGGCGAAAAATCCTGCAAGGTGGCCGAGGAGGGACACCAGCGCTTCACCTCCGTCGAGCACTGGCTGGAGCCGCGCCTGTTCAAGCACCGCCTTGTGATCATGCTGGCTTTCCTGCTGGCGTCGGTGCTGTTCGCCTGGCAGGCGGCGCAGCTGAAGCCGGATGCCAGCTTCCAGAAGATGGTGCCGGCCACCCATCCCTTCATCGCCAATTACCTGAAGTACGAGAACGAGTTGCGCCCGCTGGGCAACAACATCCGCATCGCGGTGGAGGCGACCAAGGGCGACATCTACAGCAAGGAGTATCTCGATACGCTGAAGGCCGTGACCGACGAAGTGTTCTACATCCCGGGCGTGGACCGCGGCAACCTGAAGTCGTTGTGGACGCCGAACGTGCAGTGGATGGAAGTCACCGAAACGGGCTTGAACAGCGGCCAGATCATCCCGCAGGGCTTCGATGGCTCGACGGCCATGCTGGACGAGGTGCGTGCCAACGTGGCGCGCTCGGGGCGCATCGGCAGCCTGGTAGCGGCGGACCAGAAGTCCACCATCGTGCAGGTGCCGCTGCTGGAGATCGATCCGGACAAGGGAACCAAGCTCGATTACGGCCTGTTCTCCGAGCGCCTGGAAAAGCTGGTGCGCGACAAGTACGAGGCGCAGGGCGTGAAGATCCACATCGTCGGCTTTGCCAAGGTGGTGGGCGACCTGATTCATGGCGCCAAGGCGATCGGTCTGTTCTTCGCGCTCACCTTTGCCATGACGGTGGCGCTCCTGCTGTGGTACTCGCACTGCTGGAAGTCGACCCTGGTGACGGTGTTCTGCTGTTCGCTGGCGGTGGTCTGGCAGCTTGGCATCGTGCGGTTGTTGGGCTTCGGGCTCGATCCGTATTCGATCCTGGTGCCGTTCCTGACCTTTGCCATCGGCGTCTCGCACGCGGTGCAAAACATCAATACCATGGCCAGCGAGCGCCTGTCCGGCAAGTCGGCCACCGAGGCGGCCAAGCAGACCTTCCGCCAGCTGTTCATCCCAGGCACCATTGCGCTGCTGTGTGATGCGGTGGGTTTCTCGACTCTGCTGGTGATCGAGATCGGCGTGATCCGCGAGCTGGCCATTTCGGCCTCGGTGGGCGTGGCGGTAATCGTGCTGACCAAGATGTTCCTGCTGCCGGTGCTGATGTCCTACGTGGGCGTGACCGATGCCTGCCTGCGCAACCAGGCCCGGAAGGCCAAGCGCAAGCACCGCTTCATGCGCATGCTGTCGCGCATTGCGGAGCCGAAGTTCGCCAAGCTGGCGGTGCTGGGCGCGGTGGCGGTATTTGCCACGGCCTTTGCGCTGAACCGCGACCTGAAGATCGGCGATCTCGATCCGGGCGCGCCGGAGCTGCGGGCCGATTCGCGCTACAACCGCGACAACGCCTACATCACCGGCCATTACTCGACCAGTTCCGACGTGTTCGTGGTGATGGTAAAGACGCCGGCCGGCGAGTGCGGCGCCTATCCGACCGCGGAAGTGGTGGACCGTTTCCAGTGGGAGATGGAGAACGTGCCGGGCGTGGAATCGACCACCTCGCTGTTCACGGTGCAGAAGCGGATCATCAGCAACGTCAATGGCGGCAGCCTGAAATGGCAGGCGCTGTCGCGCAACCGCTTCGTGTCCAATTCAGCGCAGCGCATGATTCCGTCGGAGTTGTACAGCAACGACTGCTCGATGCTGCCGGTGCTGGTGTTCCTGGCCGACCACAAGGCCGACACGCTGACGCGGGTGGTGCAGGCGGCGCAGGCGTTTGCCAGGGAGAACAACACACCGCAGGCGGAGTTCATCCTGGCGGCAGGCAATTCCGGCATCGAGGCGGCCACTAATATCGTGATCAAGCAGGCCGAGATCACCATGCTGGTGCTGGTGTATGCCATCGTGGCGCTGCTGGTGTGGTGGGAGTTCCGATCGTTGCGCGTGACCATCTGCATCATGGTGCCGCTGTATATCACCTCTGCGCTGTGCGAGGCCATCATGGCGCGCCTGGGGCTGGGAGTGAAGGTGGCGACCTTGCCGGTGATTGCGCTGGGGATCGGGATTGGCGTTGATTACGGCATCTACATCTACAACCGGCTCCAGTGCTTCCTTGACCGCGGCATGGAGCTGAAGGAAGCCTACTTCGAGACGCTGAAGTCGACCGGCGTGGCGGTGGCGCTGACCGGCGTGACGCTGGCGCTGGGGGTGCTGACCTGGGTCTGGTCCGACATCAAGTTCCAGGCCGATATGGGCCTGCTGCTGATGTTCATGTTCCTGTGGAATATGGTGGGGGCCATCGTGATGATCCCGGCCCTGGCGTCGTTGTTGCTGCCTAAACGCTAGACCCCCTACGGTCTTGAGGCTGATGGTTTTGGTTGTGCGGCGCTGATCTTCGTCGAAAGTCAAAAGCGCACAACCGAAACCGACGGCGGTCGAGCAGACAGGGGCTGACCCTGCGGGCCAGACCCTGGTTTGCCGATTTTACTCCTGGCGTTCCCAGGTCTGCGAACGGCCCAGCATCGGGAAGCCGATGTAGCCGCGTACCTTCAGCTTCTTGCCGCCGTCGGCGATTTCCAGCTTGCTCTTGTACACCTTGCCGTTGTTCGGGTCGAGAATCTCGCCGCCGTTGTATTCGCTGCCATCCTTCTTCAGGCCGGACACGATCACCATGCCGACAATCGGCTTGTCCTTGCGCGCGTCGGTGCACTTGTCGCACACCGGGTTCTGTTCCTCGGTCGGGCCGCGGAACAGCTTTTCGATCTTGCCCTGCAGGGCGCCGTTTTCCTCGGTGATGCGGATCAGGGCTTTCGGCTTGCCGCTGACGTCATCGATATTCTTCCACAGGCCGACTGGAGAGGGATCTTGGGCGAATGCCGGAGCGGCAGCCAGCAAGGCTGCCGCAGCCAGCGCCACTGTGCGGGTTAGGCGCATGAGGGTGTCTCTTATTTAGATTTGGGGAAAATCAGTGTAGCAAAGGACCCGGCAGGACACCGTACGGTCATGCTATTTTTTTTGGAGGGAAGCCTCTAGAAAGAAGAAAGTCGGGGTCAGGACTTGAAGTTGCCGTCGTTGCGCGGCAGGGGGCTGCTGCACGAGGCCGGCGTGCTGAACTCGCGGTTGCCGGAGGCTGTGGCCTGGCTGCCTTCCCAGCTCGCCGTGCTGCCGTTCCATTTGACGTATTTGTACTGGATGGCGCTGGCGGCGGGCAGCGTTACGCTGCCGCTCCACGGCACGTTGGCGCCGCTGCCCTGGATCGCCAGCGCGAAGCCGTTGGCCGGGGTCCAGCTTCCAAGGCGCGTGTCGTTGCCGACCACGTACAGGTTCTGCCCCATGACGGTATTGGCGTTGGCGATGGTAAAGGTGACCTGGCAGGACGATGCTGCCGTGGTGGTCACCGCCAGCGCGGCGCTGGCTGCCGAAACATTGCCGGCAGCGTCGATCGCCTTGACGGTGTAGCTGTAGCTGGTGGCGGGGGACGGGGTGTTGTCGACGTAGCTGGTGCCGGTGGCGGTGCCGAGCAGGCTGCCGTTGCGGTACACGTAATAGCCGGTCACGCCGACGTTGTCGGTGGCAGCGCTCCAGGCCAGGCTGACGCTGGTGGCGCCTATCGCGCTGGCGGCCAGGCCGTCCGGGGCGCCGGGCGGCGTGCTGTCGACATTGCACGGGTTGCTGCCGCTGGTGACGGCGCCTCCGGCCACGCTGGACAGGCCGGTGCCCAGCGCGTAGTTCTTGCCGCCGTTGTTGTCCCAGCTGCCGCTGCCGCTGTTGAATACGGCCTGCCAACCGGTGGCCGCGCCAAGGCTGGCAGTGTAGGACAGCCAGCCGCTGCATGCCGGCGCCATCGGCACGCCGGGGACCGTGGTCCAGGCGCCGCCGGTGGGGCTGTAGTGGATATTGGCGCTGTTCCAGCCGCTGGGCAGGCGGTAGTAGACGGTGGCGATGTTGCCGGCGGCCGTGGTGAGGGTGCGGGCAGGCGAGGCGGGGCCGGTGTTGCCGGCCGCGTCCTGCGCCTTGACGCTGTAGCTGTAGCTGGTCGATGGCGTGAGGCCGCTGTCGCTGTAGCTGGTGGCGGCGGTGGCGCCGACCGGGCTGCCGTCGCGCAGCACCAGGTATTGGGCCACGCCGTAGTTGTCGCTGGCGGCGGCCCAGGACAGGGTGGCGGCCACCGGGGTGATGGCGGAGGCGGCCGGCTGGCCGGGTGCGGTGGGGGCTTGCGTGTCGGCTGCCAGGGTGGTGACGGCGAGGGCCGGGCTGGCGGCGGACTGGTTGCCGGCGGCGTCGAAGGCGCTCACCGTGTAGCTGTAGGCGGTGGCGGGCGCCAGGCCGCTGTCGGTGAAGGTCGTGCCGGCGGGCGAGCCGGCCAGCACGCCGTTGCGCAGCACCTTGTAGCCTGTGACGCCGATATTGTCGCCGGCGGCCGGCCAGGACAGGGTCAGGGAGCGGTCGGTCAGCTGGCTGGCGGCAGGCTGGCCTGGCGCGCTGGGAGCGGTGCTGTCGACCGTCAGGAAAGGGTAGGTGCCGTTGATGGTGCCGTTGATGTCTTCCGTGTAGCCGGAGCCGGTGGCCACGGCACGATAGCGGCCGGCGCCGACGAAGACTTGCTGGATCTCCGAGCGCGTAACGTTGCCCAGGGTGTCGGTCATTTCGACGTAGTAGTCCAGCAGCTGGTTGCGGTAGCCGGGGAGGTAGGCGTAATACAGGTCGCCGCTGTCCTGCGCCGGCAGGGCGGCGATGGTGTCGCGCGTGGCGGGGATCCACGGCACGCCATTCATGTCCGGCTGCAGCTCGCGCACTTGCATGGTCACGTCCTGCCAAGGACCGACATTGGCCGGGTTGATCGCCAGGCCGGGCTGGCCGGCCAGGGCGGCCGGGTCGTAAACCTTGTAGCTGTCGTCGGCCGCGTTGATCTCGTTGCTGGCGTGGACCCGCACTTTCACCGTGGCGCTGGCGATGCCCGACACGTCGTGGCCGTAGGTGTAGACGGCGAAGTCATTGCTGTAATGCTGTACGGTCCAGCCTTCGGCCTTGGAAGCGTTGACCGAGCCGGGATTGTAAGGGTAGCGCTGCGGCCACCACACGGAAGGGCCGGTGCGGTCCTGCGCCAGGTGCGCTTGCACGTAGGGGCGGGAGAAGGCCAGCGAGTTGTTGAAGGCCAGCGTGGGTTTGACCGAGTCGTCCTTGTTTTCGTCGTAATAGCCGAAGCCGGAGTCCATGGCCGGCAGCAGGAAGTACCAGGCCAGTTCGGCCGGGTTGGCGCCGCCGGCGTAGTCGTTGGCGGCATCGCCCTTGACCGGGTAGGACAGCATCCACGGGTTGAGCTGGTTGCCGGCGTGCGTGACCTGCTTGTCCAGCGCGCTGCTGGGCGACCAGTGGTTGGGGTGGCCGTCCAGCCAGATTTGTTCGGCGGTCTTGGCGTAATTGAGGGTGGCTTGCAGCAGGGCGAAATTGCGCTCCAGGTAGTGCCAGCCGTATTCGAAGGAGACGGTGGCGCCTTCCTGCTGCCCTTTCAGGTTGGTCTTGGGCGCCAGGTTGTTGCCGGTAATGCGGTTGAAATCGGCGAACTGGCCTTTCCAGATCAGGAAGGGCAGGCGCCAGTGGTACCAGGTGGGGTCGGACGATGAATCGCGGGTGTCGATCCAGGAGCCGTCCTGCACGTGCTGCACGTCACTGTCGGGAATCGGCTTGGCACGCAGGTATTCGTCGATACCGAGGCAGTAGCCGTTGCCGCTGCAGGTGCTCGAGTGGCCGGCCTGCCAGGTGCTCAGGGCGCCGGCGCGGCCGCCGGAATTGTCGCCGTCGTGCGCCACCACGAAGAACTGGCGCGCTTCCAGGCTGGTGTAGGGCGCCAGCTCGTCGACCGTGACCGCGCCTTCCCAGCCTTCCAGCCAGGAGCCGTTCTGGCTGACGGGGATGCCGGCCAGCCGCGTGACGGCGCCGGTGGCGGGATCGACGTGGCGCACCCAGTGCGGGGTGGAGGCGAAGGGGAATTTGTTGACGACCACCTGCTGTTCGTGCGCCATATTGGCGGCCACCCAGCTGCCGAGGGCGGAGGTGTTGCGCAGGTCGGCGCGGTTGGGCGGGGAGGTCAGGGTGTCGCCGCTGGCGTCAAAGCTGGCGTAGGGGTAGTCCTTCAGGGTACGCGAAAAATGGTTGTTGCCGATGACCGACCACTGCACGCCCAGCTTGGCCAGGGTCGGGATCAGGCGCTCGGAAAATCCCAGCTCGGTAGGGAAGAAGCCCTTGGATGCGACGAAACCGTTGCCGAGGAAGTAGGGCTGGGCCAGCGTGACGTTTTGGTAGACCAGGTCCTTCAGGAAGTAGTCGGTGCCGACCAGAGGACCCATGCTGTGGTGGCCGGTGAAGTGCACGGTGTCGAGCGTGCGGTAGTTATTGGCGGTCTTCAGCGAGTTCCAGGTATTGAGCCAGGATGCGCCCCAGTTGCTGTTGCTGTAGCCGGGAACGTTCTGCGCGCTGGCGAGGCTTTGCACGTTGTTGATGACGGCGCCGGACATGGTGACGTGGACCTGGCCCTTGGCGCCGGACCAGCTTTGCATCTCGTTGGCCACCTGCATCGGCCAGTACTGGTAGGCGCCGGTCTTGGCGTCCGGCGTGTAGTAGGCCACCAGGTCGTCGTGCGGCATGATGGCGCCTCCCAGCGAGGCAGGCAGGTAGTAGCTGTAGCCGGCCGGCGGATTGTTTTTCAGCTTGATGACGTCAGCGTCGTAGGAATAGCGCACCGGCGCGCCGATCGCGGTGGCGTTGTACTTGGCCAGCGGATCGACGGCATAGAACGGCCAGAAGTTCGGCATGTGGTTGTGGTACACGTGGGCGGCCGGGATGGTGCCGGCGCCGGCGTGGCTGGCGGCGAACAAAGCCGCAAGGAATGCGGCCAGGGGTTTCAAACGCAATTGCATGCACATCTCCTTTCACAGGTTGGAACTGCGGAACGGGTGCGCAAGGGCGCCTCGCCAGTGGGGCGATAGCGGCTATCGGGTGGAGCGTCTCAGTGCGTGGTGCCCTTTGCGGGACTGCTTGGGTGTGGATGTACTATTACTACCACTTGAACGCGGTGCGCAGAGGTAGAGAGGGGTAAACTACGGATTGTTTGACTACATGTCAACACAAGTGATGTAGTTTACCTACAGTTCGGGCGTAAAAAATGCCCGGCCGCGGCCGGGCATTGCGCAATAAATGGGGTACGTCCCTATTTATTTTTACAGCTTGGCCAGTTGTTCCTGCATCTTGGCCAGGGTGGCGCCGAAGGTGGCGACCCTTTCCTTTTCCTGCGCGACCACGGCTGCCGGGGCGCGGGCGACGAAGCTTTCCGAGGACAGCTTGCCGTTGGCTTTCGCAATTTCGCCTTCCAGGCGGGCGATCTCTTTCGACAGGCGCTCGCGTTCTGCTTTGACGTCGATTTCGACTTTCAGCATCAGCTTGGTGGTGCCGACCACGGAGACGGCGGCCGGCGATTCGGGCAGGGCGTCGACGATCTGCACTTCCGACAGCTTGCCCAGCATCTGGATGTAGGGCGCGAAGGCGGCCATCTTTGCTTTGTCGTCGCCGGAGGCTTCCACGATCAGCGGCACGCGCACGGATGGCGCCAGCTTCATTTCGCCGCGCAGGTTGCGGGTGGCGTCGGTCAGGCCTTTCAGTTCGCCCATCCAGGCTTCGGCGGCGGCGTCGATCGCTGCTTCGTTCGGCAGCGGGTAGGCCTGGGTCATGATCGATTGGCCTTCGCCGCCCTTGCCGGCCAGCGGGGCCACGGTCTGCCACAGCTGCTCGGTGACGAACGGGATGATCGGGTGCGCCATGCGCAGGATGACTTCCAGCACGCGCAGCAGGGTGTGGCGGGTGGCTTGCTGCTGGCCCGGCGTGCCTTGCTGCACTTGGACTTTCGCCAGCTCCAGGTACCAGTCGCAGTATTCGTACCAGACGAACTGGTAGATGGTGGAGGCGATGTTGTCGAAGCGGTAGTCGGCGAAGCCTTTGTGCACTTCCTGCTCGGCGCGGTTGAGGGCGGAGATGATCCACTTGTCGGCGGCCGACAGGCCGGCTTCGTTGGCGGAGCAGTCGTGGCCTTCGGTGTTCATCAGCACGAAGCGGGTGGCGTTCCACAGCTTGTTGCCGAAGTTGCGGTAGCCTTCGCAGCGGCCGAGGTCGAAGTTGATGTTGCGGCCCAGCGAGGCGTAGGAAGCCATGGTGAAGCGCACGGCGTCGGTGCCGTAGGCTGGAACGCCTTCCGGGAATTCCTTGCGGGTGGCCTTTTCGATCTTGGCCGCGTCTTTCGGGTTCATCAGGCCGGTGGTGCGCTTGGCCACCAGTTCTTCCAGGCCGATGCCGTCGATCAGGTCGATCGGATCCAGGGTGTTGCCCTTGGATTTGGACATCTTCTGGCCTTGCGAGTCGCGCACCAGGCCGTGCACGTACACGGTTTCGAACGGCACCTTGTTGGTGAAGTGGCTGGTCATGATGACCATGCGCGCGACCCAGAAGAAGATGATGTCGAAGCCGGTGACCAGGACCGACGAAGGCAGGAAGGCTTGCAGTTCAGGCGTTTCGTTCGGCCAGCCGAGGGTGGAGAACGGTACCAGGGCGGACGAGAACCAGGTGTCCAGCACGTCGTTGTCGCGGGTCAGGGCGCCCGTGACGCCCTTTGCGGCGGCTTGCGCTTGCGCGTCCTCTTCGCTGCGGGCGACGTAGACGTTGCCTTGCTCGTCGTACCAGGCAGGGATCTGATGGCCCCACCACAACTGGCGCGAGATACACCAGTCCTGGATGTTGTTCAGCCACTGGTTATAGGTGGTGCTCCAGTTCTCAGGGACGAACTTGATCTCGCCGCTGGAGACTTTTTCCAGCGCCACTTCGGTGATGGACTTGCCCGGGTTGAAGGTGCCTTCAGGCGCCGGCTTGCTCATGGCGACGAACCATTGGTCGGTCAGCATCGGCTCGATCACGACGCCGGTGCGGTCGCCGCGCGGCACCATCAGCTTGTGCGGTTTCACTTCGACCAGGAAGCCTTGCGCGTCCAGGTCGGCCACGATCTGCTTGCGGGCTGTGAAACGGTCCATGCCCTGGTAGGCGGCCGGCGCGTTTTCGTTGATCTTGGCGTCCAGGGTGAGGATCGACGGCATGTCCAGGTTGTGGCGCTGGCCGACGGCGTAGTCGTTGAAGTCGTGCGCAGGGGTGATCTTCACGCAGCCGGTGCCGAATTCCTTGTCGACGTATTCGTCAGCGATCACCGGGATTTCGCGGCCGACCAGCGGCAGCTTGAGCATCTTGCCGACCAGCGCGGTGTAGCGCTCGTCGGTCGGGTCGACTGCCACGGCGACGTCGCCCAGCATGGTTTCAGGGCGCGTGGTGGCGACCACCAGGTGGCCGCTGCCATCGGCCAGCGGGTACTTGATGTGCCACATCGAGCCGTCTTCTTCTTCCGAGACCACTTCCAGGTCGGAGACGGCGGTGCCCAGCACCGGGTCCCAGTTGACCAGGCGCTTGCCGCGGTAGATCAGGCCTTGTTCGAACAGGCGCACGAATACTTCGGAGACGACCTTGGAGCGCTCGGCGTCCATGGTGAAGTATTCGCGCTGCCAGTCGGGCGAGGTGCCCATGCGGCGCATCTGGCCGGTGATGGTGGAGCCGGATTTCTCTTTCCACTCCCAGACTTTTTCGACGAATTTTTCGCGGCCCAGGTCATGGCGCGACACCTTCTGCGCGTCCAGCTGGCGCTCCACCACGATCTGGGTGGCAATGCCGGCGTGGTCGGTGCCCGGGATCCAGGCAGTGTTGTGGCCCAGCATGCGATGGTAGCGAGTCAGGCCGTCCATGATGGTCTGGTTGAAGGCGTGGCCCATGTGCAGGGTGCCGGTGACGTTCGGCGGCGGCAACTGGATGCTGAAGGACGGCTTGCTCAGGTCGAGGGAGGCTGCGTAGTAACCGCGCTTTTCCCACTCGCTGCGCCAGAACTGTTCAATGTCGGCAGGCTCGAAAGACTTGGCTAATTCCATGATTTGGGCTGTAAATTTGGCGAAAACTTTCATTATAAGGTAGATTGCTGGGGACATGGACGCCAGCAATTCCTCCCCGCCCCGCAAGCGCGGCCGCCCCGCGCAGCCCGCTTCTGACAGCTTGAAAACGCTGCTTGTTGCCGTCTCGGCAAGGCTATTCCGCGAAAAAGGGTTTGATAACACCACCGTGCGCGATATTGCGGCCGCTGCTGGCGTGCAGGCGGGGTCGTGGTTTTATCACTTCAAGTCCAAGCAGGACATCTTGCAGGCGGTGATCGAGGAGGGCATGCAGCAGGCCCTGGTCCGCATCGAGGAGGTGGCTGCGCTCGGCCTGCCGCCGCGCGAGGCGTTCCGGCGCCTGGTGCATACCCATCTCGAGACCCTGCTGTCGCCGGGGCAGGACTTTGTCTACGTCATGCTCTACGAGTGGCGCGCGCTTTCCACTGAGGGGCAATTGCGCATCGTCGCGGCCAAGGATCGCTATGAGGCGCTGTGGGATGCGGTGCTGCACGAGTTGCAGGCTTCCGGCGAGTGGCCGGCGCCCGGCAAGCTCGATCGGCTGTGGCTGTTCGGGGCGCTGAACTGGTCGGCGCAATGGTACCGGCGCGACGCCGGCGTCAGCATCGATGAACTGGCCGAGTCCGCTATTCGCTTCCTGCTTCGGTAGCTCCTGCCGGGTCCCTCTGTGGGAAGTGCTGAAATGATGTGCTGAAATTTGGACTTCTCTCGAATGTCCCCCTCTAAGGGATTTTCGCCTCGGGAGATTGCAGCATGAGCCAAACTGTGAGCGTACCAATCGCATTGCCTACGCTGCGCGCTTACTCCACTATCAGGCTGCGCATGCCAGCGAAGAGGACTTTTCGGACCTGGTGGATCGTATCTTGCGCGAGTGGCTGGCGCGCCAGCACGGAGCGCAAGGCTGTCTCTGGAAAACGGTCATGCTGCCAGATGGCAGCCGCTTTGCGTATTAGCAGCCTGCATCGCGCGCATTTCGCGGCTATTGCATACCGCAAGGCTGCACGAGCGAGAGAGGAAGCGATGGGCACGTCTCGCGTTGAGAAGTGCTGAAGCCGAGTTGCAAAGTGCAGAAAACTGCTGAAAATCTGATGCACCCGAAAATTCCCCCTCTGGAGTGATTTCAGGCCGCGCAATTTCCGCACCTCCCCCCGACAGTGTCTGAACGAAGGCCCGCCGCCCGAAGCGTTGCGGCAGTCCTTGACATTTTATGTCATGCTTTTATACTAATGACATAATATGTCTAACCACCCACAACAAGGAGTGACTTTATGGACGAAGTGATGGGCCGGATGCTTGCGATCGAGAGCGCGCTGTCCGCCCAGGTGGGCTCGCTGTCGGTGAGCGCCAACCTGCTGGCCCCAAGCGAGCCCGATGGCGTACCGGTCATGCGGATGTGCATCGAAGGGCAGGAAGAGATTCCGGTATTCGTCACCGCTTCGCCGCACCAGGTGCTGTGCATCTGCTATCTGTGGACCGAGCAGGAAGTGCGCCCCGAACGCCGCGCCGAGATGCTGGAAGCGATGATGGACCTGAACATTGCCATCCCGCTGTCGAACTTCGGCCGCATCGGCGAGCATTACGTCATCTTCGGCGCCCTGGCCGCCGACGCTTCGCCGGAAAGCATCGCCACCGACGTGGCCATGGCTGCCGACAATGCGCTCGAGGCACTGGAAGTGTTCAACGAATTTCTAATGTGAGGAGCCCATCATGGCTGTTTTTTCCAAAGTGCTGACCATGTTGCGAGGTAATCTGCGTGAGCTCGGCCAGAGCATCGTCGACCACAACGCCTCGACCATCTACGAACAGGAAATCGTCGAGGCGACCGCCCATGTGGCCTCCGCCAAGCAAGACCTGACGGCGGTGATGGCCAAGGAAATGCAGGCAGGCCGCGAAATCGAACGCCTGCGCGCCGAACTGAAAAAGTACGAGGACCTGGCGCTGCAGGCGCTGCAAAAGGACGAGACCAGCCTGGCCGAGGAAGTCGCCGCGCGCGTGGCCGACCTGGAAGTGGCGCTGGCCGAACAGGAAGAGGCGCACGTCCAGTACGCCGGCCACATCGCGCGCCTGAAGGACATGATCCGCAACGCCGAGGCCACCCTGCGCGAGCACGAGCGCCAGTTGGCCATGGCCAAGACCACCGAGAGCGTCTACAAGGCTACCGCCACCATTTCCCAGAACATGGGATCGAGCGGCTCCAAGCTGATGAGCGCGAAGGAATCGCTGGAGCGCATCCGCCAGCGCCACCAGGACATGGCCGACCGCATGCAGGCAGCGGAAGTGCTGGAAGGCGAATTCGGTAGCAAGGCGCTGGAGAACAAGCTGGCGCAGGCGGGCATCGGCGAGCGCGCCAACCGCAAGGCCGAAGTGATGGCCCGCCTGCAGGCACGCGTCCGCCCGGCCCCGCCGGACCAGGGCTGACGCCATGGTCCGCAGTTCTTCCCGCTGGTCAGGATCGGATGCGGCCTTGCGCGCCGTCCAGGTGGCCTTCGATGTGGAGACGCAGGTGATCGACGCGGTGCGCCTCGCCGCGTTCAAGAGCCAGCTCTCCACCTCGGACCAGATCCGCAAGATCCTCGGCCTGCCGCATTCCAGCAAGCCGGTGCGACCGCGCCTGACGGTCAGCCTGTCCGATGCCGACTATGCGCTGCTGGCTGAACGCCTGGGCGTGGACGCGGCCGACCGGCGCCGCATCAAGGAATTGTTGCATGAGCAGCTGATGACATTTGCAATAAAGCAATCAAAAGACGAAAATAGTTAATGATCTCATCACCATGAAGGGCACTGAATGAGCACCTGGCAAATCCTGGCCAGCTTCCCAACCGCCATCCCCAGCGTGCTGCTGATCATCCTGCTGGTGTACTGGACCTTTTCGCTGGTCGGCGTGTTGGACCTGGGCGAGAACATCGAAGGCGACGCCGACCACGCCGACCTGGAAACGCTGGCCTCTTGGCTGGTGGCGCTGGGTCTGGGTGGCGTGCCGTTCTCGATCGTCGCTACGCTGCTGGTCTTCTTCACCTGGCTGCCGACGGCCCTGCTGCACGAATACGTTCTGGCGTGGCTGCCGGCCGGGGTGCTGCAATGGTTCGGCGGCGTCGTCGTTCTGCTGGCAGCGGCGGGGTTCGGCGTGTGGCTATCGGCGCGCGTGGTCAAGCCTTTGCGTCCGCTGTTCGTCAAGCACCACGCGCCGGAAAACCGCAGCCTGGTCGGCCGCACCTGCCGCATCGTCACGCTGTCGGTGGATGAAAAATTCGGCCGCGCCGAAGTGGAAACCAGCGGTGCCAGCCTGAATATCCGCGTCTGGGCCAGTGCGCCCAACTCACTGGGCAAGGATGCTCTCGCAGTGATCGTCGCCTATGACGAAGCATTGCAGCAGTACGAAGTACAGGCCGCTTACGCGGCCAACTTAGAACAATAAATACTAACAACACCTACAACCTGAAGGAAATCCATGGACATCATGTTGATTGCAGCCGCCATCGGCGTCGTCGTTTTGTTCGGCGCCCTGGCAATGTTCGCGCGCTTCTACCATAAAGTCGAACAGGGTCACGCAATGATCATCAACACCCTGCGCGCCGAGCCGGACGTCAGCTTCACCGGCGGCATGGTCTACCCCATCATCCACAAGAAGGAACTGATGGAGATCTCGCTCAAGACCATCGAGATCGAACGCCTTGGCAAGGACGGCCTGATCTGCCGCGACAACATCCGCGCCGACATCAAGGTCACCTTCTTCCTGCGCGTGAACAAGACCAAGGAAGACGTGCTGAAGGTCGCGCAGGCGGTCGGTTGCGCCCGCGCTTCCAGCCAGGAGACGCTGGAAAACCTGTTCTCGGCCAAGTTCGCCGAGGCCCTCAAGACCGTCGGCAAGTCGATGGACTTCGTCGACCTGTACCAGGCGCGCGACCGCTTCCGCGATGACATCATCCGCCAGATCGGCAGCGACCTGTCCGGCTACATCCTGGAAGACGCAGCCATCGACTATCTCGAACAGACCTCGATCGAGAAGCTGGACAGCCATAACATCCTGGACGCCCAGGGCATCAAGAAGATCACCGAACTGACTGCGATCGAAAGCATCCGCACCAATGAATTGAAGCGCGACGAGGAAATGCGCATCAAGAAAAAAGACGTGGAAACCCGCGAAGCCATCCTGGAACTGGAGCGCCAGCAAGCCGACGCCGAGGCGCGCCAGAACCGCGAAGTCACTTCCGTGCGCGCCCGCGAACAGGCCGAAGCCGAAAAGGTGCAGTCCGAAGAGCGCGCCAAGTCCGAACTGGCCCGCCTGCAGGCCGAGCAGGTCGTGCTGGTGCAGCAGGAAAACACCACCCGCGAGAAGGAAGTGGCGGAGAACAACCGCAAGCGCGCCGTCGCCATCGAGGAGGAGCGCGTCACCCGCGCCCGCCTGCTGGAAGTGGTCGCGCGCGAAAAAGAAGTCGAACTGCAGCGCATCGATAAAGAGAAGGCGCTGGAAGTGCAGAAGAAGGCCATCGCCGACGTGATCCGCGAGCGCATCGTGGTCGAACGCACGGTGGCCGAGCAGGAAGAAGCGATCAAGGACGTGCGCACCATCGCCGAGGCCGATCGCGGCAAGAAATCGGTAGTGATCGCCGCCGAGGCCAGCGCCGAAGAAAAACTCCTGCTGGCTGTCAAGGCCGCCGAGGCGGAAGAGCGCGCGGCCAAGCACCGCGCCGCGCAGGAACTGACCCTGGCGGAAGCGGCGCTGAAAGTCGCCGAGAAGGCAGCCGAAGCCAAGAAGCGCCAGGCGGAAGGCACGGAAGCGGAAATCGCCGCCCCTGGCCTGGCGGAAGCGAAGGTCATGCTGGCTTCGTCCGAAGCGATCGTCAAGCAGGGCGCGGCACAGGCCGAGGCCACCCGCCTGCGCATGGAAGCCGAAGCCAAGGGCAAGGAACAAATGGGCCTGGCCGAAGCTGCCGTGAAGACCGCCGATGCGGCTGCCACGGCAACCCTGGGCACGGCGGAAGCCAAAGTGATCGAGGCACGCTTCGAAGCCGAGTCGCGCGGCCTGGCGCAGAAGTTCGAATCCATGTCCGCGATGAGCGCCGAGACCCGCGCCCACGAAGAGTTCCGCATGCAACTGGAACTGGCTAACGAGCAGGCCCTGAAAGGCATCGATGCGCAGACCATGATCGCCCGCGAACAGGCAGAAGTGCTGGGCAAGGCCCTGGGCAACGCCAAGATCGACATCGTCGGCGGCGACGGCAACTACTTCGACAGCTTCGTGCGCGCGCTGTCGGTCGGACGCGGCATCGACGCGGCGATCGAAAAGAGCAAGACCTTGCAGGTCGGCCTGAAGGATCACCTGAGCGGGGAACGCGACATGCTGAACGACTTGCGCGGCCTGATCGGCGCGCTGGGCGGCTCCTCGGGCGAGCTGCAGAACCTGACCGTGGCTTCGCTGCTGGCCAAGGTATCGCGTGAAGGCACACAGCAACAGCAGCACGCCCTGAACAACCTGATCGCTGCGGTCCCTGAGCTGAAAGGCAAGCCATGATCTGCCCGGCCTGCGCACATACCCATTTCCAGCCGACCCGCATCGAAGGCGGCCTGCCCGCCGAGCGCTGCGAATCTTGCGGCGGCGTGCTGGTGGAACTCGAACGCTATCGCACCTGGCGCAAGGCCATGCCCGAGATGGCACTGGCCGCGGCCGCGTGGGAGCCCAGCGTCGCCGATGGCGCGGTCCGGCTCTGCCCCAAGACCGGCCGCCTGATGACGCGCCTGAAGGTGGACAGCCTGCATCCGCTGCGCCTGGACTACAGCGCGCCAGCGCAGGCGATCTGGCTCGACGCCGGCGAATGGGATACGCTGGTGTCGCTCGGCGTCCATGGCCAGCTCGATGAAATCGCCTCCGACCGCTGGCAGGCCAGCGTACAAAAGGCCGCATCGCGCGAGCGCATCGAGCAGGCCATGCAGGCGCGCTTCGGCGACGACCTGGCCGAACTGGCCCGCGTCCGCGCCTGGCTGGACGGTCAGCCGAACCGCCGCGAGATGCTCGCCTTCCTGGGCGCACCGAAAGACTGAAGCGACTGAAGCAAGAGACCATGAGCCAAGAACAAGCAGCACCTGCGGGCGTCGAGGCGTCCCTGCGCCATTCCAGCAGCTTCGACCTGCTGCGCAAGCGGCTGGCCGGCCAGGGCAAGTCCCTGCTGGAGAAAGCCAGCGCGCTGAACGAAGCCAGGCTGGCCGAATTCGGCCGCGAAGAGATGGCGCTGCGCGCCCGCACCCGCGCCCGTACCGACAACAACTGCACCGCGCGCGACCTGGTACTGGTCGGCGACGTGCTGCTGTTCGGCTATAACGTCTTCATCGGCCTGCGCCAGGAAACCCGGGTCGCGGACGTCTTCGCGCTGTACCGCCTGCGCCAGGACGGCGCCGAAGTGGAGCTCGACCCGCTGGCGCTGGACGGCAGCTTCCTGGCCGACCCGCGTTTCGTGGCCGAATTCAAGGAACTGTATAACTACTACCGCAACGCGCAGCTGGTGCAGTTGCGCCTCAATCAGGGCAAGCTGCTGGCCGCTTTCAAGATCGGCGAGCGCCAGAGCGACCTGCGCGTGTTCCGCTGGCAGCTGGACGAGCAGGGCGCGGCCGCCTACATCGACAACCGCGGCGAACGCGATATCGCCTTGCCGCCGCCGCATGATTTCGAGTGGACCGCCACCACGCGCGACCAGCACGTGGTGGGCCAGCACCCGCACGTCAACGTGCTCGACACCCTGTTCGTGGAAACGGTCGGCGGCGACCTGACGGTCAAGATCGAGAACAACACGGAAACGGGGCTGGGCATCCACAGCGAGCCGGTCGACGATCCCAACCAGTCGCTCAGCGACGCCGAAATCGCCTTTGCAGCGCTCGGCGACTTGATCCTGCTGCGCATCCGGCCCTACCGCGAGACGCAGGTGCGCTACCTGGTGTATTCGCGCCTGAGCCAGCAGGTGCAGCGGGTCGATAGCATCGGCGCCTCCTGCGTGCAGCTGCCGGAAGACCACGGCATTGTGTTCCCCGGCGGCGTGATCCTGCAGGGCGGCGAGTCGCGCCTGTTCTCTGGCCTGCCGGACGGCCTGCAATTCGAGCGCCGCGTGCTTGCGCCGAATGGCGAAGACGTGCTGTACGTCTTCTACGAGGTGGCCAGCGGCACCTATGTCCTGCTGACCTACAACCTGATCAACAAGACCCTGTCGCAGCCGCTGGTCGCGCATGGCTACGCGCGCTATGCCGATGGCAGCATGCTGCTGTTCACCGCCGAAAGCGAGGAGCCGACCCGCAACCACCCGATGCAGTGGTGGCAGACGCCGTTCCTGAGCGAAGAATTTGCCGCGCGCGCCGCCCCGCGCCAGGGCTTCTTCGGCAAGATCGGCAACCGCGAGCTGGTGCGCGGCCTGTCGGAACTGTATTCGATCGGGCGCAGGGTGCGCGAGCAGGGCGAGGCGGGCGGCGACTCGGGCGCGCTGCCCGGCCGCGCCGTCTATGAGAGCCTGCTGCGCCAATGCCGCCGCGTCGCCGACGCTTTCCACTGGCTGGGCGCGCCCGAGGCCAAGGGCGTCGGCGCCGACCTGGGCGGCTTGTCGGAAGTGGCCAGCGCCACCATGGACGAATTCGACAAGGTCGCGGCGATCCAGCGCGAAGCTGCGCGCGTGCTGCAACAGGCGGCGCAGGAACAGCGCCAACTGCTGGCGGAGACGGCAAGCCGGCTGTGGCAGTCGCCCACCGAATTCATCGAAGCCCTGGAACAGATCCGCCTTGCGCGCGGCCGCCTGGCGACGCTGAAGGAGCAGCGCTACATGGACGTGGCGCGCCTGGCTGAACTCGATAGCGAGCTTGGCGCGGAAGAGGCCCGCGTGGGCGAGCGCACCGTGCAGTTCCTGTCCCAGGCCAATGCCTTCGCCAAGCTGGAAGCGGAACTGGCGAAACAGCGCGAGCAGCTGCCGCAACTGGGCACAACGGCCGAACTGGCGCCCTTGAACGAAGCCCTGGACCGCACCGCCCGCAACCTGGATGGCCTGAACGAGTTGCTTGGCACCCTGGCGGTCGGCGACGCCACCTTGCGCACCCAGATCCTGACGGCCATCTCGCGCCTGTACGCAGGCGTCAACCAGCTGCGCGCCGAAGTGCGCCAGCGCCGCAAGCAGTTGTCGCAGGCGGAATCGGCGTCCGAATTCGCCGCCCAGTTCCAGTTGTTCAGCCAATCGGTGGAAAGCAGCCTGGAACAGGCCGACACGCCGGAGCGCTGCGACGAATTGCTCACGCGCCTGCTGGCCCAGCTGGAAACCCTGGAAGGGCAGTTCGCCGAACAGGAAGACTACCTGGCCGAGATCGCGCACAAGCGCGAAGCCGTGTACGAAGCGATGGAAGGGCGCAAACAGTCGCTGCTCGATGCGCGTGCACGCCGCGTGCAGGCCATCGGCGACGCCGCCCGCCGCATCCTGGCGGGCGTGCCCAAGCGCCTGGCCCAGTTCAGCGAGCGGGCCCAGATGGAAGCGTATTTCGCTTCCGATGCCCTGCTGGGCAAGCTGAGGGCCAGCATCGAAGAAATGCGCAAGTTGGGCAACGCGGTCGCGGCCGACGATTTGAGCGGGCAGCTGAAAAGCCTGCGCGAACAGGGCCAGCGTGCGCTGCGTGACCAGAACGAGCTGGTGACGGGCAACGTCATCAAGCTGGGACGCCACGACTTCACGGTCAACCGGCAAGCGCTGGAGCTGGCCATCGTACCCCACCAGGGCGGGCTGGCTTTCCACCTGGCCGGTACCGACTACTACGCGCCGCTGCAGGACGAGCGCCTGGATGCCTTGCGTCCATGGTGGTCGCAGGAGACCCTGGCCGAGACGGCGCAGGTGTACCGCGCCGAGTACCTGGCCTACCAGTTCGTGCTCGCCGTGCGGGCCGGCACGGCCGGCATCGACTGGCAGCAATTGCAGGAAGCGCTGGCGCAGCCGGACAGCGCGGTGCTGGACGAACACGTGCGCCGCTTCGCCGCGCCGCGCTATCACGAGGGCTACCAGAAAGGCCTGCACGACCACGACGCCGCCGCCATCCTGCGCCAGCTGGTCCCGTTGTGGGAGGGTGCCGGCCTGCTGCGATTCAGCCCGCTGGGGCGCGCAGTGGCGTTGCTGTACTGGACCCATGTACAAGCCTCGCCTGCCGCGCAGTCGCTGCGCCACCAGGCGGAACAGGCCGAGCTGATGCGCCGCCATTTCAACAGCGAGCGTTTGTGGGGCAAGCTGGCGCATGAAGTCGAGGAAACGCTGGAGCGTTTCCTCGAAGACGAACAACTTGATATCGACGCCTGGCTCGATCACGGCAGCGAAACCCGGGCCTTGCTGCTGCAGCAGGCCGCGCGCTACCTGCTGTCCGAGCTTGGCACGCCTGCCGGCGCCGACCAGGGCTGGCTGCTTAGCCGGACCGGCAGCGAATTGGCCAGCGGCCTGTCCCAGCACCTTGCTCGCCACAGTATCGCCGCACCCTGGCAGGCACCTGCCTTGTCGTGGCGCGAACGCTGGACGCTGGCCACCGAATGGCTGCACGGTTACGCGAGCCAGCATGGCCATGCGCTGCCGCTGCTGCCCGAGGCGGCCGCCAGCCTGCTGTGCACCTTGCCGCGCCGCGTGGTGCAGGCCAGCGTCGACGCCCAGGTCACCGGACTGCTCGGCGAGCATGCCCGCATCGACAACCGGACGCTCAAGCTGCAGCTGAACGACTTCCTGCGCCGCCTCGAACATCACGAGGCCGTGGTGGTGCCTGCCTTCCGCTCGCTGCAGCAATTGCGCCAGCAACTGGCGCAAGCGGAGAACGCCCGCCTGCGCCTGGACCAGTTCCGGGCCAAGCCGCTGTCCAGTTTCTTCCGCAACCGCCTGATCGACGAAGCCTACCTGCCGCTGGTCGGCGACAACCTGGCCAAGCAGATCGGCGCGGCCGGTGACCAGCGCCGCACCGATTCGATGGGCATGCTGCTGCTGATTTCTCCGCCCGGCTACGGCAAGACCACGCTGATGGAATACCTGGGCGAGCGCTTGGGCATGATCTTCGTGCGCATCAACTGCCCGGTTCTCGGCCATAACGTCACTTCGCTCGACCCGGCGCTGGCCAGCAACAGTGCCGCCCGCATGGAGCTGGAAAAACTCAACCTCGGCCTGGCGATGGGCAACAACGTGATGCTGTACCTGGACGACATCCAGCACACCAATCCCGAATTTCTGCAGAAGTTTATCGCCCTGGCCGATGGCACGCGCCGCATCGAGGGCGTGTGGCGCGGCGAAAGCCGCAGCTACGACCTGCGCGGCAAGCGCTTCGCCGTCGTCATGGCCGGCAACCCCTACACCGAGTCCGGCGACGTGTTCAAGATCCCGGACATGCTGGCCAACCGCGCCGACATCTATAACCTGGGCGACGTGTTGAGCGGGCGCGAAGAATTGTTTGCCCTCTCGTATATCGAGAACGCGCTGGTGGCGCATCCCGAACTGCAACCGCTGGCCTCGCGCGACCCGCAGGACCTGTACCTGCTGGTGCGCATGTCGCAGGGCGAGCCGGTGGCGGCATCGGAACTCAAGCATGCTTACACCTCGCAGGAAATCGACCAGATCTGCGCGGTCCTGCAACGCCTGTTCAAGGTGCGCAATGCGCTGATGAAGGTGAACCTGGCCTACATCGCATCGGCCGCGCAAGACGACGCCTACCGTAGCGAGCCACCGTTCAAGCTGCAGGGCAGCTACCGCAATATGGCCAAGCTGGCGCCCAAGGTGTCCGCCCTCATGCACGACGCCGAACTGGATGTGCTGCTGCGCGACCATTACCGCGGCGAGGCGCAAACCCTGACCACCGGCGCCGAAGAGAACCTGCTGCGCCTGGCGCACTTGCTGGGCCAGCCGACCGACGCGGAGCAGGCGCGCTGGAATGCGCTGGTGGAGGAGTTCGTACGCCTGCGCAAGAATGGCGGGCAAGCGGACGGCGAAACGCGGGTCGCCGATCACCTGGCCGAAATCGGCGCCGGCATCGCCGCTTTGGGCGGCCGCATGGCGCCGCAGGTCCAGGTGCACGTGCCGGAGCAAGAGCGGCTGCACGAACTGCTGCAGCGCCTGGCCGACAGCTATGAAAAGGTCCTGCTGCCCATGATGAGCGCGATGAACTACAAGATGCGGCTCGACCACGGCATCTGGGACGAGGTGCGGGCCACCAGTTCCATCGTGAAGGACATGGAGCACCGCCTGCGCTATCGGGGCAAGAAGGGCCCGCCGTCACCCAAGCCGCCGCGCGAACCGGCTATTGAGCCGCCGGCCGACTGAGGCCTTGCATCACCCGGCATACAGCGCCTGATGGTTGGCGCGCAGCACGTGCTTTTGGATCTTGCCGGTGGAGGTCATTGGCAAGTTCTCCACGATGGCGATGTGCTTGGGAATTTCGAAGCCAGCCAGCGTCCTGCGGCAATGCTCCTGCAGCGCGCCGGCGTCGGCGGATTGCCCGGGCTTGAGGCAAACGAACGCGGTGACGGCTTCGATCCATTCCAGGTGCGGCAGGCCGACTACGGCTGCCGCGGCCACGGCCGGGTGGCCGAGCAGTGCTTCTTCCACGCGGATGGCAGGGACATTCTCGCCGCCGGTCTTGATCATGTCCTTCAGCCGGCCCTTGAAGTGCAAGTAGCCGTCCTCGTCCCACATGCCCAGGTCGCCGGTATGGTGCCAGCCGAAACGTCGCGAGGCCGCCGTGGCTTCGGGATCCTTGAAGTAACCCAGCATGGCATTGGGACCGCGGTGCACGATCTCCCCGATCTCTCCCTTGCCGAGCAAGAGGCCGTCGGCATCCATGATGGCCGTGTCGTTGACGGGCGTCGCTTGCCCCCAGCAATTGCCGGTGCGGTGTTGCTGTGCCGGCGGGAAGTAGACCGTCATCGGGAACATCTCGGTCTGGCCGCTGCCCAGCGCGAAATGCGGGCAGAACTCCTGCATCAGGCGCCGCAGCAGTTCGGGCGCCATCGGGGCCATGGCGTAGATGGCCAGGCGCAGCGCGGACAAGTCGTGTCCGGCGCGCGAAGGGTGCATCAGCATTGCGCCGTACATGGCCGGCAGGGCTGCCACCAGCGTGACGCGATCGTGCGCCAGCGTAGCCAGCACGGCGGCCGGATCGAAGCCGCGCGAAATCGAGATGGCGGCGCCGCATGCCAGCCCCGCAGCAGCCATGCTGAACTGGGCGCAATGGAATAGGGGCAGGATGGCGGACAGCACGTCCTGCTGCACGATCGATACGGTCACCGCATTCGACATCACGGCCGCCAGCACCGAACGGTGCGAATGCATGGCGCCCTTGGGGTTGCCGGTGGTGCCGCTGGTGTACATGATCAGCGCCAGGGCATTCTCGTCGAGCGCCAGTTCGGCGGCGGTACCCGGTTGGCCGGCGATTGCCTGCGCCAGCGTGCCGTCGCCGTTGTCGGCACCGGTTGCGCAGCGCAGTAGCGGCAGGCCAAGTGAGGGCAGGGCAGCATTCCAGGCAGGGTGCGCCGCCAGCTGTGCATCCACCACCAGCAAGCGCGCTTCGGCGTGCCGCACTATATAGGCCACTTCCGTCGGGGACAGCATGGCGTTGACCGGTACCCAGACCATGCCTGCTTTCAGGATGCCGAAGGCGGCGACCATGAATTCCATCGAATTGGGACTCAGCATGGCCACCTTGTCGCCGGTCTGCAGGCCGCTGGAAAGCAGGTAGTGTGCGAAGCGGTTGCTGTCCTCGTCCAGCTGGGCATAGCTCATTCGCTTGCCGCCTTCCAGCAATGCCGTCGCCGCGCCGTTGCGGCGCGCGCTGCGGGAGACCAGGTTGCCAAGGATGTCCTGCATGCGCTCATTCATTGCCTGCCTCCACGAACAAATCGAGCATAGGCTCCACGCCCGGCGTTACCAGGTAATGGGAGAAGTCGGTGATGCCGCTGGCCCGCAAGACTTCCTCGTCGATGAAGAAGTTGCCGTTGGTCGCGCGGCTGTCCCGCGTCAGGATCCGGTGCGCCGCATCGGCCATGATTTCCGGCTTGCGGCCGTATTGGCCGCCGCCGGGCAGGGCCACATTGAGGGCGGCCGTGGCGATAATGGTGCGTGGCCATAGTGCATTCACGCCAATCCCGTCCTCTGCAAGCTGGGCGGCCAGGCCATGCACGATCATGCTCATCGCGTATTTCGATGTGGTGTAGGCGGCGTGGCGCGCGAACCATTTTGGATTCAGGTCGATCGGTGGCGAGAGCGTCAGGATGTGCGGGTTGCTCGATTGCTGCAGGTGCTCGATGCAGTGCTTGGCGCAGACAAAGGTGCCGCGCACGTTGATGTCCATCATCAGGTCGTAGCGCTTCATCGAGGTGCTCTGCGCGTTGGTGAGGCTGATGGCGCTGGCGTTGTTGACCAGGATGTCAATGCCGCCGAATTCGGCGACGCCCTTTTCGACGGCGGCAACGACCTGCCCCTCTTCCCGGATATCGACCGCCAGCGGTAGCGCGTTGCCGCCTGCCGCGCGGATCTCCTCCGCGGCGGAATAAATGGTCCCTGGCAGGCGCGGATCGGGTTCGGTCGTCTTCGCCGCGATGATCACGTTCGCGCCATCGCGCGCCGCGCGCAAGGCGATGGCTTTGCCGATGCCGCGGCTTGCGCCGGTGATGAACAGGGTCTTGCCTCGTAGTGTATTCATGGCTTCTCCGTCAATGTGTGATTTCCATCAGCAGCTGCCCCGTCGCCACCTGCATGCCGAGGGCGGCGCCAAGGGCGGCAACCGTCCCGTCGCGGCTTGCCAGCAGGCTGTGCTCCATCTTCATCGCCTCCAGGGCCAGCAGCGGCTGCCCGGCGCTGACTTTTTCGCCTTGCGCGACGTGCAGCGCGACGACACGGCCGTTCATGGGCGCTTCGATGCGGCCGTCGGCAGCGCCATTGCCAGCCACGCGCGGTGGCGCGTCGCACAGGTCGTGCAGCGTATGCTCGATGCCGTCCAGCAAGAAGAACAGGCGGGCGCCGTCGACGGCGAAATGCAGCGCGGCGTGATGGCCGTCGAGCGACAGTTGCAGTGTGCCAGGCGGAGCTTCGGTGATTTCGGCGCGCACCGGCGTGGCGCTGTCGCCGCTGGCGACGCGCCAGGCGTCGGGACCGTCGGCGCTGGCCTGGCCTCGCTGCTTCGCGCCGTCCAGCGTGAAGTGCAAAGGCTGGGCATAGCCTTGGCTGGAGCACCAGCCGCGCAGTTCATCGGGGTAGCGGCGCACGTGCCGTTGCGAGCGGTGCCATGCAAGGAGGGCGCCTGCCGCCGGCAGGGCGCGCGCCAGATCGGCCGCCGCCCCACGCCAGCCGGCCGGCAGATGCTGCGTGATAAAGCCGGTGCTGGCCTGGCCTGCTGCGAAGGCAGGATGCGCCAGGCATCGCGCGAGGAAAGCACGGTTGCTCGGGATGCCGAGCAGCACGCATTCGTCCAGCGCACGGCGCAGGCGCAGCAGGGCGTCTGCGCGGTCGCGCCCATGGGCAACCAGCTTGGCCAGCATTGAGTCATAGTACGGCGGCACCCGCACGCCGTCGGCCAGCGCGTGGTCGCAGCGCACACCTGCCGGCGCGCTCCAGCGCAGCACCTTCCCGCTTTGCGGCAGGAAGTCCTGCGCCGGGTCTTCCGCGCACAACCGCACTTCGATGGCATGGCCGCCAACCGCTCGCCGCGCATCCAGTTCAGCCTGCATCAGGGGCAGCGGCGCGCCCGCCGCCACCAGCAGCTGCCACTCCACCAGGTCGATGCCGGTGACCGCTTCCGTCACCGCATGCTCGACCTGCAGGCGGGTGTTCATTTCCATGAAATAGAACGCGCCGTCGCGGTCGAGCAGGAATTCCAGCGTGCCCGCGCCGACATAGCCGATGGCGCGCGCCGCAGCGACGGCTACTGCGCCCATGCGCTCGCGCAGCTCGGACGATACGGCTGGCGAGGGCGATTCTTCGATCAGCTTCTGGTGCCGCCGCTGGACCGAACAATCGCGTTCGCCCATGTGCACCACGTTGCCATGGCTGTCGGCAAACACCTGGATCTCGATATGGCGCGGCTCGATGATGGCGCGCTCGAGGATCAGCTCCGCGCTGCCAAAGGCGTGCAGCGCCTCCGAGCGCGCCGACGCCAGCGCGGCGCCAAATGCGCCCGCCTCGTCCACCCGACGCATGCCGCGCCCGCCGCCGCCGGCGGCGGCCTTGATCATCACCGGGTAGCCGATGCGCCGCGCTTCGGCCGCCATGCGTTCCTCCGACTGGTCCTCGCCCTGGTAGCCCGGCACGCAGGGCACGCCAGCCTCCAGCATCAGCCTCTTGGCGCCGGCCTTGTTGCCCATTGCTTTGATGGCGGCTGGCGGCGGGCCAATGAAGGCCAGCCCGGCATCGGCGCAGGCCTGCGCGAATTCGGCACTCTCGGCCAGGAAGCCGTAGCCGGGGTGTACGGCGCCGGCGCCGCTGGCCTGGGCAGCCGCCAGCAGCGCGGGGATGTTCAGGTAGGAATCGGCCGGTGCGGCGCCCCCGATGCGCAGCGCCGCGTGCGGGCCGTCGGCCGCCTCGATCGCGCAGTGCGGCGCGCCGGCATCGGCATCGGAATACACCGCCACGCAGCGGTAGCCCATGCGCCGCGCCGTGCGCATCACGCGCAGCGCGATTTCGCCGCGGTTGGCGACCAGGATGGCGTCGAAGGCGTTCACGCTTTGCGGCCCGGCAGGATGTCCATGTATTTGCAGATGATGCCCAGCATGACTTCATCGGCGCCGCCGCCGATGGACGTCAGGCGCCCGTCGCGGTAGAACTGCGACACTGGATTTTCCAGCGTGAAGCCCATGCCGCCCCAGAACTGCATGCAGCCGTCGGTGATCTGGCGCGCCAGCCGGCCCGCCTTCAGCTTGGCCATCGACGCCAGTTCGGTCACGTCGGCGCCGCCGATATACATGCCGCAGGCGCGGTAAGTCATGGCGCGCAGCGATTCGAGCTCGGTCTGCATTTCGGCCAGCTTGAAATGCACCCACTGGTTATCCAGCACGCTGGCGCCGAAGATCTTGCGCTCACGCGTGTAGTCGATGGTGGCGTCGATGCAGTTCTGCATCTGCTGCACGATATTGGCCGCGCACCACAGGCGCTCTTCCTGGAATTGCAGCATCTGGTAGGTGAAGCCCTTGTCTTCCTCGCCCACCAGGAAGCGCTGCGGCACCCGCACCTCGTCGAAGTGGATCAGCCCCGTGTCGGAGGAATTCATGCCGATCTTGCGGATCTTCTTTCCCACACTGATGCCCGGCGTATCCATCGGAACGATGATCAGCGACTTGTTGCGGTGCGCCGGGCCGTCGCTGGTGATCGCGAGAAGGCACATCCAGTCCGCCTGCAGGCTGTTGGTGATCCACATCTTGCTGCCGTTGATGATGTAGTCGCCGCCGTCCTTGCGCGCCGTGGTGCGGATCGCTGCCACGTCCGATCCGGCGCCTGGCTCCGACACGCCGACGCAGGCTACCGCCTCACCGCTGATGGCCGGTGCCAGGAATTCGCGCCGCAGCGCGTCGGAGCCAAAGCGCGCCAGCGCCGGCGTCGCCATGTCGGTCTGCACGCCGATCGCCATCGGCACGCCGCCGCAGCGGATATGGCCCAGCGCTTCGGCCATCGCCATCGAGTAGGAGTAATCGAGGCCCAGGCCGCCGAATTCGACCGGCTTGGACACGCCCAGCATGCCCAGCGCGCCGAGCTTGCGGAACACTTCCTTGGCGGGGAAGATTTCCGCTGCCTCCCACTCGTCCACATACGGATTGATGTCGGTCTCGATGAAGCGTTTCAGGTTGCGCTGCAGTTCCAGGTGTTCGTGGCTGTATTCCATGGGATCTCCAGTATTTATGGTCGGGCGACGCCGAATTGCACCGGCCGCAGCTCGCGCCGGTGCGCCTCGTCGCACACTGCCAGCACGCAGGCCAGCACCTTGCGCGTGTCGCGCGGATCGATGACGCCGTCGTCCAGCAGGCGTCCGGATGTCGTAAAAGCGTCGGTCTGGCGCTCGAAGGTGTCGATGACCTTGGCGCGCATGGCGGCAATTGCCGCTTGGTCGACTTCCTGGCCCTTGCGCCGCATGCTGCCCTCCATCACAATGGCCATCGTCGTCGCAGCCTGCTCGGCGCCCATCACAGCGGTGCGTGCATTGGGCCAGCTGAAGCAGAAATCCGGCATGAAGCCGCGTCCCGACATGCCGTAGTTGCCGGCCCCGAACGAGGCGCCGCAATGCACGGTGATGCGCGGCACGTTGGCGTTGGCCAGCGCCTGGATCATCTTCGAGCCGTGCTTGATCATGCCGGCCTGTTCGTAGGCCTTGCCGACCATGAAGCCGGTAGTGTTCTGCAGGAAGATGAGCGGCGTTCCGGATTGGCAGCATAGCTGGATGAAGTGCGCCGCCTTGGTGGCGCCTGCCGGGTCCAGCGGCCCGTTGTTGGTGATGATGCCGACCGCCATGCCGCAGATGGCCGCGTGGCCGGTCACCGTGGCCGCGCCGTAGCCGGGCTTGAATTCCAGGAAAGCCGAACCGTCAACGATGCGCGCGATGACTTCGCGCATATCGAGGGGCTTGCGCTGATCGCTTGGAGCGATGCCGAGCAGTTCATCGGCGTCGTAGAGTGGCGCGTGGTAGCCGCCGCCCGCCGCGGCCGGCGCCGCAGCCCGGGGCGCGCCGCCATTCCAGCCCAGGCTGGCCACCAGTTCGCGCGTGATGCGCAGCGCGTCGGCGTCGTCCTCCGCCAGGTATTCGGCCTGCCCTGACACGGCGGCGTGCATCTCGGCGCCGCCCAGTTCTTCCTCGCTGGCGACTTCGCCGGTGGCCGCCTTCAGCAGCGGCGGCCCGGCCAGGAAAGCCCTGGCGCGCTCGCGCACCATCACCACGTAATCGGAAAGCCCCGGCATGTAGGCACCGCCCGCCGTGCTCGAGCCGTGCACCACGCTGATCACCGGCAGGCCGGCTGCCGACAGGCGCGCCAGCCAGTAAAAACCGCTGCCGCCGTGGATAAAGGTTTCCACCTTGTAGTCGAGCAGGTTTGCGCCCGCGCATTCGACCAGGTGGATGAAAGGAAGCTTCTGCGCCAGCGCCACTTGCTGCAGGCGCTGGAACTTCTCGATCCCCATCGGCTGCACCGCACCGGCATCGATGCCCGAATCGTCGGCCACCACCATGCAGCGCACACCGCCGACAAAGCCGATGCCGCCCACCAGGCCGCCGCCAGGCACCGAGCGTTCGGGATCGGGACGGTCCAGGCAGAAGCCGGCCAGCGTCGCCATTTCCAGGAAGGGGGCGCCGGCATCGAGCAGGGCGCCCAGGCGCTCGCGCGGCAGCAGCTGGCCGCGCTTGGCGAACAGCGGCGCCGAGGCGGCCGACTTGTCGCGCGTGCGCGCCTCCAGTTCGCGCAGGCGCGCCAGCTGCACTTGCAGCGCGGCGCTGTTGGCCTGGAAGGCTTCGCCCTGCGGCACTATGCGGCTCTCCAGCGCGGGCATTATTCGCCCTCCAGCACGCGCGGGGCAGCCGCCAGGTGGAAGCCGTTGAAAGCTGCCGTGGCCCCGGCCTGGCGCGGCTTGGGCATCGGCATGCCTGGCCGCACGTTGGGCCGGCCGCCGTCGACGCGCAAGGTGGCGCCGGTAACGAAGGCCGCCGCGTCAGACAGCAGGAAGGCAATCGCCGCCGCCACTTCCGACTCGGTACCGAAACGGTGCAGCGGCACGGTGCGCGGAAATGCGCGGATGGTGTCGCGCATCTCCGGTGGATACTGGTCCATGCCGGAAGAAGCGATATAACCCGGCGCCACGGCATTCACCCGCACCCCGTATTGCGCCCATTCGAAAGCCGCCGTCTCGGTCAGGCTCACCATGCCGGCGCGCGCCGCTCCTGAATGGCCCATATTGGGCATGCCACCGAACATGTCGGCCACGATATTGACGATGGCGCCGCCATGTTCGGCCATGCTCTGGTTCAGGCATTCGCGCGCCAGCAGGAAGCCGCCGGTCAGGTTGGTCTGCACCACCGCCTCCCAGCCCTTTTGCGAAATCTCCCGCAGCGGCGCAGGGAACTGGCCGCCGGCGTTGTTGACCAGGCCATGGACCGGGCCATGCTCGGCCACCACCGTCGCCACCAGTTCGCGCACCGCGTCTTCGCTGCGGATATTGCAGTTGTAGCCGTAGGCCGCGCCGCCGGCGCGGGCGATTTCGGCACGAACGGCATCCAGCTTGGCCGAATCCCGCCCCACCAGCAGCACGCGCGCCCCCAAGGCCGCCAATTCATGGGCCGCACAGCGCCCGATGCCGCTGCCGCCGCCCGTCACGACAATGGTGCGGCCCTCGAACAAGCCGGGTTTGAAGATCGATTGATACATTCAGCTTCCTTTCAGGACCAGCCGAGCTGGTGCGCAGCCAGGTCGTTGAGGACTTCTTCGGCGCCGCCGCCGATCATATACACCTTGGCGTCGCGGTACACGCGTTCCGACACCGTGCCGCGCATGAAGCCCATGCCGCCCAGGATCTGCACCGCCTCGCCGGCGCAGGCCTGCATGGTTTGCGCCGCGAGGTTCTTCAGCATGCACACCTGCGCCACCGGCTGCTCGCCCGCATCCATGCGCGCCACGATGCTGTCAATGAAGGCACGCGTGGCTTCAATGCGCGTCGCCATCGCCACCAGCTTGTGGCGCACGGCCTGATGCTGCACCAGCGCCTTGCCGAAGGTCTTGCGCTGCCGCGCCCACTCGACCGCCTCGTCGAGGCAGGCTTGCGCCAGGTAGCAGGCATCCATGGCCAGCATCAGGCGCTCGTCGTTGAAATTGCGCATCAGCAGTGCGAAGCCGGCGTTTTCCGCGCCCAGCAAGTTGGCGGCCGGCACCCGGCACTGCTCGAAATGCAGTTCGGCGGTATCGGAGCACCACCAGCCCATTTTCTTCAGCGGTGTGCGCGCCAGGCCGGGCACATCACCCGGCACCAGCAGGGCGCTGATACCGTCCGCGCCGCTGCCCGGGCCGCCGGTACGTACGGCCAGCGTGATCCAGTCGGCACGCATGCCCGAGGTGATGAAGGTTTTGCAGCCGTTGATGATGTAATGGTCGCCGTCGCGCACGGCGCATGTCGCCAGGCTGGCCACGTCCGAGCCGCCGCCCGGTTCCGTCACGGCCAGCGCGCTGATCTTCTCGCCGGCCAGGATGCCGGGCAGGACCCGCGCCCGCAGTTCCGCCGAGCCGCCAAGCACGATTGGCGGCGCGCCGATGCGATGGCTGAACAGGGAAGCCAGCAGGCCGCCGCAACCGGTGCGGCACAATTCCTCGTTCAACAACTGCAACTGGCGGTAACTGGCCGGGACACCGCCATCAGCCTCCGGAAAGCCCAGGGCCAGCAGCCCAAGCTCGCCGGCCTGCCGGTACAGGGCGCGCGGAAAGGCCCCAGACTCCTCCCAATCAAAAAGGTGCGGGCGCAATTCCCGCTCCACGAAGCGGCGCACGGTAGCGCGCAAGGCTTCTTCCATCATGTTCTCCGGCTGGTGAAATCGGGCGGGACCGCCACCGGCATCGCCAGCAGCCACTGCGCCATGCCCTTGCCTAGCGCGTCATGGCGCAAGGAAGCCATGCCGCCGCCGCCCAGCGCCTGCTCGCAGACGAAGTTAAAAGCGTGAATGCCAGGCAGCTCATAACGCGTCACCGTACCGCGCACCTTGCCGGCCAAGTGCGCCGCCACCGCATCCGGCGTAAGCTGCTCGCGCAGCAAAGGCAGATCGCCGGGCTGGCGCGCGATGACGCCGATATTCGCGATATCCCCCTTATCGCCGCTACGCGCCCAAGCCAGCTCGATCAGCGGCACCACGCGCCAGCCCGCCCCGGCAGGGCTCGTGTCCCACCCTGGGGTCACACCCGAAATGAGACACGTACTCTGCCGTGCGAGGCCGCCATGCTCGAGGCCGTGTCCCGATTCGGGTGTGACCCCATGGTGGGACACGGGCTGGGCCGTGGTGCCGTCGGGCAGGTGGACGATGGCCTGGAGGCGGGTTTTGGCGAGCAGGAAGGAGAACTGTTTGATGGCGGGGGACACGGCAGGACGGCCGCCGAAGCCGGTGGTGCCAGGGGCCCAGGAGGTGCCGGCCGGTGCGATCTCGCGTGCGAAGATTTCAAGCGCGGCGCGCTGCGGGTGCGCTACCGCCAGCCACATGACTGCCTGGCCGAAGCCTTCCGTCGCGCCCAATACGTCGACCTGGGTTGCCGAATAGTCGCCCAGGCCGGCGCGCGCAAGCATGGCGCGCGTGCGCTCCAGGATCGCCTCGGCGCTGCGCCGGGCCTTGCGCCCGGCTTCGTGGCCAATCACGGTCAGTTGCGCGGCGCTGCGGAAGCCGTCGGCATAGGTGGCGCTGACTTTGTACGTGCTGGTCGGGGCATGGCCGCGCGCTCCTTGCACCAGCACGCGCTGCGGGCCTTCGGCTTGCAGGGTGACGGCGGTGAAGTCGCATACAACGTCGGGCAGCAGGTAGCGCGAGGGATCGCCAATCTCGTACAGCAACTGCTCGGCCGCTACGGCCGGCGTCACCAGGCCGCCGGTTCCTTCCGGCTTGCCCAGCACGAAGCTGCCGTCGGCGCGGCATTCCACTACCGGGTAGCCGCTGTTGGCCCAATCCGGCACCTGTTCCCAGTCGGTGAACAGGCCGCCGCTGCCCTGGCAGCCGCATTCGATCAGGTGCCCGGCCAGGCTGCCGGCGGCTAACAGGTCGTAGTCGTCGGGCGCCCAGCCGAATTCGTGCATCAGGGCGCCCAGCGTCACTGCGCTGTCGACGCAGCGGCCGGTGATCACCACATCGGCGCCTGCATCCAACGCGGCCTTGATCGGCAGTGCGCCGAAGTAGGCGTTGGCGCTCAGCACCGTGGCCGGCAGCTCGACGCCTTCGGCACGCAGGGCGGGCAGCAGGGCCGATACATCGTCGCCTTCGACCACGGCGATGCGCGGCGCCAGCCCCTGTTCCGCCGCCAGCGCGCGCAGTGCTGCCGCGCAGCCTTGCGGGTTGATGCCGCCGGCGTTGGCGACGATGCGCACGCCGCGCGCCAGGGCGTCGCCCAGCACGTCGCGCATGACGTCGATGAAGTCGGTGGCGTATCCGAGTTCGGGCTGCTTGCGGCGCGCGGCCGCCAGCAGCGACATGGTCAGTTCGGCCAAGTAGTCGAAAACCAGGTAATCGAGGTCGCCGCCATCGAGCAGTTGGCGCGGGCCGAGGGCGCTGTCGCCCCAGAAGCCTGCCGCACCGCCGATCCGGACATGGTTCCTGCCTGCGCGCACGGCGGCTCCTTTTATTAAATCAATCGATTGAATAATTCAGGATACCGCGGAAAAGCGCGCCTGCGCAAGCGTGTTGCGTTGCTGCGGCACGACGCATGAAAAAAGCCCCGGCTGCCGCCAGTGGCGGGGCCGGGGCTGTCGCGTTAGCGGAGCCGACGCAGGTGCTTACGGCACCAGGTTGAAGTTCACGTTGACCGCGTTGGCGACGTTGATGTCGACCGAGGCGTTGGACAGCGTGGTGTAGCCGGTCGCCGACGCATCGACCTTGTACATGCCGGTTGCCGGGATCGTGCCTGCGCTGGAGAAGGTCAGCGGCAGGGTGGCGCTATAGGCGGCGTACTGCGGCGCGGCCAGCGGCAGCTTGGTGATGCTGTAGGCACCGGTGGTCAAGTCCGCATTGGTATAACGCAGGGTGACGGTCGGTCCGCCGGTAATGGCTTGCTTGGCCGAGACCAGGGCCGATTCGGTGGCGCTGGCCGGGGTCAGCGTCGCCGTGCCGCTGATCGAACCCATCAGGCTGGTGTTGGCCAGGGCGAAGGGCGCGCCAGTGGTGCTGATCGGGACCATGCCGGTGGTGGAGGTCACCGGCACGCCGCCAACTACATAGGCAGCATGGGTGTTGGAAGTGATCACCACGTCGTAGTTACCGAGAGGCAGGCGTGGCAGTACGAATTCACCGGTGGCGCTAGGCACCGTCGCGGCCACCACGGCGCCATTTTGCTGGGCGCTGACGGTGACCCCGTCGGACAGCGTCGACGTGGCAACGAAGCCGCTGATGCCGTTCAGGGCTGTCGGGATCACTTTGACCACCGGTTTCAGCGCGTATTTGCCGTTGCCCTTGGTGACGATGGATTTGCAGGCGTCGAAGTCCATCACCAGGTCGTAGCGCTGGCCCGCTTCCACGGTGAAGTCGGCATTCATCTTGATGCCGGATTGGATCGCGCTCGGGGTGTCGAGCGAGATCTCGGTGGTGGTGCCGCTCAGGACCACGGAGTTGGCAGTCGCGTTGCCGGTGTTCGGGTCCAGTACCAGGCGCACCTGGTTGTAGCGTCCTGCTGCCAGCGAGGTCTGGCCCAGTGCGTCCAGGGTGCCGTTGGTCAGGTTCAGCAGGTTGATTTTCTTGCCGGGCGACAGGGTGATGTCGGTCCAGCCGCTGTCGGTGTCGCTGGCGGTCGCGCTCGTATTGACGCGCACCTTGTTGACCGTCACGTTGACTGCGTCGAAGCCGCAGGCCGGGGCGTCGGTAATCGACACGCCCAGGGTGCCCATGGTCTGGGCTGGCGGCGCATCGCCGCCACCGCCGCCGCCGCAGGCAGCGAGCAAGAGGGAGGTCAGCGCGAGTGGGAGCAGGGAGACTTTGGTGTTCATGATGTTGCCTCTCGTAGTAGTTATTGGTGCTCTTCCATTATCGGAATCGAGAGGAAAATCGCTATGTACGATGACGCACATAGTAACGAATTGTTACACTTGCAGATCGAAAGGTACTGAGCAGGGCAGCCTTTCGTTGCCTTATTGCAACATTATATCCCTGCGCTCTCAGCGACAGTTGACATTCCAGGCGGTGAGTTCGGCGCGCGACGGCCGCACGGTGATGTCAAGCCTGCTGCCGATATCGCTTTCATAGCCAAGCAGGAACATGCCATCGGCGCCGCGGCCCAGGCTGCGCAGCTGGAAATTGCGTGAGCGGGTGGGGGCGCAACTGGTATTGCCGGCCATGAGCAGGCGCGCGCGCTGCAGCAGTTCGCCCTGGGCCTGGATCAGGCGCAGCATGTCGATTTCGGCCAGTGCTGTGCGCAGTTCGACCATGCTCGCCGGTGGCGTGCCGCAGCTGGTGGTGTGGTGGATCCAGACATGCTGGCTGCTGTCGCTGCGCCAGCTGTCGTCGGCCTGTTGCGTGTAGCGGGTGCGGGTGACGCGGCAGAGCGGCAGCACCAGGCGCAGCGGCGGCGCCTCGACGCTGGCGCTGGCCAGCCATGTCTTGCCGTCGGCTGCGCGCTGCACGCGCAGTGGCGGCAGGGGCGTGCCCGGCGCGCTGCGCTGCATGAACTGTTCGAACGAGCGCTGCTCGGCCAGCGTCGGCGCGCGCGTATCGGCGCTTGGCGCCGCCACGGCGGCTTGCGCAGCCATCGCTGCCAGGAATACTACATATCGCATCCGGTCTCCTTTTAATGCGCACCGATTATAGATATAATCCGTTCGCTGCCGAAAGGTGGCACACGCTAGGGGTCCTGTGCGCGCGGTTCGATACCGGGTGCGCGGGTGAGAAATACCCTCCGAACCTGATCTGGATAATGCCAGCGAAGGGAAGCTTCAGGATACGCAGTGGCTGCGCCTACACGGCGCGACCGCACGCGCAGCCTAACCTCCTTTGCTGGCTCCTGCGCCAACAAAGGAGCCAAAATGAACGCCAATCCAACCTTCCTCGCCGCCCAGGCCGAGGTCGACTCCGCAGCAGTTACTCCGCTGCCGAATTCCCGCAAAATCTACGTTACCGGCAGCCGCCCGGACCTGCGCGTGCCGATGCGCGAAATCAGCCTGTCCGGCGAGAATGCGCCGGTCACCGTGTACGACTGTTCCGGCCCGTACAGCGACCCGGACGCCGCCATCGACATCCGCAAGGGCCTCGACACGCCGCGCGCCGCCTGGATCGCCGAGCGCAATGACACCGAATTGCTGGACGGTCCGACTTCCGATTACGGCCGCTTGCGCCTGGCCGATGAAAAGCTCGACGCGCTGCGCTTCGAGCTGCACCGCCAGCCGCGCCGCGCCCAGCCCGGCCGCAACGTGACCCAGATGCACTACGCGCGCCAGGGCATTGTCACGCCGGAAATGGAATACGTGGCGATCCGCGAAAACCTGCGCCGCAAGGAATACCTTGCCGGCCTGCGTGCCCAGGGCGAGAAGGGCCAGCGCATGGCCGACCTGCTGGGCCGCCAGCACCGCGGCGAATCGTTCGGCGCCGCCATCCCTGAAGAGATCACGCCGGAATTCGTGCGCCAGGAAATCGCCCGCGGCCGCGCGATCATCCCGGCCAACATCAACCACCCGGAACTGGAGCCGATGATCATCGGCCGCAATTTCCTGGTCAAGATCAACGCCAATATCGGCAACTCCGCCGTGACCTCCTCCATCGGCGAGGAAGTGGAGAAGATGACCTGGGCCATCCGCTGGGGCGGCGACACCGTGATGGACCTGTCCACCGGCAAGCATATCCACGAAACCCGCGAGTGGATCGTGCGTAACTCGCCGGTGCCGATCGGCACCGTGCCGATCTACCAGGCGCTGGAAAAGGTGAACGGCAAGGCCGAAGACCTGAGCTGGGAAATCTTCCGCGACACCCTGATCGAACAGGCGGAGCAGGGCGTCGACTACTTCACCATCCACGCCGGCGTGCTGCTGCGCTACGTGCCGCTGACGGCCAACCGCATGACCGGCATCGTCTCGCGCGGCGGCTCGATCATGGCCAAGTGGTGCCTGGCGCACCATCAGGAAAACTTCCTGTACACGCACTTCGAAGAGATCTGCGAAATCATGAAGGCCTACGACGTGAGCTTCTCGCTGGGCGACGGCCTGCGTCCCGGCTCGGTGTGGGATGCCAACGATGCGGCGCAGCTGGGCGAACTGAAAACCCTGGGCGAACTGACGCAAATCGCCTGGAAGCACGACGTGCAGGTGATGATCGAAGGACCTGGCCACGTGCCGATGCAGCTCATTAAAGAGAACATGGATCTGCAGCTGGAGCAGTGCAGCGAAGCGCCGTTTTATACCCTCGGCCCCCTGACCACCGATATCGCGCCAGGCTACGACCATATCACTTCCGGCATCGGCGCGGCGCAGATCGGCTGGTACGGCACCGCCATGCTGTGCTACGTGACGCCGAAGGAGCACCTTGGCCTGCCGAACAAGGCCGACGTCAAGGAAGGCATCATCACCTACAAGATCGCGGCTCACGCGGCGGACCTGGCGAAGGGCCATCCCGGCGCGCAGATCCGCGACAACGCGCTGTCGCTGGCGCGCTTTGAATTCCGCTGGGAAGACCAGTTCAACCTGGGCCTGGACCCGGACCGCGCGCGCGAATTCCACGACGAGACCCTGCCGAAGGATTCGGCCAAGGTGGCGCACTTCTGCTCCATGTGCGGCCCGCATTTCTGCTCGATGAAGATCACGCAGGAAGTGCGCGACTTCGCTGCCAAGGGCATGCAGGAAAAATCGATCGAGTTCGTCAAGGGCGGCGCGAACATCTACCGCGAGCAAGCATGATCGAGATCGAACTGAATGGCGCCGCGCACGCGGTGCCGCCGCAGCAGACGCTGGACCAGCTGATCGACTCGCTCGAACTGACCGGCCAGGCGCTGGCGCTGGCGGTCAACCGCCAGGTCGTGCCGCGCCAGCGCTGGCCGCAAGTCGCGCTCAACCACAACGATAAAGTAGACATCGTCCGCGCCATCGGCGGGGGCTAGGAAGGGGAGACTGCACATGCAAGACAAACCATTGGTCATCGCAGGCAAGCAATACAACTCGCGCCTGCTGGTCGGCAGCGGCAAGTACAAGGACCTGCCGCAAACCCGCGAAGCCACGCTGGCGGCGGGTGCTGAAATCATCACGGTGGCGATCCGCCGCGTCAACATCGGCCAGGATCCGCACGCGCCTAGCCTGCTGGATGTCGTGCCGCCGCATGAATTCACCATCCTGCCGAATACGGCCGGTTGCTACGCGGCGAAGGATGCTGTGTACACGCTGCAGATGGCGCGCGAGCTGCTGAATGGCCACAAGCTGGTCAAGCTGGAAGTGCTGGGCGACGAAAAGACCCTGTTCCCGAACATGCCGGAAACCCTGGTCGCTGCGCGCGAACTGGTGAAGGACGGCTTTGATGTCATGGTCTACTGCAGCGACGACCCGATCCAGGCGCGCATGCTGGAAGACATCGGCTGCTGCGCGGTGATGCCGCTGGCGTCGCTGATCGGCTCCGGCATGGGCATCCTGAACCCGTGGAACCTGTCGCTGATCATCGAACAGTCGAAGGTGCCGGTGCTGGTCGATGCCGGCGTCGGCACGGCCTCCGATGCGGCGATCGCCATGGAGCTCGGTTGCGACGGCGTGCTGATGAACACCGCCATCGCCGCTGCCGGCGACCCGGTACGCATGGCGCGCGCCATGAAGCTGGGCGTGCAGGCCGGCCGTGAAGCCTTCCTGGCCGGACGCATGCCGCGCCGTTTCGCCGCTTCGCCTTCGTCGCCGATGGCGGGGAGGCTCGCATGAGCGACCGGCCCTGCGTGCTGGTGTTTTCCGGCGCCGATCCTTCGGGCGGCGCCGGCATGGCGGCCGACATCCAGGCCATCACTGCGATGGGGGCGCATGCGCTGCCGGTGCTGACTGCCATCACGGTGCAGGACAATAATCGCGTGCACGCGGTGCTGCCGGTGGCGCCGGAAATCGTGCTGCAGCAGGCGCGCGCGCTGCTGGCGCAGGTGCCGGTGGCGGCGGTGAAGATCGGCATCCCGGGCAGCGCGGAAAATGCGCAGGCCATCGCGACGCTGATCGGCGAGCTGCGCGCCACGCATCGCGCGGCAGCCGGCGCCGCGCCGGGCTGGGCGCAGCGACTGTACAGCGATCCGCCGGTGGTGCTGGATCCGGTTCTGCGCAGCGGCCACGGCGATGCGCTGGGCCGCGACGATGCGGTGCAGGCGCTGGCGCCCTTGCTGCCGCTGGCAACGCTGATCACTCCGAATGGGCCGGAGGCGGCAGCCCTGGCCGGCAACGCGGCGCGCTATCGCGCTCCCGTTCGCGTGGGCACCGCGGCGCGTGCCATGATGGCCCCCATGGCCACCGCGCCGGTTGCTGGCAGCGCGGAACCGTACGATGAACACGGCCCGGAGCGTGGCGAGGTGCCTGCCCGCGTGGCAGGCGACGGCGCGCGGGTGGCGGCCACGCCAATGGTCGCGCTGGCGGCGCCTGGCGTGCCGCCGGCATGGCATGGCACTGCCCATGGCAATGCACTGGCCCATGCCCGCGCGCTGCGTGCCCTCGGCTGCACCCACGTGCTGGTGACCGGCGGCCACGACGCAGACAGCGACGTGGTGGTCAACCGCTGGCTCGGGCCGGACCGCCAGCAGAACTGGAGCTGGCCGCGCCTGCCCGGCAGCTTCCATGGCAGCGGATGCACGCTGGCCGCCGCCACGGCAGCCCTGCTGGCACTGGGCAATACCATGGCACAAGCATTAACCAAGGCGCAAGGCTACACCCAGCGCGCACTGGCCGCCTCATACGCGATCGCACCCGGCCAGCGCATTCCGCAGCGATAAGGAGAAATAATGCACGGACTTTACCTGGTGACCCCGAACTGGGACGACACCGACAAGCTGCTCGAGGTCACCGAGCAGGCCCTGCGCGCCGGCGTCGCGCTGCTGCAGTACCGCCACAAGGACGCCAGTGCCGCGCAGCGGCGCGAGCAGGGCGGGGCGCTGCGCGAACTGTGCCACAAGTACAGCGTGCCTTTCCTGGTCAATGACCACGTGGCGCTGTGCCGCGAACTGGGCGCCGACGGCGTGCACCTCGGCGGCACTGATGCACCGCTGGCCGAGGTGCGCGCTTCGCTCGGCCCCAACAAGCTGATTGGCGCTTCCTGCTACGGCGAGCTGGCGCGCGCCCAGGCGGCGCAGGCGGCTGGCGCCAGCTACGTGGCGTTCGGCGGCTTTTATCCATCGAAGGTGAAGCAGTACGCCGTCACCACCCAGCCTGCCATCCTGCGCCATGCGCGCGAGGTGATCAGCGTGCCGCTGTGCGTCATTGGCGGCATGACGCCGCAGAATGCCGCGCCGCTGGTGGCCGAGGGGGCGCAGCTGGTAGCGGCTATCACCAGCGTCTACCTGGCCGAAGATGTCGCGGCGGCAGTGCGGGAGTTTCAGTCTATAATTTGTCCATTAGCATAACCATAAGGTTGACGCCGATGAACTCCCAGACTCCGCCAAAGCGCCTGATCCTGATCGTCGATGATGACAAGATCCTGACCGAGTTCCTGGGCGAATTGCTAGCCCGCGCCGGCTACGACACGATGCTGGCGCATTCATCGGACCAGGCCCTGTCCCTGATCGCCGAGCGCGAACCCGACCTGGCCCTGCTCGACATCCACATGCCGGGCATGTCGGGCCTGGAGCTGGCCAAGCAGCTGAACCGCAACACCACGGTGCCTTTCATGTTCCTGTCCGGCCGCGGCGACGCCGACGCCGGCAAGCAGGCGGCCGCCTACGGCGCCGTGGGTTTCGTGGTGAAACCTGTGGACGAACAGCACCTGATGCCGGCCTTTGAGGCCGGCCTGGCGCGCGCCGACGAAATCCGCCAGCTGCGGCGCACTGAAATCAACCTCAACGCGGCGCTGGCGGCCGGCCGCGAGACCAGCCTGGCCGTCGGCCTGTTGATGTGCAAGTACCAGACCGATCGCAACACCGCCTTCGAAGTGCTGCGCGACCACGCCCGCTCCAGCCGGCGCAAGATCAATGAAGTGGCCGACCAGCTTCTGGCCGCCGAGGAAATGTTGAATGGCTTGCATGCAGCGTTTAACGCACGCCTGAAAAAATAAAACTTTTCGCGTGCCGGCGACATACAGTAGACTGTTGCGGTGGGCCCCGATTCGCCCCCGCAGTCCCCCCAGCGGCCGCCCCCTCTTCGCGGCCCGGCAATATCCTTCGGCCCAGCTCCGCCGTCCATTCCCCTGCAGTGCGGAGAACCGCTTCATGAACATGTCATTTGATTTGCATCAGGCGCCAAGGGTGCTGCACGTCGATCACGATGAAGACAGCGCCGTGGTCCTGGCGACCTTGCTGGCGCCCGAAATCCACGTGGTGCATGCCGCCAGCTTCGACCAGGCGCAAAGCCAGTTGCAGCAAGGCGAATTTGCGCTGCTGGTGATCGATCCCGACCTGCCGGACGGCGATGGACACGCCTTGATCCGCTCCCTGCGCCAGGCCGAACAAGACATCCCGGTGCTCCTGTATTCGGCCAGCCAGCCGATGCTGCACCACCAGGCCCATGCCTTCCTGCCCAAGCCCTGGACTTCGCCGCGCCAGTTGTGGCGCACCGTGTCGCACATGCTGGGGCTGGAGTCCATGCTGGCGGTAAGGAGTTAGGCTATGCTGTCATCTTTATCACATTCGGGGTACCGGGATGAAGACGAGAGCAGCAGTTGCATGGAAGGCGGGCGCGCCCCTGACCATTGAAGAAGTGGACCTGGACGGGCCACGCGCGGGCGAAGTACTGGTGGAGATCAAGGCCACCGGCATTTGCCACACCGACCACTACACGCTGTCCGGCGCCGATCCGGAAGGCCTGTTCCCGGCCATCCTCGGCCATGAAGGCGCAGGCGTGGTGGTCGACGTCGGGCCGGGCGTCACATCGCTCAGGAAAGACGATCACGTCATCCCGCTGTACACGCCGGAATGCCGCCAGTGCAAATTCTGCCTGTCGCGCAAGACCAACCTGTGCCAGGCGATCCGTTCCACCCAGGGCAAGGGCCTGATGCCGGATGGCTCCAGCCGCTTCTCGCTCGACGGCAAGCCGCTGTTCCACTACATGGGCACCTCCACCTTCTCCAACTACATCGTGGTGCCGGAGATCGCACTGGCCAAGATCCGCCCCGACGCGCCGTTCGACAAGGTGTGCTACATCGGCTGCGGAGTGACCACCGGGGTTGGCGCCGTGCTGTTTACCGCCAAGGTGGAAGCGGGCGCCAATGTAGCGGTGTTCGGCCTGGGCGGCATCGGCCTGAACGTGATCCAGGCGGCGAAGATGGTCGGCGCCGACAAGATCATCGGCATCGACATCAACCCGGCGCGCGAAGCGATGGCGCGCCAGTTCGGCATGACCCACTTCATCAATCCGCGCGACGTGGAGAATGTGGTGGACGCCATCGTGCAGCTGACCGATGGCGGTGCCGATTACAGCTTCGAGTGCGTCGGCAATACGCAGCTGATGCGCCAGGCGCTCGAGTGCTGCCATAAGGGCTGGGGCAAGTCGATCGTGATCGGCGTGGCTGCGGCGGGGCAGGAGATCAGCACCCGTCCATTCCAGCTGGTGACCGGCCGCCATTGGCTGGGCTCTGCCTTTGGCGGCGCGCGCGGCCGCACCGACGTGCCGAAGATCGTCGACTGGTACATGGAAGGCAAGCTCAAGATCGACGAGCTGATCACCCACACCCTCCCGCTCGAGCGCATCAACGACGGCTTCGACCTGATGGAACGCGGCGAATCGATCCGCTCCGTGGTCGTCTACTAAGCCCCGCGGCTGCACCGCAGGCGTGTCAGACCCTGCGGGTCTGACACAGATTTACCGGTTTTAAACCGTCCAGGCAGCGAAAACAACCGCCTGTCGCAGTCCCCAATACCTCCGCCAAGCGCGCGGCTACATTAGCTCCAGAACACTTGCACCCCAAACTAGAAAAAAAGTTCTAGACACAAAGTTCTAGATCATTTAATCTAGTTTGCAAGGACACCACAACACCGGAGCCGCCCGCCATGAGCAACCTGCTGAACGCCGTCACCCCCGCCCTGGGCTGGTCCCTGCTGCACTTCCTGTGGCAGGGACTGCTGATCGGCTGCGTCGCGGCGCTGGCGCTGCATGGCCTGCGCAACGCCCGCCCGCAAACGCGCTACCTGGTGGCCTGCTTCGCCTTGCTCCTGTGCGCCGCGCTGCCGCTGGCCAACTTCGCCTGGCGTTTGGCCGACGCCGCCGACACCGGCTACGTGCTGCCGGCGCCACTGGAAGCCGCCGCCATCGCTGCCATCCCTGGCGCAGCGGACGGCATGGCCGCCGACACCGCCCTGGTCGACGTCGACGCCATGGCATCCTGGGAATACCTGCTGCGTCGCCAGATGCCCTGGCTGGTGCTGCTGTGGGCCGCCGGCGCCGCGCTGATGACGCTGCGCCTGTCGCTCGGCCTGCAGTGGGTGCGCAACCGCACCCTGCCGAACCATTACCACGCCGACGCCACATGGCAGGCGCGCGCCACCGCAATGGCGCAGCGCATGGGCATTCGCCGCCCGGTGCGCCTTGGCGTATCCGTCGATGCGCTGGACGGCCCGATCACGGCCGGCATCCTGCGCCCGATCGTGCTGCTGCCGGCCTCGCTGGTCAGCGGCCTGCCGCCCGATTTGCTGGAAGCACTGCTGGCTCACGAGCTGGCGCATGTGCGCCGCCACGACTACCTGGTGAACCTGGTCCAGAGCGGCATCGAGATTTTCCTGTTCTACCACCCCAGCGTATGGATGCTGTCGCAATGCATCCGTCGGGAACGTGAACAGATCGCAGACGACTTAGCAGCAAGCACGCTCGGCGAACCGCGGCGCCTGGCACTTGCACTTTCCGAGCTGGATAAATTCCAGTTCACCACCCATCACGTTGCCGCCCCCGCGGCAAACGGAGGAGACCTCATGTCCCGAATCAAGCGCCTGATCCGCCCCGCTGCACAGCCACTGAGCTGGAAGATGGCGACCCCCCTATTGGGAATTTTTGCGGCCTGCGCCGCCTTGTACGCCCACGCCATGCCGCAAGCGGCCGCCAGCGCTGTTGACGCACCCGCGCCCGCCGTGGCGATGCACGTCACCGATACCGACGACCAGCACGACGTCGAGCCTGCGCCGCCGGCCCCGCCAGCACCTCCAGCTATCGCTGCGCCGCCAGCTCCGCCAGCGCCTGCGGCCCCAGCGGCCGAACTGGCGCCTCCCGCACCACCGGCGCCGATGGCGGCAGTCCCGGCTCCGCCCAAGCCGCCGAAACCGCCAACGCTGCCGAAAGAGCTGCGGGATATCGAGAGCCACAACTACTTCTCCATCGATGACGGCAGTCGCAGCGCCTACGCCTATGTGCGTGACAACAACCAGAAGCTATCGGTGACCAACTTCCAAGGCGCCCCCAGCGACCTGGCTGCGCTGCGCAAACTGCACCAGGAGACCAAGGGCGAATTCATCTACGTGCGCAAGGATGGCAAGTCCTATGTCATCCAGGACCAGGCCTTGCTAGGCAAGGTGCGTGAGCTGTGGAAACCAGCCGAAGCACACGGCAAGCTCATGGAAGAGCAGGGCAAGCTGATGGACGTGCAAGGCAAGCAGGTGGAAGCCATGAGCGACCAGATTGCGAAGGAAGTCGACGCAGCCATGGGCAGCAAAGAGCAGCAAGCGATCGAGCGCGACCTGGAGCGCAAGATGGAACTCTCCGCACGCCAGCAGGAACGCATCGCCCGCGCCATGGAAAAAGCCAGCCGTAAGATGGAAATGGCCGACGACAAGACGCGCGCCCAGCTCGAACGCGAGCTGGAAGGCTTGCGCAAGCAGATGGAACCGCTGTCGGAAGAGATGGCGCGCCGCGGCAGCGAGATCGGCAGCCGCCATGCGGCACTGGCAGCACGCCAGGCGCCGATGGCCGCCATGCATGCCCGCATCGTCGAAGCTTCCCGGCCCCTGGCCGAAATGGGCCGCAAGATGGGCGAGCTGGGACGCGAACAGGGCCGCCTGTCGCGTGAAGCCGACAAGGCCTCGCGCGCCCTGATCGACGAAGCCATCAGCAACGGCAGCGCCAAGCCGATTCTGTGATAAAAGTCGGGGTCAGCTCTGGCAATCCGCCACATTTTTCGCTTTGCGAAAAATGTGGCGGATTGCCAGAGCTCGTATATTGAATCTGCACCTTTGGAAGAAGATATTAGGATTCTGAAGGCGGCGGGGCAAGGTCTCACCGAACAGAGTGGAAGCCATTGAGCTTGTGGGTCAGATAGGTGACCTTGCCCACTTGTTCATCTGGACGCCGGACGGTATCTTAGGTCGCCCCTTGGGTAAGCCTGCATACGAGAAAGGTGGACGAGATGAATACGCCGGTCGTAGGGATTGATGTCAGCAAGCGTAAGTTGGATGTAGCCTTGCTAGTTGATGGCAAAGTCAAGGCGAAAGCAGTTCCGAACTCCCAAGAAGGATTCGCAGAGCTGGAAGTCTGGCTGAACAAGCAGAAGATTTCTCTGCTGGAAACCCATATTTGCCTTGAGTCGACAGGCGTCTATAGCGAACCTATCGCCCTGTATTGGTTTGACAAAGGGATTAAAGTCAGCTTGGTCAATCCGAACTGCATCAAAAGTTTTGGCAGCAGCGAGAATATCCGCAACAAGAACGACCAAGTTGATGCTGGATTAATTGCTCGCTACTGTGCAGCGATGGCGCCGCCATCTTGGGATGCGCCATCACGTGAACAGCGCCAGTTACGGGCCTGGGGCAACAGGCTGACTGCACTTCAAGATATGCGCCAGCAGGAGTTGAATCGTTTAGAAGCGCATGAAACAGCCAAACAACAGGATGTTATCCCTCATGTCCAGGCTCATATCAAATGGCTGGATGCGCAAATTGCGCAAATAGCACGGGATATCGACGATCACATTGACCGCCATCCAGGGCTTAAACAGGATGCAGAGCTCATTGAAAGCATTCCCGGGCTAGGCCGTACGACAGCGGTAAAGGTCTTAGGCCACGTGGGGGATGTTCGGCGCTTCGGAAATGCGAAGGCGCTTGCAGCGTTCATCGGGGTCACACCCAGGCAACGACAATCCGGAACCTCAATACGAGGCCGGACAATGATGACTCGTATGGGGAACAAACACCTGCGAGCAGCTTTATTCCTGCCAAGCCTCGTTGCAAAACGTCACAACCCTATCCTGAAGCAGTTTGGCCAACGTTTAGAGGCCAACGGCCTCTCCAAAATGGCCGTCGCCGGCGCAATTATGCGCAAGTTAGTGCACTTGATTTACGGGGTAGTTAAGTCAGGCAAGCCCTTTGACCCGAAATACATGGAAAAAAGGCTTGCCGTCCAAGACGGTATCTGACCCCGACTTTCATTCCATGATATTGTTTATTTGGCATTTCCTCATTGTCAATAACTACCATGGAGAAAGCATGTCCCTTAAACAGTACTACACCCTCGGCAATTCCGGCCTGCGCGTATCGCGCCTGGCGCTTGGCACCATGACCTTCGGCACCGACTGGGGCTGGGGCGCCGACAAGGCGAGCGCGCGCGAGCAGTTCATGACGTACGCCGAGGCGGGCGGCAACCTGGTCGACACGGCTGACTTGTACACCAACGGCGAATCGGAACGCTGGGTCGGTGAGTTCGTGCGGGACAGCGGCTTGCGCGACAAGATTGTGCTGGCCACCAAGGCGTCCTACAGCAGCGACCCGTCCAATCCGAATGCGGGCGGCAATGGCCGCAAGCATCTGATGCGCGCGCTGGAAGGTTCGCTGCAGCGGCTGGACACCGATTACGTCGACCTGTACCTGGTGCACGCCTGGGACATGGTGACCCAGCCTGAAGAAGTGCTGCGCACGCTGGACGATGCGGTCCGTGCCGGCAAGGTGCGCCACATCGGCCTGTCGAACGTGCCGGCCTGGTACGCCAGCCGCATGCAAACGATCGCCGAGTTGCGCGGCTACGAGGCGCTGGCCACGCTGCAGATGGAATACTCGCTGGTGGAGCGCGCCATTGAAGACGAATACATCCCGCTGGGCACGCGGCATGGCATGGGCGTGATGGTCTGGAGCCCGCTGGCCAGCGGCCTGTTGTCCGGCAAGTACAAGCCGAGTACCGGCGGCCAGTTCGGCGAAGGCCGTTTGCAAACCATGAGCGGCTCGAACAACCCCGCCTTCGCCAAGTTCAACGAACGCAATTTCGCCATCGTAGCGGAACTGGAAAACGTGGCGAACGAAATGGGCCGCAGCATGGCGCAGGTGGCGGTGAACTGGGTGGCCAACCGTCCGGGCGTGGCAACCGTGATGGTGGGCGCGACCAGGCTGGCGCAGTTGCAGGACAATCTCGGCGCGCTGGACTTCGAGCTGCCGGCGCAACTGCGCGAGCGCCTGGATGCAATCAGCGCCAAGACGGCGGGCTATCCCTACACCTTCTTCACTCCGGGCATGCAGACCATGCTGTCGGGCGCGGCGCCGCTGAGCGACAAGCCGAACGGCTACCACGTGCCGGTGCGCATAAGCGGCCCCGCAGCCGGCGTGCAGTAATAAATGGGGACGTACCCCATTTTTTCAGGCATGCGCTAGCAGCGCCTCGAAGTCGGTCGCCGGCAACGGCGTGGACAGCGCTCAGGCTAAGTATTGCGCCGCCAAGGTGCCAACCAGGCGGCGGCCCTGATTGTTCCCTGCGATCCATTCTTCCGGAGGGAACAGGTCGAACAGCCCGACCTTGGCGACGGTCGGGATGGCCGCCTCGAGTTCTTTCTCAATCTCGCCACGCTCGCCTGCGTTGTACAGCTCGATGTTGCGCAGCATCGTGGCGACGGTGCCAGTTTGCACCTTGCTGCCGTCTTTTAACTGCACCAGCGGCAGGGATTCGCCGGCGGCGAGGATCTTCTGGTTGATAGCTGCAAGCTCGTTTTGCGTGTTCATCATTGCTCCTTTGGTTTGCATGAAGCGCATATTCGCATCTTCAGGAGCGCCTTCAAGGCTTCGGCCCCCAACTTGGCGGTTTCCCGACAAGATGTGGCGAAAATCCTGCATTCAGTACAATGCAGGCACGATGAACCGCGAGCAAACGCTAGAGAATGGGCAAACTTAAAGACGATATCCTGTCGGGAGATGCGACCAGGGTCTGGTCGAGTGCATGCGCGATTATCAAGCTGCGCGACAGCGCCGAACTGGACGCACTCGCTTCGATACTCGACGAGATTACGGCCAGCACGAAGAAGCTGTCGCTTGGGGGCGTGGTGTTCCCCAACGATAAACACCTGCAGTTTGCCCTTCGAAAATTGCGTTTTCATCGTGGCAGGGAAGGGTGCCTGTGCCGCCTTTATCCAGAGTACCTGATGTTTGATCCGAATCAGGAGCAAGCTGCAGGGAACGTGCGCATCGAAGGAATTACATACCTCGAAGGCAACTGGGTCGACTTTTACCAGTGTTCATGCGCTACTTGCGGAACTGCCTTCAAGGTCGAGGAGCGCGAATACCACTATACGTGGTGGGGCTGGCGTCTCTCACAGTAGCTTGATGACCGCTACACCGGCCAGGAGCAGCACGACACCCGTTAAGCGCAGCGCGGAAACATCGCGCTTCGGCAGACGGAACCAGCCATGACGGTCGACGAAAACGGACGCCACTTGCTGTCCTGCCACCGTCAACCCGACTGCAGCCGAAGCGCCGATGACCGGTATTGCGGTGAAAACGGTGGTCACGTAGATCGCGCCCGCGAAGCCGCCCAGCCAACCCCACCAGGGCATGGCAGGCAGCCCTTGCAGCGTCGGCGCCGGAGTACGCAGTACCGTAGCGGAGAACAGCAGCGTCACCGCCATCGCCAGCGTAGCGACGAGGAAACTCACGGCGCCGACCACGAACGGTGCACCTAGGTCATGCCGCAGCAAACCGTTTACCACGCCCTGTACCGGAAGGACCGCCCCGGCCAGCAGCGCAAGGACAATCCAGCCAGCCTTGCCCGCGACAGGCTGCGACTGCTGGCCCGACTGCCCTTTTACGATGATGGCGGCACCGGCGAGGATTGCCAGCATGCCGATGGCAAGTGGCGCATCGATTGGGCGCGGCGTGCCGCCAGCCAGTCCGGTGACATCGAGCACAAATGACGCCAGCATCTGGCCCGCAATAAACAGGCCAACCGATACGATCGCGCCAAGGCGGGGAAACAGCAAGATCGTGGACACGACATAGAAAGCGCTCGCTACGCCGCCGACCGCATGCCACCAGGGCACGCTGGGGAGGGCCGCGACGGCGGTCAATGTTCCAGTGGCCAGGGCAAGCACCAGCAGCGCAAGCGTGCCGACCGAGAGTTGCAGCGTGGTCGCCGCAAAAGGACTGCCGGTTGCTTTGGACAGCTGCGCATTGGCGCCCGCCTGCACGGCGAGCAGGCCGCCGGCGAGGAGCGAAGCAGGGATCAGAAGGGTTTCCATGTGTAGCCTCCAGTGGGAATGTCAGTAACGATGGCGTCCACTGTAGGCTATGCTTCATTGCATGGATATTCCAAATAATCGCTTTTGGCTTATGCAAAAATGCAGATGCACAGCGGGCGCACTGTTATACTTGGCGAGGCCACATTGGCGAAATACCCCCGTAGCCAAAGCGATTGGCGGACACAAATCAGTGGTCTACCTCGTTGGAAAAGGGGGGAGCACAAGATGCAGCAGAAGCGATGATGCGTTGCGCTGCCGCCTCGTTGAATCGAGTTCGACGGTATCGCAGCGGGCGGAAACGCGAACGTTTCCGCCCAGCCCGGTATCAGAGTCGTTCCAGCTTGGCGACCGAGAGGTCGAGCACCTTCATGCCGAAGGAGCCGAAGTTGATTTGCGCGCGGCAGTTGGCACCGCTGCCTTCGAGGTTGACGATTACGCCTTCGCCGAACTTGGCGTGAGCGACGGACTCGCCGATGCGCCAGCCGCCCGAAGCGCCGGAGCGTTCGTTCATGCGCGCAGCCAGGCGGTTGTCCACGCTTGGCACGGAAGGCATTTCATCCCACGCCGACTTGCGCGAGCCGGTAGAGAACCAGTTGTTCTGCACACGCGCAGTCAACCACTTCAACGATTCCTCCGGCAGTTCGTCGAAGAAGCGCGACTTCATGTTGTAGCGCGTCTGGCCGTGCAGCATGCGGGTCTGGCAGAACGACATGTACAGCCGCTGGCGCGCGCGCGTGATCGCGACGTACATCAGGCGACGCTCCTCTTCCACGCCGCCTTCTTCCTTCGAGCTGCTCTCGTGCGGGAACAGGCCTTCTTCCAGGCCGGTGATGAAGACGTTGTCGAATTCCAGGCCCTTGGCCGAGTGCACCGTCATCAATTGCAGTGCATCCTGGCCTTCCTGCGCCTGGTTGTCGCCGGCTTCCAGCGAAGCGTGCGACAGGAAAGCTGACAGCGGCGACATCACGGTCGCCAGCGGAGCGTCTGCATCAATGATCTCGACACCATCGGCCACCACCACTTGCGCGCCGGCTGCGGCAGAGGCCTGCGGACCGAGGTGCGCAGGCGCGCCCTGGCCGAAGCCTTCCTCCGAAACGAACTGCGTTGCCGCGCTGACCATCTGCTCCAGGTTCTCGACGCGGTCGGCGCCTTCTTTCTCGTTCTGGTAATGCTGCAACAAGCCGGAAGAATCCAGCGTGATCTTCACCAGTTCCGGCAGCGCCAGTTGCTGCGTCTCGAAACGCACGCCTTCAATCAGCTTGGTGAAGGCGGCCAGCGAGCTGCCAGCCTTGCCGACCATGTATGGCACGGCTGCATACAGTGAACAGTTGTAAGTAGCAGCTGCATTCTGCAGTTGCTCGATCGAGCGCGCACCGATGCCGCGCGCCGGGAAGTTCACCACGCGCAGGAAAGCCGAATCGTTGTGCGGATTGTCCATTAACTGCAGGTAGGCGATGGCATGCTTGACCTCAGCGCGCTGGAAGTAGCGCAGGCCGCCGTACACGTGGTAAGGCATGCCGGCCGAGAACAGCGCATGTTCGACCACTCGCGATTGCGCATTGGAGCGATACAGGATCGCGATCTCGCGGCGCAGGGCGCCTTCGGCAATCAGAGACTTGGCTTCCTCGATGATCCACTGCGCTTCCTGCAGGTCCGAGCTCGCCTCGTACACGCGAACTTGCTCGCCGTGGCCGGCGTCAGTGCGCAAGTTCTTGCCCAGGCGGCGGCTGTTGTTCGAGATCAGCAGGTTGGCTGAATCCAGGATGTGGCCGTGCGAGCGGTAGTTCTGTTCCAGCTTGATCAGGTTCTTGACCTGGAACTCGCTTTCGAAGGCCTGCATATTGCCCACGTTGGCGCCACGGAAGGCGTAGATGCTCTGGTCATCGTCGCCCACCGCGAACAGCGCGCCGCCGAACGGCGAGGCATGGCCTGCCATCAGCTTCAGCCAGGCGTACTGCAGGTTGTTCGTATCCTGGAACTCGTCGACCAGGATGTGGCGGAAGCGCTGCTGGTAATGCTGGCGCAGCGGCTCGTTGCGCGACAACAGTTCGTAGGTGCGCAGCAGCAGTTCGGCGAAATCCACCACGCCTTCACGCTGGCACTGGTCGTCGTAGAGCTGGTATAGCTCGACCAGCTTGCGCTCCAACGCGTCGTAGGCCTCCACCTGCGAGGCGCGCAAGCCCTGGTCTTTGTTGTTGTTGATGAAGTACATCACCTGCTTCGGTGGGAACTTCTCGTCGTCGATATTGTTCGCTTTCAGCAGGCGCTTGATCATCGACAGCTGGTCTTGCGAATCGAGGATCTGGAAGGTCTGCGGCAGCGCGGCATCCTTGTAGTGGGTGCGCAGCAAGCGGTTGCACAGGCCGTGGAAGGTGCCGATCCACATGCCGCGTGTATTGATCGGCAACATGGCGCTCAGACGGGTGAGCATTTCCTTCGCCGCTTTATTGGTAAAGGTTACAGCCAGCACGCCGGCCGGGGAGACCTGGCCTGTCTGGATCAGCCACGCGATACGGGTGGTCAGCACGCGCGTTTTGCCCGATCCGGCGCCGGCCAGGATCAGGGCGTTTTGCGGTGGCAGGGTGACTGCTGCGAGTTGTTCGGGATTGAGGTTGTGGAGGAGATTTTGCATGCCGCCATTATACCGGCGGAGCGCTTGGGAGGCCGGTCTGGCGGCCGCCTAAGCTGGTTGGTACCTCGCTGATGATTGATCGCTGCGGTGTTAGGCGTCATAATGACGTTTGTTAAAACGTTAATATGACGTCGAATTCACCATTTTGATGATCAACACGCGCCACCTTTGTTTCCTTGCGACTGTGTCTTTGGTCATGCTCGCCGAAAACGCTATTGCTCAAACTCACTGCAACGAGGCTCACGGGGAAGTGACACATTTCTCGTGCGCCATCACCGGCACCAAGAAGGTTGCGTCGCTTTGCGGTGGCGGCTATGGCGATTCGGAATCGGTTCAGTACCGTTTTGGCAGGGTCGGGATGCCAGAATTTGTGTATCCAACCTCTGGCAAAGAATCCTTGAAGAAGTTCGAAGGCCACTATTTCAACAAGTATTCTTACGTCTCTTACTTGTTTATAAATAATAAAGCGCTTTACGAAATAGAGCTATCTGAGAGTTATCCCAAAGTATTGGGTGTGATTAGAGTTGAGGTTGACAATAAAAGGCACGAGCTTCAATGTGCCAAGGCGGTTAGTCGCGACTATTGGGATAGCTTAATTGAACTGAGTCCTCGGACGTTTCATTACACAGGGGATGGTAAAGACAGCTTTTTATACCAGTACAATAACGTCATCAAAAAAAAGAAGGGCTAACAATTCCGTTGAGCGGACTGGCCGATGCGGTGCAGTTCATTAGATGTAGAAATTTCCGGGCGGCCATCCGCTCACCTCCACGTTAGGAATTGCATGTCCCCGTCTGTGTATACCAAAGTAGCAAGTCGCTGGTATCCCCATCGCGGGTGGCTGGCTTTTGCATTGGCGCTCGGAATTGTGGCGGTTTTTGCGACTGCTGCGCTCGGCTCGCTTCGCATTAGCGGCGTCATCGCTGGTCCGGTTGTTGGCCTACCGTGGGCCTTGCTTTGCGCTTGCGCTTGGTTTCACCCCGAGCGTGGAAGAATGCAGCCCGGCTATAGATTTTTCGGAAGAATTCCTGCTTCGCTTCAAACAGGTCTGCGTTGGTATGCGGCGTTCTTCTTATCGGCATTTGTCTTGGTTGTGGCGATCGTCATGCCGGCCATTTCTCTTTCATGGCTGCAGTAAATCCTAATCCTCACCTCCCGCGGACGCCTTACGGCGGGCGTTGCCCGCCTCCGCGCGCCGCTAAGCAATCACGTTAGAGCGCAATAAATCCATGCCAATTCAAGTCACCGCTGAAGAAGAGATTTCCGTTGGCATCTGTTCCATTGTGGAGGGGGCAGCGCCAGAGAGCCATTACGTTGCAGTCTTCGAAGATGATGGGGATACGGGCTACTTCTATGCTCTCGATCCATCGTTTGACGGCAACCCGATTCAAGACGCAGTCCACATTTACAACGTCTCGAACGTTACTGATCGAGCCAAGCCTTCCGTCGTCAAAATTGGCTGGTCTGTCGATTCAAGGAAAGCCGTTTTGCTTATCAATAGTTATCCGCATGCTATCTTCGACTTCGAAGCGAAGAGAGCCTTTTGTAGAACTGGCTTTCCACCTCCAGCATCCACAGGCCTTTGTGCTTGCGGGAGTCATGAGTGGAGCGAAGCTGCACTTCAGTTGTTCGCATGATGCGCTCCAACCCTTCCATCGAGAGAATGCTTTCCGGCCTACGGGCTCCAAGCACTCTCACGTCACACGTTAGAGATCGCCAATGGCATACGATTTGGTAGTTGGCCGAGGGAGCAAGGTCAAAGACGCTGCACATATAGTGGGTGGGATTGAGTTCGGCGAACTTCCAGCCATATTGCGTCTGCTTGAGCGGGTCGATTCATCATTTGTTCGACGAATTTCGAATCTTTTCGAGGATCAGGCTTTTTCTGTGGCAGAGATTGAACAAGTACTTCCGCAATTGCTCCCTCTGCTCACGTTAAACTTGCGTCCTGATGAAGAAGCCTTATTACATAAGCTGATCTCGGTATTGTCATACGCAAAATGGAAACAACTTGGCCTGTACGGGATTGCAGACTAATCTCTAACATTGCAGTCAACTGGACTCTCTCCACGCTGCGCTTTCCGGCAGCCAGCTACTTTGAACGTTTTGCCGTATGCATCTGATCACAAACAACGCATCTTCGTTGCGCCGCTGGTGTCAAAGCATTTTCCTGGACCGCACATGGTCAGGAGCAAGGGCGGCGTATGCGGAATAAGGAAATGATTCATCCGGGCATCGTAGTTCGCCAGTTCTCTGAGACGGAGGCGAACCGGCTTGCCGACGATTGGCTGGAGGTATTCGGCAAGAACCGGCAAGGTGCCAACACAAAGGCATACCTCTGGCATGTCTTCAGCGCCGCTCGCTATCCGAATATTGCCGGCGCTGAAGCAATTCAGCAATACGAGCAGCAGGCCGGCATGGAGTTCGTCGTCCTGTCGAACGATCGCAAACTGGCTTTTGTCACCGATTTGCTCCCCAAGTCATCGTCGCTTAGTGATTACTATGTGTTCCCGCCAAACTTCGCGTGGACCATGGCATTCACGCATGAAGACGGCTGGCTGGGACCGTACTTTGCGCGCCATCCTGACTTTGCCAAGCTGGACGCTGAAAATCAATTCAAGGTAGAGAAGCGGCGCCAGGCCGAGGCCGCGCGCCGGAAGGGATGGGCCTAAGGGCCGCTGATCGAAGCGAGCTTACGCGTTGGTCCCCGGCAGCGCCGGCTCGCCAAAAATAGCCTTGTAAGCGGCGTATACCGAGCATTGGATGACCATGACGAGTACCATCAGTGACGATTGCAGCACCGCCATGCCCAGTAGGGTCTTGCCGAGCAGGAGCAGCACCACATTAGTCAGCAGCATCACAATCGCCACCCAGCACAGGAAATACAGCAGGAAGGCACGCAGCGCTCGCCAGACAGCAAAGAAACTGAAGAACAGCGCTTTGCCGACACGCATTTGCTGCCAGAAGATCAGCGGTGCTGCGAACAGCATCGCCATGCTGATCGGCAGCGACAGCAGGAAGATCACAAACATGGCCCAGCCGAAGTTGCCGTTGGCTGCCGCGGCCGCGGCTGCAGCATCCGGCTTGGCCTGCTGCTCCGCCAACTGGCGCATCGTGTCCATGCCGACTACGGACGCAAACAGCATGGCCAGCAAGGCCAGCACCAGAACGAACAGCGCGCCCAGTCCGGCCAAGCGCGGGAAGATCGGTTTCTGGAAGACCGGGCGCAGCATTTCCGGCGTCAGGCTTTGCTTGCGGTCGGCGGCGGCGCAGGCCTGCACGAAGACTGCGGTGAATACCGGCGCCAGGATCATTGGCAGCCATTGCCCCAGCAAGGGAATAATCCCCAGCACCACACCCGCCACCAAGTAGGCCAGCATCAATAGCATCAGCCCACCGGGCTGTTTGCGGAAGATGGCGAAGCCTTCGCGAATCCAGGCGACGCCTGCGCTGGCGGGGATGTTACTCATTTAATACAACTCCGGGGCCGGAACGGCAATGCGTGTGCGCAGGATGCGCTCAAAGTGGGTCGGGTCGTGCGGCGTCAGCATTTCGGCGGCGCGCGGCAAATAAAAATCGTACAGGCGCGATATCCAGAAGCGCAATGCGCCGGCTCGCAGCAGGGCCGGCCATAGCGAATGCTCGGTGGCGGTGAATGGCCGCACTGCGTGGTAGGCATCGAGCATGGCGCGCACGCGTGCTTCGTCGAGGGCGCCGGTCGCCAGGTCGATGCACCAGTCGTTGACGGTCACTGCGACGTCGAACAGCCAGCTATCGCAGCCGGCGAAGTAGAAATCGAAGAAACCGGTCAGGCGCTCGCCGTCGAACATCACGTTGTCGCGGAACAGGTCGGCGTGCACCGGGCCGCGCTGCAGGGCAAGGTAGTCGTCGGACGCGTGCAGCGCTTCCTGGAATTTCATTTCGTCGTGCAGCAGGTGGGCCTGCTCCAGCGCCAGGTGCGGCAGCACGGCGGCGGTGGCTTCGCGCCACCATGGCAGGCCGCGCAGGTTGGGTTGCTGCAGGGCGAAGTCCTGGCCAGCCAGGTGCATGCGCGCCAGCATGGCGCCGACGGCGGCGCAGTGCACCGGTTGCGGCGCCATTTGCGGCTTGCCTTCCAGCTTGGAGACGATGGCGGCCGGCTTGCCGTGCAGCGGCACGCAAAGCTCGCCCTGGTCGTTGGGGACGGGCGCCGGCACCAGCACGCCGTGATCGGCCAGGTGGCGCATCAGCTGCAGGTAGAACGGAAGCTGCTCGAAGCTGAGGTTTTCAAAAATCGTGAGCACGAACTCGCCGCGCTCGGTAGTCAGGAAAAAATTGCTGTTCTCGATGCCGGATGCGATGCCTTTCAGCGCAACGGCTTTGCCAAGGGGGAATTGCTTGATCCAATGGCCGACATCTTCCAGTGAGACCGGGGTAAAAACTGCCATGAGAAACCAGGTTAAGTGTTCGTACGGGGCGCGCGCTTACTTGGTCGGCGCGGCCGGCTGGGCTGGCGGTGGAGGTGGCGGCGGGCCGTCTTCCTTCTCCGCTTCCTCGGCAGAGCGTTTCTTCTTCTTGCTGAGGAGGTCGAACTCCAGCACAGTCCACTGCGGGCCACGGTTGGCCGAGCCGGCTGCATCGCCGGGCAGTGCGCTGCCAGCCGGGGTATTCGGCTTGACGGTATACGTGCTTCCGCCGCTCTTGACCTTGGCTTCGGTCACGCGGCCACCTTCGCGCTTTTCCACAATCTTGGTTTCCCGGCCCGGCTTGGCCGTGACGGTGACCGGATTGTCCACTTCCTCGATGCGTTCCAGTTGCTGCGGCTGGGGCGGGGCAGACTGCGCCAGGGCGCCGGACGCCAGCAGGACTAGGGGGAGGGCAAGCCAGGAAGTGTGGGCGCGCATGATGGGATTTCGTTCAATTTATTGGTTTGACCATTGTATCAAATGCCCTCCTGTCCCGTTGTAAAACTCTGCGATAATGGAATATTGAGATTTACACCACTCCCCCCGCTATGCAAAAGACCCTGTTGCTGGTCGATGGTTCCAGCTACCTGTACCGTGCCTTCCATGCCTTGCCTGACCTGCGCAGTGCCGAAGGCTATCCAACCGGCGCCATGCACGGCATGGTCAATATGCTGCGCCGCCTGCGCGCCGATTTCCCGGCTGCCTACATTGCCTGCGTCTTCGATGCCAAGGGCAAGACTTTCCGGGATGATATGTATCCCGACTATAAGGCGACGCGGGCGCCGATGCCGGACGACCTGCGCCTGCAGATCGAGCCTATCCACGAGGCGGTGCGCGCCATGGGCTGGCCGATCCTGATGGTGGAGGGGGTGGAAGCGGACGACGTGATCGGCACCCTGTCGGTGCAGGCCGAGCAGGCTGGCCTGGACGTGGTGATTTCCACCGGCGACAAGGACCTGGCCCAGCTGGTGACGCCGAAAGTCACGCTGATCAACACCATGACCAACGAAAAGCTGGACGAGGCGGGCGTGCTGGCCAAGTTCGGCGTGCCGCCGAACCGCATCATTGATTACTTGACCCTGATCGGCGATACGGTCGACAACGTTCCAGGCGTGGCGAAATGCGGCCCGAAAACTGCGCTGAAGTGGCTGCAGGAGTACGACAGCCTGGCCGGCATCATGGAAAACGCCGACAAGATCGGCGGGGTGGTGGGCGGCAACCTGCGTTCCGCGCTGGAGTGGCTGCCGAAGGGCCGCGAACTGATTACCGTGAAAACGGACTGCGACCTGTCGGCGCACATGATGTCGATTTCCGAATCGCTGGGCGCCAAGGATGAAGACCGCGAGCAGTTGGTCGCTTTCTTCACCAAGTACGGCTTCAAGACCCTGCTGCGTGAACTTTCGGGCCTGACCCCGGCCGCACCGGCGCCGGGCAGTGCGGCAGCCGCAGCGCCGGCACCGGGCGCCACGGCCGACCTGTTTGCAGCGCCGCCGGCCACCATCAGCTACGAGACGGTGCTGACCGAGGAGCAGTTCGATGCATGGCTGGCGCGCATCGATGCCGCCCCGCTTACTGCGCTCGATACCGAAACCACGTCACTGGAGCCGATGCTGGCCGAGATGGTCGGCATTTCCCTGTCCACCGAGCCTGGCATCGCCTGCTACATCCCGCTGGCACACCGTTACCCGGACGCGCCGCAGCAACTGCAGCGCGACTGGGTGCTGTCCAGGCTCAAGCCCTGGCTGGAAGATGGCAGCAAGCCGAAGCTGGGCCAGAACCTGAAGTACGACGCGCACGTCTTCGCCAACCACGGCGTGACCTTGCGCGGCATCGTGCACGATACGCTGCTGCAGTCCTACGTGTTCGAGTCGCACCGCACCCACGACATGGACAGCCTGGCGCTGCGTCACCTGAACCACAAGACCATCGCTTATGAAGAAGTGTGCGGCAAGGGCGCCAGCCAGATCGGCTTCGACCAGGTTGAAATCGGCCGCGCCACCGAGTACGCGGCGGAAGATGCTGACATCACCTTGCGCCTGCACCTGGCCATGCACGGCCAGGTCTCCGGCGACGAAGGCCTGACCCGCATCTACAACACCATCGAGCTGCCGACCGCCGTGGTGCTGCAAAAGATCGAGCGCAATGGCGTGCTGATTGACGCCGGCCTGCTGGCGACCCAGTCCAACGAGCTGGGCGCGCGCATCCTGGAGCTGGAACAGAAGGCCTACGAACTGGCTGGGCAGCCGTTCAACCTCGGCTCGCCCAAGCAGATCGGCGAGATCTTCTTCACCAAGCTGGAACTGCCAGTGGTGAAAAAGACCCCGAGCGGGGCGCCATCGACCGATGAGGAAGTGCTGCAAAAGCTGGCGGAAGACTATCCGCTGCCGAAAGTGCTACTGGAATACCGCGGCATGGCCAAGCTCAAGTCGACCTATACCGACAAGCTGCCAAAGATGATCAACAGGCTCACCGGCCGCGTGCACACCAATTACGCGCAGGCGGTGGCGATCACAGGCCGCCTGGCGTCCAACGATCCCAACCTGCAGAACATTCCGGTGCGTACCGCCGAAGGCCGCCGCATCCGCGAAGCATTCATCGCCCCGCCCGGTGCGCATATCGTGTCGGCCGACTATTCGCAGATCGAGCTGCGCATCATGGCCCATATTTCAGGCGATGAAGCGATGCTGCGCGCCTTCCACGAAGGCGAAGACATCCACCGCGCAACCGCTGCCGAGATCTTCGGCGTGGCGCCAGCCGACGTGCAGCCGGAGCAGCGCCGTTACGCCAAGGTGATCAATTTCGGCCTGATCTACGGCATGAGCGCCTTCGGCCTGGCGGCAAACCTTGGCATCGACCGCACCGCCGCGCAGAACTACATCGACCGCTATTTTGCCCGCTTTGCCGGCGTCAAGCGCTACATGGACGAAACCCGCGCCGAAGCCAAGGCGCAAGGTTATGTGCAGACTGTGTTCGGTCGCCGTTTGTGGCTGCCGGAGATCAATTCGCCAAATGGTCCGCGCCGCCAGGGCGCCGAACGCGCGGCGATCAATGCGCCGATGCAGGGTACGGCAGCGGACTTGATCAAGCTGGCCATGATCGCGGTGCAGGACTGGATCGAGCGCGAAGGCCTGGCGACCAAGATGATCATGCAGGTGCACGACGAGCTGGTGCTGGAAGTGCCGGATGCCGAACTCGCGCTGGTCAAGGACATGCTGCCGAAGCTGATGTCGGGCGTGGCCGATCTCAAGGTGCCACTGGTGGCGGAAGTGGGCGTTGGCTGCAACTGGGAAGAAGCGCACTGATCCGGCGTTCATTACCGCCCTCGAGCCGTTGTTTCGCCAATGGCTCGCTCGCGGAGACTCTGGCACAGTATCCAGAGGCGCGCCGCATTCCGCGAGCGGCGACTGACAGAATTTGGCAATCGACTTGACAATTTTTGTCACATGAAGCTGCTGCAAATGTCATCCAATCAATTTTTTCGAAAATTAGAACGCGTGCAGGATTTGCAGAACGACGCCAACGCGCTGATTATTAAGGCCGCCCTGGCTTGGCCAAGGCGGGATACCTGGCGCTGGCGCCGGACTTGTTCGTGCGCCAGGGCGACGCAAGCCGTGAGCAATCCATCGCTGACCTGATGGCTAACATCGTCCGCAAGACCCCTGATTCTGACGTGATGGGTGACCTGGACGTCGTAGCGGAGTGGGCGCACACTAACGGCGGCGATGCCGGCCGCCCGGGTATCACCGGCTTTTGCTACGGCGGTCGCATCACCTGGCTGTACAGCCATCACAACCCGCAAGTCAAAGCCGGCGTCGCCTGGCATGGTCGCCCGGTGGGGGAGCGCACTGCCGCCTGGCCCGCGCTGCCGGTCGACATTGCGCCGGCCCTGAAAGTGCCGGTACTGGGGCTGTACGGCGGCAAGGACCGGGGCATCACGCTTGACTCGTTGGAGCAGATGCGCGCCGCCGTGGCGCAAGGAAGCAGCAAATCAACCATTCACGTCTATCCCGATGCCCGCACGGCTTCAACGCAGACTACCGCCCGGAATACCGTCCGCACGCGGCACAGGATGGTTGGCAGCGTGCGCTGGCCTGGTTCCAGGCCCATGGCGTGGCCTAAGTTAGCGAAAAATGCTGCAGGGCGGTAAAATGCCCGGTTTGCACGCGAAGGAAGCACCATCGACCCCGTCCTGACCTCCATCCTGCTGGCCACCACGATTGCCGGCGTTGCCAGTATCACGGCAGCGGCGGTGTTTTCGTTCGCCCTGCTGTCGAAGGTGGTCGAGAAGATGGTCAGCCTGTCGGTCGGCATCATGCTGTCCACCTCCCTGCTGCACGCGCTGCCGGAAGCCTTTGAATCGGGCACCGACCCGCGCCACCTGTTCGGCGCGTTGCTGGCCGGCCTGCTGGCTTTCTTCCTGCTGGAAAAACTGGCCATCCTGCGCCACTCGCACCACCACGAGCATGACGGCCACCATCACCACCACGGCCACGACAAGGCGGAGGCCGGCCGTGCCGGCTGGATGATCCTGCTGGGCGACGGCATGCACAATTTCACCGATGGCATCCTGATCGCGGCAGCCTTCCTGGCCAACCCGCAGCTTGGCATCGTCACCGGCGTGGCCATCATCGCCCACGAAATTCCGCAGGAAATCGGCGACTTTATCGTACTGCTCAATGCCGGCTTCTCGCGCACCCGGGCCTATGTCTACAACCTGCTGTGCAGCCTGTTGTCCGTCGCCGGCGGCGTGCTCGGCTACTACACCCTGGACAAAGCGACCAACCTGATTCCCTACGTGCTGGTGTTTGCTTCGTCGGGTTTCATCTATATCGCGGTCAGCGATTTGATGCCGCAAATGCAACGCCGCGCAACCATGCGCGAAACCATTCCCCAAGTTTTCTTAATTGCAATTGGTGTTGTAATTGTGCTTTTCCTGACCGCCGGCGCGCACAATACGCACTGACTTGTTACGTGCGGGCATCATTTTTGCTACGCTACGGGGGATAGGAGATCCATCATGCTCGAAACTTCGACCGAACACCACACTGCAGATGCCCTGATGGCCGCTTTCCAGCGCGGCGCCGGGGTACAGCCGAACTGGCAACTCACGCCAGAATTCATGGAAATGCTGGGAAAACTGGTCGGCACGTCGATCAGCGGTGCGCATAGCCTGCTGCTGAATCGCGCAGAGCTCAAACGCAATATCCACGCCGACGCCACAGTCGTCGTCGTGCGCAACAACAATCCCCTGAAATTCCTGCCTGACAGCCAGGCTGCCAAGACCCAGATGCTGCGCAAGAAAATGCCGGGCTTCATGGGCCCGGTGGAAGCGCTGGAAGATGCCTTTGCCGACCTCTCCACCCACCAGGCCTGCGTGAAAGCGGGCATGGAAGGCGCCGTCGCGGAAGCGCTGGCTCGCCTGGCGCCGAAAGCGGTCGAGGAGCAGCAGAAGCGCAGCGTGCTGGGCACGGTGCTGCCGATAGCGCGCAAGGCGGCCCTGTGGGATAGCTACCGCGCCAGGCATGCAGACCTGGCCAAGGCGTGCGAGTCCAACTTCAACGGTACGCTGGGCGATGCTTTCCTGAGTGCCTACGAGCGTCGCCTGGACGAGCTGGAATAAGGGAGTCAGCCATGGCCGATATGCCCCAGCGCATTGCGCTCAGTGTCGCGGAGGTTTCTTCCGTCGGCGGACGTGCATCCAACCAGGATGCCATTGGCCGTGCCGAGCGCGGTGAACTGGCGTGCTTCGTCGTTTCCGACGGCGCGGGCGGCCATGAGGGCGGCGAAATCGCTTCCCAGATCGTGGTGCAGGCGGTCTTGTCCAACTTCGGCGCGCGGCCCGACTTCAGCGCCGATGCCACGCCGGCCATGGTGGCCGAAGCGGCTATCGCGGTGGCCCGCAGCAAGCGGGAACGCCCGGCGCTGCAGGGGATGAGCGCCACGGTGGCGCTGGCGCTGGTCGATCGTGCCGGCGCCCAGGCTACGTGGGCGCATATGGGCGACACCCGCATCTACCTGTTCCGCCGCGGGCGCCTGCTGCATGCCACGCGCGACCACAGCATGGTGCAGCAGATGATCGACGCCGGCCTGGCCGCTGGCGCCGATCCGCGCAGCCATCCCAAGCGCAATGTGCTGTATGCTGCCATTGGCACTGAAAACGAAGTGCAGCCGTCCGTGATGCCGCCGATGGCGCTGCGCGCGGGCGACGCGATCCTGATCTGCACCGACGGCCTGTGGGAATGGGTCGCCGAGCCGCAGATGGAGTTGTTGCTGGCGAAAGCGGGCAGCGCGCAGGAATGGCTGTCCGCCATCTGCACCCTGGCCGACGAGCGCGCGGGCCTGGTGCATAAGGCCCGCGATAATTTCAGCGCGCAGGCAATTTTTATCGGTGAAGCTCCATGAACAAAGCAGTCGAACTGCCTAACAGCCTGCCAATCGGCACCCGCGTCGCGGAATTCGAGATCCGCGAAGTGATCGGGGAAGGCGGTTTCGGCATCGTCTACCTCGCCTTCGACCACTCGCTGCAACGCACGGTGGCAATCAAGGAATACATGCCGTCGGCGTTGGCCTCGCGCGCCAACGATCATACGGTGACGGTGCGCTCCAAGCGCCATGCGGAAGCATTCGAGGCCGGCCTGCGCAGCTTCATCAACGAGGCGCGCCTGCTGGCGCAATTCGACCACCCGGCGCTGGTCAAGGTGTACCGCTTCTGGGAATCGAATGGCACGGCCTACATGGCCATGCGCTATTACGAAGGGCGCACTTTCAAGGCGGTGATTCGCGACAATCCGGAGCTGGTGAACGAAGCCTGGCTCAAGCGACTGCTGCAGCCGGTGCTGGGCGCACTGGAAGCGCTGTATGCAGCCAAGATCCTGCACCGCGACGTTTCGCCGGAAAACATCATGATCCAGCCGGATGGCCAGCCGGTGCTGCTCGACTTCGGCGCGGCGCGCCAGATCGTGCAGGACATGGCACAGTCGCTGACCGTGATCCTGAAGCCGGGCTTTGCGCCGGTTGAACAGTATGCCGACGACGAATCGATGCGCCAGGGCCCGTGGACCGATATCTACTCTCTGTCGGCAGTAATGTACGCCGCCATCACCGGCAAGGCGCCGCCGGCAGCAGTGGCGCGCATGCTGAACGATCCGATCGAGCCGCTGGCGATCAGCGGGCGCGAAGGCTACAGCAACCAGTTCCTGGAAGCGATCGACCGCGGCATGGCCGTGCGTCCGGAAATCCGGCCGCAATCGATCGCCGAATTTTCCTCGCTGCTTGGTTTTGACGCTGCTGCGCCGGCGGCGGCGCCCGCCGCCGAGGGCAGCAATGCAGCTGTCGCAGCCGACGCCGCTGCCGACGGCGCCAATGCCAGCGCCGCCGGCGACGCCAGCGCAGCGCCGGAGAGTGCGCCGCGCCGCCATCGTTCGCGCTCGGCCCGCAATGCGGAGAAAGGCGGGCCGGCAGCGAGCGAAGCCAGCGCCAGTTCGAGGCCGAGCGCCAGTTCGCCGTTCGACTCCGGTTCGCGCTCGAGCCGCAACAAAACCAGCAGCAAATCGGGCAGCAAGTCGGGCCGGCAGGCAATGCCGGTCGCACGCAGCTCGCGTCCGTCGAACAATATGATTGCCGGTGGCCTTGTCGTGCTGGCTTTGCTGGTTGGCGGCATTTCGTGGCTGGCCGACGGCAGCCCGGTCAAGCCGGCCGCGCCGGAAGTAGCCAGCGCCCAGGTGCCGGCCGCTGGCAGTGCCAGCAGCGAAGCGCCGGCCAGCGCAGCATCGGCCAGCGCGATTGCCGCTGCCAGCACACCGCCTGCCGAGCCCCTCGCAGTTGCCGGCAGCAGCAGCAATGCATCGTCGACCTCCGGCGCCGCGCCTGTCGCGGCACAGGCGGCATCGGCCGGCGCAGCGCCAGGCGCCGCAGCCGCGAGCGCAGAAGCTGCCGCGCCGACTACCGGCACGCTCAGCATCGCTGTGCAGCCCTGGGCTACAATCTATGTCGACGGCGTCCAGAAAGGCATCACACCGCCTTTGAAGAAACTGACGCTGCCGCTGGGCGAGCACGAAGTGCGCCTCGAGAACCCCAACTTCCCAGCCTATGTCCAGAAAGTCAACGTGGACGCCAGGAAGCCGGTCACCATCAAGCATGACTTTGTACAATGAAGAATAAGATTTTCCTGATCGCCGCCGCACTGATGCTGGCCGGCTGCGAATCCCTCGGGCCACTGCACGACAAGCCGGCGCACCCGCCTGCGACGGCCAAGGAAGCGGCGCCGGCGCCGGTCAAGAAGGCCAGCCCGCCCCCTCCGCCAGCGGAGCCTGAAGTGCCCGATGCGCGCAAGGCGCTCAACGCGGGCATCGAGATGTACAAGGCCGGCAATTTCAACGGCGCGATCAAGCAGCTCACGGGGCCGGAACTGGCCAATGCAGAAAAGCCGCTGCAGGTGGAAGCGCTCAAGTACACCGCCTTCAGCTACTGCGTCACCAACCGCGCCACGCTGTGCCGCCAGCAGTTCGCCAAAGCCTTCAAGCTGGACAAGTCCTTCGACCTGAGCCCGGGCGAAAAAGGCCATCCCCTGTGGACGCCTTCTTTCGAACGCGCCCGCAAGGAAGCCGCAAAAAAAAAGTAGCTGCTAATGAACGACGTGCAATGACGGGGTGTGACGCAGCAAGTTCATGATCTCTTCATCCCGGAAGCCATTCTGCTTCAGGAAGATCCAGGCATGGATGCTGCCCGCCTCCACGTTGATGCGCATCGCAATCTGGACGATGTCCCGGGTCTCGAATTGCGTGGCCGCCAGTTCTGTTCTGATTTTCATATGTTTGCTCTCGCAACAAGTTCGTTCTGCCCGACGAACTCCCAAGTCCATAGTCACACTTTCCCATTCAAATTACCAACGAAAAGCGAACTGGTGCGGCACGCACGCCACGTTGTAATACACTTGTCACAATCTTTTTCTAGGCTGGCATCATGATCTGGACAATGCTGAATACCTGGTACGCCCAGCGCCTCATGCAGCGCTCGCGGCACGGCAAGGCCCTCAAGGAACTACCGCCTGGCCTTTACAATTACTGGAAAGGCAGCGCAAATCTCGAATACCATGGCATCCCGAGGGATGCCGTTTTTTTTGCCCGATCCGCGATCGGCCTGCTCGACTTTTTCGAATGCGCCGCGCAGGGCGGGAAGCCATGCGCCTTGCCATCCAAGGCCGCCGACTCGGTCTGGCATGCCTGGCTGCGCCTATCCCCGCTCAAGCTGGAAACGTTCTGCCGCAAGCACTTTGGCCGCGTGGTGCCGCACGTGGAAGCTTCTGCCATGGGCGGCAACCTGGATGAAGCGCTGGCGGTCTGCCTGGTCAGGGCACGCCATGCGGAAGGACTGAACCGCGAAGGACCGCGGCTACCGTCGCTCTTCCTGTTGGACAAGAAGCTGAAAATGCCGCTTGGCTATGGCTACTCGGTCCAGCACGGACAGCCGGGTTACAGCCAGCTCGACGCGCGAGGCCGGTTCGACCCAAACATCAGCTGTCCCCCGCAGATGGCTGCCGCCGGCTTGCTGACTGCGGGCCTGATCACGACCGCACAGTTCAACGACTTCGAGCAACGCGCCCGGCAGCAGGCTACGAACAGCAGTGACAGCAGCGGCAGCAGTTGCGGTTCCGGCTGCGGCAGTTCGGTCGACTGCAGCGATGCCTCAAGTACCAGTTGCGACAGCGGAGGGAGCAGTTGCGGCAGCAGTTGTGGCAGCAGCTGCGGCGGAGGCGGCGACTAACGCTACGCTCGAGCCGTCGGATTTCAGGCGGGGCCGGTGGCGACGGGGCGGGTGCTGTCGGCGCACCATTCGGACCAGGAGCCCGGGTACAGCGCGGCACCTGGCAGGCCGGCGATTTCCAGTGCGAGCAGGTTGTGGCAGGCGGTGACGCCGGAGCCGCATTGCATCACGGCGCTGGCCGGCGCGCCGACAGTCGGCGCCAGTTCCTGTTTCAGCACTGCGGGCTCTTTGAAGCGGCCGTCGGCTTGCAGGTTGTCCTTGAAGAAGCGGTTGCGCGCGCCAGGGATATGGCCGCCTACCGGGTCGATCGTTTCGTTCTCGCCGCGGAAGCGGTCGTTGGCGCGGGCGTCGACGACTTGCAGGCGTTTCGCGTCGAGATTGTCAAGCAGCTCGCCTACCGTTACCGTGCGCACCAGGGGGGCCTTGTCGGCGAGCTTGCCGCGCGGGCGCTCGGTGCTCGTCGTCACCAGGGACTGGCCGGCGGCGCTCCACGCTGCCAGGCCGCCATCGAGCACCGCTACCGCGCCATGCCCGACCCAGCGCAGCAGCCACCACAGGCGCGCTGCGTACATGCCGCCGTGTGCGTCGTAGGCGACGACTTGCGTGTCGTCGTTGATGCCCCAGCGGCGCAGGGTTTCCAGCAGCGTTGCGCGTTCCGGCAGCGGATGGCGGCCGCGGAATACGCCGTCGGCGTCCTTCTTGGGGCCCGACAGGTCGGTGTCGATATTGGCGAATTGGGCGTTCTGGATATGGCCTTCGGCGAAGGCATCGCGGCCGAATGCGGGATTCATCAGGTCGTGACGGCAGTCGAGGATGACCCATTGCCGGTCGTCCAGGTGCTGCGCAAGGGTGTTGGCGTCAATCAGGGTGGTATGCATGCAGTTTCCTTCAGTGTCGCTGGCGATGCTGGCGACTATAGCAGCTTAGCTGCGCGCATGACAGCGCGTGGCGTCGCCTGTTCAGACTTCACTGGCAATCGGGTCGGTTTCGGAAATGGCCTTGCCGCGATCCGTGCTGCGCGTGTTGTAGAACGTCGCGGCCACGCCGGACAGCAGGATGATCGCCATGCCTACCCAGCTTAACCAGCCGAAGCTGTCGCTGAACAGCACGACGCCCCAGATGCTGGAGAACACAATCCCGGTGTACTGCAGGTTGGCTACCACCAGCGTCTTGCCGAGGCGGTAGGCGCGCGTCATTGCCACTTGCGCGGCGGTGGCGCACAGGCCCACGCCCAGTATCAGCAGGACGCTGCGCGAGTTGTCCAGCGGGTGCCAATGCCAGCCGCTCTCCAGCACATGTCCAGCAAAGCCGGCGAAGAAGTTCGTGACGCTGAAGAAGAACACCACGCGCGATTCGGGTTCGCCGGCCAGGCCCAGCTTGCGCACCTGCATATACGCCATGGCCGACAGCACGGAGGAGCCGAGCGCCATCAGGGCCGGGCCGAACTGGTTGGCGTCAAAGGCCGGTTGCAGCAGGCAGGTGACGCCGACAAAGCTCATGCCGACCGCCAGGATCAGCGGCCATTCGACGCGGTTTTTCTGGTGCCACCAGCCATGGCCGAACAGCCACACGGCGATCCAGATCGGCGCCATGTAATTGAGCGTCATGGCCGTGGCCAGGGGGAGCTTGGCGATGGTGTAGTACCAGATCCAGAGCGAGAGCACGCCGACTGCGCCGCGCCAGAGGTGGGCCAGCGGCATGGTGGTCTTGAGGGTGCCGCCTTGCAGGCGCAGCATGGTGAACAGGATGACCATGCCGATGATCCCGCGGTACATCACCATTTCGGATACGCTGAATTCGTCGGACGCCAGTTTCACGCACACCCCCATGGCGGCGAACAGGAAACTGGCAACTAACATCCAGAGTGATTGCATCAGATGTCCAGTTTGCTCCGGTACCATTCATGGAAGTGCTGCATGCCGTCTTCCATCGGCGATTGGTAAGGGCCGGCGTCGTTTTCGCCGCGTTCCATCAGGATCTTGCGGCCGGCGTCCATGCGGGCGCCGATTTCATCGTCCTCGACGCAGGTTTCCATGTAGGCTGCGCGTTCGGCTTCGATGAATTCGCGTTCGAACAGCACGATTTCTTCCGGATAGTAGAACTCCACCACGTTGCGGGTGCGGTTCGGGCCTTCCGGCCACAGGGTCGACACCACCAGCACGTGCGGGTACCACTCGACCATGATGTTCGGGTACAGGGTGAGCCAGATCGCGCCGTGCTTCGGCGCTTCGCCGTTGCGGAACTTGAGCAGCTGCTCGTGCCATTTCTGGTAGGTATCCGAGCCGGACTTCTTCAGGCCGCGGTTCACGCCTACAGTCTGCACGCTGTAGTCCTGGCCGAATTCCCAGCGCAGGTCGTCGCAGGTGACGAAGCTGCCCAGGCCGGGGTGGAACGGCTCGACGTGGTAGTCCTCCAGGTAGACCTCGATGAAGGTCTTCCAGTTGTAGTCGCAGTGGTGCACTTCCACGTGGTCCAGCATGTAGCCGCTGAAGTCCAGGTCCTTGGTGACCGACAGGGCGCCCAGCTTGTCCATCACGTTGTAGCCGTTTTGCTCGAACAGCAGGCCGTTCCAGTTCTGCAGCCTGGCTTTCGGCAGGTTCAGGCATGGGGTGTCCGGGAAATGCGGTGCGCCAATCAGCTCGCCCTTCAGGTCGTAGGTCCAACGGTGCAGCGGGCAGACGATGGTGTCGGCATTGCCGCGGCCATTGAACATCAGCGCCTGGCGGTGGCGGCAAACATTGGACAGCAGTTCGATGCCGTTGGCATTGCGGACCAGCATGCGGCCTTCATTTTCAGCCGCCAGCGTGGCAAAGTCGCCGATATTCGGCACCATCAGCTCGTGGCCGACGTAACGCGGGCCTTTCTTGAACAGTTCCTGCATTTCTCGCTGCAGCAGCGTTTCGTCAAAATAGACGTTGACCGGAAGTTGCGCGTTCGAACGCGCCAGCTTGGCGTGGCTACCCAGATCGGACATCCAAACCCCCCTTAATTAAATATCAAACCAAGAAGAGAAAGATCCGTAAAGACCTGAATTCAGATAATAAAAACGGTATTTCGGACAGAACCGGAGATTATAGCGTGAAACAGGCTATCTTCGCTGAACTTTCTGGGGCGGGGCGCCCGGCAGGCGGCGTGAATGTAATTGCAACGTTTCCGCCTTGTTTAGAGGCCGCTTTTTAGACCGAAGCGAGGAGTTTGTTCTAAAATAGCGGGCTACACTAGTGTTATATAGCTTTATGCCCAAGAAAATGAATGCGCCCGCCACCTTTGAGGAAGCGATGGCCGAACTGGCCCAGCTGGTCAGCCAGATGGAAGCCGGCCAACTGCCGCTGGAGGCTTCGGTGGCCGCCTACGCGCGCGGCTCCGAACTGGTGAAATTCTGCGCCGGCCAGCTCGACAAGGTCGAAGCCCAGGTCAAGGTGCTGGAAGGCGATATGCTCAAGCCTTTCGCCGAAGGCGAGGAGGCAGCCCAATGAGCGCATCGTTCCAGGACTGGATGAAGACCATCCAGGCCGGCATGGAGCAGGACCTGTCGTCCTACCTGCCTGCCGAGGATGTCGTTCCGACCAAGCTGCATGCCGCCATGCGCTATGCCGTGCTCGATGGCGGCAAGCGCGTGCGCCCGCTACTGGTGCATGCGGCCGGCGCCTTGTTCGGCGCCGATGCGCAGGCCCTGAGCCGCGCCGCCGCCGCCTTGGAAATGATCCACGCGTATTCGCTGGTGCACGACGACATGCCCTGCATGGACGACGACGCGCTGCGCCGCGGCAAGCCGACGGTGCACGTGGCGTATGACGAAGCCACTGCGCTGCTGGTGGGCGATGCGCTGCAGGCGCAAGCCTTCGGCGTGCTGGCCGGCGTCGAGTCGGTGCCGCCGCAACGCCTGGTCGGCATGCTGCGCCTGCTGGCCGACGCTGCCGGTTCAGCTGGCATGTGCGGCGGCCAGGCCATCGACCTCGATAGCGTGGGCATCAGCCTGACGCTGGAACAGCTCGAGCGCATGCACCAGCTGAAGACTGGCGCGCTGCTGCGTGCCTCGGTCGTGCTGGGCGCGATGGCTGGGAAGGACTTGACGGATGCCGAGCTGGCGGCCTTGCACGATTATTCGCGCGCCATCGGCCTGGCATTCCAGGTGGTGGACGATGTGCTCGACGCGACGGCCGATTCGGCCACATTGGGCAAGACGGCGGGCAAGGATGCGGCGGACAACAAGCCGACTTACGTATCCATCCTCGGCCTGGAACCATCGATCGCCCTGGCGGAAAAACTGCGGCAGGATGCGCACGCTGCGCTGGCGCCGTTCGGAGAACAAGCTCTGCGCCTGCGTGAACTCGCAGACCTGATCGTGCAGAGGAAAGCCTAAAATGAAACTGCTTGAAACCATCAATAACCCGGCCGACCTGCGCAAGCTGGGTCGCCACCAGCTTACGCCGCTGGCCGAAGAACTGCGCAGCTTCCTGCTCGATTCCGTGTCCAAGACCGGCGGACACCTGTCGTCCAACCTGGGCACGGTGGAACTGACCGTCGCGCTGCACTACGTGTTCAACACGCCGCAGGACCGCATCGTGTGGGACGTGGGCCACCAGACCTATTCGCACAAGATCCTGACCGGCCGCCGCGACCAGTTCCATACGCTGCGCCAGTTGAACGGCATTTCCGGCTTCCCGCGCCGTGTGGAATCGGAATACGACACCTTCGGCACCGCGCACTCGTCGACCTCGATTTCCGCCGCGCTGGGCATGGCCCTGGGCGCCAAGATCAAGGGCGAGCACCGCCACGCGATCGCCGTGATCGGCGATGGTTCGATGACCGCCGGCATGGCGTTCGAGGCGTTGAATAACGCCGGCGTGGAAAAGGATTGCAACCTGCTGGTGATCCTGAACGACAACGACATGTCGATCTCGCCCCCGGTCGGTGCACTGAACCGCTACCTGGCACGCCTGATGTCGGGCCAGTTCTATGCAGCAGCCAAGAACGTCGGCAAGTCCGTGCTGCCAGGCCCGCTGCTGGAAGTGGCCAAGCGCCTGGAAGAACACGCCAAAGGCATGGTGGTACCTGCCACCATGTTCGAAGAGCTGGGCTTCAACTACATCGGCCCGATCGACGGCCATGACCTCGATTCCCTGATCCCGACGCTGCAGAACATCAAGCAGCTCAAGGGCCCGCAGTTCCTGCACGTGGTGACGCGCAAGGGCCAGGGCTACAAGCTGGCCGAGGCCGAGCCTATCCTGTACCACGGCACGCCGAAATTCAATCCGGCCGAAGGCATCAAGCCTGCGCTGGCGCCGTCCAAGAAAACCTATACCGAAGTGTTCGGCGACTGGCTGTGCGACATGGCCAAGGCCGACAAGCGCCTGGTGGCGATTACGCCGGCCATGCGCGAGGGCTCGGGCATGGTGCGCTACGAGAAAGAGCACCCGGACCGCTACTTCGACGTCGGCATCGCCGAGCAGCACTCGGTGACCTTCGGCGCTGGCCTGGCCTGCGAAGGCTTGAAGCCGGTGGTGGCGATCTACTCGACCTTCCTGCAACGCGCCTACGACCAGTTGATCCACGACGTGGCGCTGCAAGACCTCGACGTGACCTTTGCGCTGGACCGCGCGGGCCTGGTGGGGGCCGACGGCGCTACCCACGCCGGCAATTACGACCTGGCCTACCTGCGCTGCATCCCGAACATGGTGGTGATGGCGCCATCCGACGAGAACGAGTGCCGCCAGATGCTGACGACCGCCTACCGGCATCCTGGTCCTGCGGCCGTGCGTTATCCGCGCGGCGCAGGCATCGGCGCGACCATTGCCCAGGAACTGACGACGCTGCCGATCGGTAAAGGCGAAATTCGCCGCAAGGGCCAGAAGATCGCGATCCTGGCTTTTGGTTCGATGGTGGCCCCGGCCATGGGCGCGGCCGAACTGCTGAACGCCACCGTGGCCAATATGCGCTTCGTGAAGCCGCTGGACGTGGAACTGGTCAAGCAACTGGCGGCCGACCACGATTACCTGGTGACGGTGGAAGAGGGCTGCATCATGGGCGGCGCCGGCGCCGCCGTGGCCGAAGCCCTGGCGGCCCAAGGCATCATCAAGCCGCTCCAGATGCTCGGCCTGCCGGACAAGTTCATCGACCACGGCGACCCGGCCAAGCTGCTGGCGCTGGTGGGGCTGGATGCCGCCGGCATCGCGGCCTCGATCAAGGGCCGTTTCGGCGACGAACCGCGCCTGGTGGTCAACAACGGCTGATCACAAAGAAGGACTTTGTGCATGTACCGAGTCCTGTCCTTTCTGCGCCAAGGTGCGCGCCTATCCAAGGAGAACTGCAACCCGGCGCGCCGCGCCTTAGGGCAGGCGTGCCACGCGCAGCGTTGGGGCTTCCTTGTCGCGTGCATCAAGCGTGAAAGCGTAGCGGCCGGCGCTTTCCACGTTGAGGCGCAGGCGCTTGCCTTGTTTTGCCAGCGGCACGGCTACACCGTCCGCCAGCTGCTGTTCCGGCGCTGGCGCGCCAAGGCTGATTGCCGCCAGGCCGCGCGTGCCGACCTTGAATGAATGTGAGCCCTTGCCCAGGTCCAGTTCTGCGGCGTAGATGCCTTCCTCAACCCTGCGCAGCGGATTGCGCGAAGCCCAGTCGCTCATGGAGCCGGTTACGAACAGCGTTTGCAGCCAGGGGTTGGCTTTTTCTTCCGGCGTCAACTCCGGCGCGTAACGCAGCTCGATGCGGGCTTCGTTCGACCAATCGCTTTCTCCGATCGGCGAGCGGAAACTGAAGTCGCCGGTATCGAGCTTTTCGTGGCGTTCGCCGTCGATGATTTCGGCGCTTTCGAGCGGGCGCAGGCTGCGGAAGGCGAACCTTAGCTTCTTCTTGTCAAAGCTCATGTCGCACCAGTTGGTCGTCATGGTGACCGTGTTGACGAACAGCTTCATCATCAGGCCCATTTCCTTCTTGGCGATGGCGATCATCACCTGGCATTCCAGGCGAAGGTCCCCAAGGCGGCGCACGTTTTCCGGCAAGCCTGGCGTGCGGATGTCGGGATAGCCTTTCAGCACGCCTTTCTTGCGGTTCAGTATCAGGTCGGCGTCGTCGTCGATTGCCGATTGCACGCGCGGCACGGAGAAGGTGCCATCGTGCGCGATGGGGACCGGGATCGGTTCGCCGTTGCCTACGATGCGCAGGTAGAGTGCATCGCCGGCAGGCTGCTCCTGGCCCTCGCGCCCCGTCAGCCGGAAGCGCAGCTCCGGCACCGATGGCGCCAGCGCATGGTGCTCCTCGAATGCATCAAGGCCGGCCACGACGGCGCGGTAGGACTTCATGTCCGGATTCTTTACGCCCTGTACTTCGACGCTTGGAGTCGTCTCCTGGGCTGCCGCGCCGCCGGTCGCGAACGCGACTGCGATGGCAAAAACGTATTGTTGAAATTTTCGCATCTGTGCAGTCTAACAAAATTCCATCAAATCTTGTGCCCGCGGTGAGTGTCGCCTAAATTGATATAAATAGTTTATTCCAATCGTGGGAGTGAAATGCGCTATCTCCTGCTCGTACTGCTGGTCTTGGCCTCGCAAGCCATGGCGCAGGTTCCCGAATCCGGCCGCTGGCAGGAGCTGCGCTTTCCCGCCGAAGAAGTCGAGCAACAGGCGGAGAGCCAGTATATCGAGCAGACGGTGTCGCTGGCTGCGGTTGGCCGGCTTGACCGCGACAAGGTCCTGCTGCTGCGCGTGAAGGGCATCGCCGATGGACTGGTGCGCGCAGCCAGCGCGCTAAGGCCCGCTGCTGCGGAATGGTCGTGGGAGGTCCACGTTACCGACGATCCGGCTGTGGAAGCCGAAAGCCAGGCCGGCGGAAAATTATTGGTCGGCAGCCTGTTTGTCGAACGCCTTCGGCTGAATGATGGCGAACTGGCGGTCCTGCTTGCGCATGAAATTGCGCACATCGTTGCGGAACACGAGCGCGAAACCCTGTCGGAGGCCCTGCTCGACAGCCGGCGCGATTTGCCGCTCGATGTGGTTCTGGAGCGGTTGGCCTCTGACGTTCCCCTGCAATTCCGCCTGTCCAAACTCGCCGCGATCCAGGAGCGGGAGGCTGACCAGCTTGGCATGCTGATCGCCTATCGCGCGGGCTGGCCATGCGCGGCCATGCTGACCTTTTACAGCAAGCTTGCTGCCGATTCCCCCGCCTTAACGGTGCTGGCCAGCCACCCCAGTGGCGCAACCCGTCTGAGCCTTGCCAAAGGCATGTCGCGCTTGCTTGGCGATTAATGCAGCGGCGCGTGCCATTTCGGCATAGCCTGCGTCGCTGGGGTGCAGGTGGTCGCCAGAGTCGAATTCGGGGCGCAGGCGGGATGGGTGCGCAGGGTCTTGCAGCAGGTGGTCGAAATCGATGATGGCGTCGAACTCACCGCTGTGGCGGATCCACTCATTGACTTCGCGGCGCACGCGGTCCTTGGCGGGCGAGTAGTGGCCGGCGTAGGGCGTGCCTTGCAGGGCGTCTTCGAAGGGCAGCAGCGTGCCGCCGACGATGCTCACTTGCCGGGCGTGTGCGGCGGCGATCAGCTTGCAGTAGCCGGCGACGATGGCGTCGGCCGTAACTGGCGGCTCGTTCGGGGCGAATGCGCTGCCAGGCCAGCCGATGTCGTTGATGCCTATCAGGACGATCACCGTGTCCACGCCCGGCTGCGACAGCACATCGCGCTCGAAGCGCGCTGCCGCCTTTTCGCCCATGCCATCGGACAGCAACCGGGCGCCGGAAATGCCGGCATTGAGCACGGCGACGCCCTCGGCGCGCTCGGCCAGCTGGTCGGGCCAGCGGAGGTTGCGGTCCGGTGTGGAGCCGTTGCCGTCGGTGATTGAATCTCCGAGAGCGACGACGGTGCGTCGCGCTGGGCCGGAGACTAGCACGGCACTCAGGAAGGTGCGGCCAGCCAGCGCTTGCGCGCCCGGCAGCTCGGCGGCGGTGGCCCAGTTGCCGGGCGCCGCGAACGCCGTTTGCTGCGCACCCCAGTGGAACGTCGTGAGCGGAGAGCGTTGCGGCAGCCAGGTGGAAATTGACAGGCGCTGGCGGGCGCCGACCGCCAGCGGGGCCGCGTCGCTAGTGACCGACTGCCCCGGCGCAATTGTCACGCTGCGTTGGCCGCCAAAGGTCAGTTGCACGCCTTCGTCATCCTGCTGCGACGAAGCTGCACTCGACGGTTCGTCGCGGGTCGGCGCCAGCCGCACTTCTCCGATCACTAGCGGTGCGCTGCCATAGCGGTTGGAATAACTCACGCGAACCTGCTCGCCGCCGACGCTGGTGCGCACGACCTCGCGCACTGTCTGCGCCTCCAGCGACGGCGGCATCAAGGTGGGCAAGGCGAATTCGGCGCCCCAGGCCGGCATCGGCGCGGCGTACCAGCTGGTGCGCCATTCGGCTGCATGGACGGCTGTTGCGGCCAGCAAGGCAGCCAGGGAAAAAGCAAGGCGTTTCATGTGGATTCTCCAGTCAGGTTCGGATGAAGCCATGCTCCTTTATTCCGATGTCGACTGGTAGTTGCGAAATTGGACTATAGTTAAGTCCAAAAAGGAATGATGAATGGACACTTTACGCTCCCTCGAATGCTTCGTGCGTGCCATTGAACTGGGCAGTCTTTCGGCCGTCGCCCGCGAGCAGCACTCCACGCAATCGAATATCAGCAAAGTCGTCGCGGCGCTGGAGGCCGACCTTGGCGTGCGACTGCTCGAACGCAGCACCGCAAGCCTGTCGCCGACCGTGCCCGGCCGCCGCTTTTACGAACGCGCCCGCGGCGTGCTGGAAGAATATGCCGACGCGGTAGCCGACGTGCGCGGCGAGACGGCTGCCGCCAGCGGCCTGCTGCGCATCAATGCACCGGTGGCCCTGGGGCAGTTCTGCCTCAACGCCTATGTGCAGGACTTCCTGCGGCAATACCCCGCCATTGAAGTTGAACTGATCCTGAACGACCGCATGGCGGACCTGGTGGAAGAGGGCGTGGACATCGCGGTGCGTCTCGGCAGCGACTTGCCGCCGAACGTGATCGCGCGCCGCATCGGGGCTTCGCCGCGCCTGCTGGTGGCCGCGCCATCCTACCTGAAGGCGCACGGCACGCCGCAAATACCCGCTCAACTGGTTGAGCACGAATACATCCGCTTCGCCTGGTTGAGCAGCGGCGACAGGCTCGAATTATCGGATGGGGAGCAAAATGTGGCAATCGCCACGCACGGCCGTTATCGCGTCAACAATGCGCTGGCAATCCGCGATACGCTGGCTGCGGGCGGCGGGATCGGCTTGTGCCCGGAATGGCTGGTGCATGACTTGCTGGCCCGGCGCAAGCTGCGCCGGGTGCTGCGTGGCTGGCAGGGGCCGGCGCAGGAACTGCACCTGCTCTACCCCAGCCGCCGCTACCTGCCGCACCGGGTGCGGCTCATGCTCGACTACCTGCAGCAGCGCTTTGCCGCGCAGGCCGGCTTTTAACCGCGCTTGCGGTCGTGGTGCCACAACACGTCGCTGCCGCCTGCAAAGCGGTTCAGCACACGCGCCAGCACAAACATGAGGTCAGACAGGCGGTTCACGTACTGGCGCGGGAAGTCGTGGATGTTTTCGCTCTTGCCCAGCGTGACGATGGCGCGCTCGGCGCGGCGGCATACGGTGCGGCACACGTGCGACAGCGCCGCGGCGCGCGAACCGGCCGGCAAGATGAATTCCGTCAGCGCCGGCAGCGTAGCGTTGTACTTGGCCAGCAGCGCATCGAGGCGCTCGACGTGTTCTTCCTTGATCATCTGGTAGCCCGGAATGCACAGCTCTCCGCCCAGGTCGAACAGGTCGTGCTGGATCGAGACTAGCTCCTCGCGCATCTCGTCCGGCAGTGCTTCGGCCAGCAGCACGCCGAGGTTGGAGTTCAGCTCATCCACTTCGCCGATGGCCTGGATGCGCACATTGTCCTTGTCCACGCGGGAGCCGTCGCCCAGGCCGGTGGTGCCTTTGTCGCCGGTACGGGTGGCGATTTTCGAGAGTCGATTACCCATTGCAGCCTCAAATTGTCGTTAACGGTGGCAGGATACGACAAATTACCATTGCTTGGGAGGGGAATTCCGCGTGCTTGCAGGATTTGAACTTACAATGGATCAATGAAAAACAGCACAGCCTTCGTTGCCGCCCTGCGCGCGGCCCTGCCGCCATCGAGCGTGCTGTCGGAAGCGGAAGACACGCGTCCCTATGAGTGCGATGGCCTGTCGGCGTATCGCCAGCTTCCCATGGCGGTTGCCTTGCCGGCTGACGAAGCGCAGGTGCTGGCCGTCCTGCAGGTCTGCCGCGAATTCAATGTGCCGATCGTGCCGCGCGGTGCGGGTACCGGCCTGTCCGGCGGCGCCATGCCGATTGCCGACGGCCTGGTGCTGTCCACCGCGCGCATGAACCAGATCGTGCGCATGGACGCCTTTTCACGCACGGCAGTTGTGCAGCCGGGCGTGCGCAACCTCGCCATCTCCGAAGCTGCCGAACCATACGGCCTGTACTACGCGCCCGATCCTTCCTCGCAGATCGCCTGCACCATCGGCGGCAACGTGGCGGAGAATTCGGGCGGCGTGCACTGCCTGAAGTATGGCCTCACCGTGCACAACGTACTGCGCGTGCGCATGGCAACCATCGAGGGCGACGTGGTGGAGCTGGGCGGCGAGTGCCTCGATGCGCCGGGCCTGGACCTGCTGGCCGCCTTTGTCGGTTCCGAGGGCATGCTGGGCATCGTCACCGAAGTCACCGTCAAGCTGGTGCCCAAGCCCGCCAGTGCGCGCGTCATCATGGCTTCTTTCGACGAAGTTGGCGCAAGCTGCAGCGCAGTGGCTGATGTGATCGCGGCCGGCATCATCCCGGCCGGCCTGGAAATGATGGACCGCACTTCGTCGCGCATGGTCGAACCCTTTGTACGCGCCGGCTACGATACCGATGCCGCCGCCATCCTGCTGTGTGAAGCCGACGGCACGGTCGATGAGGTCGAAGAGGAAATCGCCCGCATGACGGCCGTGCTGCAGGCGGCCGGCGCCAGTGCGGTGCTGGTCTCGAGCAGCGAGCAGGAGCGCCTGAAATTCTGGTCCGGCCGCAAGAACGCCTTCCCGGCGGCGGGGCGCATTTCGCCCGATTATTACTGCATGGATGGCACCATCCCGCGCAAGCAGCTTGCGCGCGTGCTGCTGGGAATTGAGCAGATGGAAGCGAAGTACGGCCTGCGCTGCGCCAACGTGTTCCACGCGGGCGACGGCAACCTGCACCCGCTGATCCTGTTCGATGCCAACCAGCCCGACGAGCTGCATCGCGCCGAAGCTTTCGGCGCAGAGATCCTGGCGCTGTGCGTGGAAGTGGGCGGCACCATCACCGGTGAGCATGGCGTGGGCATCGAGAAGATCGACTCCATGTGCGCCCAGTTCAGCGATGCCGAACTGGCGGCCTTCCTTGCGGTGAAGCGGGCCTTCGACCCTTTGTCGCTGCTGAATCCGGACAAGGCGATTCCAACGCTGAACCGCTGCGCGGAGTTCGGCAAGATGCATGTGCGTGCGGGCCGTTTGCCGCATGCCGGATTGCCGAGGTTCTGAGATGGATGCGATTCTCGAACAATTCCGCGCCCGCATCCAGGCCGCCAGCGCCGATGGCACGCGGCTGATGTTGCGCGGCGGCGGCACCAAGGACTGGTATGGGCAGAACGTGGTCGGCGATGTTTTCGATACCCGCGCCTATGCCGGCGTCGTCGAATATGAGCCGACCGAGCTGGTGGTCACGGCACGCTGCGGCACGCCGCTGGCCGACATCGAAGCCTTGCTGGCGCAGCATGGACAGATGCTGGCCTTCGAACCGCCGCGCTTTGGCGCCGGGTCGACCATCGGCGGCGTGCTGGCCAGCGGCTTGTCCGGCCCGCGCCGCGCCACAGCCGGGGCATTGCGCGACTTCGTGCTGGGGGCGCAGCTGATGGATGGCCGCGGCGAGCTATTGTCCTTCGGCGGCCAGGTGATGAAGAATGTGGCCGGCTATGACGTATCGCGGCTGCTGGCCGGTTCGCTGGGGACGCTGGGCCTGGTCACCGAAGTGTCGTTGAAGGTGCTGCCGCAGCCTTTCTGCGAGGCGACCATCCGCTTCGAAGCGGACGAGATCAAGGCGCTGCGCATGATGAACGAGTGGGTCGGGCGGCCGCTGCCGGTGTCGGCGACCTGCTGGCACTGCGGGGTGCTGACCGTGCGCCTGTCGGGAGCCCAAGCGGCAGTCAGGGCGGCGCAGGCTGGCATGGGCGGCGAGGCGCTGGCCGATGGCAGCGCATTCTGGAACGCCTTGCGCGACCAGCGCGGCGACTTCTTCGCGAGCGCGGAGGCGGGAGCGGCGGAGCTGTGGCGCCTGTCCGTGCCAAGCGCCGCCAGCGCGCTGGTGATGCGCGGCGAACAGTTGATCGAGTGGGGCGGGGCGCAGCGCTGGCTGCGCGTCGACCACGGCGTCGCCGAAGAGATTCGGCGAGTCGCGGCTGCGGCTGGAGGACACGCTACGCGTTACCGGGTCGCGAGCGAAGATCTTGGCGCAGGCGTCGGGGCCTTCCATCCGCTGGCGCCGGCGATCGCGCGCATCCACGAACGACTGAAGGCCGCCTTCGACCCGGCGGGCATTTTCAATTGCGGCCGCATGTACTGATATGCAAACGAACCTGGCAGATTTCATCAAGGGTACGCCGGACGGCGACGAAGCGGAAGCGATCCTGCGCGCCTGCGTGCATTGCGGCTTCTGTACTGCGACCTGCCCGACATACCAGCTATTGGGCGACGAACTGGATGGGCCGCGCGGCCGCATCTACCTGATCAAGCAGGTGCTGGAGGGCGCGCCGGTGACGGCCAGCACCCAGCTTCACCTGGACCGCTGCCTGACTTGCCGCAATTGCGAAAGCACCTGTCCTTCTGGCGTCAAGTATGGGCGCCTGGTCGACATCGGCCGCAAGGTGGTTGAGCAGCGCGTGCCGCGCAAGCTGCCGGACCGCATCCGGCGCTACGTGCTGAAGGAAGCCTTGCCGCGCCGCTGGCTGTTCGAGCCGGCCCTGCGCGCGGGGCAGTTGCTCAAGCCTTTGCTGGGCAAGCCGTTGCAGGACAAGCTGCCAGCGCGCAGGCCCGCGAGCGCATGGCCGGCGCGCGCGCACACCCGCAAGATGCTGGTGCTCGATGGCTGCGTGCAGCCCGGCCTGGCGCCGAACATCAACGCGGCCGCTGCGCGCGTGCTGGACACCCTGGGCGTGCAGTTGCTTGCTGCACCCGGCGCCGGCTGTTGCGGCGCGCTGCGCTTTCACCTGAACGACCAGGATGCGGCGCTCGACGACATGCGGCGCAATATCGACGCATGGTGGCCATACGTGGCGCAGGAGCAGGTGGAGGCGATTGTGATGACCGCTTCCGGCTGCGGCGTCACGGTCAAGGAATACGGCCATCTGCTGGCGCACGACAGCGCCTATGCCGCCAGGGCGGCGCGCATTTCGGAAATGACGCGGGACCTGAGTGAAATCCTGCCCTCGTTCGAAGCCGAACTGGTGCAGCGCGCAGGCGCGCGCGCTGCCGGGGCGCCTGTCGCGTGGCACCCTCCCTGCACGCTGCAGCACGGCCAGCAGATCCGCGGCAAGGTTGAGGGGCTGTTGCGCGCGCTTGGCGTGGAGGTAAGGATGTGCCGCGATGCGCACTTGTGCTGCGGTTCAGCCGGCACCTATTCGCTGCTGCAGCCGGACTTGTCGCAGCAGCTGCGCGACCGCAAGCTTGCCAACCTGGCCGATACCGGCGCCGAACGGATCGTCTCGGCCAATATCGGCTGCATCGGGCACCTGCAGTCCGGCACGCAAACGCCGGTCGAGCACTGGATCGAACTGCTCGACCGCGCCTTGCACGGCTAGCTTCAGCGCTCGGCCCACTTGTCCATGATGCGCGTCACCTCGGGCAACTGGTCGAGGAACAGGTCCACCAGCCGCGGCTCGAAATGCCGGCCGCGCTGGTCCTTCATCCAGGCGCAGGCATCTTCCAGCTTCCAGGCTGCCTTGTAGGGGCGCACGGACGTCAGCGCATCGAATACGTCGGCAACCGCAACGATGCGGCCCGCCAGCGGGATGTCCTCGCCGGCCAGGCGATTGGGATAGCCGCTGCCGTCCCATTTTTCATGATGGCACAGCGCCACGTCGTGCGCCATGGCCAGCATGCCGCCCTCGTGCTGGCCGATGATGTGGGCGCCGATGCCGGGGTGGGTTTGCATGACCAGGTATTCTTCCGGCGTCAGTCGGGCAGGTTTTTGCAGGATGCTGTCGGGAATGCCGATCTTGCCGATATCGTGCATGGGGGCGGAAATGAACAGGTCATCCGCGTCCTGTTCGTCGAGGCCGGCGGCAGTTCCGAGCAGGCGGGCATAATGGCTCATGCGAATCACGTGCAGGCCGGTCTCGTTGTCCTTGTACTCGGCTGCCAGTCCAAGCCGCTGCACGATGGCCAGGCGGCTGGCGCGCAGCTCCTCCATGCGCACCATCGACAGGTGCAGCTTGACGCGGGCCTTGACCACGGCGGGGCTGAGCGGCTTGCTGATGAAGTCCACCGCGCCCGCTTCGAAACCGTCCACTTCGTCGTTCGAATCGGTCAGCGCAGTGACGAAGATCACGGGGATATTGGCGGTGGCGGGGTTGGCCTTCAGTACCCGGCAAACGTCGTAGCCCGTCATTTCGGGCATCATCACGTCAAGCAGGACCAGGTCGGGTTGTTCGTTGACCGCCAGTTCGATGGCGCGCGCGCCATCCTTGGCAAACAGCAGCCGGTAACTGTCCTGCAGGATCTGGCGCAGCAGCTGCAGGTTGGTCGATTCGTCGTCGACGGCAAGCACGGTGGCTTGTCGGGTCATGGCGTATTCCTTTGCGTGTCCAGGCACGCGTCGAGCAGCGCTTGCAGGGCGTCGCGGGCGGCCGGGAAGTCGAAGTCGTCCAGCGCGCGCTGCAGGGCCTGCAGCTGTGCTTCGGCGACGCAGCCGCGCAGCACATTGGCCAACGCGGCCAGTTGCTGCTGCTCGAAGCTGCCGCGCTCCAGCGACTGCAGCATGGCCTTGCCCATCGCCTGCGCCTGCTCCAGGTCGAGCGGCGACGCCGGCGCCGCGGAGTGCGCAAGCGGGTCGCCGGCATCGTCCCGCGCCCACACGGCGGCCAGGGCGTCCGTCAGGCACTGTGTCGCCTGTTCCAGCAAGGCCGGCAGCCCGGCACGGCCGTCCTGCGCCTGCAGGCCGGTCTCCAGCCGCCACAGCGCATCTGCCAATTGTTCCATGCCAAGGTTGGCGGCGGCGCCACGCAGGCGGTGCGCCAGGGCTGCGCAGGCTGCGTGCTGGCCGGCAGCAATGGCGGACCCGAGTTCCCGCTGCGCGCTCTCGTAGTCTTGCGCGAAGCGCCGCAGCGCGCGCTGGTAGGCTTCGCGCTGGCCGGCCCAGCGCGCCAGGCCCTTGTCCGCATTCAGCACCATGCCGCGCGCCGGGCTGGCCGCTGGCGCCAGTTGCGGCGCGCCGGACGGCATGCCAAGCACGCGCGCCAGCTCCTGCGTCAGCACGGCCACGTCCACCGGCTTGGTGGTGAAGCCGTCCATCCCGGCCTCCCGCGTGGCGTCGCGGTCGCGTTCCAGCACGCTGGCGGTCATGGCGATGACCGGGGTGCGCTTGCGGCCCGCGGCCGCTTCGTCGGCGCGGATGCGGCGCGTGGCTTCCAGGCCGTCCATGCCGGGCATCTGCACGTCCATCAGGATCGCATCGAACTGCGCTTCGGACGCCAGTTGCGCAGCCATGGCGCCGTCGCTGGCGCCGGTCACGGTATGGCCCAGCTTTGCCAGCAACAACATCAGCACTTCCAGGTTCTGCGGCACGTCGTCGGCAGCCAGGATATGCATCGGTGGCAGCAAGGTTGGCGCTACCGCGCTGCGCGCGGCTTCGTCGCGCGCCGCCAGCAGCGGCAGCAGCACGTGGAAGGTGCTGCCCGCGCCCGGCGTGCTTTCGGCCAACAGGCGGCCGCCCATCAGCTCCACCAGTTGCTTGCAGATGGTGGTGCCCAGGCCGGTGCCGCCGAAGCGGCGGTTCATCGAAGCGTCGGCCTGCACGAAGGGCTCGAAGATGGCAGCCATGCGGTCGGGGGCAATGCCGATGCCGGTATCGCTGACGGCGAAATGCACCAGGCGCCGCTCGCCTTCGCGCTCGGCGTTGACTGCCAGCGACACGCTGCCCTGGCTGGTGAACTTGACGGCGTTGTCCAGCAGGTTGGTCAACACTTGCCGCACACGCAGTTCATCGCCGTGGATCCAGTTCGGCAGGGCCGGGTCGTAGTGCAGCGACATCGCCAGGCCCTTGGCCTTGGCCGCATTGCCCATGCTGGAAGAGAGTTCGTCGGCCAGGGCCAGCAGGCTGAAATCATGCAGTTCGAGTTCCACCGCGCCCTTGTCCAGCTTGGCCGTATCGAGGATGGCGTTCAACAGGCGCAGCAGCGAACGGCCGGCATTGCGCACCGTGTCGAGGTGGCGCCGCTGCACGGCGCTCAATTCGCCATGCAGCAGCACGTCGGTGAAGCCGAGGATGGAGTTCATCGGGGTGCGGATCTCGTGGCTCATATTGGCCAGGAAGGCGGCGCGTGCCGCCGCTGCCTGCTCGGCGCGCTCCTTGGCGATGCGCAGGTCCTGCTCCATCAGGCGCCGGTTGCTGATGTCGAGCACCACGCCGTCCAGCAGTTCGACTTCGCCGTTCGGGCCGAGCACCACGTTGCCGTTGCCCCAGAACCAGTGGATGCTGCCGTCGCGATGGATGATGCGGTAATCCAGCGTGAAAGGACGGCGCTGTTCAATGGCGCTGCGCGCGCCTTGCTGCACGCCCGGCAAGTCGTCCGGGTGCACCAGTTCCCCGAACAGGCGCCGGGGCGGATCGCCGAGGAAGTCGGAGGCGGGGTAGCCGGTCATGGTTTCGATGGCGTCGCTGACGAATACCAGCGGCCAGCCTGGCGCGTTGCGGCAGCGGAAGGTGATGCCGGGGATGTTGGCGACCAGCGAACGCAGTTGCGCTTCGCTGGCGCGCAGCGCCTGTTCCAGGTCGCTCACGTGGTGGAACAGTGCGCGGTAGCGCAGCATGCCGTTGGCGAACACCACCAGCGCCGTCAGCAGCGCAGTGGTCACGGTCACCGCCAGTGCCAGGAAGCCGGCATTCGCGATGCCGCTGGCCGGGTCGAGCGGCACGCGTCCGACGAAGCGCGCCGCAGCCATGCCGGTGTAGTGCATGCCGGAGATGGCGCAGCCCATGATGACGCCAGCCACGGCGACGGTCCCGCTTTCCCCCAGCCGGCGGCGCAAGCCCTGCGAGCCCTGCAAGCCGAAGCGTACCCACAGCGCCAGGGTCGCCAGCGCAATGGCGACCACGATGGACAGCCCGAACATCCACGGGTCATAGCGCAGATGCAGCGCCGAGCGCATGGCCGCCATGCCCGTGTAGTGCATGGCGCCGATACCCGCGCCGACCAGTACCCCGCCCACCAGCAGGCTGCGCACGCCGATGCGTTGACGGCCAAGCAGCGGCAGGGCGACGCTGGAAGCGGCGATGCTGGGCAGCATCGACAGCAGGGTAATGGACGGATCGTAGGAAACCGGCGTGCACAGGTTAAAGGCCAGCATGCCGATGAAGTGCATGGCCCACACGCCGCTGCCGAGCGCAAAGCTGCCGGTCGCCAGAGCGGCCAGGCGCAGCATGCGCTTGCTGCTGCGTGCCGCCTGGCCGGCCATCTGCAGGCCCATGGCGGAGGAAAAACTCGCCACCAGCAGCGACAGGATGACAAGCGAGGGAGTGTAGATCCCGTAAGTGAGTAGCGCCGGGTCAGCTGGCGGCGAAAATAGCTGGATCAAGTAGTGCTTGATCTCGCCCATGGCGGCGCTTCCTCCTTACTGCGCTATCAGCTTCCTGATCTCGTCTGCCAGTTCGGCAGGCTTGGTGGTCGGCGCATAACGGTCATGGATGCTGCCGTCCTTGCGCACCAGGAATTTGGTGAAATTCCATTTGATGCCTTCCGTGCCAAGGATGCCCGGCGCATTCTTTTTCAGATGCTGGTACAGCGGGTGCGCGTTGTCGCCGTTGACGTCGATCTTGGCGAACACCGGGAAAGTGACGCCATAGTTCTTCTCGCAGAAGGCGCCGATTTCGTCGGCGCCGCCAGGCTCCTGCTGGCCGAACTGGTTGCAGGGGAAACCCAGCACTTCGAAGGGCTGGCCGGCGAACTGCCTGTGCAGTTCCTCCAGCCCCTGGTACTGCGGCGTGAAGCCGCATTTGCTGGCCGTGTTCACGATCAGCAGCACCTTGCCCTGGTATTGCTTCAGGTCCACCTGCTGGCCTGACAGGCTGTCGGCGCTGAAGTCGTAAACAGTGCTCATCAGACGATCCCCAGGTGCTCGGTGCCGGCGGCCAGGTCGCGGTTCCTCGCTTCCTTCGATTCAAGCTTGATGGCCAGGCGCAGGTCGTTGACCGAGTCCGCGTTGCGCAGCGCATCTTCATAGGTGATCTGGCCCGCTTCGTACAGGTCGAACAGCGCCTGGTCGAAGGTTTGCATGCCAAGTTCGCGCGAGCGCTTCATCAGCTCCTTGATCTCGTGCACCTGGCCCTTGAAGATCAGGTCCGCGATCAGCGGGGAGTTCAGCATGATTTCCACCGCCACGGCGCGGCCCTTGGCATCCTTTTTCGGAATCAGGCGCTGCGAAATCATGCCCTTCAGGTTCAGCGACAAGTCCATCAGCAGCTGCTGGCGGCGCTCTTCGGGGAAGAAGTTGATGATACGGTCCAGCGCCTGGTTGGAGCTGTTGGCGTGCAGGGTGGCCAGGCACAGGTGGCCGGTTTCGGCGAAGGCGATCGCGTGGTCCATGGTCTGGCGGTCGCGGATCTCGCCGATCTGGATCACGTCCGGCGCCTGGCGCAGGGTGTTCTTCAGCGCCACTTCCCAGTCCTCGGTATCGACACCTACTTCGCGCTGGGTGATGATGCAGTTGCGGTGCGGGTGCACGAATTCGACCGGGTCTTCAATGGTGATGATGTGGCCGTAGCTGTTTTCGTTGCGGTGGCCCACCATGGCCGCCAGCGTGGTCGACTTGCCGGAACCGGTCGCGCCGACCATGATCACCAGGCCGCGCTTGGACATGATCACGTCCTTCAGGATGGGCGGCAGGCCCAGTTCGTCGAATTGCGGGATCGAACTGTTAATGGTACGCAGCACCATGCCGACGGCGCTCATTTGCACGAAGGCCGAGACACGGAAGCGCCCCAGGTCGCCGGGGCTGATCGCGAAGTTGGCTTCCTTGGTCAGTTCGAAAGAAGCGGTCTGCTTGTCGTTCATGATCGAACGGGCCAGGTCGGAGGTGTGGGCCGGCGTCAGCGCCTGCGCCGACACGGGCGTCATCTTGCCGTCGATCTTGATGGCCGGCGGGAAGCCGGCGGTGATGAATAAGTCGGAGCCCTTCTTGCTGACCATCAGGCGCAGCAAGTCGAACATGAATTTTGAAGCCTGGTCGCGTTCCATGGTTAGCCTGGGAAGTTGTCTGGGATCTTGGCCGCCGAGCGTGCTGCTGCCGGGGAGATCATGTTGCGACGGATCAGGTCCGTCAGGTTCTGGTCCAGCGTCTGCATGCCAACGTTGTTGCCGGTCTGGATCGAGGAGTACATCTGCGCGATCTTGGCTTCGCGGATCAGGTTGCGGATAGCCGGGGTGCCGATCATGATTTCGTGCGCGGCGACGCGGCCGGAGCCGTCCTTGGTCTTGAGCAGGGTTTGCGAAATGACGGCCTGCAGCGACTCGGACAGCATGGCGCGCACCATTTCCTTTTCTTCGGCAGGGAACACGTCGATGATACGGTCGATGGTTTTCGCGGCCGAGGAGGTGTGCAGGGTGCCAAACACCAGGTGGCCGGTTTCCGCGGCCGACAGCGCCAGGCGGATGGTTTCCAGGTCGCGCAACTCGCCCACCAGGATCGCGTCCGGGTCTTCCCGCAGCGCCGAGCGCAGCGCGTTGCTGAACGACAGCGTGTGCGGGCCCACTTCGCGCTGGTTGATCAGGCACTTCTTCGATTCGTGCACGAATTCGATCGGGTCCTCGATGGTCAGGATGTGGCCGTACTCGTTTTCGTTGAGGTGGTTGATCATCGCTGCCAGCGTGGTCGACTTGCCGGAGCCGGTCGGGCCGGTCACCAGCACCAGGCCGCGCGGCTTCATGGCGAAATCGGCGAAAATCTTCGGTGCGTTCAGTTCTTCCAGCGACAGAACCTTGGAAGGAATGGTACGCAGCACGGCGGCGGCGCCGCGCTCCTGGTTGTAGGCGTTGACGCGGAAACGCGCCAGGCCCGGAATGGCGAACGAAAAGTCGCATTCCAGCATCTCTTCGTATGCCTTGCGCTGGCCGTCGTTCATGATGTCATAGATCATGCCGTGCACGTCCTTGTGCTCGAGCGGCGGCAGGTTGATGCGGCGCACGTCGCCGTGCACGCGGATCATCGGTGGCAAGCCTGCCGACAGGTGCAAGTCGGATGCCTTTTGCTTGAAGGAGAATGCGAGAAGTTCGGAAATGTCCATTTATAATCCCTGTGCTTTTTCAATAGCCAAAAAAGCTTGGCACTGTCTCATTCGATTATGTCCACAATAGCCCACAACTTGCAAGTTGTTACTGAAGCAATTAACGTTGCCGCGCGCGAAGCGCGGCGCGCGCCCAACGAAGTGCAGCTGCTGGCCGTGTCCAAGACCTTCCCGGCGCAGGCAGTTTTCGAGGCGGTGCTGGCGGGACAGCGTGCTTTCGGTGAAAACTACGTGCAGGAAGGGGTGGACAAGATCCACGAACTGGCAAGAATGCGCGGCTGCACGCCGTTGGAGTGGCATTTTATTGGACCAATCCAGAGCAATAAGACGCGTCTTATAGCGGAAAACTTCGATTGGGTGCACACGATTGAACGCGAAAAGATCGCGCAGCGCCTGAGCGAGCAGCGGCCGCAAGGCTTGCACCCCATGCAGGTGTGCATCCAGGTCAATACCAGCGGGGAAGCCAGCAAAAGTGGCGTGCTGCCCGCCGACGCGGCAGCGCTGGCCCGTACCGTGGCCGCGCTGCCGCGCCTGGTCTTGCGCGGCCTGATGTCCATCCCCGAGCCGCAAGACGATTTCGACCAGCAGTGCGCGGCCTTCCGCGTCCTGCGTGAACTCTCCGATCAACTGCGTGCCGAGGGCCTGGCGCTCGACACGCTGTCGATGGGCATGTCGGCCGATATGCGCGCTGCCATTCATGAAGGCGCGACCATCGTGCGCGTCGGCAGCGCCATTTTCGGCGCCCGCGATTACAACAAAGGATAACGTGATGAAGATTGCATTTATCGGCGGCGGCAACATGGCCGCCGCGCTGATCGCCGGCCTGGCCGGCAAGCTGACGCCCGGCGCCAATATCCACGTGGTGGACCCGAACCCGGCCTCGCTGGAAAAGCTGCGCCAGGAATACGGCGTCAGCGTGGCCGCGGCGGCGGGCGAGCCGGTGGCGGCAGCCGAGGTGCTGGTGCTGGCGGTCAAACCCCAGGTGATGCACGAAGTGACGCAGCAATTGCTGCCACTGCTGCAGGCGGCGCAGGCGGCCGGCCGCTCGCCGCTGGTGCTGTCGATTGCGGCCGGCATCCGCGCCGCCGACCTGTCGCGCTGGCTGGGCGGCTACCAGGCCATCGTGCGCACCATGCCGAATACGCCGGCCCTGATCGGCATGGGCGTGACTGGCATGGTGGCTTGCGCCGGCGTCAGCGTCCAGCAGCGCGGGACGGCCGACCAGATCCTGCGCGCCGTCGGCGCCACGGTATGGCTGGACGATGAGGCGAAGATCGATGCCGTGACAGCCGTTTCCGGCAGCGGTCCGGCCTATGTCTTCTATTTCATCGAAGCGATGCAGCAGGCGGCCGAGGAGCTGGGGCTGACGGCGGAGCAGGGCAAGGCGCTGGCCATGGCCACCTTTACCGGCGCGGCCCAGCTGGCGCTGCAGTCGCCCGACCCGGTGCCGGTGCTGCGCGAGAAAGTGACCTCCAAAGGCGGCACCACCTATGCCGCCCTGACCAGCATGGAAGCGAGCGGCGTCAAGGCTTCCATCATCGCCGCCGTCAAGGCTGCCGCTGCGCGCGGCAAGGAGCTCGGCGAGCAGCTCGGCGCCGCCGGCTGACGCCGGGCGGCTTCCCTGGTCTGCCAGGCCATGCGCTTGGCGCGCCGGGCCAGTGGTCCCGGTGTGGCACAGCACATATCATTCTTGCTTTATTGATATTGGAATGGGGCCGGATGTGCGCAGGACGATCGCCACAGGAGCGGCTGGTGCTGAATGTTTACAGTTTTGAATAAGGGCCAGTTCGGCCAGCAGCGCCGCCAGCTCGTCTTCCACTTCGCTGACAAGCGGCGGGATGCGCTCGATCATGCCGGCATTGGCAAGCGTTTCGACCAGGCCGCACAGGGCACTGAGTTCGCGCGCGCCAAACAGGCCGGCGCTGCCTTGCAGGCTATGCGCGTTCAGGCTGATGGCCGGCACGTCGCCGCACTGGATGCCCTGCCGGATTGCGGCAAGCTGGCGCGGGCCTTCCTGCATGAAGGCGGCGCAGGCGGCGGGGCTTAAGGCGCGCGCCGGCGCCGGCGGCAGCACGCTGTCCGCGGTACCGAACATGGCGTCAAGCTCGGCACGGCGCGGCGACTGCATCAGCAAGCCGGCGTGGCGGCCGATTTCCGCATGCAGGTTTGCCTCGTCGATCGGCTTGGGCAGGAAACCATTGGCGCCGGCTTCCATGAAGCGCTCGCGCTCTTCGGCAGCCGCGTTGGCGGTCAGGGCGATGACCGGAATGGCAGGCTGCCGCACGCCGGCCGCACCGGCACGCAGCAGGCGCAGGGCGGCGATGCCGTCCATGCGCGGCATGCGGCTGTCCATGATCACCAGGTCGAAGTCGCGTTCCGCCAGGCGCGCCAGCGCAGCGGCGCCATCTTCCGCGATCGTGACGGCATGGCCCATTTCGCCCAGCAGCTCGCGCAGGATGATCTGGTTGGTGCTGCCGTCTTCCGCGCACAGGATCTGCAGGCGCGCGGCATGCGGGGCGCGCGCCTGCAGCGCCCTTTCGGTTGCGGGCTGTCCTGCCTGCAGCGGCAGCCACACCTCGAACACGCTGCCGGCGCCGCGTTCGCTGCGCACCTCGATCGTGCCGCCCAGGGCGTCGACAATGTTCTTGCAGATCGCCAGGCCCAGGCCGGCGCCGCCGTACTTGCGCGAGGTGGCTGCATTGGCCTGTTCGAATTTTCGGAACAGGCGGGAAATCGCATCGGGCTCGATGCCGATGCCGGTGTCGCTGACGGCCAGCGCGATGCCGCCGTTGTGCGCCACGCTGGCCATCAAGCGCACTTCGCCGCGCTCGGTGAACTTGACGCCGTTGCCCACCAGGTTCATCGCCACCTGACGCAGTCGTACCGGGTCGCCGCGCCACCAGCGCGGCAAGGCCGGGTCGATCTCGGCCACCAGCGAAATGCCCTTGGTCTCGGCACGATCGGCCAACAGCGCCACCACGTCGCACAGCAGGGCAGGCAGGTCGAAGTCGATGCTTTCGAACGGCATCTTGCCCGCTTCCAGGCGCGAGAAATCGAGGATGTCGTTAATGATGTGCAGCAGCACCTCCGCGTTGCCCAGGCTGATGCGCAGCTTGTTGCGTGTTTCGGCCGACAGGCTGGCGTCCTTCTTCGCAAGCTGCAGCATGCCGATCACGCCGCCCAGCGGCGTGCGCACTTCGTGGCTGATCATGGCCAGGAATTCCGATTTCTGCTCGTTCGATTCTTCGGCCGCCTTGCGCGCAGCCGTTGATTCGCGCAATTCGAGGTCGCGCGCCTGCAAGGTGGCGACCTGGTTTTCCAGCGCATCCTGCACCGCACGCTGGCGCGCCAGGGCGCCTTCCAGGCCGTGCAGCAGGTAGGCGCAGGACACCACCAGCACCGCAGCCACCAGCGTGAAGTTCAGCGAAACGAGCGACCAGTGCATCAGCAGGGTCACAAACACCTTGCTCAAGCCAGGATCGATGTTCCCGAAATAGCCGACGATGAAAAGGGTGGCGCTGCACCAGAGCAAGGCCACCATGGCCGGGCGTAGCCCGAGCAGCACGGTGCACAGGATGGGAACGGCGAGCAGGTAGGGCTGGACCAGCGGCCCCACGGAAAACAGCTGCACCAGTGCCAGCAGGTAGCTGATGGCCAAAAATGCCAGTGCGCGGAAGCGGAACGACAAGGCGCGATAGCAATACAGGATGCCGACGCAAACCAGGGCCGTGATATCGCTCACGATCAGCGGCCACTGATTCATCTTCATGCTGCCCACGACGCTGGGGATTGCCACCACCAGTCCGAGGACCAAGGCAACGGCGCACAAGCCGTTCAACAGGTTGTTGCGCCAGGTTTGCAGGTTGTCGGCCTGTTCGTTCAGGCCATCGAGCCGGCGGGACAGGAAGTCCCCGGCCCCGTCGTACTGCGGGGGCCGGCCCGGTGTGGTGGAAGAACGCTTGGCGCGGACGAACATTGCAACATAAAAGTATTGGCTAAGGGGTTGATTTTACTACAAGTGGCTACATGTTCACGCGCAGTTCGACGCCGACCTGGCGCGGCGAATTGACCATGGCGTACGGCGTGCCAAGCAGGCCGGTGGTCATGTTGCCGATGCTGGTCACATAGCGCTTGTCGAACAGGTTGTTGGCAAACAGCGCCACTGCCCATTGATGGCTGGCCGCCTCGTAGCCGGCGCGCAGGTCGGTGCGCTGGGTGGCGCCGCCGACGCGGAAGCGAGGCGTGGTCAGGCAGGCGCCCTGCAGTGCGTCGGCATTGCAGCGCGTGGCGCTGGTATAGGCATGCTGCAGCGTGAAATTGAGATCGCCGCCTGCCACGCCGCGCACCCAGTAATCGGCGCCGAGCGCGGTGGTCCACTTCGGCGTGCCGACCGGCTGGCCATCGAGCCTGACGCCGTCGCTGGTGGTGAAGGTCTTGTAAGTCTGGTCGATGTAGGCGGCGCTCATGTTCAGGCGCAGGTCGCGCACCGGCTGCCAGCGCATGTCGAAGTCCAGGCCATGCGCTTCCTGGTCGCTGCTGGTGACCTGGTAGGTCGGGATGGCGGAACCGTTGTTCACCAGGGCCAGCGATTGGAGGTTGCTGAACTTGTACTTGTAGAGCGAGGCGTTCACCAGCAGCTTGTACTGGCGGTAGTAGTTTTTCACGCCGACTTCAGCATTCCACACTTTTTCCGGTTCGTAAGTGGCGTTCACCTGCAGCGCATTGAAACCGCCGGCCTGGTAGCCCTTGGCGATGGAGCCGTACACCATCATGTCGTCGTTGAGCTTGTAGTCGAGCACTGCGCGCGGGCTGGTGTCGTTCCATTTGTTCTTCCTGGACAGCGGCGCCGTGGTCGCGCCGGCGCTGGTGAACTCGATGTTCTGGGTCATCGCGCCCAGCGCCATCATCAGCTGTTCCGGCGTGAGGGCGCCCATGCCTACCAGTGCATCGAAGAAGCCGAGGTTTTGCAGGCGGGTGATGCTGTCGTCCAGGCCGGCCGCCATGCGCGGCGGGCTATACCAGCTGAAGCGCTTGTCGTCGCGCGTGTAGCGCACGCCGGTGGTCAGGTTCAGCTTCGGCGCCAGGTGCCAGATCACGTCGCCGTAGATCGCGGTCGCCTTGTAGCGGCCCTCGACGTGCATGTTCTCCTGCCAGGGGTTGCCCAGCAAGCCGGCCGGAATGTCGACGGCGGCCGCGGCGCCTTCCAGCAGGCTGAAAACGGGGAAACTGGCCACGTTGCCGAAAATGGTGTCCAGGGTGTTGGTATTGGTGTTGACCTGGCTGGTCTGGCGGGCTTTCTCGTGATAGAAGCTGAGGCCCGTAACCCAGTCCGCCATGCCGGTGTTGCCGGACAGCCGGAATTCCTGCTGCCAGCTGCGGTTGCGTTCCGAGTTTTCGGTATCGACGTAATGGGTGACCAGGTTGGTGCCGTCGTTGTCCTGCCGGTTGCGCGAGTCGAAGCGGCGATAGCCGGTGGTGGAATTGAAGGTGGCCCAGCCCAGCGGCACCTCGATGCGCAGCGTGCTGCCGCGGAAGTCGCGCGTTTCGCCGTTGTGCATGGCGTCGTTGTAAACCGGGGCCGTGCGCGGGTCGAGGTAGGCGGAAGGGTCGGACGGCACTACCGGAACGCCGGCCACCAGGCCGATGGCAGGGCGCGCCATGTGGTCGAGCTTTTCCGCCTCCACCGACAGCAGCACTTTCGCGCGTGCCGGCGCGTCCCAGCGCAGGGTCGCGCGCAAGCCGTTGTCGGTGCCGTGCTGTAGCGAGTCGCCTGTGGCCGCATCCTTCAGCCAGCCGTCGGTGCCGTGATGCACGGCGGTGATGCGCAGCGCCGTGCTGTCGCCGAGCGGCGTATTGGCCAGCAGCTCCACGTTGCGGGTGTGGAAGCGGCCGTAGCGCAGGCGCGCTTCCAGTTCGGTGTCGCGGCCCGGTTCGCGCGTCACGACCGAGATGGCGCCAGCCGCGCTGTTGCGGCCGAACAGCGTGCCTTGCGGCCCTTTCAGCACTTCGATGCGCTGCACGTCGTTGAAATTCATGATCGCGCCGCCGGTCTTGCCGGCATAGACGCCATCGATATACATGCCGACCGGAGCGTCGGTGCCGATGCCGAAGTCGCCGGTGCCGATGCCGCGCAGCGACAGCGAGGGCTGGGTCGCCTGCTCGGCGTTGACCGACAGGCCGGGGATGTAGCCGTTCATTTCGGCCAGGCTGGGAGCGGCCAGCTTGTCGATCTGGTCGGCGCCAATGATCTGCAGCGCAATCGGCACGTCCTGCGCCTGCTGCGTGCGGTTCTGCGCGGTGACCACCACCACATGGGTTTCTTCCTTCGGCGCCGGATCGGCGGCCATGGCGGCGCCGCTGCAGGCGAGCAGGGCGGTGGAAATGCTGGACGACAGGACTTTCTTGCGCAGCTTCATGTGGTCTCCCCCGTTATTGTTGGTTGCAGCTTTCCTTCATCGATGCGATCCATTCGCGTATCAGTTCAACGCCTTCGCGGTGCGAAGTGGTGCGTCCCAGTTCGGGCATCATCACGCCGGTTTCGGTCGATTTCAGGCGGAAGACGAAAATCGAGTCGTCCGGTTTGCCGGGACTGATGCCGAAGGAGTTGCCGCCGGTGCCGGCGCCTGCGGCCACGGGCGGTTTGCACAGGCCCAGGTGCTGGTTGGCCGGGGCGCCAATCTCCAGGTGCAGGGCGGTGGTATTGGCGGTGCCCTTGTTGTTGTGGCAGTGGGCGCAGTTGATGTCGAGGTAGGCGCGCGCGCGGGCATCGATCGGGGCGCCCTTGTCGCGCCAGTCGACGTTGCGCGGCACGTCGGCGGCGCCCGGGACGCCTTGCAGGTAGCCTGCCTGCACCATCTTTTCCAGCTGGCCGTTCAGGTTGATGTGGCGCGCTTTCAGTCCAAGCGGTTCGAACTTCCTGCTCTTCAAGTCCGTCACGTGGCAGGAGGCGCATTGGTTCACGTTCGGCACCACATAGGTGAACTTCTGGCGGCCCTGGGCCGACACCAGCTCCATCGGCACCTGGTCGCCGGTGCGTTTCAGTTCGGCCTCGGTCTGCGCCTCGTTCCAGACGTAAGGCAAGGCGATCCAGCCGCCTTCGCGCCGCACCAGCAGGCGCGTTTCCATCAGCCGCACCTTGCCCAGGTCGAGCGTGGTGTCGGTGCCGCTGTCGTCGCTCGCCAGCACGGCCTGGCTGCCGCCGTCGCGCGGGTAATAGAAGGTCTTGCTGATGATGGTCCCGACCGGGAAGTCGAAGGCGGTATCGGCATTGTAGGCAGCCGAAACGCCTTTCGGCATCCACACCGTGCGCAGCTTGTGGGCATAGTCGCTGAAAAGAGGCGTGTTCAGCGTGTAGGACAGCACGTCCTTGTTCAGCGCCAGGCGGCCGTCGCTGGCGGCCATCAGGCGCCACTCGCTGAGTTTTTCAGGGCGGCCCTCGGCGATGAATTTCACGGGTTCGGCGGGCGGGGCAGGGCTGCGTGCGCAGGACGCGAGCGCGAGCGCGAACGCCGCCATGCCGGCCGCCCGCAGCGGGCGGAAAGCAGGGACGGCAAGCTTCATCAGGATTGCGAACCGAGTTGAGGGATGGTGACCGGCGGCAGCTTGGCAAGCTGGCAGCGGTGCGGGGCCGAATCGGCTTTCGGGTTCTTGTACTTGTTGGGGCCATCGGCATTCAGCACTTCGACGTTGTCCTGCACGCAGATGCGGGCCTCGGCTGGCATGACGCCGTTCCTGGCCAGCGCATTGTCGGCGTAGCCGTCCCACAGTACGTCGGGCAGGTGACCGGACAGACCATACATCGCCACCTTCAGCGCCTTCAGGTCCAGGCCATCGGGCGCGTCGCCGCCGCCCTTGAAGCGGTTGCCGTAGACGTAGATTGCCTTTGGATAGGGGTCGTAGTCCTTGGAGACGCCTTTCTCGGTGAAATAGCCGGTCGAGTGGTAGCTGGAGATGATGACGTTGGCGGTCTGGTTGTTGCTGATGTCGTTGTCGAAGATCTCCACCTTCGAATTCGAGTTGATCACCACCCCCGAGCCGGCCGGCACGCTGGCCACGGCCGTGCCCTTGGCGGCAAAATTGCCCAGGTTGTTTTCGATGACCTTGTTCCTGAACACGCGCGTGCTGTGGCCCGGCTGCTGCAGGTTGGGCATGTTGAACACCAGGATGCCGCCGGTATTGGCCGTGGCGACGTTGTCGTAGACGTCGGCGTTGATGGTGTTTTCGATTTCGATGCCGGCCACATTGGCTTCGGCGCGCGAGTTGCGCACCACCACATTCTGCGACTGGCCGACGTAGATGCCGGCGTCCGATGCGGCAATGGCCACGCAGTGATCGATCAGCACATTCCTTGTCTTGACCGGGTAGATGCCGTAAGCGCCGTTAGTCACCTTGGAGCCGCCGGTCCATTGCACTTTCACGCTGCGGATGGTGATGTGGTCGCCGTCGTTGATCTTCAGCCCATCGCCCTTGGAGTCCTCGATGGTCAGGCCTTCGATGGTGAAGTCGTTGCCGTAGACCAGCAGCCCTTCCGGTCCTGTTACTTGCGGCTTGAAAGACAAGACAGTCTTGTCCATCCCCGCGCCGCGGATGGTCACGCCATCCGCGCGCAGTTGCAACCCGCTCGTGAACGAGTATTTGCCGGCGGGGATCTCGATCACCGAGCCGGGCTTGGCGTCGAGCAGTTGTTCCTGGAGTTGCTTCTGGAATGCGCTGTCGGCAGCCGAGGCAGGCGCCGGCAAGGAAGGCGTGGTCTTGTAGCAGGCGGACAGCAGGCCGCACAGCGCGAGGACGCCGATGGCTTTGTACATACATGTCTCCCGTTTATTGTTGTAGGGATGCAGCAGCGAAGCCAGTATATCTGTCCATTATTGAAATGATATGTTCAAGATCGGCCAATTCTGCTGTTAGTATCGGCCAGGATGAGAGCGCCAGTTTCAATCGCTATTGTTGTGGGGGACGACTGCTGGGGAGGCCTTGCCCTGCTGGCGCGGGAAGCGTTTGCCATCGCCGGCACGCTGCATGCGCGCAACGCGGACCTGCGCGCAGCGGAGCTGTTCCGGGCGCGCCTGGTGGCCATCGAACGGGCGCCGGTGCGCTCCTTCACCGGCCCGTCATTGCAGCCGGAGGCAACGCTGGCCGAGATGCCGGCGCCGCAGGCCGTCATCGTGCCGCCTTATTATTTGCCGCTGTCGGCGCGCCAGCCGATTGCATCGCCGCTGCGCGATTGGCTGCTGCAAGCCCACGCCGCCGGCGCCGTGCTGGTGGGCATGGCGGGCGGCATGCGCATCCTGGCCGAGACCGGCCTGCTCGACGGCCGTGAAGTGACCGGCAACCTGTCGGACCAGCGCGTCTTTGCCCAACACTACCCGGAAGTGCGCTTCAGCCCCGACGTGCCGCTGGTGATCGACGGCAGCATCATCAGCGCCGGTTCGGTCAACCCCTGCCTGGATGCCTGCAGCTACCTGGTCGGCCACTTCCACGGCGACGCGGTGGCGCACAAGCTCTCGCGCTATACCAATCCCCCCAGCCAGCCGAGCGCGGGGCACATCGCGCTGCGCAATGCAGGGCTGAAACAGCATGGCGACCAGCGCATCCGCCAGGCGCAGGAATACATCGAGCGCTGCTTCAAGCAGGACTTGACGGTGGAAGGGGCGGCGCAGCGCACGGCCATGAGCGTGCGCAATTTCTCGCGCCGCTTCCAGCATGCGGTGGGCATGCCGCCGCACATCTATATCGCGCGCTGCCGCGGCGAATATGCCAAGGAATTGCTGGCCAGGCCGGGCCTGTCGATGCTGCAGGTTGCGCTGCGATCGGGCTTCCGCACGGAAGCCATGCTGCGCCGGACCTTCAGCCAGTTGTTCGATACCACGCCGGCAGCCTACCGCGCAGCGGCGGCTGCGCGGCGCGACTGAAGCGAAGGATCAACGGCGCGCGACTAGCAGGCCGACAATCACACCGATGGCGGCGCCGGTGGCAACCGCCTTCCACGGATTGTCGTGTACATAATGGTCGGTGGCCTGGGCTGCCATCTTGCCACGGGCAAGCACACTGTCTTCCAGCTTCAGCAGGTCACGCTTGGCGGTACGCAGCGTGTCTTCGAACTTGGCCTTGACCATGCCCAGGTCTTCGGAATTGGCCGTGGCAGCATTGCGCAGCCAGGTTTCGGCATCCTGTACGGCCTGTTTCAGGTCGCCCATCAGCTTTTCGCGGGCTTCCATGTTTTCGTTGTGGCTATGGCTTTTGCCGTTGGCAACGCCGCCGCCGTTGGGTTTTGCGGGAGTAGCTTGTGGTGTCTGGTCCATGATCGCCTCGTCTCAGTGAACAGCACTCGGAGTAAATTCCAGTATAGGTCAGCGCAACGCGTAGTCGAGCGCAATGCCTGCGAAGACTGCCGCGCCCAGGTAGTTATTGTGGCGGAAGGCGGCAAAGCAGGGCGCACGCTCGCGCCCGCGGATCAGGAAGTAGTGGTAAACCGCGCAGCCGGCTGCCACTGCCATGCCCAGCAGGAAGGGCAGGCCCAGGCCGAACTGCTGGCCGACCACCAGCAGGATGGCCAGGTGCACCGCGTAGCAGAGCATGATGGCGGCCACGTCGAAACGGCCGAAGGTGATGGCGGAAGTCTTGATGCCGATCTTCAGGTCGTCGTCGCGGTCGACCATGGCGTATTCGGTATCGTAGGCGACGGCCCAGAAAACATTCCCCGCCAGCAGCAGCCAGGCCACCGGCGGCACCGTGTTTTGCACCGCGGCGAAGGCCATCGGCATGCCGAAGCCGAAGGCGATGCCGAGGTAGGCTTGCGGAATGGCGAAGAAACGCTTGAAGTAGGGGTAGGTGCCGGCAATGATCAGCGCCGCCACGCTCAATTGCTTGACCAGCGCATTTAGCGGCTGGATCAGGAGGAAGGCCAGCAGCGACAGGCCGGCAGCGATCAGCAGCGCTTCCTTGCCGCTGACGCGGCCGCTGGTGATCGGGCGCTCGGCGGTGCGCTTGACGTGCTTGTCGAAGTCCTGGTCGGCGTAGTCGTTGACGGCGCAGCCGGCCGAACGCATCAGGAAAGTGCCCAGCGAGAAGATCAGCAGCAGCTTCCAGTCCGGCACGCCGCCGGAAGCCAGCCATAGCGCGGCCAGGGTCGGCCACAGCAGCAGCACGGTGCCGATCGGCTTGTCCAGCCGGACCAGGCGGAAATAGAGTTCGAGTTTGCTCAGGGGGGGAGTCGTCGCATGCATGCCGGCATTTTACTCTTCGTCGCCGTTCAGCATGCGGACGCCGGGCAGCTGGCAATCGGCCACCGCGGCGACGATGGCATCGATGGCAGCCTTGCGCGTGAAGCTCTTGCGCCAGACGATCACCACGCGCCGGTTCGGCTCCGGCTTATCGAAATAGCGGAACGACAACATGCCGTCGCGGCCTTCCATGTCCGGCACCGAGGCGCGCGGCAGCACGGTCAGGCCGATGCCGCTGGCCACCATATGGCGGATGGTCTCCAGCGACGAGCCTTCGAAGGTGCGCTGCATGCCGTTGCCCGGCGCGGAAAAACGCGCCATTTCCGGGCACACTTCCAGCACCTGGTCGCGGAAGCAGTGGCCGTTGCCTAGCAAAAGCATGGTTTCGGTCTTCAGGTTTTCGGCGGGAATGGTGCTGCGCGCGGCCCAGGGATGGTTTTTTGGCATCGCCACCACAAACGGCTCGTCGTACAGCGGCTGTACCGCCATGCCGTGTTCCGGCAGCGGCAGCGCCATGATGGCGGCGTCCAGCTCGCCCTGGCGCAGCATTTCCAGCAGCTTGACGGTAAAGTTCTCCTGCAGGACCAGCGGCATCTGCGGCGTGGTTTCAATCATCCGCTTGACCAAAGGCGGCAGCAGGTAGGGGCCGATGGTGTAAATGACGCCCAGCCGCAACGGCCCGGCCAGCGGGTCCTTGTTCTGTTTTGCCAGTTCCTTGATCGCTGCCGTCTGTTCCAGCACCCGTTCGGCCTGAGCCACGATCTGGGCGCCCAGCGGGGTGACCGAGATTTCCGCCCCGCCGCGCTCGAACAGCACGACGCCGAGCTCGTCTTCCAGTTTCTTAATTGCGACAGAAAGAGTGGGTTGAGCGACAAAACATGCCTCGGCGGCATGGCCGAAGTGTTTCGCTCTGGCAACCGCTACGATATATTTGAGCTCGGTCAGTGTCATAAACCCATTTGAACACAGTTGAATGCCTTGTTGCAATGCCATGAATGGGGGAGGGCTCTGGCTATAATGACCTGCAAAACCATAAAACGAGGCGAATATGTCTTCCACACTTGGCCATGAAGAGGCCCAGTCGTATATCTTTAAACTGCTGACGGCCATGCACCAGGTCGGCGGCTCCGACCTGTTTATTTCGGCGGATTTCCCCCCCAGTATCAAGTCGCAGGGCTCGATGCGCGCCCTGAGCCAGCAGCGCCTGACCCCGGACGTGACCCGGGCCCTGGCTTACGCCATCATGAACGAGAAGCAGCGCCGCGAGTTCGAAACCGAGCTTGAGTGCAATTTCGCGATTTCGCTGCCCAATGTCTGCCGCTTCCGCATCAACGTCTTCGTGCAGCAGCAGGCAGTGGGCATGGTGTGCCGCACCATCGCCTCGGAAATCCCGAACTTCGAAAAGCTGGACCTGCCGGAAGTGCTGAAAGAAGTCGTGATGACCAAGCGCGGCCTGGTGCTGGTGGTGGGCGGTACCGGCTCCGGCAAGTCGACCTCGCTGGCGGCCATGATCGATTACCGCAACCAGAATTCGGCCGGCCATATCATTACCGTGGAAGACCCGGTCGAATATGTCCACAAGAACAAGAACTGCCTGATTACCCACCGCGAAGTGGGCGTGGACACCCTGTCCTGGCACCATGCGCTGAAAAACACACTGCGCCAGGCGCCGGACGTGATCCTGATCGGCGAGATCCGCGACACGGAAACCATGGAGCACGCGATCGCCTTCGCCGAGACGGGCCACTTGTGCCTGGGCACGCTGCACGCGAACAATGCCAACCAGACCATGGACCGCATCATCAACTTCTTCCCGGAAGAACGCCGCAACCAGCTGCTGATGGACCTGTCGTCCAACCTGCGCGCCATCGTCTCCCAGCGTCTGATCCGTACCGAGGATGGCAAGGGCCGCAAAGCCGCCATTGAGATCCTGCTGAACACGCCGACCATCTCCGAGATGATCTTCAAAGGCAACTTCCACTCGATCAAGGAGATCATGGCCAAGTCGCGCGAGCTGGGCATGTGCACCTTCGACCAGGCCTTGTTCGAACTCTATAATAAGGGCTACATCGCTTACGAAGAGGCGCTGCGCAATGCCGACTCGACCAACGGCCTGCGCTTGCAGATCAAGCTGAATAGCAGCCGTCCACCACCAGACGCCGCTGCGCCTGCCGCGGCGGCGCCGAAGTCGTCGGGCGGCCTGAGCATGCAGCTGGATGAAGAAGAGGAAGAAGAAGGCGAATGATCGATTTTGAAAAGAAGATGTGCTCGCGCGACGAACTGGCCGCGCGGGTGGCTGCGCTGCCGAAGCCGGTGGTGATGACCAACGGCGTGTTCGATATCCTGCACCGTGGCCATGTCACCTATCTGGCGCAAGCGCGTTCGCTGGGCGGCTCGCTGGTGGTGGCGGCCAACACCGACGCTTCCGTCAAGCGCCTGGGCAAGGGTGATGACCGGCCCCTGAACAATTGCGAAGACCGCATGGCGCTGCTGGCGGCGCTGGAATCGGTCAGCCTGGTGGTGCCGTTTGACGAGGACACCGCGCTGGAAGCGGTGCTGCAGGCGAAGCCCGAGATTTACGCCAAAGGCGGCGATTACGATATGACCGCGATCCCGGAAGGGCAGGCGGTGCTGGCATACGGCGGCAAGGCGGTGGCCATCGATTTCGAGCACGACCGCTCGACCACCAAGCTGCTGGCCAAGGTGCGCATGTTTGGACAATAGGAGGCCGTCATGGCTTTTGGTGTGCTGCTGACCGACGAGGGCGTGGCCGAATTGGGCGCCACGCTAAAGGATTACCTGTCTGACGGACCTTCTGGCAAATTCCTGCCCTGCAAGGAGGCCAGCCCCGACCGTAGCTTCTTCCACCTGATCTCCGAGGCCCGTAATGCCGAGGGGGCGATGGTCGAAGTCGAGCTGTACATCCCCAACCGCTACGTCAAGCTGGTGATGTCGGGGCTGGAGCGCAAGCACATTGGCTTCCTCTGATAGTCGTAGTCGTTCAGACTTGGCATGATGGAGAATGTCCGTTGAATTGGGGGGCGTTTGGGCCGTTCCGGCCAAGAGCGGAAGGCCAGTGGCGTCTGCTAGACTTGATTGATTACCCCTCAACTTGAAGCTGGCTCACATGCGGTCTGAGTTTAAAAATGACGCGTTGAACGAGTTTGCTTCGCGTGTATTAAGAGTGAACCATGCTGGGGGAAATGGGGCGGTTCACATTTACTCCGGGCAGATTTTTATGGCACGGTTCACCGCCCCATCAATGGTCGCGGAACTCATTGAGTTCAAGTCGCATGAAGAGCGGCATCGCGCCATATTCTGGAATGAGATGACGGTTCGAAAGCAAAGGCGCTGCAAAAGCTACTGGCTCTGTGGCGCGGGTGGCTTCGTTCTTGGAGTGGTGAGTGGGGCGTTTGGCCGCCGCGCTATTGCGGCAACGACCGTCGCCGTCGAGCGCGTTGTGCTTCGTCACATGGAGGAGCAGCTTGTACTATTAGCAGGAAAGGACGAGGCTGCATTCCATGCCGTCGCTTCAATAGTTATTGAGGAGAGACAGCACCATGATCGGTCGGTCTGTCATATTGCGCAGGCCGGGTTTTGGTCGCGGATTCTTTCGCCGGTCGTGGCTGCAGCAACGGAAGCCGTCATTTGGATCGGAATGCGTGTGTGAGAGCAGTCATCTGCTGGCGGCCAGTAGCGGCCCTTCAAATTTTGAATTTTCGTATAAGGTCATGAAGGATTCAACATGCAGGAAACAAACACCGTGACTGAGGCGATTGCCAAGGACGCTTTATCCGCTGTTGAATTCCACCCGCTTCATGCTGAGGCAATCAGTTGGGGACATTGCGTGAGCGATGTATTCGCACAGCCGAAGAGCTTCATAGACCGTGCCCGCATTTCCGAAGAAAAAAGAAAGTCTATTCACGAAGCTCTGGGGGGCGTCTCAACTGTTCTGTTGGTGAGCTACTGGGCCTCGGACAAGAATCCCGAGCGCCTCGCTGGATTTGGAAAACTATATGCCTTTCTCGTCCATCCCGAAACTTTTGAAGTTCTTCTAGCCGAGGTAAGCACATGGCGCTCGTAATTCACCGGAGGCGAGGAGCGCGTACAATCGGCCGAGGCTGTGTAAAAACATAAAATCATGTAAACGAGATCGCCCCGGTAAACGTTGAGCGAGTATCTCATGACCGAGGGTGCCAAATGAAGCGCTTTGTCGAAGGCGAGAATCGCGAACAAGGTACGCTGCTCCCTGAGCACCTAGACGATTTCGTTGGCGCCGATAATCCAGTCCGGGTCGTTGATGTTTTCGTCGAAGAGCTCGACCTGGGAAATCTCGGGTTCCAACGTGTGCTGCCAGCGAAAACTGGGCGGCCCGCGTACCATCCGGCAGTGCTGCTAAAGCTCTACATCTACGGCTACCTCAATCGCATCCAGTCAAGCCGGCGGCTTGAACGTGAAGCACAGCGCAACGTTGAACTGATGTGGTTGACTGGGCGCCTGGCGCCGGACTTCAAGACGATAGCGAACTTCCGAAAGAACAACGGTAAAGCGATCCGAAGTGTTTGCCGCCAGTTTGTCGTGCTGTGCCAGCAACTGGACCTCTTCTCGGACGCGGTCGTTGCGATCGACGGCAGCAAGTTCAAGGCGGTCAATAGCAGCGACCGCAACTTCACCAATGCCAAACTCAAGCGGAGGATGGAAGAGATTGAAGTCAACATCAATCGCTACCTGGCTGAACTCGACACCGCTGACAGACAAGAGCCGACGGCAGCATAAGCGCGCAGTGTCCGGCTCAACGACAAGATTGCGGCGCTGAAATCGCAAATGGCCACGCTCAAGGAAATTGAAGCGAGGCTTGAAGTGACAGGGGGAAACGCAAGTATCGCTGACAGATCCTGATGCGCGCTCAATGAAGTGTCGCGGTGCCGGAATTGTTGGCTATAACGTGCAGACAGCTGTCGACACCAAACATCATCTGATCGTTGAGCATGAAGTCACCAATGTCGGCAGCGATCGGGATCAACTATCCGGCATGGCCAAGAAGGCCCGCGCCGCAATTGACAGCGCTACGCTGACCGTTATTGCTGATCGCGGCTACTTCAAAGGCGAGGAAATCCTGGCATGCTGCGATGCCGGCATTGTCCCCTTGGTGCCAGCGACGACAACGTCAAGTGCGAAAGCGGAGGGACGATTCGACAAGGCCGATTTCATCTACGACAAACAGAAAAATGAGTATCGATGCCCAGCAGGTCAATCGCTGATCTGGCGTTTCGCGACCATTGAAAAAGGCATGACGAATCATCGCTACTGGAGTTCGAACTGCAAAGGCTGCCCGCTTAAGGAAAAATGCACGCCAAGCCCACAGCGACGTGTGACGCGCTGGGAACATCAAGACGTGCTTGATGAAATGCAGGGGCGTCTTGAAAAGCAACCCGATGCCATGCGAATCCGGCGTTCCGCCGTTGAGCATCCGTACGGTACGATCAAGTCCTGGATGGGGTGGACGCACTTCCTGACGAAAGGCCTTGCGAGCGTGAAGACAGAGATGAGCCTTCACGTGCTTGCCTATAACCTCAAACGCTTGATGACCCTGCTTGGAATCGCAGGGGTGATGGGCGCGATCAGGGCATATGCCCTTTTTTCAAGCCTGAAACGCCTGCATTGGGCATTCACTTGCTGAACCTGCCGAAAGCGCCAAAGAGGAAGCGAAGCCTCCGCAATGCCTGGTGGGCCTTCCAAATTTACCCGTGCAGGTAAAATTACGTTGCCAGCACACGTTGCTGTGTTTTTACACGGCCTGGGCCATTAGGAGACAAGCGGTGCACGAACAATCTGCGGCAAACGACAGCCTGGACTATGAGCGAATCGGTCGATTCATTTATTCATTCCTTCGAATTTGTGGATCAGTTGATGTGTTGACTGAAACTGCGGCGCTCGGAAATATGCCACGAGACCTTGCAGTGCGCGCCTCCAATGTCGCCCAAAAGTTCGATTACATTTTGAAGAACAGCGCTTCCGTGCCTGAAGGTGAGCTTGAATCCACGCTCAGTGAAGTGACAGAAGTCCAAACTGAGATTGATAAATGGCGATTCAGAGATTCGGGGCGGTAGCCGGCCAGAAGCGGAAATACCCAAGTCGCAGCGTTTGGTTCGTATACGATCACGCAATAGAGATCCAGGCCCCCTTTAGAGTCATACTCGTACCATGAGTCCCCGAAATGCTAATACGTCTCTAGTCGCTGCTCTTCGCTCGCGCTTTCAAACGGAAGCAGCGCTGACCGATGATTGGCTTCGAGAAAGGGGATGGGATCCTGCAGACGATGATACGGCACTCAACTGGGTCGAGGCATTTGCGGAGAGGACAACTGAAGCCGTCAGGCGTCGGGATGCCGAAGCAGTTCGAGCGCATACGAACTTCATCGCCGCCGCGTATCGTGCCGAGCCGGCTGAATTGCGGACCATCGTCGATGTGTCATATGCCGAGAACCTTATGTGGGATTCAAGCGTCGAAGATAAAAAGTGGGCCTGGATATTTATTGCTGCGGAAATTCGGCAACTTTTCACGGAAATGTGGGGCGACCCTACAATAGATTAGGTAAAGGATGGGGGCGCCATTCGTTTAAACGAGCACAATCGGCTAGCAGCAGCTGCGGAAGCTGTCGGCCGCCCGGCGCGTTCTGTCAAGTTCGAGCTGGGATAGATTAGTGCTGCAGGATGGTGATCTTGCCGTCCGCCTCAAGGAAGGCGTACTTCATTTTCTCGCGTGGACAATCGGCTTCACGCAGTGATTGTTCCAGGTCGCTTTCTGTGACGTGGTTGCGGCGCAGGGCTTCCTTGAAGATCTGGCCGTCGCGGCCCAACAGCACGGCGGTGCCTTCGACTATATCGGCAGCTTTCTTGCTGCGGGCAGTGATGAAGGCGATCGCCACGTTCAGCGCAACCAGGGTGACAACCACGATCAAGCCGCCGGCAACCGAATCGTCGCCACCTGTCAGTCCGGGCGACACCGCCTCGCTGAGCAGCATCACCACCAGCAAGTCGAAAGGCGTGAACTGGCCGATGGTGCGCTTTCCGCTCAGGCGCATCATCAGCAACAGCACGCCGTAAATCGCGACGCCGCGCATGATGTATTCCCACCAAGGCAAATCGAGGTCGAACATTGCTGCCTCCTTCCTGCCCGGTTATACGACGAATCACTGCGACCCGGCCACACGCTTCGATCCAGCAACGCACAGTTGACGGGCTCAGGTCAATATCTCAAAATATTCGATCTTGATTTATGGAAACATGCTTGATGAAGAATGCGATTGCTGTGTTGAGCCTGTGCAGCAGCCTGCTGCCGGTGCTGGCGTGGGCGGACGAAGTGGACTACATCACTGGCAAGCTGGTTGAAGAGGCTCCGCTGAAATGTCTTGATGAGGCGCTCACCATTTCGAACAATCATTTTCGCAGCATCCTGCCCGACCTGATGCTGGATGGCGCGCGCGATCTGAGGAAATGGGGGCCGGAATGGGGGCCGGGCAATGAAAACTATCGCCAGGCACGCGACCTGCTGGAAATGGCTTTCCAGGATGATGAGGTGAGCAACGGGCCGTTGCTCGACGCAGGCTTGCCCCCTTTGCTGCATACCATGGTGAGTGCTTGGACGCCGGCCCAGCGCACGGAATTCCAGGCCTTCCTGAAGCAGAAGGGCGGCCGCCTCTACAGGGATACGATGATGGACGGCGCAATGTGCGAAGCCCTGATCGAGTTGAGTTCGACGCCTCCGCATCCACTGCCTCCAGGCGCGGATAAGAATCGCCTGTACGCGCTTGCAACAGGGATTGGTATCCGCAAGATGACGATGGAGCTGGAGTTCAACCTGCTGCCAAAGGACCAGGCAGCCCAGGTCGAGAAGGCAGGGGCGGAGTTGAGCAAATCCGTGAAGCAGGCATTCGGCACGGTGTCCCAGGCTTACGCTGCGCGCGCGGAACAAGTGTTCCGTGCCGTGGAGCCCGATTTGAAGAAAATCCTGGCGGCCTACAAGCCGTAGCGCTGCCGATTACTCAGGCGCCGCCGGCGTAGCCGTGCTGGCGCCAGGCTTCGAACACTACCACCGCAACGGTATTGGACAGGTTGAGGCTGCGGTTGCCGGGCATCATCGGCAGGCGGATGCGCTGTTCGGGCGGGAACGATTCGCGGAACTCAGGTGCCAAGCCACGGGTTTCGCTGCCGAACACAAACACGTCTCCTGGCTGGAAAGCCAGCTCGGCGAAGGGGCGCGAGCCGTGGGTGGTCATGGCGAACATGCGGCTGGTGTCAGGCTGGACGTCGGCCAGGAAGGCAGCCCAGTCCTTGTGCACCTTCATCTGCGCATACTCGTGGTAATCGAGGCCGGCGCGGCGCATCTTGGCGTCGTCCAGCGGGAAGCCGAGTGGTTCGATCAGGTGCAACTGCGCGCCAGTGTTCGCGCACAGGCGGATCACATTGCCCGTGTTGGGCGGGATTTCCGGGTTGACCAGCACTACATGAAACAAATCGTTCTCCTAATTCGTGTTCGGGGGCGTGCGGGCGAATACATAGTTCGTCACGCGCGCGGCGCCGTGGCGCTTAAGCGTTGCGGCAAGTTCCTGCAGCGTTTCGCCGCTGCTCATGACATCGTCCACCAGGCCGATATGCCGGCCTTCGACCAGCGCCCGCTCGGGAATCGCAAAGGCATGCGCGATATTGGCATGGCGCGCGCCGTGCGGCGTGCTGCTCTGGGCCAGCGTGTCGCGCACGCGTACTGCGAGTTTGGCATGGACGGCGATGCCAAGAGCTTTGCCTAGCGGGCGGGCGATTTCCAGCGCCTGGTTGAAACCGCGTTCCGACAGGCGCTGCAAGCCAAGCGGCACGGGGCACAGCAGGGCGGGGCGCGGGTGACGCCCGGCGTCGGCGCGCTGCACCGCGTCCGCCAGCAGGCCGGCAAACAGGCGCGCCAGCGCAAGCTGACGGGCGAATTTTAACTGAAGCACGAGGCGGTCTACAGGAAGGGCGTAGTCGGCAGCGGCCACCGTGGCGTCGAAGGCGGGACGCTGGGCCTGGCAGCGGCCGCAGGGGACAGGCTCCAGGTCCACGGGCGCTGGCGGCAGTGGGTTGGCGCAGATCGGGCAGCGGGGAACCGTGGCGGCGAAGAACTGCTGGCGGCAGCCGGGGCAGAGCAAAGCTGGTCCGCTGGCGCCGCACAGCACGCAATTACAGGGCAACAGGGCGGCCAGCAGGCCATTGGCAAATGCACTACCCATCGCAAATCCCCGCGAACGAGTAAACTGCCCGGATTATCCCATTAAAGAACCGTATTAAATATGCAAGCCCCAGCAAAACCGCCGAAATTGAGCGCTCCTATTGACCTGGATCGAGTCCGCGCCCTGTTTGCCGACCCGGCTCGTGTGGCGGAATCCGATTTCCTGCGGCGCGAGATTGCCAGCCGCATGCACGAGCGCCTGCAACTGGTCAAAGTCAACCCGCTGCGCGTCATCGACGCGGGTTGCGGCACCGGCCCGGACCTGCCGGCCTTGCAAAAAAGCTATCCCGCCGCCCAGATCCTGGGCGTCGACACGTCGCCCGCCATGATTGCCGCCGCCCGTGGCCAGGCCGGCAAAACGGGCCTGAGCCAGTTGATTGGCAAATTGCTACCAGCAAAATCGGGCATTGACTACCTGTGCGCTGATATGGCCGACCTGCCGCTGGCACGGAACAATGCGGACCTGGTGTGGTCTAACCTTGCGCTGCACTGGCACCCGCAGCCGGACCGTGTGTTTGCGGAATGGCATCGTGTGCTGAAGGTGGGCGGCCTGTTGATGTTTTCCTGCTTCGGCCCGGATACGCTGCAGGAATTGCGCGCGGCCTTCGCCGAAGTGGACCTGGCGCCGCACACGCTGCCCTTCGTCGACATGCACGATTTCGGCGACCAACTGGTGGAAGCCGGCTTTGCCGAGCCGGTCATGGACATGGAAAAGATCACGGTGACCTACGACAGCGCCGACAAGCTGCTGGCCGATGCCCGCGCGCTGGGCGGCAACCCGCTGCAGACGCGGCGCAAGGGGCTGCTCGGAAAACAGGCATACCAGCGCATGCTGCAAGGCCTGGAAAAGCAGCGCCGCGCGGACGGCAAGCTGGCGCTGACGTTTGAAGTAATCTACGGCCATGCCTTCCGCCCGGCCCCTAGGGTCACCAGCAGCGGCGAAGCCATCATCCGTTTTGACTTGCCAAGAAAGCCTAAAAAATAGGCAGGGAAGGGCAGGGTTACTTGCGTATACCACAGTGAGGGATGTGCTGCCCTTGATGTAGGACATGTTCACTGAGTATAATCTTTAGCTAATTTTGCCAAGACTTCGCCCAGCCGAACGCAACAAGGCGGTCCAGGCCAGGCAAATATGGCAGCAAAGCTATCGGTGATGTGTGGTCATCGGGAGTGTTTTTCAAGGTTCCAGCACAGTCCGGTCGCGAACTTTTTTGCGCTGGCTTGGCTCGGAGCCTTTAGGTGTTTAGCGTGCGGCGGGTCCGCGGTTAGGCGGGCCTGGCGCACAAAAATCTTCTTTATTTTTGGGTGGTTGGGGAAAACATGAAACTTGCGAAGCGACTTCAATCGTTGATGCTCGGCTTGGCCGTTACCGCCGCAGCGATGCCGGCGTGGGCCGAGCCTGCGGCGACAGCGGCCAGCGACTACACGGCAAAGACCGGGGGCACCGGCGGTCCGATGGTCCATCAGTTGAACCTGCAGGCTCCTGCAACAAAGATCGCTGAAAACATCTATGACCTGCACACCATGATGATGGTCATCATTATGGTCATCTTCGTCGCCGTGTTCGGCGTGATGTTCTACTCGATCTTCAAGCATCGCAAGTCGGTCGGCCACAAAGCGGCCACCTTCCACGAATCCACCGCCGTTGAAATCGCCTGGACCGTCGTGCCTTTCCTGATCGTTATCGGCATGGCACTGCCAGCAACCAAGACCGTGGTTGCGATGAAAGACACCTCCAACGCCGACATCACCATCAAAGCCACCGGCATGCAGTGGAAATGGGGCTATGACTACCTGAAGGGCGAAGGCGAAGGCATCTCCTTCATCTCCAACCTGTCGACCCCGCGCGCGCAAGTGGGCAACCCGGGCGAAGAATTCACCGGCAAGCGCAACGAAAACTATCTGATGGAAGTGGACAACGAAGTCGTGGTCCCGGTCGGCAAGAAGATCCGCATCGTCACCACCGCCAACGACGTGATCCACGCCTGGATGATCCCGGCCTTCGGCGTCAAGCAGGATGCGATTCCTGGCTTCGTGCGCGACACTTGGTTCAAGGCTGAATACACCGGCACCTTCCGCGGCAACTGCGCCGAGCTGTGCGGTAAAGAGCACGCCTTCATGCCGATCGTGGTCAAAGTCGTGAGCGCCGAAGAGTACACCGCCTGGGTCAATGGCAAGAAGAAGGAAATGGCTGCCCTGGCAGACGATCCGAACAAGACCTGGACCATCGACGAACTGAAGACCAAGGGCGAAAAAGTCTACACCGCCAATTGCGCAGTCTGCCACCAGGCAAACGGCAAGGGCGTGCCAGGCGCCTTCGCGGCACTGGACGGCTCCGAAGTGGTGAACGGCCCGAAAGCCGAACAGATCAAGGTGCTGCTGCACGGTAAGAAGTCGGGCAAGTTCCCGTCCGAAATGCCGGCATGGAAGCAACTGTCGGATACTGATATCGCGGCTGTTATTACCTACACCCGCAACAACTGGTCGAATAAGCCAGCGGAAAACATCGTTCAGCCAGCCGAAGTTGTGGCTGCTCGCGCCAAGTAATTAGGAGCATTACATGAGCACTATCGATCACGCACACGATCACGCCCACGGCGACCACGATCACGCACACGATCACCCACACGGCTTGAGCCGTTGGCTGTTCGCGACCAACCACAAGGACATCGGTACCTTGTACATGTGGTTCTCGTTCATCATGCTGCTGTCCGGCGGCGTGCTGGCGCTGATGATCCGTACCGAGCTGTTCAAGCCTGGCCTGCAGTTCTTCCAGCCTGAGTTCTTCAACCAGCTGACCACCATGCACGGCCTGGTGATGGTGTTCGGCGCCATCATGCCGGCCTTCGTCGGCTTCGCCAACTGGATGATTCCGCTGCAGATCGGCGCATCCGACATGGCGTTCGCCCGCATGAACAACTTCTCGTTCTGGCTGCTGCCTCCTGCAGCGATCCTGCTGGCCGGCTCGTTCTTCGTGCCTGGCGGCGCGACTGCTGCCGGCTGGACCTTGTACGCTCCGCTGTCGACCCAGATGGGCATCGGCATGGACATGGGTATCTTCGCCATGCACATCATGGGCGCGTCGTCGATCATGGGTTCCATCAACATCATCGTCACCATCCTGAACATGCGCGCTCCTGGCATGACCCTGATGAAGATGCCGATGTTCTGCTGGACCTGGCTGATCACCGCCTACCTGCTGATCGCCGTGATGCCGGTCCTGGCAGGCGCCATCACCATGACCCTGACTGACCGTCACTTCGGCACTTCCTTCTTCAACGCCGCCGGCGGCGGTGACCCTGTCATGTACCAGCACATCTTCTGGTTCTTCGGTCACCCAGAGGTGTACATCATGATCCTGCCGGCCTTCGGTATCGTGTCGCAGATCATCCCGGCCTTCGCCCGCAAGCAGCTGTTCGGCTACGCTTCGATGGTGTACGCCACCGCGTCCATCGCGATCCTGTCGTTCATCGTCTGGGCCCACCACATGTTCACCACCGGCATGCCGGTGACCTCGCAGCTGTTCTTCATGTATGCAACCATGCTGATCTCTGTGCCGACCGGCGTGAAGGTCTTCAACTGGATCGCGACCATGTGGAAAGGCTCGATGACCTTTGAAACCCCGATGCTGTTCTCGGTCGGCTTCATCTTCGTGTTCACCATGGGCGGCTTCACCGGCCTGATGCTGGCAGTGACCCCGGTCGACATCCAGCTGCAGGACACCTACTACGTGGTGGCGCACTTCCACTACGTGCTGGTGGCAGGTTCCCTGTTCGCGCTGTTCGCAGGCTTCTACTACTGGGTACCGAAGTGGACCGGCCACATGTACAACGAGACGATGGGCAAGGCTCACTTCTGGCTGTCGCTGATCACCTTCAACGTGACCTTCTTCCCAATGCACTTCCTGGGCCTGGCCGGCATGCCGCGCCGCTACGCCGACTACCAGGCGCAGTTCACCGACTTCAACTCGATCGCTTCGATCGGTGCTTTCGGTTTCGGCCTGAGCCAGGTGTTCTTCCTGTTCTTCGTGGTACTGCCAACCATCCGTGGCGGCAAGCAGGCGGAAGCCAAGCCATGGGATGGCGCTGAAGGCCTGGAGTGGACCGTGCCGTCGCCGGCGCCGTTCCACACCTTCGAAGTACCGCCGACTGTCAAGTAACAGCTTTTCGGGGACGGGCCAGCCCGTCCCCTATAGGAAGTACCATGTCTGACCCGAAGAAGCCGAATAGCAACCTGCGCCTGGCCCTGATTTTGTTGTCGGTCGCCGTAGTGTTCTTTGTTTCCGTCATCGGCAAGCAATGGATGCTGGGGCACCACTGAAATGAGCGGCGGCGAGAACAAGAAGCTGCTCGGCAAGTTGCTGGTCATTGCCGTCATGATGTTCGGCTTTGGCTATGCGCTGATACCGGTGTACAAGCACCTGTGCGAGGTGCTTGGCCTGAACCTGATCGATGGCAAGCCGCAGGAAGTTGCCAAGAACAGCCAGGTCGACATGAGCCGTGACATCACGGTGGAGCTGGTCAGCAATGTGCAGGGCACCTTGCGTTTCCGCGCCACCCAGAATAGCGTGACCGTGCACCCTGGCGAAATGACGACGGTGGTGTACGAGGTAGTCAACAGCGTGGACCGCACGGTGAAGGCGCAAGCCGTCCCGAGCTACACGCCGATGGAAGTAACGCCGCATTTCAAGAAGGTGGAATGCTTCTGCTTCAAGGAGCAGACGCTGAAACCGAAAGAAGCGCGGCAGATGCCCGTGGTGTTCTTCATCGATCCGGCGGTGCCGAAGAGCGTGAAGACCGTCACGCTGTCGTACACCTTTATCGAGGCGGGCGGCCTGGGCAACCAGACCGCAGCCAATTAAGGAAGGCAGATGGGATCGTTTTTGTATTCGATGAAAGCAGTGATCTGGTCGTTCTTCGGCCTGCGCCGCAAAAGCGATTTTGAGCAGGACCAGGAGAAGATCAAGCCGGTCCACGTCATCATCGCCGGACTGCTGGGCGCGGCCCTGTTCATCGGCTTGCTGGTTTCGATCGTCAAACTCGTGGTTTCAAAGTAAATTATTGCAGGATTTTAGGGAGAACAAGATGAGCTCTAATAACGCCGCGGCACCGTACTACTTCGTGCCTGGTCCTTCCAAGTGGCCGATGCTGGCAGGTATTTCCCTGCTGGTGACCATGATTGGCGCATCCGCATGGGTCAACGACGCACCATGGGGCATGATCGTCAACAATATCGGCATCGTCATGACCCTGGCCGTGCTGTACTTCTGGTTCGGCGACGCCATCTCCGAGTCCGAGAAGGGCCTGTACTCCAAGCGCATCGACGTGTCCTATCGCTGGTCGATGGGCTGGTTCATCTTCTCCGAAGTGATGTTCTTCGGCGCCTTCTTCGGCGCGCTGTACTACGCACGCCAGATCACCATGCCTTGGCTGGCCGACCTGGACCACAAGCTGATCTGGCCTGACTTCGCCGCCAACTGGAACGGCAACGTCGGTCCTGCCGGCACCGTGGACACTTATACCCCGATGGGCCCGTTCCCGATCCCGACCATCAACACCGCGCTGCTGCTGGCATCGGGCATGACCCTGACCATTTCGCACCACGCACTGCAAGCTGCCAACCGCTCCAAGGCGATCTTCTGGCTGGCTGCCACCGTGCTGCTGGGCGCAACGTTCATGGGCTTCCAGGCGTATGAATACATGCACGCATACAGCGAACTGAACCTGAAGCTGACCTCGGGCATCTACGGCTCGACCTTCTTCATGCTGACCGGATTCCACGGCTTCCACGTGACGATGGGCGCCATCATGCTGTCCGTCGTGCTGTACCGCCTGATCCGCGGCGACATGAGCGCCGAACACCACTTCGCCTTCGAAGGCGCGGCCTGGTATTGGCACTTCGTTGACGTCGTCTGGCTGGGCCTGTACGTGGTCGTGTACTGGATGTAAGACGCGGTTATAATCTACCCGCAAAAAAGCCGCATCGGCCAGAACGCGCCCTAGGTCGCGCTCTGTGCAGATGCGGCTTTTTGCATTTAGCGTATGCCAGTTGGCTTAATATAGCCGAGCTTTGCCAGCACCAGGATGGTGATGAACAGCGCGATCGAGAAGCCCACGCGCAGCGCAAAAGCGCGCACCATTTTCGGGTTGGCCGATTTGCTGCGCATCATGCTGATGAAGGCTGAAGCCAGGCTGCCAATGATCAGCACGAAGGCTACGGCAACGAAGTATTTCATGGTAAGTAGGCGGTTTCTGAGGAACCTTATTGTATGGCATTCCGCTTCCGGTTGATCCCCTTCCTGGCCACCGTGGTGCTGGTGGCGATCGGCGTTTCCGCCGGCCGCTGGCAGGATGGCCGCGCGGCCCAGAAGTTGGCGCTCGAGGCGCGCCTGGCGGCCGGCAATGCCGCTGCGCCTTTGGATCTGGGCGCCGCGCCGGTGGCTGCCGCCGACATTGAGTTCCGTCGCGTGCGCCTGCGAGGCGAGTGGGACAGCAGCTGGCCGGTCTACCTCGATAACCGTCCGCGCGCGGGACGTCCCGGCTTCTACTTGTTGATGCCTTTGCGGCTGGCCGGCAGCGATATGCATGTGCTGGTGGCGCGCGGCTGGCTGCCGCGCGATATGGCCGACCGCAGCAAGCTGCCCTCGTATGCGACGCCGGCGGGCCCGGTGGTGGTCGAAGGCATCGCTCGGCTGGCGCCGGGGCATGTGATGCAACTGGGCGAAGCGCCCAAACTGGCCCCTGGCGCGATCGTGCAGAATGCCGATGCGGCGTCGCTTGCCGCGGCGACCGGCTGGAAGTTCCAGCCGTTAGTGGTCGAGCAGTCGTCGCCGGATGGCGCGACCGCCACCGCCGAAGCGCTGCAGCGCGACTGGCCCGCCCCGGCGATGGGCGCGGACAAGCATAAAGGTTACGCCTTCCAGTGGTATGCGCTGGCGGCAATGGCAGTACTTTTCTTTGTATTCACCGGATTGAGAAAAAGTGGAAAACGCTAAACAAGACGAGAACCAGCGCCGCCGTGGACGCTGGAGCATGTTCGCGGTGCTGCTGGTGTGCGCCGCGCCGATCATTGCCTCCTACTTCACCTACTACTTCATCAAGCCGGAAGGCCGCACCAACTACGGCGACCTGCTCGACCCGCGCCAGCACCCGATCCCGGCCATGGCCAGCACCACGGTGGACGGCAAGCCGCAGACGCTGGAAGACTTCAAGGGCAAGTGGCTGATGGTCAAGGTGGGCGGCTCGGCCTGCGACCAGAAGTGTCAGGACATGCTGTTCATGATGCGCCAGCTGCGCACCATGCAGGGCAAGGAAGCCGACCGCATCGAGCGCGTGTGGCTGATCACCGATAACGAGCCGCTGGAAACCTTCATGCTGCGCGTGAACGACGGCACCCGCTTCCTGCGCGCGCCGGCCGACGCGGTGGCGAAGTGGCTGCCGCTGGAAAAGGGCGGCAAGGTGGAAGAGCACATCTACCTGATCGACCCGATGGGCCATCTGATGATGCGCTTCCCGAAAGACGCCGAGCCGGCCAAGGTGAAGAAGGACCTGGCCAAGGTGCTCAAGGCTTCGGCTATCGGCTAAGGCGGGCTCGATGGACCATCACTCCTTTGCCCATATGGCGATTACGGCCTTGGTCGTAGCGTCGCTGCCGCTGTCGGTCGTCTGGATTTCCAGGGACACCAACAAGTACCGCAAGCTGGTCTGGATCGCGGTCTTCCTGACCTTCGACCTGATCGTGTTCGGCGCCTTCACGCGACTGACCGATTCGGGCCTGGGCTGCCCGGACTGGCCGGGCTGCTACGGGGAAGCCAATCCTTTCATCGCGCATGAGCAGATCCGCGCCGCCGAAGCGCTGATGCCGACCGGTCCGGTCACCATGATGAAGGCCTGGATCGAGATGATCCATCGCTATCTCGCCATGGGCATCGGCGTGCTGATCGTGGCCATGATGGGCGTGGCGTGGTGGCGCTCGACGGGCAGGGGGGGCGCCGGCGCCGGTGCAGGCATGGCGCGCCGCATTCCGCCAGGCTACCCGACTTTCCTGTTCTTCTTCATCCTGCTGCAAGGCGCGTTTGGCGCCTGGACCGTGACGCAGAAGCTGCAGCCGATCTTCGTGACCGGCCACCTGGTGCTGGGCATGTCCCTGCTGGCGCTGCTGGCCTGGTTCGGCGGCCGCGAAGACCAGCTGCATGCGCCGCTGCCGCGCGCAGCGGGCTCGCAAGCGGCGCGCCTGGGCCGTATCCGCCTGCTGGCGGGGCTGTCCGGCGTGGTGCTGCTGGTGCAGCTGGCGCTGGGCGCCTGGGTCAGTTCGAACTACGCGACGCTGGCCTGCACCGAATTCCCGACGTGTGCCGGGGCCTGGGTGCCGCCGATGGACTTCGAGCACGGCTTTCACCTGTGGCGTGCGCTGGGCAAGACCGCTGCCGGCCACTACCTGCCTTTCGAGGCGCTGACGGCGATCCATTGGGTGCATCGCAACTTTGCTGCCGTGGTGGTGCTGGTGCTCGGCGTGACCGCCTGGCAGGCATGGCGCGTCGAAGGCCTGGGCAGGCACGCGCGCTGGATGGCGGCGGTGCTGGTGCTGCAGGCATTTACCGGGGTGGCGACCGTTTATTTCAACTTCCCGCTGGCCATTGCCGTGATCCATAACGCCGGTGCGGCAGCCCTGGTGCTGTTGCTGACCATGATAAACTACAGGGCTAAGTACCTGGCTGCCCCCGCCTACCAATAACAATGAAATCCTCGACCTCCCGCATGGGCCAGTACTGGGCCCTGACCAAGCCGCGCGTGACGCAGCTGGCGGTGTTTTGCGCCGTCATCGGCATGTTCCTGGCCTCCGACGGCATGCCTGACTGGCGCGTGGTGATCGCGGCGACTGCCGGCATCTGGTTGCTGTCCGGCGCGGCGTTTGCCGTCAACTGCCTGGCCGAGCGCGAAATCGATGCCCGCATGGCGCGCACCGCGCGCCGCCCGATGGCGATGGGCGATATCACCGTTCCCCAGACCGTGGTGTTTGCCGCCGCGATCGGCGGCGCCGGCATGTGGATCCTGCACCAGCTGGTCAACCCGCTGACCATGTGGCTGACCTTTGTCACCTTCGTCGGCTACGCCGTGATCTACACCATGATCCTGAAGCCCGCTACGCCGCAGAACATCGTGATCGGCGGCCTGTCCGGCGCGATGCCGCCGGCCCTGGGCTGGGCCGCCATCGCCAACGACGTGCCAATGCAAGCCTGGCTGCTGGTGCTGATCATCTTCGTCTGGACCCCGCCGCACTTCTGGGCGCTGGCGATGTACCGCAAGGCCGACTACGAGCGTTCCGGCTTGCCGATGCTGCCGGTCACCCACGGCATGGGCTTCACCGCCTTCCACGTCTGGCTGTACTCGATCATCCTGGCTGCCACCACGCTGCTGCCGTTCGCCGTGAAAATGAGCGGCCTGATTTACCTGTTCAGCGCGATTGCCCTGAACGCGGTATTCTTGTACTACGGCTGGCGCATTTACAAGCACTACAGCGATATCGTTGCGCGCAAGGCTTTCACCTGGTCCATCATCTACCTGTCGCTGCTGTTCGCGGCGCTGCTGGTCGACCACTATTTCAAGTTCTAAGTCATGAAAAAACTGTTTGCGGCACTGTTCATGCTGCTGGCGCTGGCCGCTTGCGGCGAGAAGCAGCTGAAGTTTGAAAACACCGACCTGACGGGCCTCGACTACGGCAAGGGCTTTTCGCTGAATGACCACACCGGCAAGCCGGTGACGCTGGAATCCTACAAGGGCAAGGTGGTGGTGCTGTTCTTCGGCTTTACCCATTGCCCGGACGTGTGCCCGACCACCATGGCTGAAATGTCGGCCGTGATGAAGGAGCTGGGGCCGGACGCCGACAAGGTGCAGGTGCTGTTCGCCACCCTGGACCCTGAACGCGACACCAAGGAACTGCTGTCGCAATATGTTCCGGGCTTCGACCCGCGCTTCGTGGGCCTGTATGGCACGCCGCAGCAGGTCGCCGCCACCGCCAAGGAGTTCAAGGTGTTCTACCAGAAGGTGCCTGGCAAGACGCCTGACAGCTACACCATCGACCATACGGCCGGCAGCTATGTGTTCGACAAGAGCGGCAAGCTGCGCCTGTTCCTGCGCCATGGCGGCGGGCCGGCGCCTATCGTGCATGACCTGAAGCTTCTCGTCGCCAACTGATTCCTGCTAAGCTAAGGGCATGGAACAACGATTTCAGCCCTATAGCCGCCTGGCAGCCATTGTCTTCCTCGTCATTGGCTGCCTCTACGTCCTGCGCCCCTTCCTGGCCGGCATCCTGTTTGCCGCCGCCATTGCGATTTCTTCCTGGCCCCTGTACCAGCGCCTGCTGGCGCGCCTGAAAGGCCGGCGCACGCTTGCTGCGGCGGTGATGACGGTGACGCTGGTCTTGATCATCGTCTTGCCGCTGTCGCTGGTGACATGGAATATCGCCGACAGCGTAACCCACTTCTACCGCGGTGCCCGCGATGCGCTCGATGCCGGCGGCTTCGAGCCGCCAGCGTGGCTGCGCCAGTTGCCCCTGGTGGGCGAGTCGGTCGATTCCTACCTGCGCCAGATCCTGAGCAGCAAGGAGGAGCTGCTGGCCGTGGCCAAGAAATACGTGGAACCGGCCCGCAACATCCTGCTCAATAGCGGCATCGTGCTGGGCGCCGGCGTGGCGCAGGTCAGCCTGGCCGCCTTTGTCTCGTTCTTCCTGTACCGCGACGGCCATAACATCGTGGCCGCGCTGGAAGTGGGCATGGACAAGATCATGGGCGAACATGCGGTCGAAGTCGCGGAGACTGTCAGCCGTACCGTGACCGGCGTGATGTACGGCATGCTTGGCACCGCGCTGGCGCAGGCAGCCGTAGCGGCGGTGGGTTTCCTGATTGCGAGGGTGCCCGCGGTGGCCCTGCTGTCGGTAGCCACCTTTGTCTTCTCGCTGGTGCCGGTGGGCCCGCCGCTGATCTGGGGCGGTGCGGCGATCTGGCTGTTCTCGCAGGGGATGACCGGCTGGGGCATCTTCATGCTGATTTACGGCACGGTCGTGATCAGCGGCGTGGATAATGTGGTCAAGCCGATCCTGATTTCGCGCGGCTCCAGCCTGCCGTTCGCGCTGGTGCTGCTTGGCGTGATGGGGGGCGTGCTGGCCTTCGGCTTCGTCGGCCTGTTCATCGGCCCGACCCTGCTGGCGGTGGCGCTTGGCCTGCTCAGGAACTGGACCAAGGTCAAGCCAGTCGTTTGAGCGCTAGCGCACCAGCATGGCCAGCGCCCGTTCGGGGCTGGTATGACGCTCCAGGATGGTCTTGACGGTGCCGTCTTCGCGCATGGCGCGCAGCGCCTGTTCGATCCTGCTGGCCGAGGTATCGGCAACCAGGCGGGAAATCACCAGCGAACCCTGGACGTTCTCGCGCGGCACCAGGTCCAGGACGCGGAACTGTCCGCGCAACCGGGGATCGCGGTGCAAGGCGTCGACATTGCTGCTCAACTGGAGGATGGCGTGCACGCGGCCATACTGGAATAGCCGCAGCAGCGTGGTGTAGTCGGGCGTGTCATACACGCGGCCCTGCTTGCGCAGCAGCTCCAGCCAGGCGTCATAGGTGGTGCCGTGCCGGAATCCCTTGATCACGGCTATCTTCAGCTCCGGCTGCGCGGCGAATTGTTCGAGCGTGGCGGCATGCCGCGCCACCTCGTTGCGCAGCAGGAGCATATTGCGCGACTGCAGGTAGGGCGTGAAACGGGCAAAAGCTTCGCGTTCGGGCGTGGCGATGCCGGACATGGTCATGTCCAGCGTCCCGTCTTTCAGCATGGTCCAGATGCGGATGCGCGAATCGCGCGTCATGCGCAGTTCGCAACCGGTGCGGCGCGCCAGTTCGTCGACGATGTCCTTGTCGATGCCCGCCCATTGCTCGCCACTGCGGTAGTACAGGGCGCCGTGTTCGTACATGGCGACCGTGTAGGGACCGCAGGGGGCCGCTGCGGCGCTGCCGGCAAGGCAGGTTGCAACGGCCAGCAGCATACTGCGCACGAGCATATCAATCCTGTTCGTCGGAATCGGGCGGCAGGTTGCGCGGGATTACCTTTACCAACAGTATACGCGGGCCGTTCATCTTTTTCACGACCAGGTCGAAGGCATCGAATTCGACGCGCTGGCCCTGCTTCGGAATGTCGCCAAGCTTCAGCATGATCAGGCCACCGACCGATTCCACTTCATCCAGGCCCATTTCTTCGTTCTCGATGTCGACGCCGAGGATGCGCTCCAGGGAGAAGATGGGCAGGCTGGCCTTGCCGATCAGGGAGCCGTCGGGCTGCGCCAGCCAGTCGTTCTCGTTGAGGCGGAATTCGTCGTGGATTTCGCCGACCATGGCGCCCAGCAGGTTGTCCAGCGTGAGGAAGCCCACCGGGCGCTTGCCCTTTTCGCCGATCAGGGCGAAGTGCGGCGCGCCATCCTTGAAGCGGCGGAACAGTTCCAGCGCCGGGGTGCGGGCGGAGATGGTTTCCACCGGGCGCAGGAAGCCTGCCAGGTTTTTCAGTTCCTTGCGCGACTGCAGGGCGAAGAACAGGTCCTTCAGGTGCACCACGCCCAGCACCGCGTCGCCTTCTTCGTCGAAGTAAGGGTAGCGGCTGAAACGGTTGCGCACCACCGTGTCGAGGTTTTCGTCGATCGAACGGTCGGCGTGCAGCGCAATCACCTCATTGATCGGGCGCATCAGGTCGGCCACGCTCAGTTGCGAGAAGTCCAGCGAGTTGGCCAGGATGTTGCGTTCGTCCTTGTTGAACGATTCGCCGGGCTGGCTGGTGCGCAGGATCAGCTTCAGTTCGTCGGTCGAGTAGTGCGACTCGTGGCCGCCGGCATTGCCAAGCCCGGCCAGGCGCAGCACCGCGTTGGCGCTCTGGTTCAGCAGCCAGATGGCTGGGTACATGGTCCAGTAGAAGGCGTACAGCGGAATGGCGCTCCACAGCGCGACCGCTTCGGGAATGCGGATAGCCAGCGATTTCGGCGCCAGCTCGCCCACCACGATGTGCAGGAAGGAGATGGTGACGAAGGCGAACACGAAGGAAATGCCGTGCACGATTTCCGGCGAGGTGATGCCGATGAAAGTGAGCAGGGGTTCCAGCAGGCGAGCAAAGGCAGGCTCGCCGATCCAGCCCAGGCCGAGCGAGGCAAGGGTAATGCCCAATTGGCAGGCGGACAGGTAGGCATCGAGCTGGCCGTGGACCTTGGCAAGGATGCGGCCACGCAGGCCCTGGGTCTTTTCGATGGCACGCACGCGGGTGCGGCGCAGGGTGACGATGCTGAATTCAGCGGCGACGTAGAAGCCGTTCAGTGCTACGAGGAAGAGTGCGAAAATGACTAGTAAAAGGTTGTCCATATGCGCCCTAAGGCGGAGAGTCGAAAACCTCTATCTTATCCGACCCGGGGCATAGCTCGCGCAATTGTGATAATTTCTTGACGGAAAGCTAAGGCTGCGGAGCCAGGCCGCTGGCCTTGCAAATGGCCAGCAGGCGCATGGCCAGCTCGTTGTCGCTGGCGGTGCGCTCGCGCTGGATGGCAAGCAGGGCGCGCTGCGCCTGCAGTACCTGCAGCTCGTCGCTCATGCCGCGCCGCGCGCGCGTTGCGGCCAGTTCGAGCGTGGAACGGGCGCTGGCTTCCCGGGCGGCGAGGGCTTGCCGGCGCTGGCGCGCGGCGGCGTAGGCGGACAGCGCGTCATCCATTTCATGCCAGGCTTTCAGGACGGTTTTCTGGAAGTTGATGGCGGCTTCCTGCTCTTCCAGCTTGCGCAGTTCGACGGTCGCGCGCCGCCGCCCATTGTCGAAGACCGGCAGTTGCAGGCTCGGTCCGAGCGACCATTGGCGGCTGCCCCAGTCGCCGAACTTGCCGGCATCGACCGATTCGAAGCCGAGCGAGAGGCCAAGCGTGATGCGCGGATAAAGGTCGGCCACTGCCACGCCGATCCTCGCCGTTGCCGCCTGCAGGCGGGCCTCTGCCGACTGGATGTCCGGGCGATGCCGCATGACTTCTCCCGGCACGCCAAGTGCAAGGTCAGGGCCGTTTGGCGCCGGCGCGTCCTGCTGCGCTGCGAGTTGCTCCTGAAGTGCGCCGGGCGGCTTGGCAAGCAACATGGTCAGCCTGTTGGCGGCTGCCGCTTCCTGCTCGAACAGGGCCGGCGCGCGCCCTTCGAGTTCGGCAAGCGCCAGACGCTGTTGCTCGACTTCGAGATCGGTGGCGAGTCCGCCGCGCTGGCGGGCCGAGGCCAGCGCAGCCATGTCGCGCGCCGCGGCCAGGTCGGCCTGAAGCAATTCCTGCTGGCGCTGGGCTGCGCGCAGCTCGTAGTAATTGCGCGCCACTTCCAGCTGCACCGCCAGTTGCACGTCGCGCAGGATAGAGCTGGCCTCCGCCATGCCGGCGTCGGCTGCCTGCACGCTGCGCCGCAGGCGTCCCCACAAGTCCAGCTCCCAGGCGGCATCAAAGCCGGCCTGGTACAGCGCGAAGGGATCGCTGAGCTTTTCGATCAGCACTTCGCGATTGGCTGGCGCGATCGCGTCGACCATGCGCGTCCCCGCGCCGGACTCCGACTGGCGCTGCCGGGCGGCACCGGCATGGGCAGTGAGCTGCGGTCCGTGGGCGGCGGCGGCTACGTTGCGCGCGATCCTGCTTTGGGCGAAGCGCAACGCGGCCGACTGCACGTCCAAGCTTGCGGCCAGGGCTTGCTGCTGCAGGCTGCGCAATACGGGATCGTCGAAGCGGGCAAACGATTGCGCCGTGCCGTCTGCCAGGCCTGTCTCGCGCAGGGCAGCAGCCCCGCCGTGCCAGTCTCCATAGGCAGCTGGGGCTTGCACGACCGGTTCGTGGTAATCCGGCCCAACCGTACAAGCAGCCAGCGCCAGGCAAAGCAGGGAGACGGTGATCTGTTTCATGATGGTTCCAGTTCAGGCAAGACGGTGGCGGAACAGCCATGCCGCCAGGGGCAGCGTTATCAGGGCAATCAGCACGAGCGGCACCATATTTGGCCACAGCGTGCCGAGGGCGACGCCTTCAAGATAAATCCGCTGCACCATGTCGATGGCAAAGCGCAGGGGATTTGCCATCGTCGCGACTTGCAGCACACGCGGCATGTTCCGTACCGGCGTGGTGAGCCCGGACAGCAGCATCATCGGCATCACCAGGACAAAGGTGTACAACATGGCTTGCTGCATGTTCAGCGATACGGCCGATATCGACAGGCCGATACCGACGCTGGCAACCGTAAACAGCGTCAGCCCAGCGTAGATCGAAAGCAGCGATCCCGCCATCGGCACGCCGAACCAAAGCCGCGTGACCAGCAGGATCAGCGTCGACTGCACCAGCCCGATTACGATGGGCGGCAGGGCCTTGCCGATCATGATGTCGATCGGCGTCAGCGGTGTGACCAACAACTGGTCGAAGGTGCCTTGCTCGCGCTCGCGCGCCACGGAAAGGGCGGTCAGCAGCAGGGTTTGCAGCATGCTCAGGGCCGCGATCATGCCCGGCATCAGATACCAGCGGGTCTCCAGGTTCGGATTGAACCAGGCGCGTGCTTCGACGCGCAATGCAGGCGGGACGCCGCCGTGCTGCTCGCGCCACTGGCGGTTGAAGTCTGCGACCACGGCGCTGACATAGGCTGCGGCTGAACCGGCCGTGTTGGAATTACGCCCGTCCAGCACGATTTGCAGCGGCGCCGCATCGCCAGCATACAGGCGGCGTTCGAAGTCGACGGGAATGCTGATGGCAAGCAGGGCCTTTTCACTGTCGATCGCATCGCGCAGCGCTTCCTGCGTTTCGAAGGTCAGCGTGCGGCGAAAGGTACCGCTGGCATCCAGCCTGGCCAGCAGCTCGGCAGAGGCGGCGCTGTGGCTGGCGTCATTCAGCGCATACGGCACGTACGTCAGGTCATAGGTCGCGGCGTAGCCAAACAGCAGGCTTTGCACGATGGCGGGCACCAGCAGGATAAAGCGGCTCTTGGGATCCTTGAGCACAGCCAGGAATTCCTTGCGGACGATGACAGCAATGCGGCGGAAGAATGCGATCATGGCTAGTCCAATTGCTTGCGGGTCACCGCGCGGGCGACGCCCAGCAACAGCACGGCGTAGGCGGCGAGGATGGCGCAGTTGCGCAGTATCAGCGGCCAGACGTTCCCGGCCAGGAACAGGGTCTTTACCAGCTCCATGAAGTAGGTTGCGGGCAGGATGCGGCCGACCACCTGCACCGCCAGCGGCACGTTGCGCAGGTCGAACAGGAAGCCGGACAACATCAGCGAAGGCATGAAGCTGCTGACCAGGGCAAGCTGGCTGGCGAGGAATTGGTTCCTGGTCGCGGAAGATATCAGCAACCCCATGCCGACTGCGACGACCAGGTACAGCATGGAGGCGAAAATGATGACCAGCAGCGATCCCTGCATCGGCACCTTGAACAGGAAGCGTGCGGCGGCCAGGCACAGGAAGAGTCCCATCATCCCGACACAGAAGTAGGGGATGACCTTGGCCAGCAGGATTTCGACGGGCCGCACCGGCGTGACGAACAGCGCTTCCAGCGTGCCGCGTTCCCATTCGCGTGCCATCACCAGGGCGGTGAGGAAGGCCCCCACCAGCGTCATGATCAGCACAATCAGGCCGGGCACCAGGTACCAGGTGCTGGTATTGGCGCTGTTGTACCAGATGCGCTGGTCGATGCGAACCGCGCCGTTGGCGGAGAGGGCGTCGGCGCGGGCGGCGCTGCCCAGGCGTTCTGCCCGGCGAGCACTCCATTGCTGCAATGCGCCGCTTGCGTAGTTCAGGATGATGCTGGCGCGATTGGCTTCCGCGCCGTGTACGATGATTTGCACGGCGGCACCGCCTGCTGCTGCATCGCGCGTAAAGGTGGCGGGAATTCGAACGATGGCGTCCACGCGGCGGTCGCGCATCAAGGCCTCGGCATCGTGCATCGACGTGACGGGCAGCGGCGCGAAAGATGGCGACAGGCTGAAGCCGGCGACAGCTTCCTGGGCGGTTGGCGAACTGTCTTCCATGACGATGGCGACCGGAGCATTTTTTACGTCCAGCGACAGGCCGTAGCCGAAAATCAGGATCAGCACGATTGGCAGGACGATGCCGATTGCCAGGTTCGAAGCGTCGCGCAGGAGCTGGCGGAATTCCTTGCGCACCAGTGCTGCGAGGCGGGAGCGGAAGCCGTTGTTCACGGTGCGCCTCCGTTGCGGTTCTGTTCGACGATCCTGATGAAGGCGTCTTCCATATTGCCTGCATCGTCCGCTTGCTTCCGGACCTCGCGCGGCGTGCCGATGGCCAGTACCTTGCCGGCATCCTGGATCACGATGCGGTCGCAGTACTCGGCTTCTTCCATGAAGTGGGTGGTCACCACGACGGTGACGCCTTGCTCCGACAGTGTCGTGATGCGGCGCCAGAATTCGCGCCGCGCGAGCGGGTCGGCGCCGCTGGTTGGCTCGTCCAGGAACAGTACTTCCGGCTCGTGCAGCAGGCCGGTGGCCATGGCGAGACGCTGCTTGAAGCCACCCGGCAGCTGGCCGCTGGGCATGTGTTCCTGTCCGCCCAGCTGGAATTCTTCCAGCACCTGGCTGGTGCGCTGTTCCAGGCGCTGGCCGTACAGGCCGTAGGCGCCGCCAAAGAAATCGAGGTTTTCCCGAACGGTCAGGTTGCCGTACAGGGCAAATTTTTGCGATACGTAGCCCACCTTGGCGCGTGCTTGTGCGCGGGCGTGGCGCAGGTTGACGCCTGCCACTTGCAGGAAGCCGGAGCTGGCAGGAAGCAGTCCACACAACATGCGGAAGGTGGTGGTCTTGCCGGCGCCGTTAGGGCCCAGCAAACCAAAGATCTCGCCGCGCGCCACGCTGAAGCTGGTGCTCGCCACGGCGGTGAAGTCGCCAAACTTCCGCACCAGGTCGCGCACCTCGATCATCGAATCCGCGCCGCCCGCCGGACCGGCGGCTCGCGCGGGCTTGCTTGCTGCAGGGGGCGTGAGGGCGGGCGAGGCGGGCAAGGTGGGCGAGGTGGGCAAGGTGGGCAAGGTGGGTGGTGGCGGGGCTGCGCGCAGCAGCATCATGAATCCATCTTCCAGCCGTGCGGGAACGGGGTTGACTGGCAAGCCGTCAAGCAGTTGCGCAACCGCGCCATCCGAAGCATCCGGCCGCCGGATGAACCTCACGTGCCCACCCTCCGGCACAGCATCGACCACGACATCGCGCGCATCGAGCAAACGCGCTTGCAACGTCCGCGCCGAATTGCCAGTACGCGGCACGGCCGTAAAACTCAAGCCCTCGGCACGAGAACGCAAGTCAGCCGGCGCGCCGGCGGCCAGCAATCGCCCTTGATGCATGACAAACACCTGCTGGCAACGCTCCGCCTCGTCCATGTAGGAAGTGCTGACGATTACGGAAAGCCGTTCCTGCTCCACCAGCTGCCGCACGATTTCCCACAGTTCGCGCCGCGACAAGGGGTCGACGCCGACAGTCGGCTCATCGAGCAGCAGCAACTCCGGCAAGCGCACCAGCGTGCAAGCCAGCCCAAGTTTCTGCTTCATCCCTCCGGACAGCTTGCCCGCCGGCCGCGAGGTGAAGCGCGCCAGGTCGGTCATGTGCAGCAGCCGCTCGAAGCGCTCGCGCCGCACGTCCGCCGGCACGCCATGCAGGTCCGCATACAGGTCCATGTTTTCCTGCACGCTCAAGTCTTCGTACAAGCCAAAACGCTGCGGCATATAACTGATGCGGTCCTGCACCTCCTGCGGACGCGCCGCGACATCGACGCCCAGGACCGACAAGCTGCCGCCGCTGGGCGCCAGCAGTCCCGCCGCCATGCGCAGCAAAGTGGTCTTTCCGGCGCCATCGGGCCCGACCAGCGCAGTCAAGGCACCAGGCGCCACTTCCAGCGTCACATCGCGCACCGCCTCCACAGGCGCTGCTGCGCCTTTGACGCTGAAGTGGCGGGACAGGCTACGTCCGCTGAGGACTGCCGAATCCATGCTTAGTGCCCGGTTGCGATCCGCACGGTTGCCGGCATCCCCATGCGCAGCACATCGGCCTTGTCGTCGGCCAGCACGCGCACCTCATAGACCAGTGCCGTGCGCAGCTCCTCCGTCTGCACGGTCTTCGGCGTAAACTCGGCGACCGAGGAAATGTAGCCAACCTTGCCGGCCAGCGCCTTGCCTGGCTGGCTGTCGATGGAAATGCTGGCGGCTATGCCTGGCCTGATACGGCCCAGGTCAGCCTCGCGTACATAGGTTCGGACCCATTTGGGGTCGGCCATTGCCAGCGTATAGACAGGACGCTGCGGCGAAGCCATGTCGCCAGGCTCCATCAGCCGCGCGCGCACCACCGCGTCGACAGGCGCCTTCAAGGTTGCCTCGCCAAGCTGGTATTGCAACAGCGCGACCGCCGCATTGGCGGCATCGAGTTGCGCCTGCGCTTGCGCGATATCTTCGCGGCGCGGGCCGTGCTGGGCCAGCTCCTGCGCCTGGCGCGCCTGTTCCAGCGCCGCTTGCGCCGATTTGGCGCGGGCGCGCGCGACGTCGACGTCCTGCTGGCTGACGGCGCGGCCATTGCTGTCCCGTTGCACGGCCAATACGCGCTCGAGCTGCTGGTGCGCGAGATCGGTATCCGCTTGTGCGGCGCTGGTGCGAGCACGCGCCTGTGCCAGCTCTTCGGAGCGTGTGCCGGCCTTGAGGCGAGCCAGCGCCTGCAGCTGGGCCGCCGCCTGGGCTTCGGCCTCCGCCAGGCGCAAACGCAGGCCGCGCGTATCGAGCTCCGCCAGGACCTCGCCCGGCCGCACCTTCTGGCCTTCTTCCGCCAGCACGCGGGCAATCCGTTCGCTGGAGGGGAAGGCGAGTGCCACCTGGCGCAGGTCGACATTCCCGTACAGGACCAGCTCCTTCTCATTTGGCGCAGGACGGCTCAAGTACCAGGCGCTTGCCGCGATGGCCGCTGCGGCGACAATGGCAAATCCAACAAGCTTTTTGTTCATGGCAGGACCTCCTGCGGAAAATTCTACATCAAATTCAAATTTGGATTTGAAATTGTTTTGGACGTAAAATGCGAGCCATGCAAAAAAAGACAGCAATCCGTGCCAGCCGACAGGACGGCGACGCCACCCGCCAGGCCCTGCTGGACGTGGCCGGGCAGGTGTTCGCGGAACGCGGCTTTGCCGACGCCACCAGCAAGGAAATCTGCGCGCGCGCCGGCACCAATATTGCTGCCGTCAATTATCACTTCGGCAGCCGCGGCGCGCTATACGAAGCGGTGCTGGTGGAAGCGCACCATCATTTGCTCAAGCTTGAGGAAATGCAGGAAATCACGTCGCGCGACCTGGCGCCGCGCGACAAGCTGCGCGTTATCTTGCGCGGTATCGTGCTGCGCGCCACCGGGGCGGAGGCCCATTGGGGCGCCCGCGTCGTGATCCGCGAACTGATGTCGCCCACCGAACATGCCGCGGCGCTGGTGCAGAAGGCCATCGCGCCCAAGGCCATGGTCATGCTGGGACTGGTGTGTGAAATTCTCGGCCTGCCGCCCACCACGCCGGGGCTGCAGCGCGCGCTCTTTCTCCTGATGTCGCCGTGCCTGGCGCTGCTGGTGGCCCCGCGCGAGATGCGCACGAAGCTGTTCCCGGCGCTGGGCGACGATGCCGAAGGCCTGGTCGACGACATGATGACCTATGCCAGCGCCGGCCTTGATGCTATCGCTGCGAAATATTCAGCATCGCCTCGACCACAGGGTGGCTGATGCGGCGTTCGCTGGAGATGGCGTAGAACTGTTCGCGCAGTTCGGATGCCGGCCCCACGGGAACCGCGCCAAACTGCTCCAGCATGTCGCCCGCCAGCGCCGCCGGCGCAAAGAATAGGCCCATGCCGCTGCGGCCGAAGGTATTCAGCATGGCGCTGTCCTCGAATTCCCCCACCACGTCGGGCCGCACGTCCTGTTCCAGCAGCCATGCGTCGATACGGCCGCGCAGCGCGGTATTGCGGGTCGGCAGCAGGATCGGCGCGCCGTTCAGGCTAGCGGGGAAGTCCTTGCCGTACTTGCGCGCCAGCGCGCGCACGCCGAACAACTGCATTTCGCTTTCGCCCAGCAGGTGGCTGAAGACCTTGAGCGATGCGCTGGCGCGCACCGGGCGGTCGGTCAGCACCACATCCAGCTTATGCAGCGCCAGTTCGGCCAGCAGGGCGTCAAATTCGCCCTCCGTGCAGACCAGGCGCACCGGCGTGTCAGGCGGCAGTGCCGCCTGCAGGTAGTGGGCCGCGATCAGCTTCGGCATGGAGTCCGAAATGCCGACAGTCAGCCGGATCTTGCCGGCACCCACTTCTTCCAGCGCTTCCTGCATGCGGTCGCCGAGCTGGAAAATCTGGTCGGCATAGGTGAGCGCCACCCGGCCCGCTTCGGTCGGCACCAGGCGGCGTCCCTGCTGGGTCAGCAGTGACTTCCCGATCGATTGTTCCAGTGCGGCGATTTGCGTGCTGACGGTCTGGATGGCCAAGCCCAGCCGGTCGGCAGCCCGGGTCACGCTGCCTTCGGCGGCGACCATGCGGAAAAAGTAGAGGTGGCGGAAGTTCAGGCCTGTGGTTTTCATGCTTCTGTTTTTACGAAGTAATACTTCGATTATCTTCTATTTTTAAAAAAACGTCCTGGGCTTAGACTTGCCAGACTTATCAACGAGAAAGGGTCAACCGATGAAGCACTTCAGGATCTCATTCCTGGTCTCCTTCATCTGTCTTGCTGTGGCAGGGTGGTGGGGGTACCAACAAACCGGCGTCAGTGGCGCCCTGGCGGCCTTGTGGATCGCCTTTATCCTGAGCGTGATGGAAGTCTCGCTCTCCTTCGACAACGCGGTTGTCAATGCCTCCGTCCTGAAAAACTGGGACGCATTCTGGCAAAAGCTGTTCCTCGGCGTCGGCATCATCATTGCGGTATTCGGCATGCGCCTGGTATTCCCGCTGGTGATCGTGGCGGTGGCGGCAGACCTCAGCATTCCCGATGTGTGGAACCTGGCGCTGAACGACCCGAAAGCCTTCTCGACCCATCTGACCAACCACCACGCTGAGGTGGCGGCTTTCGGCGGCATCTTCCTGCTGATGGTGTTCCTGAATTTCATCTTCGACCATGAAAAGCAGATGCACTGGCTGGGCAATGTGGAACGCAAGCTGGGTGCGCTGGGCAAGGTGTCTTCGATCGCCATCATGATCTCGATGGGCGTGCTGCTGGCCAGCCTCGGCATCGTTGAGGAATCGCAGAAATTCATCGTGCTGGTGGCCGGCATGTGGGGCCTGCTGACCTACATTGGCGTGGATGCGCTGTCGTCCTGGATGGAGAAGAGCGAAGAAGGCGGCGTGAATGCCGGTGAACTGGTCAAGCGCGGCGGCGTGGGCGGCTTCCTGTACCTGGAAGTGCTGGATGCCTCGTTCTCCTTCGATGGCGTGATCGGCGCGTTTGCGATTACCAGCGACGTCGTGATCATCATGCTGGGCCTGGCCATTGGCGCAATGTTCGTACGCTCGATGACGGTCTACCTGGTGCACAAGGGCACGCTCGAAGAGTATGTCTACCTGGAGCACGGCGCGCACTACGCGATCGGCATCCTGGCAGTGATCATGTTGGCGAGCATGAAGTTCCATATTCCGGAAGTGATTACCGGCCTGATTGGCGTGGCATTTATCGTGGCCTCGCTGTGGTCTTCGATCCGCCATAAGAAACTTGAAATGAAGGGAGCCTGAAACTATGACGACTTTTAAAGTGACCGGGGATATCGATCCCTTCCTACAGGTGTCGATGAAGCAGGGCGAGCGCATCTTCTGCGAATCGAACGCGATGGTGATGATGGATTCCACGCTTGAGCTGAAAGGCAAGATGCGCGGCGGCCTGGGCGGCGCCCTGATGCGCTCCCTGGCGAACGGCGAGTCCTTCTTCCAGCAGAACATCGAAGCCAGCGGCGGCGACGGCACCTGCCTGCTGTCGCCCAACCTGCCGGGCGCCATGCGCGTGCTGGAAGTTGGCGAGCGCCAGTACCTGATCAGCGACGGCGCCTTTGTTGCAGCCAGCAGCGGCATCGACCTGCGCGTGCGTACCCAGAACGTGGGCAACGCGCTGTTCGGCCAGAGCGGCGGCTTCTTTATCACCGAATCGACTGGCTCCGGCCAGTTGGTGGTGTCGGGCTTCGGCGCGCTGCATGAAGTCGACGTGGAGCCGGGCAAGGAAGTCGTGATCGATAACGCCCACGTCGTGGCCTGGGATAGCGCCCTGCGCTACGACCTGGCCGTGGCGACGCGCTCCGGTGGAGGCTTGTTCGGCAACCTGGTCAACTCGGTGACCAGCGGCGAAGGCATGGTGCTGCGCTTCTCTGGCCGCGGCAAAGTGCTGATCTGCTCGCGCAACCGCGAAGCTTTCGTGGCCTGGATGATGTCGCACCAGTCCCGCTAAGACGATTTACCTCCGTTAAACGCCCCCCATGGCGTTCTTCCTTGCGGTGGTCCTGGCAACAGGCCACCGCTTTTTTTCATTGCAGGGCAAGCATGCCTGCGTTATACAGGGCATGCGCCAGCATGGGCGCCAGCAGCGACTTGCTGCGTTCCGCGGCGATCGCCGTGCACAGGCCGAGCGCGAAGACCGGCGCCATGGCCAGCGGCGGATGGATCACCGCGAACAGCGCCGCGCTGGCTGCCATTGCCTGCCAGGCGGGCAGCGAGCGGCGCAGCCCGCCAAAAATCTGGCCGCGGAAGATGAATTCTTCAAAGACCGGTGCGGCCAGCACGGCAAGGGGCGCCAGCCACACCAAGGTAACCGGCTTTGGCGCGCCTGGCATGGCACCGACATGGCGCAGGATGGCCAGCCACAGGCAGCCGCCGGCCAGCGCGGGCAGGGCCATCAACAAGCCCCAGCCCACGGCGCTGGGCCATGCGGTGCTCCACCGCCCATGCCACAGCCGCGGCACGCCGCTGGTTCCGCTGCGCCAATACACCAGGCGCGCCAGCCCGTAGACGAGGGCGCCTGCAACGGCGAAGGACAGCGTCACCGTCGGCAGCGAAACCGGCTTGCCGGCAAGGTACAAGGCGCCTGCGACCAGCAATTGCAGCAGGAAGAACAGGATGGCGGCAATGATGCCGTCCGATGCGGAAACGCGCGGCGGCGGCGAGGCAGCAGGGTCCAGCAGGTAAGGCAGCGAGTCGCGGGCCCGCTGCCACAGCGACAGTGCAAGGGACGCCAGCAGCACGATCGCCGCCAGGCGCACATGCCATTCGCGCGTATTCAGCGAGTAGGTATATAGCGACGACAGGATCAGGTAGGCGTAGGCAAAGGTGGGGCGCACGCGGGCGTGCATGTCCTGCGCCAGCGGATCGCAAGCCCAGACGCCCAGCGCCACGGCGATCGTCGCGAAAATGGGAATGCCGGCCATGACCAGCACGAGTTGCGAGAGCAGCTGTCCATCGGCCGGCACGCCGAACCATAGCCCCATTGCGAAAACGGCCGACGGGTAGATCAATGCCAGCACCGACCATAGTTGCGCCTTCTCGGCCAGCATGCTGCCAATGCTCTTTGGATAGGTGTAGAGCAGCCACAGGGCGTGGCCCTCGGTGTTGATGGTCTGGAAGGCTGACAGCATCAGCACGTAGGCGCCCAGGCCGAAGGCAACGGAAGACAACAGGGCCGGGTCGCTGATGAACTGGTGCATGTTCTTCACCTGGCCGTTCAGCACCAGCTGGCTGCCGAAGATGATCAGGGGGATCAGCAGGCTTTGCACCAGGAAGTTGCGGTCGCGGCCGAGCAACCGCAGCTCGCGTCGTTGCAGCGGTGTGCCAGGCACCCAGCCGGCGAAAGCCGGGCGCACGGCGCTCCCGCGGCCGCTTTCGCGCGAACCGGTGGCAACCACGCCCTCGGCAAGCAGGGTTTGCAGCAGGCGCAGGCCAAGCCAAAGCACGAACGCGGTTTGCGCTGCCAGCAGGGCGCCATAACCCATGGCATGCGACGCATCGCGCGCATTCAGTGCCTGCAGCGCCAGGGCCGGCGGCGTCCACAAGGTCCAGGCTGGAAATTGAGCAGCCCAGCCGAGGGTTAGCGTGGCGGTCGGCATGGCAAGCGACATGGCAAGGTACATCAGCGGCATGCTGGCCACGGAGGCGATGGCCTGCAGGTTGCGCAGCTGGGATGGCGCCAGGCGCAGGCGCAGGCCGGTATCGGCCACCGTGCGCAGCGTCGCGGCACAGGCCAGCAGGGGCAGGGTGCATGCGGCGCCCAGTAATGGCGTGCTCCAGCGGTAGCCGGAATGCCAGGCCACCGCCATGCACATCGGCCATAACGCCAGGATGCCTGAAGGATTGGCCAGCGTGCGCTCGGCGATGCGGGCCAGCAGCAAGGAGTGCCGTTCCATGGGCAGCGTGACCAGCCACTCCAGGTCCCAGTCCGGCTGCGCCAGTTCCTTGCTTCCCAGCGGCAGCAGGAAGGCGATGCCAAACAGCAGGCTGGCCTGCATCGCTGCCGCCTGCATCAGTACCGGATGGAAGGGCGCCGACTGCAATTCCTTGCCCGCCTTGCGCATGGCGGCGTGCGGGGCAGCGTCCGATTCGGCGGCGGCGCACTGGCTGCCGGTCGGCAGCCTGCACTGCATGTTCAGCAGCGAGGTGCTGGCGGTGTTGATGAAGGCGAACAGCATGAAAGCCGACAGCACGAAGGTGAGCAGCCAGCGTGCATTCCTTTTACCGCGCGTGGCTGCGCGGCTGGGGCCGGGCCGGCCCTTGCGTAAGCGCAGGGCGTTGCCGATGTTCAGTAACCGCAACAGCCGCAGGCGTGCAAGCAGCCAGAATGCACGCGGCGCGCTGGGCAGGTCCATCATGCGGCCAGGCTGTCTTCGTCGGTGAATTTGAGGAACAGCTCTTCCAGGGTGCTGTTGGCGCTGCTGGCGCCGCGCAGTTCTTCCAGCGAACCGGTGGCCACCAGTGCGCCGCGGTTGATGATGCCGACCCGGTTGCACATGCGCTGCGCCATATCGAGCAGGTGGGTGGAGACGAAGATGGTCTTGCCGGCGGCCGCACTGGCGACCAGGCGGTCCTGCACTTCTCGCGCGGCGCGCGGATCAAGGCCGTTGATCGGTTCGTCCAGGATCAGCACTGCGGGGTCGTGCACCAGGGCGCAGGCCAGGCCCAGTTTCTTCTTCATGCCCATCGAGTAGTTGACGGCGAATTCCTCACTCACGTCCTGCAGACCGAATTCCTGCAACAGCTGGGTAGCGCGTTCGACGGCAGCCTTGCGCGGCATGCCGTGCATCTCCGCCACGAATTGCAGGATTTCCCGCCCGCGCAGGAAATCGTAGAAGATGGGGTTGTCGGGCAGGTAGCCAACGTGGCGTTTGACCTCGGCGGCGTCGACCTGGCAATCGAGGCCGTCGACCAGCACGCGGCCGGCGCTTGGCACCAGGATGCCCATCATCATGCGAATGGTGGTGGTCTTGCCCGCTCCATTCGGTCCAAGGAAGCCAAACACTTCGCCTCGCTGCACTGCCAGCGTCAGCGGCTGCACGGCGGGAAAGTCGCCATAAAGCTTGGCCAGTCCCTGGAATTCGATCATGGCCGCAAGCTCATGCCGATACGTTCTGTGCGTGGCGCCCAGTTGCCCAGGATGTCGGCGGAAACCAGCACGCGTTCGGCGCGGCCGATCAGCAGCTTGCGCGGCACGAAGCCGATAAAGCGCGAATCGCGACTGTTGTTGCGGTTATCGCCCAGCATGAGGTAGCTGTCGGCCGGCACGGTGACCGGGCCGAAATCGCGCTTGGCGTCGACTTGCGGCAGCACCTGGATGCTGTAGCTGGCGCTGGCATTGTGTTCCTGCAGCTGCAAAGCCTGCAGGTCGCCGACCTTGTCGATATGTTCGGTGGCATTGCCCAGCACTGCGTATTCGGAGGTCTTGCCGTTGATGATCAGGTGCTCGCCGCGGATTTCGACGCGGTCGCCGGGCAGCGCTGCAATGCGCTTGATCAGGCGGGTGCGGTCTTCCGGCGAGAAGAAGGTGACCACGTCGCCGCGCTGCGGCTCGCCAAGGTGGCTGACAGAGATGTCGGTCAGCGGCACTTTCAGGTCGTAGGCGATGCGGTTGACGAAAACCACGTCGCCTTCCAGCAGGTTGGGATGCATGGAGGCGGACGGAATCGGATTCCAGTCGGCGATGGCGGTGCGGAATACACCCAGCGTCAGCAGGAAGACGATGAAGCCTTTGTTTTCACGAATGAGTTTTTTCACGTCCGGAGTCTCCGACAAGTTCAGGAAACTGCATCATCTTATCAAAATCTTAAACGCTGCTTAGACCGAAGGCTGCCAGCATCTGGCGCTGCCCCCTGGGCGGTACTTGCAGCGCGCGGCTGTCGAGATCCTGCTCGACCCAGCCGCGTTTCAGGGCCAGTTGCAGCAGGGCTGCGCCGAGCGCTCCGCCAAGATGTGGTTTGCGTTCGCTCCAGTCCAGGCATGGGCAGGCGAAGCGGCGTCGCAATTTGCGCAGGGCCGCCAGGTCCAGGCCGAGTTGCGCGAATTGCTGCTCACCTGCCGTGCTCAAGTCGTAGCCATCGCTTGCCTCTGCCAGCCAGCCCTGCGCGGCGAAATGGTCATGCAGCCTGACCGCTACCGTACCCGCCATGTGATCGTAGCAGGTGCGCGCATGGCGCAGGCGGTCGGGCGTGTTGGGCTTGAATTCATTGCGTGGCAGGCCCGCAACGACCAGCAAGGCTTCCAGTGCGCTGGCCACTTCCGGGCTGGCGAGCTGGTAGTAGCGGTGCTTGCCTTGCACGAGCTGCACCAGCAGTTGCTCGTCCTTCAGGCGTGCGAGGTGGGCGCTGGCGGTGGACGGGCTCACTTCAGCCACCACTGACAGTTCGGTGGCGGTGCGCGCATGTCCGTCGAGCAGGGAGCACAGCATGCGGGCGCGGGCCGGTTCGGCGATGGCGCCGGCAATGTGGGCAAGTTTGGAATCCATATTTCGTCCTGGGGCGAATTGTCGGTGTGCTTTTTTCAGCATACTGCAATTTCTTGAACGTTGCCGGAGGAATGAAATGCAGAACCTGGAATGGGATGCGGGGCGCGGCTTGTGGGTCGCGGCCGGCGCCGCGCTGGTGGAAGAAGTGCTCGGACACACCATGCTGCGTGTGCGGCCGCCGACCGAACCTGTGCCCGCCGCAATTGCCGGCGGCAGCGCCGGCGAGGTGTTCGGCGCACTGGTGCGCATGAACGATGGCGACCGCCACGCGGTGCCCAAGTTGGCGCTGCAGCGCGCGCTGGCCCTGGCCGCAAGCGGGGAGCTGGCACGGCAGCGCGCGCAGTCAGTGGCGCAACGCCTGCTGGCCGAGGGCCGGCCGATCGGCGCCTGGGCATTCGAAGCGCCGGTCAGCACGGTGGCGAGCCTGCTTGGCTTCGCCGACGCCCAGTTGCCTGCCGTGGCGCGCTGGATGGGCGACTTCGTGGCCTGCCTGTCGCCATTGAGCAATGCGGAGCAGGTCGGACAGGCGCACGCGGCGAGCCTGCGCCTGCTGGCCGCCATGCGCGAGTTGCTGCAAGCAGCGGCGGAAGGATCGCTGGCTGCAGCTGTCGCCAAGGAAGCCGCTGCCGCCGGCTGGCAGGATGACCACGCCATCATCGCCAACCTGGTTGGCCTGCTGTCGCAAACCTACGAAGCGACAGCCGGGCTGCTGGGCAACAGCATGGTCGCGCTCCAGCAGGGCGCGCCAGGGGACGACCCCGACGCGCTGGTGGCGCAGGTGATGCAAAGCGATCCGCCCATTGTCAACACCCGCCGTTTCGCCGCGGAGCGCTGCCAGGTCGGCGGCGTGACAGTCGAGGCGGGGCAGGCGATACTGGTCATGCTCGGCGACGCAAGGCGCGGCTTTGGCCATGGCCGCCACGCCTGCCCCGGCCAGCAACTGGCGCAGCAAATCGCTGCCGACTGTATCGAAGCGCTGCGCAGCAAGCCGCTGCCGCAGCTAAGCTGGACTTACCGCGCATCGGTCAACGCGCGCATACCGGAGTTCCACCAATGATCGCAGTGATTTTTGAAGTCACCCCGGCCGAAGGCCGCAAGGACGCTTACCTGGACATCGCCGCGCGGCTGAAGCCAACGCTGGAGCAGATCGACGGCTTCATCAGCGTCGAGCGCTTCCAGAGCCTGGCCAATCCGGGGAAGATGCTGTCGCTTTCTTTCTTCCGCGACGAAGAAGCGGTGCAGGAATGGCGCCGCGTGGAAGCGCATCGCGCTGCCCAGCAAGCGGGGCGCGAACGGCTGTTTGCCGATTACCGCCTGCGTATCGCCCACGTGGTGCGCGACTACGGCCTTGATGAGCGCGCGGAAGCGCCGGCCGACAGCCGCGAACGGCACGGGTGATCAGTGCCCGCGTTTCTGCACCAGCGCACTGCCTGTGCCGTGGCGCTTGCCTTCGCTGACTGCGGTCACCGTGCCATCGGGATTGAAGACGATGGCGTTGGCGGCGCCGATCTCCTCGGCTGAGGCATCCCAGCGCTGGCCGAAACGCTCCAGCGCGCCGGCTTGCGCGCTGCCGGCAAACCCCGGTTCAATGGACGCAGCCTGGCCGTTGCGCTCGGAAATGCGCGGCGCGTTCAGCGCGGCGGGCATGTCCATGCCCAGGTCGATGTGGTTGAAGATGGTCTGCAGCACCGTGGTCACGATGGTGGCGCCGCCCGGGCTGCCGATGGTGAAGGCCGGCTTGCCGTTGCGGAAGGCGATGGTGGGCGACATACTGCTGCGCGGGCGCTTGCCGGCTTCCGGCACGTTCGGATGCGGGCCGGTGAAATCGAAGTCCGTCATCTCGTTGTTCAGGATGAAGCCATAGCCCGGCACCGTGATGCCGCTGCCGCCCCATGATTCGATGGTGAAGGTGTAGGCGACGATATTGCCGTCCTTGTCCGACACGGCCAGGTGGGTGGTGTGCGCGCTTTCCGACAGCAGCCTGGCTTTGGCCGCAGCGGCCGGCCGCAGCGGCACGCTTGGGTCTTGCTGGAACAGGTAGGGATCGCCCGCCTGGGCATGGTAGTGCGCCTGGGTCGGGTCGATCAGCTCACGGCGGCGTGCGGCATACTCCTTGCTGACCAGCCCCGCCACGGGCGCGTCGACATATTCGGGATCGGCCAGGTAGGCATTGCGGTCGGCGAAGGCCAGCCGCGCCGCTTCCATGTACAAGTGTTCGGCTTTCTCGCGCGGCATGGATTTCAGGTCGAAGCCTTCCAGGATATTGAGCGCTTCGGCAATCGTCACGCCGCCGCTGCTAGGCAAGGGCATGCCCACCAGGTCATAGCCGCGGTAAGTGCTGCGCACCGGCTGGCGCCAGCGCGCTTCGTAATTGGCCAGGTCGGCCAGCGACATCTGGCCCGGACGCACCGAAACACCTGCGGCGACGGGCGGGCGGTTGACCGAGTCGACGATCGCCTGCGCCAGCCTGCCCGAATAGAAGGCTTTCACGCCGCCGCTTGCCAGCAGGCGGTAAGTCTTCGCCAGGTCGGGATTGCGCAGCAGGGTGCCGGCCGGCAGCGCCTTGCCGTCCCTCATGTAGCGCGCCGCTGTATCCGGGAACAGCGCGAACTTTTTCTCATTTTCCTTGACCAGCGCCACGAAATTGTCGTTCAGCCTGAAGCCATCCTGTGCCACCTTGATGGCCGGGGCCAGCACCTGTTTGAACGACATGGTGCCGTAGCGGTCCAGCGCATCATGCCAGCCGCGCACCGTGCCCGGCACGCCAACGGCCATGCCGCTGGCGACCGCGGTCTCGAAATCCATCGCCTTGCCGTCCGGCGCGAAAGCGTTGGACTGGAAGGATGCCGGCGCCACCTCGCGATGGTCGAGCGTGATGACGCGGTTTTCCTTGGCCAGGTAAATCACCATGAAGCCGCCGCCGCCCACGCCACAGCTGAACGGATCGGTCACGCCCAGCGTGGCCGCCGCCGCCACAGCGGCATCGACCGCGTTGCCGCCTTTGTCGAGGATCGCCAGTGCGGCCTGCGAGGCCGGCTCGCTGATGGTCGCCACGGCGCCGCCGGTGCCGCTGGCCACCGGAGTCTTGGCCCAGGCCGGGGCGCTGAACGCCAGCGCAAGGATGATGGTGGACGTCAGTCGTCGGGGCAGGGCAGGTGGCGTCATAGGCAGCTATGTTGGCTGGGAAATATTTACCCGCAAGCTTACCCGATAATCCGGCGCCGGTGCCTTTAGCGACGGCGGTTCGGCTGGCTCCATCCCCAGCAGCGTAAAGGTCAGCCCATTGAGCGTGACGGTCTTGCTGGCCCCCGGCATGGCGTCCGCCAGCACGAAGCTGGAGCTGCCTTGCTGGTCGGTCAGCACGAAGCTGTAGCTGATGTACCCAGCCCAGACGCAGACTGCGCCTTTTTTACAGCGGCTGTCATTGACACGCTCGAGCTTGAGCGTGACTGCTGGGGCCAGCTTGATGATTTCCCCTTGTGCCAGGACGTAGCTGGCGCTGGTGCGTGGTGCCGGGCGGCTGGCTGCATCCTCGGCAGTGCTGCGGGTCGAGCCGCAGGCGGCGGCAATGGCGAGGACCAGGCCCGCCATGCCCAGACAGATCAGTCTAGCTTGCATGATGTTCTCCTCTGGCCTGAGAACAGCTTAGCAAATTACAAACTATCGTGTTGCACTGTTGAGTCCACTCAACAGTATGGTCGCGCCGAAAAAAAAGGTTCATCGCGGATTAGCGGGATGACCATGCTGTAAACGCAAGAGAGCAGTAAGGAAGAGTTATTGTGTTTGTGCGACCAAACCCTTTAACCAACCCACTGCTCTCATGCCAAATCATAGTCTCAGCCTCCCTTTCTGGGAAGGCTTTCGCATTTCATCTCTGGAAATTGCTGGTAGCCGGCTTCGTTTGCGGTTAATTGCCGATCCAGGCTCGCCCCTGATCTGCTCAAATTGCGGTGCCCGTGCATCAGTGATCCATGAAACCGTCTGGCGGACGGTGCGCGATCTACCGATGGCTGGCATGGCTGTATTTCTGAGCGTTGCCGTCAATCGGTTGCGCTGCCCCGGTTGTTGTCGATGCTGCACCCAGCACATTAGTTGGCTCGATCGGCATTCACGCGTGTCGCGGCGCTTGGCGCAGTTCGTTGCGCACTGGAGTGAGAAACTACCGATTGCTCACGTTTGCGAACTCACTGGGCTTCATTGGGGAACCGTCCGTCAGATACACCGCTTGGATCTGGAGCGTAGGGTGGCGGCCTTGCCGCCACCCCAGCCGACAAGGCTGGTCATGGATGAATTCGCGCTGTTCAAAGGGCATCGTTACGCGACAGTGGTGCTGGATGCAGACACTCGGCGCGTAATTTGGGTCTGTGAGGGGCGTAGTAGAGAAGCGATCCGGCCATTCTTTGCCTGGCTTGGCCCTGAACGCTGTCGGCGCATTCGAGCGGTGGCGATGGATATGAATACCGCATTTGACCTCGAGGTGAAACATCACTGTCGAAGAGCCAGGGTTGTCTATGACCTGTTCCACGTCATCGCTAAATATGGCCGCGAGGTCATTGATCGGGTGCGGGTCGATGAAGCGAATCGGCTGCGCGACGATAAGGCCGGTCGCCAGTATGTAAAGCGTGCACGGTGGCTGCTACTACGCAACGTCGATAATGTGCCGTCAGACCAGAGGCCGAAACTCACTGAGCTTCTGACGGCGAACCAGGCGCTGATGACAGTCTATGTAATGAAGGCGAGCTTGAAGGAACTCTGGACACCAACTGATCCCTGGCGCTGGCGATCGGCTTGGCGCATCTGGCAAGCCATGGCTAAAAGCAGCGCCATCGAACCGCTGATCCGCTTCGCCAGAAGGCTAAGCCTCTACTGGAAGGGCATTTTGGCCCGCATGCGCTGGCCTATGCATACCGGCCAGCTCGAGGGTATTAACAACAAGATCAAGGTTATGAAACGGATGGCATATGGTTACCGCGACTCTGACTTCTTCTTCCTGAAGATCAAAGCCGCGTTTCCCGGGAATCCGTGAAGAACCAAAAAAAAGCGCCCCGGAGGGCGCCAGTTTTTATAGTTGGTTTTCACAACTTATTGTGTGCGGCGGCGGCGGGCTACCCCCAAGCCCATCAGGCCGACGCCAAGCAGTGCCAAGGAAGCAGGTTCCGGAACTTCCTGCTGGGGAACGCCAGGGCCAGTCGGCGCATTGGCGGTGTTGGCCATGACCTTGAATTCGACATTGGTATTGTTGTCGTGCACGTTCAGCGAATTCAGCTTGAAGGTGTGGACGACGCCCGCCGTCAGCGAAACGTCATCCCAGTAAGCGGAATAGCCGCTGGGCTTGGGAAGGGTCTTGGCCACCCCAACGTTGTCAAGGAAGAGGTCGAAGTCGAAATCCTGGACGCTGCCGCCATTTGGCGGCGTAATGCCGAAGTCGAAGGTGGTGTCGACGTTCACCGTCACGTACAGGACTTCCAGGTCTTTCACATGAATCCAGTCGGCAAAGGTCCAGACCGATTCACCGTCAGGATTCCAGCCTGCACTGATCACCGAATCCACCGTCAATGCCAGTGGATTGCCATAGGTTTGTCCGTCTTTGGTCGGGCCTGCAACGGCCAAGCTGGCTGTCAGGGCGCAAATTGTGGTCAATGCAAGCTTCTTGAACATGGGGAACTCCTCAGTGAGTGTGCTTGAGAGTTACTAAGCAATCGTTATGCCAGGAATTCAAACTCAGCCATATCAAGGACTTAGCGATAGTTGCACTGCGGAATGTAAAAATTCCCGACATTAAGAAACTTGTTCCCGTGTAAAAAAAAGCACCGATCCTTGCGGAATCGGTGCTTTCTCCAGGGCAGTTCTGGCTTACATGTAGGCGGCCAGCGCACCCTTCATTTTCTTCAGTGCAGCCGCTTCGATCTGGCGGATGCGCTCGGCCGACACGCCGAATTCTTCCGCCAGCGTATGCAGCGTGGCGCCCGAACCATCGTCGTTGGCCAGCCAGCGTGCCTCGACGATGCGGCGCGAACGGGCGTCGAGCTTGGAGAGGGCGGTCTCCAGGCCTTCGGATTGCAGGCGCACCACCTGTTCCGCTTCCAGCACCTTGGTCGGCTCCATATTGTCGGAGGACAGGTAGGCGATTGGCGAGAACTTGTCGTCTTCGTCGTCGGACGGCGCTTCCAGCGCGATGTCACGGCCGCTCAGGCGGGTTTCCATCTCGATCACCTCCTCGCGCTTCACGTCCAGGGTCTTGGCCAGTTCGTCGATTTGCGCCGGCGACATCGCGTCGAGGCCCTGCTTGTGGCTGCGCAGGTTGAAGAACAGCTTGCGCTGGGCCTTGGTGGTGGCCACCTTGACCAGGCGCCAGTTCTTCAGGATGTATTCGTGGATTTCAGCCTTGATCCAGTGCATGGCATAAGACACCAGGCGCACGCCCTGGTCGGGGTCGAAGCGCTTGACTGCCTTCATCAGGCCGATATTGCCTTCCTGGATCAGGTCGCCGTGCGGCAGTCCATAGCCCAGGTAGCCGCGCGCGATCGACACCACCAGGCGCAGGTGGGAGGTCACCAGCGTTTCGGCGGCCTTGATATCGTTCTTTTCCTTCAGGCTCTTGCCCAGCGCCACTTCTTCCTCATGGGTCAGCATGGGCAGGCGATTGACAGCCGAGATATAAGCGTCCAGGTTGCCCAGGCTCCCGCTGAAGCCAAGGGTCAGCGCGTTGCTGCCGGCAGGTACCAGTGCGTTTGTTGCGGTCATCTTGTCTATCCTCGCTTGAAGGGAATGCTTTTCAGAGTTACCAGCATGCACGACAGAACTTAAATGATTCTTAACCTCTATCATGCCGTTCTGAACATATATTAGCACTCCCCCTTGGTGAGTGCCAATCGCTGGGATTTTATGGCTCTGATAGCAAAAACACTATCGGCAAAGCGCTATTCCTTGCGTTGGATCAAAGTCAGGATAAGGCGGGCAGGGGCGCGGCTCCGTGCGGGTACGCACGATGAAATCGAAAGTCGGGGTCAGGGCTGGCAATCCGCCACAAATGTGGCGGATTGCCAGCCCTGACCCCCGACTTTCAATTTAGTCTGGAAAGATGACGCTGGACGCAGAGCAGGGCGCCGATCAGGCCGAGGCCGGCAGACAGGGCCAGCAGGCCGGCCGTGCCCAGGGAATCCAGCGGCGCCAGCTGGAACTCGGAGGCGTACAGTCTTGCAAACTCTGCAATGGCCCGGTTGAGGGGCTGCAGGGCCAGCGCCACGCCGCCCAGGGCCACGCCGCCGGCACACAGGCCGAGCAGGGCGCCGGTGTAATAGAAGGGGCGGTGGATGAAACTGTCGCTGGCGCCGATCAGCTTGGACACCAGGATCTCTTCGCGCTGGGTCATCACTTGCAGGCGTATGGTGTTGAACACTACCGCCACCACCACCGTGGCCAGCGTGGCAGCCAGCAGCAGCAGGGCCAGGCGCAGCACGCCCAGCAGGGCAGCCAGCCGTTTCACCCAGGCCGAATCAACCTGCACCGATTCCACGCCCGGCAGGGCGCGCATCTGGTCGGCAATGCTGTCGATCTTGCTGCCTTCGGCCGCGTCCTGGAAGGCGTTCAGCTTCACCACATAGCTGTCCGGCAGCGGATTCTCGCCCAGGGTGGCGACCACGTCGGACAAGCCGCTCTTGGCATTTAGCTGTTCCAGCGCTTTTTCGCGCGAAGTGAAGATGATCTTGGCCGTTGGGGCAAGGCTGCGCAGCGAGGAGGCCAGCCCGCTGGCCTGTTCGCGCGGGGTGTCGGCCTTGATGAAGACGCTGAGTTCAGGCTCGACCGCCATCTGCTCCGACATCGGCCGCACATTGTCGAGCAAGGTCACGCCCATGAAGGGCAGGGCCAGCGCAATCGCGACAACCAGGATATTGAACAGGAAAGAACCCGGCGCCCGGCGCACGTGCACCAGTGCGGAGCCGAGGGCGAACAGGTGGTGGCGCAGCCAGGTGCTCATGCCGCTTCCTTCATCAGTTCGCCACGCTCGAGATGGATCACGCGCGCCGCGGCGTCCAGGATCTGTTCATCGTGCGAGGAAATCAGGCAAGTCACGCCGACCGAGTGGAAGGCGTGCAGCGCATCGATCACCCGGTTGGCGCTAGCGCGGTCCAGGTTGGCGGTCGGCTCGTCGGCCAGGATGATTTGCGGGCGGTTGACGATGGCGCGTGCGATCGACACGCGCTGCTGTTCGCCGCCGGACAGGGCCAGCGGCTGGCCGTCGGCGCGGTCCAGCAAGCCCACCTTGTCGAGGGCGGCCCGGGCACGCTGCTCGGCGGCGGCGCGCGGGGCGCCGGTCACCAGCAGCGGCATCATGACATTGGCCAGCACTGAGCGGTCGTTCAGCAGGCGCTGCTCCTGGAAGATCAGGCCCAGGTTGCGGCGCAGGAAGGGAATGCCGGCGCGCTTCAGGGCGCCAATGTCCTGGCCGTTAACCAGCACCTTGCCGGAGGTCGGGCGCTCCATGGCGGCAATCATCTTTAGCAGGGTCGACTTGCCGGCGCCGGAAGGGCCGGCAAGGTAGACCAGTTCGCCCTTGGCGATGGTGAAGGAAATGTCGCGCAGCGCGACACCGTCGGAAGAATATTGTTTGCTGACGTGCTGGAATTCGATCATGTCGGCCGCTTAGGCGAGCAGTGCTTCAACAAATTCAGCCGCATTGAACGGCTGCAGGTCTTCAATCTTTTCGCCGATACCGATGAAGTACACCGGCACCGGGCGTACGCGGGCGATGGCGGCCAGGATGCCGCCTTTCGCAGTGCCGTCAAGCTTGGTAATGATCAAGCCCGACAATTGCAGCGCATCGTCAAAAGCCTTCACCTGGGCCAGGGCATTCTGGCCGGTATTGCCGTCGATGACCAGCAGGGTTTCGTGCGGCGCGCCTTCCATGCCTTTGCCGATCACGCGCTTGATTTTTTTCAGTTCTTCCATCAGGTGCAGCTGGGTGGGCAGGCGGCCGGCGGTATCGATCATCACGACGTTGGTGCCGCGCGCCTTGCCGGACTGCACCGCGTCGTAGGACACGGCAGCCGGATCGCCCGATTCCTGGGAAATCACGGTCACATTGTTGCGTTGGCCCCACACCATCAGCTGTTCGCGCGCTGCGGCACGGAAAGTGTCGCCGGCTGCCAACAGCACCGACTGGCCGTGGGCTTGCATATGCTTGGCCAGCTTGCCGATGGTGGTGGTCTTGCCGGCGCCGTTGACGCCGGAAATCATCATGACCAGCGGCTGGTGGCGGCCCAGTTCGAAGGACTTTTGAAGTGGCTGGAGCAGGTTGGTCAGCAACTGCTTGAGCGCCTCCTTGACCTGGGCGGCGTCCAGCAGCTTCTCTTCCTTGACTTTGCGCTTGAGCGCGTCGAGCAGGTATTGGGTAGCTTCGACGCCGGCATCGGACATCAGCAGCGCCGCTTCCAGCTCGTCATACAGGTCGTCGTCGATCTTGGCGCCGACGAAGAGGATGGAGAGGTTGGCAGAGGTCTTCGACAAGCCAGCCTTCAGGCGGCTCATCCAGCCTTGCCGGGGCTCGGGCCTGGCGGCAGTTTCGACGTCAAACGCCAGCGGCGCTGCAGTCTCGGCGCTGGCTGGCGTGGAAGGAGCTGGGGCCGCAGCAGCTGCGGCCGGCGCTGCGGGCGCGGTTTCCGGCGCGACCGGTTTCTTCTTGAAAAAACTGAACATGGACAGGTTGGCAGAGGGTCCTTCAATCGAACCGCGTATTCTACCAGAGGCTAGCTGAGGGCCTGCCGTTGGCGCTGCCGCCATTCCGCGACCGCCGGGCTGATATCGCCCAGTTCGCATACCGTCACATGGCTTGGCGGGCGTTTGCGCAAGGCCGGGTTGGTGCCGCCGGCCCAGATTTCCGCCTGTTCCGGCAGGCGGGCCCGCAATTCGCGCAGGCTGTCGTTGACGTGGCGCGGGTTCATGGAGGCGGAAAAGGACAGGGCCACGATGTCGGCTTGCATGGCGCGCGCGCCTTCAACGATGTCCGGCAGCGGGGTCTGGACGCCTAGCGGAATGCAATGCGCTCCCTCGGCGGCGAACATGGCCTCGGCCATCAGCAAGCCCAGGCCGTGGCGCTCCTGGGGCAGGGTGGTCAGCAGGACGCGCGGGCGCGGCGCTCCGCTGCTGTGGTTGGCTTGCGGCACCGAGAAGACGGCGCTGCGCAGCACGATTTGCACTGATTCTGCATATAAATGCTCTTCAAATACCGCGAACTGTCCGCAAGCCCAGGCTTCGCCCACCAAGGTGGTCAGCGGCGCGACCAGGTTGACGACGAAATTCTTCAAGCCCATGACCAGCATCGCCTGCGTCAGTTTGCGGCGGAAGGCTTCCATTTGATGGGCTTTGCAGAGTTCCAGGCAGTTTTGCAGCTCGGGATGGGGCAAGCTGCTCGCCACGCGCTGGCTGGCGGCGCTCTTTTGCGCCAGGGCCTGCAATTCGGCGGCGGAATAGCCGATGACCTTGCCCGGACGATAGCCGAGATCAATCAATCTCTTGATCAATCTCAATTTAATTACCTGGTCGCTTGGATAGACTCGCTCCCCGAACGTGTCGCGTTCAGGACGGGGGAAATCGTAACGACGTTCCCAGACCCGCAAAGTTTCCTTTGCCAGGCCGGTGTCCCGTTCCACGTCGCTGATGGTGGATGGAATTGTTACAGAAACCGCACTCGTTTTCATTCGCCGACAGCGCCCCCAGATTGATACGCGACCTGCATTCTAACGCCGAAGCTTGGCACAAAGTTGCATGCAGTGCAGGCTAGTTTCACTATGAAACTAGGGTTCAAGCCACTTGTCCACGACACAATGAGGATGCCTTCGGTTTAGGCCGGAAAAGCATTGAAATTGTGAAATGTGTCCTGAACAAAAGTGTTGAAAGTTGTTCAAATTTTATTCGGTTGCTGTGGCAAAAGACGCTATCTTGCAATACGTATTACTACGTGAATAGCAGGAAATATTGAGATCATATAAAATGGCGGGCGATCAGCGCCGAAGAGCCCTGGTGATTGATAACAATGAAAAGGAAGAAGCACATCATGAAGAAGACCCTCATTTCCCTCGCAATCCTCGCAGTATCGGGTAGCGCCTACGCCCAATCGAACGTAACCATCTTCGGTATCATGGATGCCGGCATCGTGTCCGAACACGGTGGCAAGAACGGTAACGTGACCAAAGTGTCCTCCGGCGTCGCCAATGCATCGCGCATCGGCTTCAAAGGCACCGAAGACCTGGGTGGCGGCCTGTCCGCAGTGTTCATGCTGGAAGGCGGCATCAAAGGCGATACCGGTGAATCCGACGTGGCCGGCTCCGTATTCCAGCGTCAGGCATACGTAGGCCTGGTGTCGAAATCGGCTGGTACCCTGACCCTGGGTCGCCAGTACACCCCTTGGTACAACGCCTTCGTACAAGTTGGCGATCCGTTCCAGGCTGGCCTGTCCGGTTCGGCCAAGAACATCTTCCCAGCAAACGGCATCAACGTACGTAACAGCAACTCGGTGTACTACAAGTCCCCAGACATGATGGGCATCACCGCTGAAGTGTTCTACGCTGCCGGCGAACAGAAGGAATCCTCGACCGGCCGTCAACTGGGCGCGTCGATCGGCTACAAGAACGGCGACTTCGAAGGCCGCCTGGCTTACAACAACCGCAACAACGACACCGTTGCCAACAACGTCGTGACCGGTCGTGATATTGGCCACAACACCCTGCTGGCTGTGAATTACGACTTCAAAGTCGTGAAAGCCTTCGCCATGTTCAACGCCAACAAGGGCCTGAACAGCGTCGCATACCCTAACGGCACCGCTTACACCGCAGCTGCAGTGGCTCCTTCGACCGACAGCCGCAACTACCTGCTGGGCGCGACCGTTCCTGTGTCGGCTGCTGGCTCCCTGGTGGCTTCCGTGGCCCGCACGGATGACCGTGATGTTGCCAACCGCGATGCTAACCAGTACGCCATCGGCTACCTGCACAAGCTGTCCCCACGTACCACCACCTACATGTCGTACGGCAAGATCAAGAACAAGAACGGCGCTTCCTTCACCGTTGGCAACAACGCTGAATCCGGCTCCGGTGACTCCGCTTACAACGTAGGCATCCGTCACACCTTCTGATCCAGTCAGTTCCTGGTCGAAAACGGCTGCCTCGGCAGCCGTTTTTTTTTACAATGCTCATATGAAAACTTCCCATCGCATCGGCAGCGCGCTGCTGCTCGCTTCCGTCACCGTCCTGCCAGCCGCGCTGGCGGCCAGCAAAGCTGGCGGCTTGCCGCGCCACGGCATGTTGGTCTATTCCGACTTGTGCGTGCATGAAGGCAGCGGCGAATATGGCGGCCAGCGCATCACGCTGCAGCGTTTTGCCGAAGTCGATACGGTGATTTATGAGTACACGGCAGGCGGCTTGAGCTGGCCCCTGGTGGCGACCGACGTGAATGTCGACCCGCGCGGCAAGATGATGTATTTCACCGTGCAGGAAGGGGACGAGGAGCGCACCATCAGCGGCAAGTTCTCGCCCAATGGCGAAACCCTGACGCTCGACGGCGGCTATTGCGACGACCAGTCGCAAGCGATGGTACTGACGAAAGTGCGCGACTTCAGCCGCGCTGCGAAAGCCTGCAAAGCCTGCCCCGCGCCGAAGCGGCGGGGCTCGGATTGATTATTTGCCGGCGGCGACAGCCTGCTTGCGGATGGTGTCGAGGGTGGCGCCTGGAGTGATCAGGTTGCCGTCGTAGCGCAGCTCGATGATGGCCGGCAGGCTTTGCTCGCGGGTGAAGGCGAGCGCGCGTTGCAAGGCCGGGGCGAAGTCTTCGGTCGCCGCAACGGTTTCGCCATGGCCGCCGAAGGCGCGCGCCACTGCGGCGAAGTCCGGGTTGTGCAGCGTGGTGCCGGACACGCGGCCAGGATACTCGCGCTCCTGGTGCATGCGGATGGTGCCGAACATCTGGTTGTTGAAGACGATGATGATTACGCCCGCCTTGTACTGCACGGCGGTGGCCAGCTCCTGGCCGTTCATCAGGTATTCGCCGTCGCCGGCAAACGTCACCACGGTGCGCGATGGATCGATGATCTTTGCAGCCACGCCGGACGGCACCGAATAACCCATGGCGCCGCTGGTCGGCGCGAGCTGGGTGCGCATCTGGCCATACGGCCAGTAGCGGTGCGCCCACGTGGCGTAGTTGCCGGCGCCATTGGTGATGATGGTGTCGGCCGGACACTGGGCCTTCAGTTCCTGCACCACTTGCCACAGGTTCAGCGGGGCGTTGTTGTCCTTGAAGATCGAAGGCTGCTGCTGCCAGGCGTGGTACTCGGCGCGCGCCTGCTCGACGCTGTCGCGCCATGCGCTCGCATCGACCGGTTCCATTGCTGCCAGCATGGCTGCAGCCTGCGGCATGCCGGAGGCGATCATCAATTCGCCCTGGTAGACGCTGCCCAGTTCTTCGGGGCTGGCGTGGATGTGCACCAGGCGCTGTTGCGGCACCGGCGAAGCGATGATGGAGTAGCCGCTGGTGGTCATCTCACCGAGGCGCGGACCGATGGCGATCAGCACGTCGGCTTCTTTCACGCGTGCGGCCAGCTTCGGGTTGATGCCGATTCCGACGTCGCCGATGTAGTTCGGATGGGTGTTGTCCAGCAGGTCCTGGAAGCGGAAGGCGCAGCCGACCGGCAGCTTGTTCGCTTCGGCGAATTTGCGGATGTCGGCGCTCGCTTGATCGTTCCAGCCGCCGCCGCCCAGCAGCAACATCGGGCGCTTGGCTTCGGACAGCATCTGGCGCAGTTGCGCAATCTGCTGCGCGGATGGCGAACCTTGCGTCGGCACGTAGGCGCGGGTGTCGGCCACGCTGGCTTTGGCGGTCAGCATGTCTTCCGGCAGGGCCAGCACCACGGGACCTGGACGACCGCTGGTGGCGACCTGGAAGGCGCGTGCGATGTATTCGGGGATGCGGTCGGCGCGGTCGATCTGGGCTACCCATTTCGCCATCTGCCCGAACATGCGGCGGTAATCGACTTCCTGGAAGGCTTCGCGGTCCATGAAATCGCTGCCGACCTGGCCGATGAACAGGATCATCGGGGTCGAATCCTGGAAGGCGGTGTGCACGCCGATCGAGGCATTGGTGGCGCCTGGGCCGCGGGTCACGAAGCAGATGCCTGGCTTGCCGGTCATCTTGCCGTAGGCGTCGGCCATGAAGGCAGCGCCGCCTTCCTGGCGGTTGATGATGAAGCGGATGCCGGATTCGTGCAGGGCATCCAGCACGTCCAGGTAGCTTTCGCCGGGCACGCCGAAGGCGGTATCGGTGCCGTGGACTTTCAGCGCATCGACCAGGATCTGGCCGCCGGAACGAGGAGTTTGCGTCATGGTACTTGCCTTCTTATACATGGATTTGGCATTCTATGTCTGCTCCAGGGAAATAGCTTTCGGTTTTGCGACACCAAATTATATGGACGGAGTCAGGGCCCAACACCCAACACGGCTGCGCCGTGTCAGGTGTCGGGACCTGACCCCGGTGATCGAATAGGGTAGAATACCGGCCGAAGCAAGCCAGACAGCCGCTGGCCGAGGTAGCAATACCGAGGCGGGAGGAAGGTCCGGACTCCACAGAGCGGGGTGACGGTTAACGGCCGTCCGCTGAAAGGTCGCAAGACTATAAGGCGAGGAATAGGGCCACAGAGACGAGCGTATTAAGTTACGGTGAAACGCGGTAACCTCCACCTGGTGCAATTTCAAATAGGCACGCGATGATGTTGCTCGCGGAGCGTGCGGGTAGAAAGCTTGAGCGGCGGAGTAATCCGTCGCCTAGAGGAATGGCTGTCATAGCACCTTCGGGTGCCGTAACAAAATCCGGCCTATCGGCTTGCTTCAACTAATTCTTGAGAGATGACTCAATACATCCTCGCCCTGGATCAGGGCACAACCAGTTCGCGCGCCATCCTGTTCGACCACGAGGGCAAAATCGCGGGATGCGCGGCGCAGGAATTTCCCCAGCACTTCCCCCAGCCCGGCTGGGTTGAACACGACGCCAACGAAATCTGGAACAGCCAGATCACCGTGGCTCGCAAGGTCCTGCAGGACTTCGATATCAGGAAGGTGCGTGCCATCGGCATCACCAACCAGCGCGAAACCACCGTGGTGTGGGACCGCAAGACCGGCGAGCCGATTGCGCCGGCCATTGTGTGGCAGGACCGCCGCACGGCCGATTACTGCGAAGAGCTGCGCGCCGCCGGCAAGGCAAGGATGATCTGCGACGCGACCGGCCTTGAGCTGGACGCCTACTTCTCCGCCACCAAGGTCAAATGGATCCTCGACCACGTGCCGGGCGCGCGAGAACGTGCGCGCAAGGGCGCGCTGTGCTTCGGCACCATCGACTCCTGGCTGGCCTGGAAGCTGTGCGGCGTGCACGTCACCGACGTGTCGAATGCCTCGCGCACCATGCTGTTCAATATCCACCTGATGCGCTGGGACTCGGACCTGCTGCATCTGTTCGACATTCCCGAAGAAATGCTGCCGCAGGTGGTCTCCTCCAGCGAGGAAGTGGGCGCCACGCGCGACGCGCTGTTCGGCCATGCGATTCCGGTCGCTGGCATCGCCGGCGACCAGCAGGCCGCCACGTTCGGCCAGGCCTGCCACAAGGCGGGCATGGTGAAGAATACCTACGGCACCGGATGCTTCATGCTGATGCACGCAGGCCGCCATCCGCGCACCTCGCACAACCGCCTGCTGTCCACTGTGGGCTGGCGCGTCGACGGCGCCACCGATTACATGCTGGAAGGCTCGGTGTTCATGGGCGGCGCCACCGTGCAATGGCTGCGCGATGGGCTGGGCATCATCCAGCAATCGAGCGACGTGGAGGCGCTGGCCAACAGCGTGCCTGACAGCGGCGGCGTATTCCTGGTGCCGGCCTTCGTCGGCCTTGGCGCGCCGCACTGGGACCCCTATGCGCGCGGCACTATCGTCGGCCTGACGCGAGGCAGCAACAAGGCCCACATCGCGCGCGCAGCCGTGGAATCGATCGCCTACCAGAGCGCCGAGCTGCTGGCCGCCATGCAGAAGGATGCTTCGATGCCGGTGACGGAAGTGCGCGCCGACGGCGGCGCCGCCCGCAACGATATGCTGATGCAGTTCCAGTCCGACTTGCTGGGCGTGCCCGTGCTGCGCCCGAAAGTCACCGAAACGACAGCGTTGGGCGCCGCCTACCTGGCCGGCCTGGCTGTCGGCTTCTGGGAGTCGCAGGAAGAAATCGCCACGCAATGGGCCTGCGAGCGCCGCTTCACGCCAAACATGGGGGATGACCAGCGGGCCGAGTTGCTGGCAAAATGGAATCGCGCCACAGAGCGCGCCAAAGCATGGGAGACACCTTTATGATGGACCGTCCGTGGAACGTGGAGCTGGACGCGATCGAGAAACTGTTCGACGCGATGACTGAAGTAGCCTTCTTCGTGAAGGATCGCGATGGCCGCTATGTGGCCGTCAACAACACGCTGGCCCGCCGCTGCGGCCTGCGCAACAAGTCCGATATCCTCGGCAAGACCGTGATGGACGTGCATCCACGCCCGCTCGCGGCAGCCTATGAGGCGCAGGACCGGCAGGTGATCGACATGGGCGCCACCATTGAAAAGCACCTGGAGCTGCACCTGTATCCGAACCGCCGCCGCGGCTGGTGCCTGACCCACAAGGCCCCGCTGCGCAACGAGCAGGGCGATATCGTCGGCCTGGTCGGCACCTCGCACGACCTCGGCCTGGTCGATGAGCAGCATCCGGTATACCGCCAGGTAGCGCGCATTGCGCAGCGCATCCGCGATAACTTCCACATGCAGCTGAACCTGGCCGACCTGGCGCGCGAGGAAGGCCTGTCGCTGGCGCGCGTGGAGCGCCTGTTCCAGAAGGTCTTCCATTACAGCCCGCGCCAGCTGCTGCTGCAATCGCGGCTGGAAGGGGCGCTGGCGCTGATCGAAGCCTACCCGGGCCGCAGCATCGCCGACATCGCGCGCGAATGCGGTTATACCGACCACAGTGCCTTCAGCCGCCAGTTCAAGGCAATGACGGGTTATACGCCAAGCCAGTTCCGCACCGGCTCCGGCGCGCGTCCGCCTGTGGCTTTTTCGCCCATCGCCTGTGCAGTTCACGTTGCCTGACGCAGCGAAATCACCATAACGGCGCGCACGATTGAAGCCGCGCCACCTCTCCTCGATAGCATGGGCGCTCCCATTACTATAAAGAAGAGGTGGAGATCATGATGTTGAAAGCAATCGGCGCAGCAGCCCTGCTGCTCGCCGCGCAAGCCCACGCGGACAGCGGCGACAAGCTGCACCAGCCGCCCGCACCGCACCAGCGGCAAACCCTGCCGCCGACGGTGGAGCAAAGCAAGTACGACCTGGCGCCGACGCGCAAGCCGCGCAACGACCTGATGCCGCGCAACCTGAAGACCAGCATGGCGCTCATGTCCGCAACGCCGCAGTGCAAGGACATGAACACCCTGGCCAGCTACAGCGGCGCAGCACTGGCCGAATACGTGGCCACGCTGCCGGACTACGAGTGCACCTACCCCTTGTTCTCCGCCGCGCCGGCGCTGGCCACCAGCATCTATTCCAGCGCCAACGTGAGCGCCGTCGCCAGCCGCCTGGCCAGCGAAGCGGCCAGCTACAACGGCAGCAACATGAAACTGGTGAACCTGGTGCTTTACCTGCGCGCCGGCTATTACCAGGCCAGCGGCGGCACCATTCCTGCGCTGACAGAATCGGTGCGCGCCCCGCTGCGCACGGCTATCCACGGCCTGGTGCAGGGCAACGGCCTGTACGCCAACAACACCGTGGCGCCGACCACCGCCGGCGAAACCTGGAAGCTGGTCACCAATATGCACGACGAAGTGCAGTTCCTGCCGGACGCGAAAGCGACCGTGGCGCGCTTCACCAATACCTCGGCCAAGCCGACTGCGGCGGAAGCGCTGAAGCAGGACAGCGCCGGCGGCGGCATGACCGGCGCGCTGACCGTGCTGTTCCGCGGCCATACCTCGCCTGACGTGGGCACCACGCTGTCGAACGACATCTCCTACGCCAACGCGCTGTACGCCTTCATCACCAACAACAAGTCGGCGCTGCTGAACTCCAATGCCGGCTACCAGCTGACCGATGCGTCGAACGAGACTTTCCGCTTCATGCAGTACGCCGGCCTGAAGCCGCAAGTGAAGCCGATGGTGCAGAACACGCTGAATACCAGCACCATGCTGGGCGCCGACAGCGGCATGTGGCTGGCGGCTGCGCAAGCGGTCAAGTACTACGACAACAGCAACTGCGCGCAGTACGGCGTGTGCAACTACGAAGACCAGCTGGCCAGCGCCGTGCTGAAAACCAGCTACAACTGCAGCCCGACCCTGCGCCTGCGCGCGCAGGACGTGACCCAGGCGCAGGTGCAGGAAATCTGCTCCGCACTGGCGACGGAAGAGGGCTATGCCCACACCATGCTGCAGACCAACCGCACCCCGGTGGCGCACGACAACAACACCGCGCTGGAACTGGTGGTGTTCGACGACTACGCCAACTACAGCAAATACGCCGGCGTGATCTACGGTATCGACACCAACAACGGCGGCATGTACCTGGAAGGCGATCCTTCCGTGGTCGGCAACCAGGCGCGCTTCATCGCCCACGAGGCTTCGTGGCTGCGCCCGACCTTCAAGGTGTGGAACCTGGAGCACGAGTTTGTTCACTACATCGACGGCCGCTTCGACATGTACGGTGACTTCGGCCAAGGCACTTCCGTGCCGACCGTGTGGTGGATCGAAGGCATCGCGGAATACCTGTCGCTGAAGAATAACAACCAGCCGGCCATCGACATGGCGCGCAGCCGCAAATACCGCCTGAGCGACATCTTCGGCAATACCTACGCGATGTCCGACTACCAGGACCGCGCCTACCGCTGGGGTTACATGGCGGCGCGCTTCATGGTCGAGCGTCACCGTTCCGACGTGGACCAGGTGCTGGCCAAGTTCCGTGTCGGCGACTATGCGCGCTACAACGACTTCATGCGCGACATCGGCACCCGCTACGACAGCGAGTTCACCGCCTGGGCCGACGCGGCCACCACGGCCGGCGAACCCCCGCTGCCTGACAGCGTGTCCAACCTGCCGACCTGCAGCGGCCAGGCTTCGCCAACCTACCTTGGCAAGAACTGCGCCATCCGCAACCTGTCTTCCAGTTCGCGCACCTACCTGCACCTGATCGTGCCGGCCGGGGCGAAAAACGTGAAGATCATGAGCGCTGGCGGCAGTGGCAATATGGACATGTACGTGGCCCTGAACCGCTACCCGACCACCACGTCCTATGATTACGCCTCCACCAACGCGGGCAATGCGGAAAACATCAGCATCCCAAGCCCGGTCGCCAACCAGTGGTATTACATCACGCTGGAAGCGAAGCAGCCGTTCAGCGGCGTCACGGTAGGCGTCACTTACGAATGAGAAGTATCGCAAGCCGTATAATGTAGGCACGCGGCGACCACGCCATTTGTCTATACAAGTTGCCGCCCAGTCCACGCTGGGCGGCATTGTTCGTTTGAGGGTAGAAATCGCGCGCAAAGCGCGGCAGGCTTCATTCCCCCGGTTATCGGGTCTACGGCACTTGTTGTTAAATTGATAAAGTGTCGTTGTCTTCAGGCAACCAATCGCTGATTTGCAAATTTATTTTTAGTCATTTTTACAGCGTTTGGCCAGCCCTGCACGTGAAGTAGCACTTTCAGTATCTTTCATAAGTCCCTAATTTCACAATGGTTTTTACTTCGGCTATTTCTCAAGGAATGCCGCTAAGTCCTTAATTTCATTGGACAAATCGCTGTTTTCGCTTGGGAAAATCGCTTGACCACCTTGTGAGCATCCTCTAAAGTGGGCGATAGTGTGAAAAAGTGTAGTTTTGTGGGATTTTTTAGATAAGGTTAAGTCGTGTTCCAAGGCGCGTCCGCGATCACATTAGATGCGAAAGGCAGGATGTCCATCCCGGCCAAGCATCGTGACGCACTGATGATCCAGTGTGAAGGACGCCTCACGCTTACCAAACACCCGGACGGTTGCCTGTTGATGTACCCGCGCCACGTCTGGGAAGCCAAGCGCGACCAGATCGCCTCGTGGCCGATGTCGGCCCGCGGCTGGCAGCGCATCCTGCTGGGCAATGCCGCCGACGTCGAGATGGATTCGGCCGGCCGCATCCTGGTGGCCCCTGAACTGCGCGACGCCGTCGGCCTTGGCCGCGAAGTCGTGCTGTCCGGCATGCTGACCCACTTCGAGATCTGGGATCCGGTCAAGCGCGCCGAAAACGAGCAAGCCACCATCGAGGTGGGCATGCCCGATACCCTGTCCGATTTCTCCTTCTGAGGCCCGGTTCAAAATGACGACGACCTCGGTGCCAGAATTCCAGCATCGTACGGTGCTGTTAGATGAAGCGGTGGATGCGCTCGACCTGGCCGGCGCGCGCGCCAACGGCATCTATATCGATGGCACCTTTGGCCGCGGCGGCCATAGCCGCCTGATCCTGTCCCGACTGGGCCCGGAAGCCCGCCTGATCGCCTTCGACAAAGACCTGCAAGCTATCGCCAATGCCGAAACCATCGGCGACAAGCGTTTCACCATCGTGCATGACAGCTTCGCCACCATGGCGGATGCGCTGGCCGAACGCGGCATTCCCGCCGTCGACGGCATTTTGCTGGACCTCGGCATCTCGTCACCACAAGTGGACGATGCTGCGCGCGGCTTCAGCTTCCGCAACGATGGCCCGCTCGACATGCGCATGGATACCACGCGCGGTATCTCCGCTGCCGAGTGGCTGGCCACGGAATCAGAAAAAACACTGGAAAAGGTGATAAGGGATTATGGGGAAGAACGGTTTGCTTTTCAGATTGCAAAGGCGATTGTTGCTCGCCGGGCAGTCGAGCCAATTTCAAGCACACGACAGCTTGCCGGTATCGTGGCAGGCGCGGTCAAGACTCGCGAGAAGGGCAAAGATCCGGCCACCCGCACCTTTCAGGCTATCCGGATTTTCGTCAATAAAGAGCTTGAGGACCTCGAATCGGCCCTGAGCCAGGCGTTCGATGCCCTGAAGCCAGGCGGCATCCTGGCTGTCATCAGCTTTCATTCGCTGGAAGACCGCATGGTCAAGCAGTTCCTCGCCTCCAAGGCCAAGGTGGAGCAGCCGGACCGGCGCCTGCCGATCAAGGCGGCCGACCTGCCGCAGCCGGAGCTGAAACTGCTGGCCCGTATCAAGCCCTCCGACAAAGAGGTGGATGAAAACCCGCGCGCCCGTTCGGCCGTGATGCGCGTTGCCATGCGCCTGCCTTCCACGGGGGGCGTACCTTGAGCAACAAGGTCAATATCGTGTTGACGGCACTGCTGGTCGCTTGCGGCCTTTCGGCCGTTAACGCGCAATACCAGGCGCGTCACCTGTTCGTGGACAAGGAGCGCGCCGAAGCACAGGCGCGCCAACTCGATACCGAGTGGGCCCAGCTCCAGCTCGACCAGTCGACGCTGGGCAAGCACGCCCGTATCGAGGAAATCGCACGCCGTGAACTGAACATGACCCAGCTCACGCCTAACCGCACCCAATACCTGACGGAGGGCGAAAAATGATGCGCTCCAGCGGTGGAACCGGAACGGCACGCGTGGCACGCTCGCAGGGCGTGGCCTTCTCGAAGAGCCCCGTATTGGCGGTGCGCCTGCCAAGCTGGCGCTCGCGCGTCGTGCTGTTCGGGATGTTCATCGCCTTCGGCGCGCTGGCAGCACGCGCGGTCTGGCTGCAGGGTACTTCCAGCCAGCAGCAGTTCCTGCAGAAGGAAGGCGCCAACCGCTACCAGCGCACGCAGGAATTGCCGGCCGTGCGCGGCAAGATCACCGACCGCAATGGCCAGGTGCTGGCCTCGTCCATTCCCGTGCGCGCCATCTGGGCTGCGCCGGAAGAACTGCTGGCCGCGCCGAAAGAAAAGATCCGCGCCCTGGCCGGCCTGCTGGAAATGAGCGAAGCCGAACTGCGCAAAAAGCTCGATTCCGACCGCAACCTGGTCTATCTGAAACGCCAGGTCGAGGTGGAAACTGCCGACAAGATCAAGGCGCTCGACCTGGACGGCATGGATATCCGCCCTGAATACAAGCGCTTCTACCCGCAAGGCGAGGTGATGACCCACCTGGTCGGCTTCACCAACGTCGACGACAAGGGGCAGGAATCGATGGAGCTGGCGCAGCAGGCCAACCTGGTCGGCAAGCCCGGCTCGCGCCGCGTCATCAAGGATGGCCGCGGTCACATCGTGGAAGATATCGGCGGCAAGGTCGAGCCGCATAACGGCAAGGACGTGGTGCTGTCGGTGGACAGCAAGATCCAGTACATCGCCTACACCCAGTTGAAGGCGGCCGTGGAGCACTTCGGCGCCAAGGCTGGCGGCGCCGTGGTGCTGGACGTGCATACCGGCGAAGTGCTGGCGCTGGCCAACTTCCCGAGTTACGACCCGAACGACCGCCGCAAACTCACCGGCGCGCAGCTGCGCAACCGAGTGATGACCGACACCTTCGAGCCGGGTTCCACGCTGAAGCCGATCACGGTGGCGCTTGCGCTGGACAGCGGGCGCGTCAAGCCGGGCACCTTCATCGATACCGGCGGCGGCAAGCTGACCATTGCCGACCGTACGATTTCCGATACCAAGGCGCACGGCGTGATCAATGTGGGGCAGATCATTGAAATGTCCTCGAATATCGGCACTTCGAAGATCGCATTGAGCATGCCGGCCCAGGATATGTGGGAGATGTTCACCAAGGTCGGCTTCGGCCAGCAGCCCAAGTGGGGATTCCCCGGGGCTGTGGCGGGAAGGGTGCGGCCCTATAAATCCTGGCGACCGATTGAGCAGGCGACCATGAGTTACGGTAACGGTATCTCGGTGTCGCTGATACAGCTGGCGCGCTCTTACATGATGTTTGCACGGAATGGTGACACCATTCCTTTGTCGTTTGAGAAGGTCGATAAGGAGCCGCTGGGCCAGCAGATCATCAAGCCCCAGACTGCCGCGCAGATGCGCGAGATGCTGGAGTCCGTGGTGTCGGGCAAGGACGGTACCGCCAAGAAGGCGCAGATTCCGGGCTACCGCGTGGGCGGCAAGACCGGTACCGCCTATAAGGTGGAGAACGGCCGCTATGCGATGCCGCGCAAGTACATCGGTTCCTTCGTCGGCATGGTGCCGATGTCGGCGCCGCGCTTCATCATTGCAGTCATGATCGACGAACCGACCCAGAACGGCCACTTTGGCGGCTCGGTCGCAGCACCAACTTTCGCGGCTGTCGCAATCAACGCATTGCGCGCCTCCAATGTGCCTCCTGACTCCAACGTCACCGAAATCGTGGTGCCGGCGGATACCGGACCGGAGGCCATGTAAATGACGACGATGAACCATCAAGAAATTATCAGCTGGATGCGCGAAGCTGCGCCAGAGGCGCAACTGGCATCGGACTCGCGCCGCATCAAGTCCGGCGACGTGTTCTTTGCCTATCCTGGCGACGCCAAGGATGGCCGCACCTTTATTGCCGCCGCCATCGCCAACGGCGCCGCTGCGGTGGTGTACGACGACTCCGATTACGCCTGGGATGCCGCGCCGGATTTGCCACATGAGGTGCCGCACCTCGCTGTGCCGGACCTGAAGAAACAGGCCGGCCCGATCGCGCACGCCTGGTACGGCCAGCCCGATGCGAGCATGTTCACGGTGGCGGTCACCGGCACCAATGGCAAGACTTCCTGCGCAGTGTGGACTGGACAGGCGCTGGCGAAGGTCGGCGAAACGACCGCAGTCATCGGCACGCTCGGCGTCGGCATGTTCCGCGCACGCGGCGAAGTGGACTTCGACGAAACCGGCTACACCACGCCGGATGCGGTACTTCTGGCACGCAAGCTGAAGGACGTGCATGCCGACGGCGCCAGTGCGCTCGCCATCGAAGCTTCGTCCATCGGACTGCACCAGGGCCGCACCGAAGGCATGCATTTCGACGTCGCGATCTTCACCAACCTGACGCGCGACCACCTGGACTACCACGGCGACGAAGCCAACTACGAAGCCGCCAAGACCATCCTGTTCGACTGGCCCGGCCTCAAGCATGCCGTGGTGAACCTGGACGACCCGATGGGCCATCGCCTGGTTGCGCACATCAAGGCGTCCAAGGCGGCACGCAAGCCGGCCATCATTGGCTACACGCTGAAAGACATCAAGGCCCAGCCGAATGTGCCGGGTATTTCGATGCTGCGCGCCAGCTCGCTGCGCAGCCGCAACCTGGGCACCGAATTCAACCTCGATTCCACCTTCGGTCACGCCCACGTGCGTACACAGCTGGTTGGCCCGTTCAACGTGAGCAATGCGCTGGCCGTGCTGGCCGCGCTGCTGGCGAAAGGCATTGCCTTCCGTACCGCCATTGACGGCATCGAATCGCTGCAGCCGGCCCCGGGCCGCATGCAGCAGATTGGCGGCCAGGAGGCGCCGATGGTCGTGATCGACTACGCCCATACGCCAGATGCGCTGGAGAAAACGCTGGAAGCCCTGCGCTCCGTGGCGTCCGACCGGGGCGGCCACCTGTGGTGCGTGTTCGGTTGCGGCGGCGACCGCGATCCGGGCAAGCGCCCGCAAATGGGCAGGATTTCGCAGATGGCCGAGCATGTACTGGTCACCAGCGACAACCCGCGCAGTGAAGATCCGGCCGACATCATTCGCCAGATCGTGGCGGGCATGGACGCCAACCATCCGAATTCCGAATTCATGGCAGTGGAAGATCGTGCCGCGGCAATCCTGTCCGCTGTGCGCAACGCCGGCAAGGCGGATGTGATCCTGCTGGCAGGGAAGGGCCATGAACCCTACCAGGAAATCAAGGGCCGCAAGATGCCGTTCTCGGATGCCGAGCACGCGCAGCTTGCCTTGTCTGCACGCCTGACCATGATGAGGCCGCACTGATGCGCAGCACGCTCGCCCACATCCTGCCGGCATTGACCGGCGCGCACCTGCACCATGGCGTCCTGTCCAATGAGGCTGCACTGGCGCTCGACTTCGACGGCGTGTCGACCGACACCCGCACGGTCGGCGCTGGCCAGTTGTTTGTTGCGCTGCGCGGCGAGGTATTCGACGCCCATGACTTCCTGCAGCAGGTGGTCGACAAGGGCGTGGTCGCTGTCGTCGTGGAAAAGCTGCCGGAGGGTTGGACCCTGCCTGCCATCGTGGTGCCGGACACCCTGGTGGCGCTGGGCCAGATCGCCAACTACTGGCGCAGGCAGTTTGCACTGCCATTGATAAGCGTGACCGGTTCGAACGGCAAGACCACCGTCAAGGAGATGATCGCCTCGATCCTGGCCGCCGCCCATGGCGAAGAGGGCCGGCTGGCGACGCGCGGCAACCTGAATAACGAAATCGGGGTGCCGTTGACGCTGTTCCGCCTCAATGCATCGCACCGTTCCGCCGTGGTGGAACTGGGCATGAACCATCCGGGCGAGATTGGCCGCCTGAGCGCGATTGCCGCACCGACGATCGGCATGGTGAATAACGCCCAGCGCGAGCACCAGGAATTCATGCACACTGTGGAAGCGGTGGCGCGCGAGAACGGCAGCGTGCTGTCGGCGCTGCCGGCCGACGGCGTGGCCGTGTTCCCGCATGGCGACGAGTTCACGCCGGTCTGGCATGAGTTGTCCGTTGGCCGTCGCGTGCTGACCTTCGGCCTGGATGCAGCTGCCAACGTGAGCTGCACCTATACCGCCAACGACTTCGGCGCCGAGCTGGAAGTGACGGTGCGCCCTGCGGCAACCGAGCAGCTTGCCGGCCATGGCGCCGCCGCGTCCTTCGCCGCGCCGGATGCTGTGCCGCGCCACTTCAGCGTGTCGCTGCAGGCCGCCGGTGAGCACAACGTGCGCAATGCGCTGGCCGCGATTGCCTGCACCTATGCCGCCGGCATCGACACTTCCACCATTCGCACTGGCCTGGAAGCTTTCGCGCCAGTGAACGGCCGCCTGCAGAAGAAACAGGCCGCCAATGGAGCGCTGCTGATCGACGACACGTACAACGCCAACCCGGACTCCGTGCGCGCCGCCATCGACGTGCTGGCCAAGGCGAAAGCACCACGCGTGCTGGTGCTGGGCGATATGGGCGAAGTCGGCACGCAGGGCAAGGAATTCCACGAAGAGGTGGCAGCCTATGCCGCCAGCAAAGGCATCGAGCACGTGCTGGCGACAGGCGAACTGGCGGCGCATATGGCGCCGCACGCAAAGCACTATAAAGAATTCGACGCGCTGCTGCAGGCCGTAAGTGCTGCAGTAACGCCGGATACAACCGTATTGATCAAGGGCTCCCGCTTCATGAAGATGGAACGGGTCGTGCAGCATTTGATTGGATCGCAACACGCTACAAAGGAAACACACTAATCATGCTGCTCTGGCTTGCACAAATCCTGCAGGACGATATCGGGGCTTTCCGCCTCTTTAACTACATTACTTTCCGTGCCGTGATGGCTACCATCACGGCCCTGCTGATCGGCCTGATCGCCGGTCCCGCCGTGATCCGCAAACTGACCGTCATGAAATATGGCCAGGCGGTGCGCACCGACGGTCCGCAGACCCACCTGAAGAAGCACGGCACCCCGACCATGGGCGGCGTGCTGCTGCTGATCGCCGTCGGCATCGCGACCGTTCTGTGGTGCGACTGGTCGAACCGCCTGATCTGGCCGGTGATGGTCGTGACCATGGGTTTCGGTGCCGTGGGCTGGGTGGACGACTACCGCAAGGTAGTGCGCCAGGACCCGGAAGGCATGCGTTCGGCTGAAAAGTACTTCTGGCAGTCGCTGGTCGGCATCGCCGCCGCGCTGTACCTGGCGTTTTCCGTGTCGGCGCCGACACCGGCCAAGGTGTTCGAACTGTTCTTCCAGTGGGTGCAGTCGGGCTTCTCGATGGACCTGCCGCCGAAGGCCGACCTGATCGTGCCGTTCGTGAAGACCATCAGCTATCCGCTGGGGGTGTGGGGCTTCATCGCGCTGACCTACTGTGTGATCGTCGGCACCTCCAACGCGGTGAACTTCACCGACGGCCTGGATGGCCTGGCCATCATGCCGACTGTGATGGTCGGTTCGGCACTGGGCCTGTTCGCCTACCTGACCGGTTCTGCGACGTACTCGAAATACCTGTTCATCCCGCACATCCCTGGCGCCGGTGAACTGATCATCTTCTGCGGGGCGATGGCGGGGGCTGGCCTGGCCTTCCTCTGGTACAACGCGCACCCTGCACAAGTATTCATGGGCGACGTCGGCGCACTGGCCCTGGGCGGCGCGCTCGGCACGATCGCCGTGATCGTGCGCCAGGAAATCGTCCTGTTCATCATGGGCGGCATCTTTGTTGCGGAGACGGTCTCGGTGATCATCCAGGTGGGCTGGTTCAAGTACACCAAGAAGCGCTACGGCACCGGCCGTCGCGTGTTCCTGATGGCGCCGTTGCACCACCATTTTGAACAGAAGGGTTGGAAAGAGACCCAGGTTGTCGTGCGCTTCTGGATTATCACGATGATGCTGGTCCTGGTTGGCCTGTCTACTCTGAAGCTGCGCTGATGATCTATAACGGCAAAATTGCACTGGTACTGGGGCTTGGAGAATCGGGCCTGGCGATGGCGCATTGGCTGGCGCGCTGCGGCGCGCTGCTGCGCGTTGCCGACACGCGCCCGGTGCCGGACCGCCTGCCGCTGCTGCGCGAGCAGTTGCCGGGCACGCAGTTCATTTCCGGCCCCTTCAACGCGGCCCTGCTCGATGGCGTGGACTTCGTCTGCGCCAGCCCGGGCCTGGGTCCGAACAAGGAACTGGCCGAGATCATCCCGGCTGCTGCGGAGAAGGGCATTCCCGTCTGGGGCGAGATCGAACTGTTCGCACAGGCGCTGAAATGGCTGAAGGAAGACCGCGCCTATGCGCCCAAAGTCATCGCCATTACCGGCACCAACGGCAAGACCACCGTCACCAGCCTGACCGGCCAGCTGTGCGAACGCGCCGGCCTGTCGGTGCGCGTGGCCGGCAACATCAGCCCGGCCGCCTTGGATGTGCTGCGCGAAGTGATGGAGAACGATACCCTGCCACAAGCCTGGGTGCTCGAGCTCTCCAGCTTCCAGCTGCACACGACATACAGCCTGAACGCCGATGCCGCCACCGTATTGAATGTGACCCAGGACCACCTGGACTGGCACGGCAGCATGCAGGCCTATGCCGACGACAAGAAGCGCATCTTTGGCGAAGACACCGTGCGCGTGCTGAATCGCGACGACAAGTGGACCATGGCGATGGCCAACCCGACCGGCGAAAACGTCACTTTCGGCACCGATGCGCCGGAACTGGCGCACAGCTTCGGCCTGGTCAGCGAGCGCGGCGTGTACTGGCTGGCGACCGCCGAGCCGACCGACGACGCCGAACCGCCGAAGCGCCGCAAGAAAAACGATCCTCCGCCTCCGCCCGTGGAGTGCTACACCAAGAAGCTGATGCCGGCCGATGCCCTCCAAATCCGCGGCACGCACAACGCGTCCAACGCGCTGGCTGCGCTGGCCCTGTGTCGCGCCATTGGCCTGCCGTTTGCGCCGCTGCTGCACGGCCTGCGCGAATACAAAGGCCAGCCGCACCGCGTCGAGCTGGTGGCCTCGATCAATGGTGTTGACTACTACGACGATTCCAAGGGCACCAACGTGGGCGCTACGGTTGCCGCGCTGGTTGGCCTGGGCCAATCCTTCGGCGGCGAGCAAAAGCTCGTGGTGATCGCCGGCGGCGACGGCAAGGGCCAGGAATTCGACCCGCTGGCCGGCCCGGTGCGCCGCTTCGTGCGCGCCGTGGTCCTGATCGGCCGCGATGCGCCGGCCATCCGTACAGCGCTGGAGCCTACCGGCGTGAAGATGGAAGATTTCGCGACGCTGGAAGAGGCGACCAAACGCGCCGCTGCGCTGGCCCACGCCGGCGATGCCGTGCTGCTGTCGCCGGCCTGCGCCAGCCTGGACATGTTCAAGAACTACGCGCACCGTGCACAGGTGTTCATCGACACCGTGCGCGAGATCGCACTTGATGCGGGGCAGGAGATCTGATGGCAATCCAGCTTCCATTCCGCTTCGGTGGCGCCGAGTCCCCAGCTCCGCTGGATGGACGCGCACGCCATTCGAAGATGATGGATTACGACCAGCCGCTAGTCTGGTCGGTGCTGCTGCTCATGCTGTTCGGGATGGTGATGGTGTATTCGGCTTCGATTGCGCTGCCTGATTCGCCCAAGTTCGCCGCCTACAAGAACCATTACTTCGTACAGCGCCAGGCGATATTCATTGCCATTGCCATCGTGGCCGCCGCCGTGTCCTTCCGCGTGCGCGTGGAAGACTGGCAGAAGGCGGCGCCTTATCTGTTCATCGCAACGCTGGTGGCGCTGGTGTTGGTATTGATTCCCGGCCTTGGTGTGAACGTGAATGGTGGCCGCCGCTGGCTGTCGCTCAAGGTGTTCCAGTTCCAGCCGTCCGAACTGATGAAGCTTTTCATCGTGCTGTATGCGGCGGACTACACCGTGCGCAAGCAGGAATTCATGCACCGCCTGTCCAAGGGCTTTGCACCGATGGCGCTGGCGGTGGCCTTCGTCGGACTGTTGCTGCTGCTGGAACCAGATCTTGGCGCCTTTGGCGTGATCGTTTGCATCGCCATGGGCATCCTGTTCCTGGGCGGCGTCAATGCGGTCTGGTTCGGCGGCATTGCCGGCATGCTGGTGACGATTTTCGTCGCCATCATCTGGCTGTCGCCATTCCGCCGCGCGCGTTTATTCGCCTACCTGAATCCCTGGGAAGAGGAGAACGCGCTGAACAAGTCCTACCAGCTGACCCACTCGCTGATTGCCTTCGGCCGCGGCGAAATCGGCGGCGTGGGCCTGGGCGCGAGCGTGGAAAAACTGCACTACCTGCCGGAAGCGCATACCGACTTCCTGCTGGCGGTGATCGGCGAGGAGCTGGGCATGATCGGGGTGCTGGTCACCATCGGCATGTTCTACTGGATCGTCAAGCGCGCTTTCGACATCGGCCGCCAGGCTATTGCCATGGACCAGACCTTCGCCGGACTGGCCGCCAAGGGCATTGGCATCTGGATCGGCGTACAGACATTTATCAACATGGGCGTGAACCTCGGCTTGCTGCCAACCAAAGGCCTGACCCTGCCGCTCATGAGTTATGGCGGCACCGGCATCATCATCAATTGCGTGGGCCTGGCGATCTTGCTGCGCATCGACTTCGAGAACCGCCAGATGATGCGGGGAGGGCGGGTATGACCAAGCGCCTGATGATCATGGCGGCCGGCACCGGCGGCCACATTTTCCCTGGACTGGCAATTGCCCAGGCCATGCGCGCCCGAGGCTGGGAAGTGACCTGGCTCGGCACCTCGCATGGCATGGAAACGGAACTGGTGCCAAAGCATGGCGTGGAAATGGACGTGGTCCACTTCAGCGGCATGCGCGGCAAGGGCCTGGGCCACACCATCGGCGGCGCCTTCAAGATGGTCGGTGCTTTCGTGGACTGCTTCCGCTTCATCGGCAAGCGCAAACCGGACGTGGTGCTGGGCATGGGCGGCTATGTGTGCGTGCCGGGCGGCGTGATGGCGAAACTGCGCGGCGTGCCTTTGGCACTGGTGAATGCAGATGCCGGCCTGCTGTTGTCGAACAAGACCCTGGCGCCGATAGCGAAAAAGGTCTTCTTTGGCTTCACGGCCGACTTCGGCGCGGTTGCCGGCAAGGCAGTCGTCACCGGCAACCCGGTGCGCAAGGAGATCCTGGCGCTGCCGGCACCGGAGCAGCGCTTCGCGGGCCGCGATGGCGTGCTGCGCATCCTGGTGGTGGGCGGCAGCCTGGGGGCCAAGGCGCTCAACGACGCGTTGCCGGCCGCACTGGCGCTGATCGCGCCGGAACAGCGTCCGCTGGTGACCCACCAGTCGGGCAAGAAGAATATTGAAGCCCTGCGCGCGGCTTACGCGCAGGCGCATGTGGAAGCAAACGTGGTCGATTTCATCGACGACATGGCAAGTGCCTATGCGCAGGCGGACATTGTGATCTGCCGCGCCGGCGCCATCACCGTGTCGGAACTGACTGCCGCCGGGGTAGCCAGCGTGCTGGTTCCCCTGGTGGTCTCGACGACCAGCCACCAGCGCGACAACGCGCAATGGATGGCCAGGCAGGGCGCGTCTATCCACATGCCGCAGACGGAATTGAACCCGGAAAGCCTGGCAGCACTGTTGCAGACTTTGAACCGCAGCACTTGCCAGAAGATGGCGTCCGCAGCGCTTGCAGTGGGCAAGCGCGATGCGAATGACGCCATCGCACAAGAATTGGAAGCACTAGCATGAAACATAAAGTAAAGAACATTCACTTCGTCGGCATCGGCGGCAGCGGCATGAGCGGCATTGCCGAAGTGCTGGTGACGCTGGGCTATAACGTCTCCGGCTCGGACCTCGGTTCGAACGCCGTGACCCAGCGCCTGGTCGACATGGGCGCCACGGTCCACCAGGGCCACGACGCCAGCTATATCGGCAACGCCGACGCGGTCGTCACCTCGACTGCCGTGAAAGAAGACAACCCTGAGGTGGTCGCCGCGCGCGCCCGCAAGATCCCTATCGTGCCGCGTGCGGTCATGCTCGGCGAACTTATGCGCCTGAAGCGCGGCATCGCCATTGCCGGCACCCATGGCAAGACCACCACCACCAGCCTGGTGGCATCGGTGCTGGCCGAGGGCGGCCTGGACCCGACCTTCGTGATCGGAGGCCGCCTGACCGCAGCCGGCGCGAATGCCAAGCTGGGCTCCGGCGAATACCTGGTGGCCGAAGCGGATGAATCGGACGCTTCGTTCCTGAACCTGACCCCAATGATCGAAGTCATCACCAACATCGACGCCGATCACATGGAAACCTACGAGCACGATTTCGAAAAGCTGAAGCAGGCTTTCGTGCACTTCACGCATCGCCTGCCTTTCTACGGCCGCGCCATGCTGTGCATTGACGACCCGCACGTACGCGCCATCATCCCGCAGGTGACCAAGCCGGTGACGACCTACGGCTTTGCAGAAGACGCTGAAGTGCGTGCCGTCAATGCGCGCGCCGTCGGCACCCAGATGCACTTCACCGTGCTGCAGGAAGGCTTCCCGGACCTGGACATCGTGCTGAACCAGCCCGGCATGCATAACGTGCAGAACGCGTGCTCCGCAGTCGCCATCGCGCGTGAAATCGGCGTGCCGGATACGGCAACGCAAGCCGGCTTGGCAGGCTTTGCAGGCGTTGGCCGCCGCTTCACCAAATACGGCGAAGTTGCCATCCCATCGGGCGGCAGCTTCACCCTGGTGGACGATTTCGGCCACCACCCGATTGAAATGGAAGTGACCAGCGCCGCTGCGCGCGCCGCTTATCCGGGCCGCCGCCTGCTGCTGGCTTTCCAGCCGCACCGCTACAGCCGCACGCGCGACCTGTTCGAGGACTTCGCCAAGGTCCTGAGCACTGTCGACGTGCTGGTCCTGTCGGACGTTTATGCAGCGGGCGAGGCGCCGATCGTGGCCGCCGACGGCCGTGCGCTGGCGCACGCGATCCGCGCGCGCGGCAAGACCGAACCGGTATTCGTCGAAAACATCGCCGACATGCCGGAAACAATCATGAACGTGGTGCGCGACGGCGACGTCGTGCTCACGATGGGCGCAGGCTCAATCAGCGGCGTCCCTGCAAAACTGACGAACTGGAAGGCTTGACGCGATGACGAAACTGACTGCACAAGAAGCTCAAGCATTCGGCAAGGTGGGCGTGCTGATGGGCGGCCTGTCGGCCGAACGCGATGTGTCCATCATGTCCGGCACCGGCGTGCTGGCGGCCTTGCAATCGCAGGGCGTGGACGCCCACGCCTTCGACCCTGGCCAACGCTCGCTGGCCGAACTGGCCACGGAAAAATTCGACCGCGTGTTCATTGCGCTGCACGGCCGCTACGGTGAAGACGGCAGCATCCAGGGCGCGCTGGAACTGCTCGGCATCCCATACACCGGTTCCGGCGTGATGGCCAGCTCGGTGGGCATGGACAAGATCACCACCAAGATCCTGTGGCTGCGCGAAAACCTGCCGACCCCCGAATACGCGGTGCTGGGCGCCGATTCCGACCTGGACGCGGAAGCCACGCGCCTTGGCCTGCCGCTGATCATGAAACCGCCACATGAAGGTTCGACCATCGGCATCACCAAGGTGAGCGACAGGGCCGGCCTGAAGGCCGCCTATGACGCCGCCGCTGCGCTGGACGACTGCGTGCTGGCCGAAGAATTCGTGGAAGGCCGCGAGTTCACCGTCGCCGTGCTGGGCACCGGCAAGGACGCGCGCGCGCTGCCGATCGTGGAAATCGTGGCCCCGCAAGGCAACTACGACTACCAGAACAAGTACTTCACCGACGACACCAAGTATTTCTGCCCGCCGCAACTGGACCAGGCGATGCAGGATGAAATGCAGCGCCTGGCCGTAGCCGCCTACCGCGCCGTCGGCTGCGAGGGCTGGGGCCGGGTCGACGTGCTGCTGCGCGCTAAAGACCACAAGCCTTTCCTGCTGGAAGTGAACACCTCGCCAGGCATGACCAGCCATTCGCTGGTGCCGATGGCTGCCCGCGCCACAGGCGTAAGTTACGAAGAGCTGTGCGTGGAAATCCTGCGCACCGCACGACTGAAGCTGAAGAAGTAAAGGAACGAAAGACCTTATGTGGCACGACGTCAAAGCCTTGAATGCATCCGCCAGCGGCCTGTTCGCGCTGTCGGTGCTGGCTTGCGCCGTTGCCGGCGTGTGGTGGGTGGCGAATCGTCCTGTATTCGATTTGCGTGCCATCCGCGTTGAAACCATGGACAAGTCCGAGTTCAAGCACGTGAACCATCTGACTCTGCGCAACGGCACCCAGGGCCGCCTGGCCGGCAATTTTTTCACCGCCGACCTGGAGCAGGTACGCAAGGTGTTCGAGTCGGTGCCGTGGGTGCGCCGCGCCAGCGTAAGGCGCGAGTGGCCGAACCAGCTGATCGTGTCGCTGGAAGAGCATGAAGCGCTCGGCACCTGGGGCGAAGACGGACGGCTGCTGTCGGTGAAAGGCGATGTCTTTACCGCCAACCTGGCCGAAGCGGAAGAGGATCACGAGCTGCCGGAGTTTTCCGGTCCGGATGGCAGCGAAAAGGAAGTGCTGGCGCGTTACGGCGAGTTGAAGACATGGTTTGCGCCGGCCAGCCTGGTGCCGAAGAGCGTAGCCCTGTCGGGACGCTACGCGTGGACGGTGAAGTTGGACAACGGCGCCAGTGTGGCGCTGGGACGCGAGGCAACGCATGACACCCTGCATCAGCGGGTGATGCGCCTGGTCGGAATCTGGCCGCAGATTTCCAGCCGCGTGCCGAATATTGAAACAATTGATATGCGCTACCAGAACGGCCTGGCTTTGAGCGCAGCGGGATTGAAGATCCCGTCAGATACGAAGAAACGTTGAAAGCAGGGCATAGAGATGACTAAAGACGCTAAAAACCTGATCGTCGGCCTCGACATCGGCACCTCCAAAGTGGTGGCCGTGGTGGCCGAGGTGATGGGCGATGGACGCCACGAAGTGATTGGCCTGGGCCAGCACGAGTCCAGCGGCCTGAAAAAGGGCGTGGTGGTGAACATCGAAGCGACCGTCGAATCGATCCAGCGCGCACTGGAAGAGGCGGAGCTGATGGCCGACTGCAAGATCCGCAATGTGTACGCGGGCATTGCGGGCAGCCATATCCGCAGCTTCAACTCCAGCGGCATGGTGGCGATCAAGGACAAGGAAGTCACGGCCACCGACGTGGCGCGCGTGATCGAGACCGCCAAGGCAGTCAACATCCCGACCGACCAGCAGCTGCTGCACACGGTGCCGCAGGAATTCATCGTCGACTCGCAGGACGACGTGCGCGAGCCGATCGGCATGAGCGGCATTCGCCTGGAAGTGAAGGTGCACATCGTCACCGGCGCGGTGAGCGCGGTGCAGAACATCGTCAAGTGCGTGCGCCGCTGCGGCCTGGAAGTATCGGACCTGATCCTGCAGCCGATGGCCTCAGCCGACGCTGTGCTGACCACGGATGAAAAAGAACTGGGCGTGGTGCTGATCGACATCGGCGGCGGCACCACCGACGTGGCGGTCTTCAGCGACGGCGCGATCCGCCATACGGCCGTGATCCCGATCGCCGGCGACCAGATCACCAACGACATCGCGATGGCGCTGCGCACCCCGACCGGTGAAGCGGAAGAAATCAAGATCCGCTACGGCGTAGCCAAGCAGGTGCTGGCCGATCCGGGCGAGCACCTGGAAGTGCCGGGCCTGGGCGACCGCGGGCCGCGCAACCTGTCGCGCCAGGCACTGGCCGCCGTGATCGAGCCGCGCGTGGAAGAACTGTTTGCGATGGTGCACCAGGTGGTGCGCGAGTCCGGCTACGAGGGCGTGCTCTCGTCGGGCATCGTGCTGACCGGCGGCACCTCGATCATGCCGGGCATGGTGGAGATGGCGGAAGACATCTTCCTCAAGCCTGCGCGCCTGGGCACGCCGGACTACCGCGGCCAGTTGGCCGACGTGGTGCGCAGCCCGCGCTATGCAACCGTGTTGGGCCTGTTGTTGGAAGCTAAGAAGCAGTATCTGCGCGGCCACATCGTGACGCGCCAGGATGGATCAGTAAAGGCAGTTTGGCAGCGCATGAAGGAATGGTTCCTGGGTAACTTTTAAGACAATTTTTGAATAATAAACCCCTGCAGTTTTCAATCTCCAGTTCTCCTACCCATATGAGGCCTGGCGCTTGAAAACCGCATTCTAGATAGGAGTAAATCATGGAGTTCGATATGGTTGATAACGCAACACTGGGAACGGTCATCAAGGTCGTCGGCGTTGGCGGTGCAGGCGGCAATGCCGTCCAGCACATGATCAACAAGGGCATGAGCGGCGTGGAATTCATCGCTGCCAATACCGACGCACAAGCGCTGGCCGCCTCCAAGGCAAGCAACATAATCCAGATCGGCGCGAGCGGCCTGGGCGCAGGCATGAAGCCTGAGATCGGCCGTGCGCTGGCAGAAGAGTCGCGCACCCGCATCGAAGATGCGCTGCGCGGCGCGCACATGGTGTTCATCGCAGCAGGCATGGGCGGCGGCACCGGCACCGGTGCAGCGCCGATCGTGGCGGAAATCGCCAAGCAGCAGGGCGCACTGACCGTGGCTGTGGTCTCCAAGCCGTTCTCGCACGAAGGCCAAAAATGCCTGGACATCGCAGAAGCCGGCCTGGAAGCGCTGTCGCAGAACGTCGACTCGCTGATCGTGATCTGCAACGAGAAGCTGGAAGAGATCTACGAAGACGAGTCGCTGATCGAGTGGCTGCAGCACGCTGACGACGTCCTGAACAACGCTGTTGCCGGTATCGCCGAAATCATCAACGTGCCTGGCCACATCAACGTCGACTTCAACGACGTGAAGACCATCATGGGCGAGCAGGGCAAGGCGATGATGGGCACCGCCACCGCTTCCGGCGTCGACCGTGCACGCGTCGCCGCCGAGCAGGCAGTGGCCTCCCCGCTGCTGGACGGCGTCGACCTGGCGGGCGCACGCGGCGTGCTGGTGAATGTCACCGCATCGCGCGGCCTGAAGGGCAAGGAGATCAAGGAGGTCATGGCTGCCGTGCGCGCCTTCGCTGCACCGGATGCATCGATCGCACAAGGCATCGCCTACGATGACGCCATGGGCGACGATATCCGCGTGACCGTGGTGGCGACCGGCCTGGGCAAAGCCAAGAAGCACGTGCAACTGGTACCGCAGCAGCAACTGCGCACCGGAACCCACGGCGGCAACCCGCTGAACGTCAACGCAGCCTTGGGCGGCGGTGCAGCAACTGCAGCAGTAGGCGGTTTCGGCAACGCGGGCTTCTCCGGCGTGTCGGCCGACGTGCAGAAACAGCCAGCCGTATGGCGCCGTGAATCGGCCACCGAGCAGGTGAACGCACTGGCCAAGTCGGGCATGGAAACCTACGACATTCCTGCCTTCCTGCGCAAGCAGGCTGACTAAATAGGGTCAGCCGCGCCGCCGGATCACGCGTCCGGCGGCGCGGAGTTATACTCTGGGTTTTCACAAGAAGGAGAACCCGAAATGACCATCAAGATCGGCGACAAACTGCCGGAAGGCCAACTGTCCGAATTCATCGAAACCGAGACCGAAGGCTGCTCCCTCGGCCCGAACACCTTCAATGTGCAGGACATCGCCAAAGGCAAGAAGATCGCGATCTTCGGCCTGCCAGGCGCCTACACCCCAACCTGCTCCGCACAACACGTGCCAGGCTACGTCAAGCACGCAGCCGAACTGAAAGCCAAGGGCGTGGACGAAATCTGGTGCATCTCCGTGAACGACGCCTTCGTCATGGGCGCATGGGGCCGCGACCAGAAAGCCACCGGCACCGTCCGCATGATGGCTGACGGCAACGCTGCTTACTCCAAGGCCCTGGGCCTGGACGCAGACTTCTCCAAGTTCGGCATGGGCACCCGCTCCCAGCGTTATTCGATGCTGGTGGAAGACGGCGTGGTCAAGCAACTGAACGTCGAGCAAGGCGGCAAGTTCGAAGTGTCGAACGCTGAAACCATGCTGGGCCAGCTGTAATCCCGGAATTACTCCGCTAGAGACGGCGCTCCGGCGCCGTTTTTCGTTTCGGCTGTCATTTTTGCGCGCGACTTGCGCTTCTTGGGAGCCAGCATGACGCCGCTGCAGGATGGGGCGCCGCAGTAGCAGGCGAATTCCTTCTTCACCTTGGCGGTGTGGCGGGCTTCGTAAATCAGCCCGTAGTTGTAGTTCAGTTCTTCGCCTTCGGCGATATCGCGCAGGGAGCAGATGTAGACGCGATCGTCCTCATCTTCTTCCGCCTCGCAATTCGGTTCGCAGGAATGGTTGATGTAGCGCGCCTCGTTGCCGCCGGAGCCGCCATCGATCAGCAGGCCGTTATTCAGGCTGAAGAAGAAGGTGTGGCCGATCGGGCCACCTTTCTCCTCGGTGCGGCGACAGCACTCTTCCCAGTCGACGATTTCGCCGGTGTACTCGATGATGCGAGTGCCTGCCGGAATCATCCGGCGCGCAAATACGCCCCGCCCATGCACGGGCGACTCGTGGACCACATAGAGTGGCTCGACCTCTTCGACCACCTCGGCTAGTAGCGCGTCTGTATTCATCCCGTCATCATAACCCGCCGCGAATTTCTTCGTGATTTCTTTCAGAAGGAGGGAACAACTCCAGGGCCGACATGTCTCATCGTTTTGGCTTGAAGGGCGGCTATATGAAGCGTATCGAATTTCAAGCGTTGCCGGGACTGGTATCTGCAAATCATCACGAAGAAGATGGATAAAGGCGACCCACGCAAGATCATCAGGCGCGTGTTCAAAGTCATCGATTCCAGGCCTGCTGTGAAACAGCAACTTTGGCCGGACTATTTCAATATCAGGGGCACATGGGATGGCGTGTATGAAGCGGCACGAAACCGAATGCCGTATGGCAGGCAAGGACATGGCGCCGCGCAGCGCGAGTGGGCAAACCGAGACTTCTATTGTTATCGCCTGGGCTGACGCGGCCTCAGCAGCAAACCCCTTCTTTCAGTACAATGGACGACCCGGCAACGCTTTTGGGCCTTCCATCGTGACTCCGCAACAAAAAGAAAACCTGCAAGCTATTTACGCCATGGTGGCCGCAGTCGCCATGTTCTCCCTCATGGACGCTTCCATGAAAGTGCTGGCCGCGCGCTATCCGGCCGTACAGGTGACCGCGTTGCGATGCATGCTTTCGATGCCCCTGGTGTGCGCCTTCATGGCCTATCGTGGCAAGTTCACCGGCATCTTCAAGGTACGCTGGCCGCTGCATCTGCTGCGCGGCGCGGTCGGCATTGCGATGCTGTCCCTGTTTGCCTATGCGCTGAAGTCGCTGCCGTTGGCCGATACCTACGCCATCTTCTTTATCGCACCGGCGCTGGTGACCGTGCTGGCGGTGTTCATCCTGAAAGAGAAAGTCAGCCTGGGGCAGTGGGTGGCCATCTTTGTCGGCCTGGGTGGCGTGCTGGTGGTGCTGCGCCCGGACGGCACCAACTTCGCCTCGATCGCCGGCCTGGCCGTGCTGGCCTCGGCTGTCTGCTACGGCATTTCCGCCATCGCCGGCCGTGTGCTGGCCAAGACCGACGCACCGGAGCACGTGATGTTCTGGGTGCTGACCCTGATGGGCGTCGGCGTTGCGCCACTGGCGATCAACGCCTGGGTCAGCATCGACTGGTCGCTCTGGCCAGCCATGGCGGCGCTGGCGGTGAGCGGTTTCTTTGGCCAGCTTGCGCTGACGCGCGCCTTCAGCATGGGCAAAGCCTCCATCGTGGCACCGTTCGAATACACGGCGCTGGCCTGGGGCGTGGGGATTGACTGGCTGCTGTGGCATACGCTTCCGGATCACTACACCCTGGTAGGCGCGGCCATTATCATCGGCTCCGGCATCTACCTGGTGCGCCGTGAAGCGCAGCATGCAGAAGCTGAGCACCCGTAAGCGGGGAAGGGCGCAGGGCGCTATAATCCTTGCATGCTGAAACAACGAACCATCAAAGAAATCGTCCGCACCACAGGTGTCGGCCTGCACTCTGGCACCAAGGTTGAGCTGACCTTGCGCCCTGCCGAGCCGGATACCGGCATCGTGTTCCGCCGTGTGGACCTGGACCCGCAGCTTGTCTTCCCGACAAGGGCTGACATCGTGGGCGATACCCGCATGGCAACTGTGCTGATGAAGGACGGCGGCCGCGTTTCGACCGTCGAACACCTGATGTCGGCCTGCGCCGGCCTCGGTATCGACAACCTGTACGTCGACGTGACGGCAGAAGAAATCCCGATCATGGATGGTTCGGCATCGTCCTTCGTCTATCTGCTGCAGCAGGGCGGCGTGCAGGAACAGGAAGCACCGAAGAAGTTCATCAAGGTGAAAAAGCCGATCGAGATCCGCGAAGGCAAAGGCGCCGCTGAAAAGTGGGCGCGCCTGGTGCCGCACGACGGCTTCAAGCTGGACTTCTTCATCGAATTCAATCACCCGGCGGTAGACGGTACCGCGCAGCGCGCGACCGTCGACTTTGGCGACGTGTCTTATATTCAGGCCATCGCCCGCGCCCGCACTTTCGGCTTCATGCAGGACGTGGAGATGCTGCGCGGGATCGGCCTGGCGCGCGGCGGCTCGCTGGAAAACGCCATCGTAATGGATGAATACCGCATCCTGAACCAGGATGGCCTGCGCTACGACGACGAATTCGTGCGCCACAAGATTCTCGACGCGATCGGCGACCTGTACATGGTCGGCCACCCGATCATCGCCAGCTATGAAGCACACAAATCCGGCCACGCCCTGAACAACCAACTGCTGCGCGCCATGCTGGCAGACCCGGATTCCTACGAACTGGTCACCTTCGATTCCCTCGACACCGCCCCCCCTTCCTACGCGAAGCAGATGTCGCGTGAGTGGGCCTACCTCTGATTTAGCCGCGGCGGCGGGCCACCAGGCGCCGCATTGCTTCGATCAGTGGCTCGTTGGCGGCGGTAGGCTCGAGTTTCTGGCTCAGTTCGTCGAATGAATCGACGGCCATCTCCGGCAGCTTCAAGCCTTCCCCGCTTGGGCCGACGTGAGCGATACCTTTCGGCATCTGCACCCGGAAGCGGATGTTGTTGATTTGCCAACCATTCGCATTCAACGCTTCCTGCAGCTTTGGCACCTGCTGCTTGAGCTTGGCCGCCACGGCCGTATTCGGCACGGCCAGAGTCAGTTCACCGCCGTCGAAAGCAAAGATTTCGCAGGTTTTGAAGGCTGAAGGCAGCACTTCACGGCAGTCGTGTTGTAATTTAGCCATGCGCTGCACGGTCGGAAGCAAAGCGGCCAGACGTGCGTTGCCGAGCAAGAAATTTGTTGCTTCCTGCGGCGCGTGCTTGCGATTTGTGAACGAGAAACCCATCCCCGCATTTTACAGTGGCGGCCCCAGCAGGTGAATTTTTCATCGCTGGCCTATTGCTATATAGGTCAAGATCCCAACCTTGCTACGAACGCATGATAAAATCACGCACTTTTGCCATTGGCGGACCCGAGGAAGAATTTAAGAAATGTCCTTACTGACCCAGATTTTCGGCAGCCGCAACCAGCGTCTGCTTAAGCAATACCAAAAAACGGTAAAGGCGATCAACGCCCTGGAGCCGGAGTTTGAAAAGCTGTCGGATGCCGAGCTGCAAGCGAAAACGCCTGCCCTCAAGGAACGCGTTGCCAATGGCGAATCGCTGGACGACCTGCTGCCGGAAGCCTTTGCCGTCTGCCGCGAAGCGTCCAAGCGCGTGTTCAAGATGCGCCATTTCGACGTGCAGCTGATCGGCGGCATGGTATTGCATTACGGCAAGATCGCCGAAATGGGCACCGGTGAAGGCAAAACCCTGACCGCGACCCTGCCGGCCTACCTGAATGCACTGTCCGGCAAGGGCGTGCACATCGTGACCGTCAACGATTACCTGGCACAGCGCGACGCCGAGACCATGGGCAAGCTGTACCGCTGGCTGGGCCTGTCCTGCGGCGTGAACCTGTCGCAGATGCCGCACGCGGACAAGCAGGAAGCCTACGCGTCCGACATCACCTACGGCACCAACAACGAATTCGGTTTCGACTACCTGCGCGACAACATGGTGTTCGAAGCCAGCGAGCGCGTGCAGCGCACCCTGAATTTCGGCATCGTCGACGAAGTGGACTCGATCCTGATCGACGAAGCGCGTACCCCGCTGATCATCTCCGGCCAGGCCGAAAACCACACCGACCTGTACCACAAGATCAACCTGGTACCGCCGCAACTGACCCTGCAGATCGGCGAAGAAACCGCGGACGGTAAAGGCAAGATCGAAGTCCCAGGCGACTACACCAAGGACGAAAAAGCGCACCAGGTGCTGCTGACCGAAGCCGGCCATGAAAAGGCCGAAGCGATCCTGACCAAAATGGGCCTGCTGCCGGAAGGCGCGTCCCTGTACGACTCCGCCAACATCACCCTGGTGCACCACCTGTACGCTGCCCTGCGCGCGCACGTGCTGTACTTCAAGGACCAGCACTACGTGGTGCAGAACAATGAAGTGGTGATCGTCGACGAATTCACCGGCCGCCTGATGACTGGCCGCCGCTGGTCCGACGGCCTGCACCAGGCAGTCGAAGCCAAGGAAGGCGTCAAGATCCAGAACGAGAACCAGACCCTGGCCTCGATCACCTTCCAGAACTACTTCCGCATGTACGGCAAGCTGGCCGGCATGACCGGTACCGCCGACACCGAAGCTTACGAATTCCAGGAAATCTACGGCCTGGAAACCGTAGTGATCCCGCCGAACCGCCCTTCGCAGCGCAAGGACCGCCAAGACCAGGTGTACAAGTCCAACGCCGAAAAGTACAACGCGATGATGCTCGACATCCGCGACTGCTACGAGCGTGGCCAGCCAGTCCTGGTGGGTACCACCTCGATTGAAAACTCCGAACTGCTGTCCGGCATCCTGGACAAGGCCAAGCTGCCGCACAACGTGCTGAACGCAAAACAGCACGCCCGCGAAGCTGAGATCATCGCCCAGGCGGGTGCGCCGAAGGCCATCACCATCGCCACCAATATGGCCGGCCGTGGTACCGACATCGTCTTGGGCGGCAGTATCGAAAAGATGATCCAGATCATCGAAGCCGACCCGGAGCTGAGCGACGAAGAGAAGGCAGCCAAGGCGCAGCACCTGCGTTCCGGCTGGCAGTCGCTGCACAACCAGGTGGTTGCTGCCGGCGGCCTGCATATCGTTGGTACCGAGCGTCACGAATCCCGCCGCGTCGACAACCAGCTGCGTGGCCGTTCCGGCCGCCAGGGCGACCCGGGCTCCTCGCGCTTCTACCTGTCGCTGGACGACCCGCTCCTGCGCATCTTCGCCGGCGACCGCGTGCGCGCGATCATGGACCGCCTGAAGATGCCGGAAGGCGAACCGATCGAAGCGGGCATTGTGTCCCGTTCCATCGAGTCCGCGCAGCGCAAGGTTGAGGCCCGTAACTTCGACATCCGTAAGCAGCTGCTGGAATACGACGACGTCGCCAACGACCAGCGCAAGGTGATCTACTCGCAGCGTAACGAGCTGCTGGAAGCGACCGACATTTCCGAAACCATCATGAACCTGCGCCATGGCGTGTTCACCGACGTGGTGCGCACCTACGTGCCGGAAGAATCGGTGGAAGAGCAGTGGGACATCCCGGCCCTGCAGAAGACGCTGGCGCAAGAATGGATGATCGACGTGCCGCTGACCGAGATGATGGAGAAGGAAAGCACCATCTCCGACGAAGACATCGTCGAACGCGTGATCGCGGCAGCCGATGCTGTGTACCAGGCCAAGGTCGACATCGTGTCGAAGGAAGCCTTCGGCGGCTTCGAGCGCAACGTCATGCTGCAGTCGGTGGACACCCACTGGCGCGAGCACCTGGCAGCGCTGGATCACCTGCGCCAGGGCATTCACCTGCGCGGCTATGCGCAGAAGAATCCTAAGCAGGAATACAAGCGCGAAGCGTTCGAACTGTTCGGCATCATGCTGGACATGATCAAGAACGACGTGATCCGCATGGTGATGATGGTCCGCATCCAGTCGCGCGAAGAAGTCGAGGCAGCGGAAGCAGCCATGAACCAGTCGCACGTCGAGAACGTCCATTACCAGCACGCAGACTTCAACCCGAACGCGGCGCCGGAAGAATTGCTGGCGCCGACTGCCATGCCAGCCGGCGACCTGGACGCGGCGATCAGCCAGGGTTTCAAGGTCGGCCGCAACGACCCATGCCCATGCGGCAGCGGCAAGAAGTTCAAGGCTTGCCACGGCAAGCTGGCTTGATTACCTGATGACTGAAACTAAACCGGGGCTTGCCCCGGTTTTTTTTTAACGGATCGCGTTACTGAATCGGTTACCTTGATTGGCCTGTCGGTGGGAAGTGCTGAAACAGGGTTGCAGGGCATTGAAATGCCAGTGATTCCACACCGCGCAGGAAGGTGCTTAGTCGCGTTGCGGCGAATTGCTTGGGATTACGATCCGCACTGTCGTGCCTTTGCCCGGTGCCGAGTCGATGGTGATGCGCCCGCCCATCACGCCAGTGACGATGTTGTAGACGATGTTCATGCCCAGCCCGGTGCCGCCATTGCCCATCTTGGTGGTAAAAAAGGGATCGAACACCTTGCGTTGCACGTCCTCAGGCATGCCAGCGCCATCATCGCGGAACACGATCTCGACCTGCCGCCCGTCGACGGCACGGGCGGACAGCCATAAGTGTCCGCTGTTGCGGTCTTCAAACGCGTGCATCAGCGCATTGTTGATCAAGTTGTTGAAGACCTGGTACACGCTGCCCGGATAAGAATCGAGTTCCAGTTCCGGCGGCACGTCGACTTCCATCTGGATGGCGCTGCGGCGCAGGCGCGGCGTGTAGGTCGCGGCGGTATCGAGCGCCACTGCCTGCAGGCGGAAGCGGCGGCGCTGGTCGTTGGTCTGGTCCACGGCAATCTGCTTGAAGGAAGCGATCAGGGACGCTGCTTTCTCGAGCGAACTGGAAATCAGGCCGCACGCAAGCTGTACCTCTTCCAGGTGATGATTCAACGTTGAGCGCCGCACCGTGCCGCCGGCCACCGACAGTTTGAATTCCTTCACGCGGTCGTCCAGCGCGGTGGAGGCCAGCAGGCTGTTGCCGATCGGCGTATTCAATTCATGCGCGATGCCCGCCACGAGCGAGCCGAGGGAGGCCATCTTTTCAGCTGCGATCAGGTCGTGCTGGGTGCGCTGCAAGGTCTCCAGCGCATGCGACAGGTCGCGATTTGCCTGCTCCAGCGCGGCTGAACGTTCGCGCACACGCGACTCCAGTGCATCGTTCAATTCGCGCAACTGCTGCTTGGCCTTCATTTCCTGGGTCAGGTCGAGCAGGGCCCAGATGATGGCGTGCTTGCCATCGAGGAGCAGCGAGGACGACCAGATCGCCACCTGTCCCGGCCCGCCGTCAGGCAGCATCACATCGGCCAGTTCGCCGCGCACCACGCCATGCAGGCGGTACTCGTTCCAGATGCGCTGGCGCTCGTTGGGCGAGGCCCAGAACGGCACTTCATCCGAACGCCTGCCAATCAGTTCGTGCAGCGGCGTGCCGAAGGTGCGAGCCAGGGCCTGGTTGGCGGCGATGATGCGGCCTTCCTGGTCCGATACCGACAGCGGCAGCGGGGTCATGTCGAACAGGGTGCGGAAGCGTTCTTCGGATTCGCGCAGGCGACGCTGCGATTCTTCGAGCTGGGCGATGCGTTCGCGCAGCGCGGCGCTCATGAGGTTGAGCGAGTGCGTTACCACTTCCAGTTCGTCCCCGCCGCTCTCGGGCAGCTGGCTGAACTGGCCTTCTGCCAGATGTTCCGAGTGGCGCGCCAGGGCAGCGAGGCGTTTGCCGACGCCGCGCGTCATGGCGAAGAACAACAGCAAGGCCAGCGCGAAACCGAGCAGGGCGATCAGGCCGCCTTGGCGCAGCACGTCGTCGCGCGCCGTTACAAGGTCGACGGTGGACAGGCCGAAATGCAGCATGCCCACCTGGTTATCCTTCAACAGCAGCGGCGCTTGCGCGTGCAGCAGGTTGCCGTCGACAGAGGTGCGCACGCCGCCCCCCAACTGTGCCTGGCGCAGCGCTTCCGGCATGAAGTCCGGCCGCTCGCCCGCTTCCAGCACCGTTTCGCCGGAGGCGTCGAGGATCACGATATAGCGCAGGAAGCTGTCGCGCGGGTCGGACAGCATTTCCGACCAGTAGCTGCGCAATTCGCCGAGGCGGCCGCTGCTGGCATAGGGCGTCAGTGTGAGGTTGAGGTTGATGGCATATTCGTGGGCGACGCGGTCGGCGTTGCGGCTGACGGCATTGGTCATCAGCCGCAAGCTGTTGCCGATCAGCAGGGCCACCACCACGGCCTGGACGAAAGCGCTCAGCAGCAGGAATTTCGCGCGCAGCGAAAGCTTCAAGTTATCCCCCCAGCCTTGTTGATTTTTGATTATCGGGACATTGTATCCCTTCATAAGTGAAAGTTGCCGGAATCTAAAAAAAAACGCCGCCCGGCTGTTGCGGGGCGGCGTTGGCGCGTAGCAGGCGCAGTAAAGCTTGTTCGGCTTATGGCAGGGTCAGGATGACCTTGACGCTGTCGTCGACAGCCGATTTGTCGATGTAGCCGATGGCTTTCGGATCGTCCGCCACGGCCTTCTTCACCTCGGCGTTGGATTTGAATTCCTTCGGTGGCGTGGCCTTGCCGGTAAACACCAGCTTGGACCAGATGGCTTTCACCTGGGCAGGGTCTTTTTCCGCAACTTTCTGGTAGAAGTCAGTGCGAATCTTGGAGCCTTCAGCCTGGTCCACCGGGGTGAACATGGCCGATTTGCCGAGGAAGAACTGGGACGCCTGTTCCGAGAACATGCGCGAGGCCGGATTGTCCTTGTTGACGATCACGACGATCTCAGCCGATGCAGGCAGGGCTGCGGCAGCCAGTGCCGAGGCGAGCAGGGCGCAGAGGATTTTTTTCATGGCCGTAGCTCCTTAGAACACGAAGTCGATGCCGGCGGCATAGACGTTCACGCTGTTGCTGTAAGTTGGCACGCCGGAAGGCAGGATCAGGGAGCCGCCCTTGACTTGTGGCTTGACGTGGTCGATCTGCACTTTCAGGGCCAGCGACTTGGCGAAGTCCCAACGCATGCCGACCAGGTCGGATTTCTGTTCAGGCGACACCAGCAGGCCGCGCACGGCGCCGAAGGTTGCTGCCAGCGGATGGGCGGCAGGCACGGTCGGCACGGTGACGGACGAACCGTGGCCCTTGTAGTAGGCATGGGCGTAGTAAGGCAGCACTTTGCCGAAGCGGTAGCCGGCCATGATGTAGCCCGAGTTGGTCTCAGGGATGTAGACCGGCTCGTGGGCGCGGCGCTGGGCGTACTCGGCTTGCAGCACGATGTTCTTCCAGTCCATCGTCAGGCCGATTTCGGTGAAGCTCATTTTCTTGCCGCCGCGCAGGGTCAGGTCGTCGGCAAGCTGGACGGCGGCAGGCACCTTGGTCGCGGCCAGGCCGTCAGTCAGGGCATTGATCGGGGCCAGGTTGTTGACTTCGATCTTGGCGCGGGCGTGCGCCAGGCGGGCGGTGAATGGGCCGTATTCGGCCGTCACGGCAGCACCGAAGACCGGCGACTGGTGCTTGGCGACCGAACCGCCGCCGGTCGGGATGTACAGCTTGCCGCGGCTCACGCCGCCAAAGCCCTGCACGGTGACGTTGGTGTCGCCAAAGGCGTGCTGCCAGTTGACGTCAGCACCGTCCATGTTCTCGATCGGAGCCTGGCCGTACATTTCGATCGGCGGGCGCATCATGGTGTTGGCGTAGCCGACGTTCTGGTAGTCCGAGATCAGGAAGGCAGGCAGCACCACGCGGCCCAGGCGCACATTGGTCTCGTCGTTCAGCTTGTATTTCAGGAAGCCCCAGGTCAGGTCGGTGGTGAACTGCTGGCTGGTGTTCTTGCGGGTCAGTACCTGCACGGTGCCCGACAGGCTATCGTTGAAGGTGTAGGTGGCCTGCAGGCCCAGGTTGCTGTCCAGGCCGATGCGCGGCGAGTCGCCGGTGCCTGCCGCCTGGTTGTAGCGTGCGAATTGTGCATCATCGGAGTTGGTCTTGGCCACGCCCAGGGTGCCAAAGCCACTGATGCTCAGGTTGCCGTCGCCCAGGGTACCGGCCTGAGCCATCATGCTGGTAGCAGCCAGCATGGCGGCGGCGAGAAGCTGTTTCTTCATGAAGTGATCCGATCGAATGTTATTTTATTGATAGTGCAGCGCACCAAAGTCGTGCCATTTTGTTTATGGCAGTTTCCTAGAATAAACTAAACTTGCACTATTTTGAATCGGAAACTGCACAAATAGAGAGCAGCTTCTAGAATTTGTGGGGTTTTTGCGTTCTTTGATTAGCCTTATTGCATCGCGCACCGGAATGCGCGTGCGTTTAAAATAACAGCTTCGTTCCCTACCAAGATTGAGAAGAAAACCATGGCCGTGAATTCCCCCATCCCTGTCGCCGCCGACCTGAAGCCGGTTGCCGGTATCGAGCTTGGCTATGCCGAAGCTGGTATCAAGAAGCCGGGCCGCAAGGACGTGCTGGTCCTGAAGCTGGCCGATGGCGCCACCGTGTCCGGCGTGTTCACGCTGAACCGCTTCTGCGCCGCGCCGGTGCAGATTTCCAAGGAAAACCTGGCGGCCGTGAAAGCCGGCGGCAAGCCGATCCGCGCCCTGATGATCAATACCGGCAACGCCAACGCCGGCACCGGCGAACCTGGCCTGGCCAATGCCCGCGCCACCTGTGCCGCGCTGGCCAGGGAACTGGGCTGCGATGCGCAGCAGATCCTGCCGTTCTCCACCGGCGTGATCCTGGAGCCGCTGCCGGTCGAAAAAATCGTGGCTGGCCTGCCGAAGGCGGTGCAAAACCTGAAGCCGGACAACTGGTTCAACGCCGCTGAAGCCATCATGACCACCGACACCCAGCCCAAGGCGGGCTCGCGCACTGTCGATGTCGCCGGCCACAAGGTCAACATGACCGGCATCTCCAAGGGGGCCGGCATGATCAAGCCGAACATGGCCACCATGCTGGGCTACCTGGCCTTCGACGCCAAGGTATCGCAGCCGGTGCTGGACGTGCTGGTCAAGGAAGCGGCCGACAAGTCCTTCAACTGCATCACCATCGACGGCGACACCTCGACCAACGACTCCTTCATGCTGGTGGCCACCGGCGCCGGCACTCTGATTGTCGATTCGGTCGATTCGCCTGAATACAAGGCGCTGTCCGCTGCTGTCACCGAGCTGTCGGTGTTCCTGGCGCAAGCCATCGTGCGCGACGGCGAAGGCGCCACCAAGTTCATGACCATCACGGTTGAAGACGGCAAGGACGCTGCCGAATGCCGCAAGATCGCCTACTCGATTGGCCACTCGCCGCTGGTAAAGACTGCCTTTTTCGCTTCCGACCCTAACCTGGGCCGCATCCTGGCCGCCATCGGCTACGCCGGTGTGGACGACCTGGATGTCAGCAAGATCAACCTCTACCTGGACGACGTGTGGGTGGCCAAGGACGGCGGCCGCAACCCGGACTACAAGGAAGAAGACGGCCAGCGCGTGATGAAGCAGAGCGAAATCACCGTGCGCGTGAAGCTGGCGCGCGGCACTGCCGCTTCCACCGTCTACACCTGCGACCTGTCGCACGACTACGTGTCGATCAACGCCGACTACCGTTCCTGAGCGGATGTCGCACCAACTCGACCAATTCCTCAAGCGCGCCGAGGCCTTGCTGGCGCGCGTGGAAGCCATCGTGCCGCCTGCGGTTGCGGCACCGGACTGGCTGGCTTCCACCGCCTTCCGCTGGCGCAAGCGGGGCCACACCGGCTTTCTCCAGCCTGTGCCGCGTCCTGCCAAAATCGCCTTTGACGACTTGCAGCACATCGGCCGCCAGAAGGCGCAGATCGAGCAGAACACGCGCCAGTTCGTGGAGGGCAAGCCCGCCAACAATGTGTTGCTGACCGGCGCGCGCGGCACCGGCAAGTCTTCGCTGATCAAGGCATGCCTGGCGGCGTTCGCGCCGCAAGGCCTGCGCCTGATCGAAGTCGACAAGGTCGACCTGCACGACCTGCCCGACATCATGGACCTGGTAGCAGGCCGCCCGGAGCGCTTCGTGGTGTTCTGCGACGACCTGTCGTTCGAGGAAGGGGAGAGCGGCTACAAGGCGCTGAAAGTGGCGCTGGATGGCTCGGTGTCGGCCGTGATCGACAATGTCCTGATTTACGCTACCTCCAACCGGCGTCACCTGATGCCCGAGCGTATGTCCGACAATGCCAGCTACACGCATGACGATGATGGCGACCTGCATCCGGGCGAAACGGTGGAAGAAAAGATTTCGCTGTCCGAGCGCTTCGGCCTCTGGCTCTCGTTCTACCCGTTCAAGCAGGACGACTACCTGGGCATCGTGGCGCACTGGCTGGCCGCGTTCGGCTGCAGCGTGCCGCAGATCGCCGATGCCCGCGCCGAAGCCCTGCAATGGGCGCTGCAGCGCGGCTCGCGCTCCGGCCGCGTGGCCTGGCAGTTTGCACGCGATTACGCAGGGAGATTGACATGACTGCGCGTCCGATCGATGTCGCAGTCGGCATCCTGATGCAGCCCAATGGCGACGTCCTGCTTGGACAGCGCCCTGAAGGCAAGCCCTATGCAGGCTACTGGGAATTCCCGGGCGGGAAAGTCGACCCGGGCGAGACTATCCTGGAAGCGCTCAAGCGCGAATTTGTCGAGGAGCTGGGCATCCATATTCAGAGTGCGGAAGAATGGTGCGGCGTCGAACACGTCTACCCGCATGCCCACGTGCGGCTGCACTTCTTCATCAGCCACGAATGGAGCGGCGAGCCGCAAAGCCTGGAAGGCCAGGCCTTCGCCTGGCAAGGCACGGTGGGCGTCGAGCCGCTACTGCCCGCCACCATTCCATTGCTGGAGTGGTTAGACAAAGTACGGTATTAAAAGTCGGGGTCAGACCTGACCCCGACTTTTATTTTGCTTCTTCGTCGAGCGGATCGGTGGGGGCGGAACCGGGGATGCTGTACTTTTCCTCGGCCCAGGCGCCCAGGTCGATCATCTTGCAGCGCTCGCTGCAGAAGGGGCGGTATTTATTGGCTTCCGTCCACTCTACCTTGGCGTGGCAGGTGGGGCATTCAACGACAGTAGGCATGGTGCTTAGAAATTGCAGAGGGTGAGCTCGAATGGTACATCTTCTTCCAGCGGCTTGGGTTTCAGGTCGCCGCCCTGGGAAGTAAAGCGCACCCATAACATGTATTTATTGGCCGAAATCTCGGGAATCGCGCCCAGCGCTTCGTCGACCGACAGGCGCAGCATCTGGTAGACCTTGCCTTGCAGCATCTGCTGGTAACTGCCGGCATTGGCGATCATTTTCACCGGGGCGCCGGAGTCGCGCAGCAGGCGCAGCACCAGGGCCAGGGCGTCGAACAGCGGCGCCAGCGGGTTGAACCAGGTGACGATGTCGTTGAAGCGCTTCTCGGCCGGCTGCTTTTGCCAGGCGTAATAGGAAGGCAGGTCGAATTCGCATGCGCCGCCCGGGATGATGGTGCGGCCGCGGATGCTCATCAGCCACTCATTGTCGCGCACGTTCTGGCCGGTCTTGCCTTGTGAGGCGACCAGGGCGCTGGAAACACTGTCGAGTTCGGTGAGGATGGCGTCCAGCATCTCGGCCTGGACGTTCGGGTTGGAGCGGTAGCCCAGCAAGCTCTGGCGCTGGCGCTCGAGTTCCTGCAGCAGATCGGATTTCAGGTCGGCCCGTCCGGCCACTTCGAGCATGTCGAAGATGGTAGCCAAAGCGACGTGGTGCTGCATCGGGTGTTCCTGATGCACGAAGAACTTGAACTTCTCGTATAGATCCTCCAGGCGCAGCAAGGTGCGGATGCGCTCATTGAAAGGATATTCGTAAACGATCAAAGCATCCCTCGTGTCGAAGACCTATTAATAATCTCGTGATTCTGAACTATGCGAAGCAAAATTACAAATATTGCTGATAAAAACCATGCAAACGGTCTACTTGAGGGGTTAAAGCTTCGATCCTGCCGCCATTGTCTATGACATCGTCGGCCGCTGCCAGCCGTACCGCGCGCGGCACCTGGGTGGCCATGATGGCCCGCACCTGGTCTTCGGCCAGGCCATTGCGCGCCATCACGCGCGCCACCTGGACTTCTTCCGGGCAGTCGATCACCAGCACGCGGTCGACGCGCTGCTTCCAGGCGCCGGATTCGACCAGCAGGGGAATGGCCAGCATCACGTAGTCGCCGCTGGCATCGGCAGCCGCGGCCAGGGTGGCGTCGCGGATCATGGGGTGGAGGATGGCTTCAAGCCGGCGCTTGGCCGGCGGTTCGCGGAACACGAGCTCGCGCATTTTTGCGCGGTCCATGGCGCCGCGGCTGTCAGCCATGTGGGGGCCGAATTCGGCCAGGATGTCGGGCATGGCGGCGCCATTGGGCCCGGTCAGGGTGTGGGCAATCTGGTCGGTGTCGACGATGCTGGCGCCGCGGTCGGCAAACATATTGGCGACCAGGCTTTTTCCGCTACCTATGCCGCCTGTCAGGCCGACCACGAGGCGCCCCGTCATGTCAGGGTGGGGCCGTACAGGATGGAGGTGATCTGCTGGCCGAAGAACAATGCCGCCAGGCCGGCGCCGGCCAGGTAGGGGCCGAACGGGATCTTGTGGTCAAAGCCCATGCGCGAGGCGATGATGATGCCGATGCCGACCAGTGCGCCGACCACGGAGGACAGCAGGATAATCGCCGGCAGCATCTGCCAGCCCATCCAGGCGCCCAGCGCGGCCAGCAGCTTGAAGTCGCCGTAGCCCATGCCTTCCTTGCCGCGCACCAGCTTGAATAACCAGTACACGGACCACAGCGCCATATAACCGGCGGCAGCGCCCAGCACGGCGTCCTGCAGGGGCACGAACATGCCCTTCACATTGACCAGCAGGCCAAGCCACAGCAGCGGATAGGTCAGGTCGTCCGGCAGCAGCTGGGTGTCGAAGTCGATGAAGGTCATCGCGATCAGCAGCCAGCCGAATACCAGGGTGGCCATGCCGGTCCAGCCGAAGCCGAAGTGCCACACCAGGCCGGCCGACAGCAGGGCGCTCAGGGCCTCGATCGCTGGATAGCGCGCCGAAATCGGCGCCTTGCAGGAGCTGCATTTACCGCGCAGCACCAGCCAGCTGATGATCGGGATGTTTTCCAGCGCCGTGATCTGGTGGCCGCAATGCGGGCAGGCCGACCGCGGCACCACCAGGTTGTAGCGTTCCGGATGCGGCTCCGGTTCGTTGCGCTCGCTGGCGCAGAACTTGTCGGCCTCGCGCTGCATCATGACCGGCACGCGGTGAATCACCACGTTCAGGAAACTGCCGACCAGCAGGCCAAGGATGCCAGCCACCAGGGCGGCGGCCAGCGTTGCTGGCGGCGAGAACAGCATGAATACGTCTTGCATGCTGCTTACACCACCGAGCCGAGTTTGAAGATAGGCATGTACATCGCAACCACCAGGCCGCCGATCACCACGCCCAGGACCACCATGATCATCGGCTCCATCAGGCTCGACAGCTGGGCGACAGCTTCGTCCACTTCTTCTTCGTAGAAGTCGGCCACCTTGCCCAGCATCGCATCGAGCGCACCGGACTCTTCGCCAATGGCCACCATCTGGGTCACCATGGTCGGGAACACGTCGGCATTCTGCATGGCCACGGTCAGGCTGGTACCGGTGCTGACTTCGGTCTGGATCTTCTTGGTCGCTTCCAGGTAGACGTTGTTGCCGGCAGCGCCGCCCACCGAATCCAGCGATTCCACCAGCGGCACGCCGGCGGCGAACATGGTGGACAGGGTGCGGGTCCAGCGCGCTACGGTTGCCTTGCGGATCACATCGCCGAACACGGGGATCTTCAGCAGCAGACGGTCCATTGTGGCCTGCATCTTTGCCGAACGGCGCCAGCTCTGGAAGAAGAAATACAGCCCGGCAAACAGGCTGCCGAAGATGATGTACCAGTACTTGACGAAGTAATCCGAGATCGTCATCACGAACAGGGTCGGCGCCGGCAGGTCGGCGCCGAAACTGCTGAACACTTCCTTGAAGGCCGGCACCACCCAGATCATGATCACGGAGGTCACGATGAAGGCCACCGCCAGCACGGCGATCGGATAGGTCAGGGCCGACTTGATCTTGGCCTTGATGGCCAGCGTCTTTTCCTTGTAGATGGCCAGGCGGGTCAGCAGGTCTTCCAGGATACCTGCCTGTTCGCCGGCTGCCACCAGGTTGCAGAACAGCGGATCGAAGTACAGTGGGTACTTGCGGAACGCCATGTTCAAGCTGGTACCGGTCTCGATGTCGGCGCGCAGGTCCAGCACCAGCTTCGATACCGAAGGATTGGAGTGACCCTTGCCGACGATGTCGAAGGCCTGCAGCAGCGGCACGCCGGCCTTCATCATGGTCGCAAGCTGGCGCGTAAACAAGGTCAGGTCCTTTTCGGTGACCTTCTTGCCTGTCCGGTAGGCCTTTTTCTTGATCTTGGTGGCCATGATGCCCTGGCGGCGCAGGGTCACGTTGACCACCGCTTCGCCACCGGCGCGCATTTCTCCGCGCACGGTCTTGCCGGTCTTGTCCTTGCCTTCCCAGGTGAAAATCTGTTCTTTCGCGGTGCCCGCAGTAGCCATATCCTATTTCCTATTCGTTGGTGCAGCCCAGCACTTCTTCCAGGCTGGTCAGTCCGTTCTTGACTTTGACCAGGCCCGATTGACGCAGGGACTTGACGCCTTCTGATTCCGATTGCGCCGCGATCTGCATCGCGTTGCCGTGTGCCAGGATCAATGCTTCGATCGCGGGCGTGATCGGCATGATCTGGTAGATACCGACCCGGCCTTTATAGCCCGAGCCGTTGCAGCGCTCACAGCCCACCGGGCCGTAAGGTTTCCAGCTGCCATCCAGGTCCTCATCCTTGAAGCCCGCTTTCACCAGCAGCTCCGGAGCGATGTCGATCGGCTTCTTGCAAGTGCACAGGCGGCGCGCCAGGCGCTGCGCCGTGATCAGGATGACCGAGGAGGCAATATTGAAGGGCGCGACGCCCATGTTCATCAAACGCGTCAGGGTCGACGGCGCGTCATTGGTGTGCAGGGTGGAGAACACCATGTGGCCGGTCTGCGCGGCCTTGATCGCGATGTCGGCCGTTTCCAGGTCACGGATCTCGCCGACCATGATGATGTCAGGATCCTGGCGCAGGAAGGCTTTCAGCGCCACCGGGAAGGTCAGGCCGGCCCGGTCGTTGACGTTGACCTGGTTGACGCCGGGCAGGTTGATCTCGGCCGGGTCTTCGGCGGTCGAGATATTGATGCCAGGCTTGTTCAGGATGTTCAGGCAGGTGTACAGCGACACCGTCTTGCCCGAGCCGGTCGGGCCGGTCACCAGCACCATGCCGTAAGGACGGTGCACGGCGTCCAGCAGGATTTCCTTCTGGTCCGGATCGTAGCCGAGCGAATCGATGCCCATCTGGGCCTGGGTCGCATCCAGGATACGCATCACGGTCTTTTCGCCGAACAGGGTCGGCAAGGTCGACACGCGCAGGTCGATGGTCTTGGTGGACGACACGATCAGGCGCATGCGGCCGTCCTGCGGCACGCGTTTTTCCGAGATATCGAGCTTGGACAGCACCTTGATGCGCGATACCAGCTTGTCCTTGATCGAGGTCGGCGGCTGCGCGTGTTCGATCAGGTTGCCATCGACCCGGAAGCGGATGCGGTAGAACTTTTCGTAAGGCTCGAAGTGCAAGTCGGACGCGCCCATATTGACCGCATCCATCAGCATCTTGTTCAGGAAACGCACGATCGGCGCGTCCTCCACCTCGGCGTCGGCGCCTGCGCCCTGCGCCTGGGATGCGCTTTCCTCTTCGGCGAACTCGATTTCGGCGTCGTCGCCCGTCATGTCGAGGACGGTCTGGGTCGAGCTCTTGGTCAGGGTTTCAAGCAGCTTGAGCAGCACGTCGTGCTGCACAATGACCGGTTCCACGGTCGATTCGGCCTGGAACTTGATCTGGTCCAGGGCCTGGATATTGGTCGGGTCGGACAGCGCCACCGACATCTTGTTGCCGCGCTTGGCCAGCGGAATCACGCGCTGGGTTGCCATCAGCCGGGTATCGATGGCCTTGGGCGGCAGGATTTCGAGGTTGATGGCGCTCAGGTCGAGCAGCGGGTAGGCAAACGTTTCGGCACAGAAGGCGGCCAGGTCGCGCGCGTTGATGGTACCGCCAGCCAGCAGTACATCAATAAACGTTGACTTTTCGGCAATAGCCTTCTTGTTCAGCGCGTCCGCTTGCGGCGGGGTAAGACGCCCCGCTTGCATCAGGGCCCGGGCCAGTCCCGACATAGGGGAACCAGACGCCGAGGTGGGTTGGACTGCTGCCATAGGAGCGCACTATCAGAATATTAATAAAGAGTGAGTCTCCGGATGATGCCTGTAGGCATCATTTTTGTAAAGGTCCGCACGGTTCACTCTGCCTGGCGGAACTCCGGACGTCGCAATTTCACTACTTTAATGGCCTGGTCTTGTGCTTGCACCACTTCCACGATGCATTCGCCCATTTTGACGGAAATGGGGGCGTCGGGGATATCTTGTAACACTTCCAGCAGCATGCCGTTCAGCGTCTTGGGCCCATCAAGCGGAAAGTTTAAACCCAGACGCTTGTTAATGTCACGTAATGCCGTGCTGCCCTCCAGCAGGCACTCGCCGTGCCCGTCCCAGCCGAAGCTGTCGGCCCGCGCGGCGCTGGGGGTGGACGTGGTGAATTCGCCGATCATTTCCTCGATGATGTCGTCCAGCGTGACCAGGCCCTGCACCTCGCCGTACTCATCGACCACGATGGCCAGGCGCTCCTTGTTCTCCTGGAAGTTCTGCAGGGCGGCGAAGGCTGGCGTGTCCTGCGGGACGAAGAAGGGTTCGGAGAGTAGTTTGCGGAAATGTTCGACCGCCAGTTCGTCTTGTTCGTTCAGCAGGGCGACGGCCTTGCGCACGTGCAGGATGCCGACAATGCGGTTGATCTCGCCGTCATATACCGGCAGCTTGTTGTGGAAACAGGTGGTGAGCTGGGACTTGATGTCGTCCACCGGCATGGCCAGGTCCAGCGCCTCGATGTGGGCGCGCGGGGTCATGATGTCTTCCACCGAGATGGCGTCGAGGTCGAACAGGTTGAGCAGGATGCTCTTGTGCTTTTTCGGGATGAAGCTGCCGTTTTCCAGCAGCACTGAGCGCAACTCGTCCGGCGACAGCTGGCCTTCGTGGATCTGGCCGGTAGGCTTGATGCGGAACAGTCGCAGCAGGGTGTTGACGAACAGGTGCACGAACCACAGCAATGGTTTGGAGACCGACAGCAGCGGGCGCAGCACCAACGAAGCAGGCAGCACGATCTGGTCGGCGTAGCGGGCGCCGACGATCTTGGGCGAAATTTCGGCCAGCACGATCAGGATGAACACCACGATCACGGTCGACAGCAGGATCACGTGCTGCTCCAGCCCGAACTGGGTAATGGCGATGGCCGTGGCGAGGGCAATGGCCATGGCGTTGATCAGGGTGTTGGCGACCAGGACCAGCGACAGCAGTTGTTCGGTGCGTTCAAGCAGCCACAGGGTAGCGATGGCGCGGCGGCTGCCGCGTTTGGCCTGGTGGCGCAGGCGGAAGCGATTGGCCGCCATCAGGGCGGTTTCGGCCATGGCAAAGAAGGCCGAGGCGAGGATCAGGAAGGCGAGGACGGCAAATTGCGCCCACAAGGGAACGGTATCCAAGGGTCGTAATGACGAGTCAATAAGGGGACGATTCTAACATGGCGCCCGCCCCGGCCGCGCCGTCGCCGCGGCCAGCACGCCTGGGCGAAGCCACCTATAATGCTGGCCATGCGTGACGTGGATGCGATTCCGGCGCCGATGCGCCTGGCCGTAGTCCCTCCGCCACAACTGGCGGGGGTGGTGCGCTATTTCCATGTCGAACGGAACAGCCCGGGCGCGGTGCTGGTGCCCGCCTCTCCCTGTCCCATGATTACCTTCTTCATCCGCGGCGGCTCGCGCTTCAGCGGCATGGACGGACGCGAGCGGCTGCAGACCGCCCCCTTTGTCACCGGGCCGATGTCTGCGCATACGCCGGCGGTCTGGGAGCCTGGCACCACCTTCATCAGCGCGGTGATCGACGTGGGCCAGCTGGGCCGCCTGCTTGACGTGCCTCCCGGCGAATTGCGCGACGCCGTGGTGCTGCTGGCCGATGCCGCGCCCGACTGGAGCGGCACCTGCGCGCTGGAGGAGGGGCTGCGCGCCGGCGGCGACAGCGGCGGCTGGGTCGCGCTGATGGCTGATTGGCTGACGCGGCGGCTGGCAGTGCGCGAAGCCGGCTTCAGGCGCGGTACGCAACCATTCACCTTGCCGCCGCTGTTGATGGCCCTGCCTGCCGACGAAATTGCCGCCCGTGTCGGCATCAGCGTGCGCCAGCTGGAGCGTCGCGTGATGGCCAGCTACGGCCAGAGCTTGCGCGATGGCAAGCGCATGCTGCGCTATATCCGTGCCTTGTCGAGCATGATCGCCGCGCCGCCGCGGCACGGCGGCCTGACCCGGCTCGCCGTCGACTGCGGCTATCATGACCAGGCCCATATGGTGCGGGACTTCATCCAGTACACCGGCATGGCGCCCAAGGCGCTGCTGGCAGAGGCTGCCGACGCCAGCGGGACCATGCGCCTGATGCGTTATGACGAGGCTTCGCGCGCCATCGTCACGCGCGGGGACTGACAGCTTCGGCGCATGTCGCCTCCGTACAATATTTTTCCCTCCTTCCCCGGTATCGTGGCGACGCTATGAAAGGGGAATGAAATGGAACTGGAAGCTACGCTGGAGCGCGACGGCTACGTGCTCACTTCGCTGGACGCGCTGATGGAAACGGTCCGCACCAACAGCCTGTGGTACCTGAGCTTCGGCCTGGCCTGCTGTGCTGTGGAGATGATGGAAGCGGCGTCGGCGCGCTATGACATGGACCGTTTCGGCATGTGCCCGCGGCCTTCGCCGCGCCAGGCTGACCTGATGATCGTAGCCGGCACGCTGACCAACAAGATGGCGCGCGCCATGCGCAAGGTGTACGACCAGATGGCCGAACCGCGCTATGTGGTGTCGATGGGGTCCTGCGCCAATGGCGGCGGCTATTACCACTACTCGTATTCCGTGGTGCGCGGCTGCGACCGTATCGTGCCGGTCGACGTCTACGTGCCCGGCTGCCCGCCAACGCCGGAAGCCTTGCTGTATGGCCTGATGCAGCTGCAGCAGAAAGCGCGGCGCGGCGAACGTGCCGTCATGCTGCGCGATTAACTGCCGCGGTAGGTCGAATACGCCCACGGCGACACCACCAGCGGAACGTGGTAGTTCTGCTCCGCATGGGCGATGCCGAAGGCGATCGTCACCTGGTCGATGAAGCGCGGCGCCGGCAAGTCCACGCCGAGCGCCGCGAAATAGTCCCCCGCGCCGAACACCAGCTCATAGCGGCCGGGCTGCATGGTATCGCCCTCCAGCAGCGGCGCGCCGCAGCGGCCATCGGCATTGGTCACATCTTCCTTCAACAGCGTGCGGCCGCTGCCCGCCAGCGCATACAGCGCCACATGCACGCCGGCGGCAGGACGTCCGTTGGCGGTATCGAGGACGTGAGTGCTCAGTTTTCCCATTTTGCATTCCTTATTTTGCTTATCCGGCAGATCATATACCGGTGCCATAACGCCAATATATTATTGCGCATATACCTTTAATCCCGGACCTGTCATGAGCAATTACCCGCGCGACCTCGTCGGCTACGGCCGCAATCCACCCCATCCACAATGGCCGGGCCAGGCCCGTGTGGCCCTGCAATTCGTGCTGAACTACGAAGAGGGCGGCGAGAACTGCGTGCTGCACGGCGACCCGGCCTCGGAGACCTTCCTGTCCGAGATCATCGGCGCGGCCGCTTTCCCGAACCGCCACATGAGCATGGAATCGATCTATGAGTACGGTTCGCGCGCCGGCCTGTGGCGGCTCCTGCGCATGTTTGAGGAGCGCAAGCTGCCGCTGACCATCTTCGGCGTGTCGATGGCGCTGCAGCGCCACCCTGAAGCGGTGGCCGCCTTCCAGGAACTGGGCCATGAGATCGCCTGCCACGGCCTGCGCTGGATCACATACCAGAACATGGATGAAGAGACCGAGCGCGCCCATATGAAGGAAGCGGTGCAGATCATCCAGGAGCTGACCGGCAGCGCCCCGCTGGGCTGGTACACCGGCCGCGATTCGCCCAATACGCGCCGGCTGGTGGTCGAGCACGGCGGCTTCCGCTATGACGCCGACTATTACGGCGACGACCTGCCGTTCTGGCAGGAAGTGGCGCACACCGGTGCAGACGGCAAGCCAGCCGTGACGCCGCAATTGATCGTGCCGTACACCCTGGATACCAACGATATGCGCTTTGCCGCCATGCAAGGCTTTAACAGTGGCACGCAATTCTTCGATTACCTCAAGGACGCATTCGACGTACTCTATAAGGAAGGGGACCCGGATGGCCTGAACCAGCCGAAAATGCTGTCGATCGGCCTGCATTGCCGCCTGGTGGGCCGTCCGGCGCGCGCTGCCGCCCTGGCGCGCTTCCTCGACTATGTGCAAAGCCATGACAAGGTGTGGATCACGCGCCGCATCGACATTGCCGAGCACTGGCACAAGCACCATCCTTATATGCGAAGCGCCTGATATTCAAAATCAGAGATTTCTTATATGGATGGGGTGCGGTAATGTTATCTTGCAAGCTAGGAGACCTGCGAGGACAAGATGTCAGAACCGATCCGCTTTTACTACCGCGGCGCCGTGCATGAAGTACGGGACGCTGCCCCAACGCAGACTGTGCTGCAGCACCTGCGCGAAGACTTGCACTGCACTGGCACCAAGGAAGGCTGCGCCGAAGGCGATTGCGGCGCCTGCACCGTGGTGCTGGGCAGCGTGGTTGACGGCAAGCTGGAACTGAAAGCGGTCAATTCCTGCATCCAGCTCACCCCTACGCTGGACGGCAAGGCCCTGTTCACCGTGGAAGACCTGCAGCAGGCCGGCGGCGCCCTGCATCCGGTGCAGCAGGCGCTGGTCGAATGCCATGGCTCGCAATGCGGCTTCTGTACGCCGGGCTTTGCCATGTCGCTGTGGGGCCTGTACCTGAAAAAAGAAGGCCAATGTGCCTCGCGCAAGGAAATCGACGACTGCCTGTCCGGCAACCTGTGCCGCTGCACCGGCTACCGCCCGATCATCGACGCTGCCCAGCGCATGGTCGAACTGCCGAAAGTCGAATTCGACGCGGCAAGCTTGGCGGAGCAGCTCGAAGCACTCAAGCGCGATTCGCTGGCTGTCTATAGCGCACATGGCCAGACTTTCCTGGCCCCGCGCACCCTCGATGAGCTGATCCAGCTGCGTGCGGCCAATCCGTCCGCCGTACTGCTGGCCGGCTCCACCGACGTCGGCCTGTGGGTTACCAAGCAGATGCGCGACCTCGGCGACATCATTTACCTCGGCCACGTCGATGCACTGAAGATGCTGCAAGTGGGCGAGGGTTCCATCGAAATCGGCGCCGGCGTTTCGCTGGAAGACGCCTACAACGCCCTGTGCCAGCACTACCCGAACGAACTGGGCGAGCTGCGCCAGCGCTTTGCCTCCCTGCCGATCCGCAATGCGGGCACCCTGGGCGGCAACGTCGCCAATGGCTCGCCGATTGGCGATTCCATGCCGTGGCTGATCGCCCTCGGTGCGCAAGTGCTGCTGTGCGGCGCGGCCGGCGAGCGCGTGCTGGCGCTGGAAGACTTCTACCTCGATTACATGAAGAAGGACTTGCAGCCTGGCGAATTCGTGCAGGCAGTACGCGTACCGCTGCCGCGCGAGGACGTGCGCTTCCGCACGTACAAGCTGGCCAAGCGCTTCGACCAGGACATTTCCGCCGTTTGCGCGGCCTTCGCCTTGCGCATGGACGGCGAGGCGGTTGCGGAGGCGCGCATCGCCTTTGGCGGCATGGCCGCCACCCCTAGGCGGGCGGCGCAGGCGGAGGCGGCGCTGAACGGGCGCGCCTGGAACGAGGCCGCGCTCGCAGACGCCATGTCCGCACTGGCGCGCGACTATGCGCCTTTGAGCGATATGCGTGCCAGCAGTGAATACCGGATGAAGACCGCGCAGAACCTGCTGCGCCGCTTCTGGCTTGAGACGCGCAACGATGCGCCGCTGGCGGCCGATGCCGTCAACGCCTTCGCTGTCAGTGCGTAATGGGGAAAGAATGAAGGAGCCAGCATGAACCATCCCGTCACTCCTGAACTGAAGGCCGCCACCTGGACCGGCGTCGGCATTCCGCGCAAGCATGAATCGGCTGAGCTGCATGTGCTTGGCCAGGCGACCTATACCGACGATATTCCCGAAGTTCGCGGTACTCTGCATGCGGCGCTCGGCCTGTCGTCCAAGGCCCATGCCCGCATTACTTCGCTGGACCTGGACGCCGTGCGCGCCGCACCTGGCGTGGTCGCGGTGTACACCGTCTCCGACATCCCGGGCACCAATGACTGCGGTCCGATCATCCACGACGACCCGATCCTGGCCGATGGCCTGGTGCAGTATGTCGGCCAGCCGATCTTCATCGTGGTCGCCGACTCGCATGCCAACGCCCGCCGTGCCGCCAAGCGCGGCGTGGTCGGCTACGAAGAGCTGCCGGCCATCCTGACGCCGCAGCAGGCCAAGTCTGCCGCCTCCTACGTGCTGCCGCCAATGAAGCTGCTGCGCGGCGATGCGCAGGCTGCGTTCGAAAAGGCGCCACACACGGTCAAGGGCCAGCTGTACGTCGGCGGCCAGGAACAGTTCTACCTTGAAGGCCAGATCGCCTATGCCATCCCGAAAGAGGGCAAGGCCATGCTGGTGCAATGCTCGACCCAGCACCCGAGCGAGATGCAGCACGTGGTGGCGCATGCGCTGGGCCTGCATTCGCACCATGTGACGGTGGAATGCCGCCGCATGGGAGGCGGATTTGGCGGCAAGGAATCGCAGTCCGCACTGTGGGCTGCCGCGGCGGCGATCGCGGCGACTCGCAGCGGCAAGCCGGTCAAGCTGCGCGCCGACCGCGATGACGACATGATGGTCACCGGCAAGCGCCACTGCTTCTACTACGAGTACGAAGTGGGCTACGACGACACGGGCCGCATCGTGGCTGCCAGGGTCGACATGACTTCGCGCGCAGGCTACTCGGCCGACCTGTCGGGGCCTGTTGCAACGCGCGCCGTCTGCCACTTCGACAATACCTACTACCTGTCGGACGTTGAAATCCACGCCGCCTGCGGCAAGACCAACACCCAGTCGAACACCGCTTTCCGCGGCTTCGGCGGCCCGCAGGGCGCCATCGCCATCGAATACGTGATCGACGAAATTGCGCGCAATCTGGGACAGGACCCGCTGGATATCCGCCGCCTCAACTTCTACGGCAAGACCGAGCGCAACGAAACGCCTTATGGCCAGGTGATCGTCGATAACGTCATCCACGAGCTGGTGGCGGAGCTGGAGCAAAGCAGCGAATACCGCGCACGACGCGCCGCGGTGGCTGCGTACAACGCAAGCAGCCCGGTGCTGAAGCGCGGCCTGGCGCTGACGCCGGTCAAGTTCGGCATCGCCTTCAACGTCACCCACCTGAACCAGGCGGGTGCGCTGGTGCACGTCTATGTCGACGGCTCGGTGCTGGTCAACCATGGCGGGACCGAGATGGGGCAGGGCATCAATACCAAGGTGCTGCAGGTCGTAGCGCACGAACTGGGCCTCGACCTGGAACGCGTGCGCATCACGGCAACCGATACGAGCAAGGTGGCGAATACTTCGGCCACGGCGGCGTCCACCGGCGCGGACCTGAACGGCAAGGCGGCGCAGGATGCGGCGCGCCAGATCCGCGAGCGGCTGGCGTCGTTTGCCGCGAAAACGCTGGGCGGCGAGGCGGCCGATGTGCGCTTCTTCGCCAACGAAATCCATGTGAACGGCCAGAGCGTGCCGTTCGAAGCGCTGGTGCAGAAGGCTTACCTGGCCCGCGTGCAGCTCTGGTCCGACGGCTACTATGCGACGCCGAACCTGCACTGGGACCCGAAAACCATGAACGGCCACCCGTTTTCCTACTACGCTTACGGCGCCGCCGTGTCGGAAGTGGTGGTCGACACGCTGACTGGCGAGTGGAAGCTGCTGCGCGCCGACGCGCTGTACGATGCCGGCCAGTCGCTGAACCCGGCTATCGATATCGGCCAGGTGGAAGGCGCCTTCATCCAGGGCATGGGCTGGCTGACTACCGAGCAGCTGTGGTGGAACGGTGCCGGCAAGCTGATGACGCATGCGCCGTCCACTTACAAGATTCCCGGCATTTCCGATTGCCCGGAAGACTTCCGCGTCAATCTGTTCCAGAACCGCAATGTGGAGGATTCGATCCATCGCTCGAAAGCGGTGGGCGAACCGCCGCTTCTGCTGCCGTTCTCGGTATTCTTTGCCATCCGCGATGCGATTTCCGCAGTCGGCGGGCATCGCGTCAATCCTCCGCTGAACGCCCCTGCGACCAGCGAAGAAATCCTGCGCGCCATCGCGGCGGTCGAAGGCGAATCTACTTCTGCGGCAGGCTGAAATGGCTGACTGGTTGACGCCAGCCGGGGAACCGGCGGTACTCGTCACGGTCGCGCGCGCCGAAGGCTCGGTGCCGCGCGAGGCGGGAACGCACATGCTCGTCACCGCGAGCGGGCAGTTCGACACCATCGGCGGCGGCCACCTGGAACACAAGGCCTTCGCCATCGCCCGCGAAATGATCGCCGCCCACTGCGCCGGACGCGCAGTGGCGCCACAGCTGGAGCGCTTCCCGCTTGGCCCAAGCCTGGGCCAATGCTGCGGCGGCGTGGTCTGGCTGTTCTTCGAGACGGTCAGTGGCGGCCTGGCAGAGGCCATGGCGCAGCTGCGCCAGCGCCGCCGCCAGGACAGCTGCCGCATCAGCGCCATCGATGGCGAAGCGGAATGCCGGCTGGTGGACGAGCAGCACAAGGAAACGCATATCCACACCGATGCCGGCGGCCGCCGCTGGCTGGTCGATCCGGTCAAGCCGCCGCGCGCGCACCTGGTCTTGTTCGGCGCCGGCCACGTTGGCGCCGCTATCGTGCGCGCACTGGCCGAGCTGCCATGCAGCGTGACCTGGGTCGACGAGCGCGACGCCATGTTCCCGGCCGAAGTGCCAGGCAACGTCACGATCGAGGCCACCGACACGCCGGAAGCCTGCGTCGACGAGGCGCCCGACCATGCCAGCTACCTGGTGCTGACCCACAGCCACGCACTGGACTTGCAACTGAGCGAGGCGATCCTGCGCCGCCCCAGGGTCGGCTGGTTCGGCCTGATCGGCTCCAAGACCAAGCGCGCCCAGTTCACCTCGCGCCTCGAGGCGAAGGGCCTGAGTACGCAAAACATGGTATGCCCTATCGGCCTACCGGGTATCATCGACAAGGCGCCGGCGGTGATTGCCGCCTCGGTCGCCGCCCAATTACTGATGGTCTGGGAATCCCAGGCGAAAGACTAGCAATGAGCAAAACCACCAGCGTGCAAGCCTACCGAGCAGGCTTGCTGCATTTTCACGCCGATCCGGCCTTCATCGAACGCGCCCACGCCTGGCATGAGGACGGCCTGCTGATCGTAGCCGATGGCAAGGTACAGGCTGCGGGCGATTACGCCACGCTGGCGGCAACCCTGCCGCCCGGCACCGAAGTGAAGGACTGCCGCGGCAAGATCATCATGCCCGGTTTCATCGACAGCCACGTGCACTACCCGCAGACCGACATGATCGCCTCGCCGGCGCCGGGCCTGCTGCCATGGCTCGAGCAATACACCTTCCCCACCGAGCGCCAGTTCGAAGACCCGGCGCATGGCGCCCAGGTGGCCGAGTTCTTCCTCGATGAGTTGCTGCGCAATGGCACCACGACCGCCATGGTCTACGGCACCGTGCACCCGCAATCGGTGGACGCCTTCTTCACCGCCAGCGAAAAGCGCGAGCTGCGCATGATCGCCGGCAAAGTCATGATGGACCGCCATTGCCCGGACTTCCTGTGCGACACCGCCGAACGCGGCGCCGAGGAAAGTGAAGCCCTTATCCAGCGCTGGCACAAGAAGGGACGCTCGCTTTACGCCATCACGCCGCGCTTCGCCCCGACGTCCACGGAAACCCAGCTGCAACTGGCAGGCGAGCTGGCGCAGAAGTACCCCGACACCTTCCTGCAAACCCACGTCTCGGAGAACAAGGAAGAATGCGCCTGGGTCAAGACCCTTTTCCCGCAGGCGCGCAGCTATCTCGACGTGTACGACCGCTACGGCATGATGCGCCCGCGCGCTGTCTACGGTCACTGCATCTGGCTGGACGAAACCGATCGCGCACGCATGGCGGAAGCGAAGGCCGCAGCCGCCGTATGCCCGACCTCCAACCTGTTCCTCGGCTCAGGCCTGTTCGACTTCGAGCAGGCCGACAAGGCGGGCATGCTGCTGTCGCTGGCCACCGACGTCGGCGCGGGCACCTCGTTCAGCATGTTGCAAACGATGAATGAAGCCTATAAAGTAGCGCGCTTGAAGGGCAGCTACCTGCCTGCCATGCGCATGTTCTACCTGGCGACGCTGGGCGCCGCGCGCAGCCTGCACCTGGAAGACACGATCGGCAGTTTTGCCGCCGGACGCGAAGCGGACTTTATCGTGCTCGACCCGCAAGCCACGCCGCTGCTGGCACGCCGCAGCGCCAACACCGACAGCCTGGAAGAACAGCTGTTCGCCCTGGCGCTGCTGGGGGATGACCGCGCCGTAGCGGCGACCTATTCGGGCGGCCGCCTGGTGCATGCGCGCGGGCAGGGCTGACCGCCTCCACCACGCCTAGGAAAGAATATGCATAAGCCATTCAGCAGCCTCCTGATTGCCGCCGCGGTATCCGCCGCCTTTGCCGCGCCGACGGCCGGTGCGGCATCGAACGCCGACATCACCGCGCGCCATTTCGCCTCGCTGGTCTCCGGCCCGGCGCCGAAGACGGCGGAACTGGCCATGTTCTTCAACAATATGCCGAAAGGCGGCGACCTGCATCACCATTACTCCGGCTCCATCTACGCCGAGCAGTACCTGGAATGGGTCGACAAGCTTGGCTACTGCGTCGACAAGACCAGCTGGACCGTGCAGGCCGACAAGGCCGCGGACCGCAAAAACTGCGCGACTGTGGCCCAACTCGAGCAGGACCCGGTAGCTTACCGCGCCCTTCTGCACAAGTGGTCCACCATGGACTTCTACAACCACAGCGAAGACCAGCTGGCGCCGGACCTGGCTTTCTTTACCACCTTCCCGCGCTTTAACGACGTGGCCTCGACCAATGGCAATGACGGCCAGAAGCGCCTGAAAGAGCGCGCGATTGCAGAAAACGTGGGCTATATCGAAACCGTGTTCGAAATCGCCCCCATCACCTTCGACGCCGAATTCGACGGCAAGCTGAGCGATGAAGCCGCTTTCGCCGCCTACCTGGCCAAGCTGGAAGCCAGCCCGGCCTTTAACAAGGGCATCGCCGACTACAGTGCCTACGTCGACAGCAGCAGCGCCGGTATCGACGACGAAAACTTCACCATGCGCTACCAGCCTTTCGTGCTGCGCTTCCTGTCGCCGTCGATCGTGTTCTCGCAAATGGCGGCCGGCTTCAAGATCGCTAGCCAGAACCCGAAAGTGGTGTCGGTGAACATTGTCGGCGCTGAGCATTACCCGGTCTCGATGCGCGACTATCACCTGCACATGCGCATGTATAAATTCCTGAGCGCCAAATACCCAGACGTGAAGCTGTCGCTGCACGCTGGCGAGCTGGCCCTGGGGCAGGTGCCGCCGGAAGGCCTGAAGTTCCACATCGCCGAAGCGATCGAGATCGCCGGCGCCCGCCGCATCGGCCACGGCATGGATATTGCCCACGAGCGCCAGCCGCTGGCCCTGCTGAAGAAGATGCGCGAGAAGAATATTCCGGTGGAAGTGAACCTGACTTCCAACGAATTCATCCTCGGTGTGAAAGGGGAGGCGCATCCGGTTAACATTTACCGCAAGTACGGCGTGCCGTTCGTTCTGTCGAGTGATGATACCGGCGTCAGCCGCAACACCCTGTCGAACGAATACCTGTTGTTTGCCAGCCGCTACAAGACCAGCTACGCCGAGGTCAAAAAGCTGTCATATGACAGCATTCGCTTTGGTTTCCTGTCCGACGCCGATAAACAACGGCTGCTGAAACAACTCGACGGCCGGTTCGCCAAGTTCGAAGCTGACGTCGCTACTTCGCTGAAGTAAGCCCCTCTTTAGCCGCACTTGTGGCCCTTTCGCCACAAGTGCGCGCCTCCCTGACGCCGCCCGCAACCTTATAAAATTCTCCAGAGGCGTGCATTTCTTTATAATTCCGCCTTAACAGCCCCGGTAATTGCAGAAAAGCGTATAACGAACAGCAATTTATTTTCCCTACGTATAAATACGGAAGGGAAAATGAATTTGTGTTCGAACGCAGCTTTCAGGCATAGTTGACGGAAAGATACGTCTACTGCAACTTGGGAAGTCCCGGTCGTCGCACAAATGTCACATAGCTGTCGCACCCTTGTCACCAACGGTGCCTAAAATCGCTGGGCGGCTACTATTTTTGCAACATTAGTAAAAAGCGCAAATGCGGCAAGCAGCATGTTGCCGACATTTACCAATATTTTGTTCTCTTTTGGGGTATATCAATGATGAATCATAAACGGCTCCGGCTGACGCAGATCGCGTTAAGCCTGTCTCTCGTGTTTGCCGCTCCGGCATTCGCGCAGAACACGACTTCCGCCATCGGTGGTCGTATTTCGGGCTCCGATGGTAAGCCGACTGCCGGCGCCACCGTGCACGTGCTGCACGTGGAATCCGGTTCGGTCAGCACCGTGACCACGGATGCCGAGGGCCGTTACGTTGCCCGCGGCCTGCGCGCCGGCGGCCCGTACACCATCACCATCACCAAGAACGGCGTTTCCGAAAAGCGTGACAACGTCTTCGTGGAAGTTGCTGAAACCGCTGCCGTGGACGCCACCATCGGCCAGGCCATGCAGACCGTGACCATCGCCGGCTCTTCCGCCGCGCGCAGCGAGAAATTCTCCAAGACCAATATGGGTTCCGGCTCCAGCATTTCTGCCGCCGAACTGGCAATCCAAGGTTCGATCCAGCGCAACCTGCAAGACTACGCCCGTATGGACCCGCGCGTCTCGCAGACCGACAAAGAGCGCGGCGAACTGTCCATCGCTGGCCAGAACTCGCGTTACAACTCCATGACCATCGACGGCGTGGCCGTAAACGACACTTTCGGCCTGGAAGCCAACGGTTCCCCGATGTCCAAGCAACCGATTTCGATCGAAGCGATCCAGTCGGTGCAGGTGAACGTAGCCAACTACGACGTGACCCAGAAGGGCTATACCGGCGGCAACATCAACGCCGTGACCAAGTCCGGCACCAACAAGGTTCATGGCTCGCTGTACTACGTGTTCCAGAACGACAAGATGATCGGTGACCGCTTCAACCCGTCCACCGGCCTCTACACTAATCCAGTCAAGCAGAAGAACACCACCAAGGGCGCTACCGTCGGTGCGCCTCTGATCAAAGACAAGCTGTTCATCTTCGCTAACTACGAGAAGAAAGAATCGCCATCGGTCAGCACCCCTCCTTCCGGCCCGATCGGCTCCTCCCTGAACAACGTCGGTATTACCTCGGGCCAAGTACAGACTGCGCTTGACACTGCAAAACAAGTCTACGGTATCGATGGCGGCGCCATTGGTTCCGGCGGCGGCGTGCTGCTTGATGTGACCGACAAGCTGGTCAAGTTCGACTGGAACATCAACGATGATCACCGTGCAATGGTGCGCTGGTCGAAGACCGAAGAATCCAACCCGGTGTTCCCAGGTTCGAGCAACAGCAATATGTCGCTCAGCAGCTACTGGTACACCCAGGTGAAATCGCTGGAAACCAAAGTTGCCCAACTGACTTCGGACTGGACCTCGAACTTCTCGACCGAGCTGAAATTCTCGGACCGTGATTACAACTCGGTCCCAACGGTTGCCTCCCAACTGCCATCGATCACCCTGAACTACGGTGGTCCACTGCCAGCTGGCGCCGGTTCGGGCGTGAGCACCAACGAGCGTGGCCTGTTCATGGGTACCGAAGCCAGCCGCCAGCGCAACGTGCTGAGCACCCGCACCAAAGACGTGTATGCTGGTGCCAACTGGACGCTGGGCGATCACGAACTGAAATTCGGTGGCGACCTGAACAGCAACAAGGTGACCAACGCCTTCTTGCAGAATGTGAACGGCACTTACAACTTCGGTTGCATCAAGGGTATCGCATACCAATCGCTGGGCGGCAAAGTGCTGGCCTGCGATCCTAAAGTCGAAACCAATGCCGAGTTCGAAGCGGCCATGCTGGAAAACTTCCGCAACGGCCGCCCAACCCTGTACCGCGTGCAAATTGCGCAGCCGGGCCACACCCTGGACGATGCGATCGCTGCCTTCACCGCCAAGGACTACGGCCTGTTCGTGCAGGACACCTGGTCGATCAACAAAGACCTGACCATTACCGCTGGCGTGCGCATTGACCAAACCACCATCAACGAGCGCCCAACCGCGAACGCCGCACTGGCTGCCGCGCCAGGCCCGATCGTGGCCGGTCGCGCCACCGGTGGCTTCGGCTTGGATAACACCACTACCTTCGATGGCCAGAAACTCTGGCAGCCGCGCTTCGGCTTCAACTACAAGCTGCCCGGCGTGAGCGATCGTCCTACCCAAGTACGTGGCGGTTTCGGCCTGTTCCAGGGTTCCGCGATGGGCGTCTGGATGGGTAACCCATTCCAGAACAACGGTGTCGCAACCCGTACTTTGAGCTGCACCAGCTCGAGCAGCCCAGCTTGCCCGACCGGTATCTTCTCGGCCGATCCGACCAAGCAAGTGACCACGTTGCCGGGCGCTGTACCGGCCCAGGCTGTAGACTTGCTGTCCCCAGGCTTGAAGCAGCCGTCCGTATGGAAAGCCAACCTGGCCTTCGATACCGAACTGCCATGGTACGGCCTGATCCTGACCGCTGAAGTACTGGACATCCGCGCCAAGACCGCCGCTTACTACCGCGACGAAAACCTGGGCGCGCCGACTCGTATCGGCGCTGACGGCCGCGAAATGTACTGGACCGCGCAAGGCTTCAATACCAACTGCTTCGTGGCCTCCACCGGTGCCACCACCACCAGCGGCGCTGGTTGCGCTGGCCTGCGCAACCGCGCTGGCAGCAATGCCGGCTTCACGACTGTGTACAACGCCGTCAACACCAAACAGGGTTACAGCAAGCTGGCAACCCTGAGCCTCAGCCGTCCGCTGACTGGTGGCTTCGGCTGGTCGATGTCGTATACTTACACTGACGCGAAAGAAGTGTCGCCGCTGACCGCGTCGACTTCCGGAACCAACTGGATGGCACGTGCGAACTTCAACCCGAACGAAGAAGTATTGGCCAATTCAAGCTACCTGGTGAAGGATCGTGTCAACGCCATGGTTAACTTCCGTAAGGCGTTCTTCGGCAACTACCGCACCAGCGTCGGCCTGTTCTACGAAGGCCGTACCGGCAAGCCATTCAGCTGGACCTTCAACAACGACATGAACGGCGATAGTGTCATTGGCAACGACCTGATGTACATCCCATCTAGGCCATACTCGGGTGAGGTAATCTTCAAGGGCGATACCGCGACCAACCACGCTAACGAAGACAAGTTCTGGGATATCGTGAACAGCAGCCGTGCGCTGCGTAACGCAAAGGGTCATACCACCCAGCGTAACGATTCTTTCGCCCCATGGACCAACAGCTTCGACCTGCGCCTGTCGCAAGAATTGCCAAGCTTCTTCGCTGGCCACAAAGCCAGCTTCACCTTCGACATCTTCAACGTGGGCAACCTGTTGAACAAGAAGTGGGGTCGTGTGTATGACGTTTCCTACCAAGGCAGCAGCACCGCCTTCCTGGGCGGCGCGAATGCACGTAGCTTCGTAGACTATGCAGGTGTCGATGCAAACGGCAAGTACATTTACTCCGTGCGCGACCTGGAAAACTACTCCCTGAAGACCGACCGCAACATTTCGCAGTGGGCTCTGCAGGCTACCCTGAAGTACGAGTTCTAAACTGATTGCATGAAGCAAAAACGGGCCGCAAGGCCCGTTTTTTTTGTGCGTAACATATCGTTTCCCGGCGTATGCCGGAGAGAGCTGCACCTGTACAATCTCCTTTTATCCAAAGAGATTCCAATGAAGTCATTCCTGCGCCCATTGGCCCTGGCTGGCCTGCTAGCTGGCTGCGCGACGCACCGTCCCGACAGCCAGGTTGAACTGACCCTGGTCGCCCTGAATGACCTGCACGGCCACCTGGAAGCGTCGCGCTTCGATGACGCCGTTAAGGCCGGCGGCATCGATGCGGTGGCCGCCACGGTACAGGCCTGGCGCAAGGAAGATCCGGACCTGGCGGTGGTCGGTGCCGGCGACATGATTGGCGCCAGCCCGGCGATGTCGGCCATGTTCGCCGACGAGCCGACTATCCAGGCCCTGAACCTGCTCGGCATGCGCGCCACTTCGGTCGGCAACCATGAATTCGACGCCGGCCGCGTGGAGCTGCTGCGCCAGGCCAAGGGCGGCTGCGCAAATTCGCCGCGCCCCGAGAAAGCCTGCAAGTTCAACCCATCCTGGGACGGCGCCAGGTTCAGCTACCTGGCCGCCAACGTGATCGACACCCGCACCAGCCAGACCTTGCTGCCGGCCTACCGCATCGATGAGGTGAAAGGCGTGAAGGTTGCCTTCATCGGCACCGTGCTGAAAGACACGCCGGAGCTGGTGGCCGCTGGCGGCGTCGGCGGCCTGCAATTCATCGATGAGGCGCAGGCGGTCAATCGCCTGCTGCCGGAACTGCGCGCGCAAGGTGCGACGGTCTTTGTGGTGCTGATCCACCAGGGCGGCCATTCCAAGGCTCGCTACGACCAGCAATACTGCAGCGACCTCGATGGCGACATTGCCGACGTAGTCAAGCGCCTCGACCCTGCCATACGGCTGGTGGTGAGCGGTCATTCGCACACTGGCTACCTGTGCCGGGTGGACGGCAAGCTGGTGACGCAGGCTGAAAAATTCGGCCATATGTTGTCGCGCATCTCGCTGGTGGTGGACCGCCAGACCGGCGCCGTGGTCGACGCCAGTGCACGCAATATCGTGGTGGAGCCGGGTAAATATGCCGGCATGCCGGAAGTGGATGCGCTGCTCGCTTCGGTGCGCGCACGCAGCAGCGATGAGCTGAACAAGCCCGTGGCGAAAATCGCCGTGCCTTCGATCAGCAAGCAGTTGATGCCGAATGCCGACGAATCGCCGCTGGGCCAGGTGGTTGCGGACGCCATCCTCGCGTCGGCCCGCAAATGGGGCGCGCAGATTGCATTCACCAATACCGGCGGCATCCGCACCACGCTCGAAGCCGGTGGCGACAAGGTGGTGAGCGTGGCGCAAACCCAGGTTGTGCTGCCGTTCGGGAATGAGATCGTGGTGATGAACCTGACTGGCGCGCAAATCCTGGCGCTGCTGGAAGGGCAATGGAACGGTAGCGAGGCCGACAAACGGGGCTTGCTGCAGGTTTCGGAAGGCTTCACCTATTCCTGGGATACCCGCAAGCCGAAAGGCCAGCGCATCGTGCGCGACAGCGTCAAGCTGAATGGCGCGGCGATCGATGAAGGCGCCAGCTACCGCGTGGCGGTATATAACTTCCTGGCCGAAGGCAACGACGGCTTCGTGACTTTCCGCCAGGGCAGCAACCAGGCGGCGACCGGCGTGCGCGATGTCGATTCGCTGCGCGGCTACCTGGTGCGCCTGGAGCAGGATAACAAGCCAGCCGGCACTTACGCTGCCGTTCCGCGTATCATTCGCATCAAGTAAGGAAAGGAAGGCTATGCGCCGCTATCTTCTCGCAGCCGCACTGGCTGCATGCTTCAACTGCGCCCACGCGGCTTTCCAGATCCCCGGCTTTGAACTGGTGCAGACCGCGCCGGTTGAAACCACGCTGAAGAGCGACGACCTGCGCGGTCCGGCCGAAGTCTGGACCGAGTTGTTCGACAACGCGAAATCGGAAATCTGCATCGGCCAATTCTACATCGCAAGCGCGCCGGGGGCGCCGTTCGAGAAGGTGATCGAGCGCCTGGAAGCGGCTGGCAAGCGCGGCGTGAAAATCCGCTTCCTGATCGACAAGAAGGGCGTGACGGGCCTATCGGACAAGGCGACCGTGGAACGCGTGCGCGCCATCCCGAACCTCGAGATGCGCGTGCTGGACGTCAGCCAGCTCACCGGCAACGGCATTATCCATGCCAAATACCTGACCGTGGACCGCAAGCAGGCCTTCATCGGCAGCCAGAATTTCGACTGGCGCGCGTTCACGCACATCCACGAAACCGGCTTGCGCATCAGCGATGCCCGGATCGTCGGCCAGGTGCAGGCGATCTTCGAGCAGGACTGGGCCGCGCAAGCGGCGCTGGCCGCCGGCAAGACGGTCGCGCCGCTGCAGGCCAAGGCCCCCATCCTGGCCAGCGCGCCTGCGGCCGCCGCGCTGGCGTCGGCGCTGCCAGCCGAGGAGAATTTCCTGATCGCGAGCCCGGGCGGCTTCAACCCGGCCGGCGTACCCGATTCGGAAGTGGTCCTGCCGGCGTTGCTGGCCGATGCAAAACAGGAAATCCGCGTTTCGATGCTGGACTACGCACCGTTGAGCTATGGCCCGAACGGCACACGCCCGTTTTACGCCGTAGTCGACAACGCCCTGCGCGCCGCCGCCACGCGCGGGGTCAAGGTCAAGCTGCTGGTGTCCAACTGGAACCTCGAGGCGCCGGCCATCCAGCACTTGAAATCGCTGGCCATGCTGCCGAACGTGGAAGTGCGCATCGTAACGATCCCGAAAGCGTCCACCGGATTCATTCCATTCGCCCGCGTATGGCATAGCAAGACCCTGGTCATCGACGGCAAGCTGGCATGGGTCGGCACCAGCAACTGGGCCGGCGGCTACTTCGACCTGTCGCGCAATATGGAAGTGGTGATGCGCAACGAAGCCATGGCCCGGCGCCTGTATGCGCTGCAGGAGCAGGCCTGGAGCTCGCAGTATGCCGAGCCGCTGGACGTCAACAAGAACTACCCGAAACCGAACAAAGGCAAAGAAGAATGAAGAAACTCGCATTGATCGCCGCGCTGTCCGGCGCCGTCCTGTCCACCAACGCCATGGCCTGGGGTAACGCCGGCCACCGCATCGTGGGTGCGATTGCCGACAACCTGATCAAAGGCTCCAACGCGGAGAAGCAGGTCAAGGCCCTGCTGCAGCCGGGCGAAGACCTGGAAAAGATCGCCAACTGGGCCGACTGCGTGAAGGGCACTTTCTGCGGCCCGCAGACGCAGGAAATGAACGACTACGTGGCGGCGCATCCGAAGCACAGCGAGTACCACTACACCGACGTACCGTTCCAGCTGAACGAATACCACCTGCACGGCGCTGGCACGTCTGAACATGACGTGGTGCAGGTACTGCAGCAATGCATCGCCACCTTGCAGGGCAAGGGCGACGGCAAGTTCACGTCGCGCCAGGCGCTGCTGATCCTGACTCACCTGGCCGGCGATATCCACCAGCCGCTGCACGTTGGCGCGGCCTTCGTCGACAAGGAAGGCAAGTTCGTGGTGCCGAAGTCCGACAAGGAAATCGACTCCCTGAACATCTTCGATTCACGCGGCGGCAACAACCTGCAGATGGATGAAGCGGCGCTGGCCGCGGCCAGCGCCAAGAGCGGCATCCCCGCTGGCGACGAGGCTCCATCCAAGTACCCGACCAAGCCGTTCCACTCCTACTGGGACACTACGGTAGTCGACTACGCCATGCGCCGCAGCAGCATGCGCACTGTGGACAAGTTCAGCCAATGGGCGATCGACGGCAAACCGGTCGTCACGCTGCCGAAGGGCGAGGCGATCACCTGGCCCGCGCAATGGGCCAACGATTCGCTGGTGGCCGCCAAGCAGGCTTACGCCGACGTCAAAGTCGGCGTGGCCAGCAAGCAAACCAGCCGCAACGGCGAGAGCTACACCGTGTGGGCGATGACCGTGCCGGACAGCTATCCCGTACCATCTTCCGCCCTCGCGCGTGAGCAGTTGATCAAGGGCGGCTACAACCTGGCCGGCCTGCTGCAAAAGATCTGGCCATAAAGTCGTAGACGATGGCCTCCCAGCTCCCACCCAATATCCGGCTTCCTGCCAGTATCTGGGTGCTGGGGCTGGTGAGCATGCTGATGGACATTTCATCGGAAATGATCCACAGCCTGCTTCCCCTGTTCATGGTCGGAACGCTGGGCGCCAGCGGCCTGGCAGTGGGCATCCTGGAAGGCCTGGCGGAAGCCACAGCGCTGTGCGTTAAAATATTTTCTGGCGCGTTGAGCGACTACCTCGGCAAGCGCAAACTGCTGGTCGCTTGCGGCTACGGGCTGGCCGCCCTATCGAAGCCCTTGTTTGCCATTGCAGGCTCGATGCCGATGGTTGCCACGGCCCGCCTGCTGGACCGGATGGGAAAGGGCATTCGCGGCGCGCCGCGCGACGCCATGCTTGCCGACCTTGCGCCTCAGTCCATGCGCGGAGCGGCATTTGGTTTGCGCCAAGCCCTGGACACCGTGGGCGCCTGTGCCGGTCCCTTGCTGGCATCGGGCTTGATGGTGTTGTGGGCGAATGATTTCAGAAAAGTGTTCTGGATCGCGGCGATTCCAGCTTCGCTTTCCGTGTTGCTGCTGTTCGTGGGGGTACGTGAACCGGGTGCAAAGCATGACCGGGAGCGCGTCAATCCCTTGCGCCGCGACCAGTTGCGCCAGTTGGACCGGCAATTCTGGTGGCTGGCGGCCCTCGGGGTATTGTTCATGCTGGCCCGCTTCAGCGAAGCGTTCCTGGTCTTGCGCGCACAGGAGCGCGGCATGGCCCTGCAGCAGGTCCCGCTGGTGATGGGGGCGATGAGTTTCGTCTACGCGCTGAGCGCGTATCCGTTCGGTCAATTGTCGGACCGACTGAGCGGCTCGCGACTGCTTGCAATCGGGCTGCTGGTATTGGTTGCCGCCGATGCCGTGCTGGCGACGGCCAAAGGCTGGCCGGCTGTAATCGCCGGCGTATTGCTGTGGGGGCTGCACATGGGCATGACGCAAGGATTGCTGTCGGCGATGGTTGCCAATGCTGCGCCGGCGCATTTGCGGGGTACGGCTTTCGGCCTGTTCAACCTGGCCAGCGGTGCGGCATTGCTGGCGTCGAGTGCGCTCGCAGGCTGGCTGTGGGATTGCTTTGGCCCTGCTGTCACTTTCGGCGCAGGCGCGGTGTTTGCCTTGCTGGCGCTTGCGGTGCTGCCCTTCGTGCCGCACCGCGCCCAGCCTATGGCTTGAACCACAATTCGCTGCGCTGGAGCGGGGTTTCCGGCGGCAGTGCCGGGTTTGGCAGCTCAATGATGCGCCGCGATGCGATCCGGGCCCGCTCCACCAGCGGGCCTTTGTGTTTGTTGAACAGCGCTATGAGCGAGCCGTCTTTAACCATCATCTCCATGCCGGTCCTGATCCGCTCAGCGAGCCTGTCGCCTTCCGCATTGCGCCGGACGAAGAAGTAGCGGGGCAGGGGGTAACGCAGCATCAGGGTGGGTTCGATCACGATGTCCGAATGCTCCTTGCGGATCGCGTCGTATTCGTTCGGCGCCTCGTCCAGCGCACGCGGGAAAAAATCGAAACGTCCCGCCTCCAGCATGCCAAACAGGCTGCCGGGGCGGGAGATTCCACCACGACGATGCCGGCCGCCGACAGCACGGCCGAATCGATCCAGCCCTGGCCTTGGCCGGCGCTGAGGTGCCGCAAGCCTTCCAGCGTGCGGATCGTCGCAAAGCGCGGCAAGTCGGTTTTGCGCACCAACAGCAAGCGCATGCCCATCAAGCCCCGGTCGATCGGGATGCGCACCGGCTGGAACTGCGTTTCCAGGTCGCGCTGGGTGGCGCGGGCAATGATGTTGATGGAACCGTTGCTGCGGCCCAGCTCCTGGAGCATGCGCGGCACGGATACCGGCTCATTCGATGGCGCCAGGGTAAAGGGACCATATTTTCCGGAGGTCTTCTCCAGGGCGGCGCGCAAGACGAGCCAGTCGAAACCCTTGCTGGTGTCGAGTATGGAGAAATAGCGGGGATATACCACCTGCATTGGCGGAATGTCCCGCGCGCGTGCCGGCAATCCCAGTGAGCAAATTGCCGCAGGCAATAACTTGAGCAAGAGCCAGGTGCGCCGGTTCATCAGAGACTCCTTCGTCTATGCAATATAGACCTCCGGGACGCCCGGCACAACAGTGATCCGTGTTGCGCACGGCATACCGGCTGGGCTCGCTCCATGCCAGCCTGCTGCTAGCATCAAAGCTCGGTTTTCACGAGGGAGGGCATCATGGCACGCAAACTTGGTTTGGCGCTGGCTCTTGCTTGCGCCGCTGGCAGCGCTTGGGCTGACGAATGGCGATTCAGTTACACGGGTTTTAACGAGAATGGGGTGTTCCAGCAAGACGCGCGCGTGGATGGCGGCTTTCGCGGCACGGACCTGGATCTCGATGGCGTCATTTCCCTGGCGGAGCTGACCTCGTTGTCTATCGCGGGGCGCGATTACCTGGATGGATGCCTGAGCCTGAGCGACCCGTATTTCCGCTGTGAGATTGGGGCATTCAGTTATAAGTTGACGGGGCAATTGACGATCGATGCCAATTGGTGGGGCAATGACGAAGCGTTCTCCGGCTGGGGCGCGGGCTTTCGCACAGGAGACCAATACTCGCAATGGAGCTACGGATGGGAAGACTGGAGCCGTACCTGGTACTGGAGCAGCCAGACTGTTTTCAACATCACGCCAGCCCCGATTCCGGAACCTGCGGCGGGACTGATGCTGCTGGCGGGATTGGCGACCCTGGCCGGCCTGGGCCGGCGCAGGGTAGAGGAAGGTGCGCTTAGCGCGACTTGACAAACGGTACGCCGATGGCTTTCGGCGCCACCGACTTGGCCATCAGGCCGGCCAGCACAATCACGGTGACAACGTAAGGCACCATCTGGATCAGTGCGCCCGGAATGCGGCCGATCACCGGCAGGTCCACGCCTTCGAGCTGGATCTGCACTGCGCCGAAGAAGCCGAACATCAGGCAGCCGAGGAAGGTGTACACCGGACGCCAGTTGCCGAACACCATGGCGGTCAGCGCCAGGTAGCCGGCACCGGCCGACATGTCGCGCAGGAAGAAGCCCGATTGCACGATGGCCAGGTAGGCGCCCGAGAAGGAGCACAGTATGCCGGCGATCAGCATGGCGGCGTAACGGGTGCGTTCAACGGACACGCCGGCCGCGTCGGCTGCGTGCGGGTTCTCGCCGCAAGCGCGCAGGCGCAGGCCGAAGCGCGAGTGATACAGGAACCAGTGCACCAGCGGCACCAGGATGAAGGCCAGGTAGACCAGCACGGAATGGCCGCCAATCAGCTTGGTGTAGAACCAGCCGAGGAAAGGCACGTCAGCCACGGCGGCGCTGCCCGGCAGCACCACGTCGAACAGGCGCGCGTCGCCCAGGTCAGGGGTGCGGCCGCCTTGCTGGAAGAAATATTGCGCGACCACGAAGGTCAGGCCGCTCATGGCGATATTGATTGCGATGCCGCCCACCAGCTGGTTGCCCTTCTGGGTGACGGCGACAAAGCCTTGCAGCATGGCCAGCACGACGGATACACCCATGCCGGCGAGGATGCCAAGCCATGGGCTGCGTGTTGTGAAAGCCACGGCAGCCGATACGAAGGCAGAGGCCAGGATTTTGCCTTCCAGCCCGATGTCGATCACGCCGGAGCGTTCCGCAAACAGGCCGGCCATGGCGGCGAAAATCAGCACCGGCGCATTGCGCACGGTGGAGACGAGAATGGAGCCCAGGTGGAGATCTTCGAAAGTCATGGTCTTAACCTTTGCGTGCTTTGAGCAGCTTGATGATAGCCGGGGCGTACAGGTATTCCATCGCACCGCAGAACAGGATGATCAGGCCTTGGATGAAAATGAAGGTTTCGGTCGGAATGTTCGGTTTTTCCAGCGACAGGTCGAAGCCGCCCTGGGTCAAGGCGCCAAACAGGATGGACGACAGGAGGATGCCTACCGGGTGCTGGCGGCCCATCAGGGCAATAGCGATGCCGACGAAGCCCGCGCCGCCAACAAAGTTAAGCGACAGGTAGTGGGTCGAGCCCATGATGGAGTTGACTGCGCCCAGTCCGGCCAGCGCGCCCGAGATCAGCATGACGAGGATGATCATGGCGCTGATCTTGACGCCGGCGTAATGGGCCGCATGCTGGTTCAGGCCCAGCGCGCGGATCTTGTAGCCCCAGGCCGAGCGCCACATGACAACGCCGTAGATGACCAGCGCGATAATGGCGAAGAAGAAGCCGATGTTGAGCGGGGTCTCGCCCAGGATCGGGAACCAGGCATTCAGGCGCGGCATTTCGGCAGCGGCCGAGAACACGCGCGAGGCGGTATTCTGCTCGCCAGCCGGGATCAGGTACTTGACGATGATGAAGTTCATCAGCGAGGCGCAGATGAAGTTGAACATGATCGTGGTCACGACGATGTGTGAGCCGCGCTTGGCTTGCAGGTAGCCGGGAATGAAAGCCCACAGTGCGCCGAACAGGGCGGCGCCGACGATTCCTGCCGGGATCAGCAGGTACCATGGCAGGGATGCGTCAAAGGCCAGCATGGCGAGCGTTACGCCAAGGCCGCCAAAATACATCTGGCCTTCGGCGCCGATGTTGAACAGGCCGGCCTGCATGGCGATCGACACGGCCAGGCCGGTGAACACCAGGGTGGAGGCGTAAAACAGCGTGTAGCTCAGCCCTTCCGGATTGACAATGGCGCTGTTGATCAGGATCTGCATCGACTCCAGCGGATCTTCGCCCATCAGGTGGATCGCAAGCGCGGCCACCAGCATGGCGGACAGCAGGTTCAGGATGGGCAGGACAAAGCCGGTTGCCCAGCGTGGCATATCGTTCGTGGTCATGATCAGTGCTTATGCATGCCACCCATCAGCAAGCCGATGCGGGTGGTGTCGAATTCGTCGATTTTCAGTTCGCCGGTGATTTTGCCGCCGCACATCACGAGGATGCGGTCGGCCAGGGCGCGTACTTCTTCCAGTTCCACCGATACCAGCAGGATCGCCACGCCCTGGTCGCGCAGGGCCAGCAGCTGGGTGTGGATGGATTCGATGGTGCCGATGTCCACGCCGCGCGTTGGCTGGCCGACCAGCATCAGCTTCGGCTTGGCCAGCACTTCGCGCGCGATCACCACCTTCTGCTGGTTACCGCCGGACAGCAGGCCAATGCGCAGGTCCGGATTGGCCGGGCGCACGTCGAACTCTTTCATCAGGCCGGCGCAGCGTCGTGCGATGCCTTTGAAGTCGATCAGGCCCCATTTGTTCTTGACCTTGTCCTGGTAGCCGAAGAAGGTGTTCTGCATGACCGAGAAAGCCTTGATCACGCCGTCGCGCAGGCGGTCTTCCGGCACGTGGCCGATGCCCAGTTCGCGGAATTTGGTCGGCAAGCCGTCGGCATCGCCGCGTTTCGGGAAGGGCAGGGCCTTGCCTTCGAAGTCCACTTCGCCGGAGGTTGGCAGCTTCATGCCGGAAAGGATTTCCATCAGCTCGGACTGCCCGTTGCCGGACACGCCGGCAATCGCCACGATCTCGCCTGCGCGCAAGGTGAAGTTAATGTCCTGCAGCAGCTTGACGCCATTGTCGTCGGACAGCTGCAGGTTCTTTACTTCCAGCACGGCCTTGCCGGGCTTGTATTCACCGCGCGGCAGGTTGTTCTCGATCGGACGGCCGACCATCATCTGGGCCAGTTCTTCCTTGGTGGTGTCGGCTGTCTGCACCGCACCCACTACACGGCCGCCGCGCATCACGGTGACGGTGTCGGTAATGTCCTTGATCTCTTGCAGCTTGTGGGTGATCAGGATGATGGTCTTGCCCTGTTCCTTGAACAGCTTCAGGATTTCGAACAGCGATTCGGTTTCCTGGGCGGTCAGCACGGCGGTCGGCTCGTCCAGGATCAGGATGTTGGCCGAGCGGTAGATCTGCTTCAGGATCTCGACGCGCTGCTGGGCGCCCACCGACAGGTCGTGGATGGTGGCCAGAGGATCGACGTCCAGGCGATAGCGGTCGCAGATCTCGCGCAGTTTCTTTTCAACGGTGGCGCGGTGCTCGCGCAGGCGGAAGCCGCCTTCGCTGCCCAGCATCACGTTATCGAGCACGGTCATGTTCTCGACCAGCATGAAGTGCTGGTGCACCATGCCGATGCCGAGGCGGATCGCTTCGTGCGAATTGTGGATGTGCTGCACCTTACCGTCCAGCAGGATTTCACCGCCATCTGCGCGGTAATAGCCGTAAAGGATGCTCATCAAGGTCGACTTGCCGGCGCCGTTCTCGCCCACCAGGCCATGGATGGCCCCTTTGGCGATGGAGAAACTGACGTCCGTATTCGCCTTCACCGCTCCAAAGTGCTTGGAAATATTGCGGAATTCTACTGCTGGCGTCATAAGGATTTTCGGGTCTTATTTACTGAAAAACGCGCCGGACGGGCATTCCCGTCGGCGCGTTCTCTTTATTGGAACTGCTGGTTAGGCCGGGCAAGCGGCGTTGGTGGTGCGGATGTCGATGACCTTCACTTTGCCATCGATGATGTCCTTGCGCGCGCCCATGACTTTCTTCTCGATCTCAGGCGTGATCACCTTGCGGTTATTCTCGTCCAGCGCCCAATCCACGCCGCCCTCCTTCAGGCCCTTGGCGGTCACGCCGGCCTTCCAGGTGCCGTTCTTCATCTGCATGAAGGAATCGTACACGGCGTTATCCACGCGCTTGACCATGGAGGTCAGCACGGAGCCCGGATACAGGTGGTTCTGATTCGAGTCGACGCCGATCGACAGCTTGCCTTTTTCCTTGGCAGTCTGCAGGGTGCCCATGCCGGAACCGCCGGCCACAGCGAACACCACGTCCACGCCGCGGTCAAACTGGGCACGCGCCAGTTCGCCGCCCTTGGCAGGGTCGTTCCAGGCGGCGGAGGTGGTGCCGACCATATTCGAAATCACTTCAACCTTCTTGTCGACCGATTTGGCGCCCTGGGCGTAGCCGCAGGCGAAGGTGCGGATCAGCGGAATGTCGATGCCGCCGATGAAGCCCAGTTTCTTGGTCTTGGATGCCATGGCGCCGGCTACGCCGACCAGGTAAGAACCTTCTTCTTCCTTGAACGTCACGGAATTGACGTTATTGCCCTGTGCAACGCCGTCGATCAGGACGAAACGGACTTTCGGGAATTCCTTGGCGACTTTTTGCACCGCCTGGGTCTGGGCGAAGCCGATCGAAGCGATCAGGTCCAGGTTTTTGCGGGCCAGGCCGCGCAGAACCTGCTCAGCCTGGGTATCGCTGCTGGCTTGCACTTCGATGAACTTGATGCCGGTTTCTTTCTGGAAGCGCGAAGCGCCTTCGAAAGCGGACTGGTTGAACGACTTGTCGAACTTGCCGCCAGCGTCGTACACGATGCCCAGCTTCGGATCAGCCGCGTTTGCGCTGGCTGCTACCGCAACTGCGGCGATCATCATGCTAAGTTGTTTGATTTTCATGTAAGGGCTCCGTCGAAGATCGTTATTGTATATTTTTATGGAGTGCCTAGTTCCGCTTTTTCGCGCCAGCCCACGCCACGGCACCTTGTAGCTTGCCAACAACGCACAAATGCAAATTTTGTACATGTACCCTTGATTAAATCTTGGGCACGTAATCAAACTGCAATCACTTGTTCGTGCAGTCGAATCCGCTTCTCACGGCATGGATTCGTGCGTCACTACTATGCAGCAGGCGCTATATGTATGGCAAATACGTTTTTGCTTACTTATTTATATGCAAGTCAACTAAATAAAGGGTTTCTCGTAAGTAAGAGAGGGTATTTCCTTTCGTGTTAGCATTTGCGCCATTGCAACATTACCTTACTTTTCTTTTAAAGATTGGAACATCGGGTATGGATAAACGCCTCAAGCACTCCCTGATCGCCCTGGCCGTGGCCAGCGCGTTTCCCCTTCATGGCGCGATTGCGCAAGAAGCTATGACCACCACCGAAGAAGTGAAGAAGCCGGGCCAGCTGGAGACCGTGATCGTTACGGCACAGCGCCGCGCTGAAAACATCAAGGACGTGCCGATGGCGATCGCCACCCTGAAGGGCGAGAAGCTGGACGTGCTGACTTCCGGCGGCCAGGACATCCGTTTCCTGAACGGCCGTTCGCCATCCGTATCCGTGGAGTCCGACTATGGTCGTACTTTCCCGCGTTTCTATATCCGCGGCCTGGGTAATACCGACTTCGACCTGAACGCTTCACAGCCGGTTGGCCTGGTGATGGACGACATCGTGCAGGAAAACCCGATGCTGAAGGGCTTCCCTGTGTTCGACGTGGACCAGGTGGAGGTGCTGCGCGGGCCGCAAGGCACCCTGTTCGGCCGTAACTCCCCGGCGGGCGTGATCAAGTTCGATTCCGCCAAGCCGGTGTTCCGCCAGGAAGGTTATGTCAACGTCGGCATCGGCAAGGACCGCGTGCGCAACTATGAGGGTGCATACAACTTCCCGATCAACGATGTGCTGGCCACCCGCATCTCGCTGCAATCGCAGCACCGCGGCAACCGCGTTCATAACGACCGCCCGGGCGCGCCGACCACCGATTTCGAAGGCTACAAGGATAACGCCGGCCGTATCCAGTTCCTGCTGAAGCCTAATAAAGACTTCAGCGCGCTGCTGAACGTCCATGCCCGCGACATGGACGGCAATGCCACCCTGTTCCGCGCCAATATCCTGAAGAAGGGCACCAATGAGCTGGTCGACAACTTCGACTACAAGTCCTACCCGACCGACGGCGGCAATGAACAGCACCTGAAGAACAAAGGCGCCAGCCTGCGACTGCGCTGGGATACCCCGGGCCTGACCTTCCATTCGATCACCGGCTACGAAACCCTGGACTTCTACAGCCGCGGCGACGTGGACGGCGGTTACGGCGCTTCCTTCCATCCCCCGATGGGGCCAGGCTTCATCCCATTCCCGGTCGAAACCGCCGACCTGATTCCAGACCACAAGCAGTGGTCGCAGGAATTCCGCGTTGAGTCCAATTACAAAGGCCCGCTGCAATGGATCGCCGGCGTGTTCTACTTCGACGAGCATATCCAGATCGATTCGATTTCCTTCGACTCCTTCACCGCCGGCAATCCGCAGAATGCGGCTTACGCGACGCAGCAGCAGGATGCCAAGTCGTACGCCGCCTTCGGTACCATCAATTACACCGTGTCGGATGCGTTCAAGCTGCGTGCCGGCGTGCGCTACACCAAGGACAAGAAGGACTTCGTCGCTACTCGCGTCGAGCCGCTGCTGCCACCTCCTAATGTAGCGACTAATTACCTGAACGACACCTCGAACAACGTGAGCTGGGACCTGAGCGGTACCTACACCTTGAACAAGGACACCAACCTTTTCGGCCGCGTCGCCACTGGCTACCGTGCGCCTTCCATGCAGGGCCGCCTGTTCGATCTGACATCCAAGCCATCGCAAGCAGATGCTGAAAAAGCGCTGTCCGTGGAATTCGGTGTCAAGCAGGACCTGTTTGACCGCCGCGCGCGCATGTCCGCCACCGTCTTCAACTACCGCGTGAAGGACAAGCAGCTCACCGCAGGCTCCGGTACCGTGAACATGAATCAGTTGATTAACGCTGACAAGGTCACTGGCCGCGGCGTGGAACTGGACCTGCAAGCCAACCTGAGCGATGCATGGGCCGTGACCTTCGGCACCAGCTACAACGACACCAAGATCAAGGATGCGGACCTGTTCGTCCAGTCCTGCGGCGGCGGTTGCACTCCGCTGGATCCACGTATCGAGTTCAAGGATGCCAACGGCAACGTGATTGGCAGCGCAGCCCTCATCAACGGCAACCCTCTGCCGCGCGCACCGAAGTGGCAGCACAACTTCACCCTGCGCTACAGCCAGCCGCTGGGCGATGGCGAGATCTACGCCTATACCGACTGGGCATACCGCACTTCGTACAACTTCTTCCTGTACGAAGCGACCGAGTACAAGGCCAAGGAACTGCTGGAAGGCGGCCTGCGCGTGGGTTATCGCTGGAACGACGGCAAGTATGAGCTGGCCGCCTACGGCCGCAACATCACCAACCGCATCCAGTCCCTGGGCGCGATCGACTTCAACAACCTGACCGGCATCGTCAACGAACCGCGCACCTACGGCGTGCAGTTCAAGGCGAACTTCTGATCGGAAGGTCGCCCTCGCAAAACGCGCACTTCGGTGCGCGTTTTCTTTTGTATCATGGGGCCTTCCTTGGGGGAGGAGAAATGCAAACTGCTGTCAATATGTGGCCGCTGCTTGGCGTGGCCGTGATCGTGCTTGGATTCCTGCTGCGGCTGCACCCGGTGCTGGTGGTTGTCGCGGCCTGTTTCACTACCGCCTTTGCTGCGTTCATGCCGGCCGAGGCGCTGCTTGCGTCGCTTGGTACTTCCTTCGTCAAGACGCGTAACCTGCCGATGATCTACCTGCTGCCACTGGCGGCAATCGGCTTGCTCGAACGCTTCGGTTTGCGCGAACATGCGCAGTCGGCAGTAGCGCGCATGCGGTCGGCGACGGCTGGGCGGCTGCTGATTGTTTATCTCGCGGTCCGTGAATTGTCCGCCGCAATGGGCCTGACCTCGCTGGGTGGCCATCCTAACATGGTGCGGCCGGTCGTTGCGCCGATGGCGGAAGGAGCGGCGCAGCTTCGCAACCCTGCGCTCAGCGACGAGCAGCGCCAGCGGGTTCGCGCCATGGCTGCTGCCACCGACAACATAGGCCTGTTCTTCGGCGAAGATATATTTGTCGCCTTCGGCGCCATCGTGCTCATGCAGACTGTGCTGCGTGCGGAAGGGATTGAAGTCGATCCATTGCATATGGCGCTGTGGGGTATTCCGACGGCGATCAGCGCCTTCATCATCCACGCCTGGCGTCTGCGCCGGCTGGACCGCTACCTGGCGCCAACAGCCGGCGGCACTGCATGATCATCCGCGTTGAATACTTCTATTTCCTGCTGGGCGTCATGCTGGCGCTGGTTGCGCTGATGTCCTTTCGCGACCGCACGAACCCGCGCCGCTGGACCACGGGCCTGTTCTGGACCCTTTATGCGACGGTCTATCTGGTTGGCGAGCGCTTGCCGCCGGCCATGGTGGGGCTGGCGATGATCGTGATGGCGTTGCTGGCTGGCTTCGGCGGCGTCAGGAGCGGCAAGCCGGACGCTTTGCCGGACGATGCGCGCCAGGCTAGCGCCGCGCGGCTTGGGCACAGGCTGTTCGTGCCTGCACTGGTGATCCCGGCCGTTACGATGGCAGGTTCCACGCTGCTCAAGGATGTGCGCATCGGCGAGTTGCTGATACTGGACCCGAAACACCTCACGCTGGTCAGCCTTGGCTGCGCGGCCGTGATCGCGGTCGGCGTGGCGTGCTGGCTGACGCGTTCCACGCCGCTGCAGGCCGGCCGTGAATCGCGCCGCCTGATCGATGCCATGAGCTGGATGATCGTGCTGCCGCATATGCTGGCGGTGCTTGGACTGTTGTTCAGTGAAGCGGGCGTGGGCAAGGCGGTGGCGCAGGTGACGACGACTTATATTGGCCTGGATTCGAAGCTGGTGGCCGTGGCGGTGTATTGTGTGGGCATGGCGTTGTTCACCATCGTGATGGGCAATGGTTTTGCCGCTTTCCCGGTCATGGCGGGCGGTGTCGGCGTGCCGGTATTGGTGGCGAAGTTTGGCTGCAATCCCGCGGTGATGGCGGCGATCGGCATGTTCAGCGCTTATTGCGGTACGCTGATGACGCCGATGGCGGCCAACTTCAATATCATCCCGACTGCGCTGCTGGACCTGGCCGACCGCAATGCCGTGATCAAGGCGCAGGTGCCGACGGCCTTGCCGCTGCTGGGCGCAAATATCATTCTGCTTTACTTCCTGTTATGAAAACTGTTCTGCTGACGGGCTTCGAGCCTTTTAATAAAGAGCCGATCAATCCGGCATGGGAAACCGTGCGGGCGCTGGATGGCTGGGGAGAGGGAGATTTCCGTGTCGTGGCGCGCCAGCTGCCTTGTGTGTTTGGCGAAGCGAATACGGCCATGGCGGCGCTGATCGATGAGTTGCATCCGGCGCTGGTGATTGCCGTCGGCCAGGCTGGCGGGCGCGTCGATCTTTCGGTGGAGCGGGTGGCGATCAATGTCGACGATGCGCCGATCAAGGACAACGCGGAGCGGCAGCTGGTGGATGAGCCGATTGTGCGGGGCGGGCCGGCGGCGTATTTTGCGACGCTGCCGATCAAGGCCATCGTTGCCGCCCTGCGTGCGGCGGGCTTGCCAGCGTCTGTGTCGCAGACTGCCGGCACCTTCGTTTGCAACCACGTGTTCTATGGATTGATGCACGCCGTGGCCGGCCGCAACGACGTGAAAGCTGGTTTTATCCACATTCCTTATTTGCCGGAACAGGCGGCGCGCCATCCTGGCGCGGCCAGCATGGCGCTGGAGCAGATGATTGAAGGAATTCGTGTTGCTATCCGTACCGCGCTTGCGACGGACTGCGATGCGGTTGCTGCTGGCGGTGCTACGCACTAAAACCGGTAAACCGGTGTCAGACCCAAGGGTCTGACACTGTCTGCGCGGCGGCAGACGGCCCTGAGACCGTAAAGGGGCCGACCTTTGGGGCGGACCCTGGTTTACCGGGTTTCAGCGGGAGGCGGCCGCAAGATGTTGAGGAAGGCACGCACAACCGGCGCGTCGTCCAGCGTGGTGTAGGTGATGTACAGGTTTGCCGAAGGCGGGTTGGTGCGAATTGGCAGGAACACCACGCCCGGCCAGCCGATACGTGCCGTGGTCTCCGGCATCAGCGTGACGCCCAGGCCCGCGCCGACCATGGCCAGCAAGGTTTGCGGCTCGTGCGCTTCCTGGAAAATCTCAGGCTGGAAGCCTGCATTGACGCAGCACTGGATCAGGTAGCGCGGAAACGCCGACTTGTCCAACGCCAGCGTCAGCATCGGATCGTCCGCGATATCGGACAATTCGATGGCGTCCATCTTCGCCAGGGGATGGTGCTCATTGACTGCCACGCAAACGTTCTCGCGGAAGCAGAGCTCCTGCTTGAGGTTGTCGCGCCGTAGTTCATCGTCGTCCAGTTTCGGCTCGCGCCAGAAGCCGACATCGATCTGCTTGGCACGCAAGGCGTCATACTGCACCGTCGGACCCGACTCGTGGATGGTCCAGGTCACTCGCGGGTACTTGCTTTGGAACTCTTCCAGCATGGAAGGAATCGGCCCCCACATCGCCGAGCCCACGATGCCTACGCGCAGCCGGCCCACTTCGCCGCGGTCGATCTGGCGCACGGTGTCGATGGTCATGCGCATTTTCGCCAGCAGGTCCGACGCTTCCTGCATCAGCGCCTTGCCGGCAACGGTCAGCTCGAAGGTACGCGTGGTGCGGGCGAACAGCTTCACGCCCAGCTCCGCTTCCAGCTTCATGATTTGCTGGGAAAGCGGCGGCTGGGAGATATGCAGGCGTTCGGCCGCGCGGCTGAAGCTTTTCTCTTCGGCGACCGCGAGGAAGTACTTTAGCTGTTTCAGGTCGATGGACATGGATGCTCCTGCAGCGCGCGTGCCAGGGCAGCGCCGACACGCGCGTTGTTTTTCACAAGTGCGATATTTGTCTTCAAGCTGCGGCCCTCGGTCAGGGCCTTGATGCGGGCCAGCAGGAAGGGGGTAACCTTCTTGCCGGTGACGCCATTCTCTTCCGCTTCCTGCAGGGCGCGCAGGGTGATGGCGTCAATTTCGTCTTTCGGCATGGCTTCTTCCACCGGCACCGGTGCCGAGACCACCACGCCGCCGTTCAGGCCCAGAGCCCACTTGGTCGTGATGAAGGATGCCTGTTCGGCGGCGGTGTCGAGCTGGAAGTCGGCATTGAAGCCGCTCTCGCGCGTAAAGAAGGCAGGGAAGCCTGGCTGGCCGACGGATACTACCGGCACGCCGTGCGTTTCCAGGTATTCCAGCGTCAGGCCGATGTCGAGGATGGACTTCACGCCCGCGCACACCACGGCGACATTGGTCTGCGCCAGTTCCTGCAGGTCAGCCGAAATGTCCATGCTGGTTTCGGCGCCGCGATGTACGCCGCCGATGCCGCCGGTAACGAAGACCTTGATGCCTGCCAGTTGCGCGCAGATCATGGTTGCCGCCACGGTGGTGGCGCCCAGCTTGCCTTGCGAGAGCACATAGGCCAGGTCGCGGCGCGAGACCTTGATCGCGTCCGGCGAGTTGCCCAGTTCTTCCAGTTGTTCTTCGGTCAGGCCGACGCAGATCTTGCCGCCAATGATGGCGATGGTGGCCGGCACGGCGCCCGCATCCCGGATGATCTGTTCCACTTCACGCGCGGTCTGCACGTTCTGCGGGTAAGGCATGCCATGCGAAATGATGGTCGATTCCAGTGCGACGATCGGCTTGCCGGTGGCGCGGGCGTTGGCAACTTCAGGGGAAAAGGACAGGAATTGGTGCATGATTTACTCCTCGATATGCGCGGTAGCGAGCAGGTCGGCGCTCAGCTCGGGCGACACGGTGTGCGGGCTGGCGAGCGTGATGGAGGCGGCTTTCAGTCCGCGTTCGCAAGCCAGGGTCAGGTTTTCGGGATCTTGCAGCAGCGACCAGCAGACGGCGGCCGAGAATGCATCGCCGGCGCCGGTGACGTCGATTACCTGGGCGTCATGCGCCGGCAGCCAGTGCAGCGCATTGCCCAGCGTGTGATAGACGCCGCTGGCGCCGCAGGTGACGATGATGTCGCGTGCACCGTCGGCTTGCAGCTCGTGGCAGGCTGCCTGCACGTCGGCTTCGGTCGGCAGGGCGCGGCCGGAGCGGGTTTCCAGTTCACCGCGATTCAGGATCAGCAGCGACAGGCCATGAAGGCTTTTCGGCAGGCGCGCCATCTTCGGCTGCGACACGGCGACCACTACCAGCGGCACGCCAGAGGAGCGAGCATCCGCCATCAGCATGGCGACCGATTCGACCGGCAGGTTCAGGTCCGCCACCACCATGCCGGCGGCATTGCGCTGCGGCTGGCGGCTGGCCACCCAGCCTGGGGTGAGCTGGTCGAAGATGGCCATGTCGGCCAGCGCGACCACCATCTCGCCGGAAGCATCCAGCACGGCGGTGTAGGTGCCGCTGCCAATGCCGTTGACCTGCAGGCTGCCTTCCATGCCGATGCCGAAGGCTTCCGCCTGGGCGCGCAGGGCGCGGCCAGAGGAGTCATCGCCGAGGGCGGTCAGCAGGGAGCAGGGCAGGCCGAGCTGGGCCAGGTTGGCGGCAATATTGCGCGCCACACCGCCAAAACTTTCCTCGGCGCAAGCGGGGTTGGAGGTGGCCATTTGCAATGGGGCATGCGGGCGCAGCTTGCGATCGAGGCAGGCGGCCCCGATACACAGCACAGTGCGCTCGTTGCGCAACACATAGGCCCGGCCCAGCAGCTTGCGCTCGCGGATCAGGCTGGCGATATGGCCGGCTACGGCGGAGCGCGACAAGGCGAGCTGTTCCGCCAGCTCTTGCTGGGAGATGAAGGGGTTGGCCCGGATCAGCGCGTAAAGCTGTTCCTTGCGGGAAAGATCGGTCACGAAAAGCTCGCTATAAACATTTGTTTGCGATGCTAAACATTTGTCCGTTGCATGTCAAACGGAAGGCGCTCCTATAATAAACCCATATTTATAGCGCTTGCGTATAAATGGCAAAGAAAAATGGTATTTGCCATACATATAGACGATGATGCATAGTGTCGTGGTACGTTCACAGGGCCTGTTCTGGCCAGCTCACCTAAAGATATAAAAACGAGGAACTCCATGTCTTCCAATACCCCATTCCAGGCAGCCGCCATCATCCGTGCTCGCATGCCGGCCAATTTCCAGCCACGCGTTGCAATGATCCTGGGCTCCGGCCTGGGCGTGCTGGCCGAACAGATGACCGATGCAGTGTCGATCTCCTTCGACGAACTGCCAGGTTTCCCGATCTCCACCGTGCATGGCCACGCGGGCCAACTGGTACTGGGCACGCTGGCTGGCGTGCAGGTTGTCTGCCTGAAGGGCCGCGGCCACTTCTACGAAGGCTATGGTCCTGCGGTGATGACTTCCGCAGTGCGCACCATCAAGCTGCTGGGCTGCGAGATGCTGTTCGTGACCAATGCGGCGGGTTCGCTGCGCGCTGAAGTCGATGCCGGCTCCCTGGTGGCGCTGAACGACCATATCAACTTCCTGCCTGGTACGCCGATGGTGGGCCCGAACGATGAGCGTTTCGGTCCGCGCTTCTTCTCGATGGCCAATGCTTACGACGCCGACCTGCGCAAGCTGCTGCAGTCGACCGCTGCGGACAAGTCGATCACCCTGCATGAGGGTGTGTACATCGCTTACCCTGGCCCGAACTTTGAAACGCCTGCAGAAATCCGGGCGTTCAAGACGCTGGGTGCTGATGTTGTCGGCATGTCGGTGGTGCCGGAAGTGGTGTCGGCGCGTCACTGCGGGCTGAAGGTGGTGGGCGTTTCTGTTGTTACCAACCTGGCTGAAGGGCTGTCGCCGTTCCCTCTGTCGCATGAGCAGACGCTGAAGTATGCGGCTGTGGGCGCGGAATCGCTGATCAAGCTGATTCTGGCGTTCCTGGAGAATGTGGCCAAGGCTCCAAAGGCTTAAACCGGTAAGCCGGTGTCTGACCCACAGGGTCAGGCACCTTTAGATCGGCGGCCTGCGGCTGCGGCACACAGGTGTCTGACCCTGCGGGTCGGACACCGAACTAACGGTTTTGAGAGAGGCACACCATGTCCCGCGCATTTATCCTGTTGTTAGACTCCTTCGGCCTCGGCGCAACGCCGGACGCTTCCAAGTACGGCGACCAGGCTTGCAACACCTTCGGCCACATCGCCAAATGGGCAGCCAACGAAGGCAAGCCAATGTCCTTGCCAACCATGGAAGGCCTCGGCCTGGCTGCCGCCGCGCATACCGCGTCGGGCGAGTGGGCCGCCGGCTTCGCCAAGCGCGACGGCTTCACCGGCGCTTACGGCGCAGCGCGCGAGCAATCCACCGGCAAGGACACGCAGTCCGGCCACTGGGAAATCGCCGGCGTGCCGGTGCTGTTCGACTGGGGCTACTTCCCGAAAGAAGTGCCGTCCTTCCCGAAAGAGCTGACCGACAAGCTGCAGGAACTGACCGGCGTGCCGGGCTTCCTGGGCAACTGCCATGCCTCGGGCACCACCATCATCAACGACCTGGGCGACGAGCACGTCGCGACCGGCAAGCCTATCCTGTACACCTCCGCCGACTCCGTGCTGCAGATCGCATGCCACGAAGAGCACTTCGGCCTGGAGCGTCTGTACGATATGTGCGAAAAGGCTTATGAGCTGGTCAAGCCGTACAACATCGGCCGCATCATCGCGCGTCCATTCGTGGGCGCCAACGGCGACTACAAACGCACCGCCAACCGCCACGACTACGCCGTGCCGCCTAGCGCGCCGACCCTGCTGGACCACGTGAAGAACGAAGGCGGAGAGGTGATCGCGCTGGGCAAGATCAGCGATATCTATGCCGCACAAGGCGTGAGCCGCGTGCTGAAGGGTCCGGACAATATGGCGCTGTTCGACAAGCTGCTGGAAGCGGAAGCAGAAGCGGGCGACAAGTCGCTGACCTTCGTCAACTTCGTCGACTTCGACATGCACTTCGGCCACCGCCGCGATGTTGCCGGCTATTCGAACGCGCTGCACGAGCTGGATGCGCGCCTGCCGGAATTCATCTCTCGCCTGAAGGATGGCGACCTGTGCGTGATCACCGCCGACCACGGCTGCGATCCGACCGCACCAGGCTCCGACCATACCCGTGAACATATTCCTGTGCTGTTCTTCGGCCCTGGCGTCAAGCCACAGTCGCTCGGCATTTCCGAGACCTTCTCCGACATCGGCCAGACCATCGCGCATCACCTGGGCGTGAAACCTCTTTCCAATGGAACCAACCTGCTATGACCATCATTGAAAACTTCAAGCGCAACGAGGCCATCGGCCTCGACCTGGGCTGGCTGAATCACATCCACGTGAACAAGGCCGCCGCGGACCGCCGCGCCGCATCGCTGGCGAACCGCCGCACCGTGAAGAAAGAGTACCAGGCCGCCTGGCTGGTGAAGGCGATTGAGCTGATCGACCTGACCACCCTGGCTGGCGACGATACCCCGGGCCGCGTCGAGCGCCTGTGCATGAAGGCCATGCGTCCGCTGCGCCAGGACCTGGTGGAAGCGCTGGGTCTGCAGGAACGTAACTTGATGACCGGCGCAGTCTGCGTGTATCACGAGATGATCCAGCACGCCGACGCAGTACTGAAAGGCCGCTTGCCGATCGCCGCCGTGTCGACCGGCTTCCCGGCCGGCCTGACCAGCATGGAAACCAAGGTGCGCGAAGTGGAACTGTCGGTCGCCGCAGGCGCGAAAGAGATCGACATTGTCATCACCCGCCAGCACGTACTGACCGGCAACTGGCAAGCGCTGTACGATGAAATGCTGGCTTACCGCAAGGCTTGCGGCGAAGCGCACGTGAAGGCCATCCTGGCCACCGGCGACCTGGTGACGCTGGAAAACGTGGCGAAGGCATCGTGGGTCTGCATGATGGCTGGCGCCGATTTCATCAAGACCTCGACCGGCAAGGAAGGCGTCAACGCCACCATCCCTGTGTCGCTGGTGATGGTGCGCGCGATCCGCGAATACTACGAGCGCACCGGTTTCAAGGTGGGTTACAAGCCGGCAGGCGGCGTAGGTACCGCCAAGGCCGCGCTGCAATACATGACCGTGATGAAGGAAGAACTGGGCAATGAATGGCTGGAGCCGCACCTGTTCCGTATCGGTGCTTCTTCCCTGCTGACCGACATTGAGCGCCAGCTGGAGCACCATGTGACCGGCGCCTACTCCGCCGCCCATCGCCACGCGCAACCATAAGAAGACACCGCCATGCCAACTATTAACGAGATCCTCAACACCATGGACTACGGCCCTGCACCAGAAAGCCAGAAAGAAGCGCAAGCGTGGCTGGAGCAGCGCTCCCGCAAGTTCGGCCTGTTTATCGACAACCAGTGGACCGAGCCGGGCGAAACCTTCGCTTGCTACAACCCTGCCGATGGCTCGCAACTGGCTGAACTGACCCAGGCTACCGCGGTCGACGTGGCGCGCGCAGTTACTGCAGCACGCAAGGCTCTGCCGGGCTGGCAAGCACTGGGCGGCCATGGCCGCGCCAAGATCATGTACGCGATCGCACGCCTGATGCAAAAGCATGCGCGCCTGTTCGCCGTGCTGGAAACCCTGGACAACGGCAAGACCATTCGTGAAACCCGCGACGCCGACCTGCCGCTGGTGGCACGCCATTTCTACTACCACGCCGGCTGGGCACAATTGCTGGACGAAGAATTCCCAGGCCATCGCGCCGTGGGCGTGGTCGGCCAGATCGTGCCCTGGAACTTCCCGCTGCTGATGCTGGCATGGAAAATCGCTCCTGCGCTGGCTGCCGGTAACACCATCGTCTTCAAGCCGGCTGAGTTCACGCCGCTGACCGCGATGCTGTTCGCCGAGATCTGCCAGCAAGCAGGCGTGCCCGCCGGTGTCGTGAACATCGTTACCGGCGACGGCCGCACCGGCGAAGCCATCGTCGGCCACCAGGGCATCGACAAGCTGGCCTTCACCGGCTCCACCGAAGTTGGCCGCATCATTCGCGAAGCTACCGCCGGCACCGGCAAAAAGCTGTCGCTGGAGCTGGGCGGCAAGTCGCCGTTCATCGTCTTCGAAGACGCCGACCTGGACGCCGCAGTGGAAGGCCTGGTCGATTCGATCTGGTTCAACCAGGGCCAGGTTTGCTGCGCCGGCTCCCGCCTGCTGGTGCAGGAATCCGTGCAGGAGCGCTTCCTGAAGAAGCTGAAAGCGCGCATGGACAACCTGCGCCTGGGCTCCCCACTGGACAAGTCGATGGACATCGGCGCCCTGGTCGATCCGATCCAGCGTCAGCGCATCGCCGGCCTGGTGGATTCCGCCCGTGCCGAAGGCTGCGAGGTGTACCAGCCGGCCGGCTGCGAACTGCCTGCCACCGGCTCGTGGTTCCCGCCAACCCTGATCACGGGCGCGTCGACTTCCGCCGCCGTGGCGCAAGCAGAAATCTTTGGACCGGTGCTGGTGGCAATGAGCTTCCGTACTCCTGCCGAAGCTGTGCAACTGGCCAACAACACCGTGTACGGCCTGGCTTCCTGCGTGTGGACCGAGAATATCTCGCTGGCGCTGGACATGGCGCCGCAGATCAAGGCCGGCGTGGTGTGGATCAACACCGCCAACCAGTTCGACGCCGCTTGCGGTTTCGGCGGCTACAAGGAATCCGGCTACGGCCGTGAAGGCGGGCGCGAAGGCATGTTCGAATACCTGGTGCCTGTGTCGGAAGATGCACGTCCAGCCGCACCTTCGTTCAAGAAGCCTGCCAAGCCTGAAACCGAGTTCACGCCATCGGCCGATCCGTTTGCTGTGGACCGCACCGCCAAGCTGTACATCGGCGGCAAGCAGGCCCGCCCTGACGGCGCCTACTCGCGCGCCATCCACGGCGCCGACGGCAAGTTCCTCGGCGAAGTGGGCGAGGGTAATCGCAAGGACATCCGTAACGCCGTTGAAGCCGCGCACAAGGCAACCGGCTGGACCAAGGCGACCGCGCATAACCGCGCGCAGGTGCTGTACTACATCGCTGAAAACCTGGCTGCCCGTGGCGCTGAATTCGCCGAGCGTATCGTTGCGCAGACCGGCACCAAGAACGCCGAGAAGGAAGTGCAAGCTTCCGTCGAGCGCCTGTTCTACTGGGCTGCCTGGGCCGACAAGTACGACGGCCTGGCGCATCAGCCGCCTATGCACGGCATCACCGTGGCGCTGAATGAAGCGATTGGCGTGATCGGCATCGTGTGCCCGAACGAGAATCCGCTGCTGGGCTTTATTTCGCTGGTGGCTCCTGCTATTGCCGTCGGCAACCGGGTGGTGGCTGTACCGTCGGAAGCGTATCCGCTGTCGGCAACCGATTTGTACCAGGTGTTCGATACCTCCGACCTCCCGGGTGGTGTGGTGAACATCGTCACCGGTTCGGCGGACGAACTGGCGCGGACCCTGGCTTCGCACGCGGACGTTGACGCTGTGTGGCGCCACGACGGATCCGCTGCTGGTTGCGCGGAGGTGGAGAAGCTGTCGGCCGGTTCGCTGAAGCGTACCTGGACTGGCGGTGCGAAGGGGCGTGACTGGTTCTCGACCGCGCAGGCGGGCGGGCGGGTCGTGCTGGCGCATGCTTCGCAGGTTAAGAATATCTGGATTCCTTACGGCGTCTGAAACCGGTAAACCTGGGTCAGACCCAAGGGTCTGACCCCGTCAGATCACAGTCAGCGGCTTCGGTATGCGCGGGTCTGACCCTTGGGTCGGACACCGGTTTACCGGTTTGGAAGTAAAAAGAAAGAGATAAAAAAATGTTCCTCCCCCAGGAAATCATCCGTAAAAAACGCGACGGCGGTGTGCTGAGCAAGGAAGAAATCCAATTCTTCGTCAAAGGCATCACCGACAACAGCGTCAGCGAAGGCCAGATCGCCGCGCTGGCGATGGCCGTCTTCTTCAACGACATGACCATGGACGAACGCGTGGCGTTCACCCTGGCCATGCGCGATTCCGGCGAAGTGCTGGATTGGAAATCCCTGAACCTGCCGGGTCCGGTGATGGACAAGCATTCCACCGGCGGCGTGGGCGACGTGGTATCCCTGATGCTCGGCCCGATGATCGCGGCCTGCGGCGGCTTCGTTCCAATGATCTCGGGCCGCGGCCTGGGCCACACCGGCGGCACGCTCGACAAGTTCGACTCCATCCCCGACTACTCGACCGTCCCGACTAACGACAAGTTCCGTGAAGTGGTGAAGGATGTCGGCGTGGCCATCATCGGCCAGACTTCCTCGCTGGCGCCGTCGGACAAGCGTTTCTATTCGATCCGCGACGTGACCGCGACCGTGGAATCGGTGGCGATGATCACCGGCTCGATCTTGTCGAAGAAGCTGGCGGCAGGCCTGGACGTGCTGGCGATGGACGTGAAAGTCGGCTCCGGCGCCTTCATGCCTTCCTACGAGAAGTCGGTTGAATTGGCCGAATCCATCGTCAAGGTGGGCAATGGCGCGGGCACGCTGACCTCGGCCTTGCTGACCGATATGAATGAATCGCTGTCCCCATGGGCCGGCAATGCGCTGGAAGTACGCGGCGCAATCGACTACCTGACCGGCAAATTCCGTCCGGCACGCTTGCATGAGGTCACGATGTCGCTGTGCGCCGAGATGCTGGTGCTGGGCAAGCTGGCCACCAATGAAGCCGATGCACGCGCCAGGTTGCAGCATGCGCTGGATTCCGGCGAAGCGGCCGAGCGCTTCTCGCGCATGGTCAAGGCGCTGGGCGGTCCGTCCGACCTGGTGGAGAATATGGACAAGCACCTGGAAAAGGCGCCGATCGTGGTGCCGGTGCCTGCGCCGCGTGCGGGTTACGCTGCTTCCACCGTTTGCCGTGATATCGGGCTGGCGGTGGTGTCGCTGGGTGGCGGCCGTCGTCGTCCGACCGATGCGATCGACTTTGCTGTGGGGCTGACTGACCTGGCCGAACTGGGGCAGCCGCTGCAGGCTGGCCAGCCAATGGCCATGGTGCACGCTCGCACGCAAGCTGCTGCTGAACAGGCGGTGCGCGAAGTGCAGGCGGCTTACACGATTGCCGATACGACGCCGGTGGCGAATCCTATCGTTTATCGCACGATTCGCCCTTAAACCCGTAAGCCTGGGTACGACCCAAGGGCCGTACCCGGGTGCGCCGAAGCCACGGACTGCGGGTATGTCAGGGTCGGACCCTTGGGTCGGACCCAGGTTTACCGGGGTTTGGAGAGTAAATGAACAACGAAAAACTGATCGAAGAGGCCAAGGCCGCGCGCCTGAAAGCCTACACGCCATATTCCAACTTCAAGGTCGGCGCTGCGCTGCTGACGAAAGACGGCAAAATCTTCCACGGCTGTAACGTGGAAAACGCCAGCTACGGCCTGTGCAACTGCGCCGAGCGCACGGCCTTCTTCAGCGCAGTCGCGCAAGGCTACCAGCCGGGCGATTTCGACAAGCTGGCAGTCGTGGGCGAAACGGATAACCCGATCGCTCCATGCGGCGCCTGCCGCCAGGTTACGCTCGAACTGGGCGGCAACCAGCTGCCGGTAGTGCTGGCCAACCTGAAAGGCGACGTCCGTGAAACCACGGCCGCCGAGCTGCTTCCGGAAGCCTTTGGCGGCTGGGACTTGAAGAAGTAAGCAAGCGTGAAGAAGGCCATCGACGTCCAGACAGCGGTCGCCATCGCGGCCTCCGAAGCCATTGCGGCAAAGACCCAGGGCACCTTCGGCGTGGGGGGCGTGATGCTGGACGCCAGCGGCACTGTGCTCAAGGCGCTGCATAACAACGTCATCAAGCATGGCCTGATCTACGATCCAACCGCGCATAGCGAGCGCCAGCTGATCGATTGGTACTTCGCCGAAAGGACCAAGGGTAATGAGCTGCCGCCGCCCGAAGAAATCACCATCGTGACTTCGCTTGACCCGTGCTGCATGTGCACGGGCGCCATCCTGGCGGCCGGTTTCAATGTCGTCGTCGCAGCGCCTGACAGCAAGGCCGGCATCAACTACAACGGTTCCGCCTTCTATCCCTCGCTGCCGGTTGCTTTGCGTCCGCAGGCCGAGCGGACTTTTGCTTACCCGGCCGTGCTGGGCAGTTCGTCGTATGCACGGCGTGGGGCAGGGGCTGCGCCGAAACCCTTCTTCATCGGCAAAACCATCGCCGAGCCGACGCAAGCCTTATGCTCGCTGGTGTTCGAGGCCACCTCGGCCAATGTGATGGACTTGTTCAACATCGATCCGCCGCAAGCGGAGTTGAAAGACCCGGCCACGCTGCCGGAAGACCATTTCATCGTGCGTGCACTGAAGCGCGCTTTCCCCGATGCCCTGACTTACCGCTGCGAGCCGCGCACGCCGGATGCGGGCCTGGCGCCCTACCTGCAACAAGCCATGGCGCGCGACAAGGCGCAAGGCGGCAAGGGTGATGCGGTGGCGCTGCTGGATTCCTTCGGCAACCTGCTGTTATGCAGCCACGGCCGCCTCCAGACCTCCACCATCCGTACCGCCTTCATGGAGTGCACGCGGGCTTACGCGCAGTTGCGCTACAAGCTGATGGAAGGCGCCGACGCGGCGACGCAGGCCGAAGTTCGGCACTACCTGGGCCACCCGAAAGACGGCACTTTCGTGTTTGCAGTCGGGCCGGATGAGAGTGCGTTGAGCTTCATGGCCTTGGGCTCTTACGGATCGACGATGGAAGGCGCGCTGCCACACAACAACCCGGCCCAGTTCCAGTATGTGCGCCCGGCAATGCCGGAGCAGGCGCTGCACGAATTGTGCAGCCACCTGCCTCCGCTCTATCGCAGCCTGATCAAGATCCGCCCGACGCAGGTGGCAGACGCCGCCCTGGTGGCGGCCATCAACTGAGCATATTCGCGTCGCGCGCCAGCTGCCACTGGCCGGCAGCGTTCTTGCGGTAGACCGACAACACATTGCCTTCCTTGCGCATGGCCTCGCCGCCAGCCAGTGGCGTAATTGCCACGCGCAGATGCGTTGTGCAATAGGCCAGGTTACCGCTGACTTCCACCTGCTGCACGTCGGCGTGCGATTCGACGCGATGCGATGCCAGCACGGCACGCAAGCCTTTTTCAAAGGCGGCACGCCCACGCATGGTGGGCTGGCCGGGAAGATAGAACTCCACGTCTTCCGTCATCAGCGGCAGGATGCGCTTGACTTCCGCTGCAAGGGTAGCGCGGGTCCATTCCGCGACCAGGTCGCGGATTGCCTGTTCGTCGCTCATTTACGCCCCCTCGAAGGAAGCGCTGGCATCGTTCTGCATCATGCCGAAGATGTTGCCATCCGGATCCTTGGCGTAGGCCAGCCAGCCGACGCCCGGCACCGGCATGCGCGGCACGGCAACCGTGCCTTTGAGTTCTTTTAGCAGCGCAAGGGATTGGTCGAGGTCTTCCACGTCGACAGTGCAGACGAAGGCATTAACGGCAGCGCCTTCTTCCGGCCGAGGGCCACGGCGCGGCAGCAGGCCGCCATTGATGCCGGGTGCGCCGACTTCACCGGTGCCGACCAGCCAGTATTCGCCGCCTTCCCATTTGGAAAAGCTCCAGTCGAACATCTTGCCGTAGAAATCGATCAGGGCTTGCGGCTCGCTGGCCTGGATTTCAAAGTGAACTGTGCGTCCCATCAGTGCTCCCAAGGGTCATAAGTGCCTATGCTCCACACATGCCCTTCGGGATCGCGACAGGTAAATCCACGGCCGCCGTAATCTTCGTCCTGCAAGGGCATCTCGATTGGCGCCCCGGCTTGCACGCAGCGCGCATGCACTTCGTCGGCGTCGTTGACGACGAGGTAGGCGGTTTGGGTGACAACCATCCCGAGCTGGGCAGGCTGTTTCAGCAAACGGCCGTAGTCGGTGTCAAAGATAGAGCTTAGCATGACCATGCCATTGCCATAGGAAAGCTGGGCATGGGCGATGGTGCCATCTTCGTTGGGGACCACAAGCGCGGTCTGGAAGCCCAACGTTTTGCACAACCAGTCGATAGCGGCGGGCGCGTCGCGGTAACGCAGGCAAGGCATGATGGTCGCGCGCGTGGCCTTTGGAATCGTCATCGTTCTCTCCCTGAAAACGCAACATAGTCAGGACAATATAGACTAGCACCGTACAGGGGGCAAGCGAGCGCGGGCGCCTTACATTTGCTGGAATAAATGGGTGTTGCCGCGGCTGACTTCGAGTTCTTCGCTGGAGTTGCGCACGCGGACCAGTTGCCGCCCGCGCAAGTCACGCGTCACCTCGGTAATCGCATCGACGCGCACCAGGGTGGAGCGGTGGATGCGCCAGAATTCATTTGGGTCCAGCTCATCTTCCAATTCTTTCAAGGTCTTGCGAATCAGGAATTCGCCCTGTGCCGTTTGCACGCGCGTATATTTTTCATCGGCGCGAAAGAACAACACTTCCTTGGTCGAGATCATGCGCAGGCTGTTGCCAACCTGGGCCTGGATCCAGTGCAGGTACTCCGGTTGTGTCGCGCTGCCGGCCGGGTTGCGGCCGCTCTGCTGCAAGAGCTGGCTCAGTTGGCGTTCGATATTGTTGGGCGTCTTGCCGAGGCGCGCCTGCAGGCGCTCGCAAGCGGTTTTCAGGCGCTCCAGGTTGACTGGCTTGAGCAGGTAATCCAGCGCGCCTTGTTCGAAGGCCTCGATCGCATATTGGTCGTACGCAGTGATGAAGACGATGTGGCAACGGTTGAACAGCATGCGCGCCGCCTCGATGCCGGTCAGGCCGGGCATGCGGATGTCGAGGAAGACGATGTCCGGCTGGTACTGGCCGGCCAGCGCGATCGCCTCGATGCCATTGGCCGCTTCGGCCACGATCTCCAATTCAGGCCAGGCTTCGTGCAGGCGCTTGCGCAGCATGTCGCGCATTGGTTCTTCATCGTCTGCGATGATGGCGGTGGCTTTGGGCTGCTGATTCATGGCTTTGCGAAAATATCTGGGGCAAACGGAATACAGATGGTGGCGCGGCAGCCGCCATCCATCGGCTGCTCGATCAGCAGCTGGGCGCGGGTGCCGTACATCAGCTTCAGGCGTTCACGTACATTGGTCAGGCCGACGCCATCGCCGGCGTAGGCGTTGAAACCGACACCGTCGTCCTGCACGTCGACTTGCAGCACGCTGCCGTTGACGCTGGCGCGGATGTCGATGCGGCCGCCTTCCACTTTCGGCTCGAGGCCGTGCTTGATCGAATTCTCGATCAGGATCTGCAGCATCATCGGCGGGAAGGTAGCGCTTTCCAGCTCGTGCGCTACGTCGATCGAGACCGACAGGCGCGACTTCATGCGTGCCTGCATGATGGCCAGGTAGGAGCGCGCCATCTGGATCTGGCGGCCGAGCGTGCCGTTGCTGCGTGAACGCATCTGGGGCAGGGTGGCGCGCAGGTATTCGATCAGGTGGGTGTGGATCTTGGCCGCTTCCGGCGGATCGGTTTCGATCAACTGGCCGATCAGGGCCAGGGTATTGAACAGGAAGTGCGGTTCGACTTGCGCCTGCAGGGCCGACATCTGGGCTTCGACCAGGCGCCGTTCCAGGCTTTCGGTGCCGGCTTGCGCCGCGGACTTGCGCGCTTCGATTTCCGCCTTGCGCTTGCCGCCGGCGAGGATCTTCAGGCCGGCCGACAAGAATACGAAGAACGCAGCCTGCTCTGGCTGAATGACCGGCGTGCACGCCAGCAGGAAAGCCAGGACCCAGGTGACGACCAGCTGGCGCAAGGGCACCTGTGCCAGCCAGTCGAAAAAGCTCCACCAGATGGCGCTGGCGGTCTCGCCAATCTCGCCAACAAAGGAGAGCACGCTGCGTGCGCGATTACCCATGCTGCTTCTTGTTGCCGAAGGCATTGATGGCCAGCTTGGCGATCAGCACGCCGATGAACAGGGTGATGGCCAGCGGCAGGATGGTCAGGAACAACGCGATCACGATGCACATGCCGACGATGGCAGGCCAGGACATGTGGTCCAGCGTGCGGACGAAGTGGCGGCCGATGCCGACAAAGGCTTGCCACACTTCTTTCACGGTTTCCTTGGCGCTTTTGTTAATCGTTTTCATCATTTCCTCCTTGCGTTTCGATGATGCAACTGTACCGCTGCGCCTGGCAACAGTGGAGTGGCATCCGACAGACTGCGCTGCGGGGCGGATGATTTGCTCTGGGGCGCGATAAACGGCTAGCGTGCCGCCAGCCAATCGGAACGCAGCAGGCCGAAAAAGTCCGTGTCGCAGATCTCGCCATTGATGATCCAGCGTTCGCGCATACGGCCCTCATGCACGAAATGCAAGCTCTTCAGCAGCTTGGCGGAGGCCGTGTTGCGCGGGTCGATGTCGGCTTCGATGCGGTGCAGGCTCAGCACCTGGAAGGCGTAGTCGATCAAGGTGGCCATGGCTTCCTGCATATAGCCCTTGCCCCAGAACGCGCGGTCCAGCATGTAGCCGATGTCGCAGCGACGGTTCTGGCGGTGGAAGCTGTAAAGGTTGATGATGCCGGCCAGGTCGCCGTTGACCTCCACGCCCATGCGCAGCAGGTCGCCGCTTTCGTAGCCCGCTTGCGCGGCGGCGAAATAGGCTTCGGCTTGCTGCGTGCTGTCCCAGGGTGCGCTACTCCAGTAGCGCATGGCGTCGGGATCGGAATACATGCGGTAAAGCGCCGGCGTGTCGGCAGCGGTCAGGGAGCGCAGTTGCAGGCGCTGCGCGCTCAGGGTGAATGGGGCGAATGCGGGCATGAATGCTAACTCTAGGAAATTTTTGCATTTTAACAAGGGGGAACAGTAGAATTGATTTTAGCTTTTTGTTATCACCTTTCACTAATGGAGTAGTTCATGCGTATTTTGTTAGCCGGTGCCATTGTTTTATTCCTGGCCGCCCCCCTGGCGCAAGCCCAAATGTCGAACGGGAATGGCGGTGCAGCTTTCAACGGCATGGAGCGCGCCAATGACCCAACCAGGGAAATGATGGTGCGCTTTATTGATGCTAGCCGGATGACCCTGACCGGCAACCAGCAACTACTGGCAGCCCTCGGCCAGTCGCAGGAAGCTGCAGCAATGGGCGAACGTGCTGGCCAGTTGACCGAATCGATGACGCGCCGTGCGGTTGAAGAAACCCTGGAGACCCAGTTGCGCGGCGTGACGGCGTCCACCAAGGCACTGGCCGCGGGCGGCCAGGCGCCGGTTGCACAGCTTGAGCAGGGCCTGGCTTCGCTGGCACAGGCGGTAGCGCAGTACGACCAGTTAATGAAAGACCTGCCGGAAGCAAAAGCCGCGATGAATACCATGCGCCAGGTGAGCAAGACCGATACGCCGACCTTCTTCATGCTGCGCAGCCTGTCTTCCAGCACGGCCAGCCTGAAAAAGGAAATCCGCGCTGTGGCGCAGGCAGCCCAGAACGCGGGCGCTAAAGTGCCGGAGGCCTTGCTGGCAATGTGAGCCGATGTTAGATTGGCATGGTCCAAGCGAGCGGAGGAAATCGGCATGCAACTCGGCGTATTTTCCCTTAGCCTGAACGTCAAGGACATCCGTGCCTCGCGCGAATTCTACGCGAAGTTCGGCTTCCGGGACTTTGGCGGCAACATCGAGCAGAACTGGCTGATCATGAAAAACGGTGAACAGGTCATCGGCCTGTTCCAGGGCATGATCGAGAAAAATACGCTGACCTTCAACCCCGGCTGGGACAGCAATGCCCAGCTCGTGCCGGGCTACACCGACGTGCGCCAGTTGCAACGCCAGCTTGAAGAAAACGGCGTGGTGCTGGCCGTGCGGGCCGACGAATCAAGCGCCGGCCCGGCTTACATCATCGCCTTCGACCCGGATGGCAATCCTATTCTGATCGACCAGCATATCTGATGCTGCCCAGGGAATACCAGTCAAGGCTGGAAGTGTATGTCTGATTTTCTTGAACGGCTCGGCCTTGATGCAAATGCCGATGCGCGCGCTATCCGCAGTGCTTATGCGCGGCAGCTGAAATTGATCGACCAACAAGCGGACGGGGGAGCGTTCCAGTGCTTGCGCGAGACGTATGAAGGCGCACTTCGCGAACTCGAGAGGGGGGCTGCGGCCTTGCATTCAACGCCGTCCGTTGCGACGCCCCGTGACACGCCGACAACGCTGACGGCGGTTGCTCAAGCACAGAGGGTGGATGTCCCGGCATTGACGCAGCGAGTCCGAGGCGTGCTGGCTGAACTTCGGTCTGGCGGGGATGCGCTGCATCAGTCTTTGCAGGTTTTATTGCAGGAACTTCGGCCTCTCAACCTTGGTGACGCCGAAGCCTTTGAGGCCGGCATCGCCAGCATATTGAATGAAGTCTGGCAGCCGGGAAATGAGGCCCTGTTTTCAGCGGTGTGGTATGAGTTCCGCTGGGATGCCAGGAATCTGCCCACATATATCGAGCGGTTTCCCTTGCTGGAGGGTGCAATCCATGACATGCGCTTCTTGCACGAGCAGCCGGAACCGCAGCGCCAAGTCTATCAACGTGTCATCGCTGCGTTGCGCGAGCCCGGTGATCCGGAACCGGCCCAGCTGGCGCGCGACATCACGGCGGCGGATCATGTGGTGCGGACCTTTCCTGACCTCGTGGCCGTGACCAGCGTTCCAGGCATGGTGACACAATGGCGCGTACGCCTGTCGGCAATCCTGGCGCAAGTGCAGGCGGAAGTGGAAACGCGTCCGGAGGTAAAGACAATCCACCCGATGGAACGGGCCATGTACTATGTCTGCGGATTCATGGCGCTGTTGTTTTGTTTGGCCATGCTTGACATGACACTCGATCTGTTTGGGCTTCATCCACGAAATGTTCCCATATTGAGCGTCATGGAAACGCAGCATATAACCCGGCAGTTCACCCGTATCGAGATCACAACGCCGGTCGAATTCAAGGTAACCATCAACGACGCCGGAATGGTCGAATACATGGAGCGCTTTGACAGCTCCGGCGCAAATCCTGATGCGGCCTTTGTAGAAGCCGCGATTCGCAGCGCTGCCCCGTATCCGGCCGAATACCCCCGGCAATTCAGGGTCCAGTTGCCGATCTGAGGGCGCGGTTTTTTGTTCTGCGTGGCGGGCAATAAATAGGAATTTGCGTCATATGAAAACACATATTGCAACCCTCGGAGCCAGCTTGGTTTTTGCCACAACTAATGCTTTCGCCGCATCGCTCACGGAACAACTGGTACGGCAGGCCGACGCTTGGGACAAAGCCATCATCCACAAGGATCGCGCCGCCATTTCTGACAACATGGCGGAAGACTTCCGCCAGATCAGTGCGCGCGGCGACGTGGCCGGCAAGGCCGCCTTCCTCGACGCGATCATGTCGTCTAAACTGGTGATCAACCCCTACGACGTGGAAGACATGGATATCCGCTTCTACGGCGACGTGGCGCTGGTGAGCGGCCGTACGCGAATGACCGGCAGCTATGACGGCAAGCCATTCGGCAGCCATTACCGCTATATTGACGTCTACGTGCGCAAGGACGGCAAGTGGCGCGTAGCCAGTGTACAGATCACACCAGTACAGGAGTAAGCCATGAGCGACCGGCTGGATCTTCCCCCATCAAAGCTGGTTGCCATCGTTGATGCCCAGCTTGAACTTGCGCGACTTGGACCGGCTTTTGGCGCGGTGATGGACCTGGCTGCGTCGAAAGCCATGCGGCTGACCGGCGCAGACGGCGCCGTGATCGAACTGGTGGACGGCAGCGAGGTGGTGTACCGAGCGGCACATGGACTGGCAGAAGCCCAGCTCGGCTTGCGCATGCAGATCAAAGGCAGCCTGTCGGGACTTGTGCTGACCTCGCGCCAGGCCGCCACTTGCACCGACTCCGAAATCGACGACCGTGTGAACCGCGAAGCGTGTCGTCGCGTGGGCCTGCGCTCGATGGCAATCCTGCCCCTGTTGTTTGGCGACCAGGCTGGCGGCGTGCTGAAACTGGTGTGGCGTGAACCGCGCCCGTTCGATGAAGACGAAGTGCCGATTGGGCAGGCGATTGCCGACATGACTGCGGCATTGATGTTCCACGCTTCGCAGGAAGGTGCGCAGGTACTGCAGCGCAAGGTGACGCAGGATCCTGCAACGGGATTGCCCAATCGGTCTTCCTTCTACGAACAGCTGCGCGTGCGCGTCGATGATGCGATTGCGCGCAGCGGCCACGTGGGCGTGATGGTGGTTCGCGTGCGTCCGCAGCATCGCGACGTGATGGTGGAAATATCTCGACGCCTCGGCAAGGAATGCCGTGAGGGAGATGTGCTGGCACGACTGGGAGTCGATGAATTCGGCGTGATCCTGAGCGTGGCGGCGCGGCGCACCATCGTCCAGAGCCAGGTGCTGCGCTTCAAGCATGCTGCGGGTGCGGAGCCGGTGCTGTTGCCGGATGGCGCGAAGATCGACACTTTGCTGCGTTTTGGCGGCGCACTGTATCCGGAAGATGGCAAGGCCATTTCAGAGTTGCTGGCGGTTGCGCGGGAACAAGATTCAGTGGTCGAACGGCGACAGTAGGCGCGTCGACGTCGACATTTCAATTGTGCACGCCTAACATCGACAGACCGTCGCGTGATCCGCACGGTCTTTCGACATTCCTGAACATTTGGAGGGCTTCATGCATAAACGAACTTTGCGGTTCCTTTGCAGTACGTCCATCCTTGCGGCAGTGGTGATCCCGCCTGCCGCATTGGCCGATCACTCGTGGGGCGGCTATCACTGGGGGCGAACGTCGAACCCCTTTACCCTCAAAATAGGCAATAACGTCAGCAGCGTATGGCAGTCATCCTTCAATTCGATGATTGGCGACTGGACCAAGTCGACTGTTGTTGATTTGCAGGCGGTCGCGGGCAGCGTGACCAATGCGCGCAAATGCTCGCCGACCCTTGGCCGGGTAGAAGTATGCAATTACAGCTATGGGCGCAACGGCTGGCTGGGCATAGCGCAAGTGTGGGCCAGCGGCACGCACATCACCCAGGGCACGGTGAAGATGAACGACACCTACTACGCCATGGCTTCCTACAACAAGCCCGAATGGCGCAACCTTGTCATGTGCCAGGAGGTGGGGCATACCCTGGGGCTGGACCACCAGGACGAGGCCTTCGACAATCCGAACCTGGGCACCTGCATGGATTACACCAGCAACCCGCTGGGCCCACCAGACAATGAGCATCCCAACACCCACGACTACGACATGCTGAAAACCATCTACGCCCACCTCGATGCGGCGGGAACAGTGTTCAGCACGCCGCCTGGCGAAGCCGCCGGCAATGCGGCGGAGGAGTGGGGCAAGCTGAAACGCACCACCAATGGCGGACGCACGCAGGTGTTCGAGCGCGAACTGGGCGGAGGCCACAGGGTCTTCACCTTCGTGATCTGGGCCGAAGGACACGGCGACCGCCGCTAGCTTCAAGCCTTGGTCGGCGTCAGCGAGGCGATCACCAGCCTGGTGATGGTTTCTTCTGCGTCGGCGAAATCGGCGCCGGTCAATTGTCCGGCGCCAAGCACCAGCTGCATTTGCGCAGCGAAGTCGGCGTAGGACTGGGTCATGGCCCAGATGGCGAATAACAGGTGGGTGGCGTTGACGGGGGCGATGCGGCCCTCTGCGATCCAGCGCTCGAACACCTCGATATCCTTGCGCACCAGCGGCACCACGCGTTCGCGAATCTGCTCGCCATACAGGGCCGCGCCGCTGATCACTTCCATCGCGTACAGGCGCGATCCCCACGGATGCTCGCGCGAGAAATCCAGCTTGGCTTTGATGTAGGCACGCAGTACTTCGGCCGGCTCCCCGTCGGGCTCTGCGATATTGGCCATGCGCGCCAGCCATTCGTCGAGGACGTCGTCCAGTACGCGCTGGTAGAGCGCCTGTTTGGTAGGGAAGTAGTACATCAGGTTCTGCTTCGACAGGCCGACGTTTTCCGCGATGGTGGCGACCGAGGCGCCTTCGTAGCCGCATTCGGCAAATACGCGCACCGCCTCCGTGGCGATGTCCGCTTCCAGCCGGTCGCGGTTGATGATGCGGCGCAGTTTAGCTGATGCCATATTCCCTCCTCATGGACTGCAGGAAGTTCCGCAGTTGTGGGCTGTCCGAATAAGCGACGTTGAAGCGGAACCAGATCGATGCCGGTTGCCGCAACTGGAAAAACTCTCCCGGTGCGAGCAGGATGCCGGACTTCAGCGCCTGGTCGGCAAGCAGCTTGCCGTTGCACTCAGGCGACGGCGCCTGTTGCCAGCCGGCGCTGACGAACATGCCGCCGCGCGGCCTGGCGATTGGCGCCATGCCGGCCAGGGCCAGCAGTTCGATGGTGCGTTCGCGGCCCTCGGCCAGTTGTGCCACCAGTTTTTCCACCATGCGCTTGTAAGGGCGCGCAGTGATGGCGTGGTACGCGGCGCGTTCGTTCACTTCCGATGTGGTGAGGCCGGCCAGCATCTTTACGCGCACCAGCTCCGGCAGCAGCGAGGCAGAGGCGCAAATCGAGCCGACGCGCAGCACAGGCGACAGCGTCTTGGAGAAGCTGCCGACGCGGATCACGCGCCGCAAGCCGTCCATCGCGGCCAGCGAGGCTTCGCCGCGCGCGGTGAGCTCGCGGTAGATGTCGTCTTCCACCAGCCAGAAGTCGAATTGCTCGGCAAAGCCCAGCAGGCGATGCGCCTGCGCTTGCGTCAGGCTGGTGCCGAGCGGATTTTGCAGCACGGTGTTGACGAACATGAGCTTGGGCTGGCTCTCGCGCGCCTGCGCTGCAAGAAAATCCATGTCGAGGCCATGCTCGTGGCGCGGAATGCCGATGGCATGGCAGCCGTGGTGGCGGATCAGCGACAGCAGGTTGCTGTACACCGGGTCTTCCACGAAGACGGTGTCGCCCGGCTTGGTCAGCGTGCGCAGGATCAGGTCGAAGGCATGGGTAGCGCCATGCGTGAGCAGGATCTGTTCGGCTTCCACGGCAAACAGTTCGTCGCTTAGAGTTGACGCCATGTACTGGCGCAGGCCGGGGAAGCCGAGCGGGTGGCCATAGCCGCGCAAGCGGTTGGCGGGGATGCGCATGGCGTGCCGCACGGCGTCGAGGATGGTGTCTTCGCCATACCATTCGGGCGGCAGCCAGCCGGCGCCGACCGGCAGCGCTTCGGAAGCGCCGGAATACAGTTCAGGTGTCAGCGCGTCGACGGCGGCCGGCGTGGCGAACATGGCCGCTGGCGGCAGCAGGGCGGGGACGTCGTGGCGAGCAACAAAATAGCCGGAACCGCGGCGCGATGACAACAGTCCGAGCGTGACCAGGCGGTCGTAGGCCTCGACAACTGTAAAGGTGCTGATGCCATTACACTTCGCGAATTGCCTGACTGAAGGCATCTTTGTGCCAACGCGCAACTCGCGGCTTGCCACCATGGCGCTGATGGCGTCCACGATCTTTTCAACCAGGCTGCCCTTCTTCGCGCGCTCGATGGAAAGCACGGGCCATGCGGAGTTTGGGGTGCTGCTGTCGTCCATTCGGGCCTCTAAAACTGTACTGTTTTTGCTACCTGTACGGTTGGAACGTTTCCGCGTGTGTGTATATGTGCCATAGTTAACTTGCTGTCTATTATTGCATCATGATTTTGCCAACTGGTAAAGTTTTTTGAGCGTCGTAAAAATGGGAGATAGCAATGAATGAAGCCCGGCCGCAGTCACTGGCATCTTTCTGGATGCCGTTCACGAACAACCGCGACTTCAAGGCCAATCCGCGCCTGCTGGTGTCGGCCGAAGGCGTCTACTATAAGGACGTCGACGGCAACCAGGTGCTGGACGGCACCGCCGGCTTGTGGTGCGTTCCGTGCGGCCACCGGCAGCCAAGGATCGTGGCGGCGGTCAGCGAAATGGTCGGCCAGCTCGACTTCGCGCCCACCTTCCAGATGGGGCACCCGGCGGCCTTCGAACTGGCCGACAAGCTGATGGAGTACACCAACCATCGCTTCGGCCACGTTTTCTACACCAACTCCGGCTCCGAAGCGGTGGACACCGCACTGAAGATCGCGCTGGCCTACCACAAGGCGCGCGGCGAGGCGTCCCGCACGCGCCTGATTGGCCGTGAACGCGCGTATCACGGCGTGGGCTTCGGCGGCATCTCGGTCGGCGGCATCGCCGGCAACCGCAAACCCTACGGCACGCTGCTGCCGGGAGTCGACCACCTGCCGCACACCCACAACCTGGAGAAGAACGCCTTCACGCGCGGCGAGCCGGAATACGGCGCCCACCTGGCCGATGAACTGGAGCGCATTGTCGCCTTGCACGACGCGTCCACCATCGCAGCCGTGATCGTGGAACCGGTGGCCGGCTCCACCGGCGTGCTGGTGCCGCCGAAAGGTTACCTGAAACGCCTGCGTGAACTGTGCACCAAGCACGGCATCCTGCTGATCTTCGATGAAGTGATCACCGGCTTTGGTCGCCTGACGACGCCGTTCGCCACCGACTACTTCGATGTCGAACCGGACATGATGACCACCGCCAAAGGACTGACCAACGGCACTATCCCGATGGGCGCGGTGTTCACCAAGAAGTTCATCCACGACGCTTTCATGGATGCGCCGGCCGGCATTGAGTTGTTCCACGGTTACACCTACACCGGCCACCCGGTCGCCTGCGCAGCCTCGCTGGCCACGCTGGAGGTGTTCAGGGAACAGAAGCTGCTGGACCACGCCAAGGAGATCCAGCCGTACTGGGAAGATGCCGTGCATTCGCTGAAAGGCCTGCCGCATGTGATCGACATCCGCACCATCGGCCTGGTAGCCGGCATCGAGCTGGCACCGCGCGACGGTGCGCCCGGAACGCGCGCATATGCCGCGTTCAAGAAAGCTTTCGCGGATGGGCTGTTGATCCGTACCACCGGCGACATCATCGCGTTGTCGCCGCCACTCACCTTTGAGAAGAAGCACATCGACGAATTGTTTGGGAAGCTCGGAAAGGTGTTGAAGGACCTAGACTAGAGGAGACGAACCATGTTGGTAGGCGTACCGAAGGAAATCAAGAATCAGGAATCGCGCGTTGGCCTTACCCCGGCCAGCGTAAAGGAACTGACACTCCGCGGGCACCAGGTCCTGGTGCAACACAACGCGGGCGCTGCAATCGGTCTGACCGACGAAATGTATGTGGGCTCCGGCGCCACGATCATCCCGACCGCGGAGGAAATCTTCGCCAAGGCCGAAATGATCGTCAAAGTGAAGGAACCGCAGCCACAGGAATGCGCGATGCTGCGCGAGAACCAGATTCTTTACACCTACCTGCACCTGGCTCCCGACCCGGAGCAGACCAGGGCGCTGGTGAAATCCGGCGCGGTCTGCATTGCGTATGAAACCATCACCGGTCCAAACGGCGGCTTGCCGCTGCTGGCGCCGATGAGCGAAGTGGCAGGGCGCATGTCGATCCAGGCTGGCGCTGCCCATCTTGAAAAATCCAAAGGCGGCATGGGCCTGTTGCTGGGCGGCGTGCCGGGCGTAGCCCCCGGCAATGTGGCAATTATCGGCGCCGGCGTGGTCGGCACCAATGCGTTGCAGATCGCTGTCGGCATGGGCGCCCGCGTGACGGTGCTGGACAAGAATGTCGACCGCCTTCGCCAGCTTGACCTGGTGTTTGGCAACCGCATCCAGACCATGTTCTCCAATGCCCACACCATCGACGACGCGGTAACCGATGCCGACCTGGTGATCGGCGGCGTGCTGGTGCCCGGCGCCGCGGCGCCGAAGCTGGTCACGCGCAATATGGTGTCGCGCATGAAGCAAGGCTCGGTGGTGGTCGACGTGGCGATCGACCAGGGCGGCTGCTTTGAAACCTCGCATGCCACCACGCACGAGAACCCTACCTTCGTGGTCGACGGCGTGGTGCACTACTGCGTCGCCAATATGCCGGGTGCAGTTGCCCGTACCTCCACCTTTGCGCTGAACAACGCCACCATCGGCCATGCCGTTGCGCTGGCCGACAAGGGCTGGGCCAAGGCCATGAAGGCCAACCCGCACCTGCGCAACGGACTCAATGTCTGCCAGGGCCATGTCACTTATGAAGCGGTGGCGCACGACCTTGGCTATACCTACGTGCCGGCGGAATCGCTGCTGGCCTAATCCTCAGGGCTTGAAATGAGCAATCTCGATACCATTACCCACTTTATCAACGGCGCCAAGGTCGATACGGCCAGCGGGCGTTATGGCGACGTATTCAACCCCGCATTGGGTGAACCGGTGGCGCGCGTGGCGCTCGGTACGGCGGAGGAAGTCGATGCCGCCGTGCGCGCCGCGGAAACGGCTTTCCCGGCCTGGTCCAACACGCCGCCGCTGACGCGTGCACGGGTGCTGTTCAAGTACCTCGAACTGTGCCACCAGCACACCGAGGAATTCGCCGCCATGCTGACCCGCGAACACGGCAAGACCTTCGCGGACGCCAAAGGGGAAGTGGCGCGTGGTATCGAGATGGTGGAATTCGCTGTCGGCATCCCGCAGATGATGAAGGGCGAGTACACGGACCAGATTGCGCGCGGCATCGATGCATGGTCGATGCGCATGCCGCTTGGGGTGGTGGCCGGCATCACGCCGTTCAACTTCCCGGTGATGGTGCCAATGTGGATGTTCCCGATCGCTATTGCCTGCGGCAACACCTTCATCCTCAAGCCTTCCGAGCGCGACCCGTCGCCATCGCTGCTGCATGCGCGCCTGTTGAAAGAAGCCGGCCTGCCGGACGGCGTGTTCAACGTGGTGCAGGGCGATAAGGTGGCGGTCGACGCGCTGCTCGATCACCCGGCGATCCAGGCGGTGAGCTTCGTGGGCTCGACGCCGATTGCGGAATATATCTACTCGCGCGGTTCGCAGCACGGCAAGCGTGTGCAGGCGCTGGGCGGGGCCAAGAACCATATGGTGGTGATGCCGGACGCCGACATGGACATGGCAGTCGATGCGCTGATGGGCGCCGCCTTCGGCTCGGCGGGCGAGCGCTGCATGGCCATTTCCGTGGTTGCAGCGGTGGGCGATGCCGCAGACAAGCTGCTGGGTGCACTGAAAGAGCGCACCGCTGCACTGAAAGTGCGCGATGGCATGGCATCCGATGCCGAAATGGGGCCGGTAGTCACTTCGGCCGCCAAGCAGCGCATCGAGCGCCTGATTGGCGAGGGCGTGGAGCAGGGTGCAACCCTGTTGGTCGACGGCCGCAATTACCAGGTTGCCGACCGCCCGAACGGCTTCTTCATCGGCGGCACGCTGTTCGATCACGTCACGCCCGACATGACTATCTACAAGGAAGAGATTTTCGGCCCTGTGCTGTGCATGGTGCGCCTGCCTGACGTGGCGTCGGCGGTAGAGCTGATCAACAAGAATGAATACGGCAATGGTGTCGCGGTCTTCACGCGCGACGGCGGGGTGGCGCGCGAATTCGTGCGCCAGATCCAGGTCGGCATGGTGGGCGTCAACGTGCCGCTGCCGGTGCCGATGGCCTTCAACAGTTTCGGCGGGTGGAAGCGCAGCCTGTTTGGCGACCACCACGCCTATGGTCCGGAGGGCGTGCGTTTCTACACCCGCCACAAGGCCGTGATGGAGCGCTGGCCAAATACCGCAAGTGCTGGCGCGCAGTTTGCTTTCCCACAGATGAAGTGAGGATGGAACCAATGATCGAGTCACTCAAATACATACCGCAGCCCAAAGCCACGAACGAAGAGCTGGCCGGTCATTTCACCGACCTGGCGCCGCCCCTGAACGCGCGCCAGGCTGCGATTGAAAGCGCGCGCTGCCTGTATTGCTATGACGCGCCGTGTACCCGCATCTGCCCGACCGGCATCGACGTCGCGAGCTTCATTCGCAACATCCAAGACAAGAACGTGAACGGCGCCGCGGTCACCATCCTGCAGCAGAACATCCTCGGCGGCAGTTGCTCGCGCGTCTGCCCGACCGAGATCCTGTGCGAAGACGCCTGCGTGCGCAATCATGACGCGGAAGGCCAGCCGGTGAAGATCGGCCTTCTGCAGCGTTTTGCACTCGATAATGCCACGCTGGACGGCCATCCATTCAAGCGCGCACCCTCGACCGGCAAGAAGATCGCAGTAGTCGGCGCCGGGCCCGCAGGCTTGTCCTGCGCCCACCGCCTGGCCATGCTGGGCAACGACGTGGTGATCTTCGAGGCGCATGAGAAGTCCGGTGGCCTGAATGAATACGGCATCGCCAAATACAAGCTGACCGACAATTTCGCGCAGAAGGAAGTCGACTTTCTGCTGGGGATTGGCGGCATCGAAGTACGCCACGGCCAGAAGCTCGGTGCCAACCTGCACCTGAAAGACCTGCACGGCCAATACGACGCGGTCTTCCTCGGGCTGGGCCTGGGCGCGAGCCGTGCACTGGGCTTGACCGGCGAGGATGCTCCCGGCCTGATGGCGGCGGTCGATTACATCGCCGAATTGCGGCAGGCGGACGACCTGGCCAAGCTGCCGGTGCCGCGTCGCGCCATCGTGATCGGCGCAGGCAATACTGCTATCGACATGGCGGTGCAGATCCAGCGCCTGGGTGCGGAAGAAGTGACGATGGTCTATCGCCGCGGCTTCGACGCCATGAGCGCTACCCATCACGAGCAGGACATCGCCAAGGCCAACCAAGTGCGCATGCAGACCTGGGCGCAACCGCAGCAGGTGTTGTTGGACGAAGCCGGCCGCGTGCGGGGCATGCGCTTCGAACGCACGGCGATGGAGGGCTCGCGCATGATCGGCACCGGCATTACTTTCGAGCTGCCGGCCGATGCGATCTTCAAGGCCATTGGCCAGGCAATGGAACCGGCCGCCCTGGCCGATCCGCTGGCAGCGATGCTGAAGCGCGATGGCGACAAGATTCATGTGGACGACAGCTTCCGCACCATCCTGCCGGGCATCTACGCCGGCGGGGACTGCGTCTCGCTGGGCCAGGACTTGACGGTGCAGGCCGTGGAGCACGGCAAGCGCGCCGCGATGGCGATCCATTCCGACATCCAATCGAAGAAGGGGACAGCATAATGGCCGACCTGAGCGTCAATTTCTGCGGCATCAAGGCGCCGAATCCATTCTGGCTCGCCTCCGCACCGCCTACCGACAAGGCCTACAACGTGATCCGCGCCTTCGAAGCAGGGTGGGGCGGCGTGGTCTGGAAAACGCTGGGTGAAGATCCGCCAGCCGTGAACGTTTCTTCGCGCTACTCCGCCATCTACGGCAAGAACCGCGAAGTCCTTGGCTTCAACAACATCGAGCTGATTACCGACCGCTCGCTGGAATTGAACCTGCAGGAAATCACGGAGGTGAAGAAGGCGTGGCCTGACCGCGCCATCGTGGTGTCGCTGATGCTGCCTTGCGAGGAACATTACTGGGCCGCGATCCTGCCGAAAGTCGAAGCTACGGGCGCCGACGGCATCGAGCTGAATTTTGGCTGCCCGCACGGCATGCCGGAGCGCGGCATGGGTTCCGCAGTCGGCCAGGTTCCGGAATACGTGGAGCAGGTGACGGCGTGGTGCAAGAAGCACACCAGGCTGCCGGTAATCGTGAAGCTGACGCCGAACATCACCGATATCCGCCGCCCGGCGCGTGCTGCCAAGGCCGGTGGCGCCGATGCTGTTTCGCTGATCAACACCATCAACTCCATTACCTCGCTGGACCTGGACAAGTTGGTGGCCTTCCCCAACGTTGGCGGCGCCAGCACCCACGGCGGCTACTGCGGCCCGGCCGTCAAGCCGATTGCGCTGAACATGGTGGCCGAGATCGCGCGTGATCCGGAAACGTGCGGCCTGCCGATTTCCGGCATTGGCGGCATTGGCAACTGGAAGGATGCGGCCGAATTCATCGCATTGGGCGCCGGGTGCGTGCAAGTCTGCACGGCTGCGATGCTGCACGGCTTCCGCATCGTGCAGGAAATGAAGGACGGCCTGGCGCGCTGGATGGACTCCAAGGGCTACCAGACGCTGGACGACTTCATGGGCAAGGCGGTGCCGAACACCACGGACTGGAAGTTTCTGGATATGAACTACAAGTCCATTGCCCATATCAACCAGGACGACTGTATCAAGTGCGGCCGCTGCTATGTGGCCTGCGAGGATACGTCGCACCAGTCCATCTTCCAGTTGATCGATGAAGCAAGCGGCACGCGGACGTACAAGGTCAACGACGAGGAATGCGTCGGCTGCAACCTGTGCGAAATTACCTGTCCGGTACAAGGTTGTATTACGATGGTCGCAGTCCCCACGGGCAAGCCTTACATGAACTGGACACAGGACCCGCGCAACCCGCGGGCCGAGATCAAGGAGACTGCATGAGCGACAATTCCCAGTTGTGGAACGAAGACCTGGCCCCGACCAATGAATCGCAGCGCACCTGGCGCTGGTATCACTTCGCTGCACTCTGGGTTGGGATGGTCATGTGCATTCCCGCCTACACGCTGGCGGCCAGCCTGATTGAAGGCGGCATGTCGGCGGGACAGGCTGTCCTCACCGTTTTCCTGGCCAATACCATTGTGCTGCTGCCGATGCTGCTGATCGGCCACGCCGGCACCAAGTACGGCATTCCGTACGCGGTGCTGGCGCGGGCCTCGTTCGGCACCTCCGGCGCGCGGCTGCCGGCGCTGATGCGGGCTATCGTGGCCTGCGGCTGGTATGGCATCCAGACCTGGTTCGGCGGGCAGATGATCTATACGCTGCTGGGCGTGATGATGGGCAGCGAGATCGGCGGTGCAAAGATCGGCGGCCTTGGCATCAATGGCGCCCAGCTGCTCTGCTTCATTGCCTTCTGGGCGATCCAGTTCTGGTACATCGTGCACGGCATGGATGCGATCCGCAAACTGGAAACCTATACCGCGCCACTGAAGATCATCATCTGCTTCGTGCTGCTTGGCTGGGTGTACCAGAAGGCGGGCGGCTTCGGTACCTTGCTGGAGCAGCCTTCGCAATTCGTTGAAGGCGGCAAGAAGGCCGGCCAGTTCTGGCCGACGTTCTGGCCTTCGCTGACAGCGATGATCGGCTTCTGGGCTACGCTGGCTTTGAATATCCCGGACTTCACCCGCTTCGCGAAAACTCAGCGCGACCAGGTGCTGGGGCAGTCGGTCGGCCTGCCGGTGCCTATGGGCCTGCTGGCGGCGCTGGCGGTGATCGTTACGTCCGCCACGGTCGTCTTGTACGGCAAGGCGATCTGGGACCCGGTTGACCTGGCCAGCCGCATGACCGGCGTGGCGGTGCTGGTCGCGCTGGTGGTCCTGTTGATCGATACGATCTCGGTCAACCTCGCGGCCAACCTGGTTGGCCCCGCGTATGATTTTTCCGCCCTGGCGCCAAAGCATATTTCCTATCGCACCGGCGGCTACATCACGGCCGGCATCGCGCTGGCGATGATGCCATGGAAGCTGCTGGAAACCACGCAGGGCTATATCTTCACCTGGCTGATCGGCTATTCGGCCCTGCTTGGCCCGATCGCCGGCGTGCTGATCGTCGACTATTACCTGATTCGCAAGACGGAGCTGAACGTCGGCGCGCTGTACGTCGACAACGGCGAATACAGCTATACAAACGGCTGGAATTCCGCTGCACTGCTGGCCTTCGCGTTTGGCGTAGCACCCAACGTGCCGGGCTTCCTGAATGCCGCCTTTCCGGCATCGTTCGGCGATGTCGGCGAGGGCTTCAAGCTGATTTATACCTATGCATGGTTCGTCGGCATCGCGATCGCGGCGCTGGTGTATGGCATCTTGATGAAGGGCAGGGCGGCCAAGGCCGTACCGCCACCCATTCCGGAGAAAGCATAAATGGCAACTTTGATTCGTGGCGGGACTGTAGTGAACGCGGACCGTGCCTTCCGCGCGGACGTGCTGTGCGAGGAGGACAAGATCGTCGCAGTTGGTCCCGCGCTTGAAGCGCCGGCCGGGGCGGAAGTGATTGATGCAGGAGGCCAGTACGTCATGCCGGGCGGGATCGACCCGCACACGCACATGAACCTGCCTTTCATGGGCACCGTCACCCAGGACGATTTTTTCACCGGCACCGCAGCCGGTCTTGCGGGCGGTAACACGACCATCATCGACTTCGTCATTCCCAACCCGCAGCAGCCGCTGCTCGAGGCTTACCACCAGTGGCGCGGCTGGGCCGAGAAGGCGTCCGGCGATTACACCTTCCATGTGGCGATCACCTGGTGGTCGGACAAGGTGCACGAGGAAATGGGCACGCTGGTGCGCAACCACGGCGTAAACAGTTTCAAGCACTTCATGGCGTACAAGAACGCCATCATGGCGGACGATGAAACGCTGGTGAAAAGCTTCCGCCGTGCGCTGGAATTGGGGGCAATCCCGACGGTGCATGCAGAGAACGGCGAGCTGGTTTACCAGTTGCAGCAGGACCTGCTGCGCCAGGGGATCACCGGCCCACGTGCGCATCCCTTGTCGCGCCCTCCAGCCGTGGAAGCGGAAGCAGCCAACCGCGCCATCGCCATCGCCAACGTCCTTAATACCCCGCTGTACATCGTACATGTGTCGTGCAAGGAATCGTTGGACGCGATCACCCGCGCCCGCGCGGCCGGCCAGCGCGTATATGGCGAAGCGCTGGCCGGCCACCTGATCGTGGACGACAGCGTGTACGACCATCCCGACTTCGATTTCGCAGCGGGCCACGTCATGAGCCCTCCGTTTCGCAGCCGCGAGCACCAGAAGGCGCTGTGGCAAGGCCTGCAGGGCGGCAACCTGCATACCACGGCGACGGACCACTGCACCTTCTGCGCCGAGCAGAAAGCGGCGGGGCGCAACGACTTCACCAAAATCCCCAACGGCTGCGGCGGGGTCGAAGACCGCATGGCGGTGATCTGGGATGAAGGCGTCAACAGCGGCAAGTTGACGCCGTCGGAGTTCGTGCGTGTAACGTCTGCCAATGCGGCGCAGATCTTCAACATCTATCCGCGCAAGGGCCTGGTTGCCGCCGGCTCGGACGCGGATATCGTGGTGTGGGACCCGGAAGGCACCCGCACGATTTCGGCCAAGACCCAGTTCGCGAAGGGCGGCTTCAACGTCTTCGAGGGACGTACAGTCAAAGGGATTCCAAGCACCACCGTGGCGGCCGGCAAGGTCGTGTTCCATCGTGGAGATTTGCGGGCAGTCGAGGGCGCCGGGCGCCACATCGACCGCCCCGCTTTTGCGCCCGTAACGGCGCGCTAAGGAGTGCATCATGAGCGATCTACGTATCAATAGCGACCGCCTGTGGGATTCGCTGATGGAGCTGGCCAAGATTGGCGCGACGCCGAAAGGCGGCGTCAAGCGCCTGACGCTGACGGATCTCGACAAGCAGGGGCGCGACCTGGTGACAAGCTGGGCGCGCGACGCCGGGTTGTCGATCACGGTCGACCAGATCGGCAACGTCTTCATGCGCCGCGATGGCGAAGACAACACGCTGCCGCCAATCATGACCGGCAGCCATATCGACACGCAGCCGACCGGCGGCAAGTTCGATGGCAACTATGGCGTGCTGGCGGGGCTGGAAGTGGTTCGTACCCTGAACGACAAGGGCATCAAGACGCGTGCACCGATCGAGGTCGCGTTCTGGACCAACGAGGAAGGCTCCCGTTTCGTGCCGGTGATGATGGGCTCTGGTGTATTCTGTGGCGCCTTCACGCTGGAACATGCTTACGCCGCCAAGGACACGGAGGGCAAGACCGTGGGCGAGGAGCTGGAGCGCATCGGCTACAAGGGCGAGCAGGTACCCGGCCAGCATCCGATTGGCGCCTACTTCGAAACGCACATCGAACAAGGCCCGGTGCTGGAAGACGCGGATAAGGTGATCGGTGTCGTGCCTGCCGTGATGGGGCTTTCCTGGTACGACTGCACCGTGACCGGCATGGAAGCCCACGCCGGCCCGACCCCGATGCACCTGCGCAAAGACGCTATGCAAGTCGCAGCCCAGATCATTCCGGAAGTCGTCGCCATCGCCAATCGCTACCCGCCGTATGGACGAGGAACGGTCGGCATGATGCAGGTCTTCCCCAACAGCCGCAATGTGATTCCCGGCCAGGTCAAATTCAGCATCGACCTGCGCAACGTGAACGACGAACTGCTGAATAAGATGCACGAGGATATGCTGGCCTTCATCGACAAGACCTCCGCAGAAACGGGACTTCCGGTGAAGATCGAACGCGTGTCGTACTACCCTCCATGCCCCTTCCATCCCGACTGCGTCGGCGCAGTGCGCAAGGCGACCGAAAGATTAGGCTACTCCACGATGGACGTCGTATCAGGCGCTGGCCACGACGCCATCTACGCCGCCCGCGTCGCCCCGGCGGGAATGATCTTCGTCCCCTGCAAGGACGGCATCAGTCACAACGAAATCGAAGACGCCAAGAAGGAGCACCTGGAAGCTGGCTGCAATGTACTGCTGCATGCCATGCTGGAGCGAGCTGGCATGGCCTGAATTGGCTGTATCACCGGATACGCCCAGTCGGATAGAATTGCCAATTTTGCATAAGCGGTGGGGCAAGATGGGCGTTCAAAGACTGGGCATAAGGCATGCTCTGCTTCTTATTCTTGCTGTACTCTGGGCGCTCACGCCACGGCCCAGTATGCGCTTGAGCCCTGCTACGCCCTGGAAAGAAATTAGCGGCCGAAGGCAATGCGGGTGATGGCGACGGTTGCTTCGTGCGCCAGGTCTTCGAGCTCTTTATGCTGCGGGCGGGTTTCGGAGATAAACAGCATGGTCCCCAGCATCTGCGCAACGATCAGGGTGCCTCGGATTTCACATTGCTGCATCGACAGAGCCGGATCGATTTCGTGGATCAGGTTACGCAGCGTCCGGCGGGCGCGGGTCATCATCGTGTCGAACAGCTTGGTGGCCACCGGGTGGCGGTTGGCCAAGGCGGCGATTTCGAAGAACAGGCCGCTCGACACCTGGTCGCGCAGGTCGGCCAGGAAGTAGTCGATGATCGATTCGAACAATTCCACGCGCGGGCCGGCGCCGGCGGCGGCAACGCGTTCGTCGATGCCTGCCTGGTAGCGGGCGAAAGTCTGCTCCAGCAATGCTTCGATCAGCGCGTCCCGGCTCGGGTAGTAGTGCTGCACAGTCGACAGGCTGACGCCCACCTGCTGCGCCACGCTGCGCATTGCCAGCGCCGCATAACCGTCGTGCGCCAACAACAACCGCGCTGCCTCCAGGATGGCGCTGGCGCGCTCAAACCCTTTGGTGGTGGTGTTGGATTCCTTTGCCTGCAGGGGCGTGTCTGACTTTTTCCTCATAAGACTCGAATTATCCCGTTGATTGACAAATAGGTCAACTGACCGATACTATTTCGGTCATCTGACCTATAACTTCAAACGGAGACCTCGCCTGATGATCCCTCGCACCTTATTCACCGAAGAACACGACATGCTGCGCGAATCCGCGCGCCGCTTCATGGAAACCGAAATCGCCCCGCACCACGAGCGCTGGGAAGAGCAAGGCTATGTTGATCGCGATGCCTGGCTGAAGGCCGGCGCAGCAGGCTTCCTGTGCCCGACCATGCCGGAGCAGTACGGCGGTGTTGGCGTGGACCGCCGCTACAGCATGGTGCTGATCGAAGAACAGGCACGCGTCGGTGCGTCAGGCCCGGGCTTCATGCTGCACTCGGAAATTGTGGCGCCCTACATCCTGCACTACGGCAGCGAATACCTGAAGTCGCATTACATTCCCAAGCTGGCGACCGGCGAGATGATCGGTGCCATTGCGATGACCGAACCTGGCACCGGCTCCGACCTGCAGGGCGTGGCCACCACCGCGATCCGCGACGGCGACCATTACATCATGAACGGCTCCAAGACCTTCATCACCAACGGCTGGAATGCCGATGTGGTGATCGTGGTTGCCAAGACCGATCCGACTGCCGGCGCCAAGGGCATCAGCCTGTTCGTGGTCGACACTTCGATGGAGGGCTTCAGCAAGGGCAAGCGCCTGAAGAAGGCAGGCATGAAGGCGCAGGATACCTCCGAGCTGTTCTTCGAGAATGTGCGCGTGCCGGTGAAGAACCTGCTGGGCGAGGAGGGCGCGGGCTTCAAGTACCTGATGCAGGAACTGCCTTGGGAGCGCATGCAGATCGCAATCATGGCTGTGCAAGCTGCTGAATCGGGCCTGGAATGGACCGTGCAATACACCCGCGACCGCAAGGCCTTCAAGCGGCCGATCGCCGAGTTCCAGACCATCGCGCATACGCTGGCCGAGATCAAGACCGAGGTCCAGATGTGTCGCGTGTTTGTGGACCGCTGCATGGAGCTGCTGATTGAAGACAAGTTGGATGCCGCAATAGCATCCATGGCCAAATATTGGACCACCGAAATGCAATTCCGCGTTCTGGACAAGTGCGTGCAGCTGCACGGCGGTTATGGTTATATGTGGGAATACCCGATCACCCGCGCCTGGGCCGACGCACGCGTACAGCGCGTGTATGGCGGCACTAACGAAATCATGAAAGAACTGATCAGCCGCACGCTGTAAGGAGACCAGCTTGGAAGCATATATCTTTGATGCGGTGCGCACGCCGCGCGGCAAGGGCAAGAAAGACGGCTCGCTGCACGGCGTGACGCCGCTGCGCCTGGCGGAGACTGCGCTGCGCGCGCTGGTCAGCCGCAACAACTTCGACAGCGCGATCATCGACGACGTGGTGCTCGGCTGCGTGGAGCCGGTCGGCGAGCAGGGCGCCTGCATCGGCCGGATTGCGGCGCTGGCTGCCGGCTACGCCGAATCGGTCGCGGGCGTGCAGATCAACCGCTTCTGCGCCTCAGGCCTGGAGGCCTGCAATATGGCGGCGGCGCAGGTGATGTCCGGCCAGTCCGACATGGTGGTCGGCGGCGGCGTGGAAGCGATGTCGCGCGTGCCGATGGGTTCTTCGGGCGGCGCGTGGCCGGTCGACCCGCAAAGCGCCTTCGATTCCTACTTCGTGCCGCAAGGGATTTCGGCGGACGCGATTGCCACCATCTGGGGCTACAGCCGCCGCGACGTGGACGCCTATGCCGTCGAATCGCAGCAGCGCGCGTATCGCGCCTGGCAGGAAGGCCGTTTTGCACGCTCCGTGGTGCCGGTGCTGGACCGCAATGGCCTGACCATGCTGGCACGCGATGAGCTGGTGCGTCCTGAAACCAGCGTTGAATCGCTTGGTGCGCTGAAAGCATCGTTCGCAGACATGGGCGCCAACTTCGGCTTCGACTCGGTCATCACGCAACGCTATCCGCAGATCGAGCAGATGCAGCATGTGCACCATGCCGGCAACAGCTCCGGCATCGTGGACGGCGCCGCAGCGGTGCTGATCGGGACCCGAGAAGCGGGCGAACGCGCCGGCCTCAAGCCGCGCGCCCGCATCCGTTCCTTCGCGTCGATCGGCAGCGAGCCCTCCATCATGCTGACCGGGCCAAGCTACGCTGCCGAGAAAGCGCTGAAGCGCGCCGGCATGAAGGCTTCCGACATCGACCTGTACGAGCTGAACGAGGCATTCGCCTCCGTGGTGCTGCGCTTCATGGAAGTGATGAACGTGCCACACGAGAAAATGAACGTCAACGGCGGCGCCATTGCCATGGGACACCCGCTGGGCGCAACTGGCGCCATGATCCTTGGCACACTGCTGGACGAGCTGGAACGTCGCAAGCTGCAAACCGGCCTGGCCACGCTGTGCGTTGGTGCCGGCATGGGCACTGCCACCATCATCGAGCGCATTTAAGGGAGACAGACAATGATTGATTACAGCCTGGATTCCCACGGCATAGCGACGCTCAGCTGGAACATGCCGGGACGCAGCCAGAATGTCCTGAACGAAGAAAGCTGCAGCGCGCTGTGTGAACTGGTAGACCGCGTGGCTGCGGATGCTGCCGTCAAGGGCGTGCTGATGACGTCCGCCAAGCCGGACTTCATTGCTGGCGGCGACCTGGAGTGGCTGCTGTCCGCCAAGACCGCCGAGGTACTGTTCGAACGCGTTGCGCGCCTCGACCGGGCGCTGCGCAAGCTGGAAACCTGCGGCAAGCCGGTCGCCATGGCCCTGCCCGGCACCACGCTTGGCGGCGGCCTGGAGGTGGCGCTGTGCGGACATTACCGCGTGGCGGCTGACAATCCGAAGGCCCGCTTCGGTCTGCCGGAAGTCACTCTTGGCCTGCTGCCGGGCGGTGGCGGAACGCAGCGCTTGCCACGCCTGGTCGGCATCCAGAAATCGCTGCCGCTGCTGTTGGAAGGCAAGCGCCTGACTGCCGGCGCTGCGCGCGAGCTGGGCATCCTGAATGAAGTAGTCCCTGCTGGTTCCGAGCTGGTTGCAGCACGCGCATGGGTGGAAAGCGCAATCGCTGCGGGCGGCGTGCACCAGCCCTGGGACGCCAAAGGCTTCAAGATTCCGGGCGGCGGCGTGTCCTCGCCGGCAGTGCAGCAGGTCTTCATGGCGGCCAACGCCATGTTGCGCGCCAAGACCTATGGCAACTATCCGGCGCCGCGCAATATCCTGTCCTGCGTGTATGAAGGCCTGATCACGGACCTCGACACCGGCTTGATGACCGAAGCGCGCTACTTCGTGCAAACCGTATTGTCGCCGGAAGCGAAGAACATGATCCGCACGCTGTTCTTCAGCATGAACGAGGCGAACAAGCTGGCTTCGCGTCCAAAGAATGTGCCGCAGCAGAAGTACACCAGGATCGGCGTGCTGGGCGCCGGCATGATGGGCGCGGGCATCGCCTACGTCGCCGCCAAGGCGGGTATCGAGGTGGTACTGGTCGATACCGCGCAGGAGGCCGCAGAACGCGGCAAGTCCTACTCGGCGGGCCTGCTGGCGAAACAGCAGCAGCGCGGCCAGGTCAGCGCCGACAAGGCGGAAGCGCTGCTGGCGCGCATCACGCCGACCACCGACTTTGCGTTGCTGGCAGGCGCGGAACTGGTAGTGGAGGCCGTGTTCGAGGATCGCGGCATCAAGGCCGACGTGACGCGCCGCGCGGAAGCGGTACTCGGCGCCGACACGATCTTCGCGTCCAACACTTCCACCTTGCCCATCACCGGCCTGGCAGAAGCGAGCGCGCGGCCGGCCAACTTCATCGGCCTGCACTTCTTTTCGCCGGTCGATCGCATGGCTATCGTTGAAATCATCGTCGGCAAGCAGACTTCCGACGCAACGCTGGCGCGCTCGATGGACCTGGTGCGCGCGCTGGGCATGACGCCGATCGTGGTCAACGATTCGCGCGGCTTCTACACCAGCCGCGTGTTCTCGACCTATGTGCTGGAAGGCCTGGCGCTGCTGGCGGAGGGCGTGGCGCCCGCGCTGATCGAAAACGCCGGCCTGCAGGCTGGCATGCCGGTCGGTCCGCTGGCGCTGACCGATGAAGTCTCGTCCGAATTGATCTGGAAGATCGACCGCCAGACCCGCCTTGACCTGGGCAATGCCTACAAGGCGCGTCCGGGCCACGAAGTCGCGGCCCGCATGGTGGAATTGGGCCGCATCGGCAAGAAGGCCGGCGCGGGCTTTTATGACTATCCGGAAGGCGGCAAGAAATCCCTGTGGAGCGGTTTGGCGGAGCTTTTCCCACGTGCCGAAGTGCAGCCCGATGTGAGCCAAGTGGTCGAACGCCTGACCGTGGTGCAAGCCGTGGAAACCGCGCGCTGCATGGACGAAGGGGTACTGCGTTCCGCGCGCGACGCGGACGTCGGTGCTATCCTCGCATGGGGCTTCCCGCCATTCCGCGGTGGTCCATTGAGCATGATCGACCATGCCGGTTCGGCGGACTTCGTGGCGCAGTGCGAACGCCTGGCTGCTGCCCACGGCGAGCGCTTTGCGCCACCTGCGCAGTTGAAGGCGATGGCCGCTACGGGTGCGGCTTACTACACGGAGCGTTGAAATGGGTGTGCTGTCCGGCGTCAGGATTATCGAAATTGCGGGCATCGGCCCAGGGCCGTTTTGCGGCATGCTGCTGGCGGACCTGGGCGCTGACGTGATCGTGGTGGAGCGTCCCGGCCCGGCGGAGATTCCGACCGCCGGCATCCTGCGCCGTGGCAAGCGCTCGCTGGCGCTGGACCTCAAGGAAAGCGGCGCAATCGACACCCTGCTGCAATTGATTGAAGATGCGGACGGCCTGATCGAAGGCATGCGGCCCGGTGCGATGGAGCGCCTTGGCCTCGGTCCTGAGGTATGCCTGGCGCGCAACCCACGCCTGGCCTATGGGCGCATGACCGGTTGGGGCCAGGACGGCCCGCTCTCGCAGTCGGCCGGGCACGACAACAACTACATCGCACTGTCCGGCGCGCTGCATTACGCGGGAAGCGGCGACGCACCACCGGTCGCACCGCCAACGCTGGTGGGCGACCTTGGCGGCGGCGCGCTTTACCTTGCGCTGGGCATTGTCTCCGCTATCCTGCATGCACGCGGCGGCGGAAAGGGACAAGTAGTCGATGCCGCCATCGTGGATGGCTCGGCGCACTTGATGAACCTCCTGCTTGATTTGTCGGGCGCGGGCCTGATGCGGGAGCAGCGCGGCACATCGGTGCTGGATGGCCCGCATTGGTTCAATACGTACCGTTGCAAGGACGGGCGCGACATCACGGTCGGTGCCCTTGAAGCCAAGTTCTATAAGCTGCTGCTGGAAAAACTCGGCCTGGCCGGAGATCGCCGCTTTGCGTCCCAGTACGCTGCGGGCCAATGGCCGCTGCAGCGGGCCGCGTTTGCGGAGTTGTTTGCGATGCGCGCGCGCGACGAATGGTGTGCCCTGCTGGAAGGCAGCGACGCCTGTTTCGCCCCGGTGCTGGCGCCGTCGGAAGCAGCGCAGCATCCGCATATGCAGGCGCGCGGCGTTTATTCCAGTGAAGGCGTATTGCAGGCGAACGCCGCACCGCGTTTCTCCGCCACGCCGGCACCGGCGGCGCCAAATGCGATTCCCGCCATCGGACAGCACAACGAGGAAATCTTGTCGCGGCTTCGCTAATGGCGCTAGAATCCCCTATTTCATGAAATTCAAACAACTGCTCCTGGCGTTGCCGCTTGCCTGCCTGATGCACCTGGCCTCCGATGCCATGGCCCAGCCGGCGCCTGAATCGGCCTTGATGCAGGCGCGCGCCGGATTCACCACCAAAATTATTCGCCAGGGAGAGAAGTTCCCAGCCCTCCCTGCGCCACCGGCAGGCGTCTTCGAACGCGTGCACTACAAGTCGCCGGCTGGCGCCCTGGCAGCTTATGTCACGCCGAAGCCGGACGGCAACGGCAAATATCCCGCAATCATCTGGATCACCGGTGGCGACAGCAGCTCACTGGAGGAGATGTGGAAGCCGAGGCCGCGCGAAAACGACCAGAGCGCAGCCGCTTATCGCAAGCCCGGCCTCGTGCTGATGCTGCCAAGCTTGCGCGGCGGGAACGACAATCCGGGCCGGCGCGAAGGCTTTTACGGTGAAGTGGACGACGTGATCGCAGCTGCGGATTACCTGGCCGGCTTGCCCTATGTGGATCCGCAGCGCATCTACCTGGGCGGGCATAGCACGGGCGGAACGCTGGTGATGCTGGTTGCTGAAAGTACCAAGCGGTTCCGCGCTGTGTTTGCGTTCGGACCGGTAGCCGCTGCGCATTATTACGGCGAAGACTACAATTATTACGACATCAAGGACATGCAGGAAGCGAAGCGCCGCGCGCCTGTCCTGTGGATGGACTCAGTCCGCAGTCCGCTGTTCGTACTGGAGGGGGCCGTTGGCGGCAATGTGCAGGACCTGCAGGAAATGCGTCAAAAGAACAAGAACAAGGCCATCCGCTTCATGGAAGTGGCGAACAAGTCCCACTTCAGCATCCTCGCCCCCGCCAACGATATGATCGCGGCAAAAATCATCTCCGCCGCGCGCAGTGGCGGCGAAGTCGATATCAGCCCGGCAGATATCAGCGACCTGTCGCAACGCCGCTGACGAAACTGCGCAGGAAATCAAGCAGTACCTGCGCGGCGATCTCCGCGTCGTCGGCTGTCATGGTTTCGAGCGGGTTGTGGCTGATGCCGCCGTTGCCGCAGCGTGTGAACAGCATGCACACGTCGGTGAGGGCGGCAATTGCCATCGCATCGTGGCCGGCGCCGGACAGCAGGTCGAATCGCGGCAGACCGCTACGCTGGACCGCGTCGCCCAGCTGCTGCATCAACCATGGTGCGCATGGCGCGGCGTTGGCTTCGACAATCTTCTCTACCTTGAATTCGATATTGCGGCGGGCGCAGATCGCAGCCAGGCCGTCCAGCACGTCACGCACCGCAGCCTCGCGCACGGCGTCATCGGCAGCGCGGATGTCAAGCGACAGTTTGCAAGCGCCGGGAATAACGTTGACGGAGCCTGCTGGCACCTGCAATTGTCCGACGGTGCCGACCAGCGCTTCCCCTTGCGCGCAGCGCTGCTCGACCAGCAGCACGACTTCGGCTGCCGCCGCGGCTGCATCTTTACGCATATGCATTGGCGTGGTGCCGGCATGGCTGGCGACGCCTTGCAGGTCGACCAGGAAGCGCGAACTGCCGGCGATCGCAGTCACGACGCCAAGCGGCAGGCCGCGCTCCAGCAATACCGGGCCTTGCTCGATGTGGACCTCGACATAGGCGGCGATATCATCGCGCCGCCGCGCTATTGCAGGAATGGCTGCGGCGTCGTGGCCGGCGGCGGCCAGCGCATCGCGCATCCTGATGCCGTTGGCGTCCAGCGCATCGAGCAGGGACAGGTCGAACCTGCCGGTGACGGCATTGCTGCCGAGGAAAGTGCTGCGGAACCGCACGCCTTCTTCTTCCGCGAAGCCGATCACTTCGACATTGAACGGCAGCCGTTCTCCCCTGGCGTGCAGGTGGCGCACGATGGCGATCGGCAGCAGGATGCCGAGGCGGCCATCGTACTTGCCGCCGTTGCGCACGGTGTCGTAGTGGGATCCGGTGAGGATGGTTTTCGCGCCCGGCGCGCCGGACAAGTAACGGCCAACGACGTTGCCGACAGGATCAATGTCGACCTGCATGCCAGCTTCGCGCATCCAGCTGGCCAACTGGGCAGCGGTGGCGCGGTGGGCATCGGTCATGTAGGCGCAGGTGAGGGCGCCTTCGTCATCGCTCCACTGCGCCAGCTCTTCCGACCATTGCATGATCTGCGGACCGAATTCCAGCTGCACGCCCAGCAGGTCGTTCAGGCGGATTTCGGCAATGCGGTGGATCTGTCGCAGGCACTCCATCATTTCGTCGGCCTTCTGGTTTTTCAGGCGGCGTGCGAAAGTGGCTATGACGGCTTCACGCGTCAAGCCTTGCCCAGTCGGGCCTTTGACCGCGAGGATGAAGGGGAAGCCGAACTTGGCGTTGTAGTCGGCGTTCAGCTTGTGCAGGGTGGCGAATTCCTCCGCGCTGCACAGGTTCAGGCCGGACCTGGCTTGTTCGCTGGTGGACTCGGCAGTCAGTTCGCCCGCGATGGCGGCCTTGCCAGCCAATTCAGGGTGGGCACGGATCAGGCCCAGCTGCTCGGCCTCGGTTGCGCCGGCCACCACGCTTTGCAAGGCCTGCTTGAGCGCCGCCAGCGAGGAAAAAGGGCGCTGCGCCGCCGCGCGTTCCGGAATCCAGGGCGAGTGCTCATAGATGCCGCGCAGGTGGTCGATAAACGCAGCCAGGCCGCAAGAGTTCAGTTCGGAGAGAGTCGTGTTCATCGCAGGTATCCTATCTTGAACAATCGATCATACCCGGCGCCGACCGGCGCGCCATAATCGCACCTTTATACCTGCAATTAGAGCGCCTTGGCGGCGGAGGTGACCTGGTCGCGTAGCCATTTGTGCTCGGGAGCCTGGTGCACGCGCTCGTGCCAGAGCTGGTAAAAGCGCATCGGCGGGAACTTGACCGGGGGCGTAAAGACCTTGAGCGGCAGCGAGTTCTCGTAGAAGCGCAGGAACTGGCGGCCGGTGGTCAGCACCAGGTCGGTCTGCGCCAGCATGTACGGGATCAGGCTGAAATAGGCCGATTCCACCGCCACGTTGCGCCGCATGCCTTGGCGCTCCAGGAAGGAGTCGATCACGCCGCCATAGCCGGGCACCATTTGCGATGGCGCGACATGGGGCAGGGTGAGGTAGTCGTCCAGCGACATCGCATCGCTGGCGGTGCGCTTGGCATAGGGGCTGCCGGCGTGCATGGCGCAGATGATCGGGTCTTCGAACAGCTTGGAAATGTGCAGGTGCTGCGGCGGCTCATCCCAGTTGGCGATGACCAGGTCCATATCGCCGTCCGACAGCAATCGCAGGTAGTCGGTGCCGGGGCCGATCGAGTGGATCACCACGCGGCTCCTGGGCGAGCCTCGGCGTAGCAAGGCCACCACGTTTGGCAGGAACTGGCTGTCAAGGTAATCCGGCGCCGCGATATTGAAGGTGCGCGCTTCCTCCTGCGCCACGAATGGCGTCTTTTTCACGAACAGCGATTCCGTCTCGTCCAGGATGCGCTTGGCCGGCTTGAGCAGGCTTTCACCGTGCTGGGTCGGCACCATGCCGCGCGCGCCGCGTACCAGCAACGGATCGCCGGTCAGTTCGCGCAGCTTGCGCAAGGAGGCCGAAATCGAGGGTTGCGGCTGGTTCAGCTTGAGCGCCACGCGCGATACGTTCTTCTCGACCAGCAGCAGGTAGAGAATGCGAATGAGGTGAATATCGAGGTGTTGCGGCAGGCCGGACATCTTGCGTACGTATATGAATTCGAATATCTTGAATATACGACATATTTCATGTTGCGGGGGCTCGAAAACGCGTATCTTCGATAGATTGCCACTTCTTCAACTCAAGGATTTACATGGAATACCTGCTGCCCTACGGCCTGGAATGGGCGAACCTGCTGGTACGCTGGCTGCATATCATCACGGGCATTGCCTGGATCGGCGCGTCGTTCTATTTCGTCTGGCTGGACAATTCGATCCGGCCGCCGGCGCCAGGCTCGGATCTGGCGAAGAAGGGCGTCTCCGGCGAATTGTGGGCCGTGCACGGTGGCGGTTTCTATAACCCGCAAAAATACCTGGTAGCGCCGGCCGAACTGCCGAAGGAGCTGCACTGGTTCAAATGGGAAGCTTACAGCACCTGGCTGTCCGGTATCGCGCTGCTGACCATCGCCTATTATTTCAACGCACAGGCGATGATGGTGGACAAGCAGGTGGCCGACCTCTCCAGCCTGCAGGCTGTCGGCATTGGCATCGGCTTCCTGGTGGCAGGCTGGGTGGTGTACGACGCGCTGTGCCGCTCCCCGCTGGGCAAGAGCGAGAAGTGGCTTGGCCTGGTCGTATTCCTGCTGCTGGTTGGGGCGGCCTATGCGTTGACGCATTTGCTGAGCGGGCGCGCAGCCTTTATCCACATCGGCGCCATGATCGGCACCATCATGGTGGCCAACGTGGCGATGCTGATCATTCCAGGCCAGCGCAAGATGGTGCAGGCGATGCAGGCGGGCAGCCTGCCGGATCCGATCCATGGCATCAAGGCCAAGCAGCGCAGCGTGCATAACAACTACTTCACGCTGCCGGTGCTGTTCATCATGATCAGCAACCACTACGCGATGACTTACCAGAACAAGAATGCCTGGCTGGTGCTCGGTTTCATCATGGCGGCCGGCGTCTTCATTCGCCACTTCTTCAACCTGCGCCACAAGGGCCGCATCGAATGGCGCTATCCTGTCATTGGCGTAGCGCTGCTGCTGGCGGTTGCCGTGGCGATTGCGCCGTCCAAGCCTGCTGCCGTGAAGCCAGCTGCCGATCCTGCTGCGCAATTCGCGAAAGTGAAAGCGATCATCGACCAGCGCTGCCTGGCCTGCCATTCGGCCACGCCGACGCAGCCCGGCTTTGCCACGGCGCCGGCTGGCGTGATGTTCGATACGGCCGACCAGGTGCACCAGCGTGCAGCCCAGATTCACAAACGCGCCGTGGAGCAGAAGGACATGCCGATCGGTAACCTGACCAATATGACCGAAGCGGAACGCGCCGAACTGGGCGCATGGTTCGCCGCAGGAGCGACACATGAACGATAAACTCACCCGATGGATCGACGACCATTTCGACGAGGAAGTGGCCTTCCTGCAGCAGGTGCTGCGCGTGCCGACCGATACGCCGCCCGGCAACAACACGCCGCATGCGGAAACCGTGGCGGACATGGTAAAAGCCTATGGCTGGAACGCCGAGAAGCACGTCGTGCCGGAACAGGAAGTGCGGGACTATGGCATGGAGTCGATCACCAACCTGATCATCCGCCGCCCGTACGAAGCCGGCGGCCCGACCATCGCGCTGAATGCCCACGGCGACGTGGTGCCGCCAGGCGAGGGCTGGACGTATCCGCCCTACGGTGGAGTGATCGACAACGGCTATATCTACGGCCGCGCAGCAGCGGTATCGAAATGCGACTTCGCTACCTACATCTTCGCCGTGCGCGCGCTGGAAGCGCTGGGCGTCAAGCTGAAAGGCGAGGTGGAGCTGCATTTCACGTATGACGAGGAATTTGGCGGCCTGCTCGGCCCTGGTTTCCTGCTGCGCGAAAAGCTGACCAGGCCGGATTATGTGATCGCGGCGGGCTTCAGCTACAACATCGTTACCGCGCACAATGCCTGCCTCCAGCTTGAAATCTCGGTGCACGGCAAGTCCGGCCATGGCGCCATGCCGGAAACCGGGCATGATGCGCTGCAGGCGGCAACGAAGATCCTGAATGCGGTCTACGGCCAGTTGCCTGAGCTGAAAAAGATCAAATCGAAGGTGCCGGGCATCGATTCCCCGACCATGCTGGTGGGCCGCATCGACGGCGGCACCAACACCAATGTCGTGCCGGGCAAGGTCGTGATGAAGCTGGACCGCCGCATGATCCCGGAAGAGGACCCGGTGGCGGTGGAGGCGCAAGTGCGCAAGCTGATCGAAGAGGCAGTGCAGGGCGAACCAGGGATTCGTCTCGAAATCAAGCGCCTGCTGCTGTCGCACGCCTTGCGTCCGCTGCCGGCCGGCGAAAAGCTGGTGGCCAGGCTGCAGAAGAACGCGCGCGAGGTGCTGGGCGAGGATATCCCGGCGGTTGGCACTCCGCTGTACGCCGATGCGCGACTGTACGGCGAACAAGGCATTCCGGCAGTACTATATGGCGCTGGGCCGCGCAGCGTGCCCGAGTCGAATGCCAAGAAGGCAGATGAAAAACTGCTGCTGGAAGATTTGCGCAAGGCGACCAAGATCGTGGCCCTGACTTTGCTGGACTTCCTAGCGGTCAAACAATAGGTTATCGATCCTAGGAGATCATTGCTTGGACAACTCAAAGCGGCAGGAGTCGCAACGGAATCATGAACATGTAAAGCTTGCACAGGAAATCCGCAAGCTAAGGTTCGAACAGATTCTTCAAGGCGCCGCCATTGTGTACATTGCTGCATTCTCGTTCGGCGCCATCCTGATGTATTTCTACTTCATCAGAAACGAGTTCAGTCCGGGTGGGATATCGGCTGCAGATACGGTCCTTTTTTCGCTGATTTCGGTAGGCTTTCTCTTCACATTATTCGGTGCTATTTGCATTGGGACGCTGATCGCATATCCAGTTGTTAGGGGGCTGTCGGAACTTTACTGGTGCTTCGAAAAAATGCGGCCGAGCGATGCGGAGAAAAAAATTTCAGAGAGCGATTACGAATTCGAGTGGGATAGAGGGAACTTCAACTTTTTGGTGGTGGTGCTAGGCGTCCTAACGATAGCATTTCTCACCTGGACAATGTCGCACTTCCCGCTACGTTTCAGTTATTTTCTTCCTACTCTCGCCCTGTTGGGAGTCTTTCCTTCGGGGCTTTTGTTTGGTACGTACAAAAAGCGGAGTTCCCAGGTAAAACAACGAGAGGATCTCAGTTCCCTTGATCGTTGGATGAACGGTCTCTCCCCAAGACTCAAGCTCTTGGTTATTACTACTATTGTGACCAGCATTGCATCACTCTATCTGTTCACGGAGACGCAGGACATCTCATTTACATGGGTTGGGGTTAGAAAGAACAACGTAAATGTACGACTGAGTAGGGAAGATTTTGAGCTCATCTCACGACAAGCTTTGATGGCCGGTATTCCATTAAACCCCTGTGAGCAGATCGATTTGAAGGATCCGTTCGTAAGGGGCGCAGATATCGTCTCGCAGAGAATCGGCACTCAAGCTTTAGTTCGTTATCCGTCAGTTCCAATCGGCGAACTGAAGAAAATTAGAACTGTGCATATCGAGCCATCGGCTGCAAACGTGTCCTTGGTAGAGGGGCCATCAATGTCGAATGTTTGTTTCGAGTTCCCCAGAACGATGTTGTTTGGTCCGGCACGCGATCCTGTCTTTCGTCGTAACGCCGTAGAGAGACTTGATCATAAGTTTGAAGGAATTGATCTGTCAAAATCTACGTTCGCCTTGCGGGCACTCTACAACGGGGCGGAAAGGAGCGAGGCGACAAAAGAGATGGAGTTTCTTAAGCGGTCAATTGTCGAGCGGTATAGCGTGCGTCCTGAACAAGTAAAATTCGAAATCCTTGAAAAGGCACCAGACAAGTGGGATTGCAGTCAGTTTCCAGCAAGTGCTCAAAAATATTGTAGGCAGGCGAATGTACGAACTGAAATAGAAGTAAGTTCAAGTGATTAAAGGACAGGATATGTTTGAACGCAAGATGCTGGCCGGTTGGGGCGATATGGATTTCAACAGTCATATGGCCAACACGGCTTACCTGAACAAGGCGGGCGATATCCGCATGATGTTCCTGGGCGAGAATGGGTTTCCGATGGCGGAATTCAAGCGCCTGAATATCGGCCCGGTCGTGATGAAGGACGATATCGCGTATTTCAAGGAAGTGCTGCTGATGGATACCATTACCGTCACGCTGGCGCTGGCCGGGATGTCGCAGGATGGCAGCCGCTGGATGCTGCGCAGCGATGTGTATCGCAGTGATGGCAAGCTGTCCGCCCGGATCAACAGCTCGGGCGGCTGGCTGGACCTGACGGCACGCAAGCTGGTCACGCCGCCGCCGGCGCTGCTGGCAGCCTGGCACTCGCTGTATCAGACGGACGACTTCCAGACGCTGCCAAGCAGCGTGGCGAAACCTTGACCCGATTGGCGGCAGCCGCGTGCGCGTTCGAGCCAGAATTGCCGGTTTTTATTTGAGGGTGCTCTCGAACAGCTTGTAGATGCGGCGGTACTGGTCGTACCAGCTCTCAGGCTGAACGTAGGCGTGGCGTTCCATTGGATACGCCGCCAGTTCCCAGTTGTCCTTTTTCAGTTCGATGAAACGCTGCGCCATGCGCACGGAATCCTGGAAGAACACATTGTCGTCCACCATGCCGTGGGCGATCAGCAGGTGGCCATTCAGCTTGTCCGCGTACTCGATCGGCGACGATTTGCGGTAAGCCTCCGGGTCGATGTCCGGCGTATTCAGGATGTTGGCGGTGTAGCCGTGGTTATAGGTGGTCCAGTCGGTCACCGGGCGCAGCGCGGCGCCGGCCTTGAACAGCTCCGGTTCGCGCAGCAGCGCCATGAAGGTCATGAAGCCGCCATAACTGCCGCCGTAGATACCGACCTTGTCGATGTCGCCCTGTTGGTTTGCCGCCAGCCATTTGGCGCCGTCCACGTAATCGTCCAGTTCAGGATGGCCCATCTGGCGATAGATCGCCGTGCGCCAGTCGCGTCCATAGCCCTTGGACGCGCGGTAATCCATGTCCAGCACGATGTAGCCCTTTTCAACCAGCAGGTTATGGAACATCTGCTCGCGGAAGTAGTTCGGGAAGCGGTTGTGGGTGTTCTGCAGGTATCCTGCGCCGTGCACGAACATCACGATCGGGTACTTCCTGCCCGGTTCCAGCGTGGCCGGGCGATACAGCTTGGACCAGATCGGCTGGCCGGCGCCGTGGGTCGACGGCACGGCTACCATCTGCGGCTGGATCCATTCGCGTGCCTTGTATTCGGCGCTGCGGGTATCGGTCAGCCTGGTCGGTGCGCCGCCGGCAGCAGGCACGGTAGCCAGTTGCGAAGGGACGTAGGCCGATGAATAGTGGACCAGCAGCTTGCGCTGGTCAGGCGACAGGTCGAACTGTTCGACGCCGCCATTGAGCTGGGTGACTTCGCGCACGGTGGCGTTCTTGGCTGAAGCGGAGCACACCTCGTATTCGCCGGGCGTGCGGCGGTTGCACAGCATATAGGCCAGGGTGCCGTCGGCGTTCCACTTCACGTTCGATGCTTCCCATTTGCCGCTGGTCAGGGCGCGCTGCTTGCCGTCGGCGCCGAGGGTGTACAGGTGGGCGTATCCGGTTTCCTCGGACATGAACCACAGCGTGTTGTTGTCCGGCAGCCAGCCGAAGTCGTTGTAGCTGTAGTTGATCCAGGCATTGTCGGTCAGGCGGTGCAGGGACTTCAGCTTGGCGCCTTCCAGGTCGATGCCGGCCAGCCAGCGGTCTTTATTGTCCACGGTGCGCAGCATGACGGCGACCTTGGCGCCGTTGTCGCTCCAGGCAATGCCGTCGCCTTCATCGGCTTCCAGGCGGGTGGCGCGGTTGCCCTTCAGGGCCGGCTGCTTGGCTGCTTCGCGCAGGCTGGCCAGCGGGTCGGTGGCGATGCCCGGCAGGGAATCGAAGGACAGGTCCTTGATGGCGCCGGTGCGCAGGTCCACCAGTTTGAGCGATTGCGCCAGCGGCAGGTTGCGGCCAACGCGAGCACGCTGGTCGTCGAATTCTTCGTAGCCCGACTCGGTCACGTAGCGCGGCATCTTGCCGACGCGGCCGTTCTCGCTGCTTTTCGGCGAAGTGGCGACCACCAGCCAGCGCCCATCTGGCGACAGCGATGAGGCATCGATGGATACCTTGTCGCCAAAGTAAAGCGGCGCCGGCGCGCGGGTGGCGTCGGCAGCTCGTTCGGCTTTGGCGCGGGCGCGTGTCTCGTCGCGTTCATCCTTCTGGCGCTTGAGGGTGGTGATCAGGCGCAGCTGCAGGTCGCGCAAGTAGTCTTCATCCGGTGCGGCGGCCGGGTCCTTGGCGGCGCGCGGCAAGGCGACAGGGGAGAGCAGGCGCTCGGCGCGGCTCCAGCTGAACCAGTCGTTGCCGACCTTGAACTGCACGCTGCGGCCATCTGCCGAGTACTGGGGAGAGGAAGCGTTGGCAGTGCCGCGGCTGATCTGCACCAGGGCGCCGGATTTCAGGTCGCGTTCGAACAGGTCGCCGTTGCGCAGCACGATGGCGCGGGTGCGCTCGCGATTGAACACCATGTTCGGGCTGTCCTGGTTGGACAGCTCGGAGTCCGCCACCAGGCGCGGCTTGTCGCCGGCCTGGAAGGTGTCGCGCAGCGAGGAGCCGACGCGCTTTTGTTTATAGAAAATCTGCTTGCCGTCCCAGCTCCACCATGCCGCTTCAACTGGCGTGCCGATCCAGTCCGGGTGGGACATGGCCTGGTCGAGGGTGATGGGGGTTGGGCTAGTGGCAAATGCGGGGGCTGCCAGCAGGGCTGCCAGCAAGGGAAGTGCAAGTGGTCGCATGGTCTCGAAAGGGAAATGAAGAACTTCGAGGAAGGATTCTAACAGCCGCCCCCTGTACGAAAAGTATCAGGCTTGTAACAGGGTAGCGCCGGCGCCGCCGGGCCTCTAGAATGTCGGGCATTCAGCACATTCAGGAGACAAAATGGCAAAAAGCCATGTAGCGGCGCTGGTCCTGGCCTTGATGGCCGCCGGCGCGATGGCGCAGCAGCAGCCTGCCATGCAGTGGGAAACCGCGGCATTGGCGGGTTCTTATAAAGAAAACATCAGCGAGGATGAAAAGGTCGCCGGCCTGTCCAAGCTATGGTCGGAAGTCAAATACAACTTCGTCGATACCGCCACCCTGGAAAAGCTGGACTGGGACAAGCTGTACCTGGAAACGCTGCCGCGCGTGCGCGCAACGCGCAGTACTGAAGACTATTACCGCGTGCTGACGGAGCTGGTGGCCAGGCTGAAAGATGGTCACACCAACGTGATGGTGCCAAACGAGCTGTCCGACCGCATGGGCGGCCTGCCGCTGCTGGTGACCCGGCCGGTCGAAGGCCGCGTCATCGTGACCGACGTCCTCGACCCCGGCTTGCGCGCCAAAGGCATCATGCCCGGACTGGAAGTAGTGGCGGTGGATGGCGCCGAAGTGAAGGCTTACGTAGCCCGCGAGATCACGCCGTATGTGAGTGCCTCCTCGCCGCAGGACGAAGCACTACGCGCGTTCGGGACCCAGTTCCTGCGTGGCGCGGCCGGCTCGGCCGTGCGCGTGACCTTCCGCGATGCTGCTGGCAAGCAGTTCGATCAGCAGCTTGCGCGCGTGGGCCGGGAAGCCCGCAAGGCCGCTGTCGCCAACTCTCCCTCGTTTGAGTTCAGCATGCTGCCGGGCGACGTTGCCTACGTTGCGTTGAACAGCTTCGATGACAACAGTGCGGCTGACGCCTGGATGGCCGCCTTCGCCGACATTGCCAAGTCTTCGGCGCTGGTGATCGACGTGCGCCGCAATGGCGGCGGCAATTCGGAAGTGGGCTACAAGATCCTGTCGACGCTGGATGACAAGGCTTTCCTGACCAGCCGCTGGGCCACCCGCGACTATAAGCCGGCCTGGCGCGCCTGGGAAAAGGCACAGCCGATGTACGCCGAAGCTTCCGATGTGGTGCAGCCCGACCCGCAGCGCCAATACAAAAAGCCGGTGCTGGTGCTGACCAGCGCAGCGACCTTCTCGGCGGCGGAAGATTTTGCCGTGGCTTTCGATGTCGCGCAGCGCGGCACCCTGGTGGGCGAGCCAACCGGCGGCAGCACCGGCCAGCCGCTCTTCATCAAGCTGCCGGGCGGCGGCAGTGCGCGCATCTGCACGAAACAGGATAGTTATCCGGATGGCCGCGCCTTCGTCGGCGTCGGTGTGCAGCCGCAGCACCTGGTCAAGCAAACGGTCGAAGGCGTGCGGGCAGGCCGCGATGAAGTCCTGGAAGCAGCCCTGGCTTCACTGCAGCCCAAATAAAAAAAGCCGCCGGACCAGGTCCGGCGGCTCCCTTTACAACGCAAAAGCTTAGAAGTGGTAAGCCACGCCTACGCTGATGTTTTGGGCGCCGCTAACAGGACGCTGCCATTCAACACGGCCGCTGACTTCTTTGGTGAACTGGTAGCTCACGCCAACGCCGTACAGGGCTTTGCTTTCGTGTTCTTTGCCGCCATCGTACTTAGATTCCAGGCGGTTGTAGCCCAGGCGGCCGTACACGGCAACTTGGTCAGCCACAGGCACGGAGCCGATTACGGACAGGGACAGTTGGTTGATTTTCAGGTCGTCCCACTTGCCGCCGCGACGGAAGCCGGCTTCAACGGAGAAGTTCTCGTCGAAGGTGTAGCCGCCGAAGATGCCGACGGAGGTCTTGCGGCCGTCCAGGTCGTCAACTTTGGTCGAACCTACGTCGCCACCGACGTAGAACGATGGTTCAGCTGCAGATGCAGCGAAGGATGCTACTGCCAGCAGGGTGGCAGCGGTGATTTGCTTGATCATTTAAGTTTCCTGTTTCTAGTTAGGCTGCCTGAGATTGATACAAGGCAACATACTATTCTAGCAATGTTATTTTAAAGTTGCAAGTTAACTGTGTGTTCATACAGTATAATTTCAGCATGCCCGGTTTTATCCTTACCCGCGCCTGGCGCGACGCCCGCGACGGCACGGAAATCGAGTTCTGGCTCGCGACCGACGACGGCCCCCGCAAAATATTGCTGACAGCACAAGCTTCGGTGGCTTTCGCCGAGGCTTCGCTGCGCGAAACGATTGCGACCCTGGTGGCGGGCATGCCGGGCATCGACATTCGCGAAGTTGCACTCAAGACATTCCAGCGCGAGCCGGTGGTCGGCATCTACGCCAGCCATTACAAGCAGTTGCTGGCGCTGGAGCGCAAGCTGGGCGAGCGCGGCATCCGCCTGTACGAGGCGGACATCAAGCCGCCGGAACGCTACCTGATGGAACGCTTCATCACGGCCGGCGTCGAATTCGAAGGTGGCAAACTGCGACCCGCGCCGGCATACCGCCCGCGCCTGCGCATGGTGTCGCTGGATATCGAGACCAGCGCTTTCGGCGACCTGTACTCGATCGCGCTGGAAGGCTGCGGCCAGCGCCAGGTCTACATGCTGGGCGAACAGCCGGCCGCGCCGCCCGCGGTGGATTTCGACCTCGAATACTGCCCGACCCCGCGTCGCGTGATCGAGAAACTCAACGAGTGGTTCCGCGTGCACGATCCGGACGCCATCATCGGCTGGAGCGTGGTGCAGTTCGACCTGCAAACGCTGCAAAAGAATGCCGAAAAATACAAGGTGCCGCTGCTGCTGGGCCGTGAAGGCCGTCCGGTCGAATGGCGTACCCACCAGGCGCGCGACGGCTACGTGTTCGCCACCATTCCTGGCCGCATCGCCATCGACGGCATCGAGGCCTTGCGCGCCGCGTCATGGAGTTTCCCTTCCTTCAGCCTGGAGAACGTGTCGCAAGCCTTGCTGGGGGAGGGCAAGGAAATCGGCAGCGACTACGACAAGATGGCCGAGATCGAGCGCCGCTTCCGTGAAGACAAGCCGGCCCTGGCCACCTACAACCTGAAAGACTGCGAGCTGGTGACGCGCATCTTCGAGAAGACGCGCGTGATGGACTTCATCCTGGAGCGCTCCCACGTGACGGGGCTGGTGCCGGACCATATGGGCGGTTCGATTGCCGCCTTCAGCCACCAGTACCTGCCGCGCATGCATCGCGAAGGCTATGTGGCGCCGAATGTCGGCGAAATTCCGGCCGTGGCGTCGCCCGGCGGCTTCGTGATGGATTCACGCCCCGGCCTGTACGACTCGGTGGTGGTGCTGGACTTCAAGAGCCTGTATCCGTCCATCATCCGCTCCTTCCTGGTCGACCCGGTCGGCATGGTCGAAGGCGAGGCGGAGGCGGAAGCCGGCGGCGATGCCGTACCCGGCATGCGCGGCGCCCAATTCTCGCGTACCCGCCACTGCCTTCCCGCCATCACCACCCAGCTCTGGCAGGGCCGCGATGCCGCCAAGCGCGAAAAGAACGATGCCCTGTCGACCGCGCTCAAGCTGCTGATGAATTCCTTCGTCGGCGTGCTCGGCTCCACCGACTGCCGCTTCTACCACCCGCAGCTGATTTCCTCCGTCACCCTGCGCGGCCACGAACTGCTCAAGCTCACGCGAGAGCTGGTGGAAAAGGAGGGCTATGAAGCGATCTACGGCGATACCGACTCCATCTTCATCTGGCTCAAGCGGCCGCATGAAACGGAGGAGGCGCTTGCCATTGCGCGCGCTCTGGTCGCCAAGATCAACAAATGGTGGAAGGATCGCCTGCACAGGAAATACAAGCTGCAGAGCTACCTGGAGATCGAGTTCGATACTTACTACCGGAAGTTTTTCATGCCGACCATCCGCGGTACCGACATGGGCAGCAAGAAGCGCTATGCGGGACTGACCAGCGACGGCGACATCATCTACCGCGGCCTGGAAGTGGCGCGCAGCGACTGGACTCCGCTGGCGCAGCAATTCCAGCAAGGCCTGTTTGCCCGCATCTTCCGCAATGAACCCTATCAGGACTTTGTGCGCGAATATGCGCGCGATACGCTGTCCGGCGCCCACGATGAACTGCTGGTATACCGCAAGCGCCTGCGCCATCGTCTCGACGAATACCAGGTCAATGTGCCGCCGCAGGTGCGCGCCGCGCGCCTGGCCGATGAATTCAACAAGGCACAAGGCCGGCCGCTGCGCTACCAGAACGGCGGCCGTATCAGTTACGTGATTACCACCAGCGGCCCGGAACCGCTGGAAGTGCAGCGCTCACCGATCGATTACCAGCACTATCTCGACAAGCAGCTGCAGCCGATCGCCGATGCCATCCTGCTGCCGCTGCACGACAGTTTCTCTGCCCTGACCACGGCGCAGCAGGCGCTGTTCTAGGAGTACGGCTTCCGCAGTCATGTAGCGGTCAGCGAGGTCTTCGGCACGTGCGCCAGTGCGCAAGTGGCCACTCCTGATGCAAGCAATGCCATCGCCGAGGTTTCAATCACGGTCGGCCAACGCGCTTCCCAAAGGAAGCCGTACAGCGCCGCAAACAGCGTTTCGAAGACGATCATCTGGCCAGTCAGCGTTAGCGGCAAGGCGCGGCTGGCATAGTTCCAGAAGCCGTTGCCGATGATGGAGCAGAGGATGGCAACGCTGGTCACTACCGCCGAGAAGTACAGCCATTCCGAAGTGCTGTGCTGCGGCGCTGCGAGCCACAGGGCCGGCACCGCCAGCAGCAACGCTTCGGCGCCGGTGACCAGGCCGGTGAGCATGCTCCATTCATGCGGCGTGACGGTCTTGAGGTGCGCCAGCCAGCGGCTGTTGCCGACTGCGTAAGCCGTCCAGGAGGCGAGGGCGCCGCTGGCATACAGCACGCCAGCCAGCGATCCGGTTTGAAGGTGCTGCCAACTGATGCAAAACAGCCCTGCGGCGCTGAGCGCAATCGAGGGCAACAGGCTGCGCAAGGGGACGGCACCGGCATCGCGGCAGCCGACCAGGGTGATCGCCACCGGCAGCAGGCCGATCACGATCGATGCCATGGCGATGCCGCCCGTCTGCACCGCCTTCGCCAGGAAGAAGTAGTAGATGATATTGCCTGCAAAACTGAGCCAGGCCAGCGCCTTCCATTCGCGCCAGGCCAGCCTGGCGAACAGACCGCGCCACGAGCGCGATACCAGGATGGCGGCGACCAGGCCGTAAGCGACATAGCGTCCCGCCGAGAGCTGGATCGGCGTGAAGCCGCGCGTCAGCTCGGGTGCGAGAAAAACCAGTCCCCAGAATGCGCCGGCGATGATGCCGGCAATAATGCCAAGTGAAATATTCAACGTCCATCTCCCAAATGGGGACATGGTGGACGTTGCGCGCTGAGTGGTCTTGGCGCGGCCTACTGGATTTTTGTCGCGAACTCTCGTCCCTGGCGGCGATAGGCAGCCGGCGTGGTATCGAGCCGGCTGCGCATGGCGCGGGTGAGGGCGCTCTGGTCGCCGAACCCGCTATTCAATGCAATGTCCGCAATTGGCAGGCCGGTATGGCGCAGCAGTTCGCAGGCGCGATTGAGGCGCATGGAGAGAAGCCAGGCGCGTGGGCTGGTATTCAGCTGGTCCTGGAACAAGGCGTGCAGGCGGCTTACGCTCATGCACGCAAACTGCGCCATCGACTCGGTCGTCCAGGGCAGTGCAAGATTGGCTTCCGCATGCGCCAGCAGGGCGGTCAGGCGCGATTGCAGGCGTGGCGGCTCAAGCATGAGCGTATCCAGCAGCAGCGGAACCCAGCCCTGCAGCAGCGATGGCGGCGCGGCACACCCTGCGATGGAAAGCTGCATGAACTCGACCAGCTTGCGCGCCGCAGGGCTGATGCCGGCAAATGGCCGCTGCGCGATGCGCTCCCAGATCGGGTGCGCCATGGCGGCCTGGTCGACGTCGACGATCAGGGAGTGATTTTCAATGGCGCTTTGCTGGGAATGCCATGCACCCGCCACGACGACAGCGCCTATCAAGGGATTCAGGAGCGCGCCTTTGCCTTCGATGTCGAGCTCCACCTCGCCGGACAGTGGCAGCACCAGTTGGGCAAACGCGTGCTGGTCCGCCACCCACCGCTCACCGTAGCTGCGGATGTCGATAGCGACGGAAGGGGGATGGATGATAGGCACTGCGACACCTGGGATGCTGGATTGATGGCACCAGTTTACTAAAGTTCGCTAAAGTGTGGCCGGAATGTGCCGGGCCTGTTGAACAGGTCTTGTCTCCTTGCTATAACTTTTGGCGAGACATGGAGGGACACCTTGATGAAGGAAGTTGTGACAGCATTCGCGGCCCTGCTGGCCGCCGCCATTCCTGCCGTGGCCGAAGATTCGTCGCCGCTCGCCTATGAATGCCTGCGCGCGGCGAGCGCGATCAATATTGACGGAAGGCTGGATGACCCGGCATGGAAAAATGCGCCATGGACTTCCGACTTTGTCGACATTGAAGGCGACCGCAAGCCTAAGCCGAAATTCCGCACGCGCGTGAAAATGCTGTGGGACGACCAATACCTGTACATCGCGGCCGAACTCGAAGAGCCGGAGGTGAAGGCGACTCTGACCCGGCGCGACTCCGTCATTTTCAAGGACAACGATTTCGAGGTCTTCATCAAGCCGCTGCCTGCCACCAAAAGCTATTACGAATTCGAGATCAACGCCCTCAACACGGGCTGGGACCTGTACCTGCCCAAGCCTTACAACGAAGGCGGACAAGCAGACAACAGCTGGGACATCAAGGGACTGAAGACGGCCATCGCCGTGCAGGGAACCCTGAACCGGTCCGGCGACATGGACGGGGGCTGGAGCGTGGAAATCGCCTATCCGCTGGATGCCTTCGCCTCGCGCCAGGCAGTGCCGCACCCCCGCCCTGGCACCACCTGGCGCATCAATTTCAGCCGAGTGGAGTGGACCGCGGGCCAGCCGAAGGAAGACAACTGGGTATGGTCGCCGCAAGGCCTGATCGACATGCACGTCCCCGGCCGCTGGGGCTACCTGCGCTTTTCCGGAAATACTTCCACACTAAACAAATAGTCGCAAATCCGCCGCACTCTTGTTTACTAATCAAAACTAAACTTCATTCATTCTTTGAAAGTTTGTTGAAGTGCCATAGCCTCCTTTGTAAGAATTCTCCTTGAGTGGACGCGATCCCATCGATGTGCAAACGGCATCATCGTCGTTTAGTAAATCGATGATCCGAGGCTTGCTGCCGCGATATAAAGCCCGCAAGAGGGCATAACCAGGAGACCCGCATGACGTTCAGAACCCATCTCGCATCACGGCAGCACGGCTGCCGCGCGACGCCCATCGCCATGGCGGTGAGCGTGGCACTGCTTTCCCTTGCAAGCGCCCAGGCGCAAACCGCGTCCACCGGGCAGGCGTCCGAGCAAAAGGCCGACCCGAATACCGTGGTCGTTACCGGTTACCGCTATGCGATCGAGAAGAGCCTTGACCAGAAGCGAGACGCCAATTCGATCGTTGAAGTGATCACCGCCGAAGATATCGGCAAATTCCCGGACAAGAACGTGGCCGACGCGCTGCAGCGCGTGCCGGGCGTGGTGGTGACCCGCAGCGGCGGCGAGGGCAAGAACGTCAGCGTGCGCGGCCTGTCGTCGGAATTGACCCTGACCCAGTTGAACGGCAACTATATCGCCACTGCCGAATCGAATGGCGATCCATCGCGTTCGTTCAACTACACGCTGCTGCCATCGAATATGCTGTCCAGCGCGGAACTGTTCAAGACCCCGGAAGCGCGCATCGATGAAGGCGGCGTTGGCGGTACCGTGATCCTGCATACCCGCCGTCCGCTGGAAGTGAAGTCCGGTTCCGGCTTCGTTTCCGCCGAGGGCACTTGGGCCGATACAAGCAAGAAGACCGACGGCCAGTTCTCCGGCCAGTACGCCTGGCACGATGAGGACAACCGCTTCGGCATCCTGGTCGGCCTGACCAGCCAGAAGCGCACTACCCGCACCATGGGCGCCAGCACTGAGAACTGGCAATGGTATGGCGACGATTACGACGCCCACCCTGCCACCGACGTCAATGGCAAGCCTTCAGACCTGAGCTCTTACTGGTGGGGCCAGTCTGGCTTCTACGACCAGGGCGGCAAGTACTACACCAACTTCATGATGCCGACTTCGGTCAACCTGAGCGTCAAGAACGAGGAGCGTGAACGCAAGGGCGGCCAGATGACGCTGCAGTTCAAGCCGGTCCGCAACCTCACCCTGACCGCCAATTACTTCCGTTTCGACCTGAAGCAGAATTCGCAGACCAATATCCTGAAGGTGCCGGAGTGGAACCTGGCCCGCTACAGCGGCGACGGCAACTGGCCGGGCGGCCGCATGCTGGATGGCCTGACTTTCGACCGCAGCGGCACCCTGGTGACCGGTGCGCAGTACAGTGTCCATCCCGGAAAAGCCTACTACTGCAGCGAGGCGCAAGCGGCGGCGGCCGGTCAGCAGCCTGGCGGCTGGGGACCGGACGATTGCACCATCCCGACGCCGCAAATCACCGGCAGCTACAACCACGAGAAGTCGCTGTCGCAGACCGCCGACTTTGAAGCCGAATGGCGCGGCAAGTCGATAGACGGCATTTTCAAGTTCGGCCGTACATGGGCTAACGGTGGACCGCAAATGCAGATGACGATGCCGATCAAGCCGCGCGTGCAGAATGCTGACGGCAGCTGGACCCTCGGCAACTACGCCAGCTCCTGGAACACGGTCGGTACGCCGGCCATGGTGTTCTCGCCGGAGCTGATGGCCAACCTGGCCAAGGGCATCGGTGAAATCGACCTCGGTTCCACCTCGTCCTCGTGGACGAAAAACAGCACCCAGCAGAAGTACGCCCAGGCCGACATGACCTGGCATGCCGACAGCAACTGGCTCGATTCGCTGCAGTTCGGCGCCAAGTACCGCAAGGGCGGCACTCATCGCGCCACCGGCAACAACTACTGGGTTTGCAAGGGCGCGGATCCAAAGGATTACGACATGCGCTACCAGGCAGGCTGCGATTCCACCGCGAACAAGTTCCAGCCGCAGTTCCTGTACGGCCAGTCCCTGGGCAACCTGGCAGGCGGCATCAATGCCAGCGCATTCCCGGCGATTGACTACCCGGCCTATATCTCCTTCCTGAACCAGAACTATGGCCAGATGCAGACGCGTAACGAAGATAACTTCGTCTACAACGTGGACGAAAAGATCTCTTCGGCATATCTGCAGGCCAATGTGAAGGCCGATCGCCTGCGCGGCAACGTCGGCGTGCGCCTGGTGCGCACCCGGCAGCATGCCGATTCGACCGACCAGGTGGAAAGCTACAAGGACTACTTCTTCAACGGCGCCAATGGCAGCCCGGCACCTTGCCAGGCCGGTGGCTTGCCGGCTGCCGGCGCGCCCGCCGGTTCCGGCTGCACCAGCGGCTTTACCCGCCTGCCGGACAGCATCGCCCGTAATTCGTCGTTCGTGGTCAGCTCGCTCGACCGTACCTACAACGACGTGCTGCCAAGCTTTAACCTGGCCTATGACCTGACCTCGAACCTGCTGCTGCGTGCGGCGGCCTCGAAGGTCATCTCGCGTCCAAGCTACAACGACATCGCTTCGCCCGGCGCCCTGCGCTATTACAGCCAGGAGTACGTCAACGACCGTCGCCTGATCGGCGGCGGCGACCAGCAAGGCTGGTTCGGCGAAGGCAGCAACAAGCAGCTTGAGCCCTACAAGGCCAAGCAGTTCGACCTGGGCCTGGAGTGGTATTTCCATCGCGGCTCGGTGCTCGGCATCGACTTGTTCCGCAAGAACGTCAGTAACTTTGCGGTTCCGGTCGTGCGCGACGTGACCCTGAACGTAGGCGGCCAGAACGTGACTGTGCAGCGCTACTCGACCAGCGCCGGCGGCCGCGACGGCGTCTCGAAAGGCGTTGAGCTGTACGCCCAGCATACGCTGGACATGGGTCTGGGCTTCCAGTTCAACTACACGTACAACAAGACCAACCAGGCCGACATCACAATGGAAGATGGCACCAGGATCGGCAAGTCCCCGCTGGTCGGCAGCGCCAGGAACCAGATGAACCTGACCGTGTTCTACGAGACCGACAGGTTCCTGGCGCGTGCGTCGTACAACCGCCGCGGCGAAGTGGTCGATGGCCTGGTCAACGGCTTGAACGAGTATCAAGAGCCGTACTACCAGGTCGACCTGAACGTGGCCTACAACATCACCAGGGAGTTGAGCCTGACCGCCTCGGTGCTGAACCTGACCAGGGAAGAGACGCGTTCCCACTTGGGTAACGACACCAGGGACCGCTTCTACTCCAACGGTTATGCCGGGCGTATTGCCTACTTTGGCCTGAACTACAAGTTCTGATGCATCCCTCCTTCCTCCCCATGCCGCGCGGCTGGGGAGGTTTTTTCCTGTTTTGGGCCTGCCATGAACCAGCACAACCGAATCAGCAAGATCACCATCGTCGGCGGAGGCAGTGCGGGCTGGATGGCCGCGGCAGCCCTGGCCACCTACCTGGGCAAGGGAGCCTTGGTGCGCCTGGTCGAGTCCGAGGAAATCGGCATCGTCGGCGTAGGCGAGGCGAGCGTTCCGCATATCCGGCTGTTCAATGGCCAGATGCTCGGCATCGATGAAGCCGAGTTCATGAAGCGCACCCAGGGCACGATCAAGCTCGGTATTGAATTCAAGGACTGGAGCCGCATCGGCGACAGCTATATCCATGGCTTCGGCACCATAGGCTGCTCGGTCGGGCCGCTGCCTTTCCACCAGTTCTGGCTGAAACTGTTCCAGTCCGGGCGCGCGGCGCCCATTGGAGAATACTCGCCGCAAACCGTGATGGCGCCGCAAGGCAAGTTCGCGCCCGGCGATCGCCATGCAGCTCCGGGCTCGCCGCTGGCCGACATCGCCTATGCCTACCATTTCGACGCCAGCCTGTACGCTCGCTTCCTGCGCGAGCTGGGCGAGCAGCGCGGAGTGCAGCGCATCGAAGGCAAGATCGTTTGCGTCAAGCAGCGCGCCGACGACGGTTTTATAGAATCGGTGACGCTGGAAAGCGGCCAGGTGGTCGATGGGGAATTGTTCATCGATTGTTCCGGCTTCCGCGGCCTACTGATCGAGCAGACGCTGAAAACCGGCTATGTGGACTGGTCGCACTGGCTGCCATGCGACCGCGCCGTGGCCGTGCCTTGCGAAGGCGGGGCGCCGATCGCGCCGTACACGCGCTCCACTGCCCGTACGGCAGGATGGCAATGGCGCATCCCGCTGCAGCATCGCACCGGCAATGGCTATGTATATTCGAGCCGGCATATCGGCGATGACGAAGCGGCTGCGACCTTGCTGGCGAACCTGGACGGCAAGGCGCTGGCCGAGCCGCGTGCGCTGCGCTTCACTACCGGCATGCGCAAGAAATTCTGGAACAGGAATGTGGTGGCGCTGGGGCTGGCCAGCGGTTTTCTCGAACCGCTCGAATCCACCAGCATCTACCTGGCGCAATCGGGCATTACCCGCCTTCTGGGGCTTTTCCCCAAGCGCGACTTCCACCCCTTGCTGGCGGAGCGCTTCAACCGCGAATCGGCGTTCGAATATGAGCGGGTGCGCGATTTCCTGATCCTGCACTACAACGCCACCGAACGCAACGACTCGCCGTTCTGGGACTACTGCCGCACCATGCCTGTCCCGGACAGCCTGAGCGAGACGGTCGACTTGTTCCGCTGCGATGGCCGCTATTTCCGCAACGGCGAGGACTTCTTCGCCTTGCCAAGCTGGGTGCAGGTGATGCTGGGCCAGCGCATCATGCCGCAAGCTTATCATCCGATCGTCGACGACATGCCCGAAGAAAAGCTGGTTGACGTGGTCGAAAGCATGCGGGCGATGCTAGCCAATGCGGTCGACGCGATGCCGGCCCACCAGGATTGGATTGAGCGCCACTGGAAGGCGGCCACGCCATGAGCACCCACCTGTACTGGCGTTCCCTGGTGGCCCTGATGCTGGGCCTTTGCCTTACCGTGGTCGCCGCTGTGGCGACGGCCGCCACGCCGGGGCGCATCGTAATCGATGGCGGTTGGACCTTCCGCCTCATGCCCGGCAACGCGCAGCTGGCTGCGCATCCCGAAGCCTTGCCCTGGCATGCGGCGAAAGTGCCCGGCACCGTGCATACCGACCTGCTTGCGAACAAGCTGATCCCCGATCCCTACGTTGGCGCGCCGGAAGCCGGCTTGCAATGGATTGGCCTGGCGGACTGGGAATACCGCACCCGTTTCGATGCACCGCGCAGGGCGAAACGCAGCGACCTGGTATTCGAAGGCTTGGATACCTTCGCCGAGGTTTGGCTGAACGGAGAGAATTTGTTCGAGGCCGACAATGCCTTCCGCACCTGGCGTATTCCGGTGCAGGATAAGCTGCGCGCGAAGGGCAACGAATTGCGCATCGTATTGCGTTCGCCGATCAGCCGCTTGCTGCCGGCCGTGCGGGCGATGCCGCGCAAGCTGGCCGGAAACTATCCCTCGCCCTATGGCGACGAGCCAGCAGACGCGATGACAGCCAATTTCGCCCGCAAGCCGGGTTATCACTATGGATGGGATTGGGGGCCGCGCTACGTCAGCGCCGGCATCTGGAAACCGGTTGTGCTGGAGAGTTGGGATGCAGTGCGCATTGATAATCTGCACCTGCGGCAGGACCGCGTGGGCCAGGCGCGCGCCGACATTGCTGCCGTCGTGCTGGCCGAAGCGGTGCGCGATGGCGCTTTCGATTTGCGCCTGTGGCAGGTCGCGCCGGACGGCAAGCGCTCGCTGGCAGCGCTGCGGCGCGTCGAGCTGCGCGCTGGCGACAACCGCATCGAACTTCCCGTGCGCATCGACCGCCCGCAACGCTGGTTCCCCAACGGATATGGGGCGCAGCCGCTGTACCGTTTTGAGCTGGAAATCGGCGACGGCAAGGCGGTTGCTGCCAGGGCCCGCGCCCGCACCGGTTTGCGCAGCGTCGCGCTGCGCCGTGAAGCGGACGACAAGGGCAGGAGTTTCTATTTCGAGGTGAACGGCGTTCCGGTGTTCGCCAAAGGTGCGAACAGTATCCCGTTCGACATGTTCCAGCCGCGCGTGGGCAAGGCGCAGTTGCGCCGGGTGCTGCAATCGGCGCGCGACGCCAACATGAACTTCCTGCGCAGCTGGGGCGGCGGCTATTATGAGAGCGACGATTTCTTCGACCTCGCGGACGAACTTGGCCTGCTGGTATGGCAGGACTTCATGTTCGGCGGTGGCATGCAGCCGGCCTACGACGACGCCTTCCGCGCCAATGTGATCGCGGAAGCGCGTGACAATGTTCGGCGCCTGCGCAACCATCCGAGCCTTGTCCTGTGGTGCGGCAATAACGAGGAAGAAATCGCCTGGAAGTACTGGGGGCCGGGCAAGGCAATGATGGAAGCCGATGCGGAGTTTGCCGGCAAGGTGTGGAATGGCTACGTGCAGCTTTTCGGAACCGACCTGCGCAAGGTCGTGGCGGAAGAGGGGGGCGGGATTTCCTATTGGGCCAGCTCGCCCAGCGACGACCTGGCCGAAGTTGCCAACACGCCGGCCAGCGGCGACATGCATTACTGGGAAGTGTGGGGCAATCCGGCGTATCCGCCGTCGAAGTACCTGGAGATCACGCCGCGCTTCATGTCCGAATACGGCCTGCAGGCGTGGCCGGTACAGCGGACGATCGACGCATTCGCCAGCCGTGGCGAGCAAGGCATCGCCACGCCGCTCATCGAGGCGCACCAGAAATTCATGGCCGGGAAGGGCAATGAACGCCTGATGAAGTACGTGAATTTCGAGTTCGGCGACCCGAAAGACTTCTCCAGTTTTGTCTACTTAAGCCAGGTGGCGCAGGCGGAAGGCATCGAGCTTGCAGCGTTGCACCATCGCGCCAGCCGGCCATACACAATGGGATCGCTGTACTGGCAACTCAATGACGTCTGGCCGGGAGCCTCGTGGTCGAGCGTGGACTGGTTCGGACGCTGGAAAGCGCTGCACTTCCATGCGCGCCGCTTCTACGCGCCCGTGGCGGTGGCGGCGTTGCGGGAGGCTGGCGCCAGGACGAGCGTCACCCTGCTCAACGACCGCACGCACCAGGTGCGGGGCGAGCTGCGGCTGCGCCTGATGACGCTGGACGGCAAGCTGCTGCGTGACGAACGCAAGCCGGTGGAACTCGCGCCGCTGTCGGCGTCGCAGTTGGTCAACTATAGCGACGCCGAGTTGCTTGGAAATGCCGATCCGGCGTCGACGGTCGCGGTATTCGATTTGCAGTCGGAGGGAGAGCCGGCCTCGCGCCGCGTGGTGTACTTCAAGGCCGCAAGGGACATGCGCTGGCCCGATCCCGGCCTGCGCACGGAATTGCGCCGGGATGGCAGTGGCGCCAGGCTCGAGCTGCGCGCGACGAAGTTTGCCCGCGCAGTGTGGATCGACTTCGGCGACACCGATGCAAGGATTGCGGACAACGCGATGACGCTGCTGCCCGGGGAAGCCGTGGACCTGCACATTGCGTCGAGTGCCGGCCTGGCGACGCTGCGCACGGCGCTGCGCCTGCGTTCATTGGCCGATGAGCTGCATGTTTACTAAAACTGGCTAAAGATGACAGCTTCCGGCTACTTTTGTTGACGCCTGCAAAAGGCGGCTGATATAAAACTTACCTATAACTGGAGCGAGAAAAGGCATTTCCGCCCGACGCTGGAAAGCGCCAGAATAGGCGTTTAATAAACTGAACATTGGAGACTCTTCATGCACTTGATTCCTTGCCCAAGGGTGCAGTCGTGAGCCAGGTCACGTTGCGCGACATCGCCGAAGCTACCGGGCTGTCGATCGGCACGGTCTCGCGCGCACTGAAGAACCAGGCCGGCATGACCGAAGTCACCCGCAACCAGGTGCGCCAGGCCGCGGAGAAAATGGGCTACGACTTTGGACAGCTCAAGAAAGCGCGCATCCGCCGCATCGCCTTCCTCCTGCACAGCCAGCACAACACGCTGGCATCGAGCCAGTTCTATTCGCCGGTCCTGCATGGCGCGGAAGCGGCTTGCCGGCGCGAGGGCATTGCCCTTTCCTTCATTGCAGTAGGGCCGGCCGAACCGGTGCAGGGCCTGATCCGCGTGCACCAGCCAGACGCCATCCTGTGCGCGGGATTTTTCGAACCGGAAGTGCTGGCTGCCCTGCAGCAGTCCGGCAAGCCTATCGTGCTGGTGGACATGCACCGCCGCGGCTTCACTTCGGTCAACCCGGACAATGTACGCGGCGGTTATCTCGCCACGCAGCACCTGCTGCGCTGCGGCCGCAAGCGCATCGCCATGATGTCCGGCTCCCTGGCCCACTACAGCATTCAGCAGCGCAACCGCGGCTTTCGCCAGGCGCTGTTCGATGCCAAGGTGTTTGCCGACCCGGAGCTGGAAGTCATCGTCCCTACCATGGGGGAGGGCGATGAAGCGGTGGTGGAAGCCATGCGCAGCCTGCTCAGTCTTCCCAAGCGGCCTGATGCCCTGTTCTGCTACAACGACAGCACCGCGTTGGTCGCCATGAAGCATTGCCTGAACGAGGGCATGAAGATCCCGCATGACATTGCCATTGTCGGCTTCGACGATATCAGCAGCGCTGCCGCTGCCATCCCCCCGCTCAGCACCGTCCACGTCGACAAGGAGGACCTGGGGCGGGCGGGCATCGAATTACTGCTCCAGAGACCAGAAGAAGACTCCTTTCAGATAACCATGCCAGTCGAATTGATCGTGCGCGAAAGCAGTTGCGACGACTAGCGTCCACACCAGGCCAAACATGAACAAACTCCCGAATTTCCGCAACCCGGACGTCCTGCTCGATCACGCGCGCCACACCATGCGCTTCTATCACCCGCGTGCTATCGACCCTGCCGGCGGCCTGTATCACTACTTCAAGGATGATGGCAGCGTCTACGACGCCGCGCACCGCCACCTGGTCAGCAGCACGCGCTTCGTGTTCACCTATTCCATGGCTTATCGCCATTTCCACGATCCGGCCTACCTGGAGGGCGCACGCCATGCGCTGCGCTTCCTGCGCGAGGTGCACCGCGACCCGACCGGCAGCGGCTACGCCTGGATGCTGGATGGCCGTGAGGTCGAGGACGGCACCCAGCACGCCTATGGCCAGGCTTTCGTGCTGCTGGCTTATTCGCACGCCACCATGGCCGGCCTGGCAGAGGCGCGCGGCTGGATCGGCGAAACCTTCGAGCTGATGGAAAAGCGTTTCTGGAACCAGCAAGACGGCTTGTACGCCGACGAAGCGAGCCGCGACTGGAGCGTGCTGTCGAGCTATCGCGGCCAGAACGCGAACATGCATGCTTGCGAAGCGCTGCTGGCGGCGCACCGGGCCACCGGGGAGCTGCGCTACCTGGAACGTGCCTACACCGTCGCCTGCAACATCACGCAGCGCCAGGCCGCCCGTTGCGGTGGCTTGATCTGGGAGCACTACGATGCGAACTGGCAGCCGGACTGGCGCTTCAATATCGACGATCCGGAAAACCTGTTCCGCCCGTGGGGCTACCAGCCGGGCCACTTCACCGAATGGGCCAAGCTGCTGCTGCAGCTGGAAGCGCGCGGCAGTGTGCTGGGCAAGGACCTGGGCTGGCTGCTGCCAACCGCGGAACGCCTGTTCCAGACCGCGGTAAGCAAGGGATGGGATGCCGTGCATGGCGGCCTGGCTTACTCGCTGGCGCCTGACCTGACCGTGTGCGATCCCCACAAGTATTTCTGGGTGCAGGCCGAAAGCACGGCGGCTGCCGCCATGCTGGCCAAGCGCACCGGCAAAGACGGGTACTGGGACTGGTACCAGCGACTGTGGGCCTATAGCTGGAGCCACTTCGTCGATCACGAGCATGGCGCCTGGTACCGTATCCTGTCCGGTGACAACCGCAAGCTGAGCGACGAAAAGAGCCCGGCCGGCAAGGTCGATTACCACACCATGGGCGCCTGCTATGACATCGTGGCGGCTTTGGGAGCGGACGATCATGCATGACGCGCCAGTGATGCTGTGCGCTGGCGAGGCGCTGACCGACATGATTTACCAGGGCGACGAGCGCTGGGTCAGCCGCGTTGGCGGCTCGGTGTGGAATGTGGCGCGCGCCCTGGCAGTGCTGGGCGAGCGCACCGCCTTTGCCGGTGCTATCAGCTGCGATCGTTTCGGCGACGCCTTGTGGAGCGCCAGCGAAGCCGTAGGCCTGGACCTGCGCCTGCTGCAGCGGGTTGAACGTTCGCCGCTGCTGGCGATCGTGGAGCAGGGCGAGCCGCCGAGCTACTTCTTCATTGGCGACGATAGCGCCGACCTGCATTTCGATCCGGAGGCGCTGCCTGAATACTGGTCGCGCGATTTGCGCTGGGCGCATTTCGGCGGCATCAGCCTGGCGCGCGAGCCGCTGGCATCGAACCTGGTCGCGCTGGCCGAGAAGCTGAAAGAGCAGGGCGTGGCCATCAGCTATGACCCGAACTACCGCAACCTGATGGATGACCGCTACGCGCCAACCCTGCGCAGCATGGCCGAACTGGCCGACCTGATCAAGGTTTCCGACGACGATCTGCGCGGCCTGTTCCCCGGCGTTGCGCTGGATGCAGCGCTGCAGCAGCTGCGCGTCGCCGCGCCTTCCGCGTTCTGCCTGCTGACCCGCGGCGGCCAGGGCGCGAGCCTGTTTCATGGCGAGCAGCGTGCCGACGCGCGCGCGCCGACGGTCTCGGTGGTCGACACGGTCGGCGCCGGCGATGCCAGCGTGGCCGGCCTGCTGCACAGCCTCGCACGCCATCCGGGCCGTTCGCTGCAGTCGCACCTGCACGCGGCGCTGGCGGCAGGTTCCGCGGCCTGCCTGCAGTCCGGTGCGACCCCGCCGCCGCCCGCAGCAATGCAGCAGTTGTTCGAATTGCTTGAAGGAGAGGCACCGAAATGAAAGCAATCCGCTTTACCCTTGGCAAGCTCCTGCTGGCGGCATGCGCGCTGCCGCTGGCTGCAGCGCCGGCCGACATGCCGGTCAACACCTTCATCGGTACCCAGGATGAAGGCAATACCTTTCCCGGCGCCTCCGCACCCTTCGGCATGATCCAGGTCAGCCCGACCGGCGAACATTACGCCGGCTGGCACTATAGCGATGCGCGCATTCGCGGCTTTGGCCATTCCTTCCTGTCCGGTGCCGGCTGCTGGGAGCAGGGCGGCCAGCTTTCGGTACTGCCGGTCACCGGCAGCATCGGCCCCGGCGGCGATTTCGACACCAAAAAGGCGGAAAGCTTCGATTACAAGCGCTATGCCGCCAACTACAGCCACGAAGGCGAAGTTGGCCAGGCAGGCTACTACAAGGTGCAGCTCACTAGCTATGGCGGCATTACCGCCGAGGCCACAGCGCTGACCCGTGCCGCCGCAGAACGTTATACCTTTGCCCCCGGTACTGCCAGCGGCCACGTGCTGCTCAACCTGGGCCAGGCCAACGAGCGCCATTCCGTGGTCGGCAGCGAAGTGCGCGTACTGGACGAGCGCAGCGTCGAAGGCAAGATCGTCACCAGGAGTTTCTGCGGCGGCGCCCAGTACACCACCTGGTTTCGCATCGTGTTCGACCAGCCCTTCGTGGCCAGCGGCATCTGGGACGACCGCGGCGGCTGGCAGGGCGTGAAGGGACCAAGCCAGCAAGGGGACAGCCGTCCGCATGGTGTGTGGCTGACTTTCGACCTCAGGAACGGTCAAGCCGTGACGGCGGTCAGCGCGATTTCCCACGTTGACGCGGAAGGCGCACGCATCAACTTGAAGGCAGAAGGCATGGCCGGCGGCAAGCCGCTCACGTTCGACGCAATGCGGGCGCAGGCGCAGGCGGCGTGGCAGAAGGAACTGGGCACCGTACGCATCGAAGGCGGCAGCTACGACGACCGCACCGTGTTCTACACTGCCCTGTACCATGCGTTGCTGCAACCGCTGACCGGAAGCGATGCCGATGGCCGCTATCGCGGCTATGACGATGCCCTGCATAGCGCCAGGGACTGGACCTACTACGAGTTCTTCTCGCTGTGGGACACCTACCGTGCGCAGAACCAGCTGCTTGCCTTGCTGCGTCCTCAGCGCTCGCGCGACATCGCCAATTCCGTACTGAAGATCCGCGAGCAGGGCGGCTGGTTGCCGCGCTGGGGCTACGCCAATTTCGACAGCAATGTGATGACCGGCGACCCGGTCACGCCGTTCCTGGTCGACCTGTGGCGCTTTGGGGCATTGCAAGGCCGCGAGCGCGAAGCCTATGCCGCATTGCGCGAAAACGCCTTTGGCGTGCCGCCGTCGCGCATCCGCGCCGAGGGCCGCGCCGGCAATCCGAACTACCTGAGCCAGGGCTTCGTCCAGTATGACCGCGGCTTTGTCGCCAAGGGCATGGACATCGATCCGCACCATGGCGCATCGGCGACGCTGGAATATGCGCTGGCCGACAGCGCGCTGGCGATCATGGCCAGGGCGCTTGGCCAAGGCAAGGATGCAAAGCTGCTCGAACAGCGCGCCCTCAACTGGCGCAAGATTTGGGATCCGTCGGTTGTCGACGCACCGACCGGGCAGCGCGGCTTCCCGCGTCCGCGCACGCTGGATGGCAGCTGGTTCACCGACTTGAACGGCAGCAATGACCCGCGCGCCGAGCGCGGCTTCCACGAAGGCACCGCCTGGCAATACCAGTGGCTGGTGCCGCAGGACGTGCCGGGCCTGGCAGCGGCCATGGGCGGGCGCGCCAAGGCCTTGCAGCGTCTCGACCAGTTCTTCGATTACGACGCCGTGCTGGCCGATCCGGCGGCCGTGCGCAAGTCGTGGGTAGTGGGCGCCTACAGCTACTACAGCCAGTTCCGCTATAACCCCAATAACGAGCCGGACCTGCACACGCCATGGATGTACACTCTGATGGGGCAGCCGTGGAAGACCACCACCGTGCTGCGCGCGGCGGAAACCCTGTTCGGCAACGGCCCCGGAGGCGTCACCGGCAACGACGACCTGGGCACGATGTCGGCCTGGTACCTGTTCAGTGCCTTGGGCCTGTATCCGGATGCGCCGGGCAGCGGCCGTTTCCTGCTGCACGCGCCGCGTTTTGCGCGCGCCGAGATCGACCTGCCGCAAGGGCGAATCCTGCGCATTGAAGCGCCGCAAGCGAGGCCGGGCGAGCGCCGCTTCGTGCAGTCGGTGCGGTGGGGCGGGCGACCGCTGTCGCGTGTGTGGCTCGATTGGGAACAGCTGCAGGAAGCCGGCACCCTGTCGTTCACGCTTGCAGCGCAGCCAGATACGGCCGGCTGGGGCACGCAGGGCCGCGACCTGCCGCGCCCACCGGCCGGCATGTAAATAGAAAAACTGAGGAGACAATCATGGCATCCACCGTACCCAACACCACGCCCGCCGCGCCGCCGCAAGCGGAAGGCAGCACACAGAACGGAACGAACAGCAGCGCGCTGGTCATCGTCACGCTGCTATTCTTCATGTGGGGTTTGATTACCTCGCTGAACGACGTGCTGATCCCGCACTTGAAGGCCATCTACACGCTGTCCTACTTCCAGGCGATGCTGGTGCAGCTTTGCTTCTTCGGCGCCTACTTCATCGTATCGCTGCCGGCGGGCGCCCTGATTCGCCGCATCGGCTATCAGAAGGGGGCGGTGGCTGGCCTGCTGATTGCCGCCGGCGGCTGCGTGCTGTTCTATCCGGCTTCGTTCGGCGGCTACGGCTTGTTCCTGCTGGCGTTCTTCGTGCTGGCTTCGGGCATCACCGTGCTGCAGGTTGCCGCCAACCCCTATGTCACTGTGCTCGGTCCGCCGCGCACGGCCTCCAGCCGCCTGAACCTGACCCAGGCCTTCAATTCCCTCGGCACCACCATCGGTCCTTCCGTGGGCGGCATGCTGATCCTGTCGGCGGCCGGGGTGGCCGCGGGTGCCGCCGCCGATGCAGCCACCGTGCGTGGCCCCTACCTGGCCCTGGCCGGTGCGCTCGCCTTGCTGGCTGTGTTGTTCTTCGTCGCCAGACTGCCGCAGATCGCCGATGCTGAAGACGTTTCTCTGGCGGGCGAGGGACATGGTTCGGCCTGGGCTCACCGCCACCTCGTGCTGGGCGCCATCGGCATTTTCCTGTACGTTGGCGCGGAAGTCAGCATCGGCAGTTTCCTCATCAACTTCCTGGGCGAGTCGCACATTGCCGGCCTGGCCCACGCCGAAGCGGCGCATTACGTCAGCATCTACTGGGGCGGCGCCATGGTGGGCCGTTTCATCGGCTTCGTGGTGATGCGCGTTGCCAGCCCGGGCAAGACGCTGGCCGTCAACTCGCTGGTGGCAATCGGCCTGGTGCTGGCGGCTACCTTCGGCAAGGGCAGCGTGGCAATGTGGGCTATCCTGTCAGTGGGCCTGTGCAACTCGATCATGTTCCCGACCATCTTCAGCATGGCGCTGCATGGCCTGGGCAAGTACACAGGCCAGGGCTCGGGCATCTTGTGCATGGCCATTGTCGGCGGCGCGCTGGTGCCGTTTGCGCAGGGCGCGCTGGCCGATGCCATCGGCGTGCAGGCATCGTTCATGCTGCCTGCAGCTTGCTATGCCTTCATCCTGTACTTTGGCGCGAAGTATTCGTCCATGTATGCGGCCCCATAGTGTGGTGGCGGTCCTCGCGCTGTGTGCAGCAAGCGGGCTGCACGCAGAGAGCGTGGAGCGCATGGTGCTCTCGCGCGGCGGCGTGGTGCTTGAAGTATCCGCGCCGGTCAGCGGCATCGTGCGCATCCGCATGGGCCGCGGGAAATTGCCGGAAGATGCCTCGTGGGCGGTGCCGTCCGCGAGGCGCAGCGCGCGCCTGCCGCTGCATGTCACGCGCCGCGGCGAACAGGTGCTGCTGCGTGCGGCGAACATCGCTGCACGCATCGATTTGCGTACCTTGCGGACGGACGTGCTCGATGGCGGAGGCCGGCTGCTGCTGGCCGACCTTGCCGGACGGGCCGCGCTGTCGCCTGAAGGCGGCTTCCGCATGCGCGGGCGCATGGGCGGCGACGATCATGTCTTTGGCCTGGGCGATAAGACCGGCACCTTTGACCGCAAGGGCGGCGCCTACACCATGTGGAACACGGACACCTACAAGTTCACGCAGGCGACAGATCCCCTTTACAAGACCGTTCCCTTCTTCCTGGCTGTGAGCGACCGTGGGCAAGCCCATGGCCTGTTCCTCGACAACACCTGGCGCACCACCTTCGATTTCGGCAAGACCGAACGGGGCGTGCTGTCGATCAGCGGCGAGGGTGGGCCGGTCGATTACTACGTCATGGCCGGCCCTACGCCGAAGGACGTGCTGCAGCAATATGCCCGGCTGACCGGCCCGGCGCCGTTGATGCCGCAATGGGCGTTGGGCTTCCAGCAGTCCAAGTGGAGCTACAAGACAGACGCCGAGGTGCGCGCGATTGCGCGGCGCTTACGCAGTGAAAGGCTGCCTTCCGATGTGATCTACATGGATATCGACTACCAGGATCGCTCGCGCCCCTTCACCGTCAACCGCCAGGCCTTCCCCGATGTGCGGCGGCTCGCCCGAGATCTTCGCGCACAGGGCATCCGCCTGGTGCTGATTACCGACCCGCATATCGCCAATGCTCCCGGCCAGGGCTACGCCGCTTACGACAGCGGCGCAGCGCAAGATCTTTTCCTGAAACTGCCGGGCGGCCTGTATTACTCCGGCGATGTCTGGCCCGGCGCGGCCGTGTTCCCCGACTTCAGCCGCGCCCAGGCACGCCGCTGGTGGGGCGAGCTGTATGCCGGGTTCGTGGACGACGGCGTGGCGGGCTTCTGGAACGACATGAATGAGCCGTCCGTCTTCAATGCGCCGGGCAAGACCATGCCGCTCGAGGTCGTGCACCGGATTGAAAGCGATGACTTCGCGCCGCGCAGCACGTCTCACGCGGAAATGCACAACGTCTATGGGCAGCTCAATTCGCGCGCGACCTACGAAGGCCTGCTGCGGCTGCAGCCCGACGTGCGCCCCTTCGTGCTGACCCGCGCCACCTACGCCGGCGGCCAGCGGTATGCGGCAACGTGGACCGGCGACAACGTCTCGAGCTGGCAGCACCTCAAGATGGGCATGCAGCAGCTTGTCAATCTTGGGCTGAGCGGTTTCTCCTACGCCGGCAACGACGTCGGCGGCTACGCAGGCGAACGCCCGTCACCTGAATTGCTGACGCGCTGGTTCCAGCTTGGCGCCTTCATGCCGCTGTTCCGCGCCCATGCGGAAACCGGGCGGGCCGACCAGGAACCCTGGGTTGGCGACGCGGTGCAGGTCGAGATCCGCCGTCGTTTCATCTCGGAGCGCTACCGCCTGATGCCCTACCTGTATGCCGCAGCGGAGGAAAACAGCCGCACCGGCATTCCTCTGCTGCGGCCAGTCTTCCTCAACTTCCCTTCGGTACTGGCGCATGGCGACCGGCTTGGCGGTTCGGAGGACCAGTTCATGATAGGCGGCGACCTGCTGCTGGCGCCGTCGCCGATGCTTGAATCGCCGGGCGACTACACAGTGGAGCTGCCCGGCAAGGGCTGGTACGACTACTGGACCGGCCGGCGCCTGGACGGCAAAGGGCTTGTCGTCAAACCGGATATCGCCCAGTTGCCGGTCTACGTGCGCCCGGGTGCGATCATCCCCCGCCAGCCCCTGGTGCAAAGCACGGCCTTCATCCCTGAGGGCCGGTTGGAACTTCATGTCTATCCGGGTGTCGGCTGCCAGGGCGACATCTACGCCGACGATGGCGTCAGCTTGGCCTACCAGCGCGGCAGCTTCCTGCGCCAGCGCATTCGCTGCGAGCAAACGCCATCGGGCCTGAAGCTGCTGTTCGAGCAGCGCGAGGGGAGCTGGAAGCCGTGGTGGAATGGCATGGTGCTTTATGTCCATGGATGGAATGCCGGGGCCGCACCGCAAGCGCATGCCTCTGGCGACGCATTGGCCACTTCCGTGGACCGTGAGCAAAATGCCGCTGTCATCCTGGCGCCCGACCTGGCCGGCGGGGTGGTCGACATCATGCGACCGTGAGTCGTTGATGCACAGGGTCCGCCCCAGCCAGCGGCAGGCCGCTTGCAGGCCTCGGCCGCGGCGCCATACCGCCTGGGCGTTGGCCCCTATGTGTGGTGCCGCACAGATCAAGCGAAACCGTCGCGCCTAGACTGACGCAAAGCAACACCAAGCTGTTCACGCATGCGCGGCGACCAGCTTATCCACCACGCTAGGCTGACACCATGCCCAGGGTTCCTGCCAATCCGGCGCGAGCCAATTCGCCCCGCTCGCCACCGGCTATCGTTATCAGCGGCGAAGGCGAGCACCACGCGCTGTCGGGCTCTCTGGTCATCGGCACCCTCGCGACGGCCAGGGACTCGCTGAAGAGCTGGTCGCAGCCCGGAGCCTCGTGCACGCTTGACGTGGCCGGAATCACGCGCCTCGATACGCCTGGCGCCCTGTTCCTGGCAGCCCTTCGCAACATGGGCGTGGCCCTGACTGGCATGCGCCCGGAACATCAAATCCTGTTCGACCTGGTCGCCTCGCTCGAACTGAAACCGCTGCCAGCGGTGGCTTCCGTTCCGCGCTGGCGCCAGCTGGTGACGGCGCTGGGGAAGAGCGCACACGATGCGGGGCGCGAAGCATATTCCCTCGTCACTTTTATCGGACGTGTCGCAAGCTGGACTTGCCACGCCGCGTTACACCCGACTTTGCTCCGTCCGGCGTCGATCTCGCGCCATGTCAGGGAGACTGGCATCCAGGCCTTGCCCATCATCGGCTTGATGGCGGTCATGATCGCGATCGTCATCGGCTACCAGGGTGTCGCGCAATTGCGCCAATATGGCGGGGAAGACCTCACCATCAACCTGGTCGCCGTCTCCGTGTTGCGTGAAATGGGCGTATTAATCACTTCCATCATGGTGGCGGGCCGTTCCGGCTCGGCCTACACGGCTGAAATTGGCGTCATGAAAACGCGTGACGAAGTGGACGCGCTCACTGTGATGGGGCTGGAGCCGATGCAGATGCTGGTGCTGCCACGCGTGATCGCACTGGTCCTGACCTTGCCCGTGCTTGCATTCTTCGCTGACATCATGGGTTTGATGGGCGGGGCGGCCATCGCGCAAGTGCTTCTGCATGTGTCGCCGGCACAATACTTGACGCGCTTGCCGCAAGTTGTCAGCCTCAGCGACCTGATGGTCGGCCTGTTCAAGGCTCCGATCTTCGCCTTCTGCATCGCAGTCATCGCGTGCATGCACGGGCTTCGGGTGAGCGGCACGGCCGAGAGCGTCGGGCGCGAAACCACCCGCTCCGTCGTCAAGTCGATTTTCCTGGTGCTCGTGCTTGACGCACTCTTCTCGATCCTGTTTGAAAAGCTTGGCGTATGAAACCTGCCGCGACCACCATCCTGTCTGCCCGGGGCATCGTCAACCGCTTCGGCAAACAGCTCATACATGACAAACTCGACCTTGATGTCAAGCGTGGAGAGATCATCGGCATAGCCGGCGGCTCCGGTTCAGGCAAGTCAGTGCTGCTGAAGACCCTGATTGGCTTGCATCAGCCGGACGGCGGCGATGTCTTGCTCGATGGCGTGGCGATCAGCACCATTTCAACCCATGAACGCGCCTTTGCGTTCGGCGTACTGTTCCAGCAAGGCGCGCTGTTTTCCTCTCTTTCCGTGGCCGACAACATTATGCTGCCAATGCGCGAACATACGAGCTTGCAGGCCGACGACCGCGAGCAAATCGCCGCGATGAAGCTGGCGCTGACCGGCTTGGACGCGGACAGTGGCCTCAAGTTTCCATCGGCGCTGTCTGGCGGCATGGTCAAGCGCGCCGCATTTGCCCGTGCCCTGGCGCTCGATCCGCAGATTCTTTTCCTCGATGAACCGAGCTCCGACCTTGACCCGATTGCCGCGGCAGGCATTGACGCCCTGATCCAGCAGCTCAATCGCAGCCTGGGGATCACGGCCGTCATCGTCACCCACGATCTCACGACCCTGGTGACCATCTGCGACCGCATCGCCTTGCTGGTTGACCGGAAGCTGACAATCGATACCGCCAGCCAATTGCGAAAATCCAAACACCCGTGGATACACGACTTCTTCCACGGGCCGCGCGCCGAGGGCGCGATGTCAGCCAGGGAGGTGAGCCATGGAAACTGACAGGCGCTATTTTATGGAAGGGCTGTTCATCATCGCCTTTGCCGTTGCCGCCGCCTTGTTTGCCGTCTGGCTAGGCAGCCCGGGGCAGCGCGATGATGTGCTGTACCGCATACATTTCCCGGAATCGGTCGGCGGCCTGACCGTAGGCGACCCGGTGAAGTTCCGCGGCGTTGATGCCGGCACGGTCAAGTCGATCATCAATGATCCGGACGACCCAAGCCTGGTGCAAGTCGACGTGCGCTTGCGCAAAAATACACCGGTCAAGACCGACACCCGGGCCAGCCTTGCCCTCAAGGGCATTACCGGTGTTATCTATATCGAGTTGAGTGGTGGAGGCAAAACCGCCAGGCCCTTGCTTGCAGCGACGCCGCCCGACAAGATTCCCGAGATTCCGTTCCAAAAATCGGGGCTCAAAGCCATGCTCGACGAACTGCCCAAGGCCGTTGAAAAATTCATGGCGATCGAAAACCAAGCCAAGAAGGTCGTGACGGACGTCGGTGCCTTGACCGAGAAGGTCAAGGCCAATCCTTCACTGCTGCTGCGTCGCCCTGATAAGCAAAGCACTGACGACGGCAAAAAATAACAGGGATGTAAGGAGAGGGGGCGCTGGTTTCCACTTCAGCATGCGCCGCAACCGGCTGGCGGACCGCTTTGTCCGGATTATTCGGCCAGGGCTGCCTTTTCTTCGGCGGTCAGGCGCTTCGCCTTCACCTCGACGATTGGAGTGGCGCTAGTTTTAACGCTGGTGATTTGAGCGGCCGGTGCCAGCAATTTTGGCACGGCGGCGGTAGCTGCGGCGGACACGCCGATCAGTACCAAAGCGCCCAGGAAGATGAATTCCATATGCTTGCTGAGTTCCATAGTGTTCTCCATAAAATGTAATTCCTGGAAACATTATGTGGCGGTGCAGCATATAATTCAAATTCAATGTTTCGATAATCATCATTCAAAAATCGAATGACTGAGCAAAGGTGCTCAGCGCGAAGGAATGACGGCAGGCGAGGTGATGGTGGGGAGGGGGTGGTCGGGGTGAGAGGATTCGAACCTCCGGCCTCTACGTCCCGAACGTAGCGCTCTACCGGGCTAAGCTACACCCCGACTGGTATAAGTTAATTCTACACATAATTTTGTGGATTTATCAACTCCCTTGCCGGTGATATAGTGCGGCTTTGAATTAACTTCATTTGCATCATGGGAATCACCATCTATCACAACAACGCGTGCAGCAATTCACGCGGCGCGCTGGCCCTGATCCGCGAGGCGGGCATCGAACCGGAAATTGTTGAATACCTGAAGGCCCCGCCATCGCGGGCAGTGCTGGTCGACCTGATTGCGCGTGCCGGGCTGACGGCGCGTGGCGCCATGCGCGACAAGGGTGACCTGTACGACCAGCTCGGCCTGGCCGACGTATCGCTGTCGGAAGATAAGCTGGTTGACGCCATGATGGCGCATCCAGAACTGATCAACCGTCCTTTCGTGGTGACCGACAAGGGCGTGCGCCTGTGCCGTCCGCCGGAAACGGTCAAAGAGATCCTCTAAGTGCGCAGAGCCTTCGTTACCGCTTTGCTTGCGCTAGCCACCAATGCGCATGCCGACAGCACGGAATGTGAGATCCACAAGCTGGCCACCTACCCATTTTCGCACCGCCCGACAGAGGAGCAGGCTGCGGCCCTGAAGGACTGCAACGCGGACAAGCTGTATTACGGGATCGGCGTGCATTTCGACTATGTGAAGGCGCGCCACTGCGCTTTTGCGAGGGACAGCCAGGATGTCCTGATGATGCTGTACGCGAACGGCTTGGGCGTGCCGCGTAATTATGCGGTGGCGAAGATGGCCGCCTGCCGCTCCGAAACTACCGAGATCGAAGCGCGCCTGGCCCGGTTGGCGCGCATGCAGACCGGCAAGGAAGGCCCGTCGCCGAAGATCGACATGTGTGATGACGCGGCAAACAGCCATCTGCTGTCGCGCTGTGCCGCGATCCAGTTGGACTTGGCCGACCAGGACAGCAACGCGCGTATTGACACCATTTCAGCGCGTTGGAGCGATGCCGGAAAGTCCGCCTTGCAGCAGGTGCGGCGCCATGCGACCGACCCGGCGCAAACTGAGGAAATTCTCAACTCTTTGCTGGACTTCGAGGCGGGCAAGCTGCCCAACTTCACGGTGGCAGATGCCGCCGCAGCCGAGCGCGAATTGAGCCAGATGAAGATCGCACCCGAAAGGCAGCGTAACTGGCTGGCCTACCGCGATGCATGGCTGGCGCTTGGGAAGTTGCGCTATCCTTCGGTCGCGCCGCATGCGTGGAAGGCTTATTTCGCCAAGCGGCGCCTGGCCGCGTTCAAGGCTCAGTAAGAAAAAAGGCGCCGGTCTTGGCGCCTTGTACATTAGTGGCTGCGATCCACCGAGAAGCGGGCCAGCTGCAGCAGGGATTGTTTGTAGACCCCGTCCGGCATGCCGGCAATCGCATCGATGGCGCGCTGTGCGGCCACTTCGGCCGCGCGGCGGGTGTAATCCAGCGCGCCGCTATTGGTGATGGCGGCCAGGATGGTATCGAAGTGCTGCTCGTCGCCGTTCTCGATGCAGGAGCGGACCAGGGCGCGCTGCTCCTCGGTGCCGTTTTCCATCAGCCAGATCAGCGGCAGGGTAGGCTTGCCTTCACGCAGGTCGTCGCCCACGTTCTTGCCGATTTCGGTTGCATCGCCTGCGTAATCCAGCACGTCGTCGATCAGCTGGAAGGCGGTGCCCAGCGAGCGGCCATATTCGCCGGCAGCGGCGATGTCCGCGTCGCAGGCGCCTGCCACCAGAGCACCCAGTTCCGCCGCGGCCTCGAACAGCTTGGCGGTCTTGGAGCGGATCACCTGCAGGTAGCTTTCTTCGGTCACGTCCGGGTCGTGCATGTTCAGCAGTTGCAGCACCTCGCCCTCGGCGATCACATTGGTCGCATCGGACAGGATCTGCATCACGCGCATGGAATCGAGCGACACCATCATCTGGAAGGCGCGCGAGTACAGGAAGTCGCCCACCAGCACCGAAGCGGCATTGCCGAACAGCGCGTTGGCGGTCTGGCGGCCGCGGCGCATTGACGATTCGTCAACCACGTCGTCGTGCAGCAGGGTCGCAGTGTGGATGAACTCCACCACGGCGGCCAATTCGCGATGGCCGGCGCCTTTATAGTGATAGGCATTCGCTACCAGCAGGACCAGGACTGGTCGGATTCGCTTGCCGCCCGCGCTGATGATATATTCAGCGATCTGGTTAACCAGCGCCACTTCCGAGTGAAGGCGCTGGCGAATCACCGAATTGACCGCGTCCATATCGGCGGCAATGGTGCTCATGATGGTGTTCTGGGCGTTGTTCGACAAGGCAAACCTACTGGTAAGGTTGGTAAGAGTGCCGCGATTATACGTTACTCGTTGCCGACATACCACGACAGCCGCCCTTCGACAATACCTTTTGACCGGTTTCCCGATTCTATGTATAATCAGCGGTTCCCCGGCTTTCGCCTTGTTGTTTTTGGGCGTCGAGCAGGAGGGACTTATTAACAATTCAAGAGGTTTCCAATCATGTACGCGGTCATAAAAACCGGCGGCAAACAATACAAAGTTGCTGCTGGCGAAAAAATTAAAGTAGAACAGTTGCCGGCTGACATTGGTTCCGAAATCACTATCGACCAGGTTCTCGCCGTTGGCGCGGGCGACAGCATCAAGTTTGGTGCTCCTCTGGTTGCAGGTGCATCGGTTCTGGTGAAAGTAGTCGCACAAGGTCGTCACGACAAGGTCCGTATCTTCAAGATGCGCCGTCGTAAGCACTACCAGAAGCGTCAAGGCCATCGCCAAAACTTCACCGAAATCCAAATCGTTTCGATCAACGGCTAATCGCTGTTCATCAAGACTCACCGAGCTATCAAGGAGTAACTAAATGGCACACAAAAAAGGCGGCGGTACTACCCGCAACGGTCGCGACTCTGAATCAAAACGCCTGGGCGTTAAAGTGTACGGCGGCCAGTCCATCAACGCTGGTGGCATCATCATCCGTCAACGCGGCACCCCAGTGTCCGCTGGCGAAAACGTCGGTACCGGCAAGGACCACACCCTGTTCGCACTGGTGGACGGCGTTGTGAAGTTCGTGACCAAAGGTCCAGACAGCAAGAAGTACGTTACCGTCGTAGCTGCTGCTTAATACAGCAAATACAGGTACAGTAAGGCGCAAGCCTTCTCTCCAAAAGGCTCTGCCAGTGGTAGGGCCTTTTTTAGTTTTTACAGGTGGTTCACTATGAAGTTTATTGACGAAGCACGCATCGAAGTCATCGCCGGCAGCGGCGGCAATGGCTGCGCCTCTTTTTGCCGTGAAAAATTCCGTCCGTTCGGCGGCCCTGATGGCGGCGACGGTGGCAAAGGCGGCAGCATCTGGGCGGTAGCCGACCGTAACGTCAATACGCTGGTGGACTATCGCTATTCCAAGATGCACCGTGCGGGCAACGGCGAATCCGGCCGCGGCTCCGACTGCTACGGCAAGGGCGCAGACGACATCTTCCTGCGCATGCCGGTCGGCACCCTGATCATCGACGAAGTGTCGGGAGAAATCATCGCCGACATGACCGAACACGGCCAGATGGAAATGCTGGCCAAGGGCGGCGAGGGCGGCTGGGGCAACATCCACTTCAAGACTTCGACCAACCGCGCGCCGCGCCAGAAAACCGACGGAAAGGAAGGCGAACGCCGCGAGTTGCGCCTGGAGCTGAAAGTGCTGGCCGACGTTGGCCTGCTGGGCATGCCGAATGCCGGCAAGTCGACCTTCATCACCGCGGTATCGAATGCTCGCCCGAAGATCGCCGATTACCCGTTCACCACCCTGCACCCGAACCTGGGCGTGGTGCGCGTGTCGCACGAAAAATCGTTCGTGATCGCGGACATTCCTGGCTTGATCGAAGGCGCCGCCGAAGGTGCGGGCCTGGGCCACCAGTTCCTGCGCCACCTGTCGCGCACCGGGCTGCTGCTGCACATCGTCGATCTGGCGCCGTTCGAGGCGACTGTCGATCCGGTGAAGGAAGCCAAGGCCCTGGTCAAGGAACTGCAAAAGTACGATCCAGCGCTGGGCGACAAGCCGCGCTGGCTGGTGCTGAACAAGCTGGACGTGATTCCGGAGGAAGAGCGCGCCAAGCGGGTCAAGGATTTCGTCAAGAAATTCGGTTTCAAGGGCCCTGTGTTCGAAATCTCCGCGCTGTCGCACGAAGGCACGCAGGAACTGGTCAACGCCATCTACCTGCACCTGGAGCAGCAGCGCTACTCCGAGCAGCGCTCGGAAGAAGTGCAGATGACCGAAGAAGCCCGCGGCATCTCGTCCATCGACCCGGACGACCCACGTTTCAAAGTTCTCGATTAAAATCGGGACAACCTCTTATCTTTGCCGCCCCTGCCAACCGCAGGGGCGCGCATTGTCTGCGGCAAGCCGGCATCACCCCGCCCGGCGCATCACCAGAAGTTTCGCGTACCTTTTGTTTGATCAGACTTTTGCCGTCCTATGAATTCGCTTATCCAGAACTCCACCCGCATCATCATCAAAGTGGGCTCCTCGCTCGTCACCAATGACGGCCGCGGGCTCGATCATGCCGCTATCGCCCGCTGGGCCTCACAGATTTCCGCCCTGCGTGCGCTGGGCAAGGAAGTCGTGCTGGTCAGCTCCGGCGCCGTAGCAGAAGGCATGCTGCGCCTGGGCTTCGACAAGCGACCGACGGACATACACGAACTCCAGGCATGCGCCGCCGTGGGCCAGATGGGCCTCGCGCAGATTTATGAAACCAGCTTCCGCGAGCACAGCATCGGCACTGCCCAGGTGCTGCTGACGCACGCCGACCTGGCCGACCGCGAACGCTACCTGAACGCGCGCTCCACGCTGACCACCTTGCTGCGCTTGGGCGTGGTCCCGATCATCAACGAGAACGACACCGTCGTCACCGACGAAATCAAGTTCGGCGACAACGACACGCTGGGTGCGCTGGTGGCGAACCTGATTGAAGCCGATGCGCTGATCATCCTGACCGACCAGCGCGGCCTGTTCAGCGCCGACCCGCGCAAGGACCCTGCAGCCTACCTGATTACCCATGGCCGCGCCGGCGACCCTGCGCTGGAAGCCATGGCAGGCGGCGCCGGTTCCTCGCTGGGGCGCGGCGGCATGCTGACCAAGATCCTGGCGGCCAAGCGGGCCGCCAAGTCCGGCGCACATACCGTGATCGCCTTCGGCCGCGAAGCAGATGTGCTAACCCGCCTGGCAGCCGGCGAGAATATCGGCACCGAGCTCTCCGCACAGACCGGTCACCTGACGGCGCGCAAGCAGTGGATGGCAGACCACCTGCACACTGCAGGCCAGGTTGTGCTGGACGCCGGCGCTGTACAAAAGCTGGTGAAAGAGGGGAAATCCCTGCTGCCGATTGGCGTGATTGAAGTACACGGTGAATTCGGCCGCGGCGCGGTCATCACCTGTGTCGGCGAGGACGGCCACGCCATCGCGCGCGGCATCAGCAACTACACCAGTGCCGAAACCCGCCGCATCAAGCGCAAGCCCTCCGCCGAGATCGAAGCCATCCTCGGTTACGTCGAAGGCCACGAGCTGATCCACCGCGACAATATGGTCCTACTGTAGAACTCGTGTCCCACCATGGGGTCACACCCGAAATGAGACACGAGCTCGACCATTAAATGGAAGAGGCCGTGTCCCGATTCGGGTGTGACCCCAAGGTGGGACACGGGCTCAGGCGTCGGTGGGGGCGGGGGTCTTGCCTTTGAACTCGCACAGGTCGGCGATGATGCAGTTCCAGCACTTGGGCTTGCGCGCTACGCAGGTGTAGCGGCCGTGCAGGATCAGCCAGTGGTGCGCGTCCATCAGGAATTCTTTCGGCACGAACTTCATCAGCTTCTGTTCGACGATATCCACGTTCTTGCCCGGCGCAATGCCGGTGCGGTTGGAGACGCGGAAGATATGCGTGTCGACCGCCATCGCCACTTGCCGGAAGGCGGTATTCAGCACTACGTTGGCCGTCTTGCGGCCTACGCCCGGTAATTGCTCCAGTTCTTCGCGTGTCTGCGGTACTTCGCCGCCATATTGGTCCACCAGGATCTGGCAGGTTGCGATCACGTTCTTCGCCTTGGTCTTGTACAGGCCAATGGTGCGGATGTATTCGGTGAGTTCTTCGAGGCCCAGGTCCAGGATCGCCTGCGGCGTGTTTGCCACTGGATAAAGCTTGCGCGTGGCCTTGTTCACGCCTACGTCGGTTGCTTGCGCCGACAGCAGCACGGCGATCAGCAACTCGAAGGGGGTGGTGTATTCCAGTTCGGTTTCGGGATTGGGATTCGCCTCGCGCAGGCGTTCAAAGATCTGTTGGCGTTTGGCGTTGTTCATTTATTCTTGTCGGCTTCGGCGCGCTGGCGGGCGCGTTCCATGGCGGCGGCGATGATCTGGCGCTTGCGTTCTTTTTCCGCCAGCTCGGCTTCATTTTCCGGCGTCAGGCGTTCCACGGCAGCGGCTTTCGCATGGGCCTTGGCGGCAAGGCGCGCATCGTTTTCTTCGCGCTCGCGGATCAGGCGCGCCAGGCGGAAGTCGTGGCGATCGCGCGCTTCGTCGGCCTGCGCTTGGGTCCAGGCATCCCATCCTGTGGTTTCGGTCACCGGGTACATCACGATGCAGTCGACCGGGCAGGCCGGCACGCACAGGTCGCAGCCGGTGCATTGCTCCGGAATGATGGTGTGCATCTGCTTGGCCGCGCCCATGATGGCGTCGACCGGGCAGGCCTGGATGCACAGCGTGCAGCCAATGCACAGCGATTCGTCGATGAAGGCCACCGCGCGCGGGCGCTCGAAGCCATTGACGGGATTCAGTGGAATGACGGGGCGCCCGGTCACGCTGGATAAGCGGCGGATGCCTTCGGCGCCGCCAGGCGGGCATTGGTTGATGTTCGCTTCACCGGACGCAATCGCTTCCGCATACGGTCGGCAGCCCTTGTAGCTGCACTTCGTGCATTGGGTTTGCGGCAGCACGTCCTCAATGCGGTCGGCCAGGGTTTTCGGATCAGTCACGGCGAAAAGCGGAACGATAAAGCGCTATTATCCAATATCTGCGCGGGCTTTGCGGAAGTTGCTTCGTATAAACTTATATGGGAACATACCGCTTCTTACATCTGGTGGGGAACCATGCATGCTGTGCGGATGATCGGGAATGCGCTATGCCTGCTGCTTGCGTGGCAAGGCCTGGCCGTAGCCGCACCCGCTGTCCGCCTGGCGTCGGAAGAGTGGCCGCCGTTTGTCTCCTCAGCCCTGCCCGATAACGGCCTGTCCGGTGCCTATACAGCCGCGGTCTTCGCGCGTCTTGGCAGCGTGTCTTCCATCGATTACTTCCCGTGGAAGCGGACCATGGAGCTTGGCATGAACGATCCGCACTATGCCGGCTTGCTGGCTGTCTGGCGCACTCCCCAGCGCGAAACCCAGTGCCACTTTTCCACGCCGGTCGGCACCACCATGAATGTGCTGGCATATCTCAAGGACGCGCCGGTCAACGCATCCACGCTCCGCGAGCTGCGCGAGGCGAGCATCGGCATCGTGGCCGGCTATTCCAACGGCGAGGATCGATGGCCTGGTGCGGCGCGGCGTGTTGCATGTGCAGGAAGGTGTCAACGACGAAACCAATCTGCGCAAGCTGCTTGGCAAACGCTTCGAGGCGATGGTGATCGAGAAGCGCGTGCTGCGCCACCTGCTTGCCAGTCACCGTTTCACTCGCGCTGAACGCGAGCGCGTCACCTTCGCGGAAAACCTGTTCCACGAGCGCACCGTCCACATCTGCTTCCAGCGCAACTCTGCCGGCCAGGCGCAGCAACGCGCTTTCAACGAAGCGGCCCGCGACATCGACCTCCCCAAATTCGAACGCGACTACCTGCGCCGCCTCGACACCGACCGCCCGACGGTCAATTGACCTGCCTCAAAGCCGATTAGCTTGGCTTTCCTGCTCGCCTTTCGACAATTTCGAATAGCGCCATCCCGCCAAGCATCGCAATGAAAAAGATCCATGGCTTGCTGCCGCCTGTCGCCAGCGATGCGACTGCCGGACCAGGACAGTAGCCGGCCAGGCCCCAGCCGATGCCGAACGTAAGATTGCCCAGCACCAGGCGGCGGTCGATGTCGCGTTTGGTGGGAATGTTCATCGGGTTGCCAAGCAGTGCGCGCTGGCGCTTGCTGGCGAAGCGAAACGCGAGTGTGCCAACCAGCAGGGCGCCGCCCATCACGAAAGCCAGCGATGGGTCCCATTTCCCGAACAGGTCGAGGAAGCCAATGATTCTGGCCGGGTTGGTCATGCCCGAAACGATCAGGCCTATCCCGAACAGCAGGCCGGCAAGCAGGGAAGTCAGCGCGTTCATGCGAGGCTCCTGACGACGGCAACTGTAGCAAAGCCGGCAGCCATGAAGCACAACGTGGCGACCAGCGAACGGGGCGATAGCCGCGATAGTCCGCACACGCCGTGGCCGCTGGTGCAGCCGGAGCCATATCGCGTACCCACACCGACCAGCAAGCCGGCGGCGGCCAACGTGAACGTGCCCGCATTGACCTGCACGGATGGCAATGCGGCGAATGCGCCATACACTAGCGGTGCGGCCACCAGGCCGCCGAGGAAAGCGAAACGCCAGGCCACATCGCCTTCCGAGGACTGGCCAGGGAAGGCGCGCGACAGCAGGCCTCCCACGATCCCGCTGATGCCGGCAATCCGGCCATTGACCAGCAACAGTATCGCCGTCGCCAGCCCGATCAAGATGCCGCCTGCCAGCGGCGCGTAGTAAGCGCTCATTTGCATCACTCCTTGGGACAGTAAAGTTTGTACAGCACCTGTAGCACGGCCATCGCTTCCGCGCTGGCGATGCTGTAGAAAATCTGCTTGCCTTCGCGCCGCGTGGCAACCATCTCGCCGTTGCGCAATACGGTCAATTGCTGCGACAAGGTGGGCTGTGCGATCCCGGTTGCCGCTTCCAGCTCCCCGACCGAATGCTCGCCTTGCACCAGCTGGCAAAGCAGCAGCAGGCGGTCCTGGTTGGACAGGGACTTCAACAACCCGGACGCGCGACCGGCAGCGGCCTGCATAGCAACGGGATCAATCTTCATATTATATAAAAAAGTATAATATTTGCCGTAATAAAAGCCGGGCACGCAGGCCCGGCCGGCTGAAGGGCAGGCCCTTAGCCGTGTTTCTTGATGAACGCCGCGATCCGCGGGCAGACCATCTCGCGCCAGCGGCGGCCAGAGAAGATGCCGTAGTGGCCGGCGCCAGGCACCACAAAGTCTTCCTGCATAGTGGCCGGAATGCCGGAGCAGAGGTCGTGCGCCGCCTGCGTCTGGCCGGCGCCGGAAATATCATCCAGTTCGCCTTCGACGGTCATCAGCGCTACGTTCTTGATGTCCTGGGGACGCACGAACACGCCATCGACTTCCCAGGTACCTTGCGGCAGGCGGAATTCCTGGAATACGGTCTTGATCGTGTCGAGGTAGTACTCGGCCGGCATGTCCAGCACCGCATTGTATTCGTCGTAGAACTTGCGGTGCGATTCGGCCGGTTCATCGTCGCCGCGCACCAGGTGCATGTAGAACTCGCGATGCGATTGCGCATGGCGGCCCGGGTTCATGGCGATAAAGCCCGCGTGCTGCAGGAAACCTGGATAGACCTTGCGGCCAAAGCCCGGATAGTTCGGCGGCACGGCATAGATCACGGTGTTTTCGAACCACGAGAACTTCTTTTCCACTGCCAGGTTGTTGACCTGGGTCGGCGATTTGCGCGGATCGATCGGGCCGCCCATCATGGTCATGGTCTTCGGCAGCTTTGGATCCTTGGCCGTCGCCATCAGGGAGATGGCCGCCATCACGGGCACGGTAGGCTGGCAGACGGAAATGACATGCAGGTCAGGGCCGAGCAGGCGGATGAATTCCTGCACATACTTCACATAGTCGTTCAGGTGGAACGGGCCTTCCGACAGCGGCACCAGGCGCGCGTCGATCCAGTCGGTGATGTACACGTCATGTTCGGACAGCAGCGCCTGCACGGTATCGCGCAGCAGCGTCGCGTGGTGGCCGGACAGCGGCGCCACCAGCAGCACGGTCGGCTGCTTGAGGGCCTTGAACTCCTTCTCGCTCAAGCCCTTGCGGAAGTGGAGCAGTTTGCAGAAGGGCTTGTTTTCCACGACGCGTTCATCGATGTGGACTTGCTTGCCATTGACCGCAGCCTGCTTGATGCCGAACTCCGGCTTCTCGTATTCCTTGCCCAGGCGATACATCAATTCGTAGCCCGCTGCGATACGCTGCGAGAACGGTGTGTGCGCAAACGGCGAGACAGGATTGGTAAACAGCTTGGACGAGGCTTCAGCCCACTGCATCAGTGGATGCAGGAGCGAGCGTTGCATTTCGTGCAATTGGTAAAGCATAGTATGTCCCGCTGAAAATTGTGGCAATGCGCAAAGATGGTTCAATTATAGGCCATTTAAACATGACCTACAGCATTCCGCAGTACCTCCCAGAAAGTACATAAACAATGGCTAAGACGCCATGATTCAAACATAATACGAGCATGAAAACAAAAAAAGCAGCGTTTCCGCTGCCTTTTTGTAGGATGCGTCCGAAGAATCGGTCGGATCAGTCGAACACTGGGGTTTCCACGCCCAGCACCTTGTGCAGTTTTGGCGAGGTGGTGGTGTACTGCATGTGGATCTTCTTGTCCGGGAAGATATATGGTGCAGCGCCGAAAGCGGCCAGCGCGGCTTCGTGGAAGCCCGACAGGATCAGCTTTTTCTTGCCCGGGTAGGTGTTGATGTCGCCCACGGCGAAGATGCCCGGCACATTGGTTTCGAACTTCTCGGTCGACACCACTTTCAGCTGCTTGCGCTCGATGTCCAGGCCCCATTCGGCGATCGGGCCGAGCTTTGGCGACAGGCCGTAGAACACCAGCAGCATGTCCAGCGGCACGCGGCGGGTCACGCCGTCGGCGCCGGTTACGCGCAGTTCAGACAGTTTGTCATCCTTGGTTTCGATGCCCGACACCTGGCCGATGATCAGCTGCATCTCGTACTCTTCGCACAGCTGCTTCATCTTCGCCACGGAAGCCGGGGCGGCGCGGAAGTCTTCACGGCGGTGCAGCAGCACCACGGATTCGGCCTTGCCGACGAAGTTCAGCGCCCAGTCCAGCGCGGAGTCGCCGCCGCCGCAGATCACCAGGTTCTTGCCTTCGAACATGGCCGGGTTTTTCACGCGGTAGAACAGCTGCGAGCCTTCGAAGGCGTCGATGCCGTCCACCTTCATGGTGCGCGGCTGGAACGAACCCACGCCGGCAGCGATGAAGATGGTCTTGGTGATGAACTTGGTGCCCAGCGAGGTCTCGACGTCGAAACGGCCGTCTTCGCGCTTTTGCACGACGGTCACTTCCTGGCCCAGGTGGTAGGTCGCGCCGAACGGCTCGATCTGCTTCAGCAGGCCGTCGGTCAGTTCCTGGCCGGTGCAGGATGGAATGGCTGGAATGTCGTAGATCGGCTTGTCCGGATACAGTTCCACGCACTGGCCGCCAACGGCGCTGAGCGAGTCGATCACGTGGGCTTTGATCTCCAGCAGGCCGAGTTCGAAGACCTGGAACAGGCCGACCGGGCCGGCGCCGATGATGACTGCATCGGTCTCGTGGAGACCGCCTGGTGGGGTGCTGACGACATTCATAATGATTCTCATTCCATCTGAATAAGCGAACACCGCGTCAGGCGCGGTGTTGCACGGTGAATAACAGGCTGCTGGAAGCGATTAACGCTTCAGCAAGTGGGCCTTTTCCTTGACGTCCTTGAACTGCTCGGCTTCCGGCAGGGCAGGCTTGGTCTTGGTGATCGAAGGCCAGTTGCGCGACAAGTCAGCGTTGATCTTGATGTATTGCTGCTGGTCGGACGGCACGTCTTCCTCAGCGAAGATGGCGTTGACCGGGCATTCGGCCACGCACACGGCGCAGTCGATGCACTCGTCTGGGTCAATGGCCAGGAAGTTCGGGCCTTCGCGGAAGCAATCTACCGGGCAAACATCGACGCAATCGGTATAGCGGCAGGCGATGCAGGATTCGGTGACAACGTGGGTCATAACAGTCCTATCTATGTTGGAGCGCTGGAAAAAGCTCAGCAAAGCACTGTATTTTAAGGCAATCCGCTATTTCTCACAATTCGGGCTTAGATACAATCTAAATAAGCAAATTCGTGGCGTGACTCTAACAGTCTTGATTTCAGGCAGCGGAACGGATCAAATCGAGCAGATTTTGCCAAGGTGGTACGCCAGTCTCGACAAAGCTTAAGCTATGTCGTCGACGGCCATCGTCGGCTGTGATAGTCCAGTGCCCCAGATCGGCGCCAAGCGGGGGTGAAAAATTTTCTGTGGACGCGAAAAAACCACTGGAGGCGAGGGCCGCCTCCAGCGCCGGACCGGCTGGGCTTGCATCCGTGTCAACTTCGAAGTGCTGGCTGAGGCCGGCGAAGCCGCCTCCACCGGTCGCGGTGATCTTCATTTTTCGACGGTCAATTCTCCATGGCGGGTACTGTAATTTTTGCACCAGGCCGCTAATGCCTGGCGCTCGGCATCGAGCACGCCTTCCAGGTCGAAGTATTCGGCATGGTTCATGGTACCGCAGCAGGCGCGGCGGTCCTGGCGCGCGTCGGGGGCGTCTTCCACCATGGCCGGCAGTTCCAGGTTTTGCGGCTGGTCCTCGGTCAGCGGCACGGGCGAGACCACCACCTCGCGCAGGGCGAAGCGGTTGCGGATGAAGTTGGCGTAGTCGACAGGCTTGCCGTCTTCCTGCGCAATGCGCAGCATCTGGTTGACCACGTCGGCATACTTGGCGTCGGCGTCGGGTGCTGCGACCAGGGCGCGCAGCACCAGGCTGCACAGGTAGCCTGCCACGCCGTGCAGGCAGGCAGCATCGTCGCGCAGACCCGGGGCGCGTTCGAAGGAGAAGATGTCGGCCAGGATGTCATAGATGGCGCCGGTGAATACCTGCGAGATCGCATGCACTTCATTGCCGGTTTCGGAAAGCTTGAGGTCGTTGTCGGCATTGCGCAGGCCGTTCGGACGGCCGAGTGCGAGGCCGAACTGTTCCGCCATATCGGCCAGGAAGGTCTTGTCGTGCAGGTCGGCCTTGGTCTGCGCGATCACGGCTTCCACCTGGTCGAGCTGGGACAGCGCGAGGAAGATCGCCGTCAGGTCGCCGAAGGATTCATGCAGGCCGCCGGTTTGCGGCGGCGCGCTGTTCAGTATCCATTTCGGTTTCAGCCCGTCCAGCACGGCGTGGCCGGTCTCATGCGAGACGATATCGAAGGAGCGGCAGGTGAACACGCGCCCGGTCGCGCCGGTCGGCACGAAGTCGCCGAATTTCAGCGCGCGGTCGCTGCGGCTGTAATAGGCGTTCATCACATTCGGCAGCCCATGCGGGAACACTTGCAGCGGATCGGTGTTGCTGCTGCTGTTCCAAGCCCAGGGCAGGGGCGCGCTGTTGTCGGCACGCGATAGCACGCGCTGGTACATGGTCAAGGTCGAGCGCACCACGGCAAAGGCATGCACGGCATCGAACTGGTCGGTGTCCGGCGCCATGATGAAGTCGCCGAAAGCATTCGGGCTGACCGGGGCAATGCCGGGCTGGCCGTACGTGATGCGGGCGTCACGCGGACCTTCCAGGATCACGCCGGGCAGGAAAATCTTGCGGGTGCCAAGTTCGCTGACGGAAGGATCCTGTTTCCAGATCAGCACGCGGGCACCGGCGGGCGGTGCGGCGGCGGGACGCGTTGGCAAGGCGGTATCTTTCAGGCGTGGCAGGCTGGGCTGCTGTAGCAGTTGCGCCGACTTACGGTGTGCGCGGTACAGGGCGGATGGTGTCGGCACAAAGCTGACAGGCAAAGTCATGCACATATTCTCATCCATGATCACTCTCCCAAGGGCGGTTGAATGACCATGGTTACCCTGTCTGTGGCACCGCCCTTTGATCCAGCACAAAGGTGCGTGCGTTAAAATAGCGCCTTTTGTGCTTTTTGATTAGCAGAGTATGGCCGATATCAACATCACCCAGGCCCACAGCCTGGAACCTGCGCAAGCGCGCGCAGCAGCAGAGCAAGTCGCACAACGTATCGCCAAGGAATTCGACCTGGCCTGCCAATGGCATGGCGACACCCTGAAGTTCGGCCGCAGCGGCGTTGAGGGCACGCTGACCCTGGCCGACAGCGCAGCCCATATGAATATCAAGCTCGGCTTCCTGATGGGTGCCTTCAAGAGCGCCATCGAGGGCAAGGTGGCCGAGAAGATGCGCGCAGTATTCGCTCCGGCCTAAGCGGCCTTGGTGGGTTCGCCCACCGTGCGCGCAGGGCAGCTTTGCGCGTCCGCCTTCGCTGGACGTCGTCTCGCATTGCGCTTTGACGCCGTGGTGGTGGTCTGGCTGGTCAAGCAAAACAGCAGGGTTATCAACTTCTTCTTTCTTCTCCCAGGAATCGATGTAAAACGTAGGCGTCGACCAGTCCAAGTTCGCGATGCCGGAAAGCTTGCGGCAAGGTGCCGGCGATGTTGAAGCCAAGCTTGCGATACAGCGCCAACGCCGCGCCGTTCGTACTGACGACGTAATTGAACTGCATGGCGAGGAAGCCTTCGCGCCGCGCCTGTGCCAGGCTGTGTTCGACCAGCGCGCGGCCGATGCCTTTCCCTTGCGCCTGCGCGGCGACGGCGTAGGTGGCGCTGGCGACGTGGGCGCCGTGGTCGGGATAGTTGGCGCCCATTTTGTACATGCCGAGAATGACGTCTCGCGCGCAGGCAACATAGGCCGGGTGGCTGCCGAACCAGTGCAACTGGAAGGTGGACTTCTCAAATCCCTGGCCAAACGGGAACGCGTCGCCGTCTGCCAGCAACGGCTGGAAAATGCCCCACATTGCATCGAGGTCGCGCGGTTCGGCAAGGCGAATCGTCGTCGCTCGCTCGAGCCGGTAGTGAACATCGACGCCATTGCTGATTTCGCCGCGCTGCCAGCCTTGGGCCAGATAGAAGCGATCGGCCCGCGTGTCGGCCGCAGTGGAAAGTTTGATGGATTGGGCGCCGCTAGCAAACAGCCATTGCGTCGCCAGATGCAGCAAGTGCTTGCCCGCGCCCAACCCTTCAAATGCCGGCTCAACGAATAGTGCCCAGATCGAGTTGTCTTCGCGCGCGGCGTAAGAAAAGCCGATTACTGCTCCTTCGCGTTCGCACACCCAGCCTTGGCCAAGGCGAGCGAGGTAATCCTCATACATCTGTTGCGTAACGCGAGCCGGATTGGAAAGCGTGTTTTCGCGCACGGCCAACCGGATCGCACTCATGGCGGGAATATCGGCAGTTGTCGCGCGGCGGAAAAGAAGTGTCATGCGTCGGGATCGGATTATAAAAAGCGCAACTCTAGCATGTCAGGTGGAAAAGGTGGCGAGCTCGCGCGCCTGTTTGCACATTGGCGGCGTGCGCTACCGACAGCGATGCGCGAACGACCCCAAACACGCTGACCGCACCTTGCGGCGCTTTGCAGACGGATAGCACCACGTCCAGGTGCTTGTCCGAGTCGCCCGGCAGCACTTCATCCTGCGACAGATAAAGCAGGGAGAAGATGCCAACGCGATCGCCGATACGATATTCGCTTACCGGTTTGGCCGCGCGCAGCGGTCTCCACGCTAGCCTGGCTGCCCGCTGGCGCTGTGGCGGGAGGGTGCCGACTGGAACGTTGAACAGGGCGACAATGCTGAAGATGATCAGTGGCGTGCGCGTGGCGCGCGAACCCTTCAGGTAAGCGATGGCAGAGCCGATTTTCAGCAGGCAAAGCGCAACCAGCAGGCCAAGAATGATGGTGCCCGCACCCGTGAGGAATTCAACGACGCCCGGGGCATTGCGTACGATTTCCGCCAAGACGTGGAAGAAGACGGCCAGGCAGGCCAGCAGCAACAAGGAAAGGAAGCCGAGGACGATGTGGTCGATCGCGGCGATCCTGGAGTGTGCAGCGCCGCGCTGGTATTGACAAGCGCGGCGTCAAGGCGGGAGGATTACTTCAGGCTTTCGATCAGGTCGATGTACTGCTGCTTGGCGTCATCCTGGCTGGTGCCGGCCAGTGCCGCCCATGCGTCGAACTTGGCGCGGTTGACGAAGTCGGTCATGCCAGGGCGTTCGCCGGTGGCGTCGCCTGCCGAGCCTTGCTTGAACAGGGCGTAGATCTTCAGCAGGGTCATATTGTCTGGGCGTTCCGGCAGGTTCTTGGAATCGGCCATCGCTTGGTCAAACTGTTCTTGCAGGCTCATGGTGTCTACCTTTGGTTAGTGGGGTGATGAAGCGCAATCATACAAAAGAAAACCGCCTTAGCCTTAGAGTATAGGCTCCAATCAGGTCAGGCCAGAAGCTGGACCATCGCATCGCCGCGCGCAGCGGCTTTGAGATAGTGGTCTCGCAGGACGTCGTAGTTTTCGAGCACATAGTCCAGGGCTTCGTCACCGTCGCGGGTCCAGATGACGTCAGGGTAGATATCCTTGCGCTCCATGTCTTGCGGATCGAATCGTGCGGCCAATTCCTCCCTGCCCAAGGGCTTGAGCGCTTCTGCAATCGCCTGCACCTGTGCGGAAACAAGAAAGCGCGACGGGCCGTATCCGATATCAGGTCCAAATTCTTCGCCGCCGATGACTGCCAGGGAAAGCGGTTCAGGCCCGCCTTCCGCCTCGCCGGTCAGCAGGTAATGGATGCCGTGCCAGGCCTTATCGAGATCGATCGAGTTTTCCGGTTCGCTGTCGCCGTCGTCGGGGAACAGGAATTCTTCGACCAGTTCCTCGTCCGCCCGCAGTTCGGCGAGCTTCGATTCCGGCAGTGCGACAAGATAGCCAACCATGCCCATGCAAATCTCCTTAACGTGATAGAGCGCCGTGTGCGGCGCACAATATAAAAACGGCGGTTCAAGACAAGCCGCTTGGGCCAGCCTTGAACCGCCGTTCTGGCGGTAAGCCTGAAGAATTACTTCTTCTTGGTTGGGTTCACAGCGGCTTTCAGCGTTGCGCCAGCCGAGAACTTAGGGGTCTTGGATGCAGCGATCTTGATCGCTTCGCCGGTTGCCGGGTTGCGGCCTTTACGGGCGGCGCGCTTGGCGACGGAGAAGGTGCCGAAACCGGTGATGCCAACGGTGTCGCCCTTTTTCAGACGCTCGGTAACGATCGCGATCAGGGTGTTAATTGCGTCGTTAGCGGCTGCGCCGGACATTTCGGTACGCTTCGCAAATTCTGCAATCAGTTCGCCTTTTTTCATTACTACCTCCTTGGTTAATGGAGCGCGCAGATTAGCACATTAATTGAAAAAAGTGTGTACCGTTTTTTGAAGAAGCCCATATAGTGACTGGCTCGCCACGAAATCTGGGGCGGTTTTTGGCGAAAACCTCAGCTAGTTTAAGCTTTTCCGCCGCGCCGCCCCAGCCTGGTGCGTCATTGTGCGGAGCCTTCAACGGCGGCGTTCTTGCCTGCCTGGGCGCTGAAACCGGCGTTCACTCCGCCGTTGGCGGAAGCGCTTTTCGGCGATTGCTGCGCTGCGGTTTGGCTACCGCTGCGGGCGCTTTTGCTGGCGCTGGCGGAACCGTTGGCCGAGCCGTTTGCCGTGGCGTTGGCATGGCGGGAAGGCGTCGCTGCCTTGCCGCTGGCGGCGCCGTTGGTGCTGCCGTTCGCCGAACCGCTGGCGCCGGAACGGCTTGCATTCGCATTTGCGCTGCCGTTGGATGCGCCGTCCGCGCTGCCGCTCACCATGCTTGTGCCGCGCGCCAGGCTGCCGCCCAGGCCGGCCGCGCCGTTGCCGCCGCCGGATGCCGAACCGGATTTGCCGCCGTTCGAAGTTCCGCTTGGGGTGTTATTGGCAGTGCTGTTGGAAGCGCCGTTCGCGATACCGCTTGCCGCGCCGTCGGCGTTGCCGCTGGCCGCACCGGCATTGCGCGCCACCTGAGCGCCCAGGGAATGTGCGCCCGCTGCGCCGCCTGCCAGGCTACCCGCCATGCCATTCGCCGCACCATTCGCAGCGCCGTTTGCTGCGCCGCCTGCGTTGCCGCTGGCGTTGCTGTTCGAGGCGCTGTTGGATGCCTTGTTTGCCGCGCCGTTTGCGGTGCCCGATGCGGCGCCGTCCACTACGCCGGTTGCGGAACCTGCACGGTGCGCCACCTTGCCGCCGAGGGTGGATGCGCCTGCCGCTGCGCCGGCCAGGCCGCCTTCCGCACCATTCGCGCCGCCATTGGCCGCGCCGCTAGCCGCGCCGTCGGCACCCCCGGCCAGGCTGCCGGCGATGCCGTTTGCCGCTCCATTGGTGGCGCCGTTTGCTGCACCGTCCGCGTTACCGCCAGCCGCGCCAGCATTGCGCGACAGGTTTCCGGTCAGGTTGGCGGCGCCGTTGGCCGCACCGCTGGCGTCCAGGCCACGCTGGTTGGCATTGTTAGCCGCCGAATCCGCAGCGGCAGCACGGGAAGCGGTAGCAGTGACATTGCCTGCTGCATTGCCGGCGATATCGGCGCCGGCACGGCTGCCGCGCATGGTGCTGCCGGCGATATCGCCGGTCATGCCGCCGCGCATGGCGCCCATGCCACCGCCAAAAGCACCGCCGATGCCGCCGCCGATATTGCCGCCCAGTGCGCCGCCGAGCGGGCCGGCCTGGGCGATGGATGCGGCGCTGGCAGCAGCGATAAAGGCAGCGCGGATGAGGGTTGCGATGTTGGTTTTCATATCAGTTCTCCTTAGTCTGGCTGCGGGAAATCCGCCGCTTACATACAGAGAACGAACCGGGAAATGGATTTCTTCCATCCATCCGAAAAAATTTTTAAATTCTTTTCAGCGGAAGGCGGAAGGGGGAACGCGCAGGTCTTCGGCCACCACGCCGCGGCCCGTGCCGTCGCCGGCTGCGCTGGCGTCGGCGGCGAGGGCGGAAACCGCTTCGGCGGCCTGCGCCGGGGAGGGGGAGTGCAAGTGGGGCGCCAGCAGCGCCGCCACCAGTGGCGAGGCGAAACTCGTCCCGCGCACAAGCTTATACGGCGGCGTGCCGATGGCAGCTGCGGCCATCTGGCTGCCTGGCGCGGCGAACATCACTTGCGGACCGCGCGCAGCTTCCGGCAGCGGGCGGCGCTTCGGATCGATGCCCGTCACGCCGATCACGCCGGGGTAGCTGGCCGGATATAAAGGAGGCGCGGCAGGCCCGTCGTTGCCGACCGCAGCCACCAGCAAGTGGCCGCGCGCTACCATCGCCTGCACCACGCGGCCCAGCATCTGGTTGGGCGGACCGACCAGGCTGATATTGATGACCCCGACCTGTTCCCGGGCCAGCCAGGCCAGGGCCTGCACGATCTGGCTGGCCGAGCCGCCGGTCGGCTGGTCGCAATATATATCTGCTGCATAGAGTTTTGCGCCGGGCGCCGCGCCGGTAAAGCGCTCGGACTTGCCGATCATCAGGGCGCCTACCGCCGTGCCGTGAGGCGCAGGACGGGCCGCTCCGTCGCAGCCCCAACGCACGATGCGGGCGTTCTCGAAAACCTCGTGGCTGCCGTCGATGCCGCTGTCCACCAGGCCAACGCGCACATCGCCGCCAACCGAGCGGGCTGGCTTAGTGCGCGGCAGGCTGCCTGCCCGCGCCGCTGCCGGAGCGGCATCTGGCGCATCGACTGCACCGGCGCCTGTATACACATGGTTGAAATCGTAGCTGCTATCAGGATCGGCGGCGCGCAGCCTGGCCAGCGCGTCCGCCGTGGCAACGCCATCGGGCACCCGCAAGGTCACCAGCACCTGTCCGACCTCCGGCATTTCCTGCCGCTCGGTCAGCGTCAGCCCGGCCGCGGCGGCTGCCGCAAGTCCGGCCTCCGATGGCGACCAGGCCAGGATTTCCTTGCGCACAATAGGAAATCCGGCGGGATCCGGTTCAAGCTGCGCCGGATGCCGCTGCAGCAATTGGCGCATGTTCAGCGCACGAAGCTGGTCCAGCGGCACCTTGCCTGGCAGGTCGGCCGTGTCCAGCAGTCTTTCGCGCAGCCGGTCGCGCAAGCCACTGTCGCCAAGGCGGGACGGCAGGCCGCCGGGCAACTGGGGCAAGCCAGGCAGGCCGATTTGCGCCGCCGCCGGCCCCGCGCCGGCCAGCAGGCCAAGGGCCAGCAGAAGGCAGCGGCAGGAACGCAACAGGGAATAAGTCGGGCGCAAGGTTGGCATGGTCGGATGATAATATAGGCTACCGGTATCTATTCTGTATCAACGACGGAGAGAGGGAAGAAAATCCCGATCCCGTTCGTTATCTTCATATGATGGACAACGATAGCGCCCTGCACGAGGAAATCGCCACACTGTTGCCGCGACTGCGGCGTTTCGCCCGTACCCTGGCCTGGCACCGCGAGGATGCCGACGACCTGGTCCAGCTCTCCGTGGAGCGCGCCATCCTGCACAGCAGCTCTTACCAGCCGGGAACCCGCCTGGATAGCTGGTTGTTCCGCATTATTAAAAATGCCTGGATCGACGAAGTGCGTTCCCGTACCCGCCGCAGCGAGCTGTTTGCGCCGGAGGAGGAAGGCGAGCACGTAGGCGACGATTATGCCGAAGCGCACCAGCAGCGCATGGCGGTGCAAAAAGCCGTCAGCCTGCTGAGCGAAGAGCACCGGCTGGTGGTCGGCCTGGTGCTGGTGGAGGGGCTGCCTTATAAAGAGGCGGCCCAGGTGCTGGATATTCCGGTCGGCACCCTGACCAGCCGCCTGGCGCGTGCCCGCACTGCGTTGCAAGAAATGTTATCGGAACAAGCGAGGACAGTATGAAGAGTTTTTCCGACGAAATCCTGATGGCCTATGCCGACGGCGAGCTGGATGAAGTCACTTGCCGCGCGGTGGAGGAAGCCATGCACAAGGATGCCGCGCTGGCGCGCCGCGTCGCCCAGCACAAGGCCATGCGCAATGATGTCTTTGCCGCCTTTGCCCCGGTGGCGGAAGAAGCAGTGCCGCCAAGGCTGGCGCAGCCGCTGCGCCAGGCCACGGTGGTCAGCCTCGATTCCGTGCGCGCCCGGCGCGAGGCCGAGCAGCAGGCTGCGCGCAAGGCCACCCGTGGCCGGCGCTGGTCATGGCCGGAATGGGGCGCGCTGGCGGCGATGTTGATGGTGGGCGTGATGGCCGGCCATTACGGCGTCGGCATGCTGCCGATCGACCGCGGCGAAACGGTGGCCAGCCGCGATGGCGTGCTGGTGGCGCAAGGCCGCCTGGCGACTGCGCTGGACCAGCAACTGGCCGGCAGCGGCGGCCCGGTGCGCATTGGCACCAGCTTCCTGGCGCAGGACAACAGCTACTGCCGCAGCTTCACCACTTCGCAGGATATGTCGGGCCTGGCCTGCAAGCAGGGCGGGGCATGGAAGGTGCAACTGGCGGTGCAAAGCCAGGGCAAGGCGCAGCAAGGGGAATACCGGCAGGCAGCGGCGGACATGCCGACGCAGGTGTTGGATGCGATCGACCAGCGTATTGCCGGCCAACCGCTGGATGCGAAAGCGGAGCAGGAGGCCGTGCAGCGCAAGTGGCAGCGCTAGGCCTCACGCCGCAGGGCTGGCTTATACGCCCAGCAGTTCCACGTCGAAGATCAGGGTGGCGTTTGGCGGAATCACGCCGCCGGCGCCGCGCGAGCCATAGCCCAGTTCAGCAGGGATGATCAGCTGGCGGGTGCCGCCTACCTTCATGCCTTGCACGCCTTCATCCCAGCCGCGGATCACCATGCCGGCACCCAGGGCGAATTCGAACGGATCGTTGCGGTCCTTGGACGAATCGAATTTCGGACCTTTGCTGCCGTCGTCGTTGCGCAGCCAGCCGGTGTAATGGACGGTGACGTTCTGGCCAGCTTTTGCTTCCGCGCCATCGCCAACCTTGATGTCGTCGTATTGCAGGCCGGATGCGTTAGTGATGATAGTCATTTGGATTCCTTAGAAATGTGGGACTTAGGCCGCGATTGTAGTCCATTCGCGGCCGATACCCATTAAATGTTGTCGGCAATAACTTAATACAAGACGTTTGACCGTAAAATACTGGTTGGCTTAACCAATAAGCGAGTTTTCATGTTCCGCAGTATCCGTAGCGCAGCAGTTTTATGTGGTTTGCTGGCAGGCGTGCAGCCTGTCCAGGCAAACGTCGTCGTCGTGCTCAATTCGCGCGATGCCACGGTCCAGTTGCTGGACCAGGTAAGCTACAAGAGCCTGCAGACCTTCCCTGTGGGGAAAGAGCCCCACCACCTGATGGCCACGCCCGATAACAAGTCGCTGATCGTCGCCAGCGCCGTGGGCAATGAGCTGGTCTTCCTGGATCCGGTGACAGGCCAGGTGCAGCGCCACGTCAAGGATATCCTCGATCCATACCAGATCGGCTTTTCGCCGGACCAGAAATGGTTCGTCGCGACTTCGCTGCGCTTGCACCGGCTCGATGTCTATTCGTATAACGGCAAGGAAATGACCCTGGCCAAGCGGATTCCGCTGCCCAAGCTGCCCAGCCATATCGCCTTCGATGCTAAAAGCACCACGGCCTTCGTCACCCAGCAGGGCAGCGACCAGGTCAGCGCGGTCGACCTGAAGACGCAAAACGTGCTGTGGACTATCCCGGTCGGCAAGCTGCCGGCGGGTATCGCCATGACGCCGGACGATAAATACCTGCTGGTCGGGATCATGGGCAGCGACTACGTCGAAGTGATCGACTGGCGCACCCGCCAGACCGTCAAGCGCATCAAGGCCGGCGCCGGCACCCACAACTTCCGCGCCCTGGGTGATGGCCGCTACACCTATGTGTCGAACCGGGTGTCGAATACCATCAACATCATCGACCAGAAGACGCTGGAGAACGTCGGTACCATCGACGTGCCAGGCGGCCCCGATTGCATGGAAATCACGGCCGACAAGAAGTACATGTGGGCCACGCTGCGCTGGATTAAAAAAGTGGCAGTGATCGACCTGCAGCAGAAGAAGGTCGTCAAGATGATCCCGGTCGGCCGCTCGCCGCACGGCGTCTTCTTCGCCAACTCGTCAGCGAGGATGTAATGCGGTGGCAGGCATGCGTGCTGGGACTGGCCGCTGCGGCGGCCGCCGGCGCGTCGACCGCCGCGCAGGCGCCCGCGCCGGCATGCCGCGGCACGATCTACCTCACCTTCGATACCGGCAGCCAGTCGCAGGCCGACCTGATCGCGTCGGTCCTGGCGCGGCAAAACGTCAAGGCCACCTTCTTCCTGGCGAACGAAAAGACCGTCAAGGGCGACTACAGTCTGGACCCGACCTGGCAAGCCTACTGGCGCGCCCGCGTCGCCGAGGGCCACGCCTTCGGCAGCCACACCTTCGACCACACCTATTACGTGCGCGACGCCGGCAACGGCAAGATCAGCGTCAAGCCGCAATTCGGCGCCCATGCCGGCACGGTGCAGGACTGGACTTCGCAACAGTACTGCGCGGAGTTGCGCCGCGTCGACCAGCGCTTCCACGAGCTGACCGGAAAGGCGCTGGACCCGTTCTGGCGCGCTCCCGGCGGCAAGACCAGCTCGCGCATCCTGGCGGCCGGCAAGGCTTGCGGTTACCAGCATGCGGGATGGGCCACGCCCGCTGGCTTTTCCGGCGACGAACTGCCGGTGGAACGCGCCTCCAATGCGCAATTGCTGAAGCGCGCCCTGGACGGCCTGCGCGACGGCGACATCTTCATGGCCCACATGGGCATCTGGTCGCGCAAGGACCCATGGGCGCCGGCCAACCTGGAACCCTTGATTGAAGGCCTGAAGCAGAAAGGCTTCTGCTTCGCCACCCTGAGAGAACACCCGGATTACCGCAAATGATTCAATTCTTCCTGGACCTGCTGGGCCAAGCCCAGGGCTGGCTGTTTGAAAACGCCATCCAGCCGCTGATCTATTACTCCGGCATGGGCGACATCACCGAAGAAGCCTTCGAAGGCACGGAATGGCTGCTGATCGGCATGGCCGAACTGCTGCTGATCTACCTGGTGCTGCGCCCGCTGGAAGCGGCCATCCCGGTGCACCAGTTCAGCGACAAGCGCGCGCGCTGGAATGACTTCATCTACACCGTGCTGCAGCGCATCGGCCTGATTCCGCTGCTGCTGTTCTTTACGCTCGATCCCGTCATGGACGCCATTTCCGGCGCCTTGCACATGGAAGGCGTGCAGCCCTTCAACCTGGAAAACCTGGTCACCAATATGCACCCGCTGGCCAGCTTCGCCATCTATCTGCTGGTGCTGGACTTTTTCGATTACTGGTTCCACCGCGCCCAGCACCAGTTCAACTGGTGGTGGGGCCTGCACAGCCTGCACCACAGCCAGCAGAACATGAACCTGTGGAGTGACGACCGCAATCATTTGCTGGACGACTTGCTGCACGATGTCTTTATGGCGGTGCTGGCGCTGGCCATCGGCGTGCCGCCAAGCCAGTACGTGCTCCTCGTATCGCTGTCCCGTATCGTACAAAGCTTGCAACACGCCAATGTTCGTATACACTTCGGCCGCATTGGCGAACGGCTGCTGGTGTCGCCGCGCTACCACCGTATGCATCACGCGATTGGCGTCGGCCATGAATCGAAGGGCCAGGGCACGCTGGGTGGTTGTAATTTCGCCGTGCTGTTCCCGATCTGGGACATTATTTTCCGCACCGCCAACTTCACGCCGCGCTTCGAAGCGACCGGCGTGCGTGACCAGTTGGCGGGCCGCGATTACGGCCGCGGCTTCTGGGCCCAGCAATGGCTAGGCCTGAAGCGGATGTTTGAATATTTGAGAAAGAAACCGAGTTAATGCGCGCTGTAATCCACGCTTATGGCAGGGCCCTGCTGTCCCAGTTCCACGGCAAGATCTTATTGCTGAGTATTGTTCCTTTCATTTTGTCAGTCGCCCTTTGGGCATTGCTGCTCTGGCTTGGCCTGCAGCCGCTGCTGGACTGGCTGCACGGCCACTTCGTGGAATTCGAGGTGTACCGCGTCACCAGCGACTGGCTGCAATCGATCGGCCTGGGCGGCTTGCGCTCGATCGTGGTGCCGCTGTTTGCGCTGCTGCTTCTGCTGCCGCTGATGATCGTGACGGCCATGATCTTCATCGGCGTGGCTGCCATGCCGTTCATCGTGCGTCACGTCGGCGGGCGCCATTTCCCGCAGCTGGAAAAGAAGCAGGGCGGTTCGATACTGGGCGGCGTCGTCAAGGCGCTGGGCGCCTTCGGCATCTTTGTCGTGGCCTGGCTGTGCATCCTGCCGATGTATATCTTCCCGCCGCTGGCTGGCCTGGCCACCGTGCTGCTGTGGGGCTGGCTCACCAGCCGCGTGATGAGCTATGACGCGCTGGCCGACTATGCCAGCCCGGAAGAACTGTCCAAGCTGCAGCGCGAACATCGCTGGCAGCTGATGTCGATCGGCGTGGTGTCCGGCCTGGCCGGCTCGCTGCCGGCACTGGTGTGGGTGGGCGGCGCGGCTGCTGCCATTGCCTTCTTCCCGATTCTGCTGGCCGCATCGATCTGGGTGTATGTGGTGATTTTCATCTTCACCGGCCTGTGGTTTGAGTATTATTGCCTGCAAGCGCTGGCGCAATTGCGCCATGAACCTTTCGAGGAAAGCCTATGCGAATCGGACTGATCATCATTGGCGACGAAATCCTTTCCGGCAAACGAATCGACCAGCACTTCCCCAAAGTGGTGCAGCTGCTGGCGGCACGCGGCTTGCAATTGTCCTGGGCCGAATTCCTGGGCGATGACCGCGAGCGCATCACCGCCACCCTGCAGCGCACCTTTGCCAGCGGCGATATCGTGTTCTCCTGCGGCGGCATCGGCGCCACGCCGGACGACCATACGCGGCAGGCCGCCGCCGCGGCACTGGGCTTGCCGCTGGTGTTGCACGAAGGCGCAAAAGACAGCATCCAGCAGCGCGTGCGCCAGGTGGCTGAAGAGAAGGGCGAGGTAGCCGACCTCACTTCGGCGGAAAATCTGCAGCGCTTGCAAATGGCCGAATTCCCGCAAGGCGCTGGGCTTATTCCAAATCCGTATAACAACGTGGCCGGATTCGCGCATGGAACACATTACTTCGTGCCCGGCTTCCCGGTGATGGCGTGGCCGATGATCGAATGGGTGCTCGACACGCACTACACCGACCTGTTCAATCGTGAGCCTCGCGCAGAGCGATCGGTGTTAGTGTACGAGGCAGCGGAAGCAGCGCTTACTCCGCTGATGCTGGCCCTGGAAGCAGCCTGGCCGCGCATCAAGGTCTTCAGCCTGCCAAGCGTGGGCGATGCGAAGACCAGGCGCCATATCGAGCTTGGCGTGAAAGGCGATCCGCCCCAATGCGAGGCTGCATTTTCCCAAATGTGCCGTGAGCTCGATGCCCTGAACGTGGAGTATGCGAAGCCCTGAATCCACAGTGTGAAAAGGGTGTTAACTGCTCTTGCAACGGCGCTCACAAACGCGTGAAGCGCCGTTGTTTTTTTGCGAAACTGATACGCGAAGTTTAAATATTTTGCGAGTTGCCCCGTGCAGTGCGCGCCGATGTGGTGCAATGGTAATCAAGCAGAAATACTCTGCGTGTACTGTCCGGTTTGAACACTATGTTAAGCAATCGTCGTTTTCGCCGGCCCCGAGTTGTCGTTCGAGCGGTGCGCAAAATGCGCGCCGGCGCGGCAGCAATTGGATATGGCGGCAGCAGGCGGCGTTTGCGCTCGGTACCTATGCCTTCCCAACAAGATCACGAATCAAGCTCCTTCGAACCAGGCCCGCCAACCGAGCCAGCACTGCCACCTCCATCTGAACCGAAGAAGGGTCCGCGCTTGCGCAATGCGCTGATTGTGCTGATCCTGGTGCTGCTGACCGTGGCCGGATTCTGGGGCTATCACGAGACCCGCACCTCGACGATGCAGGCGAAGGTGTTCACCGATCTGGTCGGCAAGCTGACCTACAAGGTGGAGCCGGGGCCGAGCAAGTCGATCCGCTTCCCGCACGACAGTCCATACGACGAGCGCCTTGGTTACGCCAACCTGCCGGATTACCTGGACAAGCTGAAGGCGCGCGATTACGAAGTCACTTCGCAGGCGCGCTTCTCGCCGAAGATGCTGGAGCTGACCGACATGGGCGTGTTCGCGACCTATCGCGAAAAGACCCGCACCGGCCTGTCGATCTTCGACTGCCGCGAACAGCCGCTGTTCACTGCCAGCTATCCGGAGCGCATTTACGGCAGCTTCGAGCAGGCGCCGAACGCGCTGGTGCAAAGCCTGCTGTTCATCGAGAATCGCGAGCTGCTGGACAACAAATACCCGAAACGCAACCCGGCCGTCGAATGGGATCGCCTGTCCAAGGCCATCCTTGAAAAAACCGCGAGCGCCGTGGGCGCCGGCGGCCACCGCGCGGCGGGCGGCTCGACCCTGGCTACCCAGATCGAGAAGTATCGCCATTCGCCGGAGGGCCGCACGGGCTCGATGAAGGACAAGCTGCAGCAGATGATTTCCGCCTCGCTGCGCGCCTATCAGCAGGGCGAAGACACCACCAAGGTGCGGCGCCAGATCGTGGTCGACTACCTGAATACCGTGCCGCTGTCGGCCAAGCCGGGCTACGGTGAAGTGAACGGCGTGGGCGACGGCATGTGGGTCTGGTACGGCCGCGAGTTCGACGAAGTGGGGCGCCTGCTGGGCGGCAAGATGGACCAGCCGGGCAGTCCGCTGGCTTTCAAGGAAGCGCTGTCGCTGCTGATCGCACAGCGCCGCCCGAGCTACTACCTGGGCGAGGGCGATGAAGACCTGGAGACGCTGGCCAACAGCCACCTGCGCCTGCTGGCCAGCGCCGGCATCATCACGCCGCAGCTGCGCGATGCCGCGCTGAAGGAAAAGCTGCACCCAGCCAAGGGCAACGGCGTGCAGGCGGCACCGCCGATGACCTATGTCACCAAGAAGGCCTCGAACGCCGTGCGCGTGCACCTGGCCAACCTGCTGGGCGACAACCGCATGTACAACCTGGACCGCCTCGACCTGTCGGTGAACACCACGCTCGACGCGGAAACCCAGAAAACCGTCACCGCCATGCTGCGCCAGTTGCGCGAGCCGGAGACCGCCGTGCAGGCAGGCCTGACCGGCAAGGGCATGCTGGGCAATGGCGACCCGGCCAACGTGGTGTACAGCTTCACGCTGCTGGAGCGCGGCGAGCACGCCAACTACCTGCGCGTGCAGACCGATAACTACGACCAGCCGCTGGATATCAACGAAGGCGCCAAGCTGGACCTGGGCTCCACCGCCAAGCTGCGCACCCTTGTCACCTACATGGACATCGTCGACCAGCTGTACAAGAAGTATGGCCAGATGGAGCTGGCGGAACTGAAGAAGGTCAGCGTCGACCAGCGTGACCGCCTGACGACCTGGGGCATCGAGTACCTGACCATGACGCCGAAGGACAAGCGCAACCTGCCTGACATGCTGCAGGCGGCGCTGGAGCGCAAGTATTCGGCCAATCCTGGCGAGGGCTTCTTCACCGGCGGCGGCCTGCATTACTTCGGCAACTTCAGCAAGGATGACGACTTCAAGATCATGACCGTGCGCGAAGCGCTGCGCCGTTCCACCAACCTGGTGTTCGTGCGCCTGATGCGCGACGTGGTCAAGTATTACTCCTTCCAGATGCCGGGCTCCTCGCAGACCCTGCTGACCGATTCCGACGATCCGCGCCGCGCGGCCTACCTGGCGCGCTTCGCCGACAAGGAAGGCAAGGAATTCCTGTATCGCTTCTACGCCAAGTACAAGGGCAAGAAGACGTCGGAGCTCGATGCCATCCTGCTCGATACGATCCGCCCGACGCCGGTGCGCCTGGCGAATATCCACCGCACCGTATATCCAAACGCGACGCTGGCGGAGTTCGACAAGTTCGTGAACGACAACCTGAAGGTGCAGAACGATGTGCCGGAAGAGCGCCTGGCAAAGATGTACGAGCAGTACGCGATGGACAAATGGAACCTGGCCGACCGCGGTTACCTGGCTGCCGTGCACCCGCTGGAATTGTGGCTGGTGGCTTACCTGCACCAGAACGAAGGGGCTTCGTTGTCCGACGTGGTGGCCGCCAGCGAGAAGGAACGCCAGGAGGTTTACCAGTGGCTGTTCAAGACCCATCACAAGTACGCGCAGGACAAGCGCATCGCCGGCCTGCTGGAGATGGAGGCCTTCATGGGCATCCACCGCCAGTGGAAGAAGATGGGCTATCCCTTCGATTCCCTGGTGCCATCGTATGCGACCACGCTGGGCGCATCGGCCGATCGTCCGGCCGCACTGGCAGAGATGATGGGGATCATTGTCAACGGCGGCGTGCGCAAGACCACGCAGCGCATCGAGTCGCTGCATTTTGCGGAAGGCACGCCTTACGAGACCACGGTGGCGCGCAACAAGTCGAGCAGCAATGAGCAGGTGCTGACGCCGGAAGTCGCGCGCGCGGTGGCCGATGCGATCCGCGAAGTGGTGTCGGATGGTACGGCGCGGCGCGTGAAAGCCGCCTTTGTCGGCTCGGACGGACAGATCATTCCTGTGGGCGGCAAGACCGGTACCGGCGACCAGCGCTTTGACGTGTATGCGGCTGGCGGGCGGCTGATCGAGTCGCGCTATGTGAACCGCTCGGCGACCTTTGTATTCAATATCGGGGAGCGCTTCTTTGGCTCGATGACGGCTTACGTGCACGGGCCGGAGTCGAAGAATTACGACTTTACCTCGGCGCTGCCGGTGCAGTTGCTGACGGTGCTGGCGCCTTCGCTGATGCCGTTGATCGAGCCGACTGCGCAGAAAGCGGCGCCGGTGGTGACCGCGATGGCGGCTGGGGCGCCGGGTGGCGTACAGCCGGTTGCTACTGCTGCGCTGGTGGCGGCTACTTCTGCCGCGGCTCCCGCCGCGCCGCTGCACGCCTGCGGCGCGCGCTAAACCGGTAAACCTGGGTCTGACCCAAGGGTCAGACCCCTACGGTCTCCTGGCCGAGGGTTTCGGTTGTGCGCCGTTGATCTTCGTCGAAAGTCAAAATCCTCAAACCCCGTCAGCGGCCGCCGCGTTGCACGGGTCTGACCCTTGGGTCGGACCCAGGTTTACCGGGTTAAAATGCGGCCCATGAAACTCATCACCAAGTTCACCCGCATCAGCCTGCGCGACCTGCTGGTCTCGTTCGCCCCCACCATCCTGCTGATCGCCGGCGCCTGCGCACTGGCCTACTGGATCATCGACCCCACCCCGCCGCGGGTGGTCAAGCTCTCCACCGGCCAGGAAAACAGTGCCTACGAAAACATCGGCAAGCGCTACGCGCAAGCGATGGCCAAGCACGGCATCAAGGTCGTCCTCCAGCAAAGCCAGGGTTCGCAGGAAAACCTGCAGCGCCTGAACAAAGGCGAAACCGACATCGCCTTCGTGCAAAGCGGCTCCACCAACGAAGCCGAAGCCGAACGCACCGGCCTGGTCTCGCTGGGCAGCCTGTTCACGGAACCTGTATGGCTCTTCATGCGCGAGAAGAAAGCCGTCAACAGCCTGACCCGCCTCAAAGGACTGAAGGTCAACCTCGGCCCCGAAGGCAGCGGCGTGCCGCGCCTGTTCCGCCAGGTGCTGCAGATTAACGGCGTCCACAACGGCGACATCATCGCCAGCGACCTGGAAAACACTCCTGCCACGGTAGAACTGCTGGAAGGCCGCATCGACGCCCTGGTATTTGCCGCGGCGCCGGACGACCCGCTGATCCAGATGCTGTTGATGACGCCTGGGATCAAGCTGTTCAATTTCACCCAGGCCGAAGCCTATGCGCGCCGGCTGCCGTTCCTGACCCACGTCACCCTGCCGCGCGGCATCGTCGACCTGGGGCGCGACCTGCCGGCTCGCGACTACCACCTGATCGCACCAACCGCCACCCTGGTGGCGCGCGAAGACTTGCACCCGGCCCTGATCGACTTGTTCGTGCAAGCCGCCAGCAGCATCCACAGTGGGGCAGGGTGGTTCCAGCAGCAGGGCCAGTTCCCTTCACCGCGCTATACGGAGATTCCGGTCGCGCGCGAAGCGGCCAAGTTCTACAAGGATGGTCCGCCATTCCTGCAGCGCTACATGACCTTCTGGCTGGCCAACCTGTTCGATCGCCTGTGGGTGGTAGTACTGGCTACCGGCGCCCTGATCCTGCCGCTGTCGAAAGTCGTGCCGCCGATCTACGTCTGGCGCATCCGCTCGCGCGTCTACCGCTGGTACGGGCAGCTGCGCTCGGTGGAGCAAGGTGTCGACGAGGGCAAGCCGCGTGACGAGCTGCTGCACCGCCTGGACCAGATCGAAGAACGGGTCAACCGCCTGACCGTGCCGCTGTCCTTTGCCGATGAGTTCTACGGCTTGCGCAACCACATCGAGTTCGTGCGGCAGAAGCTACGTACAAACACGTAAAACACCATGAAAGTGTTGTATCCGCGAGACCCTTAATTGACAGTTGCTCACAGTTACCTCAAAGATAAGCCGGATGTGAAACTGGTTAAACTACAAGGGGTAGCTATGGCACCAAAAAAACAGGTTCTGGCAATCGCAGTTGCATCACTTTTCACTAACGCCGCGTGGGCGCAGGAAGCCCCCGCCGGCGAGACCGCTACCGTGGTGGTGACCGGTACCCGGGTTTCCAACCGCACGGTGCTCGACACCACGGCACCGGTGGACGTCATCAGCGCCGATAGCATCAAGAACGCCGGTGTGCCGGAAATAACGCAAGCGCTGTCGGTGGCGCTGCCTTCCTTGAATTTCCCGCGCCCCGGCCTGGCCGACGGCACCGACACCATCCGCCCGGCCACGCTGCGCGGCCTGGCGCCTGACCAGACCCTGGTGCTGGTCAACTCCAAGCGCCGCCACACTTCATCGCTGGTGAACCTGAACGGCACCATCGGCCGCGGTTCGGCCGCGGTGGACATGAACACCATCCCGGCCGGCATCGTGAAGACGATTGAAGTGCTGCGCGACGGCGCTTCCGCACAATACGGTTCCGACGCGATTGCCGGCGTGATCAACGTGCGGCTGCGTACCGACCGCACTGGCGGCGAAGCCAGCGTGAGTTATGGCCGTCGCGATACCGAATACAACTTCAATCCCGGCACGCCGCCTGCCGGCGCCACCTGGGGCGTCGAGGATTCGCGCAAGCGCAAGGATGGCAACACGCTCAATATCAGCCTGTGGAAGGGCATGGAACTGGGTGAAGACGGTTTCCTGACCCTCGCGCTGGAGCGTAAGCGCCAGGACCATACCGAGCGCTCGGGCTGGGACGTGCGCCAGCAATATCCGCTGGTGAACGGTGCCTTCGATCCGCGCGAAGCGAACTCCAACCGTTTCAACGCGTGGTATGGCGAGCCTGAAATGACGCAGAGCACCTTCTTTGCCAATGCGGGCTACAACCTGGCCGGCGGCGTCAAGCTGTATGGCTGGACCAGCTACCAGGATCGCGATGCGCGCTCGGGCGGCTTCTTCCGCCGCGCGCTGCAGGACAATAATACGATCGAGATCTATCCAAATGGCTTCCTGCCGATCATCGCGCCAGCAGTATCGGACTTCAGTGCCGCCTTCGGCGCCACCTGGACTGCCGGCGAGTGGGAGATGGATACGTCCCTTACCTACGGCGACAACCGGATGGACTTCACCATCGAGAACACGCTGAACCGTTCCCTTGGCCCGACCTCCAAGACGGTATTTGACGCGGGCGGCTTCAAGTACGACCAGCTCACGTTCAACCTGTCGGGCGTGCGGCAGTACGAAGTGGGCCTGTCGTCGCCGCTCAACGTGGCCGTTGGTGCGGAAGCGCGTCGCGAAGGCTATGCGCTGCACGCAGGCGAGCCTGATTCCTGGCGTAACGGTGGAGCGACCCTGCCGCCGCTGCCGCCGCCTGCGGCGCAGACTCCCCGGCCTACGGCTTCCGGTTCGCAAGTGTTCCCGGGCTTCCGTCCGAGCGATGAATCCGATGCCAACCGCAAGGCCTATTCGGTATATGTCGACGTGGAAGCGAACCTGACACAGAACTTGCTGGCATCGGCCGCAGTGCGCGGCGAGCATTACACCGACTTCGGCAACAACTGGTCGGGCAAGCTGGCGGCCCGCTACAACTTCTCGCCATCGTTTGCGCTGCGCGGTTCGGCGCAGAATGGTTTCCGTGCACCGTCGCCGCAGCAGCAGTTCTTTACCTCCACGGCGACCAACTTCGTTGGCGGCGTGCCATATGACATCACCACCTTCAAGCCTAGCGATCCGGCTGCCGTGGCGTTGGGCGCCAAGCCGCTTGATGCCGAGAAGTCGACCAACTTCTCGCTTGGCGCTGTGGGCAAGATGGGCAAGGCCAGCCTGACGGTGGATGCGTTCCAGATCAAGATCCGCGACCGCATTGTGCTGTCGGAGAACCTGTTGCAGGACAATGTGCGGAACTACCTGACGTCGCTAGGCTTCATCGGCATTGGCGGTGGACGCTTCTTCATCAATGGCGTGAACACCACGACGCGCGGCGTGGACGTGGTGGCCAACTATCCATGGAATGCAGGCAACGTGGGCAAGTTCGACTTCACGCTGGCGGGCAATTACACCAAGACCGAAGTGACCAAGGTGCCGGTGACTGCGCAATTGGCCGCGCTGAATCCTGCGCCGCCGCTGTTTGACCGCGTGAACGTGCTGACCTTTGAACATGGCACGCCGCAGACCAAGTTCACGGCCAGCATGAACCATACGCTGGGCAACTGGAGTGGCACCTTCCGCGCCACGCGCTACGGCAAGGTGTTGCAACCGGATGCGAATCCGGCACGCGATCACTGGATGACGCCGAAGACTTTGGTTGACGTGGAAGGGCGCTACAAGATCACGCAGCGTTTGACTGCAGCAGTGGGAGCGGAAAATCTGTTCGACCAGTATCCGGATCCGTATCCGGCACTGTTGAATGGCACCGGCAATGCGCCGTTCTCCAACTACTCGCCGTTCGGACGTTCCGGCCGCTTTGTGTACGCCCGTTTGAACTACGCGCTTTAACCAAGAAGCCGCGGATCGGATACCCGGCCGTTACACAGGCCGGAGACGATGGGCATCGAGGATAGTGCACTATCCCGATGCCCTTTTAATCTCACGCGCCCGTCCAGGGCAGGCCTGCCTTGCACCAGCCGCCCACGGTCTTGCGGTGGCCGTTGGCATCCTTGTCGCCTTCAAAGCCTTCCAGGATGTCATAACACTGGGTGTAGCCGGCCTCGGTCGCTGCCTTGGCCGCATGGCGCGAACGCACGCCCGAACGGCACAGGAAGACGATCACCGTGTCCTTGCCGGGCACCGCTGCCGCCAACTGGCCCAGGAAGTCGGGGTTGGGCGTCCCGCCTGGATACACATTCCACTGCGCCGCATGGTGCTGCTCGGCCGGAATCGACACCCGTCCCACCCAATCGCGCTCGGCATTGGTCCGCACGTCGACCAGGCGCACATGCGGGTCGCATTTCAGCAGCTCGTATGCCTCTTGCGGGGTCACCGCACCGGCATAGGGCAGGGAAGTGTCGCGTTTGCGTGCACGGTCGAGGATTTCGGAATGGGAACTCATGGTTTTTCCTTTATGATGACTGCACCACAACGATGCATTTGCTTCAATTGGTGCAAAAATGCACCACAGTGGTGCGATAATCGGCAGGCGCACCCGCATGGTGCGTCTTTTGTTGGGTGTAGGTAGTGATTTGGCTGGCATGATATCTGCTTAATGTACCACCAGCGTTCGCCGCACCCAAGTGGTCGCGGCAGTTTTTTCACTTAGGAGATATGTAATGGCACTGACCGCCGCAGATGTTCTGAAGATGGTACAAGAGCACGAAGTCAAGTTCGTGGACTTCCGTTTCGCCGATACCCGTGGCAAGGAACAGCACGTAACCGTGCCTGTGTCCCATTTCGACATCGACAAATTTGAATCGGGCCACGCTTTCGACGGTTCCTCCATCGCCGGCTGGAAAGGCATTGAAGCTTCCGACATGATCCTGCTGCCGGATCCTGCGACCGCCAACATCGACCCATTCTTCGAAGAAACCACCCTGTTCATGCAGTGCGACGTGATCGAACCGTCGGACGGCAAAGGCTACGACCGCGACCCACGCTCCATTGCCAAGCGCGCTGAAGCCTACCTGAAATCCTCCGGCCTGGGCGACACCGCCTACTTCGGCCCAGAGCCAGAGTTCTTCATCTTCGACTCCGTGAAGTGGAAGATCGACATGTCCGGCGCCATGGTCAAGATCGACTCCGACGAAGCTTCCTGGTCGACCGACAAGGACATCGACGGCGGCAACTCCGGCCACCGCCCAACCGTCAAAGGCGGCTACTTCCCAGTGCCTCCGGTCGACTCCTTCCAGGACATGCGCTCCGAAATGTGCCTTATCCTGGAATCGATGGGCATCCCGGTCGAAGTGCACCACCACGAAGTGGCCGGCGCCGGCCAGAACGAAATCGGCACCAAGTTCTCGACCCTGGTCGAGCGCGCCGACTGGACCCAGAACCTGAAATACGTGGTGTGGAACGTTGCCCACTCCTACGGCAAGACCGCTACCTTCATGCCTAAGCCTATCGTTGGCGACAACGGCTCCGGCATGCACGTGCACCAGTCGATCTGGAAAGACGGCAAGAACCTGTTCGCTGGCGACGGCTATGCCGGCCTGTCCGACTTCGCGCTGTACTACATCGGCGGCATCATCAAGCACGCCAAGGCACTGAACGCGATCACCAACCCAGGCACCAACTCGTACAAGCGCCTGGTGCCAGGCTACGAAGCACCGGTGAAACTGGCTTACTCGGCACGTAACCGTTCGGCTTCGATCCGTATCCCACACGTGGCCAATCCAAAAGGCCGCCGTATCGAAACCCGCTTCCCGGACCCACTGGCCAACCCATACCTGTGCTTCGCTGCATTGATGATGGCTGGCCTGGACGGCGTGCAGAACAAGATCCACCCAGGCGAAGCAGCGTCCAAAGACCTGTACCACCTGCCGCCGGAAGAAGATGCACTGATCCCAACCGTCTGCGCATCGCTGGAAGAAGCGCTGGATCACCTGAACAAGGACCGTGAGTTCCTGACCCGCGGCGGCGTGTTCACCGATTCGATGATCGATGCCTACATCGAACTGAAGATGACCGAAGTCACCCGCATGCGCATGACCACCCACCCGGTCGAGTTCGACATGTACTACTCCCTGTAATCAGGGCGCGATTGCCGGGATTAACCGGCAGTCAACAAAACGCGAGGCCAGCAGCTTGCTTTCCTCGCGTTTTTTTTCGGATGTTGTATAGTCGGGGCATGAACACTCGCACTCTCGTATTACATGGGCTGGCGTTGCTGGCCGTGAGTGGCGCAGCGCAGGCGCAGCAAATTTTTCTCTGCGTGGATGCCGATGGCCGCAAGGAACTGACCGATACCCGCAAGGGGAAGAATTGCAAGACGCTGGACCTGCCGGGCGCCACCATTCCCGCGCCGGGCGGCGCGCGCCGCGGCTCGACGCCGTCCGCACCTGCCGTGGCGCCAGCCAACTTCCCGCGCGTGGAAAGCTCGGAGCAGAAAGCCCGCGACGCCGACCGCCGCGCCATCCTGACCGATGAGCTCAACACCGAAAACCGTAAGCTGGCGGATTTGCGCAAGGAATTCAACAACGGCGAGCCTGAGCGCCGTGCCGACGAGCGCAACGCCGCCAAATACCAGGAGCGCGTAACTGGCCTGAAGGACAGCATCGCGCGTGCGGAATCGAACGTGGAAGCGCTGAAGCGCGAGCTTGCCAACATAAAATGACCCCAGACAGCCCTGCCAGCATCCGGCCCGCTGAACTGGCAGGGCTGGACCTGCTGGCATCGGCCGTTGTCATCGTCGATGGCGGCGGCCATATCCTGTACCTCAATGCCGCCGGCGAAAACCTGCTGGAGTCGTCGCTGAAAGCCCTGGCGCGCCAGCCGTTGGGCGGGCTGTTTGCAGTGCCGCTGGAGCTTGAGAACATCATCGCACAGGCGCGCGAGCACAAATTCTCCGACGTACGGCAAGAGCTGGTGCTGGAACGCAGCGGACGTGAAGCGCTGCACGTGCACATCATTGCCAGCGCGCTGGACGAGCCGGATGGCGCCGTGATGATCGAGCTGCGCGAGATCGTGCAGCAGATGAAGCAGGACCGCGAAGAGCGCCTGATGGATCAGAGCCAGGTCAACAAGGAGCTGATCCGCAACCTGGCGCACGAAATCAAGAACCCGCTGGGCGGCATCCGCGGCGCCGCGCAGCTGCTGGAAATGGAGCTGCCGCCGCTGCACCTGACGCAGCTGCGCGAATACACCCAGGTCATCATCAAGGAAGCGGACCGCCTGCAAACGCTGGTGGACCGCCTGCTGGCGCCGCACCGCCGGCCGCACATCGTGGGCGACGTCAATATCCACGAAGTGCTGGAGCGGGTGCGCAGCCTGATCCTGGCCGAATTCCCGGTCGGGCTCACCATCCGCCGCGACTACGACGCTTCCTTGCCCGAATTCCGCGGCGACAAGGAGCAGTTGATCCAGACGGTCCTGAACATCGCCCACAATGCCGCGCAAGCGCTGGCGGCGCGCATCGAGCAGGGCGATGCCGAGATCATTTTCCGCACCCGCGTGGCGCGCCAGATGACGCTGGCGAAGGTGCGTTATCAGCTGGCATTAGATTTGCATATCATCGATAACGGACCGGGCATCCCGCCCCAGATCCGCGACCGCATTTTCTACCCGCTGGTGTCGGGCAGGGATGGCGGCAGCGGCCTGGGGCTGACGCTGGCGCAAACCTTTGTGCAACAGCACATGGGTGTTATCGAATGCGAAAGCAGGCCTGGTCAAACGGACTTCAGAATCTTATTGCCTTTGCCTTGATCGGAATACATGAAACCAATCTGGATAGTTGACGACGACGAATCGATCCGCTGGGTGCTGGAGAAGGCCCTGGCGCGGGAGAACCTCGCCACGCGCAGCTTTGCCAATGCGCGCGATGCGGTCGCCGCGCTGGAACATGAGACGCCGCAGGTGCTGGTGTCGGACATTCGCATGCCGGGCGACTCCGGCCTCGACTTGCTGCAACTGGTGAAGCAGCGCCATCCCGGCCTGCCGGTGATCATCATTACCGCCTTCTCCGACCTGGATTCCGCCGTGGCGGCCTTCCAGGGCGGCGCCTTTGAATACCTGGCCAAGCCCTTCGATATCGACAAGGCGGTGGAGCTGATCCGCCGCGCGCTGGACGAAAGCCTGCGCGAGTCGAGCATCGAATCCGGACCGGCCGATACGCCGGAAATCCTGGGCCAGGCGCCGGCCATGCAGGAAGTCTTCCGCGCCATCGGCCGCCTGTCGCAATCGAATGTGACGGTGCTGATCACCGGCGAATCCGGTACCGGCAAGGAGCTGGTGGCGCGCGCATTGCACAAGCACAGCCCGCGCGCCGATCAGCCCTTCATCGCCATCAATACGGCGGCGATTCCGAAGGACTTGCTGGAATCCGAATTGTTCGGTCACGAGCGCGGCGCGTTTACCGGCGCGCAGACCACGCGCCGCGGCCGTTTCGAGCAGGCTGAAGGCGGCACGCTGTTCATGGACGAAATCGGCGACATGCCGTTCGACCTGCAAACGCGCTTGCTGCGCGTGCTGTCGGACGGGCACTTCTACCGCGTCGGCGGCCACTCGCCGCTGAAGGCCAATGTGCGCGTGATCACGGCCACGCACCAGAACCTCGAGCAGCGCGTGCGCGATGGCTTGTTCCGTGAAGACTTGTATCACCGCCTGAACGTGATCCGCCTGCGCTTGCCCAGTTTGAGGGAGCGGCGCGAGGATATCCCTATCCTGGTGCGCCACTTCCTGGTGCAGAGTGCGCGCCAACTGGGCGTGGAAGCCAAGCGCATGAGCGATTCGACGCTGGCGTTCTTGCAGCAGCTTGAGTTGCCGGGCAATGTGCGCCAGCTGGAGAACCTGTGCAACTGGATCACCGTCATGGCGCCCGGCCAGACGGTGGAGGTGAAGGATTTGCCGCTGGAGCTGACGCAGGGGCAGGAGAGCGCCACACATGCCGCCGCGCCGGTCGCAGTGGAAACGGCGATGCCGCAGCACCACGGCACAGTGCAGCCGCTGGCGCCGCCGCCGCTGGCTTCATCGCCGGAAGGATGGCTCAGTTTGCTCGAGCTGCAGGCGGCTGGGATGCTGAGCAGCGGGCAGCAGGATGTGATGGATGTGCTGGGACGCCAGTTCGAGTCGGCCCTGATCCGCACGGCGCTGAAGTACACCCACGGGCGCAAGAACGATGCCGCGATCCGCCTCGGCATCGGACGCAATACCATCACGCGCAAGATTGCCGAACTCGGTATCGACGGCGCCAAGGATGACTAAAAACCGGTAAGGCGGTGTCAGGCACAAGTGCCTGACACCTGTCGGCGGCGGCCGCGCGTGGATCTCGGACCCTATGGGCCGGACGGGGCGGCCATCCGACCGGTTTGCCGGTTTTTAAGCTATGCTGCGGGCTTGGAAATTTGAGGAGCCTGCATGCTAATTAACTGCGTCGCCTACCAGGATGGGCGCAAGCTGGCTGATATCCCGGTCGAGGACATCAGCGATTACGTGGCGCGTCAAGACGCCTTCGTCTGGGTCGCCCTGCGCGACGCTTCCCGCGCGGAACTCGAAGTGATGCAGGAAGAATTCGGCCTGCACGAACTGGCGGTGGAAGACGCCGGCCGGGGCCAGCAACGCCCCAAGATCGAGGAATACGGCGACTCCCTGTTCGTCGTGGTCAAAATGCTTGAACTGCGCGAGGACGAGCTGCATGTCGGCGAAGTCGATATCTTCGTCGGCCCGAACTACGTCCTGTCCAATCGCTCCAATTCCACCAAGGACTTCCTCGGCGTGCGCGCCCGTGCCGAGCGGGAACCGCACCTCTTGCAGCAAGGCTCCGGCTTCGTGCTGTACGCGCTGATGGACGCCGTGGTCGACCGCTATTTCCCGATCATCGACACGCTGGAAGTCGAACTGGAAAAGATCGAAGAGCGCATCTTCATCCGCGGTTCGCAGCAGGACAATATCGAGCGGCTGTACGAACTCAAGCGCAAGGTGATGACCGTGCGCCACACCGTCGCCCCCTTGCTCGATGCCATTGGCAAGCTGCACGGCGGCCGCGTGCCAGCGGTCTGCCGGAACACGCAGGAATATTTCCGCGACGTCCACGACCACTTGCTCCGCATCAACTCTGCCCTCGATACCATGCGCGAGACCATCGGCACCGCGATCCAGGTCAACCTGTCGATGGTGGCGCTGGAAGAGGGCGAGGTCAACAAGCGGCTGGCGGCCTGGGCTGCAATTTTCGCGGTGTTGACCGCCTTCGCCGGCCTGTGGGGCATGAATTTCAAGCACATGCCCGAGCTGGACTGGCGCTTCGGCTACCCGGCGGCCCTGACCCTGATGGCTGTTGTTTGCGGCGCATTGTATCGACGCTTTAAGAAGGTGGGCTGGCTGTAACGGTATATAATTTACAATAAACAACCTCTGGTGGGGCGGGGCATGGTGGATGACGCAATGTTGTTCGACGATGATGAAACGCCAGCCCCGGCCGCGTCCCTCCCGCCATGGGAGATCCTGGTCGTCGATGACGAGCAAGCGGTACACCAGGTCACGGAGCTGGTGATGGCGGACTTCGAGTTCGACGGGCGCCGCGTCCATTTCTCCCATTGCTATTCCGGCAGCGAAGCACGTGCGCACCTGGCGCGGCCCGGACAGTTTGCCCTGATCCTGCTCGACGTCGTGATGGAGTCCGAGCACGCCGGCCTGGAGCTGGTGCGCTATATCCGCGAAGAGCTGGGCGACCGCAACGTGCGCATCGTATTGCGTACAGGCCAGCCAGGCCAGGCGCCGCAGGCGCTGGTGTTGAAAACCTACGACATCAACGATTACCGCGAAAAGACCGAGCTGACGCACGCCAAGCTCAGCAACGTGTTTTATTCCGGCCTGCGCGCCTATCGCGACCTGATGCGTCTGGAGCGGGCCCGCCTTGGCTTGCGGCGCTCGATCGACGCCATCACCCATGTCTGCGACTCGGACAACCTGCGCCATTTCTGTTCCGCGGTACTGGAACAGGCCTCCGCGTTATTGGGGCGGCAGGCGGAGGGCATATGCGCCAGCCGCATGAACGCCTACGCCGCGGCGCGCCAGCCGGGACGCCTGCAGGTGCTGGCGGTGACCACGGCCTTTGCCGAACTGGCGCTAGAGGAAACGCTGGACCATTTGCCGGCGCCGGTGCGTGACGCCTTCTTGCGCTGCATGGCCGAGCAGGCAGACCATGATGGCCCGCTCTACTATGCCTGCTACTATCGCACGCGCGACGGCAACGAGAGCCTGCTGTACATGTCCTTCAGCGAGCCGCTGGAAGAGGACGAGCGCGAGCTGCTTGGCCTGTTTTCGGCAAATGTCGCGATCACCTACGAACGGCTGCTGGCGCGCGAGGAACTTGAGGCGACGCAGGAAGCCATCATCCACATCCTTGGCGAGGCGCTGGAAAGCCGCTCGGCCGCATCAGGCGGCCATGTCGAACGCGTGGGCGAGATCGCTGCCATGCTGGGCGCGGCGGTCGATATGCCGGACAACGCCGTGCGCCAGTTGCGCCAGGCCGCGCCGCTGCACGATATCGGCCATGCCGGCATTCCGGACGATATCCTCAACCTGCCAGGCCCGCTCGATGCAGCGCAGCGCACGCGCATGCAGGGCCATAGCGATATCGGCTGGCATATGCTGTCCGCTTCGACGCAGCCGGTCCTGCAACTGGCCGCGCGCATTGCCCACGAACACCATGAGCGCTGGGACGGCGCGGGCTACCCGCAAGGCTTGCAGGGGGCCGATATCAGCCTGGCCGCGCGCATCACCGCGCTGGCCGACTTCGTCGACGCCATGGTGAGCCCGCGCAGCTATCGCCCGGCGCATACGCTCCAGCATGCGCTGGACGAGGTGCGCGAGGGCAGCGGCAGCCGCTTCGATCCTGCATTGGCCAGCCTGCTGTTGCAGCATAAGGACGACCTGCAAGACCTGTACCGGCGCCACCCACCCCATTAGGAGCCCGTGATGGAATTATTCGACGCCAACGACGCGCGCACCCTGGCCGAAGCGGCGTTGCGCTCGATTACCGATTCCACTGCGCGTGCGCGCGGCGAGGAGTTTTTCCGCGTGCTGGTGCGCGACCTTGCGGCGGCGCTGGACGTGACCTATGTGATCGCGGGCCGCGTGATCCACATGCCGGACGGACAGGAAGGCATCCGCACGCTGGCCGTGTGGGGCGGCGAAGAGTTCCTGCCGAATATGGAATACAGCCTGGAGCACACGCCTTGCCACAACGTGACCGACCAGACCATGTGCTTCCACGGCTGCGGCATCCAGCAGGATTACCCGCTCGACACCCTGCTGGTGGACATGAAGGCGGAAAGCTACGTCGGCATGCCGATGGTCGATACCGAGGGCAAGACCCTGGGCATCCTGTCGGCCGTCGACACCAAGCCGATTGATGAAAACAGGCGCTTGCTGGCGCTGTCGCTGCTGTCGATCTTCGCCGCGCGTGCAGCGGCCGAGTTGCAGCACCAGGACCGCGAGCACCTGCTGGAGGAAAAGGTCTCGCGCCGCACCGAGGCCCTGCGCGCGGCACAGGCCAGCCTGGTGGAGCAGGAAAAGCTGGCGGCGCTGGGCGCGCTGGTGGCCGGCGTGGCGCATGAGGTGAACACACCGGTGGGCGTGGCGCTGACCGCCGCATCGGCCATGAGCAGCTATACGGCGCAACTGGTGCAGGCATTGCAAGCGCCGAAAGTGAGCCGCTCCGACCTGGTCAACCTGGCCGCGCGCCTGAACGATGCGGCAGCGCTGATCGAGCAGAACCTGCACCGCGCCGCCGCCCTGATCGGCAACTTCAAGCAACTGGCAGTGGACCAGGGCACAGAGCACGTGAGCACGCTGGCGCTGAAGGATTATGTGCAGGGCGTGGTGTCGGCGCACAGCCCGGAATTACGCAAGGCCGGCATCAGGGTGGAGGTGGAGATCGACCACCTGCTGCGGCCGCGCCTGCCACCCGGGAAGTTCTCGCAGGTGCTGTCCAACCTGCTGATGAATGCCGCGCGCCACGCCTACCCGGATGGGCAGGGCGGCACGGTGACCGTTCGCGCCAGCGCGGCCGACGGCTGGCTCGAGATGGACTTCATCGACCAGGGCGTGGGGCTGGCCCCTGGAGTGAGGGAAAGAATTTACGAACCCTTCTTCACCACCAAGCGCGGGCAGGGCGGCTCAGGACTCGGCATGCATATCGTCTACACCATCATGCAGCAGATGGGCGGAGCAGTAGAAGTGCACAGCAAGCCCGGACAGGGCTGCCGCTTCCACCTGCAGATGCCGTTTGAGGTCAGGACCTCTCCGCCGCCTGCATAGACAGCGCCACGGCTTCCGCCACCTTGATGCCATCCACACCGGCCGACAGGATACCGCCGGCATAGCCCGCGCCTTCGCCGGCCGGGAATAAACCGCGCGTGTTCAGGCTTTGCAGGTCGTCGTTATTGCGCTTGATGCGGATCGGCGAGGAGGTGCGGGTTTCCAGGCCAGTCAGCACGGCATCGTGCTTGAAGTAGCCCTTGACTTGCTTGTCGAAGGCCGGGAAGGCTTCGCGCAACGCGAGCACGGCGTAGTCCGGCAGGATGGTGGCCAGGTCGGTCCAGGTGATGCCGGGCTTGAAGGAAGGGACTACGGCGCCCACGTCACTCGATGCGCGGCCCGCCACGAAGTCGCCCATCAACTGGCCCGGCGCATTATAGTTGGAACCGCCCAGCACATAGGCCTTCTCTTCCAGGCGTCGCTGCAGTTCGATGCCGGCCAGCGGGTGGCCCGGATAGTCTTCCTCGGGGCTGATCGACACCACGATGGCGCTGTTGGCATTGCGCTCGGCGCGCGAGTATTGCGACATGCCGTTGGTGACCACGCGGCCCGGCTCCGAGGCGGCCGCCACCACGGTGCCGCCCGGGCACATGCAGAAGCTATACACGGCGCGGCCATTGCTGGCATGGTGCACCAGCTTGTAGTCGGCCGCGCCCAGGATAGGATGGCCGGCATTCGGGCCGAAGCGGCACTGGTCGATCAGCGATTGCGGGTGTTCGACGCGGAAGCCGATCGAGAACGGCTTGGCTTCCACGTAGACGCCGCGCTCGTATAGGACCTGGAAGGTATCGCGCGAGCTGTGGCCGATGGCCAGTACCACATGGTTGGTTTCAATGTACTCGCCGCTAGCCAGGTGCAGGCCGTGCACCTGGCGCACGCCGTTTTCCTCGCGGATGTCAAAGTCGGTCACGCGCTGCTCGAAACGGATTTCGCCGCCCAGGGCGGTGATTTCCTCGCGCATGTTTTCCACCATCTTCACCAGGCGGAAGGTGCCGATGTGCGGCTTGCTGACGTAAATGATCTCTTCCGGCGCGCCGGACTTGACGAACTCGGTCAGCACCTTGCGGCCATAGTGCCTGGGGTCGCTGATCTGGCTGTACAGCTTGCCGTCCGAGAAGGTGCCGGCGCCGCCTTCGCCGAACTGCACGTTCGATTCAGGGTTCAGCACGCGCTTGCGCCAGAAGCCAAACGTATCCTTGGTGCGCTCGCGCACGGTCTTGCCGCGTTCGAGGACGATAGGCTTCAAGCCCATTTGGGCCAGGATCAGGGCGGCGAACAGGCCGCATGGGCCCATGCCGATGACCACCGGGCGCGGCTGTTTGCCGTCGGCGTTGACGCCATGCGCGACGAACTTGTAAGCCATGTCGGGCGAGACCATCAGGTGCTTGTCGTCGGCGCGCTTGGCCAGGATGCCGGCATCGTCCGTGGTTTCCACGTCGACCGAGTAGATCAGCGAGATGTTCGACTTCTTGCGCGCGTCGTAGCTGCGTTTATACACGGTGAAGCCCAGCATCTGCTGCGGTGAAATCTTCAGGCGGGCCAGGATGGCTTTGGCCAGCTCCGGTTCTTCGTGGTTGAGGGGGAGCTTGATTTCGTTCAGTCGCAACATGGTGGTCTTTCTCTCTCGGATGGGGCGCGCAACGGGCCCAAAGGCGACATTTTACCCGCTTCCTCCAGATTGATTTGTGTTGGTTGCACGCCATAAGGCTTTGCCGATTCGCCGCCGCCTTCCTGGCGACTCCGGCACAATCCGCTTTTTTCATTATTCATTACTGAATTGACATGCTTTGATTCACAAGCCGCAACCGCGGCGAGTACAAAAAACAGAGAGTCAAAGAGGAAACGATGATGAAAGAAACCATCCTGTCGCGTTCAGTGCGACTGATGTTCATGGCCGGCCTGGGCGTTGCAGTCCAGCCGGTGATGGCTGAGGAGAACATCCAGCGGGTCGAGATCACCGGCTCGGCAATCAAGCGCGTTGCAGTGGAAGGCGCACTGCCGGTGCAGACCCTGTCCAAGGCGCAGATCGAGCAGACCGGCGCCACCACCGTGGCCGACCTGGTTGCCACGCTGCCTTCGATGCAGGGCTTTGTCACTTCGTCGGCGTCGATCAACGGCGGTGGCGGCGGGGTGCAGACCGCCTCGGTGCACGCCATCGGCACCGGCTACACGCTGGTGCTGCTGAACGGCCGCCGTATCGCGCCTTACAGCTCGGGCTCCGCGGTCAACCTTGCTTCGATCCCCTTGTCGGCGGTCGAGCGGGTCGAGATCCTGACCGACGGCGCTTCGGCCCTGTACGGTTCAGACGCGATTGCCGGCGTGGTCAACTTCATCCTGAAGAAAAACCAGACCGACGCCAACATCGAGCTGACCTACAACCGCCCCACCAAGGGGAGTGAAGGCTCCACCTCGAACGTTGCCATCTCCAAGGGCTTTGGCGAGCTGGAGACCGATGGTTTCAACGTCCTGCTGGCCTACAGCCACGACACGCAGAAGGAACTGAGCGCGAGCGACCGCCGCTTCTCGGCGCCGGGCGGGGTGCATGCCTTCGGCGAGGGCGGCAAGGGCTATTCGCTATACCAGGTATCGGCCAATTCGATCCCGGGCAACGTCAACGCGCGCACCAGCAACGGCAATGTGCTGTTCAATCCAAGCCTGATCAATACAGGCGCCTGCGGTGCGCCGAACACCTTCAAGGTCGGTGACCGCTGCATGTACAACTATGGTTCGGTGGTCGAACTGCTGCCGGAACTGAAACGCGACGGTCTGTTTGCCTCCACCAACATCAAGCTCAATGCCGACTGGACCTTCTTTGCCGAAGGCCTGTATTCGAAGTTCACCAGCACCGCGCGTTATGCGCCGCCGGCCCAGCCGCTGTCGCTGGATATCAATTCCGCGCTGTACAAGGCCAACGTGGTGCCGGCGCTGGTCAAGCTTGGCGTGGACCCGGCGACGGTGAATTCCGCCACCATGAGCTTGCGCCTGGTCGATGCGGGCGGCCGTACCGACGACTGGAAGACCGAAGCGAGGCACCTGGCGCTCGGCGTCGAAGGCCGGCTGGCCGGCTGGGACCTGACCGCCTCGTACACGCATTCCGAAACCAAGGCGGAAGACCATGCGGTCGCCGGCTATACCAGCAGCGACAAGCTGGACGCCCTGATGGCCTCCGGCGCCTACAACCCGTTCATCGTGCCGACTGCGGAAACGCGCGCCGCGCTGGCTTCGGCCGTTCTGCACCAGCAGCTGGACGAAACCACCTCGAAAATCGATGTCGTGAACCTGCGCGGCTCGCGTCCGGTATTCGAAGCGCCGGGAGGGTCGGCCATGCTGGCACTGGGCGGCGATTTCCTGCGCCAGAAATATGTCTACGATCCAAGCGCGATCACGATGGGCGCCAACAGCCTGCAGCCGGACTTTACCGATAGCCCGATCGGCGGCATTTCCGGCTCCCTGCCGACCGATGCCTCGCGCAAGAACTGGGGTGCGTTCGCCGAACTGGTGGTGCCGGTCATGAAAGGCCTGGAACTGACGGGCGATGTACGCTATGACAGCTACGACGCAGTGAAGGACAAGATGAACTTCGACAGTACCGGCAAGCTGGTCGCGCCGGGTACCAAGGGCAATGAGGCCAGCAAGACCACCTACAAGCTGGCCGCGGCCTGGCGTCCGGCCGATTCCGTGCTGGTGCGCGGCTCTTACGGTACCGGTTTCAAGGCGCCGGTCATGACTGATATCACTAACCCGCTGCAAGGGGGCGGCTCGTCGAACGCGCATCCATGTCCGATTACGTCAGGTCCGCTGCTGCCGCTGTGTAACGGCACCTCTGAATATAACCTGCTGAGTGGCGGTAATCCGTATTCCGGCGCCACCGGCCTGAAACCGGAGACTTCGAAGCAGGCTTCCATCGGCCTGCGCGTGGAGCCGATGCGCGAACTGTCCATTGGTTTCGATTTCTGGGATGTGAAGATCAACGACCAGATTTCCAAGTTGCCGGAGAACGAAGTGTTCAACAATCCGGCCAAGTATATGGGCCTGTTCGTGTCCTACTACGACCCGATCCAGAAGCAGGATACGCTGGCCGCTGCGCTGACGCCATTTAACCTGGCCAAGTCACACTACCAGGGCATCGACTGGGACCACACCTACAAGATGGGCAAGTTGTCGTTCAACTGGACTGGTACTTATATGAAGAAGGCCGATTTCCAGACGCTGGCGACCGATCCGGTCGAGAACAGCGTGGGTCGCTTCGATTCGTACAACTCGGTGACCTTCCGCTGGATCAGCAAAGTGGTGGCAAGCTGGAAGCAGTCGGATGTGCTGACGCATTCGCTGACCGGGGTGTACAAGTCGGGCTACCACGATATGCCGATCAGTGCGGGCAGCCTGGCGGTGCGGGACGAGGCTGGCAATTTCGTGGCATCGAACCGCAAGGTGGATGATTATCTGGTGTGGGATTGGCAGACGCGCTATCGCTTCAATCCGAACCTGGTGCTGACTGGGGGAATCAAGAACCTGTTTGACCGCGAGCCGCCGTTCTCGCAACGGATTGCAGGTGGCGGTAACCAGATGGGGTTTGATGCGCGGTATACCGATCCGCTGGGTCGGCAGGTTTATCTGGTGGGGAACTACAAGTTCTAAACCAGTAAACCGGGGGCAGACCCACGGGTCAGACCCCCAACGGTCTTGAAGTTTGGGGTTTGGTTCCAGGCTTTTGATCTTCGCAAAAAGTCAAAGGCCCACAACCAAACCCGCGGCCGGTGGGCAAACCCGGGTCTAGATCCCGCCCCACGCCGCAGACAGGATCGACACCGCCGCTAAAGCCGCCGTCTCCGTCCGCAATACACGCGGCCCGATCGACAAGGGCAGGACCCCATGCCGCAAAGCCTCAGCCTCCTCCTCATCGGAAAAGCCGCCTTCCGGCCCCACCATGATGCTGAGTGCCTGCGCCGGCTGGTGCCTTGCCCAATCCGCCAGCGACTTCGTGGCCCGCGGCGTCAGGATCACGCGCTTGTGCAGATCCTGCTGCGAAATCCACTCGCGGAACTCCTGTGGCGCCGCGACGGAGGCCAGGCGGTTGCGCCCGCACTGTTCCGACGCCGATACCACGATCCCATTCCAGTGCTCCAGCTTTTTCTCCGCCCGCTCGGCCGACAGCCGCACCACGCAGCGCCGCGCCGCCAGCGGCTGGATGCCGGCCACGCCCAGCTCCACCGCCTTCTCGATAATCCAGTCCATTTTCGACCCTTCCGGCAGCGCCTGGGCCAGGGTCACGGCAAACGGCAATTCCGCTTCGCGCGGATCGAAGACCTTGATTTCCGCCCAAGCCTTTTTCTTTTGTACATCTGTCAACACTGCCGTATACTCGCCGCCATTGCCGTTGAACAAGGTCAGCGTGTCGCCCGGCTCCATGCGCACCACGTTGACATGGTGGGCAACGTCGGCTGGCAGCTCCAGTTGCTGGCCTGCGGCAAGGGGCTGTGGCACGTGGAAACGGGGCATAGGGTCGCTTCGGAAAGGTTGAAATGCACCAATTTTAAGCGTTGCTGTCACGCTCTGGTAAAATATCGGGTTCCATAGGCGGCGTCTGCCGCAGTGCACCAAATACTCAACCTTCCTCGAACTACGATGAAAACTTCGCTCCCTTTCACCAAGATGGCCAACGCGATCCGTGCGCTGGCAATGGACGCTGTGCAGAAGGCCAATTCCGGCCACCCAGGCATGCCAATGGGCATGGCTGAGATTGCGGTAGCACTGTGGAGCGGCCATCACCGCCACAACCCGAGCAACCCAGCCTGGGTCAACCGCGACCGCTTCCTGCTGTCCAACGGCCATGGTTCGATGCTGCACTACGCGCTGCTGCACCTGTCGGGTTACGACCTGCCGATGGAAGAGATCAAGAACTTCCGCCAGCTGCATTCGAAGACCCCGGGCCACCCGGAAGTCGGCTACACCCCAGGCGTGGAAACCACCACCGGCCCGCTGGGCCAGGGTATTGCCAACGCAGTCGGCATGGCGCTGGCTGAATGGCTGCTGGCTTCGGAATTCAACAAGCCTGGCTTCGACGTGGTCGACCACTACACCTACGCCTTCCTGGGCGACGGCTGCCTGATGGAAGGCATCTCGCACGAAGTGTGCTCGCTGGCCGGTACCCTGGGCCTGAAAAAACTGATCGCCCTGTACGACGACAACGGCATCTCCATCGACGGCAAGGTTGAAGGCTGGTTCACTGACGATACCCCTAAGCGTTTCGAAGCCTACGGCTGGAACGTGATCAAGAGCGTGGACGGCCACGACGTCGCTGCGCTGTCTGCCGCCATCGAACAAGCCAAGAAATCCGACAAGCCAACCCTGATCTGCTGCAAGACCGTCATCGGCAAGGGCTCGCCGAACCTGCAAGGCGGCGACAAGGTGCACGGCGCACCGCTGGGCGACAAGGAAATCGCCGCAGTGCGCGAGTACATCTCCTGGGGCGCCGAGCCGTTCGACATTCCTCACGACGTGAAGGAAGCGTGGGATTTCAAGGAAGAGGGCGCGAAATTCGAAGCCAGCTGGAACGAGATGTTCGCCAAGTACTCTGCACAGTACCCGACCGAAGCTTCTGAACTGACCCGCCGCATGAAGGGCGAACTGCCAGGCAACTTCCAGGCAACCCTGGACGCCGCCATCGCTGCCTGCGTCGAAAAGAAAGAAACCATCGCCACCCGCAAGGCATCGCAGAACGCGATCCAGGCACTGGCGCCGATCCTGCCCGAATTCCTCGGCGGCTCGGCCGACCTGACCGGCTCCAACCTGACGAACTGGAAGGAATGCATCGCCGTTCGTTCCGGTGTGCCGGGCAACCATATCAATTACGGCGTGCGCGAGTTCGGCATGTCCGCCATCATGAACGGCGTCGCCCTGCACGGTGGCTACATCCCGTTCGGCGCGACCTTCCTGACCTTCGCCGACTATAGCCGCAACGCACTGCGCATGGCCGCGCTGATGAAGCAGCGTACCCTGTTCGTGTTCACCCACGACTCGATCGGCCTGGGCGAAGACGGCCCGACCCACCAGTCCGTGGAACATGTGTCCTCGCTGCGCCTGATCCCTAACCTGGACAACTGGCGTCCGGCCGACACCGTCGAATCGATGGTCGCATGGGGCGAGTCCGTGAAGCGCGCCGACGGCCCATCGACCCTGATCTTCTCGCGCCAGAACCTGCCGTTCATCGAGCGTTCGGCCGACAAGATCGCCAACATCGCCATGGGCGGCTATGTGCTGTCCGACGAAGCCGATGCCAAGGCCATCCTGATCGCCACCGGTTCCGAAGTGGAACTGGCCATGAAAGCCGCCGCCGAACTGAAGGCAGCCGGCACCCCGGTACGCGTGGTTTCCATGCCGTCGACGGACGTGTTCGACCGCCAGGACGCAGCCTACAAGGCATCCGTGCTGACCAAGGGCCTGCCACGCGTGGCGATTGAAGCAGGCGTCACCGCCTTCTGGTACAAGTATGTTGGCCTCGAAGGCGCAGTGGTCGGCATCGACACTTTCGGCGAATCCGCACCGGCCGGCGTGCTGTTCAAGCACTTCGGCTTCACCGTCGACAATGTCGTGGCAAAAGTCAAAGCAGTCATCTAATTTCTATCATCAGGAGTAAACAGCATGACGATCAAAGTAGCAATCAACGGTTATGGCCGTATCGGCCGCAATGTTCTGCGCGCTTTCTACGAAGGCGGCAAGAAGCAGGACATCCAGATCGTGGCGATTAACGACCTGGGCAACGCCGAGTCGAACGCCCACCTGACCCGCTACGACACCGCCCACGGCAAGTTCCCTGGCACCGTCACGGTGGAAGGCGACAACATGATCGTGAACGGCGACACGATCCGCGTGTTCGCACAACGCAATCCAGCTGAAATCCCATGGGGCGAGCTGGGCGTGGACGTAGTGCTGGAGTGCACCGGCTTCTTCACCACCAAGGAAAAAGCCTCGGCCCACCTGAAAGGCGGCGCCAAGAAAGTGATCATCTCCGCACCAGGCGGCAAGGACGTTGACGCGACCGTCGTGTACGGCGTGAACCACGGTGTGCTGAAGGCTTCGGACACCGTGATCTCGAACGCATCCTGCACCACCAACTGCCTGGCCCCGCTGGTCAAGCCACTGAACGACGCCATCGGCCTGGAAACCGGCCTGATGACCACCGTGCACGCTTACACCAACGACCAGGTGCTGACCGACGTGATGCACGAAGACCTGCGCCGCGCCCGTTCCGCTACCCAGTCCATGATCCCGACCAAGACCGGCGCTGCTGCCGCTGTCGGCCTGGTGCTGCCGGAACTGAACGGCAAGCTGGATGGCTACGCGATCCGCGTTCCGACCATCAACGTGTCGATCGTCGACCTGTCCTTCATCGCCAAGCGCGACACCACCGTTGAAGAAATCAACAAGATCATGAAGGAAGCATCGGAAGGCGCGCTGAAAGGCGTGCTGACCTACCAGACCGAGCCTCTGGTCTCCGTGGACTTCAACCACAACCCGGCCTCGTCGAACTTCGACGCCACCCTGACCAAGGTGTCGGGCAAGCTGGTCAAGGTATCGTCCTGGTACGACAACGAGTGGGGGTTCAGCAACCGCATGCTGGACACCACCGTGGCACTGATGAGCGCCAAGTAATTCCAGGACTCAGCGACAAGAAAGCGCCCTGCGGGGCGCTTTTTTTTGCCACGCAATTTTCAGTGACTATTTAACAAAATTATTAATTGATAAAAACCTGGCGGCCTTTCTACAATGCCTTGCTCATCACAGTGAGTACTTTGTCTTTCCCCGCAATTTTTATAAAAAATGGAGATAAGTAAGATGAAGAAAGCGATTTACGCAATTGTGGCTTTGGCGACCGTGGCTGCTGCAGGCATTGCATATGCAATGCCTTCGTATGGCCGTTCCTACGAGTACTACGATGCAGAAGGCACCCAGATTGGCGGCGCAGAATTCAATTGCAGCGGCCATTGGTTCTACTGGGGCGATACCAGCGGCACCAAGGTCCTGGTCGAAACTTACGCCTGCTTTTAAAGACAAGCGAGCTGAGTGGTAAGTAAAAAGCGCCCAGTCGGGCGCTTTTTACTTACATGTCGCAACCAATGCGTTTGCCGTAAAAGCAGGCGTTCTTGTCACCGCCGTTGCATTTTACGATTAAGTCATAGCAGGTCCTTGGATCAGGCGCGGCGAGTGCGGTGTAGCTTGCGCCTGCGGCCATGCCGAAAGCCAAGATCAACCATACTTTTTTCAGCCCTGTCATTTTCTTGTCTCGCTCCATTAGGTTAATCAAGCCGGCGCTTGGCCGGGCGAGCACAGACTAGCGTTGGCGCGCGTTCGATCCAATTGTTTTCAGTCATAAAAATTCACTAATAATCACATTAACCAATACTGATGCATCGGTCACTGCGCGGCACCTGTCCTCGCCAGTTGAGCTAGCTGGCAAGGCGTGTCAGGCGGCCCGCTTCATCGCGAATGGCTTGGCGCAATTCCTCCGGCCCCTCGACTGTGAAGTCGAAATTCAAGGAGGCCAGCATACGCGCAAACCAGCTGTAGCTGGTGGTCGTCGTCTTCAACAGGACGCCTCCCTCCACCACTGCCAGGGGACCAATGTAGCGCCCCACCTCGCGTGCAGCGCCGGCCAGATCGGTATGCAGCAGCACTTGCACCGGGAGCGGACGCGGCAGTGTCGCCATTGCGTGCTGCAGCTGCGCGGCGGCATCAAAACTGTCGGGCTTGTCGAATAACGCGCCCGTCTCCGCAACGTCCGCAACGCGGTCAAGCCGGAATGAGCGGATCGCCAGCCGCAGCCGGCACATTCCCACCACATACCAGCGGGTATGGCTGAAGACCAGCCCGTATGGATCGAATTCGCGCTGCATCGATTCACCGTCCTGCGGCGTGTAGCGGAAGCGCACGCGGTGTTGCGTCTGCGCCGCCAGTGCCAGGGCGGTCAGCTCGCCGGTCAGGGCAGGGCGGGCAGTGCCCGAATGGGCCCAGCGCTGCTCCGGTGTGTCGAGCACGGCTGTCTCGCGCAATGCCTGCACGCTGCCTTGCAGGGCCGGCGGCATCACACGTTCCAGCTTGGCTTGCGCACTGGCTACCGAAGGCGCGGTGTCGGCCAGGCGCAGCGAGCGTACCGCCATCAGGCCCAGCGCCACGGCCGATGCCTCGTCATTGGTGAACATTAGTGGCGGCAGCTTGAAGCCTGGTACCAGCATATAGCCGCCATATCGTCCGCGCTCAGCCGTGATCGGAATGCCCAGCTCTTCCAGCATCGCGATGTAGCGGCGCAGCGTACGGCGGTCGATGCCTAGGCGTTCGGACATGTCGGCGCCGGAAATTTGCCGCTGGCTCTGCAGCAGTTCGAGGATGGAGAGGGCTTTGATGGCGGGTTTCGACATGATGCTGCAATCATGGCACGAAATCAGGGCGGATATTGTCCTATATTAGTCGGACAATGCCTCATCCCCAACAAGAACAATGAGGCAAGCACATGGAAACCATCCTGTACCACGGCGCACCGCAGGGCTGTGCATTCGGCGTGATCGTCGCCCTCGAATGGCTGTGCCGGCCGTACCGGCTGGTGCAGGTCGACCTGCCGGGCTTGCCGGTGCCGGTCATGCAGGCGGGCGGCAAGATGCTGCGCGATTGCCGCAGCATCCTGCGCCATATCGGCCAGCAGAAACGCTACTTGCTGGGCTACCGTGCCGGCACGGCGCAGGCGCGCAAGCTCGACACCCTGCTCGACTACCTGCATGAAGGTTTCGATGGCGGCCCGGCACGCATGGCGCTGAGTTGTTCCGCGCTGGATGAAGTGCTGAGCAGCCAGGAATGGATCGACGGCTGCAAACGCACTGTGGCGGACGCTGCCCTGGTGGCCGTGGTGCGCTGGGCACAGCGCGAAACAGGACTGGACCTGGCAGCCTACCCGGCATTGCAGCGCCACGTGACGGAGTTGCATGCTGACCCGGCCGTGTTCTTTGCAGATGCGATAGAAGCGCAACGGCCTGCCGTTAGCAGCGGCCGCTACCTGGGCAGCACCAGCCTCGACGAACTCCCACTCGCAGCCTAAAAGTCGAGGTCTGGCAATCCGCCATTTCGCGCAGCGGAATGGCGGATTGCCAGAGCTCGTATTGAATCTGCACCTTTGGAAGAAGATATTAGGATTCTGAAGGCGGCGGGGCAAGGTCTCACCGAACAGAGTGGAAGCCATTGAGCTTGTGGGTCAGATAGGTGACCTTGCCCACTTGTTCATCTGGACGCCGGACGGTATCTTAGGTCGCCCCTTGGGTAAGCCTGCATACGAGAAAGGTGGACGAGATGAATACGCCGGTCGTAGGGATTGATGTCAGCAAGCGTAAGTTGGATGTAGCCTTGCTAGTTGATGGCAAAGTCAAGGCGAAAGCAGTTCCGAACTCCCAAGAAGGATTCGCAGAGCTGGAAGTCTGGCTGAACAAGCAGAAGATTTCTCTGCTGGAAACCCATATTTGCCTTGAGTCGACAGGCGTCTATAGCGAACCTATCGCCCTGTATTGGTTTGACAAAGGGATTAAAGTCAGCTTGGTCAATCCGAACTGCATCAAAAGTTTTGGCAGCAGCGAGAATATCCGCAACAAGAACGACCAAGTTGATGCTGGATTAATTGCTCGCTACTGTGCAGCGATGGCGCCGCCATCTTGGGATGCGCCATCACGTGAACAGCGCCAGTTACGGGCCTGGGGCAACAGGCTGACTGCACTTCAAGATATGCGCCAGCAGGAGTTGAATCGTTTAGAAGCGCATGAAACAGCCAAACAACAGGATGTTATCCCTCATGTCCAGGCTCATATCAAATGGCTGGATGCGCAAATTGCGCAAATAGCACGGGATATCGACGATCACATTGACCGCCATCCAGGGCTTAAACAGGATGCAGAGCTCATTGAAAGCATTCCCGGGCTAGGCCGTACGACAGCGGTAAAGGTCTTAGGCCACGTGGGGGATGTTCGGCGCTTCGGAAATGCGAAGGCGCTTGCAGCGTTCATCGGGGTCACACCCAGGCAACGACAATCCGGAACCTCAATACGAGGCCGGACAATGATGACTCGTATGGGGAACAAACACCTGCGAGCAGCTTTATTCCTGCCAAGCCTCGTTGCAAAACGTCACAACCCTATCCTGAAGCAGTTTGGCCAACGTTTAGAGGCCAACGGCCTCTCCAAAATGGCCGTCGCCGGCGCAATTATGCGCAAGTTAGTGCACTTGATTTACGGGGTAGTTAAGTCAGGCAAGCCCTTTGACCCGAAATACATGGAAAAAAGGCTTGCCGTCCAAGACGGTATCTGACCCCGACTTTTATTTCAGAAGATGCTGTTCCAGAGGAGGCGGACGTTAGCGGCGTGGCCGGCGGCTTTTTCCATCGGGACGCGCGACTGGTCCTGGCCTTGCAGGCGCAACTGGTGCTGCCACTTGCGCATGTCGCGGTAGGCGTCGGCCACCGCGCCCGCCAGCGCGGCGTCCACCAGGCGCAGCTTGCCGGCCAGGTGCAGCAGGGCGATATTGCCGATGTTGCCGGTCAGCTCGCTGTATTGCGCAGCGTGCTGCAGCACCAGGTATTGCACGATGAACTCGATGTCGATCATGCCGCCCGCGTCCTGCTTGAGGTCGAACAGTTCGCTGCGGTTGGGGCGGGCGTCGCGCATGCGCTGGCGCATGGCCAGCACTTCCTGTTTCAGGGCGGCAGCGTCGGGGCGTTCCTTGCGCAGCACCTGGCAGCGGATCTGTTCGAAGCGCTGGCCGATGGCGGCGTCGCCGGCACAGAAGCGGGCGCGCGTCAGGGCCTGGTGCTCCCACAGCCAGGCCGAAGTCTGCTGGTATTTTTCAAACGAGCCGACGCTCGATACCAGCATGCCACTGGCGCCGTCCGGGCGCAGGGCGGTGTCGATGTCGAACAGGATGCCGGCCGGGGTGTGCGAGGTCATCCAGGTGATGAAGCGTTGCGCCAGCTTGGCGTACAGGCCGGGCGCGTCCTGGTCTTCATCGTCGAACAGGAAGATCACGTCGAGGTCGGAGACATAGCCGAGTTCCTTGCCGCCCAGCTTGCCATACGCGATCACTGCGAACTTGGGCACTTCCACATGGCGCTTGGCGACGGTTTGCCAGGCGGCCTTCACCACAGCGGCGACGATGACGTCGGCCAGGGCGGACAAATGGTCGGCCAGTTTTTCCACCGTCAGCGAGCCGGCCAGGTCTTGCGCCAGCAGGTGGAACAACTGGGCGTGGTGCACTTCGCGCAGGATGTCGAGCTGGCGCTCGGTGTCACCGGGGGCGGTGGCCAGTTGGCGCTCCAGCTCGGCTGCCACGGCAAGCGGGTCGAAGGTGGCGCTGAGGATGCGGTCGTCCAGCAGCTCGTCGAGCAGGATCGGGTGCTGGGTCAGGAATTTGGCGGCCCAGCCGCTGGCGTGCATCATGGTGATGACGCGCTCCAGCGTGTGTGGGTATTCGGTCAGCAGCGACAGGTAGGAGGAGCGGCGCGAAATCGCTTCCAGGAAGTCGAGCAGGCGCCCCAGCGTGCCGAGCTGGTTGCCTGCGCTGTTGCGCTCGGCGGCGCGGGCGATCTGGGGCAGGGCGGCGTTGACCAGGGCCACCAGGCGCTGGCGGCTGGCATCAGGCAGGGTGGCCAGCTTCGGTGCTTGCCAGGTGGCGATCAGGCGCTGGGCTGCGGCGGCCGGGTCTTCGTAGCCGAGGCTGGCAAAGCGCGCTTCGATGGCTTCGCGGTTATCGGGATCGGCGCATTCATTGCTGGTGGCGGGATCGACATCTTCGCTGCCGTTGCTGCTTTTATCGGCGAAGATGGCATCAAATTGCTCGGCGACGTACTGTCGGCGTGAATCCATTTCCGCCAGCAGGGTGGCGACGTCAGGCAAGCCCATCATCTGCGCCACGGCCAGGCGGTCGGCTTCGTTCGGCGGCAAGGTGTGGGTCTGGGCGTCGTCGAGGTATTGGAGGCGGTGCTCGAGATTGCGCAGGAAGGTGTAGGCGTCCATCAGGCGCGCGACCACGTCGGCGCCCAGCAAGCCTTTTTCCGGCAACTGGCGCAAGGTGCCGCGCGTGGAGCGGCCGCGCAGCTCGGGATCGCGCCCGCCGCGGATCAACTGGAAGACCTGGGCCAGGAATTCGATTTCGCGGATGCCGCCGCGGCCCAGCTTGACGTTGTGGCTGCGTTCCGGGTGCAGCCTTTCCTGGCGCGCCACCTCGGCACGGATCTGGGCGTGCATGGAGCGGATGGCGTCGATCACGCCGAAATCGAGGTAGCGGCGGAAGCAGAACGGGCGCACGATGGCGTCCAGGGCTGCGATGTCTTGCGCGCGGCCGGTGACGGCGCGCGCCTTGACCCAGGCATAGCGTTCCCACTCGCGGCCTTGCACGATCAGGTAGTTTTCCACCATGCCCAGGCTGGCCGCCAGCGGGCCGGAAGCGCCGTTCGGACGCAGCGCCATGTCGACCCGGAAAGTGAAGCCGTCTTCCGTGATTTCCGCGATGGCGGCAATCAGCTGCTTGCCGAGGCGGACGAAGTACTCATGGTTGGAGAGCTGGCGCTGGCCGGCACCGGCCGCAGTTTCGCCGTCTTCCGGATAGACGAAGATCAGGTCGATGTCGGACGACACGTTCAGTTCGCCGCCGCCGCCTTTGCCCATCGACAGCACCATCAAGTGCTGCTCTGCGCCCGATTCGGCGCCCATCGGCACGCCGTGGGCGGCCCGCATGGCCGCGTCCAGCTCGGCCAGGTGGCGCTCGATCACGAAGTCGGCCAGCCTGGTCATGGTGGTGACCACTTCGTCCAGGTCCGCCTTGCCCTCCAGGTCGCGCCGGATCAGGGTGGCCAGCACCAGGTTGCGCAGGCGGCGCATGCCGCGTGCCAGCGGCAGGTCGCCCTGCTCGTTTGCCAAAACCTCGGCAAAGTTCAGCGTGGCAAGCGATAATTGCGATAGGGCATCTATTTTGGCCTGGCGGGAGGCATCGGCGGCCAGCCAGCGCTGGTAATAGCGGGATGCGGAAACGAGTGCGGAGGTGCTCATTGACAGATGTTAGAGAGTGTAAAAAGCCTGCGAAACCGTGCCTATTGGAACATAGTTTAACGGGGCGGTGCGGTAAAATGCTGTATTGATAAGGGCCTGGCTTGAGCGTATTGAAGGACAACCTGGTAGAGCAGATCGAAGCAGTCGAGGCCCCGCTCAAGGAGCGCTGGCATCGCCTGCAGGCCGCCTATCGCTTCTGGAACCTGGCTACCCATCACGTCCTCGGCTTCACCATCAAGCTGGCGCTGCTGCTGTATTTCGCCTTTACCATCGTGTTCCTGGCCCTGCGCTGGGTGGTGTTGCCGAATATCGACCATTACAAGCCCGACATCGAACGCCTGGCCAGCCAGGCGGTCGGCAAGCCAGTGGCGATCGACCGCATCTACGCTTCCTGGAAGGGACTGCGCCCGCAACTGATCCTGGGCGACGTGGTCATGCGCGACGCGCGCGGCCAGCAGGCGCTGCACCTGCCCAGCGTTTCGGCCACGCTGTCGTGGTGGAGCGTACCGGCCGGCGGCCTGCGTTTTGAATCGCTGGAATTCCACCGTCCCGAAGTCGACGTGCGGCGCGAGGCCGATGGCAAGCTGTACGCCGCCGGCATCTATATCGACCTGGAAAAGAAGGGCGATGGCAAGAGCGCCGACTGGCTGCTGTCGCAACGCGAGGTGGTGGTGCGCGACGGCCGCATCGTCTGGACCGACCTGCAGCGCGGCAGCGCGCCGCTGCAGCTCGAGAATGTGACGGCCCTGATGCTGAACAAGTGGCGCCGCCACCAGTTTGCCTTCAAGGCCACGCCGCCGGCCGCGATGGCGGCGCCACTCGATGTGCGCGCCGATTTCAGCCACCAGCCGTTTTCCCGTATTTCAGACGTCAAGCACTGGAAGGGCGAGGTGTATGCTGAACTGCGCCATGCCGACCTGGCGGGCTGGAAGCCTTACCTGCCCGGCAAGCTTGACGTGCAGTCCGCCAGCGGCGGCGTGCGCGCCTGGCTGAGCATCGATAATGCGCGCCCGGCGGCCATCACGGCCGACGTCGCGCTGGACAATGTGGTGGCCACCCTGGGCAAGGATTTGCCGCAACTGGACGTTGCGGCCCTGCGCGGGCGCGTGACCGCCAGCGAGGAACATGCCGCCACCCTGGTGGCCACGGCCGGCACGCCAGCTGCCATCACGCGCTCGCTGGAATTGAAAGACGTGACGCTGCGCACGCGCGACGGCGTCGAGCTGGCGCCGACCACCGCGTCGGCACGCCACGTGACGGCTGCCCAGCAGCCGTCCTGGACCGAAGTCAAGGCTGCCGCGCTGGACCTGGAAATCCTGTCCGAACTGGCCACCCGCCTGCCGCTGCCGCAAGTGCAGCGCGACCTGCTGGCGGAAGCTGCGCCGCGCGGCCGCGTGCGCAACCTGGTGGCTGAATGGCGCGGCCCATTGTCGGCAGCCAGGGACTACAAGCTGAAGGCGGACCTGGACGCCCTGGGCATGGAGGCGCTGGCTGCGCGTCCCGCCGTGCCGCGTTCGGCCAAGGCCCTGCCGATGCCGGCGCTGCCCAACCTTCCCGGCTTCGCGAAACTGAGCGGCCATGTCGAAGCCGGCGAGCAGGGCGGCAGCGTGGCCTTCGATGCGCCCGGCTTCACGCTGGCGATGCCGGCCTGGTTCGATGACGAGCCTATGGAATTCGAGCAGTTCAAGCTGAACGGTAGCTGGTCGCTGGCCGATGCCAGGCAGCTGGCGGTCAAGCTGGAGCAGCTGGAGCTGGTACAGGAGGGCATGCACCTCAGGCTGGCCGGTAGCCATAGCGTGCCGCGTGGGCAGGGCGCCAAAGGCCCCGGCGTGTCCGACTTCACCGGCAGCATCGACAACTTCGCCATCAACCGCATTGGCCGCTACCTGCCGAAGCAGACGCCGGAACACACCCGCCAGTGGCTGGTGGGCGCGCTGGAAGACGGCGTGTTGCAGGAGACTTCGCTGCGCCTGCGCGGCGACTTGTCGCACTTCCCGTTCAAGGAGGGCTCGCCGGACAAGGCCAAGGGCGAATTCCGCGTGGCGGGCCGCATCGTGGACGGGCGCCTCAACTATGAACCGGGCTATTTTGCCAAGGATGGCAAGACCCCGGTCTGGCCGCTGGCGGAAAAGATCCACGGCAGCATCGTGTTCGACCGCGCCCGCATGGAGATCAAGGCCGACACCGCACGCACCCTGGGCGTCGCGCTCTCCAATGTGAAGGCGGTGATTCCCGACCTGAGCAGCCACGACAGCATGCTCGACATCGACGGCACGGCTGCCGGCGCGATGCAGGACTTCCTCAAGTACGTCACGGCCAGCCCGGTGCTGGAGTGGATCGGCCACTTCACCGAGGAAACCACTGCGAGCGGCAATGCCAGGCTGGCACTCAGCCTGCACTTGCCGCTGTCGCACATCATCGACGCCCGGGTGCAGGGCGGCCTGCAACTGCAGGGCAACGACGTGGTGCTGTGGCATGACATGCCAACCGTGGCCGGCGCTACCGGCAAGATCGAGTTCAATGAAAAGGGCGTCAACCTGAACAACCTGGCCGGCACCTTGCTGGGCGGGGCGCTGTCGGTGAGCGGCGGCAGCCAGAAGGATGGCAGCATCCAGGTGCGCCTGGGCGGCACGGCGACGGTGGACGGGTTGCGCAAGCAATACCCGAGCGCCGCGGTGCAGCGCCTTGCCAACCACCTTGGCGGCGGCACCAGGTTCAGCGGGCTGGTCACGGCTCGGGATCACAAGTACGAAGTGGCGATCGATTCAAACATGCAGGGAGCGAGCCTGGATTTCCCGGCGCCGCTGAAGAAAGCAGCGGGCGACAGCATGCCGCTGCATTTCCAGCTCAACGGCGGCAGCGCCAACGAGCAGGGCGTCGCGCGCGACGATATCCGCGTGACGCTGGGCAGCGGCTACGCTGCGCGCTACCATCGCCAGCGCGTCAACAAAGGCCCGTGGAAGCTGGTCAACGGCGGCATCGGCGTCAACCTGCCGGCGCCGGAACCGGACAGCGGCATGATGATCAATGCCAGCCTGAAGTCGCTGAACGTGGATGACTGGATCGACCTGGCGGCCGAAATCGCCGGCAAGGACGAGCATGAGCCGGCCGGTGGAGCGGCCGCCCACGACGCGGCCGAAGGGGCCGATATCTCGCAGTACGTGGTGCCGGAAATCATGGCCGCGCGTGCTGCCGAGCTGATAGTCGGCGAGCGCAAGCTCGATAACGTGGTGGCTGGCGTCACCCATAGCAAGGGCGTGTGGCAGGCCAGCATCGATTCGCAGCAGGCGGTCGGCTACATCACCTGGAACGAATCGCCGACCGGCAAGGGCGTGGGCAAGGTCACGGCACGCCTGTCGTCGCTGACCGTCCCCGAATCGCAGGCGGCGGAAGTCAAGGATCTGCTGGAAAGTTCGACCAATGCACCGACCATCCCGGCGCTGGATATCGAGGTGCAGCGCCTGGAATGGTTCAACCGGCCGCTGGGCCAGCTCGAACTGCATGCCTACAACGCGCTGATCACGTCAGCACGCGAATGGCGCATCAGCAAGCTGTCGCTGGTCAATGCCGACGGCGAATTGAGCGGCACCGGCCGCTGGCAAAGCAAGGATGGCCAGCACAACACCTCGCTCAACTTCAATATGGATATCCATGACGCCGGCAAGCTGCTGGAGCGCTTCGGCTTCAAGGACACGCTGCGCAACGGCAAGGGCAAGCTGAGCGGCGATATCGCCTGGAAGGGCTTGCCCTACCATATGGACCTGCCCAGCCTGTCGGGCACGCTGGCGCTGAACGTGGAGAAAGGGCAGTTCCTGAAGCAGGATCCGGGCGCCGCCAAGCTGCTCGGGGTGTTGAGCTTGCAAGCCTTGCCGCGCCTGCTCAAGCTCGATTTCAACGACGTGTTTTCGGAAGGCTTGCAGTTCGACGGCATCACCGCCAACGCCACCATCAACCACGGCATCGTCAAGACCGATAACCTGAAGATGCACGGCGTCCAGGCCACGGTGCTGATGGACGGCTCGGCCGATATCGCCAACGAATCGACCAACCTGCGCGTGGTGGTGATCCCGCAGGTCAACCTGGGCACGGCGCCGCTGGTGTATGCGCTGGCCGTGAACCCGGTGATTGGCCTCGGCAGCTACCTGGCGCAGCTGTTCCTCAGCGCGCCGGTAATGAAGGCGCTGACTTACCAGATGCAGGTGACCGGGCCGTGGAAGGCCCCCGTCATTACCAAGATCGAAAATCCGAAGGAGCCGACGCCATGACCAAAGTCTCAGCGATCCAGATGGTATCCACCCCCGTCGTGGAACAGAATATCGCTACCGCCACCCGCCTGATCGGCGAAGCTGCCGCGCAGGGCGCCAAGCTGGTGCTGTTGCCGGAATACTGGGCCATCATGGGCATGAGCGACAGCGACAAGGTCGCCAGGGCGGAAGCGCTGGGCAAGGGCCCGATCCAGGACTTTATGTCGGCCATGGCGCGCGAACATGGCATCTGGCTGCTGGGCGGCACGCTGCCGCTGGCTTCCGACGATCCTGAGCGTGTCATCAATACCACGCTGGTCTACGATCCGCAGGGCAAGCATGTTGGCCGTTACGACAAGATCCACCTGTTCGGCTTCACCAAGGGAAGCGAGTCGTATGACGAGGCGCGCACCATCGTGCCGGGCAAGGCTGTCGGCACGGTCGAGACGGCCGTGGGCAAGGTCGGCATGTCGGTCTGCTACGACTTGCGTTTCCCCGAGTTGTACCGTGCCATGGGCCCGCTCGACCTGATCGTGGTGCCGGCAGCCTTTACCTACACCACCGGCAAGGCGCACTGGGAAATCCTGTTGCGCGCCCGCGCCATCGAAAACCAGTGCTATGTGCTGGCTGCCGCGCAGGGCGGGACGCACGTTAACGGCCGCCGTACCTGGGGCCATTCGATGCTGATTGACCCGTGGGGCGAGGTCAAGGCTGTGCTGGCGGAAGGCGAGGGCGTCGTGACCGGGGAACTGGACCCGGCCTTCGCCCATGGGGTGCGCGAGAGCTTGCCAGCGCTGAAGCACCGAATCCTCTAAAATTCGGCTAAGAGCACATTTAAAAGAATTCTTCTCATATGAAACCATTCGACCCTAACCTGTCCGCCATGGCCGCAGCGAAAGATATCTTGCTGACGCCGTTTGGCCTGGATGAAAGCAAGCTGCTGAAAGCACTCGGCAGCATGTTCACCCATAAGGTCGACTACGCCGACCTGTACTTCCAGTTCACCAAGAACGAGGGCTGGAGCCTGGAAGAAGGCATCGTCAAGACCGGTTCGTTCTCGATCGATCAGGGCGTCGGCGTGCGCGCCGTGTCGGGCGACAAGACCGCCTTCTCCTATTCCGATGAGATCTCCGAAGCGGCGCTGCTGGACGCTGCCGCGGCAACGCGCACCATTGCCCGCGCAGGCGCCGGCAAGATCAAGGTGGCCGGCAAGATGACGCCGGTCGGCGGCCGTTCGCTGTACATGCCGCATGACCCGCTGGTGTCGCTCGATGCGGCGTCCAAGGTCAAGCTGCTCGAGCGCGTGGAGAAGATGGCGCGCGCCAAGGATCCGCGCGTGGTGCAGGTGATGGCTGGCCTGGCTGGCGAATACGACGTGGTGCTGGTGGTGCGCAGCGATGGCGTGCTGGCGGCCGACATCCGCCCGCTGGTGCGCGTGTCGGTGACCGTGATCGTGGAGCAGAACGGCCGCCGCGAAGTCGGCTCTTCCGGCGGTGGCGGGCGCTATGAATACGGCTATTTCACCGATGCGCTGCTGGACCAGTATGCCACCGATGCAGTGAAATCGGCCCTGGTGAACCTTGATTCGCGCCCGGCGCCGGCCGGCCCGATGACCGTGGTGCTGGGCCCGGGCTGGCCGGGCATCCTGCTGCACGAAGCGATCGGCCATGGCCTGGAGGGCGATTTCAACCGCAAGGGTTCTTCCACCTTCTCCGGCCGCATCGGCGAGCGCGTGGCAGCCAAGGGCGTCACCGTGGTCGATGACGGCACGCTGGCCAACCGCCGCGGTTCGCTGAACATCGACGACGAGGGCAACCCGACCCAGTGCACCACCCTGATCGAAGACGGCGTGCTGAAGGGCTATATCCAGGACACCATGAATGCGCGCCTGATGAAGATGAACGTGACCGGCAATGCGCGCCGCGAGTCGTTTGCGCACCTGCCGATGCCGCGTATGACCAACACCTATATGCTGGGCGGCGACAAGGAACCGGAAGAGATCTTGGCTTCGGTGAAGAACGGCATCTACGCGGTCAACTTCGGCGGCGGCCAGGTCGACATCACCAACGGCAAGTTCGTGTTCTCGGCTTCCGAGGCCTACATGATCGAAGATGGCAAGGTGACCTATCCGGTCAAGGGCGCCACCCTGATCGGCAATGGCCCGGACGTGATGAACCGCATCACCATGATCGGCAACGACATGAAGCTCGACCCGGGTGTCGGCGTGTGCGGCAAGGAGGGGCAGAGCGTGCCGGTCGGCGTCGGCCAGCCGACCCTGCGCCTGGATGGCGTGACAGTCGGCGGAACCGCCTAAAACGGGTGCAGCGCAAAGACCGGGTAAAATACCCGGTTTTTTTTGCCTGGGACGGAAATCACATGAACAATTCGCGCAACAAACCCTTCGTGATTGGCGTCGCAGGCGGCAGCGGCAGCGGCAAGTCGACGGTCACGCGTGAAGTGCTGAAATCCTTTGGCTCGGAAGTGGTGTCGGTTGTCCTGCAGGACGACTACTACCTGGACCAGACCCACATGTCGCCCGAAGACCGGCGCAAGGTCAATTACGACCATCCGGAAGCCTTTGACTGGGCCCTGATGATCGAACACCTGCAAAAGCTGCGTGAGGGCCAGTCGATCGAGATGCCGGTGTATGACTTCTCCATCGACAACCGCACCACGCAGACCATCACGGTCAAGCCGGCGCCGGTGATCGTCGTCGAGGGCCTGTTCGCGCTGTATGATGCCGACCTGCGCAAGCAGATGTCGCTGAAGATCTTCGTCGACACCGCAGCTGACGTACGCTTTATCCGCCGCCTGCAGCGCGATATCGCGGAGCGCGGCCGCAGCACGGAGAGCGTGATCAACCAGTACATGGAAACCGTACGGCCGATGTACAAGCAGTTCATCGAGCCGACCAAGCGCCACGCGCATGTGATCCTTCCGCACGGGGCCAACGGGCCGGCGGTGGATATCATCACCACCAAGGTAGCGAGCCTGATCAAAGGCGAGTGATCAAAAAAAAACCGCGCCCCGAAGGGCGCGGCTGTCGGGGCGAGGTGCCCCGCCTGCTTAGAACTTGTAGCGCATGCCGATGTTGAAGTAACGGCCCAAGGCGCCGCTGTAGTCCAGCGGGTTGTAGCTTTGGGCGCCGTAGGTCAGCGGGTCCAGCGGAGCTTTCTTGTCGAACAGGTTGTTGATCGAACCGAACAGCTCAGCGCGGTCGCTCAGGCGATAACGGCCCACCAGGTCGAACGTGGTGAAGGACGAGATCTTGCAACCTGCTGGAGCTGGCTCACCGTTAGCGAAGTGGGACGCGCAACCATCAGGGTCATCCTTGAAGTTGATGTTGTCCAGCTTGTCGCGGTAGGTCATGTTCAGCGACATGCGCAGAGCATCACGTTCCCAGGTAACGCCCAGGTTCACGCGGTTGTCTGGCGTACCCATGCAGTTGGTGGCGTCGCAGTTACCGTGGGTACCAGCGAAGTCACGCTTGCTGCCATCCTTCTCTTCACGCTCCATCTTGATCAAGTGGGTCCACTTGGCGTCGATGGTCAGGGTGCCATTGCCGTCGCCCAGCGCGAAGCTCTTGCGTGCATCCAGGTCGACACCGCGTACGATGGTCGAAGCCGAGTTCACGTAATTGGCCAGCACGGCGGTGATAGCCCCTGGATCGCCAGGAATGTTGGTGGCGGTCGAAGGGTCACGTGCTACGTGGCCAGCAGCGATTGCGGCATCGGTCTGCTCCTGGTTGATCTCGTTGGTACGCTTGATCTGCCAGAGGTCGAGAGCGAGGCTGGTACGCGGCATTGGATCCCACAAGATGCCCACCGAGTAGCTCTTCGAGCGTTCCGGCGACAGGGCTGGGTTCGGGCTGGTAATGATAGCGACCGATGCAGGGTTACAGGCCGATGCTACGCCCAGGGCGCAACGTACCGGGTCGGTTGCGGTGGAGAACGCCGCCAGGCCGCCTTTGCCGTTTTCCGCTGCGCTTGGGGCACGGAAACCACGCTCCGCGTTGGCGCGCAGTGCGAAGTTGCCGGTCGGATTCCATTTCAGACCCAGCTTCGGTGTGTAAGAATTGCCGACGTCAGAGAAATGGTCCCAACGAATTGCGGTTTGCGCTTCCAGGGTCTTATGCAGCGGGATCGCCATTTCAGCGTATACCGCACTTTCGTTACGCTTGCCGTCATAGGCCGAGTAACCCAGACCGATGATGTTGCCCTTGTCGGTGCCTTCGGTTGGGGCCAGGCGGGTCTCGGCGCGGCGGTATTCTGCGCCGAATGCCAGGCCAACCGAACCGGCTTCCCACTTGGCGATTTCACGCGAAGCCTTGAAGTCGATTTGCGAAATGCTGGTTGCTGCATCGTTGGAAATGTTCGGCGACAGAGCGGCGTACAGTTCGCGCGAGTTCAGGCCGGCGTTCTCGCCGATGCGCCAGAAGCTGCCGGCAGGCAGGGCTGCGTAGCGCGCGTTGCCCATGGCCGCGGCGACGTTGGCTGCGGTCGGATTCAGCAGGGCGAAGGTAACATCGCGCTGCAGGTAGCCGCTACGCTCGTTGCTGACCTTGGTTGCCGAGTACAGGTACGCGGTGTCGATATCCCAGCCGGCAGCAGTACCCTTCACGCCGATCAGGGCGCGATAGAAGTTGGAGTCGACGTTGCTTACACGTGGGCCAACGTCCGCAGCCAGATAGCGCAGGCGGGCGGCGGTGCCGAAGTAAGGGTTGTCAGGGTGGGCTGCACCCAGGGCCACGGCCGCATTGCTGACCGGACCGCCAGGATAGCCAACGCTGCCGGAAATGCCGGATGGCGTGCCGCTGGCAATCGATTCGCTGCGGTAGGCATTGCCTTCGAAGTAGGCTTGCCAATCCTGGCTCAGGTTGACGGTGGCACGGGTGAACAGGTTGGCAGTCTTCTGGCGTGGCTGGATCTGGCCGTATTCCTGCGCGGCGTCGGTCAGGCAGCCGCCCAATGGGTCGCCTTGCGGATGGCTGGTCAGCTTGCTGCAGTCTGCGCCTGGGAAGGTGCGGGTGAAGCCCACGCCAGCCAGGTTGCTGCGGCTGTAGTAGTCCAGAGTCGTTGGATTGCGAACGTTACCGACGATGGAACTGCCGGCCAGGTTGTTGTCGACGATGGCGCCGGTCCCGCCCAGCGATTCCTGGGCGCTGAAGCCGAAGTCGCGCAGGTCGCTCTTGCCGATGGCGCCGCGGTCGCCGCGGTCGCGGTTCCATACTTCGCGCTTGAGACCGAACTCAGCGTTGAACAGCACGTTGTAGCGGTCGCTGTCCAGGTCACCGAAGCCGGTGGTCAGGGCCAGGCGGGTATCGCCGCCGTCGCGTTCTTGCGACAGGCCTTGGCTGGCGCGCACGGTGGTGCCTTTGATTTCCTTGCGCAGGATGATGTTGACCACGCCGGCAATCGCGTCCGAACCGTACAGGGCGGAGGCGCCGCCTTTCAGCACTTCAACGCGCTCGACTGCCTCGGCAGGGATCACGTTCAGGTCGGAGAACACTTTCTGGCCGTCGTCAGCCAGGCCGTACGGTGCCATGCGGCGGCCGTTCAGCAGTACCAGGGTGGAAGCTGCCCCCAGGCCGCGCAGAGAGATGCCCGATGCACCGGAAGCGAAGCCGTTACCGAAGGAAGTCGGGACCGAACCCTGGTTGTCGACTGCCAGCGTTTGCAGCAGTTCGGCGACGGTGGTCTTGCCGGACTTTTCAATGTCCGCACGCGACAGCACCTGGATCGGGTTCGAGGACTCGGCTTCGGCACGGCGGATGTGCGAGCCGGTGATTTCAACGCGCTGGATTGGCGCGGTGGCCTGCTGGGCTTGGGCGGCCACAGAAGACAGCAGCAGCGGCGCAGCCAGGTAAGGCAGGCAGCGGCGCAGATTCACAACCAGTTTCTTTTGTTGCATTGAACATTCTCCAAAAGGTGGGGATAACTCTTTTGCAAGAGATCTATCTTTTATAATATTTTTCAATTGGCAAGGGAATAGGGCGTTACAAAAAATCTTTGCCGAAAATAACTTTCAATTGAGAAGTAGCAATTGCGCAAAACTGGCCAAATGTCGCGAACTGTAGTGAAATCGAGGAAATTACCTGTGTATACGACTTTTTCGGTGGTTTCACTTAATCTTTCGGGTTTCTTTCCGAGCGGCGATTGTGTAACAACCGGTTCGCGTAAAAACAACAGAATTACCGGCAGAAAGCTAAACAAGCCGACCAATTAAAGAACCCCAATTGTTGGATGCCAACAATTGGGGTTTAGTTTTAGATACTGTATTTCTCTTTAGCTTACGTATTATTACGCACGAGTCAGAAGGTGTAGCTGGCGCGCAGGTAGATGGCGCGGCCGATCGGGTCGGAGTAGCGCGGGTCATACCCCTTCTGGAACACGGTGCCCTGGTTGGTGAACGGCGGGTCCTTGTCCAGCAGGTTCTTCACGCCGCCAGTCAGGGTTACGCCCTTCCAGCCGGTGTAGGTCGCAGACAGGTTCCACAGCTGGTAGGAATCGACCTTGTTGAAGAATTCCGGCGCCACGAAGTTCTGGTCTACATAACCGGACTTGAAGTTCTGCGACAGCGTCGCGCTCCATGGGCCTTCGCGCCAGGTCAGCGAGGCATTGTGGCGCCAGCGCATGATCGGGCCGTTGTCGCCGTAGGTGCCGACGTTCTGGACGTACACGCCATCGCGCTCGTTCTGGTACTTGTAGCTGTGGACCCAGGTACCGTCCAGGGTGAAGCTGAAGTTGCCGTATGCGGTGTGGCCCGAGCTGATGGTTGCGCTCAGGTCGATACCGTCGGTCTTCACGCGGCCCAGGTTTTCGTTCAGGTCCAGGATGGCGAAAGGCGAGCCGTCCGGGTTGCGCAGGAAGCGGTCCTTGTATTTGGCGTAGTTGCCGTAGATCGCTTGCTCCGGCAGTGCGCCGATCTTGTCCTTCAGGCGGATATTCCAGTAGTCCAGCGCGATGGTGGTATTGCGTACCGGCTCGAACACGGCGCCGAAGGAGAAGGTCTTGGATTTTTCCGGCGTCAGCGCAGCATTGCCGCCTTGCAGCTTGAACTGCTGCAGGTCGCAATCGCGCAGCGGATTGGCGCCAGGCTGCGGTACGCCGCCTGGGCACAGGATTGGGTCGTCGTAGGAATTGCTGGTGTCGTTCTTCGACTGCGGCGCGTTCTTCTCGAACAGGGTCGGGGCGCGGAAGCCGGTGCTGGCCGACGCGCGCAGCAGCAGTTGCTGGGTTGGCTGATAGCGCACCCCCAGTTTCGGGTTGGTGGTGCTGCCGGCGTCGCTGTAATGGTCGTAGCGCACGGCTGCCTGGATGTCGAGGTCCTTGACCAGCGGCACGCTCAATTCGCTGTACACCGCTTTCACGTTACGCGAACCGGTCTTGGACTGCGAACCGGACAGGCCGGAACTGGAGGCCTGGCCGGCGATGTCGCGGTTGACGTTGAAGTCGGCGTCTTCCTTGCGATACTCGGCGCCCAGCGCCACGGCCATGGCGCCGCCGGCCAGCTGCATTACGTCGCGCGAGCCCTTGATGTCAAAGGTGGTGGACTTGTTCTTGGCGTCCTGTACCTTGCCGCGCAGCGCCACGCTCTCGAGGTAGGCGCGGCCGGCTTCGTTTTGCAGGCCGAAAGGATTCAGGATGCCGTTCTGTACGCCGGCGGCGAAGCCTGCGTCCTGCACATAGCCTCCAGTGAAGACTTCCTCGGACTTGCTGACCGAGTGGTTCAGGCCAGCCTTGTAGTCCCAGCCTGCGGCGATGCCTTCCAGCGCGGCCACCAGGCGGTCGCCTTCACCCTTGGAGTTGATGCGGCGCTGGCCGGCTTCCGTCGGACGCCAGTTGACTGACAGCGGCTCGCCTGACAGGTTGGGCTGGGCCGGTACGCCGCCCGAGTTGCCTGGGTAGTAGGGGCTGGTGATGGGCAGGGAGAGGCCGGTTTGCGGCGGCGGCGCGGTGCGCGAGACGACCTTATTACGCGAGTGCAGGTATTCCAGGCTGGCCGTGGTATCGGCGTTCAGCTTGAACGCTGCCTTGCCGAAGAACACCAGGCGGTCCTGTTCGGGCAGGTCGTCGATCTGACGCGTATAGTCCTGGCGGCAGGTGCCGTCTGAAGCGCGCGGCAGCGAGAACGGCGGCAGGCAGCCGCTGGCAAAGCCCGGGTTACCTGTTGCTTCGGTGACTGGATCGAAGTAATTGCCGGGGAAGGTCGTACCGGAGGTGCCGTCCGATACGGTCATCCCGCGCTCGGGGATCACGGCAGTCTTCGAGAAGTCGCGCTGCTGCGAGGTCAGCACATCCTGCTTCTGCCAGTCCAGCACGCCCATCAGGTTCCAGCCGTCCTGGTCGAGGTTGCCGGCGCCGCTGACGATATTGGCGCGGCGTTCCTTGCCACCCGATTCGCGCGGCAGCATGGTCTCGGCCGTGACGGTGGTGCCCGTTACGGACCGCTTGGTGATGAAGTTAATCACGCCACCGATGGCATCGGTCCCGTAGATGGCTGAAGCACCGTCGCGCAGCACTTCGACCCGCTCCAGGGCCGCCACCGGGATCACGTTCAGGTCGACGCTGGCGCCATCATACGGGTGGTTGGCAATGCGGCGGCCATTCAGCAGCACCAGGGTCTTGTCCCCGCCGAGGCCGCGCAGGTCGGCCACGGCCTGGCCGCCGGTCGGCAGCCCGCTGGCATTGCCGCCCACCACGTTGCCGGCGCCCATGCTGGTCTGGTTGGAGGGGATGCGGTCCAGCACTTCCTGGGCGGTGGTCAAGCCTTGCTTGGTGAATTCCTCAGCCTTGAACACGGAAAGCGGCTGGGACGTTTCCGATACCAGGCGCTTGATGGAGGAACCGGTCACTTCGACACGGATCATTTTTTCTTCGGGAGCCTGTTGCTGCGCCATGGCCGGCAAGACCGCCAGTGCGCCGAATGCTGACAACAGGGAGTAGATCAGAGATTTAACCTTGATTGTAGCCAACGTACTTCTCCTCAAATAGAAGTGTTTCAGGGCCGATGGAAGTGCCGGGCTTAAGCGCTTGCAAAGGTTGATCAAATTCTATTTGATATCTGATAACATCCGTCGGAAACGTCCGGTCAGAAACATGTAATGTTGCGCCCGCGCATCTACTTTCAATTGACAAGCAATCGAAAGCCTCGCTTGCAATAGCCCTTAACTGTTGTTATAGTGGATCGAAATCCAGGGAACTCTCGTCATGCATCTGCACTTTTTTGCCGGCTTTTTTTACTTTAGCAATTCCAACCCAAAGGCGGTGGAGTAGCGGCCGGTTCACGTAGCAGCAAAGCGAGATCCCAGCAGATACCAAGACAAACCGCCAGTAATGGCGGTTTTTTTTTACCGATTTTATTTAAGTCTCAGGAGAAACCATCATGCAACGTACCGACGACCTGCGTATTCGTGAAATGAAGGAGCTGACGCCACCGTCGCACCTGATTCGCGAATTTCCCTGCACGGAAGCGGCATCCAACACGGCATCCCAGGCGCGCGTCGCGCTGCATCGCATCCTGCACGGGCAGGACGACCGCCTGATGGTGGTGATCGGTCCATGTTCGATCCACGACCCGAAAGCCGCGCTGGAGTATGCGCGGCGCTTGGCGCCGGTGCGCGAGCGCCTCAAGGGCGACCTGGAAATCGTCATGCGCGTGTACTTCGAAAAGCCGCGCACCACGGTGGGCTGGAAGGGCATGATCAATGACCCCTACATGGACAACAGCTTCCGCATCAACGATGGCCTGCGCATGGCGCGCGAACTGCTGCGCGACATCAACGAGATGGGCCTGCCGGCCGGCACCGAATTCCTGGACGTGATCAGCCCGCAGTACATCGCAGACCTGATCTCCTGGGGCGCGATCGGCGCCCGCACCACCGAATCACAGGTGCACCGCGAACTGGCTTCGGGCCTGTCCTGTCCGGTGGGCTTCAAGAACGGCACGGACGGCAACACCAAGATCGCCGTGGAAGCGATCAAGGCCGCATCGCAGCCGCACCACTTCCTGTCCGTGACCAAGGGTGGCCACTCGGCGATCGTGTCGACCAATGGCAATGAGGATTGCCACATCATTCTGCGCGGCGGCAAGACCCCGAACTATGATGCGGCCAGCGTGGAAGACGCGTGCAAGGCGATTTCCGGCTACGGCCTGGCAGCGCGCCTGATGATTGATGCTTCGCACGCCAACTCTTCGAAAAAGCCGGAAAACCAGGTACCGGTCTGTGCCGACATCGCGCAGCAAGTGGCGGGCGGCGATACCCGCATCGTCGGCGTCATGGTGGAATCGCACCTGGTGGCTGGACGACAGGACTTGGTGCCGGGCAAGGAATTGACCTACGGCCAGTCGATCACCGATGGCTGCATCGACTGGGATGCCAGCGTGCAAGTCTTGGAGAACCTTGCCGCGGCGGTGCGCCAGCGCCGCCTGCAAGGCGAATAAACCTTCGGTTTGAGCCTGTCCGAAGGGACAGGCTCGATCTGCGAAGGCTGCACGCTGAAGAAGAAAAAAACCCCACCTGCGCATTGCGCAGGTGGGGTTTTTTGCACTCAGGCTACTTCAGCGATCAGTACTTGTACGTTGCGCCAACGTAGTAGGTACGGCCGATCGGGCTGGCGTAGCGTGGGTCGTAGCCCAGCTGGTGGGAACCGGTGTTACGCAGCGACAGCGGTGGGTTGCGGTCGGTCAGGTTCTTCACGCCGAAGGTCAGGTCCAGGCCCTTGATGGCGCGGAAGGTGGTCTGCCAGTCGAAGGTGGTGTAGCTTGGCACGTCCAGCTGCACGTCCACGCAATCCTGGTTCGCATCGTTGGTGTTGACAGCGCAGTTTTCCACGTCGTGGTGCTTGTCCTTGTAACCGTTGCGGAAGTTGCCGGTCAGGTTGTGGGTGAAGCGACCGATGTCGTAGGTCAGGCTGGTAGCGATCACGTTGCGGAACTGCACAGCGTTATCCGAACCGTACACGTTCAGGCTCGATTCCCAGGAATCGTCGGTACCTGGAGTGGTGTACTTCGAGTGGTAAATGTAGGTACCGGCCAGGCGAGCGGTCAGCTTGCCTTCCCAAACCTTCTCGCGGAACTGGAAGTCATAGTCCACGCCCTTGTTTTCCTGACGGCCGATGTTGATCGGCAGCAGTTTGATAGCCAGGGTGTCCAGTCCGGTAGAAGCCTTGTGCTTCACGGTGTACAGATCGATGTACTTGTTCGGGTTGGTGGCGATCAGGTCTTCGCTGACGCTGGTCACTGCATCGCGGATTTCAACCGACCACAGGTCGACCTTGGCGCTGAAGTTCGAGGTTGGCTCGAACACGGCACCCAGGGTCCACTGGCGCGATTTCTCTGGCTTCAGGCCGCTGTTGCCGCCCTGGAATACTTCCAGCTGGCCGCGGGTGTCGCAGTACTGGGCCAGTGGGTGGTTCTGCAGGCCGTTGGCTGCGCTCAGCGGGCAGTTGTAGGTACCGCCGGTCACGCCGAAGTCAGCCAGTGGCTGGCCGATCTGGGTCATGGAAGCGACCTTGAAGCCGGTGCCGTACGCGCCACGGAATACCATGGACTTGGTTGGCTGCCAGCGGGTGCTGACCTTGAAGGTGCCGGCCGACTGGTCGTCGCCGACCTTGCCGCCGTTGAGGTCGTCGCTCAGCTTGGTCACGCGGTCATAGCGTGCCGAGGTGGTGACGGACCAGTCCTTGGTGATCGGGGTTTCCAGTTCGCCGAACAGGCCGCCGCTCTTGCGCGAGAAGGCGTATTCAGGCTGGTTGTCGTCGAACAGGATTTCCGAGTGAGCCACGGCCTGGTTGGCGCGCTGCGAGAACTTGGTCTTGCGGATGTCGACGCCAACGCCCAGCATGGCCGGGCCGGCTGGCAGGGAGAACGCTTCGCGCGAACCGTGCATATCCCAGCCGTACACCTTGATGTCGGTGGTGTTGTAGTTGCCGACGTACTGGGTGGAGCGCAGAACGTCCTGCATGTCCGATGGCATTTCGCCCAGGGCATATGGGAACGGATCCAGCTTGCCGGAGGCAATTGCTGCGTCGAACTTGTCAGCCAATGGGAAGCCGCCCAGGTAGTTCTGTGGTTGCTTGTTGCGCGAGTAGATCAGGGCGGAATTGATATCCCAGCCTGCGGCATTGCCTTCCACGCCAGCAACGATGTTGGAAGCCTTGCTCTGATAGTCGTAAGCGCGGCCGCCCAGATCTTGCAGGCGGTACTTGACGGTGGCCGAAGTCATGCCGTTCAGCTGCTCAGCGGTCAGATATGGCTGTACGTATTTGGCGAACAGCGGGCTCGACTTGGCCAGCGAGAATTCAGCTGGATAAGGAGCGATGGTGGCGTAGATGTCCGATTTGTTGTAGGAGATATCGGAGAATGCTTTCCAGCCGGAGTTGCCCAGTTTCAGGCTGCCGGAAGCCCAGAAGCCATCGCGCTTGACTTCAGGAGCGATTTCCACCGAGCTGGTGTAGTCGAAGTAGCACTGGCCATCGCCCAGGTCAACGTGGGCGGCAGGGCATTTGCCGTTGATCTTGAGGTATGGGTTGACCGAGACCGACTTCTTGGTGCCGGATGCGTTCAGGTAGCCAACCGTCACGTTCGGAGGAATCGAACGGGAAGAACCGTTGAAGAACTGCAGCGGGGTGCCAGTCTTAGGATCGTTGAAGTTGATGATGCCGGTCTTGGCGAAGTCGCGCTGCGATGCCTTCAGGCGGTCGGAATCCTGGTGGCTGTAGGACATGAACAGGCTGTAGCCATCGTTCTCGTAGTCGCCGAAGCCTTTGGAAATCGACACGGTGCGGTCTTTGCCGCCTGGGTGTTGTGGACGGCTGTATTTAGCGTCGATGGTCAGGGGAGCTGCGCCCTTCTTCATGATGAAGTTGACCACGCCGGCGATCGCGTCGGCGCCGTACAGTGCGGAAGCACCGTCGGTCAGCACTTCGATACGCTCAACGGCTGCCAGCGGAATGGTGCTGATGTCGATGGTGGTGCCGGAGGTCGCAGGTGCGATACGGCGGCCATTGACCAGGACCAGGGTATAGGATTCGCCAACACCGTGGATGGATGCGGTGGTCAGGCCGCCGCCGCCGCCGCCGACCGAGTCGGACGATGCGGTGAAGCCCTGCATCACAGGCAGTTGCTGGATGAAGTCGGTGACCGAGGTGACGCCAGTGCGCTGGATATCCTTCTGGCTGAAAGTCTGAACCGGCAGCGATGCCTCGGCAGCGATGCGCTTGATCGAGGAACCGGTGATTTCCACGCGTTGGATTGGCTGTTCAGCTGCTTCTTGTGCGAATGCGGCGTGCATGCCAAGCGCCAGGCCACCCGCGCAGATCACGCGGACCGAGCGGGACAGAATGGTTTCCTTCAACATATCTTTGATACTCCCAAGAATTACAAACTGTTTAAGGCCGTTGCCAGCCCTTAATTTTTGTTTGACGACAAACAGTGCAACTTGTGGTCTCTGCTTTACGTCCGCGCTTATCAAATCATTCATTGACGAAGTGTGTCAATGAGAACCAAGTCGCAAGTTATCGAGACAACTTCAGCTTTGGTACTCGCTGCGAATGATGGAAAAGACGCAAATTGACTTGCGTTGGGAGATTTAGCGGTGGAATGACGACAATTTGAACAATTGATATTGAGTTCGAATTTGCCGAAATGCAGCTTTTCAAGGGGAAGGAAGTGTGCCCGATTTGCCACAAAATTTCAAAAACGATAAAAAGCCCCGCCCGGGCAGGCGGGGCTGGTCCTGGCCTCGCGGCTTAGAATTTGTAGGAGGCGCTTACATAAAACTGGCGTCCCAGTGCCGACGAGTAGGATGGGTTGTAGCCCACCTGGTGCGAGCCGGTGTTGCGCAGGGTGAACGGCGGATCGCGGTCGAACAGGTTGATGATGCCGCCGGTGATTTCCAGGTTCTTCACCGGGCGGTAAGCCGTCTGCAAGTCGAAGGTGGTGTAGCTCGGCACCTGCAGGGTGATGCCATAGCATTCTCCCGGCTGGCCTGCGACGATCACGGCGCAGTCATCGACGGACTGTTCCTTGTCGGTGTAGCCGTTGCGGTAGCTGGCGCTCAGCGTATGGGTCCATTGCGCCTGCTCGAAACTGGTCGACGCGCGCACCACGTGGCGGAAGCTGACCTTGTCGTTCGAACCGTAGCGGTTCAGGCTCGATTCCCACTGGTCGTCGGTGCCCGGAGTGGTGTAGCGCGAACGGATCAGCCAGGTGCCGGCCAGGCGGCTGGTCAGCTTGCCGTCGAACAGCTTGGTCTTGTGGGTGAAGTCATAGTCGAGGCCGCGGTTTTCCACCTTGCCGATATTGATCGGCAGCAGCTTGATGGCCAGCACGTCCTTGCCGGTCGAGCCGATGTGCTTGGTGGTGAACAGCTCGGCATACTTGGCCGGGTTGTCGAAGATCAGGCCTTCGGATACGGCGGTCACCTGGTCGCGTATTTCCACGTTCCACAGATCAAGCGACATCGACAGCGAGTTGGTCGGCTCGAACACGGTGCCGATACTCCACTGCTTGGATTTCTCCGGCTTCAGGTCCGGGTTGCCGCCCTGGAAGGCTTCGAACTGCTGGCGTACCACGCCGTTGCAGTAGGAGGCCAGCGGGTGGCTGGTGCCGGCCAGCGGGCACTGGTAGTTGCCGCCAGTGACGCCCCAGTCTTCCAGCGGGCCGGCGATTTCCTGCATCGATGCCGCGCGGAAGCCGGTGCCGGCTGCGGCGCGGAACAAGAGGTTCCTGGCCGCGGTGTACTTGGCGCTCAGCTTCCAGGTGGCAGCGTTCTCCTTGTTGCCGACTTTCTGGCCGGTCAGGTTGTTGTCGATGGCACCGATCTGGTCGTAGCGGGCGGAACCGGTCAGTTCCAGCGCTTTGCTGACGGGCATGACCAGCTCGGTGTAGGCGCCGAAGTTGTCGCGCTCGTAGGCGCTGTCCACCTGCGGGTTGTCGAACAGGATCTGGGCGTTCTTGGCCACGTCGGCCTGGTTGACCTTGAACGAGGTGTTGCGGTAATCGACGCCTACGCCGACCTGGGCCGCGCCGCCTGGCAGCTTGAATGCCTCACGCGAGGCACGGGCATCCCAGCCCTTCATTTCCACGGTCTGGGTGTTGTAGGTGCCGCTGAAGCCGGTTGACAGCAGGGTGTCGCGCATGGCTTGCGGCATTTCGCCCAGGCCGTAGGCGAACGGATCGATGCTGCCGGCGTCGATCGCAGCCTGGAACTTGTCGGCCAGCGGGAAGCCGCCGACGTATTTCTGGGTCTGCTTGTTCTTCGAGTAGGTCAGGGCCGAATTTACGTCCCAGCCGGCCACGGCCCCATCCACGCCAGCCACCAGGTGGGTGGCCTTGGTACCGTAGTCATAAGTGCGATTGCCCATTTCGTACAGGCGGTATTTGGCCACCACGGAGGTGGCGCCGGCGTCCTGTTCGGCGTTCAGGTTAGGCTGGATGTACTTGTTGTACAAGGTTGAGCCCTTGGCGATCGAGAAGTCGGCCGGGTAGGGCGCGATCGAGGCGACGATTTTCGCTTCGGTATAGGCCAGGTCGTAGAAGCCCTTGAAGCCCGAGTTGCCGAGCTTGACGCTACCGGACGAGAACAGGGCGTCGCGCTGCGATTTCGGGTTGATTTCGATGGTCGATGCGCTGTCGAAGTAGCAGTTGCCGTCGCCGTAGAAGTCGGCATTGACCGCGGCGCACTTGCCGCCGTGGGCCAGCGCATACGGGTTCAGGTTGACGGTCTTTTCCACCAGCTTGCCGGTGCTTGGATCGATCTCGCTGGAGTTGTAGGTCACGCCGGCATTGGCCGGCAGCGAGCGGGAAGAACCGTTAATAAACTGCAGCTGCTTGCCGTTGGCCGGGTCGGTGAAGTTGATGATGCCGGTTCGCGCGAAGTCGCGCTGCGATGCCTTGAGCTGCTTTTGCTCGTCGTGGCTGACCGAGAAGAACACGCTGTAGCCGTCTTCGTCGATGTCGCCGAAGCCCTTGCTCAGGGAAATGGCATTGCTGGCGCCGCCGCTCTGCTCAGGGCGCGAGTACTTGGCATTGATTTCCCAGTCGGTAGCGCCCTTTTTCAGGATGAAGTTGACCACGCCAGCAATGGCGTCGGCGCCGTACAGGGCGGAAGCGCCGTCGGTCAGCACTTCCACGCGCTCGATGGCCGACAGCGGGATGGCGTTCAGGTCGATGGTGGTGCCGGAGTTGGCCGGCGCGACGCGGCGGCCGTTCAGCAGCACCAGGGTGTAGGCAGCGCCGATGTCGTGGATGGAGGCGGTGGTCACGCCGCCGCCACCGCCGCCCACCGAGTCCGCCGCCACCGAGAAGCCCTGCATGGCCGGCAGTTGCTGGATGAAGTCCGTCACGGTGGATACGCCGGACTTCTTGATGTCTTTCTGGCTGAACGACTGCACCGGCAGCGAGGATTCGGCAGCAATACGCTTGATGCTGGAACCGGTGATTTCAACGCGCTGCATTGGCGCTTCCGGGCTTGCTTCCTGGGCAATGGCGGCGGCGCTGCCGATGGCCAGGCTACCGGCGAACATCACGCGCAGGGAGCGCGACAGGGCTTTCTCGATGATCATTGATAAACATCTCAGTAATAAATTAATGGGAGCGTTATCAGATCATCAGCGGCTTGGTTTGGCAATGGATGTTTGATAAGTGAAACAAACGAAACATTAAGCGACAATAAAAAAAATCCCCGCCAACTTGCGCCGGCGGGGAGCGGGAGTGAGTAAAGATGGATTACTTGAACTTGTAGCTGGCGGTCAGGTAGAACGTACGGCCCAGCGGATCGGTGTAGCGACCGTCATAGCCAACCTGGTTGCCGCCGCCGGTGTCGCGGATCGACAGTGGAGGATCCTTGTCCAGCAGGTTGCGGATACCACCGGTGATCGAGAAGTTCTGGTTGAAGACGTACTTCGACTGCCAGTCAACGGTGGTGTACTCCTTGACCTTGCGGCCTTTCAGGTCGACGTAGCCACCCAGGGTGCCGTCGTCGTTGACCGAGCGTACACGGCCGTCGTCAGCCGTGAAGTCCTTGTCGGCATAGCCGGACTTGTAGTTCACGGTCAGCGAGTTGGCCCACTGCTCGCTCGACTTCAGCGAGAACACCAGGCGCGAAATCCAGCGGAAGGTCACGTCGTCGTACGAGTCGAAACGGGCAATGCTGCTCTCGGTCTTGTTCGCACCAGGATTGTCGGCATCAGGCACGGTCTTCTCGGCCTTCAACATATAGGTTGCGGTCCAGTTCGTGGTCAGCTTGCCGATCGGGGTGGCGGCGCGGAAGGTCGCGTCCAGGTCGATGCCGCGGTAGCGCGAGCTGGCCAGGTTCAGCGGCGACTGGGTCATCACCAGGACTTTCGATTTCTGGATCGGATCGAAGTAGATGGTGGCGTACTTGTTGGCCAGGGCCTCGGTGCCGAACAGCATGTCCTGCGACAGGTTCTGGATCTGGTTCTTCAGGCGCACGTCCCAGAAGTCCACGCCTAGCGACAGCGAGTCCATCGGTTCCAGGCGCATGCCGATCGACGCCTGCTTCGAGGTTTCAGGCTTCAGCGCATCGGCGCCGGTGCCTGGGTTACCCACGGTCAGCAGGCCGTATTCCTGCACGCCGCGGCAGTAAGCGAAGCGTGGGTCGGCCGCGTTCTTGATCGGGCAGGCGAAGAAGTTCGACGAGCCTGCGTTTTTCAGTGGATCGGAGATGTCATTCATGGTCGGCGCCTTGAAGCCGGTGCCGTAAGAACCACGCAGCATCACTTCTTTCGAAGGCTGCCAGCGGGCGGACAACTTGAAGGTCGTCTTCGAGACGTCTTTGCCCTGCTTGCCTGCCAGTGACGGATTGCCGTTTACGTCGTAGCTGGTATTGCGCTTGTCGACCGCGTCGTAGCTGTCGTAACGCGCCGAAGCGGTCACGTCCAGGCCTTTGATGACAGGCATTTGCAGCTCGCCGAATGCACCCCAGTTGTTGCGTTTGGCATCCAGCGGCTGGGAGCCGGTGCCGCCGCCGATGACGGTGTCGGTCCAGCCCGGATTGCCCGGGCCAGGGCCCATCACGATCCTGCTTGGCGAATCTTCGTACTTCTGCATGGTGTAGTCGGCGCCCAGGCCCAGGGCGGCATTGCCGCCTGCCATGGCGAACAATTCACGCGATGCATGGGCGCTCAGCACGTCCAGCTTGGACTTGGTGGTCGACAGGTTTTCATGCAGCACTGCCGGCGCCAGGATGGAAGCGGCATTCGGGTCGAAGACGTAAGGGTTGTAGGCGCCGGACTGGACCAGGGCTTCGAACTTGTCGCCGCTCATGTAGCCGCCTGCCGCCTTGTCGGTCTGCTTGTTCTGCGAATGGGTGTAGGCTGCACCAACGTCCCAGCCTGCGAATTCGGAGTCCAGGCCGACGGAGAAGTGCAGGGCCTTGGTGCCCCAGTCATCGGTACGGCCACCCGCGTCACGCGCACGGTAGTACAGGTAGGCGTCGGTCACGGCGTTCGGATCGATGTCCTGGCCAGCCAGCAGCGGCTCCACCGATTTCTTGTAAGGCACGATGTAGACCGGGCTGATGGTCTTTACGTGGGTTTCCGGATCGGTGCTCATGGTGGTCAGCGGCTGTGCCGGTGCCGCGTAGCGTGCGGTGCTGGTGAACTTGGAATAGACGAATTCGCCGGTCAGGCGAGTCTTGTCGGAGATCTTCAGCGCGCCGGAAGTGAACAGGCTGTCGCGCTTCAGTTCAGGCAGCAGTTCCACGGTTGCCGCATAGTCATAGCGGCAAACGCCGCCGCGCGCGAACGTGTTGGGGCCGCTGCACTTGCCGTTATTAACCAGGTCCGGCGAGAACGTTGCTTCAACATCAGGGCCGTTGAACACGTCGGCATTGGCCGGGATCGAGTTGATCGAGTTCTGCCAGGTGGCATATTGCTTGCCATCCTTGCTGAACTTGACCACGCCGGAGCTGGCGAACGGGCGCTGGGTGGCGTTCAGTGCCTTGCTCTGGTCGTGGCTGTACGCCAGCATGACGTTGAAGCCGTCGCTATCGTAGTTGCCGAAGCCTTTGGTGATCGAGACGTTGGCGCTCTGGCCGCCTTTATGTTGCGGGCGGTTGTACGTGGCGTCGATGTTCAGGTCGTTCTGGTTTTTCTTCAGGATGAAGTTGACCACGCCGGCGATGGCGTCCGAGCCGTACAGCGTGGAGGCGCCATCGGTCAGGATCTCGACGCGCTCAACCGCTGCCAGCGGGATCGATGCCAGGTTGACGGCGCTGCCGGTGCCATATGGCGCCATGCGCTTGCCGTTCAGCAGCACCAGGGTATAGTCGGTACCGATCGAGTGCACCGATGCGCTTTGGACGCCGCCGCCGCCGCCGTTGATGGAAGCGGACGAGGTGATCATGCCCTGCATCGAAGGCAGCAGGGCAACCAGGTCGGCCACGTTCTGCACGCCGGTTTGGTCGATGTCCTTGCGGCTCAGGGTTTGGATCGGCAACGCACCCTCTTGGGCAATGCGTTTGATCGACGAACCGGTAATTTCAACGCGCTGGATGGCAGCGTCAGTTTGCTGGGCGAAAACTGGTGCACAGACTCCGGCTGCCAGCAAGCCGCTGGCGCAGGCCAGGCGGATTGCATACGACAGGCTGTTCTCTTTCATCATCATTCTTTGATCTCCCAGAAGGTGGACTGTTCTTTGCATTTGCGCAAAACCTAGCAATAGGCTGCTAGTACTTTCTTGCAAGTATTCTTGGGTTGCAATGTTTTCGATACAAAAGGCCACAGACTGTTACGAAACTGCAACAAGAGGTGGTTTTGCGCTGCTGAGAACTTCGCGTGAGATGAGAGATTTTTCGCGGTACTTGAAGGTTTTTAATTCGGGTTTTACCGGAAAAGCATAATAGGTATGCTACTGAATATTTCGTATTGTAACTATTTAAAAACACGCGTCTTGTGTACACAACTTGCTGCAGCGGCGAAAAAAAAACGGCACCGAAGTGCCGTTTTTTTTGGAGTGCTTCAAGCCTTGCGGCTCAGAAGAACTTGTACTGCGCGCCGAGCTTGAAGTAGCGGCCAATGGCGCCGGAAGCATCCATCGGGTTGTAGCTCATGCCGCCGTAGGTCAGTGGATCCAGCGGAGCGATCTTGTCGGTCACGTTGTTGATCGAAGCGAACACGGTGAACTGCTGGTTCACGTTGTAGCGCGCCGACAGGTCCAGGGTGGTGAACGAGGCGATCTTGCAGCCGTTGGTGCCCGGCTGGCCGTTGGCCAGCGTAGAGGCGCAAGGATCACCGGCGAACTTGACGTTGTCCATGCTGTCGCGGTAGTTGACGATACCGGCAACGTTCCAGTCGCGGAAGTCCCAAGATGCGTTCAGGTTCATCTTGTTTTTAGGCGTGCCGGCGCAGTTTGACGTGTCGCAGTTGCCGTGGGTGCCGTTGAACTGGTAAACGGTAGTGGCGGACTCGTGGCGCTTCCAGGTCGCGGTGTGGGTCCAGACGAAACCCACGGTTGCGCGGCCGTACTCGCCCAGGCGGATGCGCTGTTTGACATCCAGGTCCACGCCGCTTACTTCGGTGAAGCTGGAGTTGCGGTATGGCGCCTGAGTCAGCACCAGGGTGCCCGAATTCGGGATCACGACGCCGTTGACGACCAGGTTGTTGTCGTTACGGACGGCGGTTGGCAGGGCAGCTGCTTCGTTGTATGGCAGCGGGTTGATCTCGTTGCTACGCTTGATCTTCCACGCATCCAGCGCCAGGCTGGTGCCATCGAACGGGTCCCACACGATGCCCAGGGTCGAGCCCTTGGAGGTTTCAGGTTTCAGGGCAGAAGAGCCAACCTTCACAGCTGCAACCGGAATGGCGCAGTCGGTCGAGGTGGCACCGCCGGCGGCCGGCGTTTTGCCGTTCGGGCAGCGGATTGGATCGGTAACGGTGGAGGTGCCGGTCGATTGCGACAGCGGGGAACCTTCCGCGGGGCCAGGCGCACGGAAGCCTTCGGTGTAAGTACCGCGCAGGGCGAAGGACTTGACCGGGGTCCATTTGAAGCCGGCTTTAGGCGTAGTGGAATTGAAACTGTCGTACTTGTCGTAGCGTACGGCAGCGCTCAGTTCCAGGCCTTTCAGCACCGGGGCCGCCAGTTCGAGGAAGACTGCCGACACCTTGTTGTCGCCGAAGGCAGCTACGTAGCTGGAGTTGATCGAACCGTCAATAGAGCCGGACAGGGACGGGTTTTCCAGCTTTTCACGGCGGTGTTCGGCGCCAACTGCCAGGCCCAGGTTGCCGCCTGGCAGGGCGAACAGTTCACGCGAAGCGTGGAAGTCGATCACGTCCAGCTTGGTGGTCGAATCCGAGGTGGCGTTGGTGACCAGGGCAGAGTACAGGGCAGCCGAGTTCTTGGACGCTTCGGTGCCGATGTAATACCAGCCGTACTTGGTCGGATCGCTCATTGCCGTACGCAGCACGTTCAGGTTCAGCATATTGCTGTAGTCCAGGTGCAGCTTGGACTTGGAGTGGGTCAGGCCAGCGTCGTAGTCCCAGCCGGCGACCGCGCCCTTGATGCCCACCACGAAGCGGTTGAACTCGTTGTTGGCCGAGCGGGTGCTTGGGCCGATGTCGAATGCAGTGTAGCGCACGCGGGTCGCGACGCCATATGGGTTCTGCGGGTGGTTTGCGCCCATCAGTGCCAGCGCGCCGTAGTTGACGAAGCCCAGCGGGTTGGTGGCATTCGGCGGGAAAGCCACGGTTGGCGTGATCGACGGCGGCGTCATGGTGAAGGCGGTATCGCGCTTCGAGTAGCCGGCTTCAGCGTACACCTGGGTGTCGCCATTGACCTGCCAGGTGCCGCGCGTGTACAGGTTGACCGATTCGATCTCCGGCTGCATGTCGCGGAACTGATCCTGGTGCCACAGGCAACCGCCCTTGGCGCCGGTCTGGTCCTGGGTGGCGCTCAGCTGCGAGCAACCAGCCAGGCCAACGTAATCCTGGGTGGCCGGATTGCGGATCGCGCCGGCTGGACCAGCCGAAGCGTTGTTGTTGCCGGCGATGTAGCCGCCGGCGAACTGGGTGCCGACCGGGAAGCCGTATGGACGCAGGTCGCCCTTGCCGATGTGGCCGCGGTCCTTGCGGTCGCTGTTCTTGATGCGGTCCGAATCCATGAACTCGGCGTTGACGACCCAGTTGTACTTGTTGTCGTCCAGGTTGCCCATGCCGTAGGTGATGGAAGCCTTGTTCTGCTTGCCGTCGTCGTAGCGCGACCAACCCGTGTCACCCTTGACTTGCAGGCCCTCGAAGTCCTTGCGCAGGATGATGTTGACCACGCCGGCGATGGCGTCCGCGCCGTAGGTGGAGGAAGCGCCGTCTTTCAGGATTTCAATGCGTTCGACGATCTGCATCGGCACCGTGGACAGGTCGGTAAAGCTCTTCTGGCCGTCGTCGGCACGTGCGAATGGCGCCATGCGGCGGCCGTTCAGCAGAACCAGGGTCGAGGTCGCACCGAGGCCGCGCAAGGAAATGGCGGTGGAACCTGCCGCGAAGCCGTTACCGAAGCCCGTCGGCAGCGAACCGGCGCCGTCAACGGTCAACGTTTGCAGGTATTCAGCTACCGTTGCTTTGCCGGACTTCATCAGGTCTTCTTTGCTGATGACCTGGATCGGCGATGCCGTTTCCTGGGTCGCACGTTTGATGCTCGAACCGGTCACTTCCACGCGCTGCATTGGCGTCGGAGCTTCCTGCGCAAAGACAGGGGCAGCTATGGTGGCCAGCATACCGCCGGCGCAAACCAGCCGTACGGAACGAGCCATGATTTTTTCCATCATGTTTGCTATCTCCAAAAATTTGGAATAAAAAGACGAGCTACAGCTTATTGACTACTGCTTTGGCGCTCCCATTGAAAGGAACCATCAGGTGATTCCTTAGCGGAAAGATGAGAGCATTTGGGCTAACATTGCGTCAATGAAAAACTGGGGAGCGATACACATTTGCGAAGATCCGTCTCATTTTTGAAACGTTGTTACATCAAGCACCTATAGATTGATTGCTAAGAATGATTTCATATTTAATACGCCGCGCTTGGCAAATGGCGCCGACATTGCTGGGCGTGGTGTTGTTGGTCTTTTTGCTGTTCAATTGGGTCGGCGGCGATCCTGCCTATATCCTGGCCGGCAAGATGTCCGACGCCGCCAGCATCGACAATATTCGCCGCCAGCTTGGCGTGGACCAGCCCTGGTACGTTCAGCTGGGAATTTTCCTGAAGCAGATCGCGACTTTCGATTTTGGCCAGAGCTGGGCCACCGGGGAAGCGGTGTCGGACATCATCACGTCCCGCCTCGGGCCGTCCTTGACCGTGCTGGTGCCGCTGACCTTGCTCGAGACCGTGCTGGGCATTGCGCTGGCCCTGGCAGTGGCCTTCGTGCGCGGTTCGCTGGCCGACCGCGTCGTGATGGTCGCTTGCACGGTAGGCATGTCGATCTCCATCCTGGTCTATATCATCGTGTTCCAGTATTGGCTGGCCTACAAGGCGGGCTGGTTCCCGGTGCAGGGCTGGGGCGCCGGCTTGCCGGAGAACCTGCGCTTCGCAGCGCTGCCCATCCTGATCGGGCTGGCTGTGTCGCTGGCGCCGACCCTGCGCCTGTACCGCAGCTTCGTGCTGGACGAAGTCGGGCAGGACTATGTGCGCACTGCGCGCGCCAAGGGCTTGCCCGAGCGGCGCGTGATGTGGTTGCATGTGCTGCGCAATGCGGCGATCCCGATCATTACCCACGTGATGGCGAACTTGCCGGCCATGCTGATCGGGGCCTTCCTGCTGGAGCGCTTCTTCGGCATCCCGGGCATCGGGCGCGAAGTGATCCTGGCGGTGGAGCGTTCCGATTTCCCCGTGATCAAGGCGATTACCGTCTACGTGGCCGTGGCGACCATGGTGTTCAACCTGCTGACCGACTTGCTGTACCAGGCTGTCGATCCGCGCGTACAGCTCAAGTAAGGACAGCGCATGCATGCCATTCATGACTCGGCCGGACTGTGGACCCTGGCCTGGCGCCGCCTGCGGGCAGACCGGCTTGCCATGGCGGCGCTGGCGGTGGTAGTCGCCTTCCTGCTCCTGCTTGCGGCTTCTGCCAGCGGCATCGTGGCCGCTGACTGGGAAGAGGAAGTTGCGCTCAACTATGCGCCGCCGACATTTGCCGCGCCGCGCTCGGCCCAGGTGGCGCCCGATGCGGCTTCCACGACGGGCAGCACGGCCAGCGTGCCAGGCGCGCCGCCCGCCAACGAATTCGATCCGCTGGCGCAAGATTTGAGCGAGCTGCGCGCCACCCTGGGCAAGGCCGTCGCCGAGCCAAGCGCCGCGCGGGCGCCGAGCCTGCCGTTCGGCGCCGACAAATGGGGCCACGACATCGTCAGGAAAACCATCAAGGGCGGCGAAACCTCGATCGTGGTTGGCCTGGCTGCGGCCACGCTGGCCGTTGGCATGGGCACGCTGTTCGGCGCCGTTTCCGGCTTTTACGGCGGCGTGGTGGACGATTTCTTCAACTGGTTCTACAGCGTCTTTACCTCGATCCCCTCGATCCTGATGATCCTGACCGTGGCCGCCGTGCTGCAGCAGAAAGGCGTGCTGACCATCGTCCTGATCCTCGGATTGACCGGCTGGACCGGCCCATACCGCCTGATCCGCGCGGAATACTTCAAGCACAAGGCGCGCGAATACGTGCTGGCCGCCGACGCCATCGGCGCTTCGGCCTGGCGCAAGATGTTCAGCCACATCTTCCCGAATGTCAGCCACGTGGCGCTGGTGCAGATGTCGATCCTGGTGGTGGGCTTCATCAAGGCGGAAGTGATCCTGTCCTTCCTCGGCTTCGGCGTGCCGGTCGGCGTGGTGAGCTGGGGCTCCATGCTGAACGAGGCCCAGAATGAGCTCATTCTCGGCAAATGGTGGCAACTCACTGCTGCCGCCAGCGCCATGGCCTTGCTGGTCACGGCCTTTTCCCTGTTTGCCGACGCCCTGCGCGACGCACTCGACCCCAAGGTGAAATGACATGCTGCTACAGGTTCGCAACTTGCGCATCCGCTTCCGTACCGACAAAAAGAACACTGTCGAGGCGGTGAAGGGCATTTCCTTCGACATCCCGCATGACCGCACGGTCGCCCTGGTGGGGGAGTCGGGCAGCGGCAAGTCGGTCAGCTCGCTGGCCGTCATGGGCCTGCTGCCGCCGCAAACGACGCTCATCGACCAGCAAAGCAGCGTGCTGTTCGAGGGCCGCGAAGTGCTGCACCAGCCGGCAGGTGAACGCCGCGCCATGTGCGGCAAGGATATTGCGATGATTTTCCAGGAACCGATGTCCTCGCTGAATCCCGTGTTCACGGTCGGCTTCCAGGTCGGCGAAGTGCTGCGCCTGCACATGGGCATGGACCAGCGCAGCGCCCGCGCCCGCACGCTGGAGTTGCTGGAAGAGGTGGGCATCCCGGATCCGCCGGCCAGGATCGACGCCTATCCGAGCCAGTTGTCGGGCGGCCAGCAGCAAAGGGTGATGATCGCCATGGCGATGGCCTGCAAGCCCAAGCTGCTGATCGCCGACGAGCCCACTACCGCACTGGATGTCACGATCCAGAAGCAAATCATGGAACTGATTGCCGGGCTGCAGAAGAAGCACCGGATGTCGGTGCTGTTCATCACCCACGACCTGGGCCTGGTGGCGGAAATCGCCGACGACGTGATCGTGATGCGGCACGGCGAAGTGCGCGAAACTGGCGATGCGCGCGCGGTGTTTGCCCACCCGAAAGACCTGTACACGCGCGCGCTGCTGCACTGCCGGCCATCGCTCGACGCGCGCCCGGTGCGCCTGCCGGTGATCAGCGATTACATGGAAGGGCGCTTCGGCGCTGCCGTGCAGCAGGCGCAGCGCGTGCGCGGCAGCGCACCGGGCGATGAGGTCGTGCTGGACGTGCGGGGCCTGAAAAAGAGCTTCTGGCTGCGCGAAGGCCTGTTCGGCAAGCGCGAATTCCAGGCCGTCAAAGGCGTTTCGTTCAAGCTGGCGCGCGGCAAGACGCTGGGCGTGGTTGGCGAATCGGGTAGCGGCAAGTCCACGCTCGGCCTGGCGCTGCTGCGCCTGCACCAGGCCAGCGGCGGCAGCGCCCTGTTCGAGGGGCGCGACCTGCTGGCGATGAGCGACAAGGAGTTCCGCCCGTTCAAGCGCCGCATCCAGATCATTTTCCAGAATCCGTATGCCTCGCTGAACCCGCGCTTTACCGTGGGCCAGATACTGCTGGAGCCGATGCGGCTGCACGCCATCGGCACCGACGACGCCCAGCGCGTAGGGCTGGCGCTGGCGCTGCTGGAGCGGGTAGGGTTGCCTCAGCAAGCCTACCATCGCTATCCGCACGAATTCTCCGGTGGCCAGCGGCAGCGCATTGCCATCGCGCGCTGCCTGACCATGAAGCCGGAAATCCTGGTGTGCGACGAGTCGGTATCGGCGCTCGACGTGTCGGTGCAGGCCCAGGTGCTGAACCTGCTGCAGGACCTGCAGGACGAATTCGGCCTGTCCTATATTTTCATCTCGCACGACCTGTCGGTGGTCAAGTACATTTCCGACCAGGTGATGGTGATGCACAAGGGCGAAGTGGTGGAAATGGCCGACTCGGACGAGCTGTATCGCAACCCGCAGCACCCCTACACGCGCGCGCTGCTGGCGGCTATCCCCAGGGCTGCTTGATCGCCCCCTGCAAAGCTGGCACACTGGTCATCCGCGCCGCATACCGCGGCGCCCCGGCCGGAGCAGGTCTTTGCGTTCGAACAAAGTTGCCTCCATCGCATTATTGGTCAGCGTGGCGTTGGCGAGCATCGTCACCGCCGTGCTGCTGGTGTTCGCCGCTTACTCCTATTCCTCGGAGAGCAGCAAGCGCTGGCAAGAGCTGCAGCGCGTGCTGAATATCAGCGCTGACCAGTTGGCGCTGGGGGTGGCCATGCCAGCCTGGAATTTCGACGACAAGCAAGTGTTGTCCATCATGCGCGCCAGCATGAACCAGCGCGACCTGCATGCGATCGTGTTGTACGGCACGGGCAGCAAGCGTGAGCTGGTGGTGCAGCGCGGCCCCGGCGACAAGCTTGAAACCGGCCTGCCGCTGGCAACCACGCCTGACATGCTGGTGGCACAGCGCCCGGTCGTCGTCGATGGCGCCGCGATCGGCACCATCAAGGTTTTCGCAACGCCAGCCTATATGCTGCAGCAGTTGCAGGACCAGCGCCGCGTCAACCTGATGGCGATCCTGGTGCTGGCTGCGGCGCTGGTCACCAGCCTGTACGGCTTGCTGTGGTTCCTGATCCTGCGGCCGCTGAAGGCGGTAGGCCAGTACGTCATGGGCGATACGCCGCAAAAGGCCTGCTTCTACGGCGAACTGCGCACCCTCAAAGAGTCCATCCACAAGATGTGGGAGCTGCTCGACAGCCGCTACCGCTCGATGCGCGAGAGCGAGGAACGCCTCAGCGTTGCCACCCGCGCTGCACGCATCGGCATCTGGGACTGGGACGTGGTCTACGACGAATTGATGCAGGACGACGAGATCATGCGCCAGTACGGCCTGGGCAGCCGGCTGGGCGGCGGCAACTACAAGGCCTGGCTGGAGCGCGTGGTGCCGGAAGACCGGGAGCGCGCGCGCGCCGAGGTGGCGGCCGCCTTGAACGGCGAGCGCGACTTTTCCCTGCAATTCCGCATCCGCCGGCCTGACGGCACGCTGCGCCACTTGCGTTCGATGGCTCGCTCCTTCCGCGATGCGCAGGGCAAGGTGGTGCGCATGGTCGGCGTCAGCATCGACGTCACCGAGGCTACCGAAAGCGAGCAGGAATTGCGGCGCCACCGCAGCCACCTGGAAGAACTGGTGAGCGAACGCACGGCTGCCCTGTCGGTAGCGGTCGCCGAAGCCCAGGCGGCCAGCCGCGCCAAGAGCGTGTTCCTGTCCACCATGAGCCATGAACTGCGTACGCCCTTGAATTCGGTGATCGGCTTTTCGCGCCTGATGGCGCATTCGACCACCATGTCGGCCGATGAGAAACGCAATATGGCGATCATCCACCGCAGCGGGCAGCATTTGCTGGCCTTGATCAACGACATCCTCGAACTGTCGCGGATCGAGGCCGGCGGCGTGAGCTTGCACCGGGAGGCGGTCGACGTGGCGCAACTGCTGCGCGATGTGTGCGATATGGTGGGCGAGCGCGCCGTGCAGGCCAGGGTGGCGTTGACGATGGAATGCGGCGCCTTGCCGCGCGCGCTGATGATGGATGGCGCCAAGGTGCGCCATGTGCTGCTCAACCTGGTGACCAATGTCCTCAAACATGCGCGCCAGGGCACGATCACGCTGTCGCTGCGGCCGACGGGCCTGCCCGGCGGCCGGCATGGCCTGGCGTTTGCAGTATGCGCGGGGCAGGCTGGCATTCCAGAAGACCCCGGCCTTGGCCTGGCGATTTCGCGCCAGTACGTGCGCATCATGGGCGGCGAGCTGGAAGTCGAGCCCGAGCCGCGGCCGGGAGCGGGCACGGTATTCCGCTTCACCATCGAGGCGGAAGAGGCCGATGCCGGCGAGCCCCTGGCGCGCCTGCCGCAGCTGGCGCCGATGCACCAGGGCCGGCGCATCCTGGTGGTGGATGACGGGGTCGAGGGCCGCCACCTGCTGCGCAGCATGCTGCTGCCGGCCGGCTTCGAGGTTCAGGAGGCGTCCGATGGCGTGGAGGCACTGGATGTCATCGCCAAGTCGCAGCCGGAACTGGTGTTGATGGACTGGCGCCTGCCAGTGCTGGACGGGCTGGAAGCAACGCGCCGCCTGCGCGCCGATCACAGCCTGCCGCAGCCGCGCGTGGTGTTGATGACGGCAACGGCCTTTGGCGGCGAACGGCAACAGGCCCAGGCGGCCGGCGCCGACGACTTCCTGCACAAGCCGGTGGAACAGGACAAGCTGTTCCGGGTGCTGCAGCAACAGCTGTCGCTGCAGTACGTCGAGGGAGCCCTGCCTTAGCCCTCGTTTTGCGCTACCATAGTCGAACTATGGCTAACCTAATTACCTTGTTGCAGCAGTATGGTGTCCTGATCGTCTTTGCCGTGGTGCTGGTCGAACAGATGGGGTTGCCAATTCCTGCCTATCCAGTACTGATCGTGGCCGGTGCGCTGGCCATTGATAATGGCAATAGCGCGCCGTTTCCGGTGGTGCTGGGCGTTGCCATGCTGGCATGCCTGCTCAGCGATTTCTTCTGGTTCCGCGCCGGCCGCCGTTTTGGCAAGCGCATCCTCAAGCTGCTGTGCAAGATTTCGCTGTCGCCGGACTACTGCGTCAGCCAGACGGAAGACAACTTCCGCAAATGGGGACCGAAGTCGATGGTCGTGGCCAAATTCATCCCCGGCTTCAACACCATTGCGCCACCGATGGCAGGCGCGCTGGGCACCGGCGTGCCCACCTTCCTCGGATTCAGCCTGCTGGGTGGCCTGCTGTGGAGCGCCACCGGCCTGCTGATCGGGGCCTATTTCCATGCTGACGTAGACAAGGTGCTGGACGTGCTGTCGACCATGGGTTCGACCGCGCTGACGGTGCTGGCTATCCTGCTCGGCCTGTTCGTGCTGGCCAAGTTCATCGAGCGGCGCCGCTTCCAGAAGGCGATGCAGACCGAGCGCATCAGCATCGATGAACTGAAAGAGTTGCTCGATTCGGGCCATGACCCAGTGATGGTCGATGCGCGCAGCGCCACCGCGCAATTGCTGGACCCGCCGGTGCCGGGCGCCCTGCTGGTAGGCGCCAGCGATCCGCTGGCCGTGATCAAATCCCTGCCGAAAGACCGCCACATCATCGTCTACTGCAGTTGCCCGAACGACGTCACCGCCGCCAAGGTAGCCAAGCAGCTCCATTCCCACGGCTACAAGCGCGCCAAGCCCTTGCACGGCGGCCTCGACGCCTGGAACACCGCCTTCCGCAGCGAGAGCGAATCCGCGGTGATCGCCGAACAGACCCCCGACAGCCTCACCCCCGCCGACTCCCGTCATTAAAGTCGGGGTCAGGTCTGGCAATCCGCCAAAAAGTGCACACGCGTGCGCTTTTTGGCGGATTGCCAGACCAGACCCCGACTTTTTTATGCAAGTAGGAGTAGTCATACTACCGTCAAAATATCCCGTAATGTAGCGTCCATACCTAACTTTCACTGTTTCTGTACTCAAACTACAAAGAACTACTTGCGTCTCGACTAACAAATCCCTTAGGATTGGGGCTCAACTTAACCGCTTGTGCCCATGACCGCCCAGACCCTCTCCGCGATGACCGCCACCTTCCCAAGCCCGCGCCTGCTGGCTGATGTCGGCGGTACCAATGCCCGGTTTGCGCTGGAGCTGGCTCCGGGCAGGATCGAGAACATCCATGTGTTGTCCGGTGCCGCCTATGCGACGCTAGGTGAGGCGCTGAAAGCCTACCTGGCGCTGCCGGACGTGGCGGCGGCGGCCGGCCTGGGCGTGCGTCACGGTGCGATTGCGATCGCCAATCCGGTCAATGGCGATTACGTCAAGATGACTAACCACCATTGGGAGTTTTCGATCGAGGCACTGCGCCTGGAAGTGGGCTTCGAGGTGCTGGTGGTGGCCAACGATTTCACCGCGCTGGCGCGCTCGCTGCCGCTGCTGGCGGATGACCAGAAGCGCCAGGTCGGCGGCGGTATGCCGCAGGCCGGTGCGCCTCTTGGCCTGATCGGCGCTGGTACCGGCCTGGGCGTGTCGGGCCTGATCCCGTCGGCGGCCGGCTGGACCGCGTTGCTGAGCGAAGGCGGTCATGTCAGCTTCCCGCCGATGAATCCGGAAGAGGTGGCGATCCTGCAGTATGCCTGGACCGAATTCCCGCACGTGTCGGCGGAGCGCTTGCTGTCCGGCGTCGGCATCGAACTGATTTACCGGGCGCTGGTGGCCCAGCGCGGCCATGAAGAACCGGTGCTGTCGGCGCCGGAGATTGCACGCCGCGCGCTGACCGGCGACTGCCCGCTGTGCGACGATGTGATCGAACACTTCTGCACCATGCTGGGCACCATTGCCGGCAACCTCGGCGTGACGCTGGGCGCGACGGGCGGCATCTATATCGGCGGCGGCATCGTGCCGCGCCTGGGCGAGCGCTTCGACCGTTCTGGCTTCCGCGCCCGTTTTGAGGAAAAAGGGCGCTTCAACAAATACCTGGCGGCGATTCCTACCTATGTGATCACTGCCGAGTACCCGGCTTTTGTTGGTGTTTCGGCAATCCTGGCCGAGCGCCTGGCCGGCTAAGCGAGCAGGCTTTTACACTTCTCTCCGGTTTTATCAGGTACAATTGGCCAAGTTGGATGAAGCGGCGCCTGTCGCCTGCCTTGTTTTCGCCCTGAAAACGCTCTCCACCTGAGACTCTCGCCCCGGCGCGCAGCGGTCCGGCGCCTTCTTACTTAGTTACACAACCAAATGTAGTGTATGGATAATGCAGAGGCTAAGAAAGTCCTCGAAGCTGCGCTGCTATGCGCCCGTGAACCCTTATCGATCCACAGCCTGAAAAAGCTGTACGTCGAAACCGACGACCAGGGCAATCCGCTCGGAACCGGGGTCGGCGCCGATACGATCAAGGAATTGCTGGAAGAGTTGCGCCAGGATTGGCAAGGGCGCGGCATTGAGGTGGTCAGCCTCTCCAGCGGCTGGCGCTTCCAGAGCCGGCCTGAAATGAAGTTGTACCTGGATCGCCTGAATCCGGAAAAACCGCAGAAATATTCGCGCGCCACGCTGGAAACGCTGGCCATCATCGCTTACCGCCAGCCAGTGACCCGTGGCGATATCGAGGAAATCCGCGGCGTTGCGGTGAACTCGCAGACGATCAAGATGCTGGAAGACCGCGGCTGGGTCGATACGGTTGGCTACCGCGATGTGCTGGGCCGCCCGGCCTTGCTGGGCACCACCAAGCAGTTCCTGGACGACCTGGGACTGGAATCGCTGTCCCAATTGCCGCCGCTGCAGCAGATCAGCGATACGGAGAATGAAAATCCGCTGGAAGTCCTGGAGGCTCGCTTGACCGAGAACTTCGAGAAGGCGGCGCAGGAAGCACAAGTAGCAGTAGAAGAGAAAGAGGCGACGCCGGACGAGGCGCCGTCGGTAACAGACGACCCGGCGCCCGATAACGTCGAGCCCTTAGCAGAAACGAATAATGAACAAGCCTGATAACACCCCAGAAACCGGTACTCCGGCAGCCGCCGAGTCCGCACCCGCCAAGCCGAAACGCCGCACCAAGGCGCAGATCGAGGCTGACAACGCTGCCGCCCTGGCGGCCGGCGAAACGCCAAAGCCTAAGCGTCGTACCAAAGCCGCAGCCGCGGCCGAAACTGTGGCGGGCGAGCAGCCTGCTGCGAGTGCGGAAGCGGCTCCGGCCAAAAAGCCGCGTGCCAAGAAGGTTGTAGCGGCGGAAGCGGCGCCGGTTGCGGAGGCTGCTCCAGCGCCGGCCGCATCGGCGCCAGCGGAAGCTGCGCAGGGCGGCGAGGGCGGCGAAGGCCAGGGCAAGGATCGTGGCCGTGCACCGCGCGGCCCGCGCCAGATGCGCGAACAGCGCGCGCTGCGCCAGGCTGAGAAGGCTGCCGTGGCGGCTGCGGCGCTCGGCGCCGAAGCTGCGCCGGCCGAAGGCGCCGCTCCGGCTGGCGCTGAGGGCGGCGAGGGCGCGAGCCCATGGCCAAGCGCAGTCCCGGCTGAAAAACGCCACGACAAGCACGACAAGCACGACAAGCACGGCAAGCACAAGGGCAAAAAGGGCAAGCACGGCATGCAGGCGCAAGGCGAAGGCCAGGGCGCGCAAGCGCCTGAAGGCGGCCAGGGTCAAGGCCAGGGCAAAGGCGGCCAGGGCAAGCAGCGTGTTCCGGGCGCCTTCGGCAACAAGATGAAGTCCAAGGACAAGTCGTCCGAAGCCGATGCCGTGTTCTCTTTCGTGACCTCCGACGCGTTCGACCGCGACGAGGGCGGTTCCGGCAAGCCGGTCAAGGCGCGCCGCGACCTGACGGCGGAAGATGATGCACCGAAACTGCACAAGGTGCTGGCGGAAGCGGGCATGGGTTCGCGCCGCGACATGGAAGAACTGATCATCGCAGGTCGCGTGTCGGTAAACGGTGAGCCGGCCCACATCGGCCAGCGTATCCTGCCGACCGATGCGGTCCGTATCAACGGCAAGCTGGTGCAGCGCAAGGTTTCCAAGAAGCCGCCGCGCGTGCTGGTGTATCACAAGCCGGCCGGCGAAATCGTGTCGCACGACGACCCGGATGGTCGCCCATCGGTGTTCGATCGCCTGCCGACCATGAAGACCGGCAAATGGCTGGCCGTTGGCCGCCTGGACTTCAACACCGAAGGCCTGCTGCTGTTCACCACCTCCGGTGACCTGGCCAACCGCCTGATGCACCCGCGCTACAACATCGACCGTGAATACGCGGTGCGTACCCTGGGTGAGCTGGAAGAAGGCATGCGCCAGAAACTGCTGGCCGGCGTCGAGCTGGAAGACGGCATGGCGCAGTTCACCAAGATCGCCGATGGCGGCGGTGAAGGCGTCAACAAGTGGTACCGGGTGGTGATCGGCGAAGGCCGTAACCGCGAGGTGCGCCGCATGTTCGAGGCGATCGGCCTGACCGTGTCGCGCCTGATCCGTACCCGTTACGGCGCGCTGACGCTGCCGAGCAACCTGAAACGCGGTCGCTGGGAAGAGATGGAAGAGAATTCGGTGCGCGACCTGCTGTCCGCTGTCGGCTTCAAGAAAGAAGGCGGCGCTGGTGCTGGTGCGGGCGAGGGCAAGAAGCCGCAGGGTGGCCAGGGCCAGGGTCAGGGCAAGCGTGAGCGCGAGCCGAATGGCAACCGCATGGACGTGAGCAACAAGAATGCCGATCCGTTCCCGCAGGCGCCGCGTGGCGGCCGCAATCAGGGACAGGGGGCATTCTATGGTGCGCCGCGTCATGGCGGTGGCTTTGCCGGTTCCGGTGACCAGCAGCCTGGTGGCCGTGGCGCCGGCGGTGCTGGCGGCGCCAAGGGTAGGGGCAAAGGCAAGGGGCAGGGTAGCGGCCCACGCCAGCCGGACCCGCTGATGACTACTTTTGGTTTCGCCGGCCAGGGGCATGGCCACGGGCAAGGGCAACAGCGCCGCGGCGGGCACCAGCCGCGCGGCGGGGCGTCCGACCATGGCATGCCGCGCCGCCGCAAGGGCTAAAACCGGTAATCCGGTGGCCTGACCCGCAGGGGCAGGCACCTTCGGCCCGCAGCCGCCGCGTATGGCGTCAAACCCTGCGGGTCTGACACAGGTTTGCCGGTTTGGGTGTTGGTTTTTGAGCACCTTGCTATTGTTGCACCCGCTTCTGATGTGGTATGCGGCATTGCAGCGAAGTCAATAAGGCGCTATAATGAGCAGCCTAGTTAAAGTTCTTCGCAGGTATTTTTGCCGAGAGTGCTTTCATCTGGCTGCAGTAACGAAAGATGGGCAGTTGCCCATTTTTTTTTGGTTGAATCGTTTTAAGTATCTGGAGATTTCTTTTGCAACTGCCTGAATTGATTGAAAAAACCGTCGCTGGCCTCGGCTACGACCTGGTCGATTTCGAACGGGCCGAACGCGGACTGCTGCGTGTTTATATCGACTTCACGGCGGAAGATGCAGAAGAGAAGGGCCCGATCACGGTTGAAGACTGCGCCACGGTGAGCCACCAATTGTCGCACGTGCTGACGGTCGAGAACGTTCCTTACGAACGCCTCGAGATTTCGTCGCCTGGCCTGGACCGTCCGCTGCGCAAGTTTGCGGATTTCGTCCGCTTTGCCGGCAGCGAAGCCATCGTCAAGCTGCGCATGGCCATTCCCGGTACTGCGAACCGCAAGTCCTACCAGGGCATCCTGACGGAGCCTGAAGGCGATCAACTGGGTATTGAATTTGAAGGTAAAGAAGGTCCGGCGGTGCTGAATTTCACGCTCGCGGACATTGATAAGGCACGCTTGGTGCCGCAGGTGAATTTTGGGAGCCGCAAAGCATGAGTCGCGAAGTATTGTTATTGGTTGATGCGCTGGCGCGCGAAAAGAACGTCGACAAGGAAGTCGTGTTCGGCGCGCTCGAGTTCGCACTGGCGCAAGCCACGAAGAAGCGCTATGAAGGCGAAGTGGATATTCGCGTTTCGATCGACCGTGAAAGCGGCGAGTTCGAGTCCTTCCGCCGCTGGCACGTCGTGCCTGACGAAGCCGGCCTGCAGCTGCCCGACCAGGAAGTGCTGCTGTTCGAAGCGAAAGAACAGATCCCTGACATCGAAGTCGATGAATACATCGAAGAGCCGATCGAATCCGTGGAATTCGGCCGCCGCTTCGCCCAGGACACCAAGCAAGTGGTTCTGCAGCGCGTGCGCGATGCTGAACGCGAGCAGATCCTGCAAGACTTCCTGGAGCGCGGCGACGCGCTGGTGACCGGCACCATCAAGCGCATGGAGCGCGGCGATGCGATCGTCGAATCCGGCAAGATCGAAGCCCGCCTGCCGCGCGACCAGATGATCCCGAAAGAGAACCTGCGTATCGGCGACCGCGTACGTGCTTACATCCTGCGCGTTGACCGCAATATGCGCGGCCCGCAAGTGATCCTGTCGCGCACCGCGCCGGAATTCATCATGAAGCTGTTCGAACTGGAAGTGCCAGAGATCGAACAAGGCATGCTGGAGATCAAATCCGCTGCACGCGACGCCGGCGTCCGCGCCAAGATCGCCGTGCACACCAACGACAAGCGCATCGACCCGATCGGTACCTGCGTCGGCATGCGCGGTTCGCGCGTGCAGGCCGTGACCGGCGAACTGGGCGGCGAGCGCGTGGATATCGTGCTGTGGTCGGAAGATCCTGCGCAATTCGTGATCGGCGCGCTGGCTCCTGCCAACGTGTCCTCGATCATGGTCGACGAAGACAAGCACGCGATGGACGTGGTGGTTGACGAAGAAAACCTGGCAATCGCCATCGGCCGCTCCGGCCAGAACGTGCGCCTGGCTTCCGAGCTGACCGGCTGGAAGATCAACATCATGACCGCGGAAGAATCGGCCGACAAGCTGGCGACCGAAACCGCTGCAGTGCGCGCGCTGTTCATGGAAAAACTGGATGTGGACCAGGAAGTGGCGGACATCCTGGTGGAAGAGGGTTTCAGCAGCCTGGAAGAAATCGCTTACGTGCCGATCTCCGAGATGCTGGACATCGAAGCGTTCGACGAAGACACCGTCAACGAGCTGCGTACCCGTGCCCGCGACGCCCTGGTGACCGAAGCCATCGCTTCGGAAGAAGGCCTGGAAGGCATGGAAGAACAGCTGGTTGGCCTGGAAGGCATGGACCGCGTCACCGCGGGCAAGCTGGGCCTCGCCGGTATCAAGACCCTGGCGCAATTCGCCGGTCTGGCCTATGACGAGTTCGGCGCCATCCTGGCATTGTCGAGCGACCGCGCACGTGAACTGATTTCGAATGAGTTTGAGAATGTGACCGACGATGAAATGAAGCTGGTCGACGGTAAGTACGATGATCGCGCCAAGGCCCTGCAAGCCAAGGCTTGGGCATCGTCCGAAACGGCCAAGGCCTGAGTTATGGCCTGAACAGCAAAAGCAGCTTTATTTATCATCGAGACACATAGAAAAGAGGACTGAATGGCGAGTAACAACGTAGCCCAATTTGCCACCGAACTGAAGATGCCTGCAGATTTGCTGCTGTCGCAGCTGAAGTCTGCTGGCGTCGAAAAGAGTTCGGCGTCAGATCCATTGTCAAAAGATGATAAGGACAAGCTGCTGGAACACCTGCGCCGTACCCACGGCGCAGGAGCAGAGCCGGGCGAAAAGAAAAAGATCACCCTGACTCGTAAAGAGACCACGGAGATCAAGCAGGCCGACGCCTCCGGCAAGGCCCGCACCATCCAGGTCGAAGTGCGCAAGAAGCGCACCTTCGTGCAGCGCGACGACCTGACCACCGCAGTAGCCGCCAAGCCGGCCGCGCCGGTGATCGACGCCGCCGAACAGGCGCGCCGTGAAGAAGAAGCACGCCGCCAGGCCGAGCTGATTGCTCGCCAGGAAGCAGAACTGAAAGAGAAACAGGAGCGCCTGGCCAAGCTCGACGAGGAAAAGGCTGCACAAGCCAAAGCCGCCGAAGAGGAAGCCAAGCGCGTAGCGGAAGAGCAGGCCAAGAAAGCTGCAGCCGACAAGGCCGCCGCCGAGAAGGCTGCTGCTGCCGCTGCATCCGGCGCCGCGCAGAAAGCCGCCGCCGAAGAAGAAGAGAAAAAGCGCCTGGCTGACGCCGAAGAATCCAAGCGCAAGCACGAAATCGCCGCCAAGGAAGCCGCCGAGCGCGCCGAAGCGACCGAACGTGCCCGCAAAGCTGTTGCGGACGAAGTGGCCCAGATCAAGCTGATGATGAGCCAGCCGCGCCGCGTGATGAAGGCGCCAGAGCCGGCACCGGCCGCCGCTGCCGCCAAGCCGAAAGTCGCTGAAGGCACCCTGCACAAGCCAGTCGACAAGAAGCCTGCGACCACCGCAGCTCCAGCCGGCGAGAAGAAGGATGACAAGAAGGGCGGCGACAAGAAGTCCATCAAGTCGGCCAACGTGGCTTCGACCTGGCAGGACGAGAAGCGCCGTGGCGCCCCAGGCGGCGGTGCAGGCAAAGGCCGCGGTGGCAACACCGGCGCCAATGCGGGCGGCCGCGACGGCTGGCGCGCAGGCGGCAAAGGCGGTCGCCGCGGTGGTCATCATGACGATCGCGAAACCAACTTCCAGCAGCCGACCGAGGCGATCGTGCATGAAGTGCACGTGCCGGAAACCATCACCGTGGCCGAACTGGCGCACAAGATGGCAGTCAAGGCATCCGAAGTCATCAAGCAGCTGATGAAGCTGGGCCAGATGTGCACCATCAACCAGGTGCTGGACCAGGAAACCGCGATGATTGTGGTGGAAGAGATGGGCCACAAGGCCTTCGCTGCCGCTGTCGACGATCCGGAAGCGCTGCTGGCCGACCAGGGCGAGCACGCCGAATACGAAGCAACCCCGCGCGCACCAGTGGTGACCGTGATGGGCCACGTCGACCACGGCAAGACCTCGCTGCTGGACTACATCCGCCGCGCCAAGGTCGCGTCGGGCGAAGCCGGCGGCATTACCCAGCACATCGGTGCCTACCACGTGGAAACCCCGCGCGGCATCATCACTTTCCTGGATACCCCGGGCCACGAAGCCTTCACGGCAATGCGTGCCCGCGGTGCGAAAGCGACCGACATCGTGATCCTGGTGGTAGCGGCCGACGACGGCGTGATGCCGCAGACGAAGGAAGCGATTGCCCACGCCAAGGCAGCGGGCGTACCGCTGGTGGTGGCGATCAACAAGATCGACAAACCAGGCGGCAACGTCGACCGCGTGACCCAGGAGCTGGTGGCCGAACAAGTGGTGCCGGAAGAATACGGTGGCGATTCGCCATTCGTGCCGGTGTCCGCGAAGACCGGCCAGGGCATCGACGACCTGCTGGAGCAAGTGCTGCTGCAGGCCGAGGTGCTGGAACTGAAAGCCCCGGTCGAAGCGCCTGCGCGCGGCCTGGTGGTGGAAGCCCGCCTCGACAAGGGCCGTGGTCCGGTGGCCACCATCCTGGTGCAGTCCGGTACCCTGCGCCGCGGCGACGTTGTGCTGGCCGGTTCCTCCTTCGGCCGTGTGCGTGCCATGCTGGACGAAAACGGCAAGTCGATCGCCGAAGCGGGTCCTTCGATCCCGGTCGAGATCCAGGGCCTGACCGAGGTGCCGGCGGCCGGTGAAGAAGCGATGGTCATGGCTGACGAGCGTAAAGCCCGTGAGATCGGCCTGTTCCGCCAAGGTAAGTTCCGCGATGTGAAGCTGGCCAAGCAGCAGGCCGCGAAGCTGGAGAACATGTTCGACCAGATGGCCGAAGGCGAAGTGAAGAACCTGCCGCTGATCATCAAGACCGACGTGCAAGGTTCGCAGGAAGCGCTGGTTGGCTCGCTGCAGAAGCTGTCGACCTCCGAGGTGCGGGTACAGATCGTGCACGCAGCGGTGGGCGGCATCTCGGAATCGGACGTCAACCTGGCGACCGCTTCCAAGGCAGTCATCATCGGCTTCAACGCCCGTGCCGATGCACAGGCGCGCAAGCTGGCCGAGACCAACGGCGTCGACATCCGCTACTACAACATCATTTACGATGCGATCGAAGAGGTCAAAGCGGCGTTGTCGGGCATGCTGGCGCCGGAGAAGCGCGAACACGTTACCGGCCAGGTCGAGATTCGCCAGGTCATCCACGTCTCCAAGGTCGGCGCGATTGCAGGCTGCCTGGTTACCGATGGCGTGGTCAAGCGTTCGTCTTCCGTCCGCCTGTTGCGCAACAACATCGTGGTGTGGACCGGCGAGATCGACTCGCTCAAGCGCTTCAAGGACGATGCGAAGGAAGTTCGTGCCGGCCTGGAGTGCGGCCTGAACCTGAAGGGCTACAACGACATCGTCGTCGGCGACGTGCTCGAAGTGTTCGAAGTGCAGGAGATCGCCCGTACCCTGTAACAGCAGGACGGCGCGATACACGGCGGGTGCTTCCCGCCTCGCGAGAGCGGGGCAGGGCACCCGCCTTTTAGTTTATTAAAACCCGGTAAACCTGGGTCAGACCCTCGGGTCTGGCCCAGGTTTACCGGGTTTAAAAGGAATCATCATGGCAAAACACAGCAAATCCATCCCCCAGCGCGGCCTGCGCGTGGCGGATCAAATCCAGAAAGACCTGTCCGAGCTGATCGCCTTCGAAGTGAAGGACCCGCGCGTCGGCATGATCACCTTGTCCGAAGTGCAGCTGACGCCCGACTACGCCCACGCGAAGGTGTTCTTCACCACCCTGAAGGACGATCCCGAGTCGATCAAGAACACCCTGGCCGGCCTCGCCGCTGCCGCGGGCTACCTGCGCAACCAGCTGGGCAAGCGCCTGCACATCCACACGCTGCCGCAGCTGCACTTCCTGCATGACATGTCCGCCTCGCGCGGCATGGCAATGTCCGCCCTGATCGACAAGGCCAACGCCACCCGCGCCGCCGACTTCGAAGAAGACAAAGACGAAGAATGACCGAAGCACGTGTAAAGCGCGTGCGCGACGCCGTGGACGGCGTGCTGCTGCTCGATAAGCCGGTTGGCCTGTCCAGCAACGACGCCCTGATCAAGGCCAAGCGCTTCATGAACGCGAAAAAAGCCGGCCACACCGGCACGCTCGACCCGTTTGCCACCGGCTTGCTGCCGCTGTGTTTCGGCGAAGCGACCAAGTTCTCGCAAGACCTGCTGGAAGCCGACAAGACCTACCTGGCCACCGTGCACCTTGGCGTGCGCACCGACACCGGCGACACCGAAGGCCAGGTGCTGGAAACGCGCGACGTCAGCGCGACGCTGGCAGACATTGAAGCGGTGCTGCCCCGTTTCCGCGGCCCAATCAAGCAAGTACCGCCGATGTACTCCGCGCTCAAGCGTGATGGCAAGGCCTTGTACGAATACGCCCGCGAAGGCATCACGCTCGAGCGCGAGGCGCGCGACGTGGTGATCCACAAGCTGGAAATCGTCGGCTATGAAGCGCCGTTCTTGCGCATTGAAGTCACCTGCAGCAAAGGCACTTATATCCGCGTGCTGGGCGAAGACATCGGCGCAGCCCTGGGCTGCGGTGCGCACCTGAACGCCCTGCGCCGCACGCAAGTCGGCGCGCTGACCACCGACAAGATGGTCACGCTGGAAGACCTGGCCGCCCACGCTGCGCCACGCGAGCTGCTGGCGCCCGTCGACACACTGCTGTCCTCTTTCCCGCGCATCGTGCTGAACGCCGACCTGGCGAAGCGCTTCCTGCACGGCCAACGCCTGCCGCTCGGCAAAGAGCCAAGCATTGCCGTCCCCGCGCCATACGAGGGCCGGGTGCGCATTTACGATGAAGCCGGCCGCCTGCTCGGCACTGGCTTCTTCGGCGAATATGCCATCCTGGCGCCGGAGCGCTTGATCGCGACTGCGTGAAGGCGTACTTTGAACTCGGCGCCCCTGACGGCCTCCGGTCCAGGTTTCTCGCCGATGCCGCCGAATTCGAGAGCTGGCTTCTTGAGCTGGCTGGAGAGTTATCCGGCGAATATCCGCCTGCGGCGCTGGCCAAGCTTGCGGACATTTCACTGTGCGGCGCTGCAGCGCTGAAGACTGCCCATCTGGACGAAGCATGCCTGATCGACCGCCTCATGCACGATTACTGGATCTTCTGCACCATGACCGCCCGTCATGGAGAGCAGGACGTCACGCCGGCGACCACGCATTGCTATCCCATGGAGCTCGCGCGGGTCCTGCCGGCTGCCAGCCGCGAAGTGTGCGAATACTATCGGCGCCTGTTCGCGGGTGACACCCTGGCTGAATGCAGCGACCATACTTATCGATCGGCAGACGGCGTGTTCCGCTGGTCCTGGCTGTTGCCGCATGAGGTGGCGGATTTTTGCGACAGGCTGCAGGACCATGCACATTCTGAAAGCGAAGACGCAATACGCGAGATTCTCGCGCTACTCCGTCTGGCAAAGGACGAGCGAAGCAGTCTGCTGATTTCGCTTGCCTGAGCGCCCAGGTTTTTGCCACCTGTCCCCGCATAGCGCCGTTCGGCCCCTTTTTTTCCAGGCTCAAGGAAGAGGCCCGAGAATGAACCACCAATTCATTCGAAAGGCTCACCATGAAACTGCAGAAGCTTGCCAGCCTGGCGATGCTGGCTTCCCTCGCCGCCCAGGCCGGTGCCGCCGCGCCGCGCATCCAGGATGACCTGTACCGGGCCGTCAACGGCGCCTGGATCGAGACCACCACCATTCCCGCCAACCGCGCCGAGTCCTACGGCGCCGATCTGCCCGATATCGTCGATCAGCGCGTGCGCGATATCGTCGAGGAGCTGTCGGCGCAGCCGCAGCGTGCGGGCAGCATTGAGCGCAAGATCGGCAGCTACTACGCGGCCAACCTGGATACCGCACGGATTGAAAAGGAAGGCTTGGCGCCGATCCGGCCCTTGTTGGCCGAGATTGACGCCATTGGCAATCGCCGCCAGCTGGCCCGGTGGATGGGACGGGCGCAGGGACGCATTGAGACGCCGCTGTGGCTGTGGGGCGGCTTTGCCGACTTCAAGGATCCGACGCTGAATCGCGTCATGATGTGGCAGGGCGGGCTTGGCTTGCCAAACCGCGATTACTATCTGTTGCCGGACGACGCCCCGATGGCTAAAGCGCGCGCCGCCTATTGCGACTACCTTGCGACGCTGGCGGCGCTGGCGGGCCAGCCGCAGCCGGCAGCGATGGCTGCACGCGTGCTGGCGCTGGAACAGCGCATCGCAGCAGTCCAGCTTCCGCTGGCGCAGGCGCGCGATCCGGCGCTGATGTACAACCCAATGAACGCGCGCGAGTTGCTGCGCCACGCGCCCGGCATCGACTGGCCGGCCTTTATGCGCGCCGCCAGCATGCCCGAGGGCGAAGCGGTAACGGTGGCGCAGCTTGCGCCGGCCAAGGCCATTGCCGCGCTGTTCGCCGCAGTTCCCCTGGACGACTGGAAGATGTATTTCAAGCTGCGCAGCCTGGACGAAGCGGCGCCAGTATTGCCGAAAGCCTTTCGCGATGCACGGTTCGCTTTCAGGGGCAGGGCCCTTGGCGGCCTCGGCGCCGAAGCGCCGCGTGTCGAAGCCGCGATCACCGAGATCAGTTCGGCTTTGGGCGAGCCGTTAAGCAAAGTGTATGTCGAACGCCATTTCCCGGCTGCGCACAAGGCGCGCGTGAGCGCCATGGTCGACCACCTGCTTGGCGCCTATCGCGAAGTGATCGCGGAAAGCAGCTGGATGTCGGCGGCGACACGCGAGCAGGCTTTGGCCAAACTGTCCAAATACAAGGCCAAGATCGGGTATCCGGAGCAGTGGCGCGATTATTCCGGGCTTGTAGTACGTGACGGCGACGCGCTTGGGAACCGTCACCGCGCGCGTCGCTTTGAGTGGGAATACAAGGCGGCGCAGGCGGGCAAGCGGATGGACCGCAACGCATGGGCAATGTCCCCGATTACCGTCAACGCTTTCTACGATCCGATGCTGAACGAGATCAACTTGCCGGCTGGCCTGCTGCAGGCGCCCTTGTTCGATATGGCAGCGGACGATGCGGCCAACTACGGCGGCATCGGCGTCCAGATTGCCCACGAGATCAGCCACGGTTTCGATACGATGGGTGCGCAGTTTGATGGCGATGGCGTCATGCGCAACTGGTGGAGCGAAGCAGACCGCAAAGCTTTCGAGGAGATCGGCCAGCGCCTGCAGGCGCAGTACGCGCGCTACGAAGTCTTGCCGGGCAAGCACGTCAACGGCGCCATGACGCTGTCGGAGAATATGGCCGACCTCACCGGGCTGCAGGTGGCGTTCCGCGCATATCGGCTCGCATCTGCCGGCAAAGTCGTGCCGCTGATGGAGGGGTTCAGCGGCGAGCAGCGCTTTTTCCTGAACTTTGCGAAAAGCTGGCGCAAGAAGGCGCGCGACGAACGGGTATTGCAACTGCTGGCGTCCGATCCCCACGCGCCGAACGAGTTTCGTGCCAACGGGCCGGCGGTGAACGTCGATGGCTTCCATGAGGCGTTCGCCACCAAGCCGGGCGATGCCATGTTCAAGCCGGTGAACGAACGCATTCGGGCGTGGTGAGGCGCATATCTCGCTTATTGCATAAAAGTCACATAGAATTCCGTCATGCGCCAACCCTCCTTCTTCCCGCACGACAGGCAGTTCTGGATCTTCCATGGCAGTGCGCTCGCCCTCGGCTTTGCGGTGTCGGCATTGATGATCTATTTCACCGGCTACCGCGTTGCCAGCAAGCTGCTGGCAAGCACGTCGTGGATGCCGATGTACACGGTGGCAGTGCTGTGTTTCCGGTGGCTTTACCTGCGCCGCGCGTGGAAGCAACTGTCCATGGGGCGTCTTGTTTTCATCGCTGTGGGCTACAGTGCGGTGGCGGGCATCGCCATGGGGGTGCTGGTAGTATTGCTTGTCGCTCCGCCGTTCATCGGAGATGTGCGCGCCCAGTACCAGGCTCTCGGGATGGTGTTCGATCCCTGGCGCTATTACGTCGACTCGTTCGTTGAACAGGCGGTGCAAAGTCAGCTCTTCGTCTGCATCTGGTGTTTCATCTATACCAGCGTCACCTCGATGCGTCACATCCGCGAAACGGAATTGCAGACCTTGCGCCTGCAGAACGGCTTGAAGGAAGCCCAGTTGAGCAGCCTGTCAAACCAGCTCAACCCCCATTTCCTGTTCAACGCCTTGAACAACATCCGTTTCATGATGCATGAGGACGTGCAGTTGGCCGACCGCATGATGACGTCTCTGTCTGAAATCCTGCGCTATTCACTGGAAAGCAGTCGCCACGACAAGGTGAGCTTGCGCCGTGAACTGGCCATCATCCACCAGTACGTGGGCATCGTGAAGATCCAGCTGGAAGAGCGCATGGATTTCGCGATCCGCATTCCCGAGCAATTGCACGGCGCCCTGGTGCCGCCGATGGTGCTGCAGATGCTGGTTGAAAATGCGGTCAAGCATGGCCTGGAGAACCTCCAGCGCGGCGGCAGGCTGGCGGTGGACCTGGCCGACCGCGATGATTGCCTGGTATTTGAAGTCTGCAACGATACGCCGCAACAGGCGCCCGGCAAGACAGACGGCATGGGTATCGGTTTGCAGAATATCGAACGTCGTTTGAAGTTGCTGTATGGCGAACTGGCCGCCATCCTGGTCGAGCGCAGTGCCGGCAAGTTTAAAGTGACGGTGACATTACCCAAGGAATATGCAAAGTGAAAGCTGTTGTCGTTGAAGATTCCCGCCTGGCGCGCGAAGGGCTGGTGCGCATGCTGCAGGCTTTCCCCGCGATGGACGTGATCGGACAGGCGGACCATCCGAGTACGGCGCTGGCATTGATGCGGGAGACGCGGCCCGACGTTGTTTTCCTCGACATCCATATGCCCGGTGCCACGGGCTTTGATTTGCTGGAGCAGCTCGATTATGTGCCGCGCGTGATCTTCACCACTGCCTATTCCGAACATGCCATCCGTTCCTTCGACTTCCATACGGTCGATTACCTCCTGAAGCCGATCAGCGCCGAACGCCTGGCACTGGCCATAGCCAAGCTGACGGGCGCCCCCGGCGCCTCGGACGAGGGCGAGGGGCCCAAGCCGGAACTGGAATTTAACAGCAAGATTTTTATCAAGGATGGCGACCGCTGCCACCTGGTGTCGCTTGACGCGATCCATTACATCGAGAGCTGCAGGAATTACGTACGGGTGTTCTTCGGTGAAAAGAGCGCCTACGTCAAGAAGTCGCTGAACAGCATTGAGGCCCGCCTGCCCAGGCAGTTCTTCTTCCGCGCCAATCGCCAGCACATCGTCAACCTGCAGTCCATCGTGCGCATCGAGGAGTCGATGAATCTGGGCTACGAGGTGACCCTCACCGGCGGCAAGGTGCTGGAAATTTCGCGCCGCAACGCAGCCCAGTTGAAAGAACTGCTCAGTTTCTAAGTCGCGCCACACCATGCTATACTAGTGGGTTCAGTGCTTCCGCACGTGCAGAATTCCTGTCAATACACAAATCATGTCTAATACTAAACGCGCAATTCGCAACATCGCCATCATCGCCCACGTCGACCATGGCAAAACCACCCTGGTGGACCAGCTGCTGAAGCAATCCGGTACCTTCCGCGAGAACCAGCAAGTGGACAACCGCGTCATGGACTCCAACGACCTGGAGAAAGAACGCGGCATTACCATCCTGTCGAAGAACTGCGCCGTTGAGTACGAAGGCACCCACATCAACATCGTCGATACCCCCGGCCACGCCGACTTCGGCGGCGAAGTGGAGCGCGTGCTGTCGATGGTCGACTCCGTGCTGCTGCTGGTCGACGCGCAGGAAGGCCCGATGCCTCAGACCCGTTTCGTCACCCGCAAGGCGCTGGCCCTGGGCCTGAAGCCGATCGTGGTGCTGAACAAGATCGACCGTCCTGGCGCGCGCGCTGACTGGGCGATCAACCAGACTTTCGAACTGTTCGACAAGCTGGGCGCAACCGATGAACAGCTGGACTTCCCGATCATCTACGCGTCGGGCCTGAACGGCTACGCCGGCCTGACCGAAGACGTGCGCGGCGGCGACATGAAGCCACTGTTCGAAGCGATCCTGAAGTACGTGCCGGTGCGCGACGACAATCCGGACGGCCCGCTGCAGATGCAAATCACCTCGCTGGACTACTCGTCCTACGTGGGCAAGATCGGTATCGGCCGTATCAACCGTGGCCGCGTGAAAGCAGGCCAGGACGTGGTCGTTGTCGACGGTCCAGGCGCTACCCCGATCAAGGGCCGCATCAACCAGGTGCTGAACTTCAAGGGCCTGGAGCGCGTGCTGGTTGACGAGGCTGTCGCAGGCGACATCGTCCTGATCAACGGTATCGAGGAAATCGGCATCGGCTCCACCGTGTGCGCAGCCGACACCCCTGATCCGCTGCCAATGCTGACCGTCGATGAACCAACCCTGACCATGAACTTCATGGTCAACACCTCGCCGCTGGCTGGCCGCGAAGGCAAGTTCGTGACATCGCGCCAATTGCGCGACCGCCTGGACAAGGAACTGAAATCCAACGTGGCACTGCGCGTTGCCCCGACCGACGACGACACGATCTTCGAAGTGTCCGGCCGCGGCGAACTGCACCTGACCATCCTGATCGAAAACATGCGTCGCGAGGGCTTCGAAATGGCCGTGTCGCGTCCGCGCGTTGTGTTCAAGATGGTGGACGGCGTACGCCACGAGCCATACGAAATGCTGTCGGTTGACGTGGAAGAAGCCAACCAGGGCGGCGTGATGGAAGAACTGGGCCGCCGCCGTGGCGACCTGCAGAACATGGAATCGGACGGCAAGGGCCGTGTGCGCCTGGAGTACCGTATTCCTGCGCGCGGCCTGATCGGCTTCCAGGGCGAATTCATGACCCTGACCCGCGGTACCGGCCTGATGTCGCACGTTTTCGACGCCTACGCTCCGGTCGACACCTCCAAGGGTGAAATGGCTGGCCGCCGCAACGGCGTGATGATCTCCCAGGATGACGGCCAGGCCGTTGCCTATGCACTGTGGAAGCTGCAGGACCGTGGCCGCATGTTCGTGGTGCACAACGACCCAGTGTACGAAGGCATGATCATCGGTATCCACTCGCGCGACAACGACCTGGTGGTGAACCCGATCAAGGGCAAGCAGCTGACCAACGTGCGTGCTTCCGGCACCGACGAGGCAGTGCGCCTGGTTCCGCCAGTCCAGCTGTCGCTGGAATACGCAGTGGAATTCATCGAGGACGACGAGCTGGTGGAAATCACGCCTAAGTCGATCCGCCTGCGCAAGCGCTACCTGAAGGAACACGAGCGCAAGCGCGCTTCCAAAGAAAACGCGTAATCGCCTCAGCGCATCGCGCCAGCCCGCCGCCTCGCAAGAGCCGGCGGGCTTTTTGTTTGCGCCTGCGTGTAACAAGCAATCACCGGATTGACCGTTTGCGCATCGCAGCAAGCATATCCTTATTCGTAGAACGCCTTTAACTGCGGGGTTTTTTCAACACTTTGATCATCGTAGTGATTCTTTGGCAGGTGCGTGATTTTTCGTTACAGGGCTCACTTAGAATCGGCTCACCAAGCAAGCAAAACTACAACAAGGAGATCACCGTGAGTCAGCCGCAGTACAGGAAAGTCCGACTGTTCAATCGGACGATGTTCATTTTGGTATCGCAACTGGTCGCCAGCGGCGCCTTTGCGCAGGAGGCGGAGCAGCAAGCAACGCATGTGGTGACCGTCAGCGGCACGCGTGCTTCCGTGGCATCGGCTATCGAGCGCAAGATCCGCAGCAGCACTGTTTCCGATTCGCTGGTGGCGGAAGACGTGAACCAGTTCCCGGACAAGAACGTGGGCGAGGCGCTGTCGCGCATCACTGGCGTGCAGTTGACCCGTGATTTCGGCGAAGGCTCGCAGGTCTCCATCCGCGGCGTGGAGCCGGACCTGAACCGGGTGGAGATCAACGGCATGTCGGTGCTGGCCACGGGTGATGGTGGCGGCCGCGGCGCGGAATTGCGCGAGCTGGCCTCGGAATTGATCCAGTCGATCGACGTCTACAAAGGAACCACCGCCGACCTGACGGAAGGCGGCGTAGGCGGTACGGTGGTCATCACCACGCGCAAGCCGCTCGATTTCACCAAGCCCACCCTCAGCACCACGATTTCCGGGGAGCGGGCGACGAGCCGTGGCGGCGTGCAGCCGCGTGCCAGCTTGCTGCTGGCCGACAAGTACCTGGACGGCAAGCTTGGCCTGATGGCCAATATCGTCTACGACAAGGTTTTCACCCGCAATGACTACGCGCGCAATACTTCGTGGCGCTTCCTGCGTGACTGGGACTTCTCGCCGGAGAAGACGGTCACCAGCCTTGACCCGGCCGTGGCGGCCGTGAGCACGCCTGCCGGCTGCGCGTCGACGACGCTGACCACGGCCCAGCGCACCGCCTGCAACGCGCAATGGTCCGACTATTCGCCGGGTATTTCGCGCTACGGCATCTGGACCCGCGACCACCAACGCACTTCAGCGGAACTGACGGCGCAATACCAGTTTACGCCGGGCTTGCGGGCCTTTGTCAGCTACGAAGGCAATGACCAGGACCAGCGCCTGAATGACCGCAACTTCGGCACGGACCTGGGCAACGTCACCCGCCTGTCCAATGCCGGCACCGCGCCGGTGTATAACCCCGCCACGGGCGTGCCGACCACCGCGGGCAGCTGTGTGGGCGTCCCAACCACGAGTACTCCCGCAGGCGTCACGGTGCAAAACCATTATGTGACCCAATTCACAGTCGGCAACTGCCTGTATGTGGGCGGCACCGGTGGACAGGGCGCCTTCGGTACGTCGGCGCGCGACTTCTCGCTGAAGGTCCGCTCGGATTACCTGTCCACGGGATTCAACTGGAAGTCCGGCGCCTGGGAGGTGGACGGTTTGCTGAATGCCTCGAAGTCCAAATACAGCTCGCAGAGTAACAATATTTCGATGACGCAGAATGCGCCGGGCCTTAAGGTGTCGCTCGACGCGCAAGGCTTGCCGCATTTCGAATTCCCGTCAGGGTATTCGCCTGATGCCAACACCTCCTATATGCAAGTACAGCTGCAATACCGGCCTTCGGAAACCAGGAACACGGAAGACCAGGGCAAGCTGGATTTCAAGTACAAGCTGGATAACCCATTCTTCCGCAAGCTGTGGTTCGGCGTGCAGAGCCGCCGTTCGACGGCGCAAAAGTACGGGGGTGGCGGCTACCTGGCCAGCAATGGCGCGAACCTGGCCTCGACCGCGGACGACGTCAACGTCTTGCAGGCCAACGTCAACCAGACGCTGATCTACGATCCTTTGAACAAGACCGGCGTCGTGCGTGCTGCGGACGTGCAGCCATTTATCTCGTCGACTTCTTCGACCAAGTACATCAATGCGGCGCAGATGGAGGCGCTGGTGGCTGCCGTGCGCGGAACCTCGCCGGGCACCTTCTTCAAGGGCTTCGATGGCGTCAGCAACATGCCTTCGGGCTGGTTGAGCCCCAACTACCAGGCAGCGACGCCTTATTTCGATACGTCGCATTTCACCCACCAATACCTGTACAACGCGCCGGGCAGCGACGGCAAGACGTATCCGCAGATTCCTGCATTCAGGGCGGAGGAACGCGTGCTTGCCGGCTACGGCCGCCTGGACTTCAGCACTGAGCTGGCAGAGCGCCAACTCTTCGGCAACATCGGCGTGCGGTATGCCCGTACCCAGGAAAGTGCCACCGGGCTGGCGAAATACCAGGTGCGCGTGGCCACTGCGCCTGGCAGCACGTCTTTCGTCGACCGCGTCATTTCCAACGGCATCGCTACTGTCGACAACACTTATCACGACTGGATGCCGAGCGTGAATGCCGGCTTGTGGCTCGTACCAGACACCTTCCTGGTCCGCACCGCCTGGGGCAAGGTACTGGCGCGTCCGAAGATCGATTTGCTGGTGCCGAACGCCACCTGTACCGCAGGCAGTGGTCTGGCACAATTCGGGGGCGATGGCATTGACGACTGCAAGGCTGGCAACCCGGACCTGAAGCCCTACCGCGCAACCAATACTGACCTGAGCCTGGAATACTATCCAAGCAAGGATACCCAGTTGAGCATGGGCCTGTTCAACAAGAAGATCACCAGCTACATCGTCGACAAGGCGGTAGTGCCCAAGGTCGACTTGTTCAAGGATGGCGTGCTGTTCGACGTGACCCAGCCGATCAACGGCCAGGGCGCAACCACCAAGGGTGTCGAGCTGACGGCACGCACGGCCTTGACCATGCTCCCTGGCTGGCTCGGTGGTTTCGGCATCGATACCAACTACACGCGCATGAAGTTCAAGTACGCTGCCGGCACGGCGCTGGTGAATGCCCTGGACGGGACCGAGCTGCCGTATCCGGGCCTGTCGAAGAACAGCTACAACATCGCCTTCTGGTATGACCGCAATGAGTACAACGCACGTATCGCATATACTTATCGCGACCGCTTCTTCACCGGCGGTAATGACGTGTCGGGTAATCCGAACTTCCAGGAGAAGACAGGCTTCCTGGATGCGAAATTCCAGTACCGTTTCAACAAGAACCTGACCTTCTCCATCGAGGGCAAGAACTTGACCGACCAGGAACAAGTCACCGATGCCGGCGACCTGTTCCGCGTGAACGAGCTGGCTTTCTCCGGACGTCGATATTTTGTGAGCCTGACTTATACGCACTAAGGAGTGAGATGGTTGCACGCTTCCTTGTAGTTTTGCTGGCTTTGCTGGCGATAGGGGATGCGTCCGCCAATCCCCTGGTCCTGCAGCGCGCCGATCCTCAGGTGCTGCTGCAGGATGACGGCAATTACTATCTCGCCGCCACCGTTCCCGAATATGACCGTATCGAGCTGCGCCGCGCGCCCACGCTGGAAGGCCTGGGCAAGGCCGAAGCGCACGTCGTCTGGCGCAAGCATGCGAAAGGCGAAATGGGCGCGCATATCTGGGCTCCCGAGCTGCACCGTATCGACGGCAAGTGGTACATCTACTTCACGGCCGGCCGTTCGGATGCGATCTGGGAAATCCGCTTGTACGTGCTGGAGAACAGTTCGCCCGATCCCTTCAAGGGCGAGTGGATAGAGCGGGGCCAGCTGAAGACGGGCAGGGAGTCCTTCTCTCTCGATGCCACCACCTTCGCGCTGCGCGGTCAGCGCTACCTGTTGTGGACGCAGAGCGATCCTGATCCTGCCAGGAAGGCGACCGACATCTATATCGCGAAGATGGATTCGCCGCTGTCGATCAAAGGCCCTGCAACCATGTTGTCGACACCCGATTACGCGTGGGAGAAGAAGGGCCATAACGTGAACGAGGCACCGGCTGCGCTGGTGCGCAACGGGCGCGTGTTCGTGACTTATTCCGCCAGCGCGACGGACGCGAACTATGCGCTGGGGATGCTGACCGCGCGCGACGATGCCGACCTGCTTGACGCTCGCTCGTGGAGCAAGTCGCCCGAGCCGGTACTGCGCAGCAGCGTTGCGAACGGCCAGTACGGACCGGGACATAACTCCTTTACCACAACACCGGACGGCAAGACGGATATCCTGGTCTACCACGCGCGCAATTACCGCGACATCACGGGCGATTCATTGCTCGACCAGAATCGCCACACCCGTGCGCAGGCGATTCGCTGGCGCGCCGACGGTACGCCGGATTTCGGCGAGCCAGTGCCTGACGATGCCGGAGCTGTGGCCCCCAAACCGCTGTTCCGCGACCCGGTGCAGGACGGCGCGGCAGACCCGGTCGTGATCTGGAATCCGTTCGTGGGGCGGTGGTGGATGTTCTATACCAATCGCCGTGCCAACGTCCCGGGCCTGGCCGATATCGCCTGGGTCCACGGTACGCGCATCGGAATTGCCGAATCGGATGATATAGGGGCGCATTGGCGCTACCTGGGCACGGCCAACATCACGCTGCCGGAGGAGCTGGGCGGGGCCGGTGCGACGCAATGGGCGCCGGACGTGGTGCGTGCGCCCGATGGTCGCTATCACATGTTCCTGACGGTGGTGCCGGGTGTCTTCAACGACTGGAAGCATCCGCGCCATATCGTTCACCTGACCAGCGGCGATTTGCGCAACTGGGGCGATGCGAACGAAGTGCCGTTGGCCGTGCCGAAGGTGATCGACGCCAGCGTCGCAGCGCTGCCCGAAGGCGGCTGGCGCATGTGGTACAACAACGAGGCGGACAAGAAGTCGATCTATTTCGCCGACAGCCCTGACCTGGTGAGATGGACTGACCGCGGCCGCGCCATTGGCGACCAGGCTGGCGAAGGGCCAAAGGTATTCCGGTGGAAGGACAGTTGGTGGATGGTGACCGATGTTTGGCAAGGCTTGGGCGTGTACCGCTCCGCCGACGCCTTGAACTGGAAGCGCCAGCCGGGCAACCTGCTGCAGCAGCCCGGCAAAGGCGAGGACGACCGCGCGATCGGTGGGCATCCGGATGTGGTGGTCAGCGGCGAGCGCGCATTCCTCTTCTATTACACGCATCCGGACGGGAAGGGCACGCGCCGGTCCAGCATCCAGGTGGTGGAATTGGCCAGCGACGGCCAGGTACTGCGTGCCGAGCGCGATGCTGCGGCACGCGTCATGCTCATCCCCCAATAAGTTCACGCCAGCGCTGGCGGTAGGCTTGCAGGCCGTCCAGCGCAAGCGCTTCGGCGGCATGGCCCTGCAGTTGGGGCGTGCCCTCGCGGCGATGCAGCAGCCAGCCGCCGCAAGTTGTTCCGCTGGTATCGTCAGTTGCCAACACGCGGCCTGTGCGCAGCGCTGCCAGCACCGGAGCGAAGTATGCATTTCCGGTAAAAGCTCCCTCGACCAGCACATCGCCGCGCACGCCCAGCGCATCCAGGCAGTAATCGCACATCAGGACCAGGTACAGCGTCGCCAGGGCTGAACGTTCCGCAGCGCTCGTCGGCGCCGGTCCGGCAATCCCGCCATTGCGCTGTGCGAAGGGGCCTGCCTGGGCGAAGGCCGGCAGCGCGAACGTGGCCTGGTGCACTATGGCCGACAGGTCCCTCGCCAGGAAGTCCGCCGGCGATGCGCCGTCCGCGCCGCTGGCGATCGCGCCGAATTCCCGGCCGCCCATGAAACGCATGCAGGGTACTGGCTGTGCGTAGGCGCTGCTGTTGGCCAGCATGTCAGCCTCCTCACGCAAGACGTCGAGCACCATGCCGGGGGCGGCGGCGATGACCCAGGTGCCGGTGGACAGGACGGCAGGGACGGCAGGAGCGCCAAGGTGGCGCAGCAGGGAGGCATTGCTGTCGTGGATGCCGCACAATACCTGGCAATCGACCGGCAAGCCTGATTGCGCCGCCAGTTCGGGCTTGAGCATGCCAAGCGACTGCCAGGCGGGCTGCAAGGGCGGCAGCAGTGCATGCCAGCCCATGCGCTCTACCAGGCCGGTGTAAGACTGCTTTGCGGGCTGCCACAAGTCGGTATGGCAGCCCAGCGAAGTCACTTCGCCCGCCGCCACGCCGCACAGGCGCCAGGCCCAATACTGCGGGTACATCAGGATGTGCTGTGTTTGCGCGAACTGGTTGGGGAAGGATTGCGCCAGCCATGCCAGCTGGCTGCCCAGGTTCAAGCCGGCGGGAAGGCGCGGCGAGTAGCTGCTTGTGTAGGCGGGCCGCAACGTATCGTAGCGTTCCACGTGCGAGGCGGGCAGCACGTATTCATAGTCCAGTACGGGCAGCACCAGGCCGTCGCAGTTGACCAGCGCCGCCGTGGCGCCATGCGTGACGGGCACGATGGCGCCGATAGTGGCCTGGCCGGCAAACTGGCGCAGCACGCCCAGCATCCAGTGCCAGATGCCTTCCGTGTCGTGGTGCGGATAGGGGCCATCGTGCAGGATAGTGTTGGGCCGGCGCCGCTCGGAAAGCTGGGTGCCATCAGCGGAGATCAGGGTCAGCTTGGCGTTGGTCTTGCCGATGTCGAGGACGACGGTGGCGCGCTGATCGCTCATTTCGCCACCTGGCAACGACGCAGCAGGCGCGGCAGGGCAATCGCGACCAGCAGCAATACGCCTACGGCAATCGTCATGTAAATGCCAGGCACGTTAGCCAGCGACAAGCCGAAGGTGACCGCACCCAGCGTCAGCACGGCCAGCATCACGCCGCCGATGGTGCCGATGCCGCCTGCGATGCTGACGCCGCCGAGAATCACCATGGTGATCGCTTCGAGTTCCCAACCCATGGCGATGTTGGGGCGGGTGCTGCCTATGCGCCCAGTCAGCAGGAAGGCTGCCAGGCCTGCCATCGCACCCGCCAGGACAAACAGCATGAAGCGGTAGCGATCGACGGCAATGCCGGAAAAGCGCGCCGCCACCGGGTTGTTGCCGATGGCGTAAATGCGCCGCCCCCAGCTGGTAGCGTGCAGAACGAAGGCGAACAGGGCGGCGCACAGCAGCAGTACGGTGAATTCACGCGGCAGGACGCCGAAGAAGTATCCTTGGCCCCAGTCGGCCATCAGTTGCGGATAGCCGGTGAATGCCTGGTCGCCCAGTACCACACTGGCCAGGCCGCGGAACACCGACACCGTGCCGATGGTGACGACGATGGAGGGCAGGGCGAAATGCGTCACCAGCACGCCGTTCAGCGCGCCGCATGCCATGCCAGTCAGCAGGCCCACCAGGAACAGGGATTCAGGCGGCCAGCCGGCGCCGTTGGCCAGGCCCATCGCAACGGAGCTGAGCGCGAGGATGCCGGCCACGGAAATGTCGATCTCGCGGCCGATGATCAGCAGTGCCATCGGCAGCGCGAGCAGGGCTTTCTCGCTGAAGTTGAAGGTGCCGTCGGCCAGGTTGTCCAGGTCGAGGAAATGCGGCAGCAGCGCGCCGTTGACGGCGAACACCGCGACGAGCAGCAGGGCGAGCATGGACTCCCAGCGCCCGAGCAGGGCGCCAAGCCGGAAGCCGGGACGATCGGGAATGCTATGGCGCGAGGTGCTTGGAGCGGTCATGGCTTGAGCGGAGTTCATGCAGCACTCCCGGCGGGATTATTCAGGTGCAGCTGCAGGATCTGGCGCCCTTTGCTGCGGCCGCCGCGTGAATTGATCAATACAGCGACCAGGATGACGATGCCGGTCAGCGCGCTTTGCCAGAACGGCGATACCTTGATCACCGGCAGGGCGTTGCCGATCACCGCGAGGAACAGCGCGCCGAGGACCGCGCCTGTCACCGAGCCGCAGCCGCCGGCAATGCTGGTGCCGCCGATGACGCAGGCTGCAATGATGGTGAATTCAAAGCCGTAAGCGATTTCGGTATAGGCCACGGCGTAGCGCGCCACCCAAAGGTAGCCGCACAGGCCGGCCACTGCGCCGGACAGGCCGTATGTCCAAAGCAGCCTGCGTGCGATCGGAATCCCGACGTAGCGCGCCGACGCCGGCTCGTTTCCGATGGCGTACAGGTCGCGGCCAAAGCGGCTGTGGCGCGCTACGTACCATGCGGCGAGCGCGGTGGCTGCAGCGATCCAGACCAGGTGGGTCAGGCCGAGCAGGCGTTCAAGCGGGAAAGCGATGAACTGCGCCGGCAGCTGGTGCGAATTGACCCAGGCGCCGCCCGAAAGCACGAAGACCAGGCCGCGATAGACGCTCATGGTTCCGAGGGTGACGACGATGGGCGGCAGTTCAAGGTAGCCGACCAGCCAGCCATTGAGCAGGCCAAGCACGAGGCCAAGAGCCGTGGCCGCCAGCATCACGAAGGCAAGCGGTAAACCGGGATTGCGCGACGCCAGCAGGGCAGCGGCCATGCCGCTCAGCGCAAGGGTGGACGCTACCGACAGGTCGACACCGCGCGTGACAATCACCAGCATCTGCGCCAGTGCCAGCATGACCAGCAAGGTACCGTCGGTCAGCAGGTTGGCGAGGCTGGGCGCGGTCAGGAATACCGGTGCGCGCCAGCCAACCAGCAAGGCCAAGGCGGCAATTGAAAGCGCCAGCTGGGTTTCGCGTTGCTTCAATAGTTTCATGCCGTCTCCATCTCCAATCCTGACGCGGCGGCCACCACGTTCTCGGGCGTGGCTTCGCCACGCTTGAATACCTGCTTCACATGACCCTTGTGCATGACCAGCACGCGGTCGGCCAGGCCCAGTACTTCCGGCAATTCGGAAGAGACGAGAATGACCGACAAGCCTTGTTCGACCAAGTGGCTGACGAAGCGGTGCACGGCGGCTTTGGAACCAATATCGATGCCCTTGGTCGGTTCGTCCAGGATAATGACCTTCGGCTGCGTTGCCAGCCATTTGCCCAGCACGACTTTCTGCTGGTTGCCGCCGGAGAGTTCGCTCACGTTCTGCAGCAGGTGGCTGGCTTTGAGTTCCAGTTGCTCGCTGTAATGGCGCGCTATCGCGCATTCCTCGGCACGCCGCCGGCGCAGCAGGAAGCCGACGCGCGACAGGATCGGCAGCGTGATATTCTGCAGAATTGGCATCGACAGATGGGCGCCCTGGTGCTGGCGGTCTTCCGGCACGTAGGCGATGCCGTGACGGATCGCGTCCTGCGGCCCTCGGGTGTGCAACGCCTTGCCTTCCAGCCTGATGCTGCCGCTGACGTTGGCGGTCAGGCCGAACAGGGCCTGCATCACTTCCGAACGGCCGGCGCCGACCAGGCCATAGAAACCGAGGATCTCGCCGCGCCGCAGGTGGAAGCTGACCCGGTCGAATTCGGTGGGGTGGCACAAGCCTTCCACTTCCAGCAACACCTCGCCCGGCTCCACGCTGGCCTTGGGGTAGGCGTTGTGCACAGCCCGTCCAACCATGAGGGCGACCAGACCGGCTTCATCGATGTCGGACAGCGAACCAGCAGCGATGAACTGCCCGTCGCGCAGCACCGTGTAGCTGTCGGCGACGGCAAATATCTCGTCGAACTTGTGCGAGATGAAAATCACCGCCGTGCCGGCCGCGCGCAACTGGCCGATGATGCGGTACAGCTCCTGGATCTCATGCTGCGAGAGAGAGGCGGTCGGTTCGTCCATGATGACCACGCGCGCTTCCTGCGACAGGGCGCGGGCAATTTCGACGAAGTGTCGCTGCGCGACGCTGAGGTCCTTGACGCGGGCGCGCACCGGCAACGACACTTCGAGCCGCGCGAACAGGCGCTCCGCTTCCGCTTCGATCAGCTGCCAGTCAATACGGCCCGCGCGGCTTGGGTGGCGGCCAACGTAGATGTTCTCGGCCACGGTCAGCTCGTCGAACATCACGGTTTCCTGGTGCACAGCGGTGATCCCGGCGCGCATGGCGTCCTGCGGACAAGTGAATGCCACGTCCTGCCCGGCAAGGCGAACGACGCCTTCGTCCGGCGCGTAGATGCCGGTCAGGGTCTTGACCAGGGTGGACTTGCCGGCGCCGTTCTCGCCGACAAGGGCCATGACTTCGCCGGCGCGTACCGAGAGGTTGACCTTGTTCAGCGCAACGATGCCGGCAAAACGCTTGCTGATGCCGGAAAGTTCCAGCACTGGTGCCTGGTGCTCTTGCATGGCGCTCAGAAGATGCTGGAGAACTGGTCGACGTTCTCCTTGTTGTAGGTGAACGGCGGCGCCATGGCGGCCTCGCCGTGCGCGTCGAGTGCAATCGCGCCCATGCGGCCGGCGTTGATGCTGCCGCCAGCCTTGGCTCCCGGATCGCCCTTGATGAAGCCGTAGGCCGCATACGTTGCCGCGTAGCCCAGGTCGATCGGGTTCCAGATCGCGAACTCGCGCACTGCGCCGCTCTTGACGTGGCCTGCCATTTCCGATGGCAGGCCAAGGCCGGTGACAAAGACCTTGCCGATCAGCTTTTCGTCCACTACTGCCTTGCTGGCTGCGTTGATGCCGACGGTGGTCGGGGCGATAATGGCTTTCAGTTGGGGATTGCTGCGCAACAGGCCAATGGCTTCGCGGTAGCTCTTATCGGACTGGTCATCGCCGTACACGGTGGCGACCAGCTTGAGTTTGGCAAACTCCGGCTTGGCCAGTTCGTCCTTCATCACCTTGATCCAGATGTTCTGGTTGGTTGCCTGCGCCGATGCGGACAGGATGGCGATTTCCCCCGCGCCGCCGATGGCGTCGGAAGCCATCTGCACCTGCTTGCGACCGATCAGTTGGGCGTTGGAAGGATTGAGGTGCATCTGGCGACCTTCTTCTGCCAGTCCGCTGTCGAAGGAAATCACCTTGATTCCGCGTTGCATGGCCTTCTTGGCGATCGGCACCAACGCGTTCGGGTCGTTGGCCGAGATCACGATAGCGCTAACCTTCTGGCTGATCAAAGAGTTGATGATCTCGATCTGGCCTTCTGCGCTGGGCGTGGTGGGGCCGGTGTAGATAATCTCCACGTTCTTCAACTGTGCTGCGGCTTCGTTGGCGCCGGCATGCGCGGCATCGAAGAACCCGTTGCCGAGGCTCTTGACCACCATCGCAATGCGGACTTTCTCGGGCGCTTTTTGAGTGCAGCCGGCGACGGCCGCCAGCATGCCTGCGGCGAGGGCCGCGATGACTAATCTCCTGGATTTCAATGCGAAGTCTCCGTGTGGTAAAGCGCTGCAGGCTGGAAGTCGAAGTTGGATGCGAAGGCGGCCGGGCTGATTGATTGCGGCAGGGCCTCCGGCGCCACCGTGACGACGTGGACGCCGGATTGCTCCAGCAGCTGCACGGCGTGGTCGGAGGCATTGGTGTCGGTAATGACGGTCGAAACGCGATTCAGGCCGCACAGGATCAGGCCCGCCTTCTTGGCGAACTTGGAACTGTCGGCCAGTACGATCAGTTCCTCGGCCTGGCTGATCAGGCGCTGCTCGGCCTGGATCAGCAGCGGATCGGCTTCCATCAGCCCAAGCAGGGACAGGCCGTACACGCTCATGAACATCTTGGCCGCGTAATGGTGCTGCGTGATGTCGTTGTCGAAGGGGCTGAGGATTACGTTCTGCTCGCGATACACCTTTCCGCCCGGGAGGATGATTTCGTTGTCGCTGGAGACCAGCAGGCGCTCCGCCATCAGGAAGGAATTGGTCAGGATCTTCAGGTGCTTGTCGGTCAGGAACTCGGCCATCATGAAGGTGGTCGTTCCGCCGTTGATGATGATCGTTTCACCGTCGCCGCACATGCTGGCGGCATACCGCGCAATGGCGCGCTTGCGCTCCGCATGGCACTGGATGTTGTTCTGGAAGGTTTCGCTCGTGAGCGGGAAGCCGCGCTTCTTCTGCGGCAGGTTGGCTGCGCCGCCCCTGGTGCGCGTCAGCAGGTTGCGGGCGGCCAGCCAGCTGATGTCGCGCCGCACCGTGGCAGGCGAGGCGCAAAGCCATTCGACCAGTTGCGGAACGCTGGCTGTCGTATGTTCCGCGAGCAGCTTGAGCAAACGTTTACGGCGCTTGTGATTCACCATCTTCGTCTCCTTGTTTTGTGCCTTCCCTCGGTTCCGCAGCCGGGCCGGGTGGCAACTTTATTAAATCGAGGCTAATCAATCCGACCGCACAGGTCAATCAAGCGATGATCAATTCGCTGATTATTTCGGGATTTGCTGTGAACGATAACCAAATGCGATCAACGATATGATTATTTCGTTCTTGGTCATCATGTTGAGTGCTTTCGCATTGACACTCCACAGGCGCCTGATTTCTACTGGTTTGCAGGCAAATCAACCAACCAATACGGAGAAAGTAATGCAAGATTCAAGGCAGAAGGCGGCGATCGCATCGCTGTGGGACGATGCGAAGGCGGCCGCCATGAGCGAGCCGGAGCTGCTGCTGTACCGTTCCAACCTGCTCGGATCGGACCTGCGCATCACCAATTTCGGCGGCGGCAACACCTCGGCCAAGGTGATGATGGAAGATCCACTGACCGGCAGCCAGGTCGAAGTGCTGTGGGTGAAAGGTTCCGGCGGTGACCTGGGCAGCATCAAGATCAACGGCTTCTCGACCCTGTACATGGACAAGCTGCAGGCGCTCAAGCAGCGCTATCGCGGCCTTGAGCACGAAGACGAGATGGTAGGTTACCTGCCGCACTGCACCTTCAACCTGAACCCGCGCGCGGCATCGATCGACACGCCGCTGCATGCCTACATCAACCGCAAGCATGTGGACCACATGCACCCGGATTCCGTGATTGCGATTGCAGCCTGCGCCAACAGCGAGGCGCTGACGCAGAAGATCTTCGAAGGTGAACTGGGCTGGCTGCCATGGCAGCGCCCGGGCTATGACCTGGGCTTGAAACTGGAGGCCCTGTCGCAAAGCCAGCCGGGGCTGAAGGGCATCATCCTTGAAGGTCACGGCCTGTTCACCTGGGGCGACAGCGCCAAGTTATGCTACGAAACCACGCTAGCCATCATCAAGCGCGCCGAGGAGTGGTTGGCGGCAAATGTCCGGCAGCCGGTTTTCGGAGGCGCGTCGATCGCGCCGATGGCCGCGCAGGAGCGCGCCGACCTGGCCGCGCGCCTGATGCCCATCCTGCGCGGCAAGATCAGCAAGACCGAATTCAAGCTGGGCCACTTCGACGACAGCGACGCCGTGCTGGAATTCGTCTGCAGCCGCGACCTGAAGCCGCTGGCTGCGCTGGGCACGTCCTGCCCGGACCACTTCCTGCGTACCAAGATCCGTCCGTTCGTGATCGACTTCGATCCTGCCCGTCCGGATTTCGAGGCGCTGTCGGCGGGACTGGATGCCGGCCTGGAAGCCTACCGCACCGACTACACGGCCTACTATGAGCGCTGCAAGCGCTCCAACAGCCCTGCGGTGCGCGACGCCAACCCGATCATCTACCTGATTCCCGGCGTGGGCATGCTGTCCTTCGCCAAGGACAAGGCGACCGCCCGTATCGCCGGCGAGTTCTATGTCAACGCGATCAACGTGATGCGCGGCGCAAATGGCGTCGACAGCTACGTCGGCCTGCCGGAGCAGGAGGCCTTCGACATCGAATACTGGCTGCTGGAAGAAGCAAAGCTGCAACGCATGCCCAAGCCGAAATCGCTGGCCGGGCGCGTCGCACTGGTGACCGGCGGCGCCGGCGGCATCGGCCAGGCGGTCGCACGCCAGCTGCTGCAGGAAGGCGCTTGCGTGCTGCTGACCGATATCGACAATGAGGTGCTGGCAGAGGCGCATCAGGCGCTGTCCAAGGTGGCCGGCAAGGATAACGTGGCAAGCATCGTGGCCGACGTGACCAGCGAGCAGGCTGTGGAGGCGGTGCTGCGCGAATCGGCGCTGCGCTTCGGCGGCGTGGACCTGCTGGTGTCGAATGCCGGCATCGCGTCGTCGGCGCCGCTGGAGGAGACCACGCTGGAGATCTGGCAGCGCAACCAGGACATACTGGTCAAGGGCTACTTCCTGGTCAGCCGCGGCGCCTTCCGTGTCATGAAGCAGCAGAAGCTGGGCGGCAGCATGGTCTTCGTCGCCAGCAAGAACGGCCTGGTGGCTTCTGCCGGCGCGTCGGCCTACTGCACCGCCAAGGCGGCGGAAATCCACCTGGCACGCTGCGTGGCGCTGGAAGGTGCGCCGCACGGCATCCGCGTCAACGTGGTCAACCCGGATGCGGTGATCCGCGGCTCGCGCATCTGGGATGGAAAATGGAAGCAGGAACGGGCACAATCGAACAAGATCGATGCGGACGATGTGGAGGCCTTCTACCGCGACCGCAGCATGCTGAAACGCAGCGTGCTGCCGGAAGACATTGCGGAAGCGGTGTATTTCCTGGCCAGCGACAAGGCTGGCAAGAGCACCGGCAACGTGCTTAATGTCGATGCCGGCAACGCGGCAGCCTTCACACGATAAGCAGCGCAACAAGGAGACATGATGACGGCAATAGTCAAGCAGGACCAGGTGGCGGAACATAACGCCACCGTGCAGGCGGGGCTGGATGCGGATTACTCAGCCCTGGGCGGCATGCTGGGGCGGCGCGGCGTGGATATCGAGCAGCTCACCGCCGTGGCGCAAACCTTTGCGGTGGCCTTGCCCAGCTGGGGCGTCGGTACCGGGGGCACCCGCTTCGCGCGCTTCCCTGGCAAAGGGGAGCCGCGCAATGTGTTCGAGAAGATGGAAGACTGCGGCGTGATCCACCAGCTCACCCGCGCCACGCCCACTGTTTCGCTGCATTTCCCCTGGGACCGTACCGACGACCCCAAGGCGCTGCGCGAGCAGGCTGAGTCGTACGGACTGGGCTTCGATGCGGTCAACTCAAATACCTTCCAGGACCAGCCGGGCCAGCAGCACAGCTACAAGTACGGCAGCCTGACTGCGCAAAGCGCCGAAGCGCGCGCGCAGGCCGTTGCGCACAACATCGAATGCATTGAGCTTGGCAAGGCGCTGGGCTCGAAGGCGCTGACGGTATGGGTGGGCGATGGCGCCAACTTTCCGGGCCAGCATAACCTGCGCGGGGCACTGGAGCGTTACCTGGACAGCATGCGCGACATCTACGGTGCGCTGCCGGCGGACTGGCTGGTATTCATCGAGCACAAGCTGTTCGAGCCGGCCTTCTACGCCACCACCATCGCCGACTGGGGTACCAGCTTTGCCTGCGCACAGCAATTGGGTGAGAAGGCGAAGTGCCTGGTCGACCTGGGACACCACGCGCCCAATACCAATATCGAAATGATCGTGGCGCGGCTGGCGCAGTTCGGCAAGCTGGGCGGATTCCACTTCAACGACAGCAAGTACGGCGATGACGACCTGGATTCGGGTAGTATCAACCCGTTCCAGCTGTTCCTGGTGTTCAACGAGCTGGCCGACGCAGTGCAACGCGATGCGGCGTTGCAGCCCGCCTATATGCTGGACCAGTCGCACAATGTCACCGATCCGATCGAAAGCCTGATGAACAGCGCGGCCGAAGTGCAGCGCGCCTTCGTGCAGGCTGCCCTGGTCGACCGTGCGGCCCTGCGCCGCTACCAGGAAGCGAACGATGTGCTGCAGTCGGCGCAGACGCTGAAGCAAGCCTACCGCACGGACGTCAGCCCGATCCTGGCCATGGCAAGGCTGCGCTCCGGCGGCGCGATCGATCCGGTCGCGGCATATCGTGCTTCCGGCTATCGCGAACAGGCGGCGGTGCGTCGTCCGGCCAAGGCCGGCGCCAGCAGCAGCGGCATCGTCTAAGGCGTGCCGCGCTACCTTGCCGCCGTACTGCTGGCCCTGGCCCAAGCCTGCGGCGCTGCGCACGTGGCAAGTGCCGCCACCGTGGCTGAATTTGGTGCGAAAGGCGACGGTGTCACGCTGGACACGGTCGCCATCCAGCGCGCTATCGATGCTGTCGCGTCGAAGGGGGGCGGCACCGTCAGCTTCCGGCCCGGCACTTACCTGACCGGCTCGATCTTCGTCAAATCCGGCGTCACGCTGAACATCGGCAAGGGCGTGACCTTGCTCGGGTCCCAGCGCATCGAGGATTATCCCGTCATGCCGACCCGCATTGCCGGCATCGAAATGAGCTGGCCGGCCGCGCTGGTCAACGTCTATGGGCAGAAGGGCGCGGCGATTGAAGGCGAGGGCACGATCGATGGCGACGGCAAGGTTTTCTGGGACAGCTACTGGACGCTGCGCAAGCAATATGAGCCTCAGGGCCTGCGCTGGGCGTCGGATTACGATGCCCGGCGCCCGCGCCTGGTTCAGGTCTTCAACAGCAAGGACGTCAAGGTGGGCGGTGGCCTGCTTCTGCGCCGTTCCGGCTTCTGGACCCTGCATATCTGCTATTCGGAGAACGTGACGGTGGACGGCGTCACCATCCGTAACAATGAGGGCGGGCGCGGGCCGTCGACGGACGGCATCGACATCGATTCGTCGCGCAAGGTGCTGGTGCAGAACGCTGTTATCGCCGTCAACGACGATGCACTCTGCATGAAGGCTGGCCGCGACTCGGACGGCCAGCGTGTGGCGCGGCCGACGGAAGACGTGATCATTCGCAATTCCATCGTGCGCGACGGCGCCGCCGGCATCACGTTCGGCAGCGAGACTGCGGGTGGCTTCCGCAATGTGGAGGCCTATAACATCACCGTGGAACGCGCCGTGCCGGTCGGCATCCTGTTCAAGTCGGCCCACACACGCGGCGGCTTCGGCGAAAAACTGCGCCTGCACGACTTCACGATGAAGGACGTTGCGGTGGTCCTGCGCATTACGATGAACTGGAACCCCAGCTACAGTTACGCCGCCATACCGCCCGGGATGAAAGACGTGCCGCCGTACTGGAAAGTGCTGGCGACGCCCGTGCCGCGCGAAAAAGGCATCGCGCATTTCCACGACGTGGAGATCAGCAATATCAATGCCTCCGGCGCCGCCACGGCCTTTGAGGTCAGCGGTTACAAGGAAGCACCGCTGCGGCGCTTTGCCCTCGACAAGCTGGAAATCCAGGCTGCCAAGGGCGGCCATCTGTACGATATCGACGGCTGGCGCATCACCAACAGCCGGCTCGAGTTGGGTGCGCCGATCGAAATGGAAGACGCCCGCGGTGTGCAAGGCCTGCCGCAAGGGAGTTTCATCGTGCGTCCGGCTGCGCCAAGGGCGGATCCATCAAAAAAGAGTTTTGAGGAACAGGACAAGACATGACGACGACCCGAGCATTCCGCATGAAGCTGAAACCCGGCATGGTGGAAGAATACCGCCGCCGCCACGATGAACTGTGGCCGGACCTGGCGCAGGCGCTGGGAGAGGCCGGCATCTACGACTATTCGATCTTCCTCGACAAAGAGACGCTGCACCTGTTTGCGGTCCTCAAACTCAGGCCGGATCACAGCATCGATGCACTGCCGCAGCAGCCGGTCATGCGCAAATGGTGGGATTACATGGCGGACCTGATGGAGACGGTGCCCGGCAACCGTCCCCGCGAATGGCCCCTGCAGCCGATGTTCTACTTCGCTTGAGGCGTCGCCAGCAGGCCGCGTGCGCGCAGCCACTCTTCGGCGCGCCTTGGCCAGGCCGAAGCCGTGCCAAGGTTGTCGCGCATGCCCATGCCGTGCGAGCCCTGTTCGAACAAATACATTTCAGCCGGCACCTTGTGGCGGGTCAGGGCCTGGTAGAACAGGATGCTGTTCTCGACCGGCACCGACTGGTCAGCCTGGGTGTGGATCAGCAGCGTCGGCGGCGTGCGCGGGGTGACCTGCTTCTCAAGCGACATCAGCTCGATCAGGTCCGGCGACGGTGCCGCGCCAAGCAAGGCTTTGCGCGAACCCTGGTGGGCGGCGGGGCCGTCCAGCGTGATCACCGGGTACATCAGGACCAGGAAGTCGGGCCGCGCGCTGACGGCGTCGAGCGCTGCGCCGGTGCGGCCGGCGGGATGGTCGAACAGGGTGCCGGCGCTGGCCGCCAGGTGGCTACCGGCGGAACTGCCCATGACGCCGATGCGGTTCGGGTCGATGCCGAATTCGGCGGCGCGCGAGCGCACTAGGCGGACTGCGCGCAGCACGTCCTGCAGCGGGGCCGGGTGGCCGAACTCCTGCATCCGGTAATTCAGTACGAAGCTGGTGACGCCGAGGGTGCTGAGCCAGTTGGCATATTGGTAGCCTTCGCGCATGGCGGACTGCCGCACGTAGCCCCCGCCCGGCGCGATGATGACGGCGGTGCCGTTGGGGCGGTCGATCGCGGCGGGAACGACGGTCAGCGTCGGCACGCTGGTATTGGAGATATAGCCGTCCTTGCGCACTTCGGCGCCGATATTGCGTGCACCCGGCACGCCTTCGGGCCACAATGGCAGTTCGGCGGCTTGCGCGAGCAGCGCACCGGCGGTCAGGATCAGGAACAGCAGTGTTTTCTTCATAGGGAGTCCAGGTGGTGAATCGACGAATTCTTGTTGCGGCTTTGGCGCTGGCCCTGGCCGGCAGCGCGGCGGCAGCCGATATGTTCAATGGCCGCGATTTCAGCGGATGGGAATTGCGCACGGAGCCCGCGGCGGCAATCGATAGTGTATTCAGCGTTCAGCCGGGTGGTGTCATTGCGGCCAGCGGTTCGCCGCTCGGCTTCCTGGCGACGAAAGCCAGCTACCGCAACTACAAGCTGCACGTGGAATGGCGCTGGCCGGGAAAGACCGGCAATGGCGGCGTGCTGCTGCACATCAGCGAAGGCCCGCTGGACCGCGTCTGGCCACTGAGCCAGCAGGTCCAGACCAAATTCGGCGCTGTGGGCGACCTGCTGCCGATGGCGGGCGCCAGCTTTGCCGAACCGCTGACCGGCGACAAGCCGGCGCTCAAGGCGCATATTGCGCCATCCAGCGAAAAGCCGGCAGGGGAGTGGAATGCCGCCGATATCGTCAGCCGCGACGGCGTGATCGAAGTGACCGTCAACGGCGTGCTGCAGAACCGCATCAGCGGGGCGGCGCCACGCGAGGGGCGCATCGGCTTCCAGCTGGAGGGCACGCCGTACGAGCTGCGCGCGGTGACGGTGACGCCTCTCGACTGAGGCGGCGCCACGCCTCATTTCCGCTTCAGCCATTCCTCGGGCACCGGCACCACCACGATATTCATGGAGCGCCCGTCGGCCGACAGCATGGCCGACTGGATCTCGATCTTCGTGCCGTCGGCATTGAAGGTCGGATGGGGATGATCCTGGGCGGTGTCCTTGTGGCCGGTGGTCAGCATGATCATCTCGCGCGTACGGCGGTCGATCAGGTAAAGGCTGCGGCTGAAATCGTCGCCGACGGCAAAGCGGCCGTCGGGCGAGCCATGCACGTGCCACAGGCCGCTGCCTGAAGGGGTCTGGCCGGCGATGGTCATTTCACGGGTGCGCAGGTTGACGATGGCAAGGCCGGTTGGTTTTTCGCGCGTGCCGCTGTTGCCCCAGCCGGCATCCTGGCCAGGATTTGCGCCATACACACCGGTGGCCGGCGCCGCGACACCGCCTCCGCCGCCCGCCACGGGCCGATGGCCCATGATGGCCATCGCCACCTCGTCCTTGCCGATCACCGCCTCGTGCGTTACCCATTCATACGGCGCTTCCGGATACAGCGGGCGCAAGCCGCTGCCGTCGGCCTGCACGGTCCAGGTGCGCTGCGGCGACTTGCCGCCGGTCTCCCAGCAGAAGACGATCTCGCCCGCCTGCCACAGGTTGGCCTGGATATGGCCGATCTGGAAGGGGACCGACACTACGTGGCGGATTTCTCCCGTCTGCAGGTTCATGCGCGCGATGCCGTTCGGCCCGGCGCCCATATTGCGCGGGCCGAAATTGGGTTCGATCCTGGTGCCTGGCTTCAGGTGGGGGGCTGCAGCCTCTTTGCCGACCCTGAAATAGACCCATTCCTCGTCCGCATCCAAGGCCATGTCGCCGCCGGCCTCCAGCTCTGCGGGCGTGATCCCTGCCACGCGCTGGTAGCTGGCTGCAGGCTGCATGGCGCCTGCCTGGCTGTCGGCCAGGACCCGTCCCAGGTCGACTTCAACGATCTGCACCCGGCCCGGCGTGCCGTCCTTGCGCATGAAATACAGCTTCATCGCCTTGCGGGCCAGGTTAAGCATGCCAATGTAGCCGCCTTCGGTCACCTGCACCAGGTCCCCGGTCGCTTCGTTGACGGCCATCGCTTCGCCGCGCACACGGTTGGAACGGAACACCAGCCATTTCCCGTCGGACGTCCATTGAGGGTGCGTCGGGTAGATCTTGGCGTCGCCATGCGGCTGGCTGGTGAGGAAGGTCAGCATGGTGCCGGTAACCGGGTCCTTGACGACCTTGCGCTCGGAAGCGAAGCGCTTGCCGATCTGCGCCTGCGCAGTGGTGGAGAGGAAAAACGCCACGCACAGCATGGCGCAGGTGGTCAATCGTTTCATCTTGGTCTGCATCGCCTGTTGAAGGAATTTGATTGTCGGCGCTTTCTTTTGATCATATTGCTCATTTTCTTGATTCTTTAAACCGGGGGCGTTTTGGCCGAAACGCGCTCGCTTAGAATTGGCCGCATGAACAGCTTCCAGAAGGCGCTTGCCAGCGCCGCCGCCTATATCTTCCTGCTGGCGGGTTGCGCACAGCAGCCTCCCGCTGCCGTCAACACCGACCCCGCGCGGGCCCAGGTTACGCTGCCGGAACCTGGCAACCCGGCATTGCCGTCGCTGATCCTGATCGGGGATTCTACCGTGCGCAATGGCCGCGACGATGGCCAGGGCAAGGGACCGCAAGGGCAGTGGGGCTGGGGCAATCCGATTGCGGCCTATTTCGATCCTGCCACGGTGAATGTGGTGAACCGCGCCGTGGGCGGCTTGAGCAGCCGCACCTACCTGACGAGCGGTCACTGGGCGAACACGCTGGCGCTGGTCAAGCCGGGCGACGTGGTAATCATGCAGTTCGGGCACAACGACAGTTCGGCCATCAACGATACCTCGCGTGCGCGCGGCACCATCCGCGGATTTGGTGACGAAAGCCAGGAGATTGACAACCTGTTGACCGGCAAGCACGAAACGGTGCGCAGCTACGGCTGGTACCTGCGCATGTACATCGCCGCGATCCGCGAGCACGGCGCGACGCCGGTGGTGGCGTCGCCGATCCCGCGCAAAGCCTGGGATGCGGAAGGCCGCGTGGCGCGGGCCCGCGGCGATTACGCCGGCTGGGCGGAGGCGGTGGCGCGCCAGCAGAATGTGGGTTTCATCGACCTGAACGAACAGGTGGCGCGCCAGTACGATGCGCTGGGCCGCGACGAGGTGACGAAGCTGTTCCCGCAGGTGACGCCGGATGAGCGGGTGCATACCAACCTTGCCGGCGCCGAACTGAATGCGCGCACCGTGGTGGCGGGCATCAAGGCGCTGCGGCTCCCGATGCTGCTTGCCGCGCTGTCGCCGCGCGCGGACAGCATCGCCGCCGCCGAGGACGAGCGTCCGGTGGTGGATGCCGCCAGGATCAAGGGCGAGCAGCCGCGCGATCCGCGCCTGCCCAGCATTTTCATCGTGGGCGACTCCACCGTCCGGAGCGGCGGCCAGAACGGCGCCATCGGCTGGGGTGAACGCATCGCGCCTTACTTCGAAACTTCGCGTGTGAACGTCGTGAACCATGCGATAGGTGGGCGCAGCAGCCGCACCTTTTTCACCGAAGGCCGCTGGGAGCGCGTGCTGGGCCAGTTGAAGACCGGCGATGTGTTGTTGATCCAGTTCGGCCACAACGATGGCGGCCGCATCGGCGACCCGGCCAACAAGAACAGGGCATCGGCCCCCGGTACCGGTCCGGAAACCGTCACCGATACACGCCCGGACGGCAGCCAGGAACAAGTGCATGCCTTCGGCTGGTATATGTCGCGCTACGTGCAGGACGCGAAGGCACGCGGAGCGCGCGTGGTGCTGCTGTCGCCTGTGCCGCACCGGGATGCCTGGGAGCAGGGACGCGACTTTGCCAATTTTGCCGAATGGGACCGCGAAGTCGCTGCGCGCGAAGGCGCATTGTTCGCCGACCTCACCATGACGGTCAGCGACGGCTACCGGCGCCTGGGGGCTGCAGCGGTCAATACCTTCTTCTCCGACGCCCGTACGCATACCAATGACGCCGGCGCGCGCTTCAATGCCGAAGGCGTGGTCGCGGCCCTGAAGTCCTTGCCCGAAAATCCGGTTGCCGCTTGGCTCTCCCAGCGGGAACCGCAAGTCTGCACCTTTTCCGGCGAGCACGGGAAGCTGCTGTATGCCGACGATTTCACTAGGGGACTGGCGCAGTGGCAGGCGGAGTACAGGCGCGGCGCATCCGGGGCGCCGGCGGCTCGCATCGGCGCCGCCAAGGGCCGGTTGGTCATGGACCTGCCGGGCGACGCCACGCTGTGGTTCAAGCCAAAGCTGAAGGGCGATATCCAGGTCAGCTACAAGCGCAAGGTGGTCATGGCCGGTGGGACGAACGACCGCCTGTCCGACATGAACCAGTTCTGGATGGCCAGCGATCCCGCCAACCGCAAGCTATTTACCCGCGACGGCACGTTCGCGCAATACGACAACCTGTCACTCTACTACGCTGGCATTGGCGGCAACGGCAATACCACAACACGTTTTCGTAAATATGACGGCAAGGGCGAACGCGTCTTGCTGGCGGAGCGCAACGATGCCGCGCACCTGCTGCAGCCGAACAGGGAATATGCCATCGAGATTGCGGTGCGCGATGGCTGCACCCGCATGACGGTGGACGGCGAAGAATACTTCAACTGGCGCGATGCCGAGCCGCTGCGCGAGGGCCACTTCGGCTTCCGCAGCACGCATTCGCACCAGCAGATCCGCGATTTCAAGGTTTACCTGCTGAAGTGATAACAACGAGAGACAAACGAATGAACCGAAAGAACCACCTGCTGACCGCTATCCTGGTTGCGCTGGCGTTGCCGGCGTATGCTGCCCCGCAAGCTCCGCTCAACGACGTGACAGCGCCGCTGCACCTGATGAAGCCGGACTACCCGACCCCGTACGGTGCGCCGACCGTGGCGGACGTGAGCAAAGTGCTGGACCGCGTCTTCACCTACCTCGACGCGGTGACCCCGGCCAAGGTGATCGACCAGAACACCAAGCAGGAGATCAGGGATTTCAGCAAGATCGACGACAATACGGTATTCGCCCAGGGCGATTACCGGCTCACCAGCTACGAGTGGGGCGTCACCTACGCGGGCATGCTGGCAGCCGGCGCCGCCACCGGCGAACAGCGCTACGTGGATTACACCAATAAGCGCGTGGCCCTGCTGGCCGACCTGGCCAGGCCGACCCTGGCGCGCCTGAAGGCTAATCCGCAAGCCAAGTCCCCGGTGCTGCGCACGCTGGAACCGCACGCACTGGACGATATCGGGGCGCTGTGCGCAGCCTTCGTCAAGGCCAAGCGCAACGGCCTGCAAGCCGATGTAACGCCGCTGCTCGATTCCTGCCGTAATTTCATCGGCAGCAAGGAGCATCGCCTGGCCGACGGCACGCTCGCACGTTTGCGCCCGCAGCCAGATACCCTTTGGCTGGACGATATGTTCATGGGCGTGCCGGCCTGGGCACAACTGGGCAAGCTGACCGGCGAGCGCAAATACTTCGACGAGTCGGTCAAGCAGATCCTGCAGTTTTCGCAGCGCATGTTCAATCCCCAGAAGGGCATCTACATGCACGGCTGGGTGCAAGGCATGGAAGTACATCCGGAATTTCACTGGGCCCGCGCCAACGGCTGGGCGGTGATGACGATGGTGGAAGTGCTGGACGTTCTGCCGGAAGACCATCCGGGCCGCGAGGCGGTACTCAAGCAATTGCGCGCGCACGTCAAGGGCCTGGCGTCATACCAGGATGGCACCGGCTTCTGGCACCAGCTGCTGGACCGCCCGGACAGCTATCTCGAAACCTCCGCCACCGCCATCTACGCCTATTCGATGGCGCGTGCCATCAACAAGGGCTATGTCGACCGCATGGCCTACGCTCCGGCCGTCATGCTGGCCTGGAATGCTGTCGCCACCAAAGTCAACGCCAAGGGTCAGGTGGAGGGCACTTGCGTCGGTACCGGCATGGGATTCGATCCTGCCTTTTATTATTACCGCCCGATCAATGTGTTCGCTGCTCACGGGTATGGGCCGGTGCTGCTGGCCGGTGCGGAAGTCATCAACATGCTGAAATCGCACAAGTTCGAAATCAACGACAGCTCGCTGCAGCTGGTCACCCGCAAGTAAGCGGGGAAAGCACTGCGGCCGCGAGCCGCAGTGCTTATTTCCTCGATTTTTCGTAGAACTCTGCCTCGATAATCGACAGCACGCCGCGTGGCGCGCGATTGGCGCCGGTATCCGGCACGGCGTTCGCGTCGACTTCGATCAATTTCAGGGCGTCGCTGTCCACCGTGGGCCCGGTCAGTTCGATTTTTACGCTGGAGCCGTGGACCGGCCGCAATGGCAAGGTGACGTAGCCCAGGCTTTTCGGTGTGTCGCCGGCAAACACTTCTTGACCATCGACCGTGATGCGGATCGGGTAGCTGCGCTCGCGCCAGCCGGAAAGGCGCAGGCTGGCGGCGGTCAGCGTTGCAGGATTTTCCAGCTCATAAGCGATCCAGCGCTTGCCGGCTTCCTGGCTGCTGGTCCAGCCGGTGGTCTCGTCGTCGTCGATGGTCCTGGCGGCGGCCGCGTCGTTGCTGCCTGCCGTGGTGCTGGCCACGCGGACCGATACGCGCGACACCTTGAACGATGGACCGGCCGGCGTCGGGCCGCGTTCCAGGTAGGAGGGCAGGCCGTCAGCGGCGCTGCCGACAACCAGCCCGCCTTGCTGTGGAACCGCATGCGATTGCAGTGTGACGGCTGCTGGCTGCATTCCCTGGGCGCTGGCGCGCAGGGTGATGGCGCCGGGCCGGGTCGTGCTGCGCACCAGGACTCGGTTGACGCCGCCCTCGACGGGGAGGCTGGTCTTGAGGATGTAATTGTCCGGACCTTGCGCGATGCCGCCGCGCCATTCGGCCGGCCCTTCCAGCCTGAAGTCGACCATGTCCAGCGCGACCGGGTTGCGGCGGCCTTCGGCGTCGATGGCTTCCACTTCGAACAGGGCCATGTCTGCCCCGTCGGCGCGCATGCCGCCAAGACCGGTGACGGCCTTCAGGCGCAGCGCGACCGGCGCTCCGGCTGTGTGCAAAGTCGCCTCGGCGACCGGCCTGCCGTCGGTCGAGTAACCGATGGCTTTCAGCTCGCCCGCTTCGTAGGCCACGGAAGGGAAGGTATGCAGGAAGCCGGCGCTGCGCTGGCCCCTGCCAAGGGAGCGTCCGTTCAGCAGCAGTTCGACTTCCGCCGCGCTGGAGACGACCGTGACGTCCTTCTTTGTCGCAGGGGCGTAGTTCCAGTGACCGATGATATGGAGCCGCGGCTTCTCGACATCGACCCAGCCATCCCACATGACCTGGTGGGCAAAGTAGCCGTCCTTCGGAATGCGCATGGCGTCGACCTCGCCGCTGCGGCGGTAGTTCTCCGCGCCCCGATGATGGGTATTGGTGTCCGAGAACACGATATTCACGCCGCCGCTGTTGACGCGGCGCCCGGTGCCAGGACGTTCGGCGTAATAGTCGTACCAGCGCAGTACGTCCTCGATGGCGTGCGTGTCCTGGTTTCGGTTGTAGGCGCTGGCGTCTTTCCCTTTGTGCAGGGGACCGTCGCCATTCTTGTGGAAAGGCGGAGAAAAATCGTCCCAGTACTTGCGCAGCGCTTCGTCGCGCGAATACTCCATCGACCAGAAAGGCTGGCGCGCGCTCTTGTTCACGTAGAGCATTTCGCCGCCGTATTCGTTGAAGCGGCTGCCCAGCATGTCGCGGCTACCGGAAGCGCGGCCGCCGTGCGGATCGAACTGGTTGCGCAGCGCCTTCATCTCCTGCATATGCTCGTCCGAAACACCGCGGTTACCGGATTCATAGAAGACGATGCTGGGATTGTTGCGGTTGTAGATGATGGCGTCGCGCATGAGAGCGATGCGCTGTTCCCAGCGGCGCCCCGTCACGTCGGCTTCGGAATCGCCAGCCGGCATGGCCTGCATGATGCCGAGGCGGTCGAGCGATTCAACGTCCTGCTTCCACGGCGTGGTGTGCATCCAGCGCACCAGGTTGCCGTTGCCTTCGACGATCAGGCGGTTGCTGTAGTCGCTCAGCCAGGGCGGCACGGACATGCCCACCGCCGGCCATTCATTGGAGGTGCGCTGGGCGTATCCCTTGAGCTGGATTACGCGGTCGTTCAGCTTGACTACACCGAAGTCGAATTCGGTCTTGCGAAAGCCGGTGCGGGTGCGCACCGTGTCGACCGCCTTGCCGTTGACCTTGAGCGTCGTATCGACGTCGTACAGGTAGCCGTAGCCCCAGCTCCACAGGTTCAGTTGTTCGACACGACCTCCGGCGCTGACGGTGCCGGTAGCGCCGGCGGCAAGCGTCTGCACCGGGCCGTTGAAGCTGGCTACCTGCCTGCCGTCACGGTCGCGCACTTTCACCTCATAGGCGAAAGTGCGCGGCCGTCCCGTTTCATTGCGGACCTGTGATTCGGCGTGGATATTGGCCGTGCGCGCCGCGACGTTGATGCCCTTGGCATAGACATACACGCCAGTGGTGCCGAGCGACGAGTAGAGGGGCAAGGTCTGGTAAAGCTTGCCCGCCACGTGCAGGCGGACGTTCTTCGGGATGCCGCCGTAGTTGGCGTTGAAGTTCTTGTCCGACCACTGGAAGCGCTGGTTGCCGGCCTTCTCCCGGTAATCCCAGGCGTTGTCCGTGCGGACGGCGATCACATTGTCGCCAGGCCGGATGGCATCGCTGATGTCGACGCCAAACGCCATCACGCCATTTTCATGCAGGATCAACTGCTTGCCATTGACATACACCTCCGCCGCCTGCCGCACGCCTTCGAACTCGAGGAAGATCTTGCCGCCGGCAGATCCGGGCGGAAGGCGGAAAGACTTGCGGTACCAGGCGATGCCGGTGGAAAGGTCGGCGATGTCCTTCTTGAAGGCGTCATCCTCATTCCAGGCGCGCGGCAGCGTAACCGGCTTCCATGCCTGGTCGTCGAAGCCGGGCTGGCTGGCGCCGGCAGGGTCGCCCACCAGCAGGCGCCATCCGGGATTGAAGTCGTAGACGCTGCGCTGTGACGGCGCCGCCTGCGCGACAGCTGCCGCCACGCAGGCGGCCATCAGGGTAAGGTAGGGGAGTGTGCGGAATGTCATGGCTTGGCGGCGGCAATGGTGGAGAGCAGGGATTCCAATTCGGCCGCCCACGTGGCGTAGCCTTCGGTGGTCAGGTGCAGCTTGTCGCGGCTCAGGCCTTTCCAGTTGTCGCCTTCGGGCGTGAATTTCGATGCGAGGTCGAGGTAGAGCACATTGCGCCCGTCGGCCATTGGCACCAGAAGCTTGTTGGCGGCGGCCATCTTGTCGTTGGCGCGCGCATTGGGCAGGATGCTGCACAGGACTACTTTCACGCCGGGGAATTTGTCCTGGATCGCTGCAATCACGGCGCGCACACCGGCGGCAATGTCTTCCGGCGAATCGCCAACATTATTGGTGCCGATCATGAGCACGGCAATTTTCGGCTTCAGGAAGGACAGGTCGAAGTTCTGCAGGCGCCACAGCACGTGCTGGGTTTTGTCGGCGCCAAGGCCGAAGTCGAAGGCGCGGTCCTCGAAGCGCTGCTTCCAGACTGGTGCACCTGCGCCCCAGCGCCATTGCTCGGTGATCGAATCGCCGATGAAGAGCAGCTCCGCCGGCCGGCCCTTGCGCAGCGCCAGGTAGTCGGCGAAATAGCTCTGGTAAGGCACCCGCGCTTCGTAATTCTGGGAGCTCGCGACCGTGGTAGCCGGTCCGGCTGCCGCGTTGAGCGCCGCGATGGCGCTGGCCGGTGCGGCGAAGACGGTACCGTGGCGCATGCGCTGCAGCGTGCCCTCGTCCGGGAAATGCATGCGATCGCTGACGTCCTCCCAGTTGACCAGGTCGCGCGAGCGCATGCCGCCATAGCGTTTGGCCTGGTAGGCGTCGTAGTAGACCAGGTATTCGCCGTTGGCCTTGATGGCGGTTGGCCCTTCGACCCAGAGGCCGGGCGGGGTGAAGGGCTTGCCGAGCGTGCCGAAGGGGCCTTGCAGGTCGGGCGCATCGGCCAGTTGAAGGTATTTGTGGGCCGGGACACTGGTTTCATCCTTCACCAGCAGCAGGTTGCGGCCGTCCGCACGCAGGAAGGTCGCGTCGATCACGCTGAAACCGGGATCGTAGAACAACCGGGTGGGCGTAAAGGTGACGAAGTCCTTCGTAGTGGTGGCGTACATGCGGTGGTTGTACTTGCCTTCCGGCGAGGCTGCCGGCGCAGGGAACTTGCCCGGCACGGTGGAAGCCCAGAACAGCAGGAACTCGCTGCGCTTTGCGTCCCACACGATTTCCGGCGCCCAGGTATTCAGAACGCCGGGTTCGTGAGCCATCACCGGCAGCTCCTTCTGCGCCGACCAGTTGACCAGGTCTTTCGAAGAGGCGTAGCCGATATTGTTTTCGTTCCAGCCGCTGGTCCAGACCATGTGGTAAGTGCCGTCCGGACCGCGCACGATGCACGGGTCGCGCATCAGTTTTGCCTTGCCCACCTTCGGTGCCAGGTAGCTGCGCCCGAAGCCGACTTTCTCCCAACGGTAGCCGTCAGTACTGCTGGCGAAGTGCAGGCCGTCTTCTCCATTGCCGGTGAAATAGGCGAACAGCCAGGCGTCGCCGGCATTGGCATCGTCGCCAGGTGGCCGTTCTGTGGCCCGGTTCGGGCTGGCCGGGACGGCAAAGCGTTCGGGCGGCGCAGGATGGGCTGGGTCGATGACCGCGACATCGGAAGCGATATCGGTTTGCAGAGGAAGCCGGTTGTCGCGAATGCCCTTGATCACCAGCCTGGCCAGCTCGTAACTGCCGTAGTTATTGTGGTGGGTGTTGTCGATCTTGCCGGGAGCAGGGGAAGCAAAGGCCGCCTTCGAACCTTCAGGGCCGAGCGCTTCGTAAAACACCTTGCTCATCGCGTTCAGGTCGATGAAGGGCGTCTTCAGTTCCGTCGCGGACTGGCGCGCCGCCTCGGCATAGTCGGCGAGGGAAGGGACGATCTTGCCGCTGGCGTCGAAGTTGCGGCGTTCCATCGGCGAAATGATGACGGGCAGGCCGCCACGCTTACGGATGGCTTGCACGTACTCGCGGATCTCTTCCTTGTAGGTAGTGAAAGGAGCGCCCTTGCCATCCTTGATCTGCTTCTGGTCGTTGTGCCCGAACTGCATCAGCACCACGTCGCCCGGATGGAGCTGGCTCAGGACCTTGTCGAGCCGGCGCCGCGCCAGCGAATCGCGGTAGGTTTCGCCCGACTCGGCATAGTTGGCGACTGCGACGCTGCCCGGCTTGAAGAAGCGGGGCAACATCTGGCCCCAGCTGCTATACGGCTCCTGCGGCTGGTCGCTGACCGTCGAATCTCCAAGCAGGAAAACCGTGCGGCCGTTTGCCGGCTCGATATCCAGCGATTGCAGCGATGGGTTGTTGCCATTGAATTCAAGCGTCAGGCGGTTATCCCAGGCCCAGGCCTCCTGCACGGTCTCGCGCGGGACTTTCAACTGGACTTCGCCGGCGGCGACATCGTTTGCTGCGGCGATGGGGGGAGTGCGGATATTGACGGCGAAAGTCTTGACCTGAGACTGGCCGGGGGCCGTCTGCACGTTCTCCAGCATCAGGCGGCGCAGCTCGGCCTTGACCGTGGTGCTGGCGGCAGCGGCGCCGCCAAGCCTGACGGTGACCTTGTAGCTGCCTTCGGGCAGGTCGACCGAAAAGTAGAACGGCTTGCCGCCGCCGGGCGCCGCACCGGGTTCGAAGCCGTAGCCGCGCGCAGCGGTGTAGGCCATATCGGGAGTAACGGCAATGACAGCGGCGCTCCTGGCGGCAACGGGGGCGTCGCCGAAAGCGAAGTGCCGGGGCTGCGGCGCAGCGGCGCTTGCAGCCTGTGCGAACGTGCCGGCGGCAAGCAGGATGGTGGCAGCAAGGCGTGGCGCGGGCATCATTTCCTCCCCGCCGCGATGCTGACGGACCCCGCTGCGATGCCCGGAGCGGAAGCCCGCAGCGTGATGGCACCGTTGGCGGCGCTGGCTTTCACTACCGCCAGGCAGCGGCCAAACTGCGGTTTGCACTGGTTGGACTGGTAGGAATCGTGGCTCGTGTTATCGCCATTATCGACGGCAGCCAACATGCCGGGACCGTCAATGCTGAAGGTGATGGCGGCCGTGGCATTCGGATGGGGGACGCCTTTGGCATCGACAACCTGCGCCCAGACGAAGGCCGCGTCGTCGAAACCGTCGCCCAACGCGCTGCGGCTGGTGGTGAGCTCGATGCGCGTAGGCGCGCCGGCGGTCTGCAGCTCGTCCGAGGCAACTTCCTTGCCGCCGTTCCGCGCCACGGCGCGCAGTTTGCCGGGGGCGAAGGTGACGTCCCACTGGCGCGGGGAATCGTTCTTCGGTTTGGCTTTCACGCCCAGCGAAGCGTCGTTGAGGAACAGTTCGACCTCCTCGGCATTGCTGTAGACCTGGACCTTGGCATCGTCGTAGGTATGGATGTCGGTCGGGGTCCAGTCAGCGCGCAGCGGCCCGACGCCGCTGTTATCCTGGCTGCGCACAATATGCACCACCGGCTTGCCGGACCACCAGCTGCGGCGCTGCAGGCCGCGCGGCTTCCAGTTGCCTGCGCGGTCGAACAGGCCCTGGTCGTAGGTCGTCATCGGCCAATCGGCTTCGCCCAGGTAGTCGAAGCCGACCCACAGGAACTGGCCTGCCATGAAAGGATTGTCGCGCAACGCCAGCCAGGCCGAAAGCGCATGGTTGTTTTCGGTGCCGATCACCTTGCGCGCCGGCTTGGCCTTGTGCGCCGCCACCAGTTCGTTCTCGCGATAGTTCTGACCGACGATATCCATCATGTCGGCAAAGCCGTTCTCATACACCTTGGAGAGGCCGGGGCGGAACAACGCTATGGTGACGGGGCGGGTCGGGTCCAGCTGGTGCACCAGGTCCTGCTGTTGCTTGTATTTGCGGAAGCCTTCCGGATTGTCCAGGTTGTCGTGGATCTCGTTGCCCACGCTGTACAGGATGATGCTCGGGTGGTTGCGGTCGCGCAGGACCATGGCGCGCGTATCGGCTTCCCACCAGTCGGTGAAGAAGCGGTTGTAGCCTTGCTCGCCGTTGTGCTTTGCCTCGTTCCAGGTGTCGAAGGTCTCGTCCATGACCAGGAAGCCCATCTGGTCGGCCAGGTCCAGGAATTCCGGCGCCACGGGATTGTGCGAAGTGCGGATGGCGTTGACGCCCGCCTCGCGCAGCAGCTCGAAACGGCGCCGCCACGCATCCAGCGGCACGGCAGCGCCCAGAGCGCCGGCATCATGGTGCAGGCAAACGCCTTTGATTTTGAGGTTGACGCCGTTCAGCCAGAATCCGGTATCGGCATCGAACCTGAAATCGCGGATGCCAAAGGTGCTGGTGTGCTGGTCCAGCACCGTGCCGCCATTGCGCAGCGTGGCCACGGCGCGGTACAGCTTTGGCGATTCGAGCGACCAGCGCTGCGGCGCGGCCACTGGGAGGTCCAGTGCGATGTCGGCGGAGGCGCCGGCAGCGATTTGCCGGCGCACCTCGCCGTCCTGCACCGCCTTGCCATCGGGGTCGTAGATGGTTACCTGCAGCGTGTATTCGCCGGCGGCGCTGCCGGTGTTCCGGACGTCGGAACGCAGACCGAGCGTCGCGCCGGCGGCACTGATTTCAGGCGTGGTGACATACACGCCGCCGTCGCCGAATTGCACGGCCTCGGTGCTGACCAGCCGTACGTGCCGGTATATGCCGGCGCCAATGTAGTAGCGCGAGGCCGGCTGGGCGGAGTTGTCGGCACGTACGGCGATGGTGTTGGACTGGCCTTTGCCGAACCTGAGGTGGGGCGTCAGGTCGTAGCTAAAGCTGCTATAGCCGTAAGGACGCTTTCCAAGCAGTTTGCCGTTGATCCAGACTTCGCTGTTGGACATGACGCCATCGAATTCGATGCGCACGCGGCGCTTAGCTTCCGATTGGGGGAGCGTGAATGTCTTGCGGTACCAGCCGACGCCGGCGGGCAGGTAGCCGCCGCCACGGCCGCTGGGATTGGCCTGGTCGTACGGACCTTCGATGCTCCAGTCATGCGGCACAGCCAGGGTGCGCCATTTGCCGTCGTTGAAGGCCTGCTTCTCCGCCCCTTTGGCGTCCGCCTTCAGGAAACGCCAGCCGGCGTCGAAGTTGACGGTGGAACGGCCGTCGGCCAGGGCGTGGCCGGAAAGCGCAGCTGCCAGCAGCGCTGCAAGTAATCTGGTCTTCATGTCTCGTTGGCTTGTTATGATTTGGTTGGAAGCTGTGCGCCAGCGAGCGCCAGGTTCTGGATAGCCGCGAGGCCCCATTGCGCGGTGTCGTTGGTGGTCATCCATGGCACTTCGCTGACCGGCACCAGCACGTCGGGACCCTTGATCGTGGTGCAGCGCAGCGCTGGCGTGCGGCCGCTGAAGAACTCCTGCCACGCCCTGCGCGCAAGTTCCGCATCGTTGCGGCGCCAGGCCGCGTAGGCAGTCAGGCGCGAATGGCCGACCCGCAAGGCATTGGTGCCGCCATGCGGCCCGCCAAGTTCGCGTTGCTGCTCCGCAGGATTTGCGTTGTAGAGGGCGCAGTAGCGCAGCCACGCTTGCTCGAAGCGCGGCTGGTCGAGCATTGCAATCAGTTCGGCGAAGATTTCCGGCGCGCCGAAGGCGACGTTCAGGTGGCTGGCGGTGACTTTGCCGCCCTGGGTGTTGTGCAGATGGCCGCTGCTGCGGTCGTAGCCCATGGCATTGGCGCTGAAAAAGCCTTGCGGCATGGCGGCGATGTCGCGCATCCCGGCCAGCAGCATGTCGCGCCAGCGCTTGTCGCCGGTGCGCTCCCATTCCACCAGCCAGGTGCCGGCCAGCGAGCTCCAGTCGGTGCCGAAACTGGCGCGCGCCGTGTACGGTCCTTGCAGCGCGCCGGCGCGTTTGCGCAGCGGGTCGACGGCGGCCAGGCTGGCGTCGGCATCCAGCAGTTCCCGCATGATGTCGCCGATGCGTTCGTCGGCTGTCAGGTAGTAATAGTAGCGGCGGTACAGGGCCTGGCTGATGCGCAGCTGCTTGGCGCTGCAGCCCCAGTGCTGCACGTTGTGGCGCGAGCCTAGGCCGGCGAAGCGGCCCAGATGGTAGGTGTCCACTTCGCTGGTGTGGCGCGCCATGGCTTCGGCCAGGCGGAAGATATCGGCTCGGCCGGTGCGAAGGAATGAGTACCAGAGCCACAGGTCGGGCGACAGTTCGGAATTGTCCCAGGCGTAGCCGCCGACGTCGTAGCGCCAGGTGTGGCGGTCGGCGTCGTAGGTGTGCATGACGTCGCCGTAGTCCCAGAAGCCGTACCAGTGGCGCTGTTCGACCTCGTTGCGGTAGAAGTCGAAGCGCTTGTCCAGCTCATTTTCGAGCTCCGCGCGGGCGGGGGAGGAGCGGTCGGGCAGGTCCCACATCGGGCCAAACACGCCGGTCGCCAGGTAGCGGGCGGGCGAGACCACCAGTTGCGGAGGCGTTTGCGCGGCGGCGGCCATGCGCACCATCTGCTCGCGCTGCGGCGTCGCGGCCAGCGCCCACAGCGTGATCTCGCTGCTGCGTGCCACGCCGACCGGAGTGCCGAAGCCTTTTTCGTAATCCTCGTAAGTGATCTCCAGGCCTTCCAGTTCCTGCTCGTGGGTTTCCATGCCCATGCCGTCGTGATAGAAGCGCAGGTCCATGGCCGGGGCGTCGGGAGACCACATCCACATCGTCACTTCGACTTTTTCCGTGTGGGCGCTGCGGATGTCGAGCTGGGTGGGGTGACGCTGCCAGAAGTCGCGCAGGCCGAATACGACGCCGCCGCTGGCGCCGCCGACGTAGCCGCAACCGGCGGCGCGACGGCCCCACGCGGCGTTGATCCAGCCGTGGCCAGGCTTGGTGCGCTTGCGGATCTGGAAACCGTCTGCCGACAGTTGCGACAGCGTGTAGTCACCCCAGGCAGGGATCAGTTGCATGCGTTCGCTGACCTGCTTGTTCATTTGCCCGAGCGGCGGCACGGGCAGGCCGGCTACCTGGGCCTGGCGGAACGCGGCGCCGGGATCGCGGCGCAAGCCGGTCAGGCCGCGCACGCCTTCGCCCCACAGGCCGCCGTCCTCGCCGCTGAAGCGCACGTGCCGGTCGTGCAGGGCGTCCCGCATGGGTACCTCGAAACGAAGTCCAATGCCGCGCAGGAAGTCCTTGTTTTCGTCGCCGTCGAACACGAAGGTGTGCATGATGCGGATGGATTCGGCGCCAGCGTAGAAGTACAGGCGCACGGTGAAGGGCAGCCAGGCGCGGTTGGCGCTGCGGTGGCGGCCTTCGATCTTCGCGACCGTGCGCAGGGGGCCGCGCTGTTCGATGGTGGTGCGTTCGATGGCGCTGGAGAACTGCTGCTGCCGGGTGGAGCCGTTGCCGGCGTCGGGCTGGTCGTCGCAGAGCGCCACCAGGCGGCACGCCTGCGCGATGGACCTGCCGTCGCGCGTGATGCTGCGGATCAGTTGCTCGCCCCTGCGCGGCAGCACGCAGCGGATGATGCCGGTGTCGATCGTGAACGCGTCCTGCGCTTCCTGCACCACGATGGCGGCGGCAGGACGGGAAGCGGGCTTGCCGGGCCGGACGCTCAGGGAGCCGCCGACGAGGAGGGAGGGCTCGGCCGGCATCGCATGGGCGGTCCACTTCAGCGAGCCGTCGGGCCAATAGGCGAGCGGCCAGCTTTGCATGGGGTGTTCACCGGCAGCGCTGGCGAGGACGAAGGTCTGCTGTTGTTTCTGTTGGCCGCGCGGCCACGGAACGGTAAAGGTCGTGCCAAGCGACAGCGCTGGAGCGGCGCCTTCGAGCCAGCGCAGGGGGACGTCGGGTTCCGAGGCAGCGGCAAGTGCCGCGGCATTCGCGGCCGTGTCGGAACTGTGCGCCGCCCCGCCGGCCCCGCTGGCATCGCCCGCACCGGCAGGGCCGGCGATGCCGGCCAGCGAAGCGAGCGCGGAGGCCTGGATAAACTGTCGTCGTGTCAGCTGCGCCATGTCATTGACCGCCCTTGTACGAGACCTTCAACGGCGACTTGATGCGCGCGGTCTCGGCGGCGATATGGCGATCCCAGTCAGCCTTGCTGGCGAACGGGCTGCCGCGCGACCATGCCGCGCCGGCGTAATAGCGCAAAGGCTTGCCTGAAACGACAGGCGCGGTGACCAGTTCATTCAGGTCGTCCTGCGCGTAACCCTCGGCGGACGGCAGGATGACGGCCACGCCAAACGCACCATTGCTTTTCTGCTCGACCCACTGGCTTAGCGAGCCTGGGGCGCGTCCCGTCGTCACGACGGCTTCCTGTCCCTTGTCGGCTGGATTACGGTTCAGCCCCAGGGCCGCTGTCAGCGAAGGAGCACCGTTGAAGGTGAAGGTGCTTTCAACCTGGTCAAAATAATGTCCCGCGTCGACGGTGAAGCGTTTTACTTCCGAGACCTTGACGCCGGCGGCATCCCAGCTGTCGTAGGACAGTTCGAAGACAGCCCGTACCGGCCCATTGGCAAGTACCTTCCATTTCGCATAATTGCGCGCGGTGGACAGTGTCTTGCCATCCCAGATCCCGGTACCGCCGGCCCCGCGCGAGCGGCCGACGTTGTACATGTCCATGCCTTCGCCTTCGTCATGGTGATAATGGTCGTGCCCCTTGTTGTACCAGCGGTCGACGATCGGGTATTCCACGCGTTTGAACCAGATATCGAGACCGCTCGTGACCAGCACTTCCTTGCCGCTGCCCGGTTCTGCCGGCGCGCCCAGCGCTGGCCCGTAGGTGCGGTGCGCCACCTTGTCGTTCTCCCACGCGAAGTCGTCCAGGCGTTCCGGCACGTAGCGCGCAAACACCTTGGAAGGGAACGGGGGCGACACGGCGCCGCTTTTCTCGACGGTGAAGGTAGCGCTACGCTCACCAGCCGCGAAGTCGTGCTGGAAGATCAGCTCACCGTAGGCGATGCCTTTGCCCTCGGGATCTTTCGCTTCCGGCAGAACGTTGGTCACCTGGTAGGGCAAGGCCTTGCCCGACGCATCACGCACCGTGATCTTCTGCAGCAATGCCCCGGGCAGGGCGCGATTGACTTCTGCCCATGGCACAGCGATCGTCTCGGAGGGGCGCGCCTGCGCCAGTTCATGGCTGGCAGTGATGGTGAGGCGTTCGGCGGCATGCGCGCTGCCGGCAGCGGCGAGAATAAGGAACAGTGCTTTGGCGCGCATGGTAGGCTGTGTTAAGGTTGATGTGATCACAATAGTGTTCCGAGTATTGGATTTCGCGCAGGGAGTGTCAACGGAGCAGGGCATAGTAATCATGTAAATGATCAGATACACGCTGAGGGAGAATTGCATGGCCGACCAAACCAACCTTGCAGCGCAAGCAGTGGAGTACTGGACCGACGCCTGGCAGCGTTCGATCCTCTTCATGGACGTGCTGTATCGCCGCGGGACCGAGCGCAATGCGCGCGAACGCGAGACCGCGCCGCATGTGCTCAATTTCGAATTCGAGACCGTTATCGATGGCCGTACGCTTCCGCGGCCGGTGAATTATTCGCTGATGCGGATCATCCCGCCTGAGGGCGTGGAGATCGACGAGAGCAAGCGACCCTTCATCGTCGTTGATCCGCGCGCAGGGCATGGCCCGGGCATCGGCGGAATGAAGCAGGACAGCGAAATCGGCGTCGTCCTGAAGGCGGGCAATCCCTGCTATTTCATCGGCTTCCTGCCGGCGCCCGTGCCGGGGCAGACCATCGAGGACGTCTGCCATGCGGAAGCGCAGTTCATCGAGCAGGTGGCCTACCTGCATCCGCAGGCGGAAGGCAAGCCGGCCCTGATCGGCAACTGCCAGGCCGGCTGGCAGATCATGATGACTGCGGCGTTGCATCCCGAGCTGGCTGGGCCTCTGGTGCTGGCTGGCGCGCCCTTGTCTTACTGGGCCGGCGTGCGCGGCAAGAATCCCTTGCGCTACCTGGGCGGCCTGACCGGCGGCACCTGGATGACGTCCCTGGCGGGCGACCTTGGCAACGGCAAGTTCGATGGCGCCCACCTGGTCAGCAACTTCGAAAACATGAACCCTTCCAATACCTACTGGAAGAAGGGCTACCACGTGTATGCCAATGTGGACACCGAGGAGAAGCGCTTCCTCGAGTTCGAGCGCTGGTGGGGCAATCCGGTGCTGCTGAACGCGGAGGAAATCCAGTTCATCACCGATAACCTGTTCGTCGGCAACCGCCTGAGCAACGGCACCATCCACGACACGGCCGGGCGCCGCATCGACCTGCGCAATATCCGTTCGCCGATTGTGGTGTTCTGCTCCTGGGGCGACGACATCACGCCGCCGCAGCAGGCGCTGGGCTGGCTGCTTGACCTGTATGAAGACGATGCGGCGCTGGTGGCTGGCGGGCAGACCGTGGTGTACACATTGCACGAATCGATCGGGCACCTTGGCATCTTCGTGTCGGCTTCCGTCGCCAACAAGGAGCACGATGAATTCGCGCGCTCGATGGACTTGATCGACGTGCTGCCGCCGGGGCTTTACGAAGCGGTCTTTATCGACAAGGCCGGTGACGGCGTGCACAGCCCCGAGCTGGCAGCGGGTAATTACGTTGTACGCTTTGAAAGGCGCGACTTGAACGAATTGCGCGCGCTGGGCGGCAACGACGATGAAGATGAACGCCGCTTTGCCGCGGTGGCGCGGCTGTCAGAAATCAACCAGGGGCTGTATCGCACTTTCGTCAGCCCGTTCGTGCAGGCCGCAACCAATGAGCAGTCGGCAGAGTGGATGCGGCGCATGCATCCCTACCGCATGCGCTACGAGCTGTTCTCAGACATGAATCCTTTCCTGGGCGGGATCAGCGCCCTGGCCGAGCAAGTGCGCGGGCAGCGCAAGCCCGTTGCGCAGGATAACTTCTTCCTGAGGATGCAGGAGGCGGCTTCCGAGCAGATCGTGGCGGCGTTGGATCAGTACCAGGTGATGCGCGACCAGTCGGTGGAGCAGTTCTTCCTGTCCACGTATGGCCAGCCGCTGCTGCAGACGCTACTGGGCTTGCGCGCCGATTCGGCCAATATCCGCCGCCGCATCGGGCGCGATATTGCGCGCGAGTCGGTGGTGGCCGCGCGCCGCACCGAAGCGGCCAAGCGCCTGGCCAGTGGCGGCGAAAGGGAGGCGGTGGTACGGTCGATCCTGTATATCGCCCGTAGTCCCGAAGTGCGCGTGGCCGACGAACGGGCCTTTGGCGTGCTGCGTGAACTGCGCACACTGCTGCCGGCGAAGGAGCGCGTATCGCTGGCCCGCTTCAAGGAAGTGGTGCAGGAACAGAACATGATCCTGCAACTGGATGAAGAGCGCGCCATGTCGGCGGTGCCAAAGCTGCTGGCCGACGTCGACCGCAAGCGCGCGCTGGAAGGCATCCGCCAGATCATGACCGCCTCCGGCGCCCTGTCAGGCGAAGCGGCCCGCCGCATGTCCCGCGTCGAAGAACTCTTCGCTTGAAAGTCGGGGTCAGGTCTGGCAATCCGCCAAAATGGCGGATTGCCAGACCTGACCCCGACTTTCGCTATAATATGCGGCCCTTCTTGTTGACCTTTGCATTATGACCACCCCGATCGCCCCCAAGCCTTCCCGCCGCCTGTCCGTGGCGCCGATGATGGATTGGACCGACCGCCATTGCCGCCATTTCCATCGCCTGATCTCGCAGTACACCTGGCTGTACACGGAGATGGTGACGACCGGGGCATTGGTGTACGGCGATGTGGAGCGCCACCTGCGCTTCAATGAGGAGGAGCATCCGGTGGCGCTGCAGCTTGGCGGCTCCGATCCGAAGGATCTTGCCATTTCCGCCAAACTGGGCGAGAAGTGGGGTTACGATGAAATCAACCTGAATTGCGGCTGCCCGTCGCCGCGGGTGCAGAAGGGCGCTTTCGGCGCTTGCCTGATGACCGAGCCGCAGCTGGTACGCGATTGCGTCAAGGCGATGAAGGATGCGGTCGATATCGAGGTCACCGTCAAGCACCGCATTGGCATCGACCATGAGGAAAGCTACGACTTCGTGCGCGATTTCGTCGGTACCGTGGCGGAAGCCGGCTGCACGACCTTCGTGGTGCATGCGCGTAACGCTATCCTGAAGGGCTTGTCGCCCAAGGAAAACCGCGAGATTCCGCCGCTGAAGTACGAATACGCTTACCAGCTCAAAAAAGACTTCCCCCAGTTCGAGATCCTGATCAACGGCGGCATCAAGACCCTCGAAGAAATCGATACCCACCTGCAGCACGTGGATGGCGTGATGCTGGGCCGCGAGGCTTACCATAACCCTTATCTGATGGCTGCCTTCGACCAGCGCTACTACGGGGCGAGCGAGCCTCCGCGCAGCCGCCAGCAGGTGCTCGAGGCGATGATCCCGTATATCGAGGAACAGCTTGCGAAAGAGGGCGGCAAGGGCTTGAAGATCAACACCATCACCCGTCATATGCTGGGCCTGGCCCAGGGTTTGCAGGGCGCGCGCCAGTATCGCCAGACCTTGTCCGATGCCAGCAAACTCGCGGCAGGCGATCCGGCAATCCTGCTCGACGCTTTCAGTCGAACCAAGTAAACGCGAGTTGTCCTGCGCATTCACTTCCGATTTGCGCTGCTGCTGAGCTGTTTCTCCGAAGGAAGTTCAATTGCCAACAGGGTAAGCAAAATTTGCTTGCCCTGTGGAAACCTCACGTCTATAATTTCCTTGATACACACTTGCAATTTGCGGTTCCTACCGCGTTTTTGGGATGAAATACGACAGGTTTCATCCCGCGGCGATAGCGGTCTTTGCATTCGCAGTCATAGTTTGCTACTGTCGATACTTGCGTAGCAGCAAGGGTCAGTGGATGTGGTTAATGTTTCACTAAAGCATCCTTCAGGCAATCGAAAATCTTCTAATTAAGAGCCGAAATGAATTTGAGCAAAATGAAAGTAGGGGCCCGCCTCGCCCTCGGATTTTTCCTGGTACTGGCGTTTCTCGTCATTATCACCATCGTCGGCATCTGGCGCATGGCTCAGATTCAGGACCGCCTGGATCATGTGGTGAGTGTGAATGCTGTGGCTACCCGGCTGGTGGTCGACATGCGTAACAACGTTGAAAACGTCAGCGACCTGAAGATCCTGACGCTGATGTCCGAACCTTCCGACATGGAGCCGGAACTGGCCCGCATCAACAAAGAGCTGAAGGATTACCAGGACGCCGATGCCAAGCTGAGCGCCCTGTACGCCAAGGATGCCACGCCAGAAGAAAAAGCACTGCTGACGCAAGTGAAGGCGCAGGAAGCGCTGGTGTTGCCGGCCGTGAAGAAGGCTTCCGAACTGTGGCTGGCCAACGATGCCCTGGCCGCAACCAAGATCTACCTGAAGGAAATCAAGCCGGCGCAGAAGAAGTGGACCGAAGCACTGGTCCAACTGGCTTCGCTGGAAGACAAGATCAACGAAGAAATGAAAGTGGAAGCCGCTGAAGGCTTCTCGTCGGCACGCCTGTTCATGATCGTGGCAGGCCTGGCCGCCACGGTAGTGTCGATCTTCGCAGCCTGGGTCATCACCCGCGGCCTGCTGAAGCAACTGGGCGGCGAGCCTGACTACACGGCGTCGATCGCTGGCGCCATCGCCAATGGCGACCTGTCGGTGCAGATCGACACCTCGTCCACCGACAAGGATTCGCTGCTGGTCGAAATCAAGGAAATGCGCGACAGCCTGGTGGATATCGTTGGCCAGGTGCGCCAGGGTACCGAAACCATCGGCACCGCTTCGCGCGAAATCGCTGCCGGCAATATCGACCTGTCGTCGCGTACCGAAATGCAGGCTTCGTCGCTGGAGAAGACTGCTTCCGCGATGGAAGAACTGACCTCCACCGTGAAGCAGAATGCCGACAACGCCCGCGAAGCCAACCAGCTGGCAGCATCGGCTTCCGACGTGGCGCTGAAAGGCGGCCAGGTGGTATCGCAAGTGGTCGAGACCATGAGCTCGATCAATGCTTCCGCCAACAAGATCGTCGACATCATCGGCGTGATCGACGGTATCGCCTTCCAGACCAATATCCTGGCGCTGAACGCCGCTGTTGAAGCAGCGCGTGCCGGTGAACAGGGCCGCGGCTTTGCCGTCGTGGCATCGGAAGTGCGCAACCTGGCCCAGCGTTCCGCTGGCGCCGCGAAAGAAATCAAGTCCCTGATCGGCGACTCCGTCGAGAAAGTGGAACGTGGTTCGAAACTGGTCGGCCAGGCTGGCGTGACCATGGATGAAGTGGTTGCTTCCGTGCGCCGCGTCACCGACATCATGAGCGAAATCGCCAGCGCCTCGCAGGAGCAGAGCGCCGGCATCGAGCAGGTGAACCAGTCCATCATCGAGATGGATGCCATGACCCAGCAGAACGCTGCGCTGGTGGAAGAAGCTGCTGCCGCTGCGCAGTCGCTGCAAGACCAGGCCGGCGAGCTGTCGCGCGTGGTGTCGATCTTCAAGCTGGACGCTGAAACCGAATTTGCGCTGACTTCGGCCAAGCCGGCCGTCACCCAGACCGCTGTTGCCGTGGTGCCGAAGGCTCCGGCGAAACGCGCGGCTCCCGCCAAGCCGGGCGAGCGGCATGCCGCGAGCGCGCCAGCACCGAAGAAGGTGGTGGCCGCCACCGCTGGCAGCGATGAATGGGAAGAATTCTAATAATCGGGGACACACCCGCAGTCTTTTATAAATTTTGATTGGGATTTGAAATGAACAAGCGTCTGATTGGCTTTATCGCAGCATCCATCGTTTCCGTTTCCGCATTCGCGGGCGAAACCCCAGCAGTATTCGATGCCAAGAACTGCAAGGCTGAATACCCGAAGGCTTCCCTGATGAACGAGGAACAAGGCCAGGTCACCATGTCCTTCCTGATTTCGGCTTCCGGTGAAGTGATGGATTCCAAGATCGATAAGTCCAGCGGCTTCAAGAACCTGGACAAGGCTGCAGTCAAGGCCATCGCCGCTTGCAAATTCAAGCCAGGCACCAAGGACGGCGCCGTAGCCCAGACCTGGACCAAGGTCGACTACGTCTGGTCCCTGTAATTCATTTCTTTTCTCATTCGGTAGGGGAACATCATGATGACCAAGTTGAGTGTTATCACTGCAGCGCTCGCAATGGGCGCATCGGCCTTCGCGGCTGAAGTGCCAGCATCGTTCGATGCCAAGAATTGCAAGGCTGAGTATCCAAAAGCGTCCCTGATGAATGAAGAGCAGGGCACCGTGAGCATGTCCTTCTTGGTTGCCGCCAACGGCGACGTCAAGGATTCCAAGCTGGACAAGTCATCCGGCTTCAAGAACCTGGACAAGGCTGCAATGAAGGCGCTGAGCGCCTGCAAGTTCAAGCCGGGCACCAAGGACGGCGCGCCGGCCGAGACCTGGACCAAGGTGGACTACGCCTGGAAGCTCGACTGACCGGTGTTCCTGTACAAGAAAACGGCCCCTCGCGGGCCGTTTTTTGTTAATCTGCGGGTATTACGTCTGGGTAGCCCGTATGAAAGTTCTGTTTCTCGTTCCACTAGCCGGCATTTTGCTATCCGGTTGCGCCATGTGGCGCGACCCGAATGACCCGGTGCGCAACAAGCAGTATGTTGTTGTCGTTAATGCCATGACCTGGCCGAATGCGGCGAGCGGCAAGCTGGACGGTACTCGCACCGCCTGGCAGCTCCAGGAATTGAGTAATAACGAGGAAATCTTCCCCCTGGCCCAGCTCAAGCATTGTCCGGATGCCCTGCCTTGCGCCTGGGGTGTGCTGCTCGCCTCGCGCAACGTCACGCGCTACGCCTTCGAGCGCGGCGGCATTACGCTCGACCTGGGGCTGAACGTCGACGTGCACCGCCGCCAGCAAGACCGCCGTCGCAACTTCCATACCTCGATCGCGGTGCCGGCCGACGTGCCGGCCCTGAGCTACCAGCACGTGTTGCAGGAGACTGTATCCCTGCCGTATGGCAAGGTGTACCGGGTCGACATGGATTATGGGATCACTTACCGGCTATGCGCCCAGCGCGTCGATGCGGCGGGCAAGGCGGTCGACCATTGCGACATCCCGTATATTTGAGTTGCCCGCGGTAAGCATTTGTAAAAGCTGCGACATGCGCGCGATTTTTCCCTATAGTTGAATCCTGGGAAGGAGAATGCCATGAAAACCTTTATGATCTTGCCGGTGCTGGCCCTGGGCCTGGCCGGTTGCGCTACCCAACAGCCGGTGCGTTATGCCTCCAGCAATCCATACGAATGGCGGACGGTGTCGGTGACGCCGGTGCCGAACGGTACCGCTGCGCGATCCGGTTCGCAAGTGACCTATTCGAGCGAGCCGGTGTATGTTGAACAGCAGCCTGTGTATGTGGCGCCGCAGCCAGTCTATGTGGCACCTGCGCCTTACTATGCACCAGCGCCAGTGTATGCTTATCCGCCAGTGACGATTGGCTTTGACTTCCTGTTCACCAACCACCATCGCCACGGGTATCGTGGCCGTCGCTGGTAATCAGTGGAAGAAGAGGGGGATGTGCGTCAGCACGTCCGCCGAGCACAGCAGCCAAGTTGCAGAGGCCACCAGGCTAAGCAGCACAGCGCTGCTGGCAAATGGATGGTGGGACATGGGATGCTCCTGCCTAAGATTATGATCTCATCTTAATCAAGTGCAAACAAAAAAGGCATCGGAGAGCTACCGATGCCTTTGTAGGACTATTGCTCGTCCGCTATTTTTTACCCCATAACACGACAGGCGCTTCCGGCGCGGTATCCAGGGCGTTGGACAGGTTCAGCCAGTCGTTCAGGCGGTCCGGCTCCTTCAGCGTAATGCCGGCGCCGTCGATATAGCCAACCTGCTCCAGGAATCGGGCATCCATCTTGGCTTTGGAAACGGTCGGCGCCACGGCGACCATGCGGTCATACGCCTTGCGCGCCTTGTTCTCCCATTTGTGCAGGGAGGATTCGTCAAAGCGGTTGGCTTCGAAGTAGATGGTCAATGAGCCGTCGGGATTGCCGAAGCCGACAATGCCGGCACCCTTGCGGATGGTGGTGGAATTCGCGAGGTCGAACAGGTCGGTCGGAACGAACACGCCGGCGCGCCCGCCAATGGCAGGCAGGCCAACCGGGGTGTCCTTGCTGTAAGTGGATAGTTCTTTCAACTCAGACATGACTTCTTCCATATTCGCAACGTTCTCTGAGTCGATATTCTATCCCCAAAACAAATGCTGTAGCACAACAGATGCCGCCTAAATTTTTGTGTGGTAACGCAAGCGCGATCGATGCGTCGGCCGTAGCAGGATGCGTTCGGGCGCTTCGCGCAGCAGGTCGTGGGCGGTGTCAGGGAGTGCTTCCAGCGCTGGCGGCAGGCAGCCCGCCGCAGCGCTGCCCAGCCAGACCAGGTGCGGCCCATCGCCGCGCACCGGCAATTGCGGGAAGTTGTTGGGCATGTCGAGCGTGACAAGGGTGCCGGCGTCGCGCCAGCCGGCATCGCGCCAGGCCGCGAAGGCCGGCGCTGCCAGTGCGGCAAAGCGCTCCAGCTGGCCGGGCTTCACCGTACAGAGGACCGCCACCGCTTCGCCCTGTGCGCCTTCGGTTTCCAGCACCGGATCGACGGCGGGCATGACGGGCACGCCGCTGCCAGGGCGCAAAGGGCGTAGCAGCAGCACGTTGTCGCTGTCGGTCATCAGCCCGTTCAGCGTGGCTTTGTGCTCCTTCCACACCGGGCCGTAGTAAAACGCGGCGTTGACCGCGGCGCGCTGCTCCCAACTGGTGAAGCCGCGCATCCAGAGGAAGCTGTTCGGGTTGCCGCGCTCGGTGAACTGGCCAAGTGCCAGCGCGCCCAGCTGCTGGAAGGCTTCCGGGAACAGGGTTTCGAAATAGCGTGAGAACGCTGCCTGCCCGCCTTCTACAGTCGTGTAGCGGCGGAATTCAATGACGGGGTAGGTATCCATGCCGCCAGCTTAGGCAGCAATGCGGTCGGAATGCGCCCTATTTTCCAGTTCGAATGTGTTGCCAGGTCGGGCCGTGCGAGCCGATAACGACGGGCAGGTTTGTGAGGCTTTGCAGTTCATCGACGAATGCGTCGGCGTTGGCGATGGGCGTGTCGGCGTAGTTGGGGCTCGCAGCGCGCAGCTGCCCGCACAGCGTTTCCTGGTGAGCCAGGTCGGGCTGGCCGGAGAGGGGGAGGTCGCGGATTTCACGGCCGTGCAGCTGGTAGCTGTGGGCCCAGCGCAGTTCGGCTTCGCCCCGGAACGCGTCGAGGTGGCTGACCAGCAGGCCTTCGATGCGGCCGGCGGCGGCAAGCGCGTAGCGCAGCAGGACGGCGTCTGGATGACCGCGGCGGAAGCTGCCTTGCCAGCCGCTATCGGCGTTATGCGGTTCTGCCAGGGCTTGCAACGCCTGGTCTTCGGTCGGCATGGGACCTTGGCCGTGGCGGGTGAGGTAGCTGCGCATTGCTCCGAAATGCCTGATGCGTTCAGAGACGCCGTAGCCAGCCAGAGCGGCTTCGGCGGCAACGGGGCCGGTGCTGCTCCATGTCGTATGCGGATGGAAGCCATGCCATTCATCGAGCAGCATTCCCTGGGCGCCTTCCATCACAATGCAGCCGGGACGCGCTAGTTGTGCGGCGACCTGTTCGGGCGCGAAGGGCGCTACCTTGGCGATAAGGCGTTGTACGTGTTCGAGCCACAGCAGCCCGAAACCTGGATCATCCAGGATTGCCGCGTCTTGACGGTCCAGCGCCGCCGCGCGGGCGGGCAGCGCAGCGCGCAGGTAGTGGCGCATGGCTTCCAGCTTGTTGCGGACGCGTGAGTGATGCAGCAAGTCGCCATAGCGAATCGCCTGTTCGGGCTGGGCCAGTGCATGGCCCACCGTTTCGCCGAAGCCTACACCACAGCTTCCGTGTGCCGCAGCGCCGCGCGCGCGTTCGCGCAGGCGGCCGGCTGCCTCGTGGTATGGCGTGGTGACGAGGCAGCGGGCATCGATGAGCAGGCGGTCCAGCGCATCGCCGATGCCCGCGCGCTGCAGGTAGTTTTCCTCGACCAGCAACGCGGTCGGATGGACCACGACTGGCGCGGACAAGACGGTCGCAACGCCGGGATTGAACGTGCCGGCGCCGAACTGGGAGAAGGTGTGATGGCGGCCGTCAGGCAAGACTACGTTATGCCCGGCCTGCGCGCCGCCGTTGAAGCGAACTACCGTGTGCGCTGACCTGGCACGGCAAAGGTAATCCGTGAACAAGCCTTTGCCGCAGTCGCCAAAGGCTAGTCCGATGACCGATACAATCCTGCCCTCAACCAAACAGACGCCTCCACCAAGGACGTTCGCCAAGCGCCACGGCCGGCGACGACACCGGAAAGTCATGCGCCGTGCCCTTATCCAGCAGGGCTGCATACGGGCGCAAGGCGCGGACGATAGCGGACACGCGGCCGCCGTCAATGCCTTCGCCGGACAGAACGCCTGGCAAGGAGTCCAGCTTCGGCAACGCGCCTTCGGTCAGGGCCACGATGGAGGCGGCAACTGCGCAGGCATCTTGCGGCGCTTCCATGCAGATCACATGGTCGCCCAGCAGCTCGCGCCAGCGCGCTTCGCATCGCTGGCGGCGCTGCAGGTCGGGAATCAGGAAGAACAAGTGGAAAGTCTCGGAAGCGGCTGCGATCACCTCTTCGATCGGCAAGTCCTGGTCAAGGCGGTCGCCGACCAGTGCTTCGACCTGGTGGCGCGACACCGCAGGGTAGGGCAGTTCATCGCCGGTCAGGAACAAGTAGCCTTTCTTGCGGCGCTTGGCCCAGCAATCGAGGTCGGTGTGCTGGGCCGCCATGTAGAAGGCCAGTTCATAGCTCTCCTCGCCCGAGCCGCCCCCGCCGCCTTCGATATAGCTCCAGGTCAGCCACTGGTCCATCAATTCCGCGGTCGATTCGAACTGGCCGACCTGCAGAGGCGCATGGTCGGATACCGCATCGCCGATTGCCATGAACTGGATTTGCGGGTCCGGGACGCCGCAAGCCATCAGTAAGCGCATGAAGGTCGGCAGCTCTTTCGTCGCCAGCTGCTGCGGGATGTCGCCCATCGAACCGGTGACGTCGAGCGCGAACACAATGCCCAGCGAATTCGGATGATCGGGATTATCGCGCGACTCGCGCATCTTGATGCCCTTGGGGTTCATCAGGGGATGGCAGGCCCGTTGCTGGAATACTTCGGTGCGCGACGCGGATGCGCGATCGGCGACCAGGGCAGCGTGGGCTGCGAAGGAGTAGTTACCGTGTCCCAATTTGGCTCCTTTGGATACGTTTAGGGTGTTGGGTGAAAATGCAGGAAGCGCGGCGGGCCGAAAGCGGCTGCCGCTGCGCTGGTGACTTCGTAGTGCAAGCCTGCTGCGCCTTGCGCCCGCAACCATCTGGCGTCGGAACAGGCGCGCTGCAGCAGCTGCGCCAATGGCGCCGGTACCGACGCTGGCAAGGCTGGCGCGTCGTCTCCAGCACGCTGGCCGGCGAGAAGGGCGCGCATGCTCCACGCCGACTGCACCAAGTCGCGCGACTGGTCGCCAGCCCGCTTCGCGCCTGACCAGCCGATCATGAACACGCCATGGTCGGCAGGGTGCACCAGCATATGTTCCAGGCTCACCGCGCCGTGGCTCCAGCCGATGCTGTGCACGTGCGCCAGCGCTTCAAGTACGCGGCGCCACATCCAGACCACATGGCGCGCATCAAGACCGGTTCCATTAAGCCGGTGGACTTCGGCCAGGCTGCCCCAATAGCCCGGTGGATGGCGCAGTACGTGTACCGTGCCGCCATTGCCGTCCGGGCCCAGTGCGACCGACTCGGGCAGGCGCTGCGAGAAATATGCGGAGCCCGGCGAGGTGTCCGCCTGCAGTTGGCGCAGGATGTCGCGCTCGCGCCCCAGCTTGACCGCGTCGGCGTATTTCAGCACCACGTGTTCGCCCAGCCGCCCGCAGCGCCGAGCCAGCATGACGCGCGAGCTGGCGCCTATATATAAGTGGCGGATGGTGCGGTAGCGCCGTTCGCCGCAGCGGACATCCTGGCCGGCCGGGTCGTTCTGGAAGCGATGGAGCGCTTCGTGATAGCGCGCCACGTCGACGATGGAATCGGAGCGGGTGACGGTGGCGTCGCAATACGGGCAGGCGACGGTGCGCCAGATCGCCTGGCGCGGGAGTATGCCGCCACACTGGGGGCAATTCAAAGACTGGAAGTCCACGCGATTCCTGGCAAGTTGTCTGAAATTAATTATATTTCAGAAATGCTAAATCACAACCTGGGACCCATGCAGGGACGGTGGTGTCACTCGCTGCGCTTTGCAATTGCGCCATTAATCAAGCCGGAAACTTGGGCCTGCGATACTGCGTGGCCGCCAGCTGCAGCCTTCGCAATCCACATCAATCCGATATATTCATCCTTGAGAACACCTGTGCCCTCAACATAAGACCGGCCCATCCAGTGCATAGCGCTCACATCGCCCTGCTTGATCGCGAGTTCAAGCCAGTACAACGCCTCCTTGTGCTTCTCTAAGCCACGAAACAATAGGGCCAGATCGCACTGCGCCAGCGGGTGTCCTGCGTCTGCTTCCAGTACAAGTTGCAAGTCCTCGGCGGTGAGCGTTACTGACAGGTGTGGAAGTATCGAATCGAGCACAACTGTCGATATTTCGTTTACTTTCACGTGTTCGGCACCCCGTTCCACCGAACCATCAGCAAATCTGCGCCAAAAAGTGCGCTTGCTCCAGCCCGTCAACGTGATTGCGGTGCTAATTTTGATTTGTTGATTCATTCCTCATCTTTAGTCAGGTTTGCCAGCGAACGTTGCAGACGAAACTCAGGATATCATGGCACACCAAATGGCCGTGCCAAGCTCTAATGATACGCTGGTTGCCACATGTTGGCACGGCATTTGCCTGCGCCACAGGCGTCGGATACCAGAAGTATTGCCAAAAAATGACCAAAACATCGCCTAAACTCCCCTGGCACGCTCATTGCTTGATATGCGGTGTGCAGCAAAAACTTTGAGCCAAAGTGGCTCTCAACACTCAATAGGAGAGAATATGAAATTCGCACAATATAAGAAGCAAGCGCAACAAGGTTTCACCCTGATCGAACTGATGATCGTTGTGGCAATCATCGGTATCCTGGCGGCTGTAGCACTGCCAGCATACCAGGACTACACCGTTCGCTCCCGCGTATCGGAAGCCATTGTTGCTGCAGATGCCGCTAAGATTACCGTCGCCGACAACGCTTCCAACGGCACTCCGTTTGCCACCGGCCTGAATCCAGGTGTCGCAACGCAAAACATTGCAACTCCACCTGCCATCACCGCAGCAACCGGCGTTATTACCGTCGTGACTACTACTCGTGCAGGCGATCTGACGATCAAAATGACCCCGTTTGACGGCGCTGTCGGTACCGCCCTGGTTGCAGGCACTCCTCCAGCCAACCAAATCGTGTGGGCTTGCAGCGTCGATTCGGCTCCTAAATTTAAATACGTGCCAGCAAACTGCCGCCAAGCTGCTGCTACTGCTCTGCTGTAATCAGCGAAACATCGGTCTATGAGGATTTATTATCCTCTACCCAGATGACTAAAAATGCCCGCTTTTCGCGGGCATTTTTCATGGGGGCGTCGAGCATGGACGGCATATGGACGCCTCCCTTTTGCAAGGCATTTTTTGCAATTTAATACAAGGACCGTGTCGATCAGCGCCGTCTGCTGCCCTTCCGTCTTGATCGCCACCGCCTTGGCACCGTGGCGGGGCAGCGCCAGCTAGAGTGTGCTGGCACTTTTGATGCCGTTGGCACCAGAGGAATCGTCTTCCTCTTTCTTTCACTTCCTGTCGCGTATCGTATTTTCGGCATCCAATGGCGAATCTGCGCCAAAACGTTCATTCTTCATCTGTAGTTGCCAGCAAACATTTCTCTCGAATAGCGAAGAGGTGGCTGAGGTAGTAAGCCACTATGGCACACCTGAATGCTGTGTCAAAACCCTTGTCATCAGCTGGCTGTCGTGCAGGATGCGAATAATGGCACACTACTTACGTGCGCCATTTGCTCGAGACATGAAATTATTGCCAAAGAATGGCAAAAACACCATCATGTTGCCTTGGCACGATTATTGTATAGTATGCAAGCGCAGCAATACTTTGAGCCAGTTTGGCTCTTAACACTCAACAGGAAAGAAAATGAAATTCGCGCAGTATAAAAAGCAAGCACAGCAAGGTTTTACCCTGATCGAACTGATGATCGTTGTGGCAATCATTGGTATCCTGGCGGCTGTAGCACTGCCAGCATACCAGGACTACACCGTTCGCTCCCGCGTATCGGAAGCCATTGTTGCTGCAGATGCCGCTAAGATTACCGTCGCCGACAACGCTTCCAACGGCACTCCGTTTGCCACCGGCCTGAATCCAGGTGTCGCAACGCAAAACATTGCAACTCCACCTGTCGTCACCACAGCAACCGGCGTTATTACCGTCGTGACTACTACTCGCGCAGGTGATCTGACGATCAAAATGACCCCGTTTGATGGTGCTGTCGGTACTGCGCTGGTTGCAGGTACTCCTCCAGCCAACCAAATCGTGTGGGCCTGCAGCGTGAGTGCGGCCGCAAAATTTAAGTACGTGCCAGCAAACTGCCGCCAAGCTGCTGCTACTGCTCTGCTGTAATTGGCAAAGCATTTCAGCAGGCTTTGCCGGTCGGGCTGTCAAATTCAATATTTTCTGGCCCGACCACAAAAAATGCTCGCTTTTTGCGGGCATTTTATTTATGCCCTCAACAGTGCAGGCTCTGCGCTCTGTGCTGACGGCGCCCCCTGATGAGATCTGTGTGGCCTGCTAGATGATCCGGGGATACCTGATATGTGTCTCCGCAGCCCAATGATCAGTTTGAAGCTTGGCCTGGTGGCAAACATGGCACAACCCAGGACCATGCCAACGCCCATGACACGCCGGTTGTCGTGCCACGCCAAATTGGTGGCATAGCATTTACCTGCGCCACTGAACTCCAAATGCCTGAATCTCGCCAAAAAATGGCAGAAACATTGTCCATTTGTCTTGGTACGCTGATTGCTCGATATGCCGTGTGCAGTAAGACTTTTGGGCCAGTGTGGCTCTTGACCCCTCAACAGGAGACAATCATGAAATTCGCACAGTATAAAAAGCAAGCACAGCAAGGTTTTACTCTGATCGAACTGATGATCGTCGTGGCGATCATTGGTATCCTGGCGGCTGTAGCACTGCCTGCATACCAGGACTACACCGTTCGTTCCCGCGTGTCAGAAGCAATCGTTGCCGCTGATGCGGCTAAAGTTACCGTAGCGGACAACGCTGCTAACGGTACTGCATTCGCGACCGGTTTCAACGCCGGCCAAACCACTCAGAATATTGCAACTGTACCTGCCATCGACGCTAACGGCGTTATCACCGTCGTGACCACCGCCCGCGCAGGTTCTGTTACGATTAAGATGACCCCGTTTGACGGTGCAGTTGGCACCGCGCTGACCGCGGGTACGCCTCCAGCTAACCAGATCGTGTGGGCTTGCAGCGTGAACTCGGCGGACGTATTTAAATACGTACCGGCAAACTGCCGCCAAACCACTGCTGCCGCACTGCTTTAATTAACCAGGCATTCCGGCCAGGTTTCCCAGTCGGGCTGTCAGATTTGTTATCCTTTGGTCCGTTAAAAAAATGCCCGCTTCTTGCGGGCATTTTTTATGCGCCCGGGCCCTGGCACGCTCATTGCTCAATATTTTGTGTGAAGTGAAACTTCGAGTGCTCTCGTTTTTAATACTCAGCCGGAAAAATATGAAATTCGCACAATACAGAAAGCAAGTACAGCAGGGTTTTACCTTGATCGAACTGATGATCGTCGTGGCGATCATCGGTATTCTGGCGGCACTCGCCTTGCCCGCATATCAAGACTACGCCGTTCGTTCTCGGGTGACGGAAGCAATTGCTGCTGCTGACGCCGCTAAAATTGCCGTATCCGACAACGCTGCCAATGGCACTCCGTTTGCGACGCCTCTTAATGTAGGTCAAGCGACGCAGAACATTGTACTTGTACTTGCCGTCAACGCTGCCGGCGTGATTACTGTCAAGACGACCGCAAAAGCCGGTGATTTGACGATCACCTTGACTCCATTTGATGGCGCAGGCGCCAATGGTGCTGTTGGGACCCCGCTAACCCAAGGCACTATTCCAACCCACCAACTGACCTGGGCTTGTAGCGTGGATTCGGCAGATAAATTCAAATACGTACCGGCAAACTGCCGCCAAACTACTGCTGCCGCTCTTCTGTAATCTCAGAATAATTTCGATTCCAACCAAATGCCCGCTTTTGCGGGCATTTTTTTGTACGATCGCGACGCCAAAGCATAAGATGGATTTCGGCTTACACTCGATGGTCCGGCATGCATTCGTTCTGTCAGCTGATTCCGCTCGAACTGGGCGAGGGCTGCAAACATGGACGAAGCGTAAAGCGGATGGACGAAAAAAAAGGTTCATCGCGGATTAGCGGGATGACCATGCTGTAAACGCAAGAGAGCAGTAAGGAAGAGTTATTGTGTTTGTGCGACCAAACCCTTTAACCAACCCACTGCTCTCATGCCAAATCATAGTCTCAGCCTCCCTTTCTGGGAAGGCTTTCGCATTTCATCTCTGGAAATTGCTGGTAGCCGGCTTCGTTTGCGGTTAATTGCCGATCCAGGCTCGCCCCTGATCTGCTCAAATTGCGGTGCCCGTGCATCAGTGATCCATGAAACCGTCTGGCGGACGGTGCGCGATCTACCGATGGCTGGCATGGCTGTATTTCTGAGCGTTGCCGTCAATCGGTTGCGCTGCCCCGGTTGTTGTCGATGCTGCACCCAGCACATTAGTTGGCTCGATCGGCATTCACGCGTGTCGCGGCGCTTGGCGCAGTTCGTTGCGCACTGGAGTGAGAAACTACCGATTGCTCACGTTTGCGAACTCACTGGGCTTCATTGGGGAACCGTCCGTCAGATACACCGCTTGGATCTGGAGCGTAGGGTGGCGGCCTTGCCGCCACCCCAGCCGACAAGGCTGGTCATGGATGAATTCGCGCTGTTCAAAGGGCATCGTTACGCGACAGTGGTGCTGGATGCAGACACTCGGCGCGTAATTTGGGTCTGTGAGGGGCGTAGTAGAGAAGCGATCCGGCCATTCTTTGCCTGGCTTGGCCCTGAACGCTGTCGGCGCATTCGAGCGGTGGCGATGGATATGAATACCGCATTTGACCTCGAGGTGAAACATCACTGTCGAAGAGCCAGGGTTGTCTATGACCTGTTCCACGTCATCGCTAAATATGGCCGCGAGGTCATTGATCGGGTGCGGGTCGATGAAGCGAATCGGCTGCGCGACGATAAGGCCGGTCGCCAGTATGTAAAGCGTGCACGGTGGCTGCTACTACGCAACGTCGATAATGTGCCGTCAGACCAGAGGCCGAAACTCACTGAGCTTCTGACGGCGAACCAGGCGCTGATGACAGTCTATGTAATGAAGGCGAGCTTGAAGGAACTCTGGACACCAACTGATCCCTGGCGCTGGCGATCGGCTTGGCGCATCTGGCAAGCCATGGCTAAAAGCAGCGCCATCGAACCGCTGATCCGCTTCGCCAGAAGGCTAAGCCTCTACTGGAAGGGCATTTTGGCCCGCATGCGCTGGCCTATGCATACCGGCCAGCTCGAGGGTATTAACAACAAGATCAAGGTTATGAAACGGATGGCATATGGTTACCGCGACTCTGACTTCTTCTTCCTGAAGATCAAAGCCGCGTTTCCCGGGAATCCGTGAAGAACCAAAAAAAAGCCGCTAAGGCGGCTATTTTTGTCACTCGCTGGAAGATTCCAACTTTGTGTTTTCAACCAAGTAAATTGGGGTGGCTGATGGGGCTCGAACCCACGACAACAGGAATCACAATCCTGGACTCTACCAACTGAGCTACAGCCACCACTGAAAACTGCTTTCTATCGCACCGTAGCGCGACAGAGCCGAGATTATATAGGGACTCCGATAATCTGGCAAATATATTTCAAACGATCACGGAAGCGACCTGAGGGTGCAGTCCGAGCAGGCTGGCAAACTGCTGCTGCAGCGCCTCTGCGTTGCCGCTGGTGTAGCCATGCAGGTGGGCTGGCGTGCCTCCTGGACGCAGCAGGCCGGCGCCTTCCAGCAGGCGTGCCAGTTGGCGGGCTACGGCGTCGCCGGTGTCGATCAGCGTGACCGTCGTGGCGTCGCCGCGTGCCGCAACGAGCTGCGCGATGGCGTCCCGCACGAACGGGTAGTGCGTGCAGCCGAGGACCAGCGTATCGGCGCCTTGCTCCAGCAGCGGTTCCACATAGCCCTTCAGCATGGCTGCTGTTTCGTCCCCGGTCAAATCGCCCTGTTCGATGCGTTCTACCAGTCCGACGCAGGGCTGCAGCAGGAAGCGGGTGCCGTTTGAGCCGGAGATCTGTTCGCGCAACGCCAGGAACTTCTCGCCGCGCAGTGTGCTTGCCGTTGCCAGGACTGCGACCGTGCCGTTGCGGGTGGCGGCGGCGCCAGGCTTCAGGCCCGGTTCCACGCCAACCACGGGCAGAGAAGGATAGGCGGCGCGGACAGCCTTGATGGCGGCCACGGTGGCGGTATTGCAGGCCACCACCAGCGCCTTGGCGCCCTTATCGAGCAGGAAAGCCGTCACCGCAATTGCGCGCTGCACCAGCCATTCGTCCGTCTTGGCGCCGTAGGGGGCAAAGGCGGAGTCGGCGAAGTACAGCACGTGCTCGTGCGGCAGCTGCGCATGGATATGGCGCAGCACGGAGAGCCCTCCGACGCCGGAGTCAAAGACGCCGATCGGCGCGTCGGCGGAGGAGGGGATTGGATGGACCATTTATGCTGGCTGCGCCGCTTTCAGGGACTCGATCTTCACCTGCCACTCTTTCGGGCCGGTGTTGTGCACGGAAGTGCCCGTGGAGTCGACGGCCACGGTGACAGGCATGTCGACCACGTCGAATTCATAGATCGCTTCCATGCCCAGGTCTTCGAAGCCGACAACCTTGGCGCCCTTGATCGCCTTCGATACCAGGTATGCCGCGCCGCCGACAGCCATCAGGTATGCCGACTTGTGCGTCTGGATCGATTCGATCGCAGTTGGGCCGCGTTCAGCCTTGCCGACCATGGAGATCAGGCCGGTCTTTTCCAGCATCATGTCGGTGAACTTGTCCATGCGGGTTGCGGTGGTCGGGCCGGCTGGGCCAACGACTTCTTCACGCACCGGATCGACCGGGCCGACGTAATAGATCACGCGGTTGGTGAAGTCCACCGGCAGCTGCTCGCCCTTGGCCAGCATGTCCTGGATGCGCTTGTGGGCGGCATCGCGGCCCGTCAGCATCTTTCCGTTCAGAAGCAGGGTCTGGCCCGGCTTCCAGGACGCCACTTCTTCCTTGGTCAGGGTGTTCAGGTCGACGCGCTTGGACTTCTCGGTGTCGGCAGCCCAGGTGACATCAGGCCAATCGGACAGCTTAGGCGGCTCGATGTAGGCCGGCCCGGAACCATCCAGCACGAAGTGCGCGTGGCGGGTAGCCGCGCAGTTCGGGATCATGGCGACCGGCTTGGAGGCAGCGTGGGTCGGGTACATATTGATCTTCACGTCCAGCACGGTGGTCAGGCCGCCCAGGCCTTGTGCGCCGATGCCCAGGGCATTGATCTTGTCGCACAGTTCGATACGCAGTTCTTCCAGCTTGTTCTGCGGGCCGCGCTTTTTCAGCTCGAACATGTCGATGTCTTCCATCAGCGACTCTTTGGCCAGCAGCATGGCTTTTTCGGCGGAGCCGCCGATACCGATGCCCAGCATGCCTGGCGGGCACCAGCCGGCGCCCATCAGCGGCACGGTCTTCAGCACCCAGTCAACCAGCGAGTCGGAAGGGTTCAGCATGACGAACTTGGTCTTGTTCTCGGAGCCGCCGCCTTTGGCCGCAACGGCTACTTCCACGGTGTTGCCTTCCACCAGTTCCATATGGACCACGGCCGGGGTGTTGTCCTTGGTGTTCTTGCGCTCGAAGTGCGGGTCGGCCACGATGGACGCGCGCAGCTTGTTGTCGGAGAAGTTGTACGCGCGGCGCACGCCTTCATTGACGGCGTCGGTCACTGTGCCCTTGAAGCCTTCAAAGCGCACGCCCATGCCGATCTTCAGGAAGACGTTCACCATGCCGGTATCCTGGCAGATCGGACGCTTGCCTTCCGCGCACATGCGGGAGTTGGTCAGGATCTGGGCGATCGCATCTTTCGCGGCCGGGCTTTGTTCGGCTTCGTACGCGCGCGCCAGGTGCTGGATGTAATCGGCAGGGTGGTAGTAGCTGATGTACTGCAGCGCGGCGGCGACAGATTCGATCAGGTCGTCTTGCTTGATGATGGTCATGATTGGCTCGTTGGCTAATTAGTGGTGCTTGGAATCGTTGTGCGTCAGGGTGGTGATGCGATCGGTGTACGCAATCGCCATTGCGGACAGCAGGAATGCGATATGGATCACGGTTTGCGCGATCAGGACCTTGGGCTCGTAGTCTTTCGCGTTGATGAAGGTCTTCAGCAGGTGGATCGAGGAGATGCCGATGATCGCCATCGCCAGCTTGGTCTTCAGCACCGAGGCGTTCACGTGCGACAGCCATTCCGGCTGGTCCGGGTGGTCTTCCAGGTGCATGCGCGAGACGAAAGTTTCGTAGCCGCCCACGATCACCATGATCAGCAGGTTGGAGATCATGACCACGTCGATCAGGCCCAGCACCACCAGCATGATCACGGTTTCGGTTAGCTTGGTGGGAGCGCCTTCAGCCCCGTGGAAGGTCACGGCGATAATGTGTTCCAGCGAATGGGCGTCGCCCAGCGCCGCGCCGATCAGGTCCTTCAGTTCGACCCAGAAATGGAACACATAGACGCACTGCGCCAGGATCAGGCCCAGGTACAGCGGCAGCTGTAACCAGCGGGACATGAAGATAAAGGCGGGGATAGGGCTAAGGCGTTTGCCGTTGGAGTTCTGAGGTTCGGTCATCTGGGGATATTGGTGGAGCGTATGAAAAACACCCGATATTCTACACTCGCAATGGTGGCGTGGTAGCGGGGCGGCTGTGCTACATTGCCGTTTTGTCTAATTTGCCTGAAGATTATGAAGCTCGATTGGGTGCAGGGCCTGCGCGGGTTCGCCGTGCTGCTGGTGGTCCTGACACATGGCCGCTTTTTCCTGGACGATACGCCGAATGAAGGATTGGCCACCGCGCTGTTTTTGCCAGGGGCGATGGGCGTCGACCTGTTTTTCCTGCTTAGCGGCTTTATTATGGTCTATACCACCCAAGGCGCAGGCGGCCCGCGCGATGCGGCGCTGTTCGCGGCCAAGCGTTTTGCGCGCATCTGGCCGGCCTATGTGGTGGTGACGCTCGCCTGGATCTTCATCAAGCGCGATGGCATGTGGTTCTTCCTGGATGCGGAACGCCTGCAGGCACTGTTCCAGTCATTGACCTTGCGCCCGGTGACGGCGCAGGATGCACCGTTCTTTGGCCTGGTGTTCCCGCTGGCGTGGACGCTGGCGTTCGAGATGTACTTTTACCTGGTGTTTGGCGCCAGCTTGCTCGCAGGGCGCTTGCGCTGGCTGGTGCTAACAAGCTGGATGGCGCTGACGCTGATCCTGCTGCCCTTGGCGGCAGGCGGGCCGACGCTGGACGTGCGCCAGTACCTGGTGTTCGACACTCCTTACCTGCACCTGGTGACCAACCCGATCATCTGGGAATTCGTGGCTGGCATGGGGATCGGCTTGCTTTACCTGAACCCTGGCATCCGCTTCCCCAGCGCGGCGCAGGCCTGGCAAGGCGTGGCTTGCAGCACAGGCTTCGTGCTCTGGTGGGGCTGGTCTGGCGTGGGCGGCTTCCACGGGCCGGCAGGTTGGGGTTGGCCGCTGGCGCTGATGCTGCTGGCGCTGGCCATCGCCAGCAAAACGGTCACGTTGCGCACGCCCGGCTGGCTGCAATGGGTCGGCAACGTTTCCTACTCGATGTACCTCACTCATTTTCTAGGCCAAGTGGTCTTGACCCGCTGGCTGGACCAGCACAACCTGCACACGCGAAGCTGGAATGAGGTCTATCTCGCGCTGTTGCTGGCGATACCGCTTGCTTCGGCTTCGCACTGGTTGCTGGAGCGGCAGCTGGGCGGATGGGTGCGGCGCAAACTGGTATTGCTGGTCGACCGTGCGCTGCCCGCGGCGCCTGTACCAGAGGGGCAGGATGTGATTAAAATGGCAAAAGTAGCGCCTTGAAAAATGTAAGGGCGCAGTAAGCGACAAGCTCTATTGTTGCAAGCAAACCATCACTAACCGGAGACAAGCATGACCAACCAGGGCGCAGACCAACAGGGACCAATGGAATCGCGTATTTTCGCGCCGCCAGCGGCTTTCGTCGAAAAGGCAGCCGTATCAGGCATGGAGGCATACAAGGCGCTGTGCGACGAAGCGGAGCGCGACTACGAAGGCTTCTGGGCGCGCCTGGCGCGCGAGCACCTGGAATGGCAAACGCCGTTTACCCGTACGCTCAACGAAGACAATGCCCCGTTCTACAAGTGGTTCGAAGACGGCAAGCTGAATGTCTCCTACAACTGCCTGGACCGCAATATCAGGAACGGCCTGGGCGACAAGACCGCGATCATCTTCGAAGCCGACGACGGCCAGGTGACCCGCGTCAGCTACCAGCAACTTCACGACAAGACCTGCAAGATCGCCAACGGCCTGAAAGCGCGCGGCATCAAGAAGGGCGATCGCGTCGTGATCTACATGTCGATGTCGGTCGAAGGCGTGGCTGCGATGCAGGCCTGCGCCCGTATCGGCGCTACGCACTCCGTGGTGTTCGGTGGTTTCTCCGCCAAGTCGCTGCAAGAGCGCATCATCGACGCCGGCGCCGTGGCCGTGCTGACCTGCGATGAGCAACTGCGCGGCGGTAAGCAGCTGCCGCTGAAAGCCATCGTGGACGAGGCGCTGGCCATGGGTGGCTGCGACACGATCAAGAATGTGGTGGTGTACAAGCGCACCGGTGGCAATATCGCCTGGACCGAAGGCCGCGACATCTGGTTGCACGACCTGGTCGAGGGCCAGGCCGCGACCTGCGAACCTGAATGGGTGGAAGCGGAGCATCCACTGTTCATCCTGTACACCTCCGGCTCGACCGGCACCCCGAAAGGCGTGCAGCACTCGACCGGCGGCTACCTGCTGTGGGCAGCGCTGACCATGAAGTGGTCCTTCGACATCAAGCCGGAAGACGTGTACTGGTGCACCGCCGACATCGGCTGGGTCACCGGCCATACCTATATCGCCTACGGCCCGACCGCCGTCGGCGCGACCCAGGTTGTCTTCGAAGGCATCCCGACCTTCCCGCACGCTGGCCGCTTCTGGGAAACCATCGCCAAGCACAAGGTCAACATCTTCTATACCGCACCGACCGCGATCCGCTCGCTGATCAAGGCCTCCGACGTGGACCCGAAAGTCCATCCAAAGAACTTCGACATCTCCTCGCTGCGCCTGCTGGGCACCGTTGGTGAGCCGATCAATCCGGAAGCCTGGATGTGGTACTACAAAAACGTCGGCGGCGAGAAGTGCCCGATCGTCGACACCTTCTGGCAGACCGAAACCGGCGGCCACATGATCACTCCGCTGCCAGGCGCCACCCCGATGGTTCCGGGCTCGTGCACCTTGCCTCTGCCAGGCATCATGGCCGCGATCGTGGACGAAGCAGGGCACGACGTACCGAACGGCAGTGGCGGCATCCTGGTCGTCAAGCGCCCATGGCCATCGATGATCCGCACCATCTGGGGCAACCCGGACCGCTTCAAGGCCGGGTACTTCCCAGAGGAGCTGGGCGGCAAATACTACCTGGCGGGCGACGGCGCAATCCGCAACGCCGAAACCGGCTACTTCACCATCACCGGCCGTATCGACGACGTGCTGAACGTGTCGGGCCACCGCATGGGCACGATGGAAATCGAATCGGCGCTGGTCGCCAACCCGCTGGTCGCCGAAGCCGCCGTGGTCGGCAAGCCGGACGAAACCACCGGCGAATCGATCTGCGCCTTCGTGGTGTTGAAGCGCGCCCGCCCGACCGGCGACGAAGCAAAGCAGATCGCCACCGAGCTGCGTAACTGGGTAGGCAAGGAGATCGGCCCGATCGCCAAGCCAAAAGAGATCCGCTTCGGCGACAACCTGCCGAAGACCCGCTCCGGCAAGATCATGCGCCGCCTGCTGCGCGTCCTGGCCAAAGGCGAAACCATCACCCAGGACGTCAGCACCCTGGAAAACCCAGCCATCCTCGAGCAGCTGAAAGAAACCTCCTAAGCCTGAATAGGCGGCGTCAGACCCAATGGGCCTGACGCCGGTTTACCGGTTTCAGGAGAAAACCTTTGCACTCTCCAGAAACGCTGCTATAATTCGGGCCTCTCGCGATCTGCGTGAGAATGCAGGAGAGATGGATGAGTGGTTTAAGTCGCACGCCTGGAAAGCGTGTATAGGTTCATAGCCTATCGGGGGTTCGAATCCCCCTCTCTCCGCCAAGAATACAAGCCCTTGTTGATCAAGGGCTTTTTGCATTCTGGGGAAACAGAAAGGCCACACAAGGTGAGTGCGGTCCATTATACTGTTCGAACGTACAGTGCTATCGCGACGCTTGTCGCTAAATAAAATAGACCCAGCTGGCAATCTGATGAGAAAAGCGCTTCACATACAACCGGATCTCGAAGCCGTTCTATCGCCGCCGGCTGCAGAATCAAAGTCTTCTTCCATCATCCCTGCCAGGGCGCTTGAGTACCCCGAACTTCGATATATGGGTTCGAAGACTCGACTGTTGCCATGGATATTCGAGACGCTCGACAAGCTGGACTTTGAAAGCGCGCTTGATCCCTTTTCCGGCACGGGTTGCGTTTCGTATTTGATGAAAGCGATGGGACGCCGGGTCGTTGCATCGGATTTTTTGAATTTCACGAGCACGGTCGCCCGTGCTACCGTGGAGAACAATCGCACACACCTTGATGAGCGCGCCCTTCAAGGCTTATTGCGCGGGGCTTCAGCAAAGCGCAAGTTCATCGAGCAGACTTTCAGCGGTGTGTTCTATACGCCGGAAGACTTGCGCTTTCTGGATCGCGTTTCGGGAAATATTCGCAAATTGACCGATCCGCACCAGCAAGCGATTGCTTATGCGGCCCTGATTCGTTCATGTTTGAAGCGACAGCCGCGCGGAGTATTCACGATTTCCGGTGACTTGTCCCGCTACGACGATGGCCGCCGTGATTTACGCCTTTCCGTTGAAGAGCACTTCCTTGAACAGGTTGAGGTATACAACACGACCGTGTTTGACAATGGCCGGCGCAACCTGGCATTACGGTCAGATCTGTTTGAGCTTCCTCGTCGTAAAGTGGATCTGGTTTATCTGGACCCACCATATGTCCCTCGTTCCGATGACAATTGCTACGTCAAGCGGTATCACTTCCTCGAGGGCCTGTCATGTTATTGGGAGGGGATGCCGGTGGATGCCTCGACCAAAGTCAAGAAAATCGCGAAGAAGTTCACGCCGTTCAGTTACCGGCGTACGGCCGTCGAGGCCTTTGATCAAATGTTCTCCAAGTTTAAGAGCAGTAAGATCGTGCTCTCGTACAGTTCAAACGGTTTTCCCGATTTGGAGCAGCTGGAAACACTGATGCGCAAATACAAGGATCATGTTCAGGTGTTTGAGAAGCCACACCGTTACCATTTCGGTACTCATCGCAGTGTCGCTAGGTCTTCAGTCATTGAGTATTTGCTGGTGGGTCAATAATGGCAACGGCCGACCAGACCATTGACGATATCGTTGGAAGCCTTAGCGCGCTTGATGTCGACTGGATGGATGACACAGCCAGAAATGCCATTGCCCGTCTGGTCGCGCTGGAGACGAAGGTGCAATACGAACGCGCCGATATTGCAGCCCTTCTTGATGAGAATTTCGAAGAAGGGATCTTATGCGCGCGGCTGTTTCTGGCTTTATCCAAGGACAGCATGGAGTCGGAACTGAAGCGGGAGCTTGGCCCCGGCGGGATCGGCGTAAAGCGCTATAAGCATGATCGCGATGCTTTCATAGACGCGTTGGTACGGCTGCAGTTGCCTGATGCGCTCGCTGCAGCAATCAATCACCAGCCTGTGTGGAGCGATATTCTGGTGGAGCGACTGCGGTCGGGGCGGGGCTCTGCTATTTCCGGTCAGAAGCGCGGCAGAGGACTGGAAGATCTGGTCGAAGCAATGGTGCGCGAGGTGTTTGGTGACCAGTATGAAACGCGGTGTACGTTTACTGGCGCTGAAGGCAGGACCGCCAAATGCGACTTTGCCATACCGGACCGGCATAGGCCGAAGATCGTGATCGAAGTCAAAGGCTATGGCGCAACCGGTTCCAAGATGAGCGACATCATTGGCGACCTTGACGCGATCATCAATGCCATGCGCCGCGATACCACTTTGCTGTTCTTTACAGATGGGACGACATGGAAGTCCCGCCTATCTGATCTCAAGAAGATTATCCAGCGTCAGAACGAAGGTGAGATTGCGCGCATCTATACAACCTCCATGAGCGGCGACTTCGTCGAGGAGCTGAAGCGCTTGAGGATGATTATGGACAGCCAAGCTCAATAACGGAACGGATTCCCGGTCGTTGTAGTGCAGGTGAGCCGTCCGCAGGGGCTTTAGATTGGCCGCCTGCCGGACGGCCTTTTCTTTTGTAACGACTTACACCAGATTGATGGTCACATCGATATTCCCGCGTGACATTTTCGAGTACGGGCAAATCTGGTGCGCAGTCTCGATCAGTTCCTGCGCTACGTCGCGGGCCAGGCCAGGCAAGCTCACGTTAAGGCGTGCCTGCAGCTGGAAGCCGCCCTCATTGGTGCCCAGGTCAACTTCGGCGTTGACAGCCGTATCGGCTGGCAGCAGCACGCGTTTATCCTTGGCCGCGCGTCCCATGGCGCCGATGAAGCAGGCCGACCAGCCGGCCGCGAAGAGCTGTTCCGGATTGGTGCCCGGGCCGTTGGAGCCTGGCGGCGAAAGTTTGATGTCGAGGCGGCAGTCGTCGCTGCGTGCGGCGCCATCGCGGCCGCCGGTGGTGCGGGTCTTGCCGGTGTAGAGAACGTTCTCAATCTTGTTCATGGTGTGTGTTCCTTTCGGGTGGTTGGGGAGGGAATCAGAAATGGTCGACTGCGATCACGGCATCGGCGAAGGCGCGCGGTGCTTCTTGCGGCAGGTTGTGGCCTACGCCGCCCGAGATCAGCTGGTGCTTGTATTTGCCGGTGAACCGCTTCGCGTAGCTCGCCGGATCGGGATGCGGTGCGCCGTTGGCGTCGCCTTCCATGGTGATGGTCGGCACGGTGATGGCAGGGAAGGTCGCCAGCCGCGCTTCCAGTGCTTCGTATTGCGCTTCGCCCTGTGCCAGGCCGAGGCGCCAGCGGTAGTTGTGGACCGTGATCGCAGCGTGGTCTGGATTTTCCAGAGCGGCGGCGCTGCGGTCGAACGTCTTGTCATCGAAGCGCCATTGCGGTGATGCGGTCTGCCAGATCAACTTGGCGAAGTCGCGATGGTTCTTTTCGTAGCCGATGCGGCCGCGCTCCGTGGCGAAATAGAACTGGTACCACCATTGCTGTTCTGCGCTTGGGGGGAGGGGATTCTTGCCGGCTTCCTGGCTGCCGATCAAATAGCCGCTGACCGAGACCAGCCCTTTCACACGCTGCGGCCACAGGGCGGCGACGATGTCGGCGGTACGTGCGCCCCAGTCGTAGCCGGCCAGGATGGCTTTGTCGATTTTCAATGCATCCATCAGCGCCACCGTATCGGCGGCCAGCGCGGCAGGTTCGCCATTGCGTACGGCATTCGGATCGCGGAAACGCGTCGTGCCATAACCGCGCAGGTGCGGAACGATCACGCGGTAGCCTGCTTTTGTCAGCATCGGGACTACATCGACGTAGCTGTGAATGTCATAAGGCCAGCCGTGCAGCAGGACCACGACCGGGCCGTTGGCCGGCCCTTCGTCCACGTAGCCGACATTCAGCGGACCGGCGTCGATCTGCTTGATGGTCTGGAAGGTAGCGAGTTCCGTTTGGGCTGCTTGCGACTGGCCGGCAAAGGCAAACACGAAGGCTGCTGCGAGGATCAATTTTTTCATTTGCTTCTCCGATTTAGTTATTGCGATAATAATTTGCGAGATAACTATATCCCGGTCTGTGCAGCTTTTCAAGTACGATAATCATTATTTCGATAATTAATTTAAACGAGGATGTCAAATGAGCAATAGGGCCAGGCTCGGCGACTTCATGTGCTTTGCCATTTATTCAACCAATCTGGCGTATTCGCGCGTGTACAAGCCCGTGCTGGAGGAGCTTGGGCTGACCTATCCGCAGTACGTCACCATCATCTGCCTGTGGGAAGAGGACAAGCAGACCGTCAAGGGCTTGAGCGAGAAGCTGTTCCTCGAGCCAAGCACGATGACGCCGATGCTGAAGCGCCTCGAGGCGATGGGCTACGTAACGCGGGAACGTGATAGTGAGGACGAACGCAGTGTGCGCGTATCGTTGACCGAGGCTGGGCGCCAGCTGCGGGAGAAAGCCTTCGACTACCGCGAGACGACAGCAAAGGCGGCCGGACTGTCGCCAGAGGAGTTTTGTGTGCTGCAAAAAGCGATCGTCAATTTGCGCACAAACCTCATGAATGCAGCCGGCCCTTAAGCCTGGATCATTGCAGGCCGGAGTGCTGGCGGGTTACCGCCAGGCGTTCTGATTCCGACAGGCTTTGACGCAGCTGGAAGATATGCTCGGCGTCGGCACCGGCCAGATACATCACCAGGGCTGCTTCATCGGTCGCGGCCTTGAAGATCACGTCCGCGATCGAGGCGGCGGAGGAGTATCCTGCTCGCCGCGCGCTGATCGCTGCCATCGATTTGGCGAGCGTGTCGCTATAGGCGTTTTCGTTGCCGTCGAAGGTTTGCGCCAGCGAACGGCCCGCGAAGTCGGTCGCCACGCCGCCCGGCGCAACGAATTTGGCGCGGATGCCAAGCGGGGCAAGCTCGAACGACAGCGATTCGGTGAAGCCAACCACTGCATATTTGGTGGCGTGGTACAGCGAGAAGAAGGGCAGGGTGACCAGGCCGCCCACCGAGGCAACGTTGATGATGGTGCCGCTGCCCTGTTTGCGCATGGTCGGCAGCACTTCACGCGTGGTGGCGAAAATGCCGTCGACGTTGGTGGCGAACTGTCGGCGGATCTGTTCGTCGGTCGCAGTTTCGAAAGGGCCGAACAGGCCGTAGCCGGCGTTGTTGACGAGTGCATCGATCCGGCCGAACTGTGCCAGTGTTGCTGCGATGGCGGATTTGATCGAGGTGGCATCGGTCACGTCAAGCGGCAATATCACTACATTCGGCTGCGCCGCAAGCTCGACGCCCTGGGCAGGATTGCGCATGGTGGCGGCTACGCGCCAGCCGCGCTGGGCGAAAAGTTGTGCAGCTGCCAGTCCAATGCCGGACGAGGCGCCGGTGATCAGGACGACAGGGTTGGATTGAATCGACATTTCATGCTCCTTTGGCGAAAAAAAATTCGGTTATGGTTCAAAAAATTTTCAGCAGCGAATGCCATCCCAGCAAAGCTGGAATGCAAGTGCACGGTACCGCTCTGTATCGGCGATGCCTCCCGTGCGGATCAAGCGGGCCGTTTCGCGCACTGAGCCAACAAAGAACGAAGCCAACAACGGCCCTGGCACGGCCTTCAGGATTTCTCCCTGCTGGCCCTCAGCGACGATCCGCATCAGCCCCGCTCCCAGCTTCTCCACATAGGCGCGGCTGTCTTCGCTCATATAGGCCGACCCGACAAACTGCTCCATGAAGTTGGCCTGGTCATGCCGGCGCAGCCGGTGATCCAGCATGTTGTTCCATACCGTTCGTACTTGCGCCTTCAATGGCGCCGCGGGATCGACGTCACCGCTATAGACGCCCATCGCTTCCAGCTTGGCCTGGCGGAATACTTCGTTGTACAGCGCCTCTTTATCGGCAAAATAGACATAGAGCGTGCTGGTCGCAATGCCGGCTGCCTTGGCGATCTCCGCCAGCGTCAGTCCGAACAGGCCGCGTTCAGATGCAAGGCGGCAGGTTGCGCCGACGATGGCTTCCAGTTTCTTTTCGTCTTTTTGCTTCATGCGGGCAGTATAGCAGAAAAAAAATTCGGCAATGAGCCGAGCCCATTTTGTGGGGCTCTCGGCTCAGGCCATCCAGAAGAAGACCGCCGTCAGGCGCTTGTCTGTGTGGTCGAAACCAAAGTATCCGGTGGCGGAGTGCACCAGGTTTGCCTTGTACAGCAGGATGCGATTGAAGCGGTTCTCCACGCGCACGTCCTCCTGCCATGCTTCCGGAGGCAGGCCCTTTACCTTCAAGGCTTCGCGCAGGTTGGCATGCGGCGGCATGCACAGGTTGCCACCCAGCGTGCCGTTAGGCTGGCGCTGGCGATAGAACGAAGTCCCGCAATCGGGATCGGGGTCCGGCGTCAGGTAGATCACGCTGGCGTAGCGGCAAAGCTTGGTTGAGTCGGTGTGCGGGCGTGCGCCGGAATCGGGCATGCCAACCAGTTGTGCGTAGTTGTGGTTCAGCGACGTGCCTTCGGGCGTCGCTTCCTGCCATAGGCGCTTGGCGCCGGTCATCTTCTTCACCCACGTTTCCACATACTCCATCTCGGATGGCGTGAGCGCGTTCGGCGTGCGCTTGCCGGGCCAGGGCTCGTGGGCGTAAGGCGCGCCAAGTTCCCAGTATTCCTGGGTGTAGCAGCGCTGTGCGATTTCTTCGGCGTTGGGCAGGAAGTCGTCCTGCACCCAGTAGTCACGTCCTAACTGGGGTTTGCGGTAAGGGAGGATTGGCAGCATGGCCAAGAGCGTAGCAAGAAAACAGCGTTTTAACGACTTCTTAACATGTGTACTGTGTTCGGATTGACACGCTGGCGCGTAGGATTGCAAAATTTGCATGCAATATCGTCCATAACCAGGCCTCACGAGGCCTCTCCAAGGAGATGACGCACCATGATGAAGTGTTCATTTGCAGCGCTGGCCCTGCTGGCCGCCACCCATGCCCAGGCAATCACCTACGGCCAGGCCGACGGCAGCAAGCACCCGCAGGTCGGGGCCCTGGTCGAATACGACAGCAAGGGCACGGCTTACGCCTTCTGTACCGGCACCATGATCAGCCCCACTGTGATGCTGACGGCCGCGCATTGCAATCCCGGCGTGGCAACGGTGAAGGTGACTTTCGACAGCAAGGTGCTGAATTCGGCGCTCATGTACATGGGGCAGTATCACGCTCATCCTGAATACCGCGCGCAGCAGAATGACCCGCACGATATTGCCGTCATCGTGTTCGACCAGCCGATTCCGGACGTGGCGCCTGCGCAGTTGCCAACGCTGGGCCTGTTCGATACCCTGAAAGCGAACGGCCTGCTGGCCAACACCAGCTATACGGCGGTCGGCTACGGTGGCCAGGAACGGACTTTCGACGGTAAAGGCGGCTGGACCATCGCTTACCAGGATACGCGTGAATGGTCGGTGTCGGCCTTCGGTGCGTTGAACGATAGCTGGCTGCGGCTGTCGCAGAACAACGCGGTCGGCAATGGCGGCACCTGCTACGGCGATTCAGGCGGTCCGAACTTCTTTGGCAGTGGCTCGGCTGAATCGAAGATGCTGGCTGGTACCACCATCACTGGCGATATGCCCTGCGTGCAAAGCAATGTGATTTATCGGCTCGACACCCCGTCGGCGCGTTCATTCCTGGGTAATTTTGTGATGCTGCCATAGGCCAGGCAGCGAGGCGGTCGGGCCCGCGCCTTGCGCTGTCCTGCACCAGCACCCGTGCGCCGGTGCGGGCGGCCGCTTCACGCAGGGCGGGAGTGTCGTCCTTGACCAGCACTTGCACGTTCAGCGATGCGACCTGTGCGAGGATTTGCGTCAGTTCGGCGGCGCCCGCCCCGTGCAGACTGGCGATGCGCACGGCATCGACCCGTGCGGGGCCGAGGACGGACGGCAACTGGGATGAGGTGGCGACCTTCACCGATATGCGGAAGCCGTTGCGGCGGTAATTGTCGGCGACGTAGTTCAGCATCCAGTTCTGGCGCGCATTCACTGCGGGCAGTTGCAGGACGATCTGGTCCAGCGGCAGGCCCAGGGAGTCGAGGATGCGGCGGAACGCCATGCCGTGGTTGCTGCTCACGGCACTGAGAAGGCGGTCATGCACATTCAGGTGCAATGCCTGGCCGTCGACGGTTTCCTTGCTGAAGAAATTGATCGCGTGGAGCGTGCGGCACAGACGGTCCAAGGCAACGGACTCATCGTCGCTTGCTGCGCCATCGAGGTAGGTCCACAACGGCAGTCCCTGGTCTTCGTCCGTGACGGCTCGTACGCGGCCGGCATAGCCGCTTACATTCCCGCTTCCGAGTTCGCGGATTGGGTGGAAGGCGCTACCCAGCCAGCAGTTGAAGATATGTCCCTGTACTTCATCGTCGCCGCTTAGGCGCAGGCTGCTGGATGGCGTCTCGCCGGTCGCAAGACGATCCAGGTAGTCATTCAAGGCAGGGTAGCGCATTGGGGGCTCCTCGGGTAGCGGGTGCCCAGTCTACGCTGCAGAGCGCAAGGAAGTGAACGAAGGTTTCGGCATATCCAACTGCGTAATATTCAGTTGGCCCCCTTCGGTGCGGCTGGTGGCTAACGCTATCGCGCAGCCGGCAGGGGAATTGTGCAGGCCGTGCATGTGGGACAATAACGCCCGCAATGAAAAACAATCCCCTCACCGAAATCTATCGCGACGATTGGCTGCTGACGGTGCACAAGCCAGCCGGCCTGCTGGTGCATCGCAGCCCGATCGATCCGCATGAAACCGAATTCGCCTTGCAGTATGCGCGCGAGATGAATGGCGGCGAGTACGTCTACGCCGTGCATCGCCTGGACCGGCCGACCTCCGGCTTGCTGGTCTTTGCGCGCGACCAGCAAACGGCCAGTGTGCTCGGCAAGGCTTTCATGGCGGGCGAAGTGCATAAGCGCTACCTCGCCATGGTGCGCGGCTGGGCGCCGGAAGAAGGCCTTATCGACCACCCGCTACGGGAAGAACCGGAGGACCGCCGCTGCAAGGATGAGGAGGCGCCGATACGCGAGGCAGTCACTCGCTTCCGCCGTTTGGCGACGACGGAAATCCCGGTCGCTATTGAAGGCTACAGCAGCAGCCGTTACAGCCTGGTCGAGCTGTTCCCTGAAACGGGCCGCCGCCACCAGTTGCGGCGCCATATGAAGCACATCAGCCATCCGATCATCGGCGACGCCAATCATGGGCGGGGGCGCCATAACCGCTATTTCGCCGAGCGCTTCGGCTTTGGCCGGCTGATGCTGGCGGCAGTCGGCATGTCGTTCAGGCATCCGCTGACGGGCGAACTGCTGGAGCTCAACGCCGCACCCGAAGCCAGCTTCCTGCAGGTGCTGTCAATTTTCGCCGGCGACAGCGGCATTCGCGATGCCGTAGGGGACGTGCCCGGTTGGGACGAACTCCCGCGCTGAATCGCAATGCATGGTCTGGTCGTCGAAGAAGATATCGGCGCCGAAGGCCTTGAGGAATGCACCTTTCGGCATGCCGCCGAGGAACAGCGCTTCATCGATGCGGATATCCCAGGCACGCAAGGTGCGGATCACGCGTTCGTGCGCCGGAGCGGAGCGGGCAGTGACCAGCGCCGTGCGGATCGGTGCATCGTCGGCGCCATGCGCCGCCTGGATCGCGTGCAATGCCCCGAGGAAGTTCTTGAACGGGCCGCCCGGCATCGGGTTGTGCGCTGCTTCCCGCTCATTGCGGGCAAAGGCGTCAAGGCCAAGCTGCTTGTAAATGCGCTCGGAATCGTCCGAGAACAGCACTGCATCGCCATCGAAGGCAATGCGCAACTGGCCGGTGTCGTCTTCGCGGTGCGAAGGCAGGATGGTTGCCGCGGCGTGGCCCTGGGCCAGCGATTCGCGCACGTCGTCCGGGTTGGTGGACAGGAATAGCTGCGCGCCGAAGGCTTCCACATAACGGTGCGTGCTGGCGCCGGAGCAGAATGCGGCGCGCTTGATGTCGAGCTGGTAGTGCTCGATGGAGTTGAAAATGCGGATGCCGGTGTCGGCGCTGTTGCGCGACAGGAGCACCACCTCCACCAGCGGCGATGCCGGCGCGCCCTTGTTCAGGGCCAGCAGCTTGCGCACCAGGTTGAAGGCAGGGCCCGGCTCCAGCACCACATGTTCGTTTTCGCGCTGGTGGGCGCAATACGCCGCCACGCCCTGGGATTCGAAGATGGCATGGCTCTCGTCCAGCTGGAACAGGGCGCGCGATGAAATGGCAACGACTAGCTTCATATTTTCCTCCTTGCGTCTATTTTCGCAGACGCTGCGACAGATTGTGTCGCGTGGCCTGCGACACAGGCTGTCGGAAGCGCGCTCAATACTTCGGCATCTTCATTGAATAGAGGAGCGCAGTTTGGGAGACGGGACATTCACGACGAACGAAATCGCAGGCGCCATCGATTTTGTGCGTGCGCTGGATGCGGCGCGCGGCGGCTTGCTGGCCTGTCCGGTATCGCGCCTGCAGGTCCGGTTCCGGCTTGGCTACCGGCGCGCCTGCGCATTGGCCGGGCGGCTGGAGGAGCTGGACGTGTGGGAGATCGTCGTGACGCCAAGCGGCATGCGGGGGGCGCGGCTCAAATAATTGCTACAATGAAATTTTTGATAACTGAGCATTCATCGGATGGCTTCCAAGGACTCCATGTTCCGGCAGTGGAATATGCTGCGGCTGGTGCCGCGCGCACCATTGAGCATTACGGCCGCAGAGATTACCGAACGCCTGGCGCAGGCGGAGTATCCGATCGACAAGCGCACGGTCGAACGTGACCTGAAGGCGCTGGAATCGGTGTTCCCGCTGATGGTCGATGAATCGACCAAGCCATTCAAATGGAGCTGGCGGCGCGATGGCGCGATTTTCAGCCTGCCCGGGATGTCGGTGCCGGAAGCGCTGACGCTGACGATGGTGGAGCAGTACCTGCACCGGCAGCTTCCGCCGTCGACACTGGATGCGCTGCAGCCGCACTTTTCCGCGGCGGCCCAGACCCTGGCGGCGATCGATGAAAGCGCGCAAACCAAGGCATGGCTTGGCAAGGTGCGCAGCATTCCGTCGGCGCAGCCTTTGCTGCCGGCGGAAGTGGATGAGCAATGCCAGCGCACGGTCTACGATGCGCTGATGAAGGACCGCCAGCTCAAGCTGCATTACCAGAAACGCGATGGCAGCGCGCCGACTGTCTACGAATCGGTGCATCCCCTGGCCATCGTGCAGAAGGCCGGCACGGTCTACCTGGTCTGCATGTTTTCGGATTATGAGGATGCGCGCACTATTGCGCTGCATCGTGTGAAACAGGCGGAAATGCTGTTCCTGCCGGCGCGCCGCAAAGCCGGCTTCGATATTGATGCCTTCATCGCCGAAGGGCAGTTCGGCATTGCGAACGGCGGCGAGATCCGCCTGCAAGCGGTGTTCGCTCGCGCGGCCGGCGAACACCTGGCTGAAACACCTTTGAGCAAGGACCAGGTGCTGTACAGCGAATCGGCAGACCATTTGCGCCTGATCGCCACAGTGCCGCGAACCCGCGCACTGACCTGGTGGCTGCTGGGTTTTGGCGATGGCGTGGTGGTGTTCGAACCGGCCGACCTGCGGGAAGAAATCAAACAGACCGCCGAGCGCATGGCTGCTGCATATCAGGACCGGCGCTGAGGTGACTTGCCCCGCAGCCGCCGCCACAGGCCGATCAGCCACTCGATGAGGGCCGCCATCGGCTTGCGCAGGAAGGGAATGTCGTAGGACAGCAGCAGCAAGCCGATTGGCACATCTTCCACACCAACCACCGGCATATACGGCGCAAGTATTCCGACTGCGATCAACGCCAGGGCGAGGGGAATCCGCACCCAGCGTGCACGTTCCGAGCGTGCCCATTCGATGAAGCGCTTCGCCTTGCTCGGCACCTCATGTTCAAGATCGTCGACTGCATGGTCGAGCTGCCGTTTGCTGTCCTTAGCCATTCCAGAATGCTACCCCTCCTGAACTTTTCAGAGCGCCCGGCTATAAGTATTGAAATGAGCTATATGCTTTTGATCTAGAAACTGCGAAAGAATATATAGGTTTCATATTTCTAATTGCATAGAATGATTTCGGCTTATTTAACGATTGCAACTCGACCATGAAATCATTCGCGAGGAAATGGAAGGCAACAGCTGCGGCGGCGCTGGCCGCGGCGTGCATTCCGGCCGCGCAAGCAATCGACATCAAGCAATCCACCATTGGTCCCGGATGGGCCAATAATTCGGTCAATGTGACCGTGTTCCGCAAGAATTCCCTCGTTACGCATGATGGCGTGCAGTACGCCGCCTATTACGACGCCGAGCGCTACATGGTGCTGGCCAGGCGGCGTGTGGGCAGCAGCGACTGGACTGTCCAGCGCAGCCGGTACCGGGGCAAGGCCGAGGACGCGCACAACGGCATCAGCATCATGGCTGACGGGGCGGGCTACCTGCACGTGGCCTGGGATCACCACGACAATCCCTTGCGCTATGCCCGCAGCAAGGCGCCGGGTGGACTGGCGCTGGGTGACACGTTGGCAATGGTGGGGCGCGATGAACAGGCCGTGAGCTATCCAGAGTTTTATCGCCTGCCCGATGGCGACCTGCTGTTCCTGTATCGCGATGGCGCGTCGGGACGCGGCAACCTGGTGATGAACCGCTATCGCCACGCCAGCGCGAAGTGGGAGCGCCTGCAGGATAAGCTGATCGACGGCGAAGGCCAGCGCAATGCCTACTGGCAGGCGCACGCCGACGGCCGCGGCGTGTTGCACCTGTCGTGGGTGTGGCGCGAGTCGCCGGATGTGGCGAGCAACCATGACCTGGCCTATGCCCGCTCGCTCGACGGCGGCAAGAGCTGGGAGCATTCGGATGGCACGCCTTACAAGCTTCCCATTACCGCGGCCAGCGCGGAATATGCCTTGCGCATCCCGCAGGGCAGTGAGCTGATCAACCAGACTTCAATGACGGCCGACGCGGAGGGCCGTCCTTATATCGCAACATACTGGCGGGATGCAGGCAGCGCGACTCCCCAGTACCGCGTGGTTTTCAATTCGGGGCAGCGCTGGGAAGCGCGCGCCCTGCCGCTGCACAAGACCGCTTTCAGCCTGTCTGGCGGGGGCACCAAACGCATTCCGATGGCACGGCCGCAGTTGCTGCTGTCTGATAAAGGCGGCCTGCTGGTATTTCGCGACCAAGAGCGCGGCAGCAAGGTGTCGGTCGCCGTCATCAAGGATTTCCAGTCTTTCCAGTGGTCTGTGCACGACTTGTCCGAAACTTCGGTCGGCGAATGGGAGCCGACCTTTGACAGCGAGTTGTGGAAATCGCGCGGCATCCTGAGCCTGTTCGTTCAGAAGGTGGCGCAAGTGGACGGGGAGGGCGTTGCGCAGCGGCCGGCAGAACCGGTACGTGTGCTTGACTGGGAGGTGTCAAAGCAGGTTCGTTAAAAAAGAAGTTAACAAGGGAGACATAAGAAATGAGGAAGAAAGTATTGGCAACGCTGGTGCCCCTGGCATTGGCAGCTGCATATGGCACTGGGGCCATGGCGCAGGAGGCGGCAGAAGCTCCGGCAGCACCTGCGGCAGCCGCTGCGTCGGGCGACGTGGCAGCGAACGTGGATGCGGCCAACACTGTGGTGGTGACGGGCTTCCGTTCCAGCCTGCAGAAAGCCCTTAACCTGAAAGCCCAGGCGATCGGCGTGCGCGACTCCATCGTGGCGGAAGACATCGGCAAGTTCCCGGAGTCGAACGTGGCGGAATCGCTGCAGCGCGTTCCGGGCATTATCCTGAATCGCGATGAAAGTTCGGCCGAAGGGCAGCGCATTTCGATCCGAGGTTTGCCGACTGAGTATTCTGTGACCACGCTGAATGGCGCGCCGGTGAATACCACCAGTACCGGTTCGATCGGCAATGCGGCGCGCGGCTTCAACTACGACGTGTTTGCTTCCGAATTGTTTGGCCGCGTGGACTTCTACAAGTCGCCGCTGTCCGAACTGCCGGAAGGCGGCATGGGCGGCGTGGTGGACCTGCAGTCGCCGCGCCCGTTCGACAACCCCAAAGGTGCGGTGCGCTATTCGGTAACGGGCGCGTACAACACCATGTCCGAGAAGACCGACCCTGCGGCATTCGGCCTGTTCTCCAAGACCTGGGGCAACTGGGGCTTCCTGGTCGGCGCTGCGCATTCGAAGGCGATGAACAATCGTTCCGGCTTCGAGGCGACCGGCGGCTATAACAGCTCGGCGCGCGGCAGCAAGACGCCGGTGCAGGGCAACTTCGCGATGCAGCTCGATTACGACGATCCGCGCGCCAACCTGTCCGGCTACACGCGCGACCAGGTGGACAATGCGCTGCTGCCGCGTATCTACCGCTTCTATGGTTCTTCCAACGACCGCAGCCGCGATGGCCTGGTCTCTTCGCTGCAGTACAAGGACAGCACGTTGAATATCAGCCTGGATACCATGTACTCCAAGCTGAAAAACTCTCGCGACGAGCTGTATTACGGCATCCTGATCCGCAACAGCAAGACCACCAATCCTAGCGCTCCTCCGGGGACCGCCGGCCACAATGGCCTGGTGCCGATCAATGTCCACATCGATCCCGGTTCGAACCTGTTGACCGGTACCTTCGGCAATACTTCGTACAGCAGCGGCGTCACCTACAGCGAAGACGAGACGAAGTTCAGCTATGCGTCGCTGAACGCAAACTGGAAAGCAAATGACAGGCTGGCACTGACGGCGCAACTGAGCGCCAACAGCAGCAAGGCGCAGAGCTACCAGGATACCTTGTCCGGCCAGATCTTCGGCATTACTTCTACCATCGATTACGGCAGCGACCACGTTTACCCGTCGATGTCCTCGACCAGCGATTACCTGAACCGTGCCAATTACTCCGGCTTCGGCATCGGTACCGGCCTGACGCGCGAGACCGACCGCGGCCGCCAGGGCCGCGTGATCGCGGATTGGGACTACAACCTGTGGGGCGACTGGACTGGCCACCTGAAAACGGGCCTGGTGTATGTGGAAACCGAGAAGGGCGTCCACAAGCGCAATGCCACGTCGGACATGACGACCAAGCTGAATAGCCTGGGGAACGCCGGCATGCGGCAGGGCATGGTGTTCGACCTGCCGATCAGTAACCTGGACATGGGCGCCGGCTGGCCGCACCAGTTCGGAACCTTCACCCGCGATTACACCTACTCGACTTTCGATCCGCTGGCGTACAACACCGAGGCGACCTTTACTCCGGCCCAAAGCTTTACCGCGACCGAGAAAGTGACGTCCGGCTTCGTGCAGTCCGACTTCAAGGGCGAAGTGCTGGGCCATGGCCTCCGAATCAACGCCGGCGTACGTTATTCGCGTACCGAGCTGGATATCGACAACTTCAAGAAGACCGGTGCCGGGGGCACCTACCAGCCTAACCAGGAAAGCGGCTCGTATCACAATATGCTGCCGGCCATCAGTGGCGCTTTCGACGTGACGGAAGACCTGATGTGGCGGGCATCCTTCGGCAAGACCATTTCGCGCGCTTCGCTGTCGATCATCGCTGCGCAGACCGTGGTGCCGAACCCGTTCGATAACTCGGCGACAGCGGGCAACCCGAACCTGCGTCCGCAGCAATCGAAGAACATGGATACCAGCCTGGAATGGTACTTCCGCAAGGGCAGTCTGCTGTCCGCGGCGTATTTCCGCAAGGTGCTGACCGATGCCACCGTGTCCAGCACGACCCAGACCACCTTCGGCGCATTGGGCCTGCCGGATACCGCAATGGGCGCGATCTTCTATGGACCGGATGGCCGCGTCGACCCGAACCTGCCGATGACGCTGCGTACTTACAGCAACGCCGGCCGCCAAGTGCTGAAGGGCTACGAGCTGTCATACCAGCAGGACTTCGATTTCCTGCCTGCGCCTTACAAGGGCTTCGGCATGCTGGCCAGCTACACCCATATCGATCCGTTCAACAGCGCAAAGTGGATCACCAATGCGGGCAAGGAGATCGAGGTCAACTCGGTGCCGAAGTATGCCTACAGCACCACCGCCTATTACGAAAACGGTCCGCTGGCGATTCGCTTCTCCTATAACTACAAGGGACGCAGCCTGCACGGGGACAATCCGAAGAATAACGGCGATGACCTGATCCGCTGGCGCGCGGCACGCGGCTACCTCGATGGCAACATCAGCTACAAGATCAACGACAACCTGGAACTGCGCCTGGACGCGCTGAACCTGTCGAACACCTTGTCGTACGATTATTTCGAGGATGCCACCGGCCAGTACGGCAGCGGCAAGAAAACCCGCATGGACTACGCGAAGTACGACGGCCGGACCATCAAGATCGGACTGCGCGGCAAGCTGTAACAAACCTGGGGCGGTCTACTCTCTCTCCCGCTCCCGGTCTCCTTCGCCGAAGGCACGCAAGTGTCTTCGGCCTTTTTCGAATATGGACTATCGAAAACTTGACGTCCCCCTCGCCCTAAAGGACGGGGATTCCTGCCTCCAGCGTCGCACGTCCGCGACGGAGAATGTTTAACGCAGCATTACGATCACGATCATGTACTACACCGCATTCGCTGCATTCCCATTCTCTTATGCCAAGGCCTGCGATACCTCTCGGTCCCCGCCTTGGCGCGCGAATGTGGCTTGGGGTTCCACAATTCGAGCAGGTCTGGGTGGTAAAGCGTTCGTCCACTTCCACGTACCGCGCGCCATGCCTGATGGCCTTGTACGCCAGCATCTTGCGGAAGGACGACCAGCCTGCATCAAGCACGGACTTCGCCAGGCTGGTTTGGGCGAGTCCACTGACATTGACATTGCCAACAGCGATATGGTCGAAGGCGCGACAAAGCTCAGCCGACCTGTTATGCAAGAAATCCAGCCGCTGCCGCGCCGTGCGCGCCTGGATGGCTTTGATTCGTCGCCGCTTGTGGGCCTGCTACGCTACCGCCAGCGCCGCTTCGGCCTCACGGTAGAAGCCCTGCGTCGGGATGGCACCTGCTTTGCACCCTTCAGGCAGCGGGCGCGAGTAAAACACGCGGAACGTATTGCCTGCAAAGCGAAACGCGTTGCGTTCTCGATGCAGGTCGCGGCCTTTAAAAGGAATCCAACCCAAGGATTTCCGGCCGCGGTAACGCAAATACGGCCGGCGGTGTTGGGCACGCGATTTGGCGAACTGTTCGCATACGGCATTGATGACACCGGAGTGCAGTTCCAATTCTTTGCTGCTGCCGGTAGTCAGCTTATTCAAGTCAAAGCCGGTCAGCCAAGGGCGCTCAAACCGCAAGGCATCTTTCTGCCGCTCATTGCAGTAGTTCCAGACGAAATTCACCTTACGGGCTTGCTGCATCAGCAGTCCGATCTTCGATTTCACACGGAAGCGGTAGACGGGGATTGTACTGTAAGTTTATGCAGTATTTCACTCATCGCAAGGAGAATGGCCGCTTTGCGGTCCGCTCCTTTCACTCCCCGCCCTAAAGGACGGGGTTTCTCGGAGCAAATCTGATGAAGTTCATTCACGCAGTTTTTCTGTTTTTTGCGGCCGCGCTGGGCGGCTGCGCTTCCACGCCGACGGCGCCGCAGCGGCAGGAAGTTGTCGGCATCATCGACAAGGTCAATACCTATTGGCAGGCCAGCACGCCGTCGAAGGAATGGTCGTTCTGGAACGTGGCTGCCTACCACACCGGCAATATGGAGGCTTACCGCATCACCGGCAATCAGGCCTACCTGAATTACTCGCTGGACTGGGCGCAGCATAACCAGTGGCAGGGCGCCAAATCCACCGACAAGGGACAGTGGAAGCTGACCTACGGCGAGACCGACGACCACGTGCTGTTCGGCGACTGGCAGATCTGCTTCCAGACGTATGCGGACCTGTACCAGCTCGACAAGGACCCCGCCCGCATCGCGCGCGCGCGCGAGGTGATGGAATACCAGATGTCCACCGCGCGCAATGATTACTGGTGGTGGGCGGATGGCCTGTATATGGTGATGCCTGTGATGACCAAGATGTACAACATCACGGGCAACCCGCAATACGTGGAGAAATTGCACGAGTATTTCCAGTATTCGAACAGCATCATGTACGACCAGGATGAAAAACTGTACTACCGCGACGCACGCTACGTGTACCCGGCCCACAAGAGCGTCAACGGACGCAAGGACTTCTGGGCGCGCGGCGATGGCTGGGTATTTGCCGGGCTGGCGAAAGTGCTGCATGACCTGCCGAAGGACGCGCCGCATCGCGAGGAATACGTTCGCAAGTTCCAGGGCATGGCGGCGGCGCTGAAGAAGGCGCAGCAGGCAGAGGGCTACTGGACGCGCAGCCTGCTCGATCCGCAGCATGCTCCGGGTCCCGAGACCAGCGGCACGGCCTTCTTCACGTACGGCTATTTGTGGGGCATCAATAATGGCCTGCTGGACCGCGCCGAATACGCGCCGGTCGCTCTCAAGGCCTGGGGCTACCTGGCAGGCGTGGCGCTGCAGCCGGACGGCAAGATAGGCTATGTGCAGCCGATCGGCGATCGCGCCATTCCGGGCCAGGTGGTGGACCGGAATTCAACCGCCCACTTCGGCGTCGGCGCGTATTTGCTCGCGGCCGCCGAAATGGTGCGCTACATCGATAAAAACAAATAGAAGGAGATCCAGGATGGAACGACGTAATTTCATACGCGGCATGCTCGCTGGCGGAGCCGCCACCGCGGCACCCGCGATGGCGCTTGCCGCCGGTGCCGGTGCGGCTACAGCGGCGCCGGGCGGCGACCGCGCGTACATGGCCGGCCTGTTGCAAAAGATGGCAGATCCGGTGCTGGCCAATATGTCCAAGGGGGAGCTGAAGAAGAAATTCGCCCTGGAACTTAGCCCTACCTGGGATGGCCGCGATTCCGGCGTGGCTTACCTTGAGTGCTTCGGCCGCCTGATCGCCGGCGTGGCGCCCTGGCTGGCGCTTCCCGACGACGACAGCGCCGAGGGCCGTGCCCGCAAGCGTATGCGCGAACAGGCACTGCAAAGCTATACCAACTCGGTCGACCCGCAATCACCGGACTACCTGTTGTGGAAAGGCCCGGGCCAGACGCTGGTCGATTCCGCCTACTTCACCAACGCGCTGATGCGCGCGCCGAAGGCGCTGTGGGAGCCGCTGGATGCCGTTACCAAACGGCGCATCGTCGACGAAATCAAGGGCCTGCGCCGCATCGAGCCGCCTTACATCAACTGGATGCTGTTCGCGGCCATGAACGAAGCCTTCCTGCTTTCCATCGGCGAGCAGTACGACCCGATGCGGATGAATGTGGCGATCCGCAAGGTCAACGAGTGGTACGTAGGCGACGGCTGGATCAAGGATGGCGAGGCATTCCACTTTGACTATTACAACTCCTTCGTGATGTACCCGATGCTGGTGGAGATCCTGGAAGTTCTGGCCAAGGCGAACGGCCCGTTCTGGAACGGCAAGCCGGCCGACCTGCTGGCGCAGGCGCAGAAACGCATGCAGCGCTATGGCGAACACCTGGAGCGCTTCATTTCGCCGCAGGGAACCTTCCCCCCGATCGGCCGCTCGCTGACTTACCGCACCGCCGCCTTCCAGCCGCTGGCGCTGCTGGCCTGGCGCAAGCAGCTGCCGGCCAGCCTGCCGGAAGGGCAGGTGCGCGCCGCTATGGCGAGTGTGCACAAGGCGATCTGGTCGGAGCCCAGTAATTTCACGAAAGATGGTTACCTGACGATTGGCTTTGCCGGCCACCAGCCGGAGCTGGGCGACTGGTACTCAAACAATGGCAGCATGTATATCGCCGCCTCGAGCTTCCTGGCATTGGGCTTGCCTGCAGACGACTCCTACTGGACGTCGGCAGCGCAGGACTGGACGCAGAAGAAGGCCTTCGGGGGCAAGAAATTCCCGAAGGACTACCACGTCAGCTATTGAAGGAGACCTAACGCCGGTAGCGCGCCTGCGCAGCATCGCGCAGGGCTACCAGCATGGCTTCCGCGCCAGGCGACAAGCGATGGCGCTTGCGGGTGACAATGCCGTACATGTCCATGCGCAGGCCAAGGTCCCAGGGCAGCACGGCCAGCAGGCCGGCATCCAGGTAGGGGCGCACGGTTTCCTCCGGCATGGCCGCGATCATGCGACTGCCGGGCAGCAGGTTGACCACCACCGGCATGGCCAGCGTTTCCACCACTTCGGTCGGCGGTTCCAGGCCTTGAGACAGGAACATCGATGTCAGGCGGTCGCGCAGGATACTGCCGGCCGGCGGCAGCACCCAGGGCTCGCGCGCCAGGTCGGCCAGTTGCAGGTCCTTGCGTCCCACGAAGGGATGGCCGGCGGCGGCGATCAGGCTATGCGGTTCGTCGGTGAGCGGTTCGAAATTGAATTCGGAGGCAACGTTGGAATCGAGCAGGCGTCCGATCACCAGGTCGAATTCGCCGGCACGCATGCGCTCGACCAGGATCTTGGAAGTGTCAACGGTAATCGATACCTGCACCTTGGCGGTGCGGGTCTTCAGCAGCTTGACGGCGTCGGTGACCAGGCCGGCGGAAGGCGTCAGGACCGTGCCAATGGAAACGCGGCCGGAAAGGCCAGAGACCAGTTCCATCACTTCCTGGTGCGCCGCATCCATTTCGGCCAGAGCGGTACCGGCGCGCCGTATCATCACTTCGCCGTACCACGTCGGCACGACGCCGCGCGGCAGGCGTTCAAACAACTGGACGTTCAGTGCGTGTTCGATCTCGCCCAGCAGCTTGGATGCCGCGGGCTGGGTGAGGTTTGCCGCCTGTGCTGCATGCAGGATCGAGCGGTGCCGGCCCAATTCGACCAATAGCACCAGGTGGCGCGTTTTCAGGTGGGACCTTACAAATCGGTCCGAGCGTGGATCTGACATGCGGACAATAATAGGGCCGCTCCCCGGCAGCGTCAATCAGCGGCGTCGTCAAACAGGGATGGGGCCAATCCCTGCACGCCGGGTATCTCGATGGTGTGCAAGCCGCCGTCAAGGGCGCCTGCTGCCACTTGTTCCAGTCCCAGTCCACCGAAGACCGGGCGCGAGGGTTGTGTTGCCGACAACGGCAGTTCGCGCATCAGCGTGCCGGCGGCGGTGAATTGCGCCAGGCGGCCGCGCCGTCCTTCTTCGCGCAGCGCAATCCATACGTTGCCGCCGGCATCCAGCGTCAGGCCGCCGGCACGGGCATCTCCCAGGCTGGCGAACCGTTTGATTCTACCGACTTCGGCACGTGCCGGGTCATACGTAGTTTCCAGTACTTCGCGGCCGTCTCCGCTGGCGAAATACAGCGTGCTGCCATCGGGGCTGAAGCCGATTCCATGCGCGGCAACGACAGTCGGCAAGGCCAGCCGGCGCAGGCCGAAACGCCGCGAGAACTGGTAAAAGCTGCCGATGGGAGGAGAGTCGGGATTCAGGTTGGCAGTGCCGAGGACGAAGTTGCCGTGGCGGTCGGCACAGCCGTCGTTGATGCGGGTGCGTGCTTCGGCGGGATCGACGGCGGCGATGGCGAGGGGCAGGCGGCGCGCCAGTTTCAGCGCGCCGGGCGGGGTGCGCTCGGCCAGGTACAGCCATTTGTCGAGGCCAAGCAGCAGTTTGCCGCTGCGGCAAAAGGCGAATGCAGCAAGATGTTCCGGCAAGCGGCTGTTTTCCGGGGCGCCCTTGCCCCGCCAGGCCTTCAGGGCAGGCGTGGCGGCGTCGCTCCACCACCAGCAGCTGTCGTGCCAGAGCAGTGAACCAATAAGGGCGTTGGGCAGGAGCGTCTCAGGCTGGGCGTGCAGTTCCATCCTGGCTCCAGGCGGTGACGAAGGCGCGAGCACGTTCGGCCACTGCTGCGGCATCGAGGCCTGGCTGGTACAGGGCCGAACCAAGGCCAAAGCCGGTGGCGCCAGCTGCGCGCCAGGTGGCCATGCTGCCCGGCGTGACGCCGCCGACCGGCAGCAGCGGCAGGGAGGGCGGCAGCACGGCACGCATGGCGCGCATTACCGTGGGTGTCACCAGTTCAGCAGGGAAGAGCTTGAGCGCATCGGCGCCGGCGTGAACCGAGGCGAAAGCTTCCGTCGGCGTCGCCGCACCGGGCACGCAGAACATGCCGGCTGCCTTGGCGGCACGGATCACCGCGGTGTCGGAGTGGGGCATGACGATCAACTGGCCGCCGGCGTTCCTGACGTCCTGTACGGCAGCGGTGCCCAGGACGGTGCCGGCGCCCAGCAGCGCATCGTCAGGGAGGCTGCGGGCCAGGCGCGCGATGGAATCGAGCGGCTGCGGAGAGTTGAGCGGCACCTCGATCAGGCGGAAGCCGGCTTCATACAGGCCGGCGCCGATGGCTTCCACCTCGTGGGGCTGGATGCCGCGCAGGATGGCTACCAGCGGCAGCGCCTTGAAGGCCGAATCGAAAGCGGATGGGGATGGTGCGTTCATGTCAATCCTTGAGCATGCCGGCAGCGCGTGCCAGTTGGTACAGGCCGGCGGGGGCGGTGTTATCGAGCAGCAGCGGTGGCGCTGCGCGGAAGCGTTGCAGGGCGAGCGCGTAGCGCTGGCATAGCACTTGACTGCCGACCAGGGCCAGCGGGGCATTCGCCAGGCCGGCGGCATCGCGCCAGGCAAGGGCGGCGCGCAGTTCGTGGCCGACCAGCAGGCCGGAAAGGTAGTCCGCCAGGTCGCTGGCCGGTGCGCGGCCGGTGACGCCAAGGGTGCGCGCTGCAAAGACCTGGTGGCTCATGCCTAGGTGGCCGTAGTCGCGCGCGGCATCGACGCCGGTCGCGAAGGCGTGTTCGGCAAAATCGCCGGCGCTGCTGCCGGCCATCAGGCGGCCCAGCACGGAATGGGTGCGCAGCACGGCAAACAGCTCGCCCGTCATGTGGGTCGCGAAACGCATCAGGCGGCCGTCGCTGATTTGCGCCCATTTGGAATGGGTGCCGGGCATGACGATGCAGGAAGCGTCGCGCAGCGCGGGCTGTAACTGCAGGGCGCCGACCACCTGGGTTTCTTCGCCGCGCATCAGGTCTGGCGGCAAGGCGCCGTCGTCGTACAGCACGCCGGGCACGATGGTGATTTCCGCGCCGGGGCTGGGCAGCATGCCGGCGGCCAGGGCTGCGGCGTTGGCCGGGCAGGCTGCATACGGCACGTCGCGCCAGCCATGCTGGCTGCCGATCATGCCGCAGGCCAGGATTGGCAGGCGCGGATGCGCGGCCAGCCAGTCGCCGGCGATACCTTCCAGCGCCGCGGCAAAGGCCGGCACGCCGGACAGGGTGGAGGCGCCGTTGCCATTGCTGCGTTCGGCCAGCAATTTGCCGCCGGGGCCAAGCAGGAAGGCGCGCAGGCTGGTGCTGCCCCAGTCGAGGCCGAGCAGGCTGGCGGTGGCGTTGCTTACCATTCCGCGACGCTGCCGTCAGGGTGGCGCCACAGCGGGTTGCTCCAGTCGGGCGCATTGCGGCTGGCTTCGATCACGCGCTGCTCGTCGACCACCACGCCCAGGCCCGGCTTGGGCAGCGGCTTGATGTAGCCGTTCTCGATCTTGAAGTCTTCCTTGTTCACCACGTAGTCGAGCAGCTCACCGCCCTTGTTGTAGTGGATGCCCATGCTCTGCTCCTGCAGCACGGCGTTGTATGAAACGAAGTCGACGTGCAGGCAGGCGGCCAGCGCAACCGGGCCAAGCGGGCAATGCGGCGCCAGGGCGACGTCGTAGGCTTCCGCCATGCCGGCGATCTTCACGCATTCGGTAATGCCGCCTGCGTGCGACAGGTCCGGCTGCACGATCGAGATACCGCCGGCCTGGAAGACGTTCTTGAATTCGAAACGCGAGAACATGCGCTCGCCGGCCGCCAGCGGGATCGAGGTCGATTCGGCCAGGCGCGGATAGTACTCGGCCTGCTCGGCCAGCACCGGTTCTTCGACGAACAGCGGACGATAGGGTTCCAGTTCGCGCAGCAGCACCTTGGCCATCGGCGCGGCAACGCGGCCGTGGAAGTCGATGCCGAATTCGATCTGGCTGCCGAAGGCATCGCGGATTTCCGCGATGCGCGCCACGGCGGCGTCCACGGCGGCCGAGCTTTCGATGATGCCGAATTCCTCGGTGCCGTTCATCTTGAAGGTGTCGAAGCCTGCTTCACGCAGCGTGCTGATGCCGGCGATGACGTCGGCCGGGCGGTCGCCGCCCACCCAGCTATAGGTTTTCATGCGGTCGCGCACCAGGCCGCCCAGCAGGTCGTAGACCGGCACGCCAAGCGCCTTGCCCTTGATGTCCCACAGCGCCTGGTCGATGCCGGCGATGGCGCTCATCAGGATGGCGCCGCCGCGGTAAAAGCCGCCGCGGTACATGACTTGCCACAGGTCGTTGATGCGGCGCGGATCCTGGCCCACCAGGTATTGCGAGAACTCGTGGACAGCAGTTTCCACGGTGCGTGCCTTGCCTTCGATGACCGGTTCGCCCCAACCGACCACGCCTTCGTCTGTTTCAATCTTGAGCAGCATCCAGCGCGGTGGAATGCGGTAGGTGGTCAGTTTTGTGATTTTCATTTTTGTTCGTTTGTGAAGTGGTAAGGCAAGTCTATCGTGGCGAGCTAGTTCAGAAATATGAGAAATTTATCGTCTTGTATATCGAATGGGCATAACGTCGACTTATTCCCCTGGATCTACCAGCTGCGCGCCAAGGTAGGCGTTGAAGCGCTTGATGCGGCCCGTTACCTTGTCGTCGCCCTGGCGCGGCGTATAACGGATGCCGGCCACTTCGACATTCTTCTCGAGGTCGATCACCAGCCGGTGCGGGTGGGTTGGCGCCGGGGACTTGCCTGCGAACGCGGTGTGCCAGAAATCGCTGGCCTGGCCATTGATGGCATTCAGCGCCTGCCCGTCTTCGCGCTTGCCTTCCTCGCTGCTCACGTAGGCGATGGTCCAGGCGGACTGGTTGATCGGCTGCCCCTTGGCGTCCAGCAGCGAGATTTCGGCTACGGCCGCATACTGCTTGCCGTCGAAAGCATCCAGCGATTCGAGGCAGAACTGGCGCCCGCTGACCGGCGCGGCGAAGCGCACGTCCTGCGTGGCGCTGCCGGGCTGGAACTGGCCGCTGTAGGCAGGCGTGACGCCTTCCAGCCTGGGCCTGGCCTTGTTCGGAGGGCGGGGCAGGTCGCGTTCCGGTTGCAGACGGTCGAGAATCGGGGTTTCCAGGCCGCGCAATTCGGCGCGCTGTGGACCGGTCAGGTCGAGCACCACCACTTCGTTGCGGCCCCGTTTCAGCCATGGGCCGGGCAGGTACATGGTTTGCGTCGGGCCGATGCTCCAGTAGCGGCCCAGGCAACTGCCATTGATCCAGACGATGCCCTGGCCCCAGGCCGACATGTCGAGGAAGGTGTCGGCGGTTTTGCCGGCATCGAAACTGCCGCGCCAGAAAGCAGGACCCCTCGTGCGCTGCTGTTTCCATTGCAGCGGCGGCAGCACGCCATCGGCGTCGAAGTCGATGGCGCGGATTTCCCAGTTTTCCAAGGCGACCGGCGCGGCGCCTTTCGGCTGGTATTGCACCGGGCCGTGCAAGCCTTTGCGGTCGTGCACTTCGGGACCGAAATTGACGCGGGCAATGGTGTACAGCAGGATTTCCAGCGTGGCGGGCTTGTCGCGCGCGGGCAGGTCGATGCTGAAGCGGCGGTGTCGGGTGTCGAAGGTGCCGGCCAGCTTGCCGTCAACATGCACCCACGCCAGGTCGCGCACCTTGGCTGCGGTCAGCTTGCCGGCCGGGCCGGCAGGCAGGGAGACACGGTAGGACACCAGGCCGCGGCTGATGTCGTACTGCTCGATCGGTTGCGGCGATTTGTCGCGTATCGCTTCCTGCGGCAGGCTGGCGAAGACTGCAGCCGATTCCTTGAGCGTAAAGGCGGGAATCGCCATCACAGGCTGGCGCGCCGGTGGCGAAGGCAGTGTTTCGCCGGGCTGCAGGAATGGCTCGATGCCTTTGCGGTAGGCCTGGAATTTTTCGCCGGTCCATCCCGCTTCGCCGATCGGAGCATCGTAGTCGTAGCTGCTGGTGTCGGGGCGGAAGGGACGGTCGCAGCCGCCCCACAGGCCGAAGGTGGAGCCGCCATGCGCCATGTACAGGCTGAAGGAGCCTCCCATTTTCAGCATCTGCTGGATGTCGGCGACGGCCTTGGTGGCGGCGCCGCGGCGGTGCGGGTTGCCCCAGGTGTCGAACCAGCCGGAATAGTATTCGCCGCACATCAGCGGGCCTTGCTGCACGGCCTTCAGGGCCTTGAAGCCGGCATCCGGGTCGGTGCCGAAGTTCGCTACCGAGAACAGTTCCGGGATATGGGTGCGCGAGACGGCGTTGGTCGGATTGCACTGGAATAGCGGCACGTCGAACTGGGCGTCGAGCAGGGCCTGGCGCATGCCGCGCATGTATTCCAGGTCGTCGCTGAAGAAACCGTATTCGTTCTCGACCTGCACCATCAGGATAGGACCGCCTCGCGTAACTTGCTGCGAAGCCAGCACGCGGCCGACTTCCGCCAGCCAGCGCCTGGCCGGCTTCATGAAGGCTTCGTCGCGGGTGCGCAGGAATGCGTCGCTGCCGCTCTTTTTCAGAAGCCACCAGGGCAGGCCGCCCATTTCCCATTCGGCGCAGGCGTAGGGGCCGGGGCGAAGGATGACCCACAGGCCCTCCTGTTGCGCGAGGCGGCAGAATTCGGCGGCGTCGCGCTGTCCGCCCCAATCGTAGCGGCCTTCGCGCCATTCGTGGTAATTCCAGAACAGGTAGGCGCAGACGGTGTTCAAACCCATGGCCTTGATGGCTTTCAGGCGGTGCTGCCAGTATTCGCGCGGCACGCGGGCGAAGTGCATTTCTCCGCAACGGATCTGCAGCGGTTTCCCGTCGAGCAGGAAATCATCCTTGCCGATGCTGAAGCGTGCGCTGGTGGCTGCATGCACGGTAGCGGACATCGGCAGCAGGGCCGCGCCGGCGCTGGCTGCCGCGCCGGCCAGGACGCGGCGACGGGTTTGATTGGTCATTGCGCGGCTCCTTGCGGCGTGATGGTGAACTGGTAGGTGGTGGGCTCCAGCTTGATGCGGTATTGCGTGTGCGGCCGGCCTACCTGGCTCCAGCCGGTATCGCCGCCTACGCCCGTCTGCACCGCGTCAACCAGCAGCGAGCCGTCGCCATGCGGATGGATGTCGGAGCTGTGCCAGGTGCCGCGCGGGCGCGGGTACAGGTCCTCGTATGGGAATGGCAGGGCGTTGACGGAGAGCGGCTGCGTGCCGCGCAGTTGCAGGCCGCTGCCGCCGCCTTTCAGCGTCAGCCAGCGCACGCCGGTCTTGTTGCCGCTTTCCTGTGGGCGGATGTAGTTGTGGTACTGGTCGGCCAGCGTGCCGCTGTAGCGGCCAAGCGGGGCGCCAGTGATGCGGTCGCTATACGATTCCTGCGGGCCGCGGCCATACCATTCCACCGTATCGAGGGAAGGATTGCTGTCGAAACGCATGCCGATGCGCAGCGGGTCCGGCAGGTCGCCGCGCAGTGGGGCGAAGGTGGCGGTAACCTGCACTGCACCTTTGGCATCCATTCGATAAGTGGCGTTCCAGCGCGCGGAGCCGGCGCCGAAGATGTATTCGATGCGCACCCCGTCTTTCAGGACGTCGAAGGAGCGCACGTTGCGTTCTTCGCTGAACTGCTTCCAGATGGTGTGGGTTTTATTGAGGCCCGTACCGAGGTCATTTTCCGTCAGCGCGCGCCAGAAGTAGGGCATGCCTCCGGCCAGCAACTGCTTGCCGCCTGCCGAGTAGGCCAGCTTGCCGCTTGCAGCGTCGACCGTCAGCAGCGCTCCGCCCGCGCGCAGCTCGACAATGTTCCCTGCGCGTAGCGGCGCAATCCAGCCGCCGGAGCCCGCCGTGTCGGCGGCAGCGGTTGGCGATTGCAGCACGAACTGGCTGAAGCCGAGCACCATGCCGGCAGGGACGCCGCGAATGGCTCCGTCGCGGGCTTTGGCGCGTAGCGTCAGCACGTACTCGAAGCGCGGATCGCGTTCCAGCCTCGGCAAGTTCAACGATACATCGGCAGATGTCTGCGCGGCTGCCTTGACGCCAGCCAGCGATCCGCCCGCGACTTGCGTGCCGTCGCGCGCAATCGACCAGTCAAAGTCGAACCCGGACAGGTCTGCGAAGTCATAGCGGTTGGCGACTTTCAGGCGCCCGGATGCCGGATCGCCTTCAAAGACCACCGGCGCGTAGACCTTCCGCACCTCGTAATACTCAGGATCGGGCGTGCGGTCGGCCTGCACAAGGCCATCGCCGACTTCCGACATATCCTTGCGCGGATTCGGGCCGTAATCTTCGCCTTGCGCCCAATAGCTGCGGCCCTGCTTATCCTTGAGCAGCATGGCCTGGTCCACCCAGTCCCAGATAAAGCCGCCCTGCAGCTTGCGGTGCGAACGGATCACCTGCCAGTAATCTTCAAAGTTGCCGAGGCTATTGCCCATCGCATGCGCATACTCGCACTGGATCATCGGCTGCTTGTAGCGCGGGTCCTGCGCGTAATCGATCATCTTTTCGATCGGGTCATACATCGGCGCATAGATGTCGACGTAATCGTTCGGCAAATGCTCCTCGCCGATGGTGCCATGGCCAAGGTAGCTGATCAGGCGTTCCGGGTCCTGTTCCCGGATCCATTTGGCCGCGTTCTCGAAGTTCGGGCCGGTGCCCGCCTCGTTCCCCAGCGACCACAGGATCACGCTTGGGTGGTTGCGATCGCGCTGCACCATGCGGCTCACGCGGTCCAGGTGGGCGGCCGCCCAATGCGGCTGGTAGCCGAGCTGGATCTTTTCGCGCGCGCCAGGAATATTCCGCACGTGGTCGCCCATGCCCATGTACTCGTGCGACTCGATGTTCGCTTCGTCCATCACGTACAGGCCGTATTCGTCCGCCAAGTCGTACCAGCGCGGATCGTTCGGGTAATGCGAGGTGCGAACGGCATTGATATTGGCCTGCTTCATCAGCTCCATGTCCTTGCGCATTGACTCTTCCGACATGACGTGGAAGGTGTGCGGGTCGTGTTCGTGGCGGTTGACGCCCTTGATCATGATGCGCTTGCCGTTGACGCGCACTTCGCCATCCTTCACCTCCACGGTGCGAAAGCCAACCATGCGCGAGGTCGAGGACACCAGCGCGCCCTTTGCATCATGGAATTCGAGCAGCAGGCGGTACAGGTTGGGCGCCTCGGCCGACCATTGGCGCACGCCGGGCACGGTGCCGCGCAGCGGCGCAGCCTTGCCGCCGTGGACGCCGCTTTCCAGCGACAGCACGGCCTTGTCGCCGTCCAGCAGCGTGGCTGTCAGCTTGCCTTGTGCAGCGCCCGTGAATTCGGGCTGCAGCGTCAATTCGCCGTCGCGATAGGCGGTCTTGTCCAGGGTGGCGTGCACCACGTAGTCGCGCAAGTGCGATTTTTGCTCGGCGTACAGGTAGACGCTGCGCTCGATGCCGGAGACGCGCCAGAAGTCCTGGTCCTCAAGGTAGGAACCGTCGGCGAAACGGTACAGTTCAATCGCGATCACATTGCTGCCAGGGCGCAGGAAGCGCGTCAGCTTGAATTCCGACGGCAGCTTGGAGTCCTCCGAGTAGCCGACCCGCTGGCCGTTGACCCAGATGTAGTAGGCGGCGCCGGCCGCGCCGATATGAAGGAAGACATCGCGCCCATCCCAGTTGGCCGGCAGGTCGAAGTTGCGGCGATAGGAGCCCACCTCGTTCATGCTGTGCAGGATGTACGGCTGGTTGGGCGGGAAAGGGTAGTCGCTGTTGTTGAACAGGGGCTGGCCGTAGCCCTGCGCCTGCATCATTCCAGGCACCTTGATGGTTTTCCAGCGGCTCACGTCGAAGCCCGGCTTGTAGAAATCGACCGGCCGCGATTCCGGATTGCGGGAGTAGGCGAACGACCAGGTGCCGTCCAGCGAGAGGAAGTACTGCGAAGCCGCCTTGTCGCCCTTCAGCGCCAGGTCGCGCCGCTCGAAGTTGAAGAAGGTGGTTTTCATCGGTTCGCGGTTCACTTGAACCACTTCCGGTTGCTCCCATTCGGCAAACTTGCTTGCGGGAGCGGCGCTGGCGGCCAGGGGGAAGGCTGTCGCCAGCGCACTGGCCAGGGCCAGCAGGGCGGGAAGTCGCGGTGTCGTCATTGGTGCTTGTCTCGTAGTTTTGTGTGTTGGACGGTATCCGGCAGCACAATCCTACGGTTGGCAGCAATAGCTTACCAATGGCTTATTTCGCGACTCCTATATCGGTTTGATATACCGATCCCTACAACTTGAAGGTCAGGCCGGCATACACTGAACGCCCCATGCCGCGCACCCCGATGCCATAGGGAACGCCGTTCAACGCCATGGTCATGCCCTGGCCGACATAGGCCCCGCCCAAAGGCAGGTCGTAACGGCGATCGAACAGGTTTTCCACGCCGAAGTCGAGCTGCACCTTGCTCCACGCATAACTGGTGCGCAGGGCTGCCAGGGCGTAGCCCCCGGTGCGCAGTTCGTTGTGCAGCGAGGAGACGCGGTCCTTGGCCTTGACGGCCTGCAGTTCCAGCACGTTGCTCCACGCGCCGAGGCGATGGTTCAGCGACAGGCGGGTGTTCAGGGGCATCATGTTGTACAGGTTGTCGCCCGTGCTGCGGTTTTCGCCGCGCACGTAGTTCACCAGCATGTCGCCCGACAGCGTGCCGTAGCTGCCGGACGCCAGCGCCGCATGTGCCGACACTTCGGTGCCGTACAGCTTCGCATCGACGTTGGCGAAGCGCAGGTTCACGAAGGCGCCGGCCTTGCAGGCGGTCAGGCAGCGCGCGTCGATGTAGTCATCGACCCTGGTGTAGTAAGGCGAGATGGCGAACGACCATTTTTCCTGCGCCGGATCGTGCCATTCGATGCTGCCGGTGGCCATATGCGCCACTTCCGGACGCAGCGACGGGTCGCCGACATAGCCGTTGCCGTCGCCGGCGATATTCACCATGGCCATTGCCATGCCGCCGGTGGACCAGCTATAGCGCTCGTACAGGTTCGGCGAACGGGTCTTGCGAGCGTAGCCGAATTTGACCGTCATGTCCTGGGATGGCACGTAGCGCGCCTGGGCGGTCAGGTCAAGATTATGGTCGTTGCGCTTGCGATCGAGTGCGTTGAAGGCCGACGCATCCTTGTTGTAGCCGGCGTTATAGCCCTGCACCGTGCCGGTGTCGCTGGTAACCAGCTCGCCTCGCACGCCGAACTGGGTGAACCAGGCCGGATTCCAGCGGCGGTCCCATTCTGCGAAGGCGCCCAGGCGGTCACGCTGGCCGTCGCGGATGTTCCAGAACGTGTCCGGCGCCATGCCGCCACCGGAAGGGTCCCACCAGTCGTCCAGGCGGTAGCGGCGGTAGTCGGCGCCGACGCGCAGGGTGTCGGGCTGCGACAAGGGAATGGTCGCCTTGAGCGACAGGCCTGTGTTCTTGCCTTCGGTATCCATCGGCATGCCGGGGATGTTTTTCTTCGCGCCGTACCAGAACTGCTTGTCGGGACCGAAGTTCATGGCGTGGCGAGTGTGTTCGTGGTAGGCGCGGCCCTCCAGCGTGCCCCAGCCAAAGCGCTCAAGATAGCGCAGGTTGGCTTGTTCGCTGTCGTTACGGGTCAGGTCCATGCGCTGGTTGGGGAAGCCCTGGTAGGGCATCCGCTGCAGGCCGAACTTGAGCTCCAGCAGGCGCGCTTCGGAGCGCATGGCCAGGGTCAGCGCATGGTTGCGGGATTCGTAGGCGGAGGAGCCGATTGCCTTGCCGTCGCCATCTTCGTAGTTATGGGCCTTGATCGCGGCGCCGCGATAGCTGGCCGAGAAAGTGTCGCTGGCCAGCGTCGCTGCCAGGCTGGCGTCGCGCACATTGCCGTTGCTGCGGTAGACGAACGTGGCCTGGCCTTCTCTTAGTTGCGCGCCGGCTTCAGCAAATTTCGGGTCGGCGGAACGCACGCGGATGGTGCCGCCGATACTGTCGCCGCCGACGCTGACGGGCGTAATGCCGGGCAGGACCTGGATTGATTCGACTTGCGACGGCGCGATGTAGGACAGCGCGGGATTCATGTGGTTGGCGCAGGCCGAGACCAGGTCCATGCCGTCGACCTGGATGCGCAGGCGGTCGTCGGCCAAGCCGCGGATCGATGGCAGTCCGGACACGCCGCCGCCGCTGATCATGCTGACGCCGGCCACGGATTGCAACAGGTTTGCGGTATCGCTGGGGAAGCCTTTCTTGCTGACGTCTACTTGCATGACGTCGGGATTGGTGCCGGTGATGATGACGCTGGGGAGGGTGGTTTGGGCGTAGCAGGGAAGGGCGGTGGCAACAGACATTGCAAGCAGGTGCTTGCGTAACTGCGGATTCATTTTTATTCTCCGGTGTGACGAGTCGTGCGCCGCCGGGGGCGGCGGCGCATTGGAATAAGAGCAGGTGTCACACTGCGGGTGGAGGTCCTCGCGCCTGGTGCGGCAGATGGGATTCGCCATCGTACTGCGCCGCGATGATGGCGGTCCGAGGACCTGTGAGGTCATGCGGTGCGGGAGCGGAGGGCTTGCTGTAGCCGGGCGCCATGGCCAGTGCGCCGCACAGCGTGCACTGTGTGAAGCAGTCCGCCATCCCATGTTGGTCGTGCCCCTCGTGATGTTCAGCGCATGCTGCGTGATCCATCATCGGCATCGCTACCTGCGCTGCGGCTGCGTAGCCTTGCAGTGCTACATACAGCAGCAACAGCAGTGTTACGAAGCGGCGAGTGGTGCGGTGCGAGAACATGTGCCCATCGTAGCGATTGGGCAGTTGTCAAACCATGAACTCGGTCAAGTTTTTGCGATCAGCGCATTTTCTCGATCAAGGCCGGCGTGATAACGCCTGAGTGGGCCACACGCTGCCCCTGTGCATCGTACCAGTAACTGCGCGGTTTCTCGCCGCGCCAGCGTGGATCGATGGCGTAGCGCAGGCGCTCCGGTGCGAGTGTGCCGAAGCTCCAGGCGTCGGCCAGCAGGTCGATGCCGGACAGGCGCTTCTGCACCATCTGCGACAGGGCTGCGTCTGACAGCGGGTCGGTGGTGATGGTGACAATGTCGAAGCCCGGATTGGCGGCGCGGGCTCTCGACAGCACGTCCAGGCTGTGCTGGCAGAACTCGCAATCCATGGACCAGACCAGGACCACGAAAGGCTTGCCTTTGTGGCTGGCGGCGATCTGTTCGACGCTTTGCGGTTCGAAGGCCTTCAGGCCCGCGTTGCCGGCAGCGTAGGCGCTGGGGGACGCGGCCAGCGCGGAAAGCGCGGCGATGGCGGTTGCCACAACTGCGGCGGCCAGGGGATGGAGCATCTTCATGATCATTCCTCGAGTTTGCGTACTACGATGCCTTCATCGGCGGTGCGCCACAGCAGCCAGAGTTCGGCGCCGCGCCGCATGATGTGGGGATGGTCGGAGCCGCCCTGCGTGGTGGCGATGATGTGCCTGCTCCAGCTTGCACCGCCGTCCGGCGACACCTGGGCGTGGATGCCGGTCGCCGTGCCATCGAACTCCTTCCAGACGACGGCGACGCGCTGGCCGGCCGCCCCAACTTCGGCATGCTCCGCTTGCTGGCCGCCCAGCCGCATCAACTGGCCATTGCCCGAATAGAACACGCCGCCTTCGTCGCCGGCAGGGCTGAACCAGGCCTGGTGGCGCTGGCCCTTGCCGTCGAACGCCAGCGAGGGGCCGTGGTGCGGGCAGGCGTCGATCTTCCAGCCGTCTTCGGTGGCGCGCGCCGGTGCGGCCGGGCGGCCGCCGGCCGGCAGCCACGCCACGGCATGGTCGCGGATATTCGGCTCGAAAATGTGGCGCCACATGGCGGCTACACGTCCATCGGGCGCGATTGCGGTGGCGATGCGGCAGCATTCGCAGGTATGGTCGGCAAGTTTGGCGTCGTCGCCGAAGCTGGCCCCGCCGTCGGTGGAGACGGCGTAATAGATGGCGATGCCGCGATAGGGGCGGGAGGCCGCCTGGGCGGCATCCTTGTCGCGCTGGTCCAGCCAGGCCAGGTAAATGCGGCCCTGCGGGTCGACCTGGATGTCGTCGAAACGGTGGCCTATCGGCGCGCGGTCGCGCTGCACGGTGTATGGGGGCGAAAAAGTCTGCCCTCCGTCCAGCGAGCGGAGGAAGCGGACATTGCCAGTGTGGTGTTTGCCCAACGCCTGGGTGTAGCTCAAATAGAGCTGGCCCTGCGGGCCGAAGGCAATTTTCGGGCGGGCTTCACCGTTTGCTTCCACCGTTTCCGGCTTGGGCAAAACCTGGCGCGGCGGCGTCCAGCTGCGGCCTTCATCGGCGCTCGATTGCAGCACGATGCCGTTATCTCCGGCATGCGCCACCCACAGGCGGCCCTGCTGGTCAAAGGCCCCCGAGGTACCGAGGGTGGAGGCGGCTAGGGCCGCCAGGAGGGGCAGGTTCATGTCGGGACGTGGCAGGATGGATATTGCCAGTCATAATCCTGCATCTGCAGTACCTCTTTCCATGACCCAGATCAACCGGAACGTGATATCGATTTTGATATCTAACTTTGAAAAAAATTGATTAGTTTGTTCTCACTGATTTACCTAAGATGAGTTTCAGGACCTAGTAACTTACAAAAACTATAGTCAGGAGACTTATGAAGTGCCAAGCATACGTGCCAGGGCTGGCGGCACCGCGCCGCCCGATTGCACTCAAGCTGTCTGTCGCGGCATTGGCCGGCATTGGCCTGTTCAGCGCCGTGCCTTCCATCGCGCAGCAGGCAGCCCAGGGCGAGGTTTCTGTCGTGACGGTCAGCGGCATGCGTGCCGCGGCCCAATCCTCGCTGGACATCAAGCAGCGCTCCGAAAACGTGGTCGACTCCATCGTTGCGGACGATATTGGCAAGTTCCCCGATACGAACGTGGCGCAGACGCTGGCCCGCATTCCCGGCATCCAGGTCAGTCGCGGTGCCGGCGAAGCTTCCGACGTCCTGATCCGCGGCCTGCCGGGCATCGCCACGACCCTGAATGGCCGCGAAATGTACACCACCACCGGCCGCTACATCAAACTGGCCGACATCCCGTCCACCATGCTGCAGCGCGTGGATGTGTACAAGTCGCAGAGCCCTGAACTGGTTGAAGGCGGTATCGCGGGCGTGATCGATGTGCGCACCAATCGTCCGTTCGACTTCAAGGGCTTCACCCTGAGTGCCAACGGCGGCGTGAAAAACCAGGACAAGTCGCACAAGACCGATCCTGAAGCCAATGGCCTGATTTCGAACCGCTGGAAGACCGAATACGGTGAAATCGGTGCCTTGTTCGGCGTTTCCTACGTGCGCAACAACTTCCACGAAGAGCGCAGCTTCAACACTTTCCCGGTCCAGAAGGACTGGCTGCTGCCAAACCTGACCGGTCCGGACCTGGTCGGCTTGCAAGGCATCTACGGCGAGCGCAAACGCACTGCCGAGAATTTTGCGCTCCAATGGCGGCCAGGCAAGGACCTCGAAGTCTATGCCGAAGGTGTCTATTCCCGCTACAAGAACAAGGACGAGACCGACTTTTTCGTCGGCCTGCCGTGGTGGGCCCCCGGCGCTGGCATCAGCGGCACCAAGATACCTGGCACCGACCAGCTGGACGAGCTGACTTCGCACGACGCCAACACCATCCTGTCGACCCAGGCCAGGGCTTCGGATAACCGCACCTGGCAGACCGCGGTCGGCGCCAAATGGCACGCTGCTCCCGGTCTGCGCCTGAGCACCGAGCTGGCGCGCACCGAGTCGAAATACGACTGGCGCAATCCAATCATGGACACCATGGTCACCGTGCCGGACGTTTTCCTGAAGACCAATGCCAACGGCGGCGCCTTCGTGCGCTACGGCGGCATGGACATGACCGATCCGAAGAATGTCTACCTGTTCCAGCTGTTTGATCGCTATGGCAACGACAAGGGTTCTTCGACCGATTGGCGTGCCGATGCCTCGTATACGCCGGATGGCAATGGCATCTTCCAGGAATTCAGCGCTGGCGTCCGATTCAACAAGCGCAACGCCGAATCGATCAAATCGATCGAAGGCAGCATGGGTGCACCTGATGCCTTCAACCCGGCGACCCGCATTTCCGCCGCGACCATGCCAGGCATGACTTGCACCAACCGTGAGCTGTCGGAAGACTATGGCACGCCATTCTGGTACACCCCTTGCGCAAGCTTCCTGTTGAATAATACGGGCGACGTGCGCAAGACAGTCACCGGTTCGTCCAATGCCAAGGCGCTTGACCAGGGATCTTTCTTCTCGGTCAACGAGAAAAACTACGCCGTCTACGGCAAGGCGCGCCTGGGCTTCGACCTTGGCAGCGTACCGGTGGACGGGATGGTGGGCGTGCGCCTGACGAGAACCGACGCGGATTCCTTTGGCTACAGCATGGTCGACGGCGTGCCGGTCGCGACGCCGAAGAGCAACTCAAGCACCGATGCCTTGCCGAGCGCGTCCTTCAAGGCGACGCTGCGCAAGGACCTGTTTGCGCGCGTGGCATATTCCAAGTCCATGAGCCGTCCGGAATTCTCGCAGCTCAATCCTGGCACCGCGTATGTGAACTCGAACGGCACCACCAACCAGGCCACGGCATCGGGCGGCAATCCCGACCTGAAGCCGGTCATCGGCCAGAATCTGGATGCTTCGCTGGAGTGGTATTTCGCGCCCGCTTCGATGGTCAGCGGCACCGTGTTCCGCCACAATTTTGACGGCTACATCGTCAGCCGCTCCGTGCCCGAGGTGTACCAGGGTGTGAGCTACCTGACTTCGCGCCCGTTCAATACCGACAAGGGCCACCTGCAGGGCGTCGAGCTGTCCTACCAGCAGTTCTACGACAGCCTGCCGGGCTGGTTGAGCGGCTTCGGCACGCAACTGAATTACACCTATATGGAAGGCGGCGTGACTTCCTCGAAGACTGGCCCTTCCGAGCAGACTTTCCCGGGCATGTCGAAAAACTCGTATAACATTGTGCTGATGTACGAGAAGTACGGGTTCTCCGGCCGCCTGGCTTATAACTGGCGTTCGAAGTTCGTGCAGACCTACAACGATACTTCGGCCATCAAAGGGACGGCACCGAATCGCGACCTGATGACAGGGGCTCTCAGCAGCCTGGATGGCTCCCTCAGCTACCGGTTCACCCCGAACCTGGCGCTGACCCTGACCGGCACCAACCTGCTGAACTTCAAATACAAGGACTATTGGACTGACGCGAACGTATATCCACGCGATATCCGCCGCTATGACCGCACCGTCGGCCTGATGTTGAACTGGAAGAACTGATTTACCATGCAAAACCAAAAGATGTCGGTGCTCGAAAAGGCGGGCTTCGGGGCAGGGGATGCGGCACTCAATGTCGTGATTTCCTCCATGATGCTGATTATTACTTTCTTCTACACCGACATCTACGGCTTGCGAACGCAAGACCTGGCGTTGCTGTTCGTGCTGGTGAAGATCGTGGGCGCGGTGGCTGACCTGACCATGGGCCAGATCACCGACCGTTTCACCAGCCGCTTCGGCCGCTACCGTCCCTACCTGCTGTGGCTTGCGGTTCCTTACGGCGTGAGCATCCTCTTCGTGTTCTCCACGCCGGACTGGGGCTACGACGCCAAGCTGGTGTGGGCATACTCCACCTACATCATCATGACCGTGATGACGGCGGGTGTCGGCATTCCGTATATTTCCCTGCCAAGTGCGCTGACCAGCGATCCGAAGGAAAGCCTGTCGGCCAATGGCTACCGCCTGTTCTTTGCCAAGATTGGCGCCTTCCTGGTGACCATCGTGGTGCCGCTGCTGTCGGAGCGCTGGGGCGAGGGCAATGCCGCCCACGGCTACCAGATGGCGATGGCGGTCATGGCGGTGCTGGGGGTGGCGCTGTTCCTGTTCTGCTTCTTCACCACCACCGAGCGCGTGCACCATGTGGTGGTGCGCCAGTCGTTGGGCGAGCAGTTGAATGTGCTGATGAAAAACGACCAGTGGCTGATCCTGTGCGGCGTATGTGTGACCGGCACCATCGGCTATGTGGTGCGAGGTTCGGTGGCGATCTATTACGCCAAGTACTACCTGGGCCTCAATACGGCGCAGGTATCGGCCTTCCTGTCCACCGGCGTGGTGGCCGCCATCCTGTCGATGATCGCATCGACTTGGATCACGAAGGTCTACTGCAAGGTCAAGCTGTTCCGCTGGACGCAGTTGATCGTGGCGGGCATCAGCCTGGCGATTTACCTCCTCGTCAAGCCGGGCGATGTGATGCTGGCCTTCATACTGTTCTTCGCACTGTCGTTCATCGTCGACCTGCATGCGCCGGTATTCTGGTCCGCTATCGGCGAGACGATCGACTACGGCCAGGTCAAGACCGGCAAGCGCGTTTCCGGGTTTGCTTTCGGCGGCATTTCGGTCTGCCAGAAGGCGGGCATGGCGATCGCCGGCGGCCTGGTTGGCATCCTGCTCACCTATTTCCATTACGTGCCTAATCAGGCGCAATCCGAATTCGCACTGAACGGCATCGCCCTGATGCTTTCGGTGATTCCTGGCTTCTTCCACCTGCTCATGGGGCTGTTGATGTTCGCCTATCGCATCAGCGATGAGTATTACGGCACCGTGAAAGAGAGCATGAAGTCCAACGGCTATGTAAGCGCTTGAACATGCAAAAACTGTCTCCCTTGATCGAGCAACGCGCCGATCCCTATATCGTTCGCCACAGCGACGGCTATTACTACTTCACCGCCTCGGTGCCGCAATACGACCGCATCGAGCTGCGCCGCGCCGCCACCATCGAAGGCTTGCGCGATGCGCAGACCGTGGACGTGTGGCACAAGCCCGATACCGGCGCCTACAGCGAATTGGTCTGGGCGCCCGAGCTGCACTACAACCACGGCGCCTGGTATGTCTACTTCGCGGCCGCGCCGAGCCGCGAAATCAAGTACAAACTGTTCCAGCACCGCATGTACGCGATCCGCAACAAGAACGCCAATCCGCTGGAAGGCGAGTGGGAGTTCATGGGCCAGGTTGATTCCGGCATCGACACCTTCTGCCTGGATGCGACCACCTTCACCCATAAGGGCAAGCTGTACTACCTGTGGGCGCAGAAGGACAATGAAATCGAGGGCAACTCCAACCTGTACATCGCGGAGATGGAAACGCCGTGGCAGATCAAGGGCAAGCCGGTGATGCTGACCAAGCCGGAGTTCGACTGGGAGATCCGCGGCTTCTGGGTCAACGAAGGCCCGTCCGTCCTGCAGCGCAACGGCAAGGTGTTCATCAGCTATTCCGCCAGCGCCACCGACGAGAATTACGCCATGGGCCTGCTGTGGGCCGATGCCGATGCCGACCTGCTGGACCCTGCCGCCTGGACCAAGTCGAAGCAGCCGGTGCTGCAAACCTGCTTCGAACACGGCATCTACGGCCCTGGGCATAACAGCTTTACCGTGGACGCGGACGGAAATGTGCTGCTGGTGTACCATGCCCGCACGTACACGGAAATTGTCGGCGATCCGCTGTGGAATCCGGACCGCCATACATTCGTCAAACCGCTGCGCTGGGATGCGCAGGGAATGCCCGTCTTCGGACGGCCCTCAGTTATCGAGTAAGCACACATGATCCAGAGCGCGCCATTCGGCCACGCACCGGACGGCACGCCGCTGTCCCTGTTCACACTGACCAATGCCCAGGGCATGGAGGTCAGGATCACCAATTACGGCGGGATCGTCACCCACATCCTGGTCCCGGATCGTGACGGCCGGTTGGCCAATGTCACTCTGGGTTTCGACACGGCTGCCGAGTATTTCGGCCGTTCGCCTTACTTCGGCGCGCTGATCGGGCGTTGCGGCAATCGTATCGCGCAAGGCCGCTTCACGCTGGACGGCTTCGAACACCAACTGGTTGTCAACGATGGCGCCAACCACCTGCATGGCGGCGCACAGGGTTTCGACAAGGTCGTATGGCATGCAGTCGTGGAGGGCGATGCCCTGGTGCTGCGCTACCGCAGCCCGGATGGGGAGCAGGGCTATCCCGGCAACCTGGATGTGCAGGCGACTTACACGCTCGATGACGATGGCGCGCTGAGTGTCGACTTGTGCGCCATGACCGACCGTGCGACCCCGGTCAACCTGACCCATCACGCTTACTTCAACCTGGCCGGCAGCGGCACCATCAACGATCACGAAATGTGGATCGATGCGCCGCATTACACGCCGGTCGACGAAGGTTTGATACCAACAGGCGAACTGGCTGCCGTGGCGGGAACGGCCTTCGATTTCCGCGAGCCGCGCGCCATCGGCGATGCCATCTACGACCACAATTTTGCGCTGGCGCCGGCCGATGCCATGCGCTGTGCGGTGCGGGTGCGCGAGCCGCGTTCCGGGCGGCAGTTGGAAGTACTCACTCACCAGCCCGGAATCCAGTTCTACAGCGGGAATTTCCTTGATGGTTCGCTGGGCTTCCCCTACCGCGGCGGCTTTTGCCTGGAGCCCCAGTGCTTCCCTGACGCGCCCAACAAACCGCATTTCCCCAGTGTGATCCTGCGCCCGGGAGATGTCTATCGGAACACGCTGGCTTTCCGCTTTTCTCGATACTGATTTTGATATTGGTAGGAACAAATAAGTCATTAGAAATATATTGCTCTGAGCCGTAACATTTCCTCCATCAATAAGCGGAGGAATCCATGTCAGAGACAAAGAAAACGATAAAACTGCGCTCGGCCGAATGGTTCGGGACGCAGGACAAAAACGGCTTCATGTACCGGAGCTGGATGAAGAACCAGGGCATTCCTGATCACGAATTCCGCGGCAAGCCAATCATCGGCATCTGCAATACCTGGTCCGAACTGACCCCGTGCAACGCCCACTTCCGCCAGCTCGCGGAGCACGTCAAGAAGGGCATCCTGGAAGCGGGCGGCTACCCGGTTGAATTCCCCGTGTTCTCCAACGGCGAATCCAACCTGCGCCCAACCGCCATGCTGACCCGTAACCTGGCCAGCATGGACGTGGAAGAATCCATCCGCGGCAATCCAATGGATGCCGTGGTGCTGCTGGTGGGCTGCGACAAGACCACCCCGGCGCTGCTGATGGGCGCGGCCTCGGTCGACCTGCCGACCATCGTCGTGACCGGCGGCCCGATGCTGAACGGTAAACTGAACGGCAAGGACATCGGCTCCGGCACCGCCGTCTGGCAACTGCACGAGCAGGTCAAGGCCGGCGAAATCACCATGCACCAGTTCATGTCGGCCGAAGCGGGCATGTCGCGTTCCGCCGGTACCTGCAACACCATGGGCACCGCGTCCACCATGGCCTGCATGGCCGAATCGCTGGGCACCTCGCTGCCGCACAATGCCGCTATTCCTGCCGTCGACGCGCGCCGCTACGTGCTGGCGCATATGTCCGGCATCCGCATCGTGGAAATGGTGTGGGAGGACCTGCGCCTGTCCAAAGTGCTGAAGCGCGAAAACTTCGAGAACGCGATCCGCGTCAACGCCGCCATCGGCGGTTCGACCAACGCCGTGATCCACCTGAAAGCCATCGCCGGCCGCATCGGCGTGCCGCTGGAGCTGGAAGACTGGACCAAGGTTGGCAAAGGCATGCCGACCATCGTCGACCTGATGCCTTCCGGCCGCTACCTGATGGAAGAGTTCTACTACGCCGGCGGCCTGCCGGGGGTGATCCGCCGCATGGGTGAAGCGAACCTGCTGCCGCACCCGGACGCGCTGACCGTCAACGGCAAGACCATCGGCGAGAACTGCTCCGAAGCGCCGATCTACAACGATGAAGTGATCCGCAAGATCGACAACCCTCTGATCGCCGATGGCGGCATCTGCATCCTGCGCGGCAACCTGGCGCCACGCGGCGCGGTGCTGAAGCCTTCCGCCGCTTCGCCGCACCTGATGCAGCATCGCGGCAAGGCCGTGGTGTTCGAGAACTTCGACCACTACAAGGAACGCATCATCGATCCGGACCTGGATGTCGACGAGAACTCGATCCTGGTGATGAAGAACTGCGGCCCGAAAGGCTATCCGGGCATGGCGGAAGTGGGCAATATGGGCCTGCCGCCGAAGCTGCTGGCCAAGGGCATCAAGGACATGGTCCGCATTTCCGACGCACGCATGAGCGGCACCGCTTACGGCACCGTGGTGCTGCACGTGGCCCCGGAAGCCATGGCTGGCGGCCCGCTCGGCGCCGTGAAGGATGGCGACTGGATCGAGCTCGATTGCGCCAACAACAAGCTGCAGCTCGAAATCAGCGACGAGGAAATGAAGGCCCGCCTCGCCGAGCGCGCCGCGCAGCAGGAGCCGCCGAAGTCCGGCTACCAGCAGCTGTATATCGACCACGTGTTGCAGGCCGACGAAGGCTGCGACTTCGACTTCCTGGTTGGCTGCCGCGGTTCGGCCGTGCCGCGCCACTCGCACTAAGGAGAACCCATGCTGCTCGTACAATTCACCAATGAAGCCGGCTCGCGCCGCGTAGCCTCGCTGGACGGCGACGTGCTGCGCGTGCTGGACGGCGTGTCCACCACTTATGAACTGGCGCAGCGCGCCATCGGCAGCGGCAAGGGGCTGGCCGCCGTTGCGCAGGCTGCCATCGGCACCAGTACCGAAAGCTACGAAGCCGTGGCGTCCGCCGGCCGCATCCTGCCGCCGCTGGACCACGCCGACCCGGCCCATTGCTACGTCACCGGCACCGGCCTGACCCACCTCGGCAGCGCCGATGCGCGCGACGCCATGCACCGCAAGATCGGCGGCGACGTCGAGTCGCTGAGCGATTCCATGAAGATGTTCCGCCTCGGCGTGGAAGGCGGCAAGCCGGCCGAAGGCCAGCGTGGCGTGCAGCCGGAATGGTTCTACAAGGGCGACGGCTCGATCGTTGCCGCCACCGGCCAGGCGCTGACCATGCCCGAGTTCTCGCTGGATGGCGGCGAAGAGCCTGAAATCGCCGGCCTGTACGTGATCGGCGAAGACGGCCAGCCATACCGCCTCGGTTTTGCCATCGGCAACGAGTTCTCCGACCACGTGACCGAACGCCAGAACTACCTCTACCTGGCGCACTCCAAGCTGCGCAACTGCGGCCTGGGCCCGGCGCTGCGCGTGGGCGAACTGCCGCAGCATATCGACGGCGCCTCGCGCATCGTCGGCAAGGATGGCGCGGTGCGCTGGCAGAAGGCCTTCGTCAGCGGCGAACAGAATATGTCGCACACCATCGCCAACCTGGAATATCACCACTTCAAATATGGCCTGTTCTGCCGTCCGGGCGACGTGCATATCCACTTCTTCGGCACCGCCACGCTGAGCTTCGCCGATGGCGTCGCCGTGCAGCCAGGCGAGACCTTTGAAGTCGAAGCACCGGCATTTGGCCCTACGCTGCGCAATCCGCTGCGCGTCCAGGAATCCCGCTACAAGAAAGTGAACCAACTATGACCATCACTGGTGAAGCACTCATTGGCGGCGTTGCCGTGCGCGGGGAGGGCGTCGCACAGCGCGCCTTCAATCCAGGCCTGGAGCAGCAGTTCGGCGAAGAATTCAACGCGGTCAGCGTCGAGCAGGTAAATGACGCCTGCCGCCTGGCCGGCGCCGCATTCGACACTTTCCGCGCCACCAGCGATGCCGCGCGCGCGGAACTGCTGGACGCGATTGCACGCAACATCCTCGACCTCGGAGCAGAACTCATCGAGCGCGCCATGGCCGAAACCGGCCTGCCGCAGGCCCGCCTGGAAGGGGAGCGCGCCCGCACCTGTAACCAGCTCAAGATGTTTTCCGCGCTGTTGCGCGAAGGCTCGTGGTGCGATCCACGCATCGACGTCGCCCTGCCGACCCGCACGCCGCCGCGCGCCGACCTGCGCTACCGCCTGATCGGCGTTGGCCCGGTAGCCGTCTTCGGCGCTTCCAACTTCCCGCTGGCGTTCTCTGTCGCCGGCGGCGATACCGCTTCCGCGCTGGCAGCCGGCTGCCCGGTAGTGGTGAAAGCACACTCCGCCCACCCTGGCACTTCCGAACTGGTGGCGCGCGCCGTGGTGGCCGCCGTGGCCCAATGCGGCCTGCCGGCGGGCGTGTTCGCCCTGCTGACCGGCAGCGGAAGCCACATCGGCCAGACCCTGGTGGCGCATCCTGCGATCCAGGCGGTCGGTTTCACCGGCTCCCGCAGCGGTGGCACTGCACTGATGGCCACCGCCGCAGCGCGCAAGCAGCCGATCCCCGTATACGCCGAAATGAGCAGCATCAACCCGGTATTCCTGCTGCCGGAAGCCCTGGCAGGGCGCCCGGACAGCGTCGCTGCCGGCTTCGCTGCATCGCTGACGCTGGGTGTCGGCCAGTTCTGCACCAATCCCGGCCTGGTGCTGGGCATTGAAGGCCCGGGCCTGGAGCGCTTCTGCGCCAGCGCCGCGCAAGCACTGGGCGGCGTTGCACCCGCAACCATGCTGAGCGCCGGCATCGCTGGCGCCTACCAGCGTGGCGTGCAGGCCTTGGCCTCGCATGCCGATGTGGCAACCGTTACCGCTACCCCCCACGGTGGCTGCAAGGGTGGCGCCGCGCTGTTCCGCACCACCGCGCAAGCCTTCCTGTCGCAGCACGCGCTGTCGGACGAAGTATTCGGCCCGGCTTCGCTGGTGATCGCCTGCCGCGACATCGATGAGATGATCGCCGTGGCGGAGCACCTGGAAGGCCAGCTGACCGCTACCCTGCAAATGGCGGACGGCGACGCCGCGACTGCACGCAAGCTGCTGCCGGTGCTGGAGCGCAAGGCCGGCCGCATCCTGGCCAATGGTTATCCGACCGGCGTGGAAGTCACCAGCGCCATGGTGCACGGCGGCCCGTTCCCGTCCACTTCGGACGGCCGCAGCACCTCGGTCGGCACCGCGGCAATCTACCGCTTCCTGCGCGCCGTGTGTTACCAGGACTTGCCGGCTTCGCTGCTGCCGCCGGTGCTGCAGGATGGGAATCCGGGCAATACCTGGCGGCGCCGCGATGGCGTCCTCGGCCAGCACTAAAAAAACAGCAATAAAATATGGAGACACCATGACACAAGCAGCAAACTACCCGAGCCTTCAGGGCAAGCGGGTATTTGTCACCGGCGGTGGCACCGGCATCGGCGCCAGCATCGTCGCGGCCTTTGCAAGACAGGGCGCCCGCGTGGCGTTCGTCGACATTGCGAAAGAGGCCAGCGAAGCGCTGTGCAACGCCGTTGCCGCCAGCGGCGCCGAGCGTCCGCAGTTCCGCGCCTGCGACATCACCGACATCGCGGCGCTGCAGCGCACGATCAAGGAGTTTGCGGCGGAGCTTGGTGATTTCGATGTGCTGGTGAACAATGCGGCGAACGACCAGCGTCATAGTGTCGAAGATGTGACCCCGGAATACTGGGACCAGCGCATCGCCATCAACCAGCGCCCCCTTTTCTTCACCTGCCAGGCAGTCCTGCCGGGCATGAAGGCCAAGGGCGGCGGCTCCATCATCAACATCGGCTCGATCTCCTGGATCGCCAAGGGTGCCGGTTATCCCGTGTACGCTACCGCCAAGGCCGCAACCCACGGGCTGACCCGCGGCATGGCGCGCGACCTGGGCAAGCACAATGTGCGCGTCAACACGGTCACGCCTGGCTGGGTCATGACCCAGCGCCAGGTGGACTTGTGGGTCGACGCAGCGGCGGAAGAAGAGATCGCCCGCAGCCAGTGCCTGCCGGGCAAGCTGCTGCCGGAACACATCGCTGCCATGTGTCTGTTCCTGGGCGCCGATGACAGCGCCATGTGCACGGCGCAGGACTTTATCGTCGACGCAGGCTGGGTTTAACAGGAGAACGCCATGATCAAGCTCGCCCTTCCGGCGTTGCTGGTGGCAGTCCAGTCGTGGGCCTTCGCGCACGACATCGCCAGCCCTGACAGGCAGGTCAAGGTGCAGTTCGAACTGTCGCCGCGCGGCGAGCCGACCTATGCGGTCACGCGCGCCGGCCAGCCGGTGCTGCTGGCTTCCCGCCTTGGCCTGCAGCTGCAATCAGCCGACCTGACGCGCAGCCTGCGCCTGGCCTCCGCCGGCGCAGTGCAGCGCATTTCCGAAGACTACACGCTCGCCACCGGCAAGCGCCGCAACAACCATTACGAAGCCAACGAGCGCCGCTTTGCCCTGCGCGACAGGCAGGGGCGCAAGCTCGACATCGTGTTCCGCGTTTCCAACGACGGCGTGGCTTTCCGCTACGAGACCGCCGGCGGCGCGGTGCGCAGCGAGGCCACCAGTTTCGCCTTCCCTGGCACCGCGCGCGCGTGGCTGCAACCGATGTCGGTGGCCCAGACCGGTTGGGCCAACACCAATCCTTCCTACGAAGAGTACTACCAGGCAGACATCCCGGTCGGCACTGCATCGCCGCTGCCATCGGGCTGGGTCTTCCCGGCGCTGTTCCGCAGCGGCGACAACTGGGTCGCCCTGACCGAAGCCGGCATGGACGGCAGCTGGCACGCCTCGCGCCTGCAGGACAACTCGCCCGGCGGCGAATACCGCATTGGCGGTCCGAGTGCACCGGAGGTGTTCCCCGGCGGCGCCCTGATGGGCAGCGGTGCGGTCTCGCCATGGCGCGTGCTGGCCCTGGGGCCACTGGCCACGCTCATGCAGTCGACGCTGGGCACCGACCTGGCCGCGCCGGCGATCCAATTCGACGCAGCCCTGGTGCAGCCGGGACACGCCTCGTGGAGCTGGGCCATCCTGAAAGACGATGCCACTGTGTTCGATGTGCAGAAGAAGTTCATCGACTATGCGGACCAGATGAAGTGGGATTACACCCTGGTCGACGCTGACTGGGACCGCAAGATCGGCTACGACAAGATGCGCGAGCTGGCCCAGTACGCGGCAGGGAAGGGCGTCGGCCTGCTGGCCTGGTACAACTCCTCCGGCAGCTGGAACAAGACCGAGTATTCACCCAAGGGCAAGCTGCTGACCCGCGAAGCACGCCGCGCCGAATTCGCGCGTTTGCGCGACATGGGCATCAAGGGCGTGAAGATTGACTTCTTCGGCGGCGATGGCCAGTCCTTCATCGCCTATTACGTCGACATCCTGAAGGACGCGGCGGAGGCCGGCCTCTTGGTGAACTTCCACGGCGCCACGCTGCCGCGCGGCTGGAGCCGCACCTACCCCAACCTGATGACGGCGGAGGCGGTGCGCGGCTTCGAGTTCTCCACCTTTGAGCAGGACGGCCAGGACAAGGTGGTCAAGCATGCAGCCATGCTGCCTTTCGCCCGCAACCTGTTCGATCCGATGGACTTCACTCCCATGGCTTTCGGCGATATCCCAAAGATCAAGCGCGCCACGCGCAACGGTTTCGAGCTGGCGGAAGCGGTGCTGTTCACTTCCGGCATCCAGCATTTCGCCGAAACCCCGGACGGCATGGCAACTGCGCCGGCCTATGTGCAGGACCTTCTGCGCGAGCTGCCGCGCAGCTGGGACGACGTGCGCTTCGTCGACGGCGTGCCGGCGCGCTACGTGGTGCTGGCGCGGCGCGCCGGCGAGACCTGGTATGTGGCAGGTTTCAATGCGCAGGACAGCGCGCAGGAAGTCTCGGTGGACCTCGGCGCGCAAGGCACGCTGATCACCGATGGCGCCGGCGAGCGCGAATTCAGCCAGCGGGTGGTTGCCGCCGGCAAGCAGAAGATCACGATGCAGCCACACGGCGGCTTCGTTGCGGTATTCAAACAATAAACTAGGAGATGCTATGAAGAAGACGATGATCGCGCTGGCCATGCTCACTGCAGGCCTGGCGCAAGCTGCCACCACCGTAAAGATCGACACCGCCAAACCCGGTCCTGTGATCAACAAGGACGTCTACGGCCAGTTCGCCGAGCACCTTGGCACCGGCATCTACGGCGGCATGTGGGTCGGCCCGCAATCTAAGATCCCGAATACGCGCGGCTGGCGCAATGACGTGATCGGCGCTTTGAAAAAACTGCACGTGCCGCTGGTCCGTTGGCCGGGCGGCTGCTTTGCCGACGAATACCACTGGCGCGAAGGCATCGGCCCGCGCAACAAGCGTCCGGTCAAGATCAACACCACCTGGGGCGGCGTGGACGAGAACAACGCGGTCGGCACTCATGAATTCTTCGACCTGGTCGAGCAACTGGGGGCGGACGCCTACGTGAACGGCAACCTGGGTACCGGCTCGCCGCAGGAAATGGCGGAATGGCTGGAATACATGACCTCCGATAACAAGTCCACCCTGCCTGAACTGCGCCGCAAGAATGGCCGCGACAAGCCGTTCAAGGTGGCCTATTTCGCGGTCGGTAACGAAGCATGGGGCTGCGGCGGCAATATGAAGCCGGAGTACTACACCAACCTGTATCGCCAGAGCGTCACCTTCCTCAAGACCCCGGCCGGTGCGCGTCCGAAAATGGTCGCCAGCGGCGGCAATGACAATGACACCAGCTGGACCGAAGAACTGAGCAAGTCCGCCAAGAATATGACGGACGGCATCAGCTTCCACTACTACACGATCCCTACCGGCAAGTGGGAAGTGAAGGGCGCAGCCACCGGCTTCCCTGGCAATGAATGGTTCTCGACACTGCATGCCACCATGCGCATGGAAGACCATATCCGCAACAACGTGAAGGTGCTGGACAAGAACGACCCGGAGAAGAAACTGGGCTTCTATGTCGACGAATGGGGTACCTGGTACGACGTGGAGAAGGGCACCAACGCCGGCTTCCTGTACCAGCAGAACACCCTGCGCGATGCGGTAGTGGCGGCGCTGAACTTCAACATCTTCCATGAACACGCCGACCGCGTGCGCATGACCAATATCGCGCAGATGGTCAACGTGCTGCAGGCGATGGTCCTGACCGACAACGAGAAGATGCTGCTGACGCCGACTTACCACGCCTACGAAATGTACGTGCCGTTCCAGGGCGCTACCACCCTGCCGCTGTCGCTGGAGGGCAACCGCAAGTACAGCTCCGGCGACAAGAGCATCCCGCAGGTCAGCGCTTCCGCCGCACGCGGCAAGGACGGCAAGATCTACGTGGCGCTGGTAAACACCAATCCTGGCGAAGCCGAAGAAGTGAATATCGACGGCCTGGGAACAGGCAAGGCCAGCGCACGCGTGCTGACCGCCAACGCGATGGACGCGCACAACACCTTCGCCAAGCCGGACGCCGTGAAGCCGGCGCCGATCGCCGTGCAGTCCGGCGGCGGCAAGCTGACCGTGAAGATGCCGGCCAAGTCGGTCGTCGTCGTGGCCGTCGGAGACTAAGATGGAAAACATCTCCGTACGACGCCGGGCGTTCCTGCGCTCGGCGGCGGCCGGTGTCGCCCTGGCGGGCCTGGGCGGCTGCGGTGGCGGCGGCGGTGGCTCGTCCACTGCCGTGGCGCCGGCGTCGGCGCCGCCCGCGGCGTCGCCAGTGCCGCCGACTACGCCATCGGTGACGACGGTCTCCTTCACCAACGTATCGGTACATGACCCTTCGGTGATCAAGTCGGGCGACACCTATTACGTATTCGGTTCCCACCTGGCGGCCGCAAAAACCACCGACTGGATGAACTGGGCGAAGATTGCCGACGGCGTCAACGCCGGCAATCCGCTATTCAACAACGTTACCGTGGCGCTGACGGAAGCGCTGACCTGGGCCCAGTCCGACACGCTGTGGGCGCCGGACGTGGCCAAGCTCGATGACGGCAAGTTCTACATGTACTACTGCGCCTGCAAGGGCGACTCGCCGCGCTCCGCCCTCGGCGTGGCGGTGGCGGACAAGGTGGACGGCCCTTACGTCAACAAGCAACTGCTGCTGAAGTCCGGCATGTGGGGCGAAGTCAGTCCCGACGGCACCATCTACGACGCCACGAAGCATCCCAACGTGGTGGACCCTAACGTCTTCCGCGACAACGGCGGCAAGCTGTGGATGGTGTACGGCTCCTACTCCGGTGGCATCTTCATCATGGAGATGGACCCGGCGACCGGGCTGCAGAAGCCCGGCCAGGGCTACGGCAAGCACCTGATGGGCGGCAATCACGCGCGCATCGAGGGCGCCTACATCCTGTACAGCCCGGACAGCAAGTACTACTACCTGTTCGCATCGTTTGGCGGGCTCGATGCAAATGGTGGCTACAACATCCGCGTTGCCCGTTCGCTGAACCCGGACGGCCCTTATGTGGATGCAGCGGGCACCGACATGGCGACCGTCAAAGCCAACCCGGCGTTGCCTCTGTTTGACGACGCCAGCATCGCACCGCACGGGCAGAAGCTGATGGGCAGCCACCAGTTTGCGCTGGCGGCAGGCGAAAGCGGCACGGCGCTCGGCTACGTATCGCCGGGCCACAACTCGGCATACTACGATGGGGCGGCCGGCAAGTACTTCCTGGTGTTCCATACCCGCTTCCCGGGCCAGGGCGAGGTGCATGAGGTACGCGTGCACGAAATGTTCATCAACGCCGACGGCTGGCCGGTGGTGGCGCCATTCCGCTATGTTCCGCTGTCGAAGAATGCCACCACGCTGTCGGCAGACGTTACTGCGGCTGATGCAGCGGGCACGTACAAGGTGATCAACCATGGCAAGGACATTTCGGCAACCATCAAGCCATCGCAGGTCGTGACCCTGGCCGCCGGCGGCGCCGTCAGCGGCGCGCTGGCAGGCACCTGGACGCACCAGGGAGCAAACCAGGTCGGCATCGTGCTGGCCGACGGTACAGCCTACAATGGGATCTTGTCGCGGCAGTGGAATACCAACGCCGGCGCCTTTGAGGTGACCTTTACGGTGCAGTCGAAGGCAGGCGTATCGCTGTGGGGCGCGAGAACGGGAGCTTGAGATGACGATGAAATGGATGTTTGGCGCGGCCCTCATGCTGGCGCAGGCGGCGATGGCTGCGCAGGTGAGCGTGCATGATCCGGTCATGGCGAAGCAGGGTGATACCTATTACCTGTACTCGACCGGGCCTGGAATTACCTTCTACAGCTCGAAGGACATGCTGAACTGGCAGCCGGAAGGCCGCATCTTCGCGGGCCATCCACCGGCCGCCGCCAAGGCAGCGCCGGGCTTCGATGACCATGTCTGGGCGCCGGACATCCAGCATCACAATGGCAAGTACCTGCTGTACTACTCCGTTTCGGCTTTCGGCAAGAACACCTCGGCCATCGGCGTGACGGCGAACAAGACGCTCGACCCGCGCTCTCCCGACTATAAATGGGAAGACCAGGGCATCGTCGTGCAATCGGTGCCGGGACGCGATATCTGGAACGCGATCGATTCCAATGTCATCGAAGACGACAAGGGGACCGGCTGGATGGCCTTCGGCTCGTTCTGGGGCGGCATCAAGCTGGTCAAGCTGAATGAAGCATGGACGCGCCCGGCCGAACCGCAGGTCTGGAGCACCATCGCCGCCCGCGAGCGTCCGGCTTTCGTGAAGGATGACAGCGGCGGTCCGGCGGAAATCGAGGCGCCCTTCATCTTCCGCAAGAACGGCTGGTACTACCTGTTTGTTTCGTGGGGCCTGTGCTGCCAGAAAGAGAAGAGCACTTACCACGTTGTCGTCGGCCGTTCGCGTGCGGTCACCGGGCCTTATCTCGACAAGGATGGCAAGGATATGCTGCTTGGCGGCGGTTCGTTGGTCGTGCAAGGCAACGCTGACTGGAAGGCCCTTGGTCACAACAGCGCCTATACCTTCGACGGCATGGATGTGATGGTGCTTCACGCCTACGAAACGAAAGACAAATACCTGCAAAAGCTGAAGGTGATGGAAATGCGCTGGGATCGCGCTGGCTGGCCTGTGGTCGATACCGCCGACCTGGACCATTACCAGAGCGTCCAGAAATGATCGCGCCAAAGTTGGCCCGGGCACTGCAGCGCGGTCTTGCTGTGCTGCTCTCGGCTGGCGCAAGTGCAGCGGCATTTGTGCCGGGTGCTGCGAGCGCCGCCGAACTATTCCCCCTGCAGGACGTCCGCCTCCTGCCAAGCCCTTTCCTGCAGGCCCAGGAAACCAACCGGCGCTACCTGCTGGCGCTCGACGCAGACCGGCTGCTGGCGCCGTTCCGCCGCGAGGCCGGCCTGCCGCTGCCAAAACCATCCTACGGCAACTGGGAATCCAGCGGCCTCGATGGCCACATGGGCGGGCATTACCTCTCTGCGCTGTCTCTGATGTGGGCCGCTACCGGCGACGGCACCGTGCGCGAACGCCTCGACTACTTCGTACAGGAGCTGAAGAAAGCGCAAGCGCCGGACGGCTATCTTGGCGGCATTCCCGGCGGCCGCGCGGCCTGGAACGATATCGCCAACGGCAAGCTCCATGCCGACAACTTTTCGGTCAATGGAAAATGGGTGCCCTGGTATAACCTGCACAAGATCGCCGCTGGCCTGCGCGACGCCTGGCGTCATGCCGGCAACGAAGATGCGCGGCAGATGCTGGTCAGGTTTGCCGACTGGACGGTCGCGATGACCGGCTCCCTGAGCGACGGGCAGATGCAGTCGATGCTGCGCGCGGAGCATGGCGGCATGAACGAGGTGCTGGCGGACGTCTACCAATTGACCGGCGACCAGCGCTATCTCGCTGCCGCCAGGCGCTTCTCTCACCAGGCCATCCTGCAGCCGCTGGCGGAGGGCCGCGACGAGCTGACCGGCCTGCATGCCAATACCCAGATCCCGAAAGTGATCGGCTTCGAACGCATTGCCGAACTGACCGGCGAGCAGCAATGGCACAACGCCGCCAGCTTCTTCTGGCGGACCGTGCACGACCGCCGTACCGTCGCCATCGGCGGCAACAGCGTCAAGGAGCACTTCCACGACGATAAGGACTTTTCCTCGATGAGCAGCGAGGTAGAAGGACCGGAAACCTGCAACACCTACAATATGCTCAAGCTCACCGAGCTGCTGTACCAGCGCGACCCGAACGCGGCGTATGGCGATTATTACGAGCGTGCTCTGTACAACCATATCCTGTCCTCCCAGCGCCCGGAGAGCGGCGGCTTTGTGTACTTCACGCCGATGCGCCCCAATCACTACCGCGTCTATTCGGAAGTGGACAAAGGCATGTGGTGCTGCGTCGGCTCCGGTATCGAGAGCCACGCCAAGTACGGTGAGTTCATCTACGCCCGCGACGGCGATGCCTTGCTGGTCAACCTGTTCATCCCCTCGCGGCTCGAATGGCGGGAGAAAGGCGTCGTGCTGACCCAGTCCAATCAATTCCCGGACCAGGCCAGCACCCGGCTGTCCATCGACAGCGGTGGCAAGTTCACCATGAAGATCCGCTATCCAGGCTGGGTGGCGAGAGGAGCATTGGCCATGCGCGTCAACGGCAAGCCGGTGGCCGTGCATGGTTCACCTGGCGGCTATGTGGAACTGGCCCGGACGTGGCGAAAAGGCGACACTGTCGACGTGCGGCTACCGATGCGCACCGCGCTTGAGCAGATGCCCGACAAGTCGAACTACTACGCCGTGCTGCATGGCCCGATCGTGCTGGCGGCGAAGACATCGCCGTTCCCCGGCGAGCAATTGAATTTCATGGCCGACGACTCGCGCATGGGCCATATTGCGCAAGGCCAGGTCTGCCCGCAGGAAGCGGCGCCGGTATTCGTCAGCGACCGCAAGGATTTCCTCGACAAGTTCAAGCCTGTACCAGGGCAGCCCCTGACATTTACTGCGCCGGGCCTGGTGCAAGGGCAGGGCGCAAGCGCGCTGCGCTTCATTCCGTTCTTCCGCCTGCACGATTCGCGCTACATGATCTATTGGCAGGAAACCACGCCGGCCGGCCTGGCGGCGATGCGCACGAAAGCGGCGGCCGCCGAGGCTGAGCGGCTAGCGCTCGACGCAAGGACTGTCGACCAGGTGGCGCCCGGCGAGCAGCAGCCCGAGTCGGATCATTCCTTCAAGGGCGAGGGGGCGGACGCGGGCCTGAACGGCACCCGCCACTGGCGCCATGCCAGCGGATGGTTCAGCTACGAGTTGAAAGACCGTGAAGGCGCGGGCCGCGTGCTGCGCCTGACCTTTGCATCCGGCGACGCTGGCCGCGAGTTCGACGTGCTGCTGAACGGCCGGCTGCTGCAGCAGGTCACCATTGAGCGCAAAGGCGATGCGTTCTATTCACTGGACCTGCCGGTGCCGGCCGGCGCCGCGCGCGATGGAAAGCTGGAAGTGAAGTTTGTCGCCCATCCCGGCTCGATGGCTGGCGGCTTGTATGGCCTGCGCCTGCTGAGATAATAAAAATGATATGGATCCTGCGAAAAAATGAATTAGATCGGCATGGCGGATTCTCCTAATATTGATCTACTATAATTTTGGAGACCGGCATGAAAGTCACCCGCAGGACTATCCTCGGCGGCGCGTTCGCCCTCGCCTTTGCTGCTTCGGGCAGCGTGTTCGCAGCCAAGCCGCTGGTAATGGGCTTTTCACAGGTTGGCGCCGAAAGTGAATGGCGCACGGCCAATACAGCCTCCATCAAGGATGCCGCCAAGCAGGCCGGCATCACCCTTAAGTTCGCCGACGCCCAGCAGAAGCAGGAAAACCAGGTCAAGGCGATCCGTTCCTTCATCGCCCAGCGCGTGGACGTGATCGCGTTCTCGCCGGTCGTGGAAACCGGCTGGGAAACCGTGCTGCGCGAAGCCAAGGCAGCCAAGATTCCGGTCATCCTGACCGACCGCGCGGTAAAAGTGGCGGACAAGTCCCTGTACGTCACCCTGATCGGCTCCGATTTCGTGGAAGAGGGCCGCCGCGCCGGCAAATGGCTGGTGGACTATGCGGCCAAGCAGAGCAAGCCGGTGCTGAATGTGGTGGAGCTGCAGGGCACCGTGGGTTCGGCGCCGGCGCTGGACCGCAAGGCCGGCTTTGAAGAAGCCATCAAGGGCAACGCCAAGCTGAAGGTGATCCGCACCCAGACCGGTGAATTCACCCGCGCCAAGGGCAAGGAGGTGATGGAAGCCTTCCTGAAAGCCCACGGCAAGGACATCAACGTGCTGTACGCGCACAACGACGACATGGCGATCGGCGCCATCCAGGCCATTGAAGAAGCGGGCCTGAAACCGGGCAAGGACATCATCATCGTTTCCATCGACGGTGTGAAGGGCGCGTTCCAGGCCATGATCGCCGGTAAGCTGAACGTGTCGGTCGAATGCAGCCCGCTGCTTGGCCCGCAACTGATGAAGGCGGCGCAGGATGTGGTCGCCGGCAAGCCTGTGGCGCCGCGCATCGTGACCGAGGAACGCGTGTTCCCGGCGGAAGTGGCAGCTAAAGAACTCCCTAACCGGAAATACTGATGATGGCCACCGCAGCGGCGGGCCCGGTGCTGGAACTATCCGGCATCCATAAGGCCTTCCCGGGCGTGAAGGCGCTGAGCGAGGCGGGGCTGCGGCTCTACCCTGGCGAAGTGCATACGCTGATGGGGCAGAATGGGGCGGGCAAGTCGACCCTGATCAAGGTGCTCACCGGCGTGCATGCGCCGGACCAGGGCAGCATCACGCTTGAAGGCCGTGCTATCCATCCGCGCTCGACGCTGGAAGCGCAGGAGCTGGGCATTTCCACGGTATACCAGGAAGTGAACCTGTGCCCGAACCTGTCGGTGGCCGAGAACATCTTCATCGGCCGCTATCCGCGCAAGTGGGGCATGGTGGACTGGAAGGGAATGCGGACGCGCGCGGCAACCTTGCTGCATGAGCTGGAGATCGATATCGACGTGACGGCGCCTTTGTCGCGCTATCCCCTGGCGATCCAGCAGATGGTGGCGATCTCCCGCGCCTTGAACATTTCCTCGCGCGTGCTGGTGCTCGACGAGCCTACCTCCAGCCTCGACGAGGCGGAGGTGCAGTTGCTGTTCCGCGTGCTGCGCCGGTTGCGCGAACAGGGCATGGCGATCCTGTTCGTGACCCACTTCCTGGACCAGACCTACGCGATTTCCGACCGCATCACTGTGATGCGCAACGGCGAACGCGAAGGGGAATATGCCGCAGCCGACCTGCCGCGGCTGGCCCTGGTGAACAAGATGATCGGCAAGCCGGCGGATGCTGCCGACCCGGCCGCAAGCACCGGCACAGTGGCGGAACCTGCCGGCCGCATACAGCAAGCCGCTGCGGCACGCGTTGTCCTCGAGACGCGCGGCCTGGGCCGCAAAGGCGTGCTGCAGCCGATGGACATGCAGGTGCGCGAAGGCGAAGTGCTTGGCCTGGCAGGCTTGCTGGGTGCCGGACGTACCGAGCTGGCGCGTCTGCTGTTCGGCGCCGACCGCGCCGACAAAGGCGATATAGCCATCGGCGACAAGGCCTACGGCACGTTTGCCAACCCGCGCCAGGCGATTGCCGCCGGCATTGGCTTCTGCTCGGAAGACCGCAAGCTGGAAGGCGCGATCCTGTCGCTCTCCGTGCGCGAAAACCTGGTGCTTGCGATGCAGGCCCGCCAGGGAATGCTGCGCGCCATCCCGATGCAACGCCAGCGCGAACTGGCGGAAGAATATGTCAAGTCGCTCGGCATCAAGACTGCCAGCATCGAAACGCCGATCGGCGCGCTATCCGGCGGCAACCAGCAGAAGGTGCTGCTGGCGCGCTGGCTGGCCACCGATCCGCGCTTGATGATCCTGGACGAACCTACGCGCGGCATCGACGTGCGCGCCAAGCAGGAAATCATGGATTATGTAACAACGCTGTGCAAGCGCGGCATGTCGCTGCTGTTTATCTCGTCCGAGCTACCGGAAGTACTTCGCTGCAGCGACCGCATGATCGTCATGCGCGACCGCGCAGCATGCGGCGAATACCAGCGCGGCGAGCTCGATGAGACCACCGTGCTGCATGCCATTGCAGGGGAGGCAGCATGACGCAGAATACCGCCCACCTGGCTGCTGCGCCGGCCTCGCGCGCAGCGAACGATGGCCCGGGCATGGCTGCGCGCCTGCTGGCCCACCCGCTGGCACGTCCGCTCGGCGCGCTGGCCGTGCTTCTCCTGATTAACCTGTTCGCCGTGCCCGGCTTCTTCCATCTGGAAGTGAAAGGCGGCCACCTGTACGGCGCCATGGTCGACATCCTGAACCGCGCTGCGCCGCTGATGCTGGCGGCTACCGGCATGACCATCGTGATCGCCATGCGCGGCATCGACATTTCGGTCGGCGCCGTGGTGGCGCTGGCTGCTGCCGTCGCCTGCACCATGGCCGCCGCCGAACAGCCGCTGTGGCTGGCCTTTGCCGCGGCACTGGGCGCCGCTTTGCTATGCGGCGTCTGGAACGGGCTGCTGGTAGCCGGCCTTGGGCTGCAGCCGATTGTCGCCACCCTGGTGCTGATGGTCGCAGGACGCGGCCTCGCGCAGCTGGTTACCGACGGCCAGATCATCACCGTCTACCGCGATGACTTCTTCGTCCTGGGCAGCGGCTACCTGCTTGGCCTGCCGGTAGCCCTTTATCTAGCACTTGCGGTGGTGACAGCCGTCGCGCTGGTGATGCGCAAGACCGCCCTCGGCCTGTTCACGCAAGCGGTCGGTATCAATCCGGTTGCGGCGCGACTGGCCGGCATCCGCGCCGGGGCCCTGATCTTCGCCAGCTACGCCTTCTGCGCGGTATGCGCCGGCCTCGCGGGGCTGATCATCAGCTCCAACATCAAGAGCGCCGACGCCAATAATGCCGGCTTGCTGCTCGAACTGGACGCCATCCTGGCCGTCACCTTGGGCGGCACCTCGCTGGCCGGCGGCAAGTTCAACCTGGTCGGCAGCGTGATCGGCGCCCTGATCATCCAGACCCTTACCTACACCGTGTATTCGCTCGGCGTGCCGCCGGAAGTCAACCTCGTCGTCAAGTCGCTGGTGGTGTTCGCGGTATGCCTGTCGCAAAGGAGCAAGGCATGACCCGCGCCCCGTACTTTACTTCCTTGGTTACTGTCGGCCTGTTGCTTGCCTTGCTGGTGGCTGGCGGCATCGCCTATCCCGGCTTCCTGTCGCTGCAGGTGATGCTCAACCTCCTGATCGACAATGCCTTCCTGCTGGTGATTGCAGTCGGCATGAGCTTCGTCATCTTGTCCGGCGGCATCGACCTGTCGGTCGGCTCGGTGCTGGCCCTCAGCACCATGGTCGCTGCATGGCTGCTGCATGCGGCGCACTGGCCGCCCGCGGCCGTGATGGTTGCCGTGCTGCTGATGGGCGTCGTATTCGGCGCCGGCATGGGCGCCCTGATCCATTTTTTCCGCCTGCAGCCATTCATCGTCACTTTGGGCGGCATGTTCCTGGCGCGCGGCCTGTGCTACCTGATCAGCGTGAATTCGATCCCGATCGAGGACCCGGCCTTCGTCGCCATCTCGCAGGCGCAGGTCGGGATCTTTGATGGCTTTGTCTCGCCCGGTGTGGTGATAGCGCTGGTCCTGCTGGCGGTAGCCATGGTGGTGGCGCATATGACGCCGTTCGGCCGCGCCGTGTATGCGGTCGGCGGAAACGAGCAATCGGCCCACATGATGGGACTACCGGTCGGCGCCACCAAGGTCGCCGTGTACGCCATCAGCGGCGGTTGCGCGGCGCTGGCTGGCCTGCTATTCGCCTTCTACATGCTGTCCGGATACGGCCTGCATGCGCAGGGCACCGAGCTCGATGCGATTGCCGCCGTGGTGATCGGCGGAACGCTGCTGACAGGTGGCTACGGCTACGTGGCCGGCGCCCTGACCGGTGTGCTGGTGCTGGGCGCTATTCAGACCCTGATCGTATTCGACGGAACGCTCAGCTCGTGGTGGACCAAGATCGTGATCGGCGTGCTGTTGTTCGCGTTCTGCGCGCTGCAACGCCTGCTCGTCTGGAAACAGAAAAACTAAAAGGAGACCTCATGTTCAAGAAATCGGCCGTTGCATCGGCATTGGCAACGTTGTGCACCCTGGCGCAGGCAGCCAATCCGCTGGTGTCGAATATCTTCACTGCCGACCCGGCGGCACTGGTAGACGGCAACCGCGTCTACCTTTACGTTGGCCACGACGAAGCGGCGCCGGAAGGCAAGGACTACCTGATGCGCGAATGGCGCGTTCTGTCCTCCTGCGACATGAAGAACTGGACCGACATGGGTTCGCCGCTGAACGTGAAGACCTTCAAATGGGCCAAGGCCGACGCCTGGGCTGCCGACGTCACCAAGCGCAATGGCAAGTACTACTTCTACGCCCCGGTCGAACACGATGCGAGCAAGCCGGGTAAGGCGATCGGGGTGGCGGTGTCGGACAAGCCGACCGGCCCCTTCGTCGACGCGCGCGGTAGTGCGCTGATCACCAACGACATGACCAGGGAAACCGATATCCCCTGGGACGATATCGACCCGGCGGTCTTCATCGACAAGGACGGCCAGGCCTACCTGTACTGGGGCAATCGCGTGCTGAAATACGCGAAGCTGAAACCGAACATGATCGAACTCGATGGCCCGATCCACACCGTCGGCATCGACAACTTCACCGAAGCGGCCTACCTGCACCGGCATGACAAGACCTACTACCTGACCTATTCGCGCAACTTCCCGGAGGAGACTGCCTACGCCACCGGTCCTAGCGCAACCGGCCCCTGGACGTTCCGCGGCAAGATCATGGACATGAACAAGGTCGTGAAAACCATCCATCAGGCGGTGGTCGATTTCAACGGCAAGTCTTACGTCTTCTACCACAACGACAAGCTGCCGACCGGTGGCGAATATCGCCGTTCCGTGGCGGTGGAAGAACTGCATTACAACACTGACGGCACCATCGCCTTCATCCCGCAAACGGCTGAAGGCCCGGCCGCCAACCCTGCGCCGGGCTGCAAATGAGGCGCGACTTATTGGTCGATAACGGCGGTGGTATCATGCCTCGCATGACTACCCCGAATCCGAACTGGTTCCTGAAGGCGAGGTTGAAAACTCGTCAACTGTTGCTGATGATCGCGCTGGATGAACACCGCAACATCCACCGCGCTGCGGAAGAACTGCACATGACGCAGCCTGCCGCCTCCAAGCAGCTCAAGGACCTGGAGGACATGCTGGACGTGAAGCTGTTCGAGCGCCTGCCGCGCGGCATGGAACCGACGCTGTACGGCGAAACCATGATCCGCCACGCCCGCATGGCCCTCACCAGCCTGGCCCTGGCGCACGACGATATCGTGACGCTGAAAGCCGGCCTGTCCGGCCAGGTGGAAGTCGGCGTCATCATGACGCCGGCAATGAACCTTCTGCCCAACGCCATCACCCGCGTGAAAAAGGAAGCGCCGCTGCTGCGCATCGGCGTGCAGGTGGAAGCCAGTAATGTGCTGATGGAGCTGCTCCAGCGCGGCACGCTGGATTTCATGATCGGCCGCATCCTGGAAAAGGAAAGCACGGCAGGCCTGGTGTACGAGGAGCTGACCGAGGAGCCGGCATGCGCCGTTGTGCGCACCGGCCATCCACTGCTGGAGCGCGAGAAACTGCAATTGAAGGATATCGCCAACCGCCCCTGGATACTGCCGCCGCAAGGCAGCATCCTGCGTCACCGCTGCGACATGATGTTCCGCCGTGCCGGCCTGGAGCCGCCCGTCGACGTGGTCGACACCACTTCCCAGCTCCTGATTACCGCGCTGCTGCAGAAAACCGATGCCATTCACGTGATGCCGGTGGAGGTGGCGCGTTATTACGCAGAGCTGAACGTGCTGTCGATCCTGCCGCTGGAACTGCCATTCCGCATGGATGCATTCGGCATTATCACCAAGGCTGATCACCTGATGTCGCCGGGCGCCAACCTGCTGTTGCAGGCTGTGCGCAGCGCGGCGAAAGAGTTGTACTGACTTAGCCGAAGGCGTTGGCCGGCAATCCCGGCACGTCGATGCGGGCGCTGAACAGGGCGCCCGCCAGCGGTTCCTGCGCCAACTGTTCCGCCGACAGGCCTTCGCGCGCCGTGGTGATGTACAGCGTTCGCAGGTCTTCGCCGCCGAATGCCAGCGACGCAGGGTGCGATGTCGGCAGCTGCACTTCCGCCAGCAGTTCGCCTTCCGGGCTGAAACGGCAAACGCGCTTGCCGCCCCAGGTGGAAACCCAGATGCAGCCTTCGCTATCGGCCTGCATGCCGTCCGGCGAACCGCCGTCGGTATAGCGGCGCCAGGTTTCGCGCGGTCCAAGGCTGCCATCGGCTGCCAGCGGGTAGCGGTAGGTCACGTCGAGGAAGCTGTCCGAGTGATACAGCGCGCTGCCATCGGGCGCGAAGGTCGGCCCATTGCAGATGTGGTAGCCCTCGTCGGCCACGCGCAGGCGCTGGTCCGGATCAAGGCGGAACAGCTTGCCCACCTTTTGCTGGTAATCGGTATTGTGCATGGAGCCCAGCCACAAGCGGCCGCTCGGGTCGACCTTGGCGTCGTTCAGTCGCTGGCCAGCGGCGCCATCGACCACGCGTACGACCGTCTCGACGCGCAGTTCCGGCTCCAGCCACAGTCGCACTACACTGTCGCGCAGGCCGGCCATGAAGCCATCGCCGTCGCGGCGCGGCACCAGCCAGCAGATATAGTCAGGCAGCAGCCAGCTGCGGTGCTCATGGACGGCGGCATCCCACGCATGCAGGATGCAACGCTTGAGGTCCACAAACAGCAGGCGATCCTGCGCCGGCAAATAGAGCGGTCCTTCGCCCAGCTCAGCGGCAAGGGGCAGGACGCATTGGGCGGTATAGGATTTCATCCCTGCATTCTATGCGGCGAAGCACAGGACGCGCGATTCATTTTTTCAGGCCAGCTATAACTAATTTGGCATGGGGTGACGTTTGGAGAGAATCAAATGCGTTTTCGCGCACTACAATGAAATACCCAACCAAAGTGTTTAGCCCGCCACTGGCGGGCTCTTTTTTTGCGGCAGCGGAGCGGCGGCGCAAGCCAGCACGGTCAGCGTCAGCAGTCCAATCGCGGCCAGCACCAGCCAGGGCAATGCAGGCGTGTGCACGGCGCGGCTCCAGTCCAGCAGCCAGCCGCCCACCGTGTAGCCGAACAGGCCTCCAAGCGCAAGGCCGAAACGGCTCAAGCCCATATAGCTTGCCCGCGCGGAGGGCAGCGCATAACGTGATACCAGCGACTCGCGCGCCGGTTCGGCCACCAGCGTACCGGTATAGAACACGGCGATGCAAATGAACATCGCCAGCAACGCACCTGCCACCGACATGGCCAGCACCGCGCCGCACATGATGCCGATACCGGCCAGCAGACGCGCTTCCAGCGTCAGGTAACGCTCGCCCAGGCGCGCCATCGGGTACAGCAGCATCAGCGCCAGCACGGCATCCACCGCGTACATCCAGGCCACGGCGCGCGGTGTGCCGGAAAGCTCGGTCAGGGTAACCGGCACCAGCATCATCAGCTGCACCGTCATGATGTAATAGCCGCTCAGCGTCAGCACCAGCATGATGAAAGGCTTGTCGCGCAAGGGAATGCGCATGGCGTTGACCGCCGAAGTGCCGGGAGTGGCGACGCGGTAGGCTGGCAGCAGCCAGGCGTTCGCCAGCGCCGCCAGCACGAAAGCCGCACAGCCGCCCAGACCCACCCACTGGAAATCGACGCCGAGCAGCATGGTGCCGAGCAGGGCGCCAGTCACGGCGGCCACGCTTTCCTGCATCATGAGGATGGAGTAGAAGCGGGGCCGTTCGGCAGCCCGGGTCAGTTTGACGACCAGGGCGCCGCGCGCCGGGTCGAACAGGGCACCGCCAAGGCCGGACAGTACGCAGGAGAGCACCAGCATGGCGGGATTGACGGCATAGGCCATCGTTGCGAATCCCAGCGCCCGCAGCAGCATGCCGCCGACAATCATCGGCTTGGCGCCGAAACGGTCGGACAGCGAACCGCCGAACAGCGCCATGCCTTGCTGCGCCATCTGGCGCACGCCGAGTGCGAGGCCGACCGAGGCTGCAGCCCAGCCAAGCTGGCCAACAAAGTGCAGCGCCACCACGGGAAATACAAGATAGAAGCCGGATACCACGAGCATGTGGTCTGTCAAAAGGAAACGCTTGCCCAACTTTCTTGCCCGTGCCGCTGCCGCCATGCATGCCTCCGTGAGTAATGCTGACAGTGTAGGTAGCGTTAAGACATAATAGAAGCAGTTATCTCATGATATTTCATATTCAAATTTGTTATGGCACTCAACTTTGATGACCTGGCCCTGCTGGTCGAAATCGTGGAGTCGGGCAGCTTCTCGCAGGCGGCGGCGCGGCGCCGCTGGTCGCAGCCGCAAGTGAGCCAGCGCGTTGCAGCGCTGGAAGAGCAATTGGGCGTGCAGCTGTTTACCCGCCATCGCCGCGGCGCCACGGCCACGCCGGCGTGCAAGACCTTTCTGCCGGCGGCGCAGCAGGCGCTCGATGCCATTGCAGCCGGCAAGCTGGCGGTGCAGGGCGCGCCGGCATTGCCGCAAGTGGTGCTGGATTGCGTGCCTTCGCTGGCCTCGCTGGTGTTCGGTCCCTTGCTGCTCAAGCTGGCCGATGCGCCGCTGGAAATCCGCTGCACCACCGATCATTCTCCCGTCATCATGGAAAAGCTGCTGACCGGCCGGGCGCACCTTGGCTTCGTGTTGAAGTGCCCAGCCATCGCAGGCATCCAGCTGGAACGCTTGTATAGTTCGCCGATTGTCGCGGTGGTCCGGCGCGGCCATCCGCTAACGCGGCGCAACGCATTGAAACTGGCCGATGTGGCCAATGCGCGCCTGGCGCCGCAATTCTGGGGCGAGGCTTGCGACGAACTGATACGCATGCTGCGTGCGCATCGCCGCAACGACAGCCCGGTCCACGCCATCCAGCCGGCCAGCGCAGCAATCGAACTGGCGCTGGAACATGGCTTTCTTACTTTCATGCCCGAGATGGCTGCCGCGCGCCAGCTCAAACTGGGCAGCTTGGTGAAACTGGAGATTGGCGATTTGCCCCGCTGGGAATGGGAGGCGATGGTGGCCTGGCGCAGCGGCAAGCGGCCCGATGCCGCCAAGCTGCGCGTGCTGCAGGCGGTGCGTGAATTAAGCTAGTGGACTGAAGCGCCGCAATTGCGGCGCTGCCCAGGGTAGGCCAGCACGCGCAGGATCACGCTGCGCGGTACGTGCATGGTTTGCATGTAGATCCAGGCGTTGGCCGCGCCCACCTGGGCGAGCAGTTCTATGCCCTTGTCCACCTGAACTGCCATCTGCTGGTCATAGCGCGTATCGCTCATGATGCTCGCCCCTGCGGGATTGTTATCGGGTCATTATCGATCATCGGTGTCAGGCGATCAAGCGCTGGTTTTCGAGGAAGCCAAGCAGCACCTGATTGACGTCGGCCGCGTGGGAGATCGGCGCCATATGGCCGCCGGCGGTCAGCGTGAACTGCGCTTGCGGCAGTGCGGCAGCCAGGGTTTCCGCCACGCGGCGGGTGGAGGCCGGGCCTTTGGCGCCGGCCATCACCAGTGCCGGCAGGTCCAGTTGCGCCATGTCGGGCACGCGGGCCGGTTCTCCGAGCAGGGCGACGAAGTCCAGCTTGACCTTGGCGATGCCATTGGTGAAGCGCTGGCGCTGCACTTCCGGCAAGGAGTCGAAGGCGCCGGCGCGGTTCCAGTAATCGATGAAGGCACGGGTAGCGTCTTCCGCGGTTTTCGCGGCGTTGATCCTTGCCACCACGGCCTCGATCTCCTGGCGGCCAGCATCGCTGGCTGGCAGCAGGTGGAAGGCGACCGGTTCGAACACGGACAGCGAAAGCACGCGGTCGCGCATCTGGCGCGCCAGGCGCAGGGCGGTGGCGCCGCCGTAGGAATGGCCAACCAGGTGAAATTGCTCACCGGCATCAAGATGGGAAGCCAGGGCCGCAGCCACGGCATCGGCTTCATGCGCCAGCGTGTAGCCAGCGGCCGCAGCTTCGGTTGGGAAGGCGGACTTGCCATAACCCAACAGATCGATGGCGATAAAACGATAATTGGCTTCTTGCTCGGCCATCAGGGTGGTCCACTGGCTGCGCGAACTAAGCGAACTGTGCAGAAGTACGACGGCGGGGCGGGAGTCTGGCGTAGTGTGCATCTTCTTCTCTGAAACTGATATCCAAAAGACAAGCCCGCTATTATACCGTGGCGCAACATTCACCTGCCCGCTTCAAGCGCTGGGTGTCGAAATTCCTTACAGAAATCGAGCAATTCCGCAACGTACGGCCCGGTTCCCCTTGACACCTAAGCGTGGCATAGAAACTGCTTTATTACTTTTAGTGACGATGGAGGCCAATGTGATCATGGAACGCTCAGCCTTGCCCGCGCTTCTACTGACGTTATTGCTCGGGTTGCTTATGCAAGGGATGCTTGCGGGGGTGCACTTTGCCACCGCCCGTTCCGAATGGGTGTACCGCATCCTCTACCTGGGGGCACTGCTGCTGAACCTGCTGGCGGTGCGCCGCCTGAATCCCGCCACCCTGTCGGCGGCAGTATTGCCCTTGGCGCCAATTGTGATGGCGGTGGCAATCACTTATTTTTCCGTCAGCGATCCGGATGCCCCTGCCCAGATTACTTTGCTGTTGCTGCCAATCGTGCATGGCGCAGCGGCGGGCTGCATGCTGTTGCTGCCGCTGGACGAGGAGAACAGCCAGCGCTAAGGCTGGCCCTATTTTGCGCTGGCGACCTTGTCGCGAAGCTCGAGGACTTGCCGCGCCATGCGCAAGGTCTGTACATCGATTTTCGGCGAGACGTGAACCGGCGCTTTATTCACCCACTGGCTGCGCGTCTGTTCGGATGGCGGTAGGACGAAATGCTCCTTTTCCAGCATGGGCCGGGCGCCGTTCGGCACGTTTTCACAAGGCCGGTCGGTCAGCATGACGACGCCCTGGTTGTCGACGCAGCGGAAGAAATTGTCCTCGGCGGTTGCCGGCAGCGCCATGGCGCACAAGGCGCAAGAGATCAGTAATTGCCGCATGGCCCACCTCCTTTCGCTTGGTGAGGCCAGTATGCGGCGGACCCTGCTTATGGTCTGTGCGGCGCCTCACCGTGGGCTCGCAGCACCGCGTCCCAGGCCGGAACAGCCGCGCGCCAGAAGGCGTCGATATTGTCCGCCTTCACGTCGAGCCCGAGGAATCGCGCGGCGGGCAGCAATGCGCTGCCGAGCAGGCTTTCGGCCGGCGCACCGGTATCGAAGGCTTGCGCGCCGGTCTGCTTGGACAGTTTTTCACCGTCGGCATTAACCACTAGTGGCAAATGCAGGTAACGCGGCTGCGGCAAGCCAAGCAGCTGTTGCAGGAAAATCTGGCGCGGCGTCGAATCCAGCAGGTCGGAGCCGCGCACGATGTCGGTGATGCCTTGCGCGCCATCGTCCACCACGACGGCTAGTTGGTAGGCCCAGAAGCCGTCGGCGCGTCGTACCACGAAGTCGCCCACTTCAGCCGTGATGTCCTGGCTGATGTCGCCGGCGAAGCGGTCGTGGAAGTGGATCACGCAGTGCGGTTCCTGCGGCGTGCGCAGGCGAAGGGCGCGCGCCGTGCGGCCGGGCGCCAGTCCGTTGCGGCAGGTTCCCGGATAGACCAGGTTGGGGTTGCCGGCCTGGCCGTGGCGCAGTTGGGAGTCCGCGATTTCCTTGCGCGAGCAGCCGCACGGATAGATGTTATCGCCCAGCTGGCGCAGCGCAGCCTCGTACAAGCCCTCGCGCTGCGTTTGCCAGATGACTTCACCATCCCACTGCATGCCGCAGCGTTGCAGCGAAGCGAGGATGTGCTGGTCGGCGCCTTCCACGTTGCGGTCGCGGTCAACGTCTTCCACGCGCACCAGCCATTGGCCGCCATGAACCCTGGCGTCGAGATAACTGGCCATGGCCGCCACCAGGGAACCAAGGTGCAGCGGTCCGGTCGGGGAGGGCGCGAAGCGGCCCATGTAAGGCGTTTGTTTCATAGGGGCTGTAGCATACCACCCCGCATGCTGCGCTGCAGCTTGGCGCATGCGGCAAATCCGCTAGAATGCCCGCGCGGCCATCAGCCGCGCCCAACGGACAATCCACAAGACAAAGACATGACTAAATCCATCACCTTCGTAGCGTCCACCCTCGCGGCCAGCATTGCGCTGGCGCTGGCGCCGGCCCACGCAGCAGGCGTCAAAGGCGGCAAGGCAATGCAGCCGATTGTGCAGGAGGCCCCGCTGCGCGCCCACCTGGCGTTCCTTTCCAGCGATCTGCTGGAAGGCCGCGGCACCGGCCAGCGCGGTGGCGACCTGACCGTCGCTTACCTGGAAAACCAGGCCCTGGCCGCTGGTTTGAAGCCGGTTGACGGCGTCACCTACCGCCAGCTGGTGAAGATCGCCGGCGTCAAGACCGATGCGGCTGCCTCCAGCCTGCGCCTGGAAGTGAATGGCGTGGCGCTGCCGGCCAGCTTCGGCAAGGACTGGGTCTATGCTCCGGGCGATGCGAAGGCTGCGCACAGCTTCAACGCCGACCTGGTATTCGTCGGCTACGGCATCACAGCATCGGAGGAGGGCTGGGACGACTACAAGGGGCAGGACGTGAAGGGCAAGGTCATTGTCATGATGGTCAACGACCCGATGCCAACGGCCGAAGCGCCGAACCGCTTCGGCGGCAAGGCCCTGACTTACTATGGCCGCTGGACCTATAAATTTGAAGAAGCCAAGCGCAAGGGCGCGATCGGCGCGCTGCTGATCCACACCGATGCTTCGGCTTCGTATGGCTACAGCGTGGTGAAAAACAGCTGGGACGGCGTGGAACGCTTCCAGCTTGCACAAGGCACGCCGGGCACCGAGCTGCAAGGCTGGATGACCAACGATACTGCGGTGGCATTGTTCAAGGCTGCAGGCCTGGACCTGGACCAGTTGCGTGCAGCCGCTGAACGCAAGGACTTTCAGCCGGTGGCGCTGAAAGCCAGGCTGGTGGGCGACATGAAGGCTGAAGTGCGCAATGTCGAACAGTTCAACGTGGCTGGCGTGGTGCCGGGCACCGATCCGAAACTGAAGGATGAAGTCGTGATCTACTCGGCGCATTGGGACCATCTGGGCAAACAGGGCATGGGCGGCGACACCATCTACAACGGTGCAGTCGACAATGCCTCCGGCAGTGCGGCCTTGCTGGCGATGGCGCAGGAGGCGGTGAAATCGCCGGCCAAGCGCAGCCAGATGTTCCTATGGGTGGCTGCGGAAGAGCAGGGCTTGCTCGGTAGCGCAGCGTATGCTGAATCGCCACTGTGGCCGTTGGCGAAAACGGCTGCGAACCTGAACCTGGATTCGCTGAACTGGATCGGCATCACGCGCGATATCGGCACCGCCGGCAGCGAGCGCACGGACTTGGGCAAGATGGCGGAAGCGGCCGCCAAGGGCATGAAAATGGTGATCGCGAAAGAGAAGCCGGACCTGGCGGGCGGCTACTTCCGTTCCGACCACTTCAGCTTTGCCAAGGCGGGCGTGCCGGCATTCTCCATCACCTCGGGCAGCGATTACCTGGGCGACAAGGAGAAGGCGGAGCAGATGCGTGCCGCGTACCGCAAGAGCTATCACCAGGTCAGCGACGAATATGATCCTAACTGGTCAATGGCTGGCATGACGCAGATGGCGCAGTTCACCCTGAACCTGGGGCGTATCGTGGCCGATGCGCCGAAGATGCCGGAGTGGAAAGCGGGCGACGCTTTCGGCAAAGCGCGCGCCAAATAGATGTAGCGTCCCTTAAATAGGCTTCTTATCGATCGCCTCGCCTGACAGACATCCTCAGGCGAGGTCTCGATTAAATGTATGCGCAGCCAATACCAGGCATTTTCAACGCCACTCAAGTAAGCATTTTTTCAAGCGATGACAAAGATTTCCGAATCACGCGGACGCATTGTGAAGACGTGGAAGGATGGACTTCCAATTCTTTGGACATACGTCCCAGAACTGCCGGCAGAGGAGTCGCGGCGTGCCATCCCCTGGCTGACCGTTATACGTTGGGAATATGACGGAACCGCAAATAACGGTATGCCGCAGGTCGAGGAGAACCAGCGAATGCTGATGCTTGAGGCGGCACTTGGACGTGTCGAGCGCGCGGATTTATGCGTTGAAAGCTATCGCCGGGTTGGCGCTGGCTTGAGGGAATTTGTGTACTACATTGCGGACCGTGACAAATTCCTTGACGCACTCAATGCCCAGGTTGCAGGAGCACCGCGTTTCCCAATTGAGATCAAATTCTACAAAGACGAAACATGGTCTGAACTACGAGACTTGATCAATGACTTCAGTGCAGCCAGCGCTGCGCGCTAAATAAGCAGGCTGCGGCTATTGGCTGACCGTGATGCATCAAAAACGACGTGCCTGCCGGCGCCTACGGCCGGCTGACTTCTCTATTTCTCCTTCTCTTTCTCCTCCTTCTCTTTATCGTGATGCCATTTGATGGCGAAGAACATGCCCGTGCCGAACACGAGAACCTTGAACGTAACTAAGACAATTGGAATCCATTCCATCTTTTTGCGTATTTGCCGAATGCTGATCAGAGAGGAGAGCGCGCCAGCGATTGCTGCACGACCTGAGGCATACTACCTAAAAGCAATTTCCATACATTGAGACAAAATGTCCCAGTTGAAATCCATGCAAGATGAAAGTTCGCCGATCTGGATGCCGCGATTGGCCGTGCATGGCGGGCCGCGTTTTTTGCAGATTGCGGATGCGTTGCAGGCGGCGGTAGAAGACGGTTCGCTGAAACCGGGTGATCGCCTGCCTCCGCAGCGCCAGTTGGCAGCACAGCTGGACGTCGACCTGACGACGATCACGCGCGCATACGACGAAGCCAGGCGCCGCCACTTATTGGAGGGCCGCGGCGCTCGAGGCACCTATGTCGCGGCACCGAAAGTCGAGTTGGACTCGATCCTCGACCTGAGCATGAATACCCCGCCACCGCCGGATGGCGTGGACTTTGACGACATGATGAAACAAGGTTTGTCGCAAGTATTGATGAGGGCAGATAGTGAATTGCTGATGACTTACCACTTGGCCGGGGGAAGCGACTCCGACCGCAAGGCTGGCGCCAAGTGGCTCGAGCCGATGTTTGGACATCCGGACTCCCGACAGCTTGTTGTCTGTCCGGGGGCGCAAACCGCGATCGCCGCATTGATCCTTGCGCTGACGGAGCCTGGCGACGTCATCCTGGCAGAGCCATTGAGTTATCCCGGCTTGCGTGCCGCCGCGGCCCAATTCGGCCGGCGCATCATCGCGGTGGAAGCGGACAAGCACGGGATGGTGCCTGAGATGCTTGAGGAGGCGTGCCGCCAGCACAAGTCCGGTCTGGTCTACCTCAATCCGACCTTACAGAACCCGACCGCCGTCACGATTCCGGAACGCCGGCGCAAGGAGCTCGCCAGCATTGCGAAACGCAGCAATGTGCGCATCGTCGAGGACGATCCCTACTGGCTCCTTGCCGATAGCCCGCCACCGCCTATTGCCACGTTTGCACCGGAGCAGGTGTACTACATCTCAACCCTGTCGAAATGCCTGACGCCAGGCTTGCGTGTCGCCTTCGTGCTAATACGCGACCCGCACGAACGCGAACGTTTCCTGGTCGCGCTCAGATCATTTGCGCTGATGGTCGCTCCTCTGACGGCCGCACTGGCCACTCAGTGGATATTTTCCGGTTCGGCTGACGCATTGCTGGAAGGCGTGCGCAAGGAGGCGCGCCTGCGCCACCGGATGGCTCGGGATCTCCTAGCGGGGCGGTACAGCGGCGCAGGGGATGGCCTGCATGTATGGTTCGAGTTGCCGGCGTATTGGAACCCCTCGCAGCTTGTGCGTGCAGCCGAGAGCGAGGGCATTGCAGTCACGCCGGCAGAGGCATTTGCAACTGGCATCGGCCCAGTGAATGCAATCCGGATCTGTTTGGGTAGCATCAAGGACCGTGGAAGCTTGCAGGCGGGTCTTCAACGGCTGTCACACCTGCTTGCGCGGCGGCCCGAGTCGTTCAGCGCTGCCGTGGTTTAGCGGGCGGACTGGAAGCATTACGCGCCGGCTGACAGCCGCCGCGTTGCCGCACTGCGGCGTTCTTCGTTCTTCAGGGTTTCGCGCATGGTCTGCTTGACGAAATCCAGGTGGTGCTGGGCAGCGTGTCCCGCCATATCCATCTTTCGCTCACGTACCGCTTCCCAGATCGCGCGGTGCTGCACCTGAAGTTGCGCCCAAAGTTCCGGGCGAGCCGTCAGGTATTCCAGGTTGCTCTGCACATGGCCTTCCATCACCTTGTGCAGGCTGGAACTCAAATGACCGATCAGCACATTGTGCGAGGCCTCTGCAATCGCCTGGTGGAATTCCACGTCGGTCTTGATGCATTGCTCGAGGTCCTGCGTCGCCAACGCTCGCTCCAGTGCTTCATGACATGCGCGGATGCGTTCGAAATCCTCTTCCGTTCCGCGCTCCGCCGCCAGTTGCGCGGCCTGGCCTTCCAGCATGTAGCGGAATTCGAGCATGTCGCCGTGGATATCCGGATGGTCTTTCAGCATCTGCTGCCACGGGTCGGTGAATGCCGCTTGCATCGAGTCGGTCACGAAAGTTCCGCCGCCGTGGCGCGTGATCAGCAGCCCCTTGGCCACCAGCGATTGCAGGGCGCCGCGCAGGGAGGGACGCGACACGCCCAGCTCCACTGCCAGTTCGCGCTCAGACGGCAGGCGGTCGCCAGGCTTCAGCGAACCTTCGAGGATACGGGTTTCCAGTTCAGTGGCGACGACATCGGACAGGCGTGGGGCGGATGGCATGGCGGCTCGCAGCTTAATGGTCAGACGGCCGGATGCTACCACAATTGACCTTTTGTCGCGCCGTGCTCTATATTGCAATGCATGATTGATCTCCTGATACTCCTGGCCGCAGCTGCGGCGACGCCCGACAGTATTGGCTACCCCAGTGCCGCCGCAGCATTGGAGGCCTTGAAAGCACGCGGTGACGTGGCGATCACGGAGGAGGGCGGCTGGACCGTCGCAGACGATAAAGCGGGTCATACGTTGTGGTCCTTCACCCGGCCCGGCCATCCTGCCCATCCTGCGGCAGTCCGGCGCACGGTGGTTGTGGAAAATGGCCAGGCATCGATCAGGATGAATGCACTGTGCCAGGCAAAGCGCGAAGCCTGTGACAACATGCTGGAGGAATTCCGCCGCATGAACGCGGCGCTTCAGCAGTCCCTGGCGCCACCAAAGGCCGTGAGTGCAACGCCAGCGTGGCAACCGACCGCGCCCCAGAAAATCCGCGTCGAGGCGCTGAGCAAGGCTTACTTTGCCGAGAAGGATGCGGCGCGCTATGCCGAGGCATGGGCGCGCCTTGGCGCCGGCTTGCGACAGCAGTGGACGTTTGAGGATTGGCGCGATGCCATGGCGGCGAGCGCTGCACGGGCAGGCAGCGTGCAACAGCGTGAGCTGAAGAAAGTGACGATTTATCGCAGCTCGCAAAGCGGCGCGCCGGGCACCTATGCAGCGGTGGATTTCACGGGCCGTTTCGCCAATGCCGAGACCTATTGCGGCTACCTGGTCTGGAGCGAGCAGGCGGACGGCAGTTTCCTGCTGATGCGGGAAGAAGAGAACTATATTTACAACGAAACCGCGGCGCGGCTGACGGCCGAACAACGCTTGAAAATGAAGGGCGTGTTTCGCTGTGTGGAGTGAAAACGGTCTCTTACCTGGCCGCTTGCGTACGCAGGGCTTCCAGGGTGCGCGGGAGGCTGCGCTTGCTCATCATCTCGACGATCCAGCCGAAGCCGTATGGCACCGGTCCCGGATCGGCATAGACATGATATTCAACCAGCGTCTTGCCGCTTTCGCCGGGGATCGGCGTGAATAGCCAGTAGCCGGCGGTGTCGGCAATGGTGTCTGCGGGCGCCAGGCCGGTTGGCATCAGCTGCCATGCGAGTTTGCATTGGGCGGCGTCGGGCTGCTGTTGCTGCTCCAGCCGCAGGCGGTACTTCTTTTGCTGTCCCAGTGGCAGATCGAGTGTCATGTCGACCAGGACGTAGCCGTCTCCTTCGCCAACCGGCAGCGCGCTCTTTGTATTGGGCATGTAGGAGGAGTAGGCGGCGTAGTCCTGCACCATCGCGCACAGGCGCGGGACGGGAGCTGCAACCAGCGTCCAGGCAGTGAAGGCTTTGCCAGGCAGGCCGGGACTTGGCGCCTCAGCCACATGGATGGTATTGCCCGACAGGGCGGACAACGCAGGTGCCTGGGGATCTGCGCCTGTTGCCGCTATCGCGGGCAGGGCGACGGCCAGGGCCAGCCAGGGCGCGCGATGCAGGCGCTTGGCGACGGGGCGGACGGCGGGTTTCATCGCTTTAGCGCCATCGTGATGACAGTACCGGTCAGGTCGATGCCCCTGATCGAGATGCTGCCGAAGCTGGGTCCACTGCCCGCCGCGCCATGCACGCGGATGTTGTTGAAACTGATTTCTCCGATCGTGGTCGGAAGGTTCAGCGACAAAGAGCCGTCGGGATTGACGGTGGTCGCCGCGCGGTTCGGCGCGTACACCACGTTATTCATGCTGACATCGGAGTCAATCATGCCAAGCACCGGATTGACCAGCTTGGCCAGGTCGCCGCTCACTTCCACGCCATGACGTTTCAACTGATCGCGCACCTGGCGCACCAGGTCTTCGTCAAGACCTTGGGCGGCCACGGCGTCGAGTTCATTTTCCGCCAGAGCCGCAAACGAACCCTCGCGCGGCACCAACGCAGCCGGGGCGCCGATGGTGACGGGGGCGGTAGCCAGCGTTTCGGCGGCATAAGCTTCCAGTGGAGCGAAAATCGCCCCGATCAGCGCTGCCGCCATGCGCACGCGGCGCTGCTTGCGCAGGATGTCCTGCACATGCTGGTGCGTGAGCAGCTCCCACTCGGCGAAAATTTCGCCGAGCCGCTGGCCGGTTTGCCGCTGGTGTTCGATCGCGCTCTGAAGCTGCTCTTCGGTGACCAGCTTGTGCTTGACCAGCAATTGACCAAACAGTTGCGCAGGATGTTCCGGTTTATACCATGCCATGTTTTTCTCCGTGATTGGCCAGGTCGGAAGGCGTCATGCCGAACCAGCGCTTGCAGGCCCGGTAGAACGCACTCGGTTCGGAAAAGCCCAGTTGGAAGCTGAGCATTTTCAGCGACAATTCGCCAGCTTCAAGCGATTGCCGCGCCAGCGCGCGCCGGGTGTCGTCGACCACATTGGAAAAGCTGGTGCCTTCCTCGGCCAGGCGGCGTTGCAGGGTACGCTCGCTCATGGCGAGCAAGCCGGCGACAGCGTCGCGATGCGGCGGCCCTTTCGGCAGCAGCGAGGCAAGGATCTCTTGCACACGTGCTGTGAATGCAGGCGGCTGCGCTTCGGCCAGTTGCGCCAGGATAGGCTTGGGGCCAGGCAGCGGCATGCCGCCGTTGGGCAGCGCCGCCACCATGTCTGCGTCGGAAAACTCCATCACGTTGTGCGGCCGGTTGAAATGCACCGGGCAGCCGAAGGTATTTTCGAAGAACGCCGAGTTGGCCGGTTCCGGAAAGGCGTATTCCACCTTCACCGGCACCGCGTCGTCCCGGCCGGAGGCACAGCGCAGGGTGCGCAGCAGCACGCACCACACGAAGTCGTAGCGCTGGCGCGGCACCACGCGCTGCAGGCCGGGCAGCAGGATGCCGACGCGCGTATGGCCGTGACAGCGCTCGATCGTGCTTTGCACGGTCGGCGACAACAGCATGATGTGTCCCATCACGCCCAGCCAGCCCAGGCGGTGCGGGGTAGAGACTTTCAGGCCGATCAGCGGATCGCCCGAATGTTCAACCACCAGCTCCCACAGGTGGCTGAGTTTGTCCGACAGAGTCAGCGCATCGCAGGCCAGGCCATCGCCTTCATTGAGGCCGGCCTGCTCGAACAGCGCTTCCGCTTCAACGCCGGAATGGGAAAGGCGCGATTTCACACCGCGCACCAGGTGAAGAGCCGAGGAATAGCTCATGGCCTGTTCTCCCGATCAGGGCGACACCGCACTACGCAGGCGCATGCCGATGCGCTGCTGCAGTTCCTGCAGCTTGGGATCCATCACGGCACGCGTATCGGCGGCAACCCCTTCGCCCAGCTTTTTCTGCAGCTCGGGCACCATGCCTTCGAACTTCTTCTTCACCGGCGATTCGAGGATGGTAATGATCTGGCGCAGTTCTTCTTCCGTGAAGCGTTCGGCCAGCATCGGGGCCACCGTGGTGCCAACCAGTTTCTGCGCGCTGGCCTGCGCCAGCGGCTTGTTCTCGTCCATGAACTGGCGGGCATCGGCCACGATCTCCTTCAACGCGGCATCGCGCTTTTCCGGCGATACGCGGCCTTGCAGCACGGCGCGCGCCTGCTGCACCGCATCGCCTACCGGCGCCTGCAGCATCGATTCCCCGATGGTTTCCGGGTGCCAGAGCTGCAGAACGCGGTTGACCAGCTCCTGTTTCGCGGCCGGTACCGGCGCCGCATGCACCGTGCCCCCGATGGCCAGGGCGGCGATCATTGTCGCGAGTTTTTTCATCTCAAACGCTCCTAGAAATGTTCAACAAGACTGAATCCGGCGTACCGGACCTTGATATCGCCAGCCACGTCCTGGCCGGCATATGGGTTGTAAATGATGTTGAGGAATTTGCTGCTGTTCATGTTGTCCGACGATTCGGCCGGCGCATTGAACTTGCCCGTCATGTAGGAGGCGGCCAGGTTCAGCTCATACTTCTTGCTGAGACGCCAGTTCAGGCCCACGCTATACAGCTTGGTATCCGGCAGCGGCGCGATCAGGTCGATCTTGTTGGCCGGGACCGAGGTCTTGCGCGGTTCGTAGCCCAGGCGCAGCGCCACGCCTTCGAACGGGAACAACTGAAGGCCGTAACCCATATTCAGCACGCTCTTGTAGCCGCGCGGGATCTTCAGCTTGGTCGAATCCGGAACGCCGTACAGGCGCGCCACTTCCAGCAGCTTGATGCTCTGGTCGAATTCGAACACCAGCTGGTTCCAGTCGCTCCAGCGCGCGTAGCTGGCGTCCACGTTCAGCTGCATGTAACGCACCGGCTTGAATTTGACGCCGACCTGCAGGTGCGCAGGGAAGGGGATGCTGGCCGACATGTAGCCGTGCTGGACTTCCGGGATCGACTGCGGCAGGCCGAGGATGGCGCCTGCCACGGGGCCGAACAGGCTGGAATTGAGACCTTTGACGAAATTGCGCAGCATTGGCTCGGTCTCGAAGGTGTAATGCCCGGTATAGCGGGTCTTCGAGCCGCCCTGGTAGACCGCGCCCAGTGCGAACCACGGCTGCGGTTCCCACAGCACGCCCAGGTTCAGCGTCGGGTCGACCGGCGCGGTCATTTCCAGCCGCATCGCCGCAGCCTTCTTGAACGGATTGACCATGCCGGCCTTGCCGCCGCCGCACAGGCCGAAGCCGAAGGTGTCGATGATGTTGCCGCCTTCTTCCGGGCACCAGCCTTCCTGCAGCTTGCCGAAGATGCCCAGCAACTGGTTGGGGAAGCGCATATGCGTATCGACCACGAAGGCCGAGTGCGCGATCGGCACGGCGGCGCCGAAGCGCAGCGTTTCCGAATACTTGTAGCCGACGGCAGGCGAGGCCCACACCAGCCTTTGCAACTGGATCTGGCGCCCATCGAAGCGGCCCGGGTCTTCCGGGTCCTTGGTGCGATCCAGGCTGATCGCCTGCGCCATATAGGAATTGGTGGCGAAAGTCCACGGCGAACCGGGGTTGTTCCAGGCGAAGCCGAAGGTCGGCACGACCACGCCGGGCAAGCGCCAGCCCGGCATGCCGTAGGCAGGTATGTACATGGTTTGCCGCATCGGCCCGGTATGGGTGCCGCTGAGCGGATCGTCCTTCCAGCCGCCGATATCGAAGCCGGCCGGCGCCGAGAAGCCGGCACGAGCGCGGATCGAGGCGCCGAACGCCGTGTGCTGCATGCTGTCGCCCTGCAGGCGTGCCAGTCCTGCAGGGTTGAAGTGCACCGAGTCGATGCCGGGCGGGTCTGCCGTCACGGCGTTCCCGAGCGACATGGCCACCACGCTGGTGGTCAGGTTTTCCACCAGCGCGGCATGCGCGGGCAGAACGTGGGCAAGCGCGGCGGCACATGCCGCCAGGCGGAGCGGGGCTCGCATTGCTGCCTCGTCAGAATGCCAGCGGCAGGTTCAGTCCCACCGAGAAGTTAGGCGAGTCGCTGGTAAGACCGATGCCGACCGACATATTGACGGTGTTCTTCGGCGACATGCGGTAGCCCATGCCGAAATTCAGGATGGCCGAGGTTTGCGTATTGGTGCGCACGTTCAGGCCGTCGGCAAAACGCAACTTCGCGCCCTGCGAGATCGCGCCCTGGAAGGACATCGTTGTAGAAATGCCATACGACAGGGCATAGGCAAAGCCCATGCCGAAGCCGAACTGTGTGCCCGGCGCCACACGCGTCAGCACGCGCGTGCCGTTGGCCTGGTGCAGGCCAGTAGCCTGGCTGCTGGCGGTCAGCGACAGGGAGCCGAACAGCGCCACCGGGTCGACGATGCGGTTGACGTTCATGCCCAGCGACAGCGAAGCGACACCGCTGCCGGTTGCCTCGCCGCTGCCGGCGATGATCTTGAACGGACTGCGCCCGGTAGGCAGGCGCAGGTTGCTGGTGGCGGTGAAGTTGGCGCGGTCGCGGCGTGCTTCCCACGGCTGGTAGCGGGCGCCGATGGCGATGTCGCCCAGCGAAAACGAGGTGTTGTTGCCGTTGCGCGACTCGGCGAACTTGCCGATCACGGGCAGCGTCACGTTGGCGGTCAGGTTGTCCCACACGCCGTAGTCGACCGACAAGGTGTTGGTGACCACGTGGGCCGATACGTTCTCGATTTCGAACAGGGTCAGGCCATCGGCCGCGATGTCGGTGACGATTTTTTCCTGGCCGATGTAGGTGTAGTTCAGGTCATAGGTGTACTGCGATCTGCCTTTGCGGATCAAGGAATACTGCTTGTCGACTGCGGTCAGGGTTTCTTTCAGCAGGGCGCTCTGGTCGCCTTCGCCTTCCTTCTTCGCCAGCGCATCGCGTGCGGCGGCGGTGGTGTTGGCTGCCGTGCTTTCCTGCGCACCGGCGGTCGAATGCACCAGCAGGGCGGTGGCAAGCATGAATGGCAGGTACTGATATTTCATTCGCGTTTCCTTATTGACGGTGCATCCAGGTGCGGGCCGGGCCGGAGTTGACGGCACGTTCCAGCAGTTGCGTGGTGTTGTTGAAGGGATCGAGCTGGCCATGGTTGGTGACGCGGTCCATGTCGACCACGCCCAGTTCCTGGTCATTCAGCGCCAGTTGTGCCGGCGCTTTCTGTCCGGCCGGCGCGGACAGGATGAATAGGGTGTTCTTGTCCCACAGCGTGGCGAATTCCTCTACCGAGAAGGCCAGGTTGCCGGCGGAGGGATCGGCGATGAAGACCACGCCATTGCGAATGCCGCGCAAGACCACGAAGTGCTTGGCGCCGGCATAGTCGATCGGCACGATGGCCGGTTCTTCCAGCGTCAGCAGGTCTTTTACTTCGGCCTTGTAGCCGGCGGCGGGCACGTTGAGCGAAGCGGCGTAGCGCTTCATGTCCAGCAGCGAAAAGCCGCGGCGCTCGATGATCTTTTCCTTCTCGCCCTTTTCCAGCATGCCTTCCATGGCTTGCTGCTCGGTGACGTCGAGGCCGAGGTGGAACTTGAGGATGGTGACCAGGGCCGCCGAACCGCAGCTGTAGTCATAGGCCTGGCGCACGATGTGGCGGTACTTGAGTTCGGAGAACGGCTCCATGCTCACCGCCTGCGAATAGCTGCCGCCGCCCAGCATGGTTTGCGGCATCTCGTACTGGCCTTTGGGACGCTCCTGCACCTCGTGGCGGGAGAGGGCGGCGGAACCGCCAATCAGGGCTGCCAGGACCCCCATCAACAGCATCAGCATGGCAGCTCCCGATCGTTGGGGTAAGCGCTGCCCTTGCGCGTCGCGCGCGCGTCGAATCCTGCTCCCATGGCGTCTCCAATGTAATTTGGACGAACGTTCGTCCTTGCTCTTTTGTTATTTATTTACGCACGTTTCGTGGCTTGCACGATGCATAAAAATTAGATGCACACCTCTACTTCGCACCCGAAAACTTATGCTAAAGCGAGCAACATGCGCACAACAGCGCTCTTCCTCTGTGTGGCTCCCCAGGACAATTGTTTGGCCTGTGCGGTCAGTGTGAAACGCTAGACCCTGTGCGGCGGCGCCACCTATCATAAATTTAATTAATATTCGAACAATATTAAGACGGCGCTTCGCCAACCCGGGCTTACCAGGCCAGGGGCCGGCAAGGAGGCGCAACAGGTGCAGCAAGCAAACCAAATTATTCTTATTCGAACGGAGATCAACCTTATGAAACGCATTACCACCGCTGTAGCAATCGCCCTGTCCACCCTGGCCCTGTCCGCATCCGCAATGACCCCGATCAAAGACGCAGAACTGAGCGCAGTTACCGGCCAGGACGGCGTGTCGATCGGCGCCAACCTGAACGTCAAAGTCGAATCCTTCGTCTACACCGACACCGACGCTCTGGATGCCAACGGCCTGGGCGGCGGTTCGGTGAGCTTCAACGGCATCAAGGTCAATGGCCTGATCGCTGCAACCATCGACATCCTGTCGCGTAACTCCTTCCTGCAGGCTGCCGGCGCTGCCGGCGTGACCAACCCAGGCACCTTCTACAACCCGGCAACCGGCGGCGACGTGGTGCAGATCGCCATCCCAGCCGACGTGCAAGTGGCAGCAGGCAAACTGCTGAACATCTCCGTTGACGCAATCAAGATGGGCGGCAGCAATGCTTCCTACGGTTCGATGGCCATGAACCAGCTCGACCTGCGCGGCACCCAAGTGTGGATCTGGGCACACTGATCGCAATAGCGGCCGTGGGAGCGGCCGCTTTGCGAAGTTCCTGATGATGGAATCCCGTCTCTTTGCGGCCGCCCTCGCGGCCGCCTTTTTCTGCGCACCGGCTTCTGCGCAACTGCGGCCCATGAGCGACGACGACCTGTCGCGCGCGCGCGGGCAGGGCTTGCTGGCAGTGAGCAACAGCACGCTTGGCGGCTTCGATTTCACGCGCATCGCGCTGGACGCGGACGTGGAAATGAATGCGAGCTTGCGTAACATCCGCCTTGGCGATTACCGCTTTCCTTCGCGCGAGGGGACGGGCGCCGATATCGACATGCCGGCCCTGCAGTTCGGGCAGAACGGCAGCAAGGTTTCGATTACCAATCCGTATTTCGAAGTCGTGTACCGCAACACCGGCGATGCCGGTTCGCCACGCGAAGTGGTGGGCATGCGCATGGGCTTCGACAGCATCAAGGGCGACGTGGGCCTGAAGGTGAACAGCCTTTCCGGTTCGCTGCTGGTCAGCGGCGTGGACGCGAACGGCCAGCCGGCCGCCATCGATTCGCATGCCGATGCCGGCGGCGGCAAGCGCTGGGATGGCGCCAGCTCCCTGGTCGGCGTGCGCGCGGGCGACGCTTCGGGGCCGAGCCGCGATTTCTGGATTTCCGTGCTGAAGTCGGGCGTGCAGTTCCAGGCGCCGAGCGGCACCACGCAGATGCCTGATACCGCGCAGTCGGGCGTCTGGCTCAATTGGCGCGACAAGCTGGTGTCGCTCACCAACCTGCCCGCGGCGCAAGTCCCGGGGCCCGTGGCCCCTGCAGTGACGCTGGCTGCGCCAACCGTGTCGGTGGGGCGCTGATGCAGCGTGCACGCCGCTCCTCGCTGACTGCACTCCCCGCAGCCGCTGCCAGGGCCGCGCTTGTATGCTGGGCGCTGGCGCCTGCGCTGGTGCTGGCTGACGGCCTGCGCCCGCTGAACGACAGCGCGCTGTCGGACGTGCGGGGGCGCGATGGCGTCAGCTTCGACCTGAACGGCTTTTCCATGAATGGCGACATGCGCGTGACCTATACGCGTCCGGACGGCGCCAGCATCTGGGCCGGCAACCCCAGCGCATCGCGCAGCGACAGTGCGACGCCGTTCTCCGATCCCTACCGCTTCGACATCGTGCGCAGCACCAATGGCCTGGCCGACGTCGCGCAGTTCTCCTTGCCGCAAAATGCCAACGGCGAACAGAAATGGCAGCTTGCCTTCGACTTTGGCGTGAATGCCGACGGCATCGACCGCGATGGCGGTTCCATCGTGGTAAGCGACATGGCCCTGTATGGCGGCGGCTGGCAATTTTCCACGCCACGCACGCAGGACGGGCTTGCCCTTGGCGTAGCGATGCGCATGGACATCGGACAGTGGGCGCTGCGCCCGAACGGCCGCGCCAATACGGTGGGCCAGATGGCGCTGGACAACATCCGCATCGGCGCCACCGACGAAAACGGCAGCTTCACCGGCCAGCCCTGGATGATTGCCGACGTTGCACGCCAGCCCGCGCTGGTCAATGCGCTGGCCGACGAGAACGGCCCGCGCCTGCACATCGGCATCGGCGCGCCGGATGCGCAGTACGGCACCGGCCAGGCAGCCAGCGGGGGCATTGAAATCGGCAAGATCAGCTTCACGTCGCCCAGCGGCAACGTGGACCTTGGTTCTTCCCGCATCGGCAATATCCAGATCAACTACCTCGATATCAAATTCCGCCAATGACGAGACTTGCCACGCTACTGCTGCTGGTCCCGGCCTTGCTGCAGGCCGCCCCCTCCCGGCCGCTCGACGACAGCGAGCTTTCCGGCGTCAGCGCCCGCGACGGCATCAGCTTTGCCGCCCATGTGGTGGTGAACGATCCGACCCTGGTGGGCGCCGTGACCGATAGCCGCCTGTCGCTGGGCTTCCACGATGGCGGCCAGCCGCGCTATATCGTGCTGCGCAATGTGCGCGGCACGGTCGACATGTTTGCCATTGGCCTGAACGTACAAGCCCGCCCCGACGGCAGCGGCGATTACATCGCCATCACGTTGCCGTCGCAAATGCGCTACACGAACTTCGGCTTCGAATCAATGAGTGTGCAGAACGACCCCAACGCCGCAGTCACCGGCAACCTCGGCAGCGTCAATATCAACGGCAACCTGCAAATGCAAGGCGAGTTCCGCATGTGGGCGCATTAATCGCGGCGCTCGGTCGCGAACAGCAGCAGCGCCAGCAACGGAAACAGCAGGCCCGCGACTAGCACGCCATGCCAGCCGTAGTGAGCCCAGGTCCAGCCGCCCAGCCAGGAACCGAATGCGCCGCCGGCGAAGAAGATCGAAATGTAGACGCCATTGAGCCGGCTGCGCATCTCGGCACCGAGCGCGAAGATTGCGCGCTGGCCGACTACCAGGTTGGCGGAAGCGCCCATGTCCAGCACGATCCCGCACAGCACCAGCAGCACAAGCATGAACTGGCGGCTGCCATGCAGCAGTAGAGGCGCGGCGAACGCCACGGTGGCAGCCAGCAGTGCGAACAGCGTGGTCGAACGGCTCTTGCCCTGGTCGGCGCGCATGCCGGCAATCGGCGAGGCAATGGCGCCCGCCACGCCCAGCAAGGCGAAGATGGCAATGCCGGTTTGCGACAGGCCGAACGCCGGGCTGGCCAGCACCAGCGGCACCGTCGTCCAGAACAGGCTGAAGGCGCCGAACATGCACGCCTGGTAGGCGGCACGGCGGCGCAGGACCGGGGTGGTGCGCAGCAGCGTCCACATGGACGCCAGCAGCGCGCCATAGCGATAGCCGCCTTCCGGCCGGCGCTGCGGCAAGCGAAGCTGCAGTACGATGGCCAGCACGCCGATGGCGGCGGTGGAAAAGTAGAAGATCGCATGCCATCCCAGGGCATCGGTCACCAGGCTCGATACGGGCCGCGCCAGCATGATCCCCAGCAGCAGCCCGCTCATTACCGTGCCTACCGTCTGGCCACGATGTTCCGGTGCGGACAGGTGGGCGGCAAACGGCACCAGCACCTGCGCCGCGGCCGAACAAAGTCCGATCAGGAAGGCCGCCGCGAGGAAGGTCGCGGCGTTGCCGGCCATCGCAGCCCCTAGCAGCGCGACGGCCGTGCCGCCCAGGAGGGTGACGGTCAGGCGCCGGTTCTCCAGCAGGTCGCCAAGCGGGACGATGAAGGCTAGTCCAAGGCAGTAGCCGATCTGCGTCAGCGTGACGATCAGGCCCGCGGCGCCGGGTTCGATCCCGGTGGCGCGGCTGATCGGGCCCACCAGCGGCTGGGCGTAGTACAGGTTGGCGACTATCAGGCCGCTGGCGACAGCCAGCAGCAAGATCATGGCTGGGGTGATGTGGTGCTCTTGTTTCATGGCGCAGCAGGATAGCACCGAAACAAAAAGCCTGCTGGTGGGTTAATATTTCCAAATGAAAGCCATTTCCGCCATCGTGTTCTCCCTGCTGACCGCTGCTTCGGCGCGCGCCGAAAAAGTAGTCATGCTGGTCGATACAGGGACAGAAATGCCGATGGCGGATATCCGCGGCGGCGAAGTCGTTGGCGGCATCCACAAGGATCTGGCAGAAGCGCTGGCGCAAAAAATGGGCCGCACGGCGGTTACGCTGGCCATGCCGCGCAAGCGCATCTCGATGGCGCTCGAATCGGGGCAGGGCGACGTTTTGTGCATGTACCTGCCCGAATGGCTGCAGGGGCGCTTCGGCTGGACGCAAGCCTTCATGCCGCAGACTGAAACAGTCATTACCTCGCGCACTGTGGCGCCGCCTCAAAGCCTGCTTGACCTGTGGGGCCAGCCGATCGGCACCGTGCTTGGTTTCCAGTATCCCGAAATGGAAAAGGCGATTGGGACAGGCTTCGTGCGCGCCGACGCGCACTCCAACCTGGCCAACCTGCGCAAGCTGGCGGCCGGCCGCCTGCGCCACGTCGCCACCATCAAATCGTTCTACGATTACCAGCTGCACAGGGGCGAGAAAATCAACGTCCATGAACCGCTGGCAGTGCGCAGCTACTATACGCGCTGCGCCGTGTCGGAAAAGGGCCGCGTGGCCCTGGCCGAAGTCGACGCCGCCATCACCCAGCTGGTGCGCGAAGGCGCCATCAACAAAATCCTGTCCAACTACCAATAGCACAATGATCAAGAGACTCGCACTAGCCACCGCGCTGGCCTTTGCCACCGCCCATGCCGCAACGCCTCTCAGCAGCGACGCCACCGCAGCCGCACGCCACGCCCGCCAGGCATATGGAGAAAAGGTGATCGACAGCCTGGCCAATATGGTCAGCTTCAATACCGTGGCCGACGACAAGGTACCGTTCGAGAAGAACCCCCAGCACATCGGCTTCAAGCGCTTCATCAAGGAAGAAGCCAGGCACCTGGGGCTCGATTTCACCGACCATGGCTACATCATGGTGGTCGGCCTGGGCGAAGGCAAGGAACGGGTCGGTGTGATCACCCACGGCGATGTGCAGCCGGTCGACCCGAGCAAGTGGAAGCAGTCGCCATTCAAGCTTGATCGCACCAGCGAACCGGGCTTGCTGCTGGGACGCGGCACCGAGGATGACAAGGGCCCGATCGCCACCGCCATGTATGCGATGAAGGCGATCAAGGACCGCAATGTGCCGTTGAAAAAACGCATCGAACTGTATATCTACATGGCCGAGGAGTCGGACTGGTCGCAACTGGAAGCCTTCCTCAAGACCCATACGCCGCCGCAGACCAACATCACCATCGACGCCGAGTATCCAGCGGTGACGGCCGAAAAGGGCTGGGGCGCCGTGCGCGTGACCTTGCCGGACATGGCGGCGGCGCCGGGCAGCGGGGCGCTGGTGACAAGCTTCACCGGCGGTTTCTTCGACAGCCAGATCCCGGAAGATGCGCGCGCCGTGATCGACAATGCCGACGCCGCGCTGGAGACGGCGATCCGCACCCGCGCCGCGCAGCAGAAAGGCATGCGCTACCAGTACGCGTGGCAGGGAACGCGACTGACCGTCACCGCCAAGGGCCTGGCCGCCCATTCTTCCAAGCCGGAGGACGGCGTGAACGCCATCGCCATGCTGGCCGATGCGCTGGACGTGCAGCACTGGGGCGCCAGCCAGGCCGGCATGATGGTCGATTTCGTCAACGACATGATCGGCACCGGCGTGAAAGGTGAGAAGTTCGGCAAGATTGCCTACAGCGATGACTTCATGGGGCCGATGACGGTAGCGCCGACCACGTTGAAGGCCAGCGACAAGGGGCTGGTCCTGGGCATCAACCTGCGCCGCCCGCGCGGAAAAACAACAGCCCAGCTGACGGCGGAAATCAATGAGGCCTTTGACGCCTGGAAGGCGGAAAACCAGCCGCGCGCGACCCTGGCCGCGCAGATCGGCGAGCCGTGGGTGCAGGACACGGCGCCGCAATTGCCAACCCTGATGAAGGTGTTCTCGCACTACACCGGCATCAAGGATCCCCAGCCGATCGCCATTGGCGGAGGCACCAACTCGCGCCTGTTCCCGCGTGCAGTGAGCTTCGGCCCGACCATGCCGGGCAAAGTCTATACCGGCCACTCGGAACATGAGTTCATAACGGAAAAGCAATTACTTCTCAACCTGGAAATGTACACCGCCGTCCTGGTCGAGTTGGCGAAGTAAATCTCGACATTGTTGGCGAAACGAGTATTGCTTTACGGCAGCAAATGACCTTACCATGGGCAACAAGGCTTTCGCACCGGAAGCCTTCAGCCCATGCCTGGCTGCGCTACAGGCATCCCATGAAAAGATGCCATGTTCCGCAAGCTTGTCTTCCTGACTGCATTGTCATTTTCCCTGTCGGCACACACCATGGATATGAGTATCCCGCCGGCGAATTCCGCCGCGCCTGCCGATGCCATCCAGGTCAACGACGTGCCGCGCCGCGGCACGCTGTACCGCGTGCATCACGAAGGCAAAACTTCTTACCTGTTCGGCACCATCCACGTGGGCAAGCAGGATTTCTTCCCTTTAGAGCCTGAAGTCACGGAAGCGCTGGCCAAGTCCAGTTCGCTGGTGCTGGAACTCGACGTGCGGGCCAGCGGCCCTTATTATCGCGCCCTGGAACGGCATGGCCAGTACCCGGCCGGGCAAACCATTCGCGACCACTTGTCGCCCGCCGCCCTGGCCAGGCTGCAGCTCGCGCTGGACAAGGTCAAGCTGCCGCTGTCCAGCGTCGAGCATTACCGCCCTTGGGTGGTGGCGAATATCCTGGTAGGACAGGAGATCGAAAAGGGCGGCTTCAACCGCGGCCTGGGCGTGGAAGGCTATTTGCTCAGCAACGCCACGCGGCAAAAGAAGCCGCTGCAGGAACTGGAAACCGCCGATTACCAGCTTGGCCTGTTCGGCTCACTGAGCGATGCGCAGCAGGAATCCTACCTGCTGGAAAACATCGCCGATATCGACAGCGGGGCAGCGCTGCGCAAATCGGCAGGCCTGGTGGACGCATGGGGCGCAGCCGATGCTTCCCGCATCGCGGCGCTGACGCGGGAGTTGACCACGGGCGACACGGTGTCCGCCCGCTTCATGGATCGCACCTTGCTGGGCAAGCGCAATCCGGAAATGGCAGCCAATATTGAAGCGATCATGCGCAAAGGCGATGCCTTCATCGGCATCGGCCTGTTGCACCTGGTTGGCGACAAAGGCGTGCCGGCCTTGCTGCGCCAGCACGGCTACCAGGTCGAAAAGGTCTACTAATATTTCGGGCTGGTGCTCAGCGAGCCGTTCGAATAGCGGACATTGTCGCCCACGCGATAGCTGGGCATGCTGTCCACATTCACGGTCTCGATGGAGCCGTCAGCCTTTTTCACGGTGATGCGGTAACCGCTGCCGCTGCCGGCCGCTGCTGCGCCAACTGCACCGCCTGCCGACATCGAACCTGCCGGGTCGATCGATTGCACCACGCCATCCCAATTGCCGGCAAGCGGGCTTCCTTCCGAAGCGCTGGCCGTCGAGGTGCTGGTGTCCTGATCCATGCTGGCGGTTTTCTTGCTGCTGTCATGGGCGCAGCCCGCCAGGGCCAGGCTCACCAGCATGATTACGGAAAGTTTCATACATCCTCCATAAGAAGCCCACGTAAGGTCTGCTCGCCGGGGAAGTGTACGCCGTTCCGTCAACGGCCGACGCACGTCAAGCGGCAGGGCGCTTGCGCAAGCTCCACAAGGCCCACATCAGCGTCGATGCGATGATGGCGGCCGACATGTCGACCAGCCAGTCATCCACCGAGCCGTGGCGGTAGGGGAAGAAGGATTGAACGAATTCATCGATGGCGCCCATGGCGGCGATGCCAAACACCGCCTTCAGTGCGCGCTGCGCCGGCTCGCCCTGGCAGCCGGTGAACAGCATGAAAGCCAGTACCGAATAGCCGAAGCTGTGCAGCACCAGGCCGCTGGCATATTCCGCCGCTTCGGCACGGGCGCCGGGAATCGATCCGATGATGCAGTTAAGTACAAAGAGGGTAATGGCGCCCCAGAAACGCAAGCGTGCGTGGGCGTCGCTGAGGAACAGCAGGGTCAGGAATTTTTGCATGGGTGGGAAGATACCACGGAAGCGGTTGCGCCGGCACAAGGCCGGCGCACCTTCTGGTGCCACGCATATCGATTGCGTGTGCAGCAGATGTGTCCATTATAAGGAATGGCTGTGACAGCACCATGACATAAATCAAGCTTCGTTCAAACTTTAAAGAAAGCCACAGCGTCGAGCAGGATGTCGGCCTGGCCCGCCAGTTCTTCCGCAGTGGCCGCAAGCTGTTCGGCGGCGGCGGCATTGCGCTGGGTGGTTTCGCTGAGCTGGTTGATCGCTTCGCTGATCTGGCTGGCGCCGCTGCTTTGTTCGCGCGAGGCCGCGTTGATCTCTTGCACCAGCTCGGAAGTCTTGCGGATGCCGGGCACGATTTCCTTCAGCAGCTTGCCGGCAAGGTTGGCCACGGCCACGCTGTCCTGCGCCACGCCGCTGATCTCCTGCGCAGCGGCCTGGCTGCGCTCGGCCAGCTTGCGCACTTCCGCTGCCACCACGGCGAAGCCCCGTCCATGTTCACCGGCGCGGGCGGCTTCGATGGCGGCATTCAGCGCCAGCAGGTTGGTCTGGTAGGCGATATCGTCGATGATGGCGATTTCCCTGGCGATCTGCTGCATCGCCGTCACGGTGCGCGCCACGGCGTCGCCGCCTTCATCCGCGTAGCCGGCCACGCGTGCCGCCATCTCGTCCGTCACGCGCGAGTTCTCATGGTTCTGGAAAATCGACGCGCTCATTTCTTCGATTGAAGCGCTGGTCTGTTCCACGCTGGCTGCCTGCTCGGTGGAACTGGTGCTCAGGGCTTGCGCCGTGGCGCTGGCCTGTGCTGCCGCATTGGCCAGCGTATCAGCCGACTGGCGCACGCTGGTCACGGTGGCGTGCAGGCGCTGTGCCATGTCCTGCACCATATAGGCCAGGCTGCGGCGGTCGTCCCGACGCAACTGCATGCGCTGCCTCAGGTCGCCCTGTGCGACTTGCTGCAATACCTGGCATACCTCCGATGGCTCGCCGCCGATCTGGTAAATCAGGTGGTGGCTGATCGCGTAGCCGACCAGGATCGCCAGCGTGGCAATGGCGATGATGCCGCCGGTGAGCAATTGGCGGGTCTTGTTTTGCTCATGCAAACGCTGTTCGATGTGGGCCGACAGCAGGGCGAAGGCGGTATCGTTTGCGCTGAATTGCTGGTCGATGGCGCGCGTGGTGGCGGCGATGTAATCCGGCGCGGCGTAGTCCAGCGTATTGGCCATGACGATGCGGGTGCGCGCCAGTTCCGTCACTTCGGCGGCGGCAGCGGCAGCGGCGGTGACGGCAATGTCCAGCTTCTGCATCAGAACAGGATTGGCGGCATAAGCCTTGCCCATGGTGCGCTGCATGCCGGCGCTGGAATGGCGCGCCTTGCTGAGCAGGCCGTACATGATGGCGCGGCCTTCGATGTCGATCTTGCGGGTGGCCAGGAAGCCGGCGCCGCGGGCACGCATCTGTCCCAGGTCTTCGGCCACGCGCGGCAGGTCGAAATACGTGGCGCGCATCAGGTAGTAGGAGTCGGCGTCGGGATCGAGCGAGAGGCCGGACTGGTCGGCCAGCTGTTCGATGAAGAGCAGGGTGAATTCGCACAGGGCGGTATGGCGCTGGTAGCTCTCCACCGTGGCCAGGCTGCGCGCGCTGACATCGCGTGCCAGGGCGCTCCACTCGTCGCGGATGCGGGCGAACATTTTGCGGTCCTGGCCATCGCCTTCGGCCAGCATGGATGACATGCCAAGCAGCAGGCGGTTGACTTCGGCCTCCTTGGCGCTGCGTTCACTGGCGAGCTGGCCGGCGCCGACGAAGGCTGCCGACAGGCCACGGTGCTGCTGGATGCTTTGCAGCAGGTCGAGCGCCTGGGCGCCCGGTTTGAGACCGGTCTGCTCGACGGCGGAAAAGTGGAGGCTGCGGCTGTTTTCCGATAAGAACAAGTAGAACGGTGGCGCGACCAGCACCACGGCAATGATGCCCAGCACTACAAAGCGTTGCCATAGTTTCATCCTATCCAGCAGGGTGGCCACCGCGTTCTCCAGGATTGGCAGGTCTGATCAGTGTAGCCGGGATTCGCAGGGCCCGGCAAAACCGCGCTGCAAAGATGCATGAAACTCGAAGCCAAGAGGTGAGCCTTGAAGGAGCCGGGTGTCGTTCCGTGATCCGTAAGAACAAAAAAAAAGCCCGCTGGTTAAAGCGGGCTTAAACTATTTTCTTGGAGGAGAATAGTGGAGACATGTGCAATTATGGTGCGCCGCCACATATTAGTCCAATTTTTGTTTTCGATAATCGTTATTCAGATTTTGTATAACTAATCTTTTACTGGTACAACGTAGTTCAGCGCCATGCGGCCACCATCAACGAAAAGCGTCTGTCCAGTCATGTAGCTGGCATCGTCGCTAGCGAGGAAAGCGCATATCGAAGCGACCTCTTCCGGCTCACCGCAACGCCCCAAAGGAGTGCGCGACAAAATGGTGCGTTTTGCTTCCGGGCTGGCCAGGACCGCCTGTTTTGCCAGTTCGGTCAGGATGGTGCCGGGGCCAATGCCGTTGACACGGATGCCATAGGGCGCAAGGCTCAGCGACATGACTTTGGTCAACTGGTTCACGCCGCCTTTGGAGACCACGTAAGGCACCTGGTCCGGGATTGCCAGTTCCGAGTTCACGCTTGACATATTGATAATGCAGCCGCTCTGCTGCTTGACCATTTCGCGTGCCACTGCCTGGCCGCACAGGAACATGGATTTCAGGTTAATGCCAAGCACGCGGTCGAAATCGGCTTCTGCCAGGTCGAGGAAGCTGCATTTGTGGGTCACGCCGGCGTTGTTGACCAGGATGTCGATGCGGCCGAAGGCAGCCAGGGTGGCAGCGACCAGCGCGTCCACGTCGGCTTTCTGGCTGACGTCAGCGGTGAAGAAGCGCGCCTGGTCGCCCAGCGCTTCGGCAGCCTGGGCCCCTTCCGGCTTGATGTCCACCAGCATGACCTTGGCCCCTTCGGTAATGAGGCGCTGGGCGCAGGCCAGGCCGATGCCCTGGGTTGCGCCGGTGACGATGGCTACTTTATTCGTTAATTTCATAGTGCTTCCGCGGTTCGGTTAGGAAGCTTATTTTAGAGGATGACCGCGTCGTTGGGCAGTTGGTTGGGGCGTGTGCCGTCGGCGGGATAGTGGCGTGCCAACAGTGTGTTGAGCTGCTCCAGTGCCGAAAGAGTGGGGGCGTGGTAATCGCCCTGGGCGAAGCCGGTGGTCATGGTGCGGCAGATGGTTTGCCATTCGGTGTCGGCAACCAGTCTGCCGACATGGCGGTCGGCCACGATATCCACTTCGCGCGCAGCGAGGTTGATGTAGATGAGGACTCCGCAGTTTTCCTCGGTATCCCAGACGCCGTATTGCGCGAACAGGGCGCTGGCGCGCTGGCGGTTGCTGACGTTGTTGAAAGCCGAACGGGCATCCAGGCCCGGTTCCACGATCAGGCGCACTTCGGCGCGATGGCGTTGTTCGCCTTGCGTGATGGCTTGTTCGATCGCTTGCAGCGTGGCTGGTGGGAAGGCGCGCTTGCCGGCGCTTGTGCCGCTAGTCATATGCCGCCAGGCGCGCTTGCAGCGGCCGAAGAAACTTGTAGCTTGGGTTGTCATCACCAATCTCCCGAGGCGCCGCCGCCATCGAAGCTGCCGCCGCCGCCGCTGAAGCCGCCGCCGAAATCGCCGCTACCGCCCCAGCTTCCGCCGCCGCTACGGCTTGCCGCGGCACTCAGGGCATTGCCCAGCGCGGCGCCGATCAGCACGCCTGTTGCGTCCGAACCCCAGCCGCCGCGCCGCAACCCCCGGCGCGAGCCGCCGCGCATCATCGGCAGGATGACGAAAACGCCAAACAGCAACAGGGGCAAGAGCCAGCCGGCCGACCAGCCGCCGCCATCGCGCGCGCCACGGCCGCTATCGCCATTGTCCGCACCGCGGCGGCCAGCATGGCCCGTACCGTCATCCGGGCCGACTGGCGACCGGGCATCGCCGCCGCCGGTATCTGCTGCGCCGCGCGCCAAGCCCGATCCGCCACCGGGAATGCCGCCAGCCCCCGCCGCTGCTGCCATGCCGGCCACTCCAGCGTTTCCAGTTGCCGCACCGCCTGCCGCCGAGCCTTGCTGCGTGCCGCCCACCGTAGCTCCTGGCGCCGATCCCGATGCGGTGCGCTGTCCTCCAGCCGGGGCAGGGAAGTGCTCCTTATCAAGCAAGGTCGCGATCGAGCTCACGCCGGCCGCCAGCCCACCGTAAAAATCCCCTTGTCGAAAATGCGGCGCTATCACATCCTGCAGGACGCGCTTGGATTGGGCATCCGTCAGCGTCCCCTGGACCCCGCGGCCAGCCTCAATCCTCAGCCTGCGCAGCGAAGGCGGATTATCCTTGGCCACTACCAGCAGCACACCATCATCAACGCCCTTGCGTCCCAGCTTCCACGCCTCTGCCACGCGAATGCTGTACTGCTCGATCGCCTCCGGCGCCGTGGACGACACCAGCAGGATGGCAATCTGGCTGCCCGTCTTGCGCTCATAATCGGCCAACACCCCATCGAGGGACGAGCGTTGCTGGGCGGTCAACATGCCCGCCTGGTCAGTAACACGGGCTGCATGCGCCGGCACGGCGACGAAGCCATCGGCCGCCTGTGCGCCGGTGACGACAAGCGCAAGCAGCGCCATGATCGCCAGCCCGATCACCACCCTCAGCCACGGCGAGCCAGGCAAGATGGTCCAGCGCCGCGCATGCTCCGCCAGCCCGCCAGTACGCCGCGCCAGGTCGCGATCGATGAGCGGATCGCTCAACCGATCCTCATCGCGGCTGGAAGCCTTGCCGCCGCCGCGGGTATGCCGAGGTGTAGTCGCCATTGCGACTCCTTACTTCTTGTTGAAGTCCACCGTGGGAGCAGTTGAAATGGATTTTTCGTTCTCGACGGTGAAGCTGGGCTTCACGTCGTAGCCGAACATCTTGGCCGTCAGGTTGGTCGGGAAGCGCCGTGCCAGGACGTTGAAGTCCTGCACCGAGGCGATATAGCGCTGGCGTGCCACGGTGATGCGGTTCTCCGTGCCTTCGAGCTGCGATTGAAGGTCGCGGAAACTGGCATCGGCCTTCAGCTCAGGGTATTTTTCAGCCACCACCATCAGCCGCGACAGGGCATTGGTCAACTCACCCTGGGCCTGCTGGAATTTCTGCAGGGCTCCCGGATTATTCAGTACTTCCGGCGTCACCTGCACACTGGTGGCCGAAGCACGGGCCCGGGTCACCGCCTCCAGCGTTTCGCGCTCGTGCGAGGCATAGCCCTTCACCGTGTTCACCAGGTTCGGGATCAGGTCGGCCCGCCGCTGGTACTGGTTGACCACCTCACCCCATTGGGCCTTGACCGCTTCGTCCTTGGCCTGGAACTCGTTGTAACCGCAGCCGGACAGCAAAACCGTTGCCAGCGCACCCATTGCCAAAAAGTTTCGCATCATTCGCTCCTTGGAACGTATTATCGAAATATACACGCAATTGGCCGGCGGCCATGTGCGGCAGTGCACATACCCGGCCCGTTATAATGTAGGGTTTGCAACGCAAAGAATAAAGAGGCCCGCTGTGACATTTATCGAAAAATTATCCGCTGCCTGGGCAGCCAACGATTCCCTGCTGTGCGTTGGCCTGGACCCGGATATGGCGCGCCTGCCTGCGCAATTCCAGAACAATCCGCAAGGCATTGTCCAGTTCTGTATTGAGATGATCGATGCCACTGCCGACCTGGCATGTTCGTTCAAGCCGCAGATTGCCTATTTCGCGGCAATGGGCGCGGAAGACCAGCTTGAAAAAATCTGCGCTTATGCCAAGGAAAACTATCCGCACATTCCGTTGATCCTCGACGCCAAGCGCGGCGACATCGGCGCCACCGCCAAGCAGTATGCGCGCGAAGCATTCGACCGCTATGGTGCGGATGCGGTGACCGTCAATCCGTATATGGGGTTCGACTCCGTTGAGCCTTACATGGAGTGGAGCGACCGTGGCGTGATCATCCTGTGCCGGACCTCGAATGCGGGCGGCTCGGACCTGCAGTTCCTGAAGGTGGACGGCAAGCCGCTGTACCAGCACGTCGCCAAGCTGGTGGCGGAGAAGTGGAACGCCAACGGCCAGTGCGCGCTGGTAGTGGGGGCTACCTTCCCGGAGGAGCTGGCGCAGGTGCGCGGGATTGTAGGCGATATGCCGCTGCTGGTGCCGGGGATTGGTGCGCAGGGCGGGGATATTCAGGCCACCGTCAAGGCGGGCCGTACTTACAACGGTACCGGCATGATGATCAATTCGTCGCGTGCGATTTTGTATGCGGCTCCGCAAGGAGCGGAAGATTTCGCGGCTGCGGCACGCCGCGTGGCGCTGGAGACGCGCGACGCGATCAATGCGCACCGCGCTTAAAACCGGTAAGTCCGGGTCTGACCCAAGGGTCAGACCCGCCTAAGCTGAGGCCTGTGACTTCGGCCAATCGGGTCAGACTCTTGGGTCTGACCCTGGTTTGCCGGTGTTAGTAGCGTTCCGGCACAATCATTTCGACATAGTCATACAAGGCAGCCAGCACTTCCTGCCCACGCTCATCGGCCTCCGCCCCCAGGCGATCCAGCTCCGAGAACAACTCGTCGACCGTCCTGGCCCCGCCAGCGCCGTCAAACAAGCGCGCCGCACGATGCTGTTCCCAATGCTCATGCTCCTCCTCGGACAAGGTCTGGGGGAAATTGCGCGCACGATAGCGGAAGAACAGTTCGCCCAACCGGTCATCCTGGAAATGCGGTGACGCCGACGCCAGCTTGGCCGGATGCTCGCGCCGCAAGGACTCCAGCAAGCGCTTGTCGCCATTGCTGACGAAGCCGCCATACAAATCCTCATCGACATCCGCCGGCTCGCCGACAGGGCGCCAGAACACCTGTTCCCAGATGGCCGACATGTCCGGCCCTGCTGCAGCACGCGCAGCATGGGCACGCGCCGCCTCCAGGTCCAGGCCCCAGCGCTCGGCCAGTTCCGGCCGCAGCGTCTTCAGGTTCGACACCAGCATCGGCGACTTGTTCAGGTGGATGCTCTTGATCGGCAGGCGCGTCATCCCCTCCGGCATGGCGTCGGCGCGGGTAAACATGCGGATGCGGATCGTCTCCGCATCCAGCGCAAACAGCTCCTGCGGGTCATAAGTGCAATCCCACACCAGCAGCTCATTCTTGTTGGATGGATGCGGCGCCAATGGCCACACCAGCGCAAGGCAGCCGCGCTCCGCCGGGAACATGCCCGACACGTGCAGGAACGGCTGGCGCAACTCGCGCGCCAGGTGCAGCCCGATCTCCTCGGACACGCGATCCTTCTTGTGCAAGGCCAGGCAAAAATCGAACAGCTTCGGATGCTTCTGGCGGATCAGGCGGGCCAGGGCAATGGTCGCGCGCACGTCGGACAATGCATCGTGCGCGGCTTCGTGCACCAGGCCATTGGCCTTGGTCAAATGCTCAAGCTTGAAGCTCGGTTTGCCGCTATCATTAAGGGGCCACTCAATACCTTCGGGGCGCAACGCATAGGTCATCCGCACCACATCCAGCAAATCCCAGCGCCCGCACTGGTTTTGCCACTCGCGAGCGTAGGGATCGATCAGGTTACGCCAGAACAAGAAGCGCGTCACTTCATCGTCAAAGCGGATAGTGTTGTAGCCTACGCCTATGGTGCCAGGCTCCGAAAAAGCCTTCTCGACGGTTGCCGCAAACTTGTGTTCCGGCACCCCCTGCTGTAAAGCTTGCTGTGGGGTAATGCCGGTAATCAGGCAGGCGACCGGGTCAGGCAGGTAGTCGTTGGCTGGTTGGCAGAACAGCATGATCGGCTCGCCGATTTCGTTCAGCTCTGCGTCGGTACGAATTGCAGCAAACTGGGCTGGGCGATCGCGGCGTGGCACGGCGCCGAAAGTTTCGTAGTCATGCCACAGGAAGGTATGGTTACTCATGGTGCAAATGTTGGTTCTCGTTATCGAATGCTGAGGCAAGGAGGACTGCTGTGTCAAATACCATTTCCGTCAATACCCGTGCCACGCCCGCCGCCGCGAGCAACGACACGGCCATTTCGGCGTCCACCCGCGCCAAGATGCAACTGAACGTGTCGATCCTGCAGGAATCGGCCTCGGTTTCGCTGAATTCCGAAAATGATCCGCTGGCGCTGGTCTACAAATCGGCAATTACCTCGATCAACGAGCAGCTTGAGGCCGATTTCGGGCCGGATGCGATCCAGAACGCTACCGGGCAGGACAACTCGCCGGAAGGCACGGCGGGGCGCATTGTATCGCTATCGACCGCCTTCTTCAGCGCTTTCCAGCAACAGCACTCCGAGCTGGAGGGGGATGACGCCCTGAATCGCTTCATGGACACGATCAAGGGCGGCATTGAACAAGGCTTCAAGGAAGCCCGCGATATCCTGAAAGGCCTGAAGGTGCTGGGCGGCGACATTGCCTCCAACATCGACAAGACCTACGAGCTGGTGCAGAAAGGCCTGGATGCCTTTGTTTCGAATCAAAGGCAAGTTTCCTCCACCGACGAATCGCAGAGCGGCCAGATTGCGTAATAAAAGTCGGGGTCAGGTCTGGCCATCCGCCATTACGCGAAGCGCAACGTTCCTCGAGAAGCCAGACCTGTCCCCGACTCTATTTTGCGACTTCAACGCGGTTGCGGCCGGAATCCTTGGCGCGGTAGAGGGCCGCATCGGCGGCGGCGATGAGGGCGGTTTCGTCCTGGCCGGAACCCAGTGCTGCGACGCCGAAGGAACTGGTGATGTGCGGCAGCGGCAGGCGCATGTCGCTGAAGACTATCGCGTCGCGCATGCGCTGGCACAGGCGGCCGGCGACGGTTTCGGCCACCTGCACGTTCGTCTCGGGCAGCACCACCAGCATTTCTTCGCCTCCGTAGCGCACCGCAAAGTCGGTCGGTCGCAAGGCGCTGGTCAGCACTTGCGCTGCGGTGCGCAGGGCTTCGTCGCCTTGCAGGTGGCCGTGGCTGTCGTTGAATTTCTTGAAGTGGTCGATGTCGAGCATGATCAGCGACAGCGGCTGGCCGGTGCCCTGGGCGCTGGCGACCAGTTGCGGCAGGAAGTCGTTCAGCCAGGCGCGGTTATACAGGCCGGTCAGGCCGTCCACCATCGAGAGCTGGCGATAGAACTCGCCAAGTTTTTGGCGCTTGCGCATCTGCGCGTTGGCGGCGCGGATGCGGAAGGAAAGCAGGCGTAATAGATTGCGCGCTACGCCGTTGGCGGCGTCGATCAGTTCCCACGCCAGTTCCGATTCGATTACCAGCAGTTCGCTTTGCTCCAGCGCGGTAATCGCGGCCTGGTTGGCTTCTTCGTCGAGCACGGCCTGTTCGCCGACGCTCTCGCCGGGCAGGACTTTGCTGATGGTGCCGTCGGACATACCGGTACTCATATCGGCCGCCACCGATAAGGCGCCGCGCAGTACGATGTACAGGCGGGCGCGCTGCGGGTCAGAGACCATTTCGCCTTGTTCGACCTGCACGATCGGGCAGTCCTTCAACAATGGTGCGATGCGCAGGCTGTCGGCGCCGCGGAATAGTTGCAAGGCCTGGATCTGGTAAGCGGAAGTGCCGAAGGTGCCAATCGGTTTCAAGATGAACTTTCTTACTGCGGTATCAACAGGTGTTAATGATAGCCTAAGTGTGGTTCAATATCGGCCATGACTTTTACCGACATCCTGGGCCAGCAACATGCGGCCGCTCCAAACGCGCGCATCGTTTCGCTGGTGCCTTCGATTACCGAGCTTCTCTGCGACCTGGGCTTGGCGCCGCAACTGGTGGGCCGAACGGGTTTCTGCATCCATCCGGCGGACGTGGTGCGCAATATCCCGAAGGTCGGCGGCACCAAGGACGTCAACATCGAAAAGATCCGCAAACTGGCGCCGACCCACCTGGTGGTGAACATCGACGAAAACGAAAAGCCTACCGTCGACAAGCTTGCGGAATTTGTGCCGAATATCGTGGTCACGCATCCGATCGAGCCGCGCGATAACCTGGCACTGGTGCAGCTGATGGGAGGCGTGTTCTGTGCGCGGGAGCGCGCGGAGGCCTGGTGCGGCGAGTTCGAACGCGAACTGGCGCTAATGCGAAAAGGCCGCCCGCAGCGCGTGCTGTACTGCATCTGGAAGGATCCGTGGATGACAGTCTCGCGCGATACCTATATCGCCCGCATGCTGGCGCTGATCGGCTGGTCGGTTCCCGGGATCGGCGACGTGCGCTATCCAAGCTTCCAATGGAGCGATGCGCTGGGGCATGACGTGGACCAGGTGCTGCTCTCGTCCGAGCCTTACCGCTTTACGGAAGAACACGTGGACGCACTGGAGCGCCAGATCGGCAAGCCGGTGCAGTTGGTCGATGGGGAAATGATGTCCTGGTACGGCAGCCGTGCCCTGCAAGGTATCCGATACCTGAAAGGCCTGGCCGCCGCGGACTAGGAATTACTCTTCAGCCTCTTCGAAGTCGTGCTGGGACGTGTGGCGTTTGCTATCGTTCAGGCGGCCCAACGCGCTGTCGATGGCTCGTTGCAGCTTGTCTGCTGCGCCGTTGATGGATTGATGCAGGGTTGCGTCGTGGTCGGTGACGGCAATCGGCTGGTAGCCGTTGACGCGCGCCTCGATCATGCAGCGGATATCTCCGTCGGAGGACTTCTGTGCATTGCCTTCGCTGAGGTGGACGTCGACGCGTCCGATGTGCTCGCCGAACCGGTTGAGTGCAGTCTTGACCACTTCTTTCACATGGTCTTCCAGGCCTGCAGTACGTTCGATGGTTTTGTCGGTGTTCACACTGATTTGCATATGCTGCTCCCGTTTGTTAACCAAAACGTGTTGCCACGCGATTTCATCATACGCCTACATCAGCGAAGCCGCCATATTCACAAATAAACCCAGGATAAGAAGATTGAAGAAGAAGCTCAGCACAGACTGGCCCAGCACCAGTTTGCGCATGGCGGGCGCTTGCACCGACACGTCCGAAGTCTGCGCGGCGACCGCAATCGTGAAGGAGAAATACAGGAAATCCCAGTAATCGGGCTGGGTCTCGCCGCCGGGGAATGACAGGGGGCGCTGGCGCCCCTCGCCGTTGTAATACAGGTGGGCGTAATGGAAGCAGAACAAGGTGCCGACCAGGAACCACGAGCCTACCAGCGTCACCACCACAAAGGCGTAATGCAGCCCGCGCTCATTGGCGGGCATGTCGCGCAGGCTGGCCAGTTCGCTGCTGATGGCGATCATGCTGGCGACCGTAGCCACCACCAGGCTGGCCAGGATGGTTGCTGCGCGTTCATCCTGGCGTGCGGCGATGCGCTTCACCTCGCGGTGGTCGGCGCGCATCATCATCCAGCCAACTGTGAACAGGTACATCCAGACCGCGATGTCCCAAGCAGACAGCACGCGCACCAGCGGTTTCCAGTGCGAAGGCAGGAACACCCCCGCCAGGGCGCCGACTGCGATGGCGGCGCTCAGGTGCGGGCGGCTGCGAACGATGTGGTAGCGCATGCGGCCAATCTTACTACTTGTCGTGATGGGGGAAGCGGTCCATGCGCGACAGGACAGGGAAGCGCCAGGCCCAGATGCCCGTCACGGCCAGCGTGGCGACGCCGCCGAAGATCACGGCGCGCGTGAGTCCCAGCCAGCCGGCAGTGACGCCGGATTCGAATTCACCGAGTTCGTTGGAAGCGCCGATGAACACTGCGTTCACGGCGCTGACCCGGCCACGGATTTCATCGGGCGTTTCGAACTGCACCAGCAAATGGCGGACGTAGACGCTGATCATGTCGCCGGCGCCCAGCAGCAACAGGCAGGCCAGGGCGAGAGTGAAGCTGGAGGTGGTGCCGAGGATCACGGTGCAAATGCCGTACACGGCGACGCCACCGAACATCCAGATGCCGACGCGACGGGTAATCGGCCAGAAAGCCAGTGAAATCGAGCACAGTGCGGCGCCAGCACCGGGCGCGGTGCGCAACAGGCCAAGGCCGGAGGGGCCGATGTGCAGCACATCGTGCGCCAGTGCCGGCAGTAGCGCCGTGACGCCGCCAAACAGCACGGCGAACAGGTCGAGCGAAATTGCCCCCAGCATGATGGGGCGCGACCAGACGAAGCGCAGCCCTTCCAGCACGCTGTGCCAGGTGGCCGGCTCCTTGCGCGTGGCCTGCGGGGCGGGACGGGTCAGGCACATCAGCACCACGGCCATCAGCAGCATGACGGAAGTGACGGCGTACACCGTGGCCGGGCCATTCACGTAGAGCAGGCCGCCCAGCGTCGGGCCGAGGATCACGGCGACCTGGAAGGTCGAACTGTTCAGGGCCACTGCGCGGCTGAAGTCTTCGGTGGGGACCATGTTGACCAGTACGGCCTGGCCGGCGGGGCTCGAGAAGGCGCGCGCGCTGCCGTACAGGACCAGCACCGCAAAGATGGGCCAGACGGATTCGAAGCCGCTGTGCGTGTAGCCCAGCAGCGCCAGTCCGCACACCAGTTGCGCGCCGAGGCAGGTGGCAATGATGTTGCGGCGGTTGTAGCGGTCGGCGGCATGGCCGGCGTACAGGATCAGCAGCAGGAAAGGCGCGAATTGCGCCAGGCCGATCATGCCGAGGTAGTACAGGTTCTTGGTCTGTGCATAGACTTGCCAGCCGATGGCGACGTTCTGCATTTGAACGGCGATGGTGCCGAGCAGGCGAGCTGACAGGTAAAAGGCGAAGTTGCGGTGACGGAGGACGGAGAAGCCGTTGGATGACATACGTTTGCGTGCTTGGGGAGCCGTGGAGCGCTGCGCGCCCCACGGCACGCAGCGCGGGGGAAATCTTAAGGTTGCTGGAGATCCGCTTCGGACGTGAACGCGTCTGCAAAGAACTCGTCTTCCGGCAGCTTGCAGTCCTTGACGAAATCGCGTTTGGCCGATTCAACCACGATCGGGGCGCCGCAGGCGTAGACCTGGTAGCCCGACATGTCCGGCAGGTCGTCGATCACGGCCTGGTGAACGAAGCCGGTGCGGCCGCTCCAGTTTTCTTCCGGTAGTGCGTCGGAAACCACCGGCACGTAGTTGAAGTGGGACAGTTCTTCCGCCCATTGGCGGCACAGCGCGTCCATGTACAGGTCTTGAGGGCGGCGGCCGCCCCAGTACAGCGTCATCGGGCGCTTGGAGCCGCTGGCGCGTTCATGTTCGACAATGGCCTTGATCGGCGCGAAGCCGGTGCCCGAGGCCAGCAGCACCATCGGCTTGACGGAATCGTCGCGCACGAAGAAGGTGCCCAGCGGGCCTTCGAAGCGCAGGATATCGCGCTCCTTCATGGTGCTGAATACCTGGTCGGTGAACAGGCCGCCCGGCATGTGGCGGATGTGCAAGGTGATCGCGCCGCCTTCCGGTGCGGTGGCAATCGAGTAGGCGCGGCGCTTGCCGTCGCGCAGCAGGAATTCGAGGTACTGGCCGGCTTTGTACTGGAAGGTTTCGTTGGCAGGCAGCTGCAGCGTCAGCACCATCACGTCCGGCGCCATTTTCTCCAGCGAGTTGACGCGTGTCGGCATTTTCTTGATCGGGAATTCGCCGCTGCCGACCACTTCGCGCGCTTGCAGCACCAGGTCGGAATGGGGAATCGCACAGCAGAACAGGGACATGCCGGCCGCTTCTTCTTCCTCGCTCAGGGCGCGGCGCTGGTGCGCCTTGTGGCTGACGGAGCCCGACACCACCTTGCCTTTGCAGGAGCTGCAGGCGCCGTTCTTGCAACCGTAGGGCAGGCCGACGCCAGCGCGCATGGCTGCGGCCAGAACGGTTTCATCGTCTTCGCAGGTGAATTGGTGGCCGCTAGGCTGAACAGTTATTTGGAAAGACATACAATCTTAAAAATGGAAAACAGTAAAAAATTCAACAAGCCGCGCCTGCTGGTCATCGGTTGCGGCGATGTGGGCATGCGTCTGCTGCCTTTGGTGCGCGCGCATTACCGTGTATTTGCCGTGACCAGCCAGCGCGAGCGTTTTGCCGAATTGCGTGCGGCGGGCGCCGTTCCCTTGCTGGCCGACCTGGACCAGCCCGATTCGCTGCGTCGCCTGGCCGGGCTGGCGCACCAGATCGTGCACCTGGCTCCACCGCCGGGCGAGGGTGTGCTGGATCGGCGCACCCGCAATGTGACTGCCATTTTACCTGACCGGGCGCAAGTGGTTTATGTGAGCACCACCGGCGTGTACGGCGACCTGGGCGGGCGCTGGGCTGACGAAACCCAGACCGTTGCGCCTCGCAATGCGCGGGCGCTGCGGCGGGTTGATGCGGAGCAGGTGTTGCGGGCCTGGGCGTGCCGCGCGCAAGGGCGACTGGTAATCCTGCGCGTGCCTGGCATCTATGCTGCGGACCGTTTGCCCATCAAGCGCCTGGAGCAGGGAACGCCCGCGCTGCGTCCGGAAGATGACGTTTTCACCAACCATATCCACGCCGACGACCTGGCGCGTGTTGTTTTGGCGGCCTTGCGTAAAGGATTATGTAACCGTGTGTATCACGCAGTGGATGACACGGAACTCAAAATGGGGGACTATTTCGACATGGTGGCCGATCATTTCGGCCTGCCGCGCCCTGCGCGCCTGGATCGGGCAGCACTGGCGCAGGCCGTGGCGCCCACCCTGTTGTCGTTCATGTCGGAGTCGCGCAGGCTGGCGAACCGGCGCCTGAAGGAGGAGTTGCAGGTACGGTTGCAGTACCAGGATATTGCAGCCGCCTTGAGATGCATCAAGCGCCCGTGATGCTGCCGGCGTTATCTTGTGCCAACGTCTGCCAAGGAGGGCGCCATGTATAGCCACCCCACCAAGGAACAAGTCCGTGCTTACCTGGCCCAGCGCGGCCACGCCCACCTGCCCCCGCCTTCACCCGAGGAAATCAGGCGCCGCCTTGACTGGCGTTCGGAGTACACTCCCATGCCAGCTGCCCTGATGTACCTTCCCCCCGCACTGGCCTGGATCGCGTTTGCCTGGCTCTGCCTGCCGTTTACTTTAGCAATAAACGACCATAAGTAGTCTTTTTGTTAAACAAGATGAATTCCTAGCACAGCTTTGTGCGCTACAATCTATCAAAATCTCACGGCGTTAAGCGAACGGCAATAAAACGGTGTATGATACCGTCCGTGTGCCGAAAATTGCGTCAATAACGGCTTTTTCTGGCGCTCTTTGTCGAAAATTCCGCCAATAATTTTGTTGCGACTGCGCAACACATTGAAAAAGTACCCAGTCATGAGCTCTCTGAAAGAAATTACTGCATCGTCGACCTACAATCCGAACCGCGTTCTGGACGCCATCATCGAAAAGCTGCAACTGAAAAATGACGCAGCCCTGTCCCGCGCGCTGGAAGTTGCTCCACCGGTGATCAGCAAGATCCGTCACAACACGCTGCCAATCGGCGCGACGATCCTGATCCGCATGCATGAAATCAGCGATTTCAGCATTCGCGAACTGCGCGAACTGATGGCGCACTGAGCTGTCGCCCGGATGTAAAAAAACGGCCGCACCTGCTTGCAGGTGGCGGCCGTTTTCATTTGCGCGCTCGATCGGGCTCAGGCAGCGGCCAGGCGAGGACGGGCGGTGTAGAACAGCGACTGCGATGCGGCCTGGGCTTCGGCGCTGACGCGGCCGGAGTAGGCGGTTTTCGCTTCAGCGGCGACGCGGCCGGAGTAAGCGGTTTGCGCTTCAGCCGCCACGCGTCCCGAGTAGGCCGTCTTCGCTTCCGCTGCCACGCGTCCCGAGTAGGCCGTCTTCGCTTCAGCTGCCACGCGGCCTGAGTAGGCTACCGCGACACGGCCGGAGTAGGCGACCTTCGGTGCAGCCTCGGCAGCGACCCGGCCCGAGTAAGCCACTTGCGGCGCGGTTTCAGCCGCGACGCGGCCGGAGTAAGCGACCTTTGGCGCCGCTTCGGCGGCGACCCGTCCCGAATAGGCGACTTGTGGTGCGGCATTCGCGGCGACACGACCCGAGTAAGCCACTTGCGGCGCGGTTTCAGCAGCGACGCGGCCGGAGTAAGCGACCCGCGGCGAAGCCTCGGCAGCGACACGGCCAGAGTAAGCTACCTGCGGCGCGACTTCGGCAGCCACACGGCCCGAATAGGCGACTTGCGGCGAAGCCTCGGCAGCGACACGACCCGAGTAAGCGACTTGCGCGCCCGCTTCGGCAGCCACGCGGCCGGAGTAGGCCACCTGCTGGCCATCTTCATCTGCCACGCGGCCCGAGTACGCAAGCTGGGCGCCATCCGCGGCAGCCTCGGTTGCGACACGGCCCGAATAAGCAACCGCACTGCGGAAATAATCTTCGCCGAAGGTTTCTTCATACAGCTCCTTCATGCGGTTGCCCACGCGTTCGTGCGCCTCTTCATCATCTTCGCCGCGCAGGCCGATGTATGGGAAGTGATGCAGGTAGTAGCCGAACACATTTTCGCAGTCGATGAAATACTTCATCGTGTCGAGGATGTGGTAGTGCCAGAAGATGTCCACGTCCATCAGCGGCGCCGTCTGCTCGTTGGGGAACATTTTCATCAGGTACAGGAAGCGCCGGTATTCGAATTCGATTGCGTTAACCTTTTCCAGCGACCAGCCTTCGCCAGATTCCACATGCATCAGTTTCACCTTGATAGGTTCGAGGTCCAGGTCGGCAATCGCCTTGAAGCTTTCAGCAGAAATCATGAGTGACATCCCTTTATGGTGAGCGAATTTAAGACTGACTGAAGAGAGAGAAGACGCCGTTCTAGGGGGCTGGTGTTGTACTGCCTGGCATCTGAGGCGTTCGGAGTTAGGAACGCGTGTTGATGTAGATCAACTAGCTCAAGTATAGACATGGCCCCCGCTAATGCAAGTAACAATTCAAGCGTGCGCGGATTAAACAACACAGGAATGCTCCTTTCAAATCAATAGCTTGTCGCGCCGCTAAATGTTACAAATGCATTTTTGCTGAGCTATGGAAAGGGAGCTTGATTTGGATCAATGGCGGCAGGCAAAATCCTACCGCGTGGTAAAAATGCCTAAGCGCTGAGGCGCATATCGTCGGCTGGCGCCACGCGGTAGCCGACAGGGACAGCAATGCTGACCGTGGTGCCGCCGTGCGGCAGGCTGTTGATCGAGCAGTTCCCGCCAAGCAGGCTGATGCGCTCCTCGATGCCGACCAGGCCGAAAGAACCGGCCTTGTGCCGGCTGGCCGTATTGATGCCGATGCCGTTGTCGCTGATGGTCATGCGCAGCATGCCATGCGACTGGTGCAGTTCAACGCGCACCATCGTGGCCGAGGCATGCTGGTGGATATTGCTGAGCGATTCCTGCAGCACGCGGAAGAACGCGGTTGCGCAATGATCGTCGACGCCGTGATCGGCCACCGCGTCCTCTGTGAATTCGCACTTTATGCCGGAGCGCAGGCGAAACTGCGCGATCTGCCATTCCACAGCCGCCGACAGTCCGAGGTCCAGCACGTTTGGCCGCAAATCGTTGATGATCTGGCGCACGCTGCGGATGGTATTGTCGATCTGATGCAGCGTGGCGCGCGCCCGCGCATGCAATCGCGGATGGGTTTTTTCAGTGCGCGTGGCGAGGATATCGGCTTCAATGCGCAGGGCCAGCAGGTTCTGGCCCAGGTCATCGTGGATTTCGCGCGCGATACGCTTGCGCTCTTCTTCCTTGATGTGGTCCGCGTGCGCGGCCAGACGGCGCAGGCGATGGTGCGACAGCTGCAGGCGCGCCTGGCTGTCGCGCAACTCGCGCGTCATGGCGCGCGCCAGCTTGACGGCGCGGCGGCGCGAAGAGGCCAGCGTGACAAACAATGCATAAATCAACACGCTGGCACCGAAGCCCATGCTGCCTGCCAGCGCAGGCAGGTATTGATCGAAGTTCGAATACAGTGCGCGCTTCGGCACGCTGAACTGGGCATGCCACGTGCGGCCGTGGAATTGGATCGGCAGCTCGGTGACGAAATGGCTGCCGTCGGCGGCTGGCATATTGGGCTGGCTGTCGAACAGCAGGGTGGCTGGCCTGCCGATGCTGCTGCTATCGCGCAAGACAACGCGCACAGCGCGCACCGGCATTTCACCGAGCGCGGCGTCGACCAGGCGCGGCACGCTGAAGCCCAGGCCTACCGACCCGATGCAAGCCAGGCGGCGTTCCGCGACATTGGTGACCGGCATGCCATTACGGTAAATGGGGATGCGCATTGCCATGCCAACGTGGCTGGGGGCGCTGCGCAAGGGGATGGGCTGGCCGGAACTGCTCAAGGCGCCCTGGTCGCGAGCCGAGAACAGGGCGCCGGCAACGCCCGGCCGTGCTGCGATATCGAGCCCATAACGGTCGCCGAAGCCTTCGAGCGGCTCGATCAGTGTCAGCACCGCGTATTCGGGACGTTTCGCTTCAGGGTGCAGGCGATAGGCGGGGTAGAGGTTGTCTGTGAGCTGGCGCTGGCGGGCTTCCGCCGCCGGACGTTGCTCATCCGTGAAGTACTCGGCGAAGTTGATGTTGTCGATGGCCGGGTAGTTGTGTTCCAGGTCCAGGCCTTGCACGTAGCGGTGGAAGGTTTGCCTGGTGACTTCGCCGCCGGCCTGGAAGTAGCTGGCCGCGGCGCGCAAGACATCGGTATAGGCCTTGATACTGGTATTGATATTGAACTGCGTATTGCGGGCCTGGTTATGAAAGCGGGTGCGCGCTTCGCTTTCGACGGAACGGGTGACAACCGTAAACAGTCCGAGGCCGACGCCCATCGATAGCGCAATGCCCAGCCACCACAAGGGTTTGGACGGAGAAAACAGGCTGAGCTGTAGGCGGGTCATTGCGCGACTATAAGAATTTCTCCTATTCAAGGTCAAGTTGCAAAAACACCACTTTGATTGAAATCAAACTAACAATAAAAAACCGCCCGAAGGCGGCTTTTTAGTCACAGTTCGGGTCAGTTATTTTGCCCAGCTATCTTTCAGTGTGACGATGCGGTTGAACACCGGCTTGCCTGGCTGCGACAGCACGCGGTCGGCCACGAAGTAACCGTGGCGCTCGAACTGGAAGCGCTGCTCGGCGGTGGCGTCCTTCAGGCCTGGCTCCAGGTAGGCGTTGACGATTTCCAGCGCTTTCGGGTTGAGGAACTCCTTGAAGTCCTTGCCGCCGGCGTCCGGTTTCTCTTCGGTGAACAGGCGGTCGTACAGGCGCACTTCCGCTTCCAGTGCCGCTTCGGCGCTGACCCAGGTGATGTTGCCCTTCACCTTGTAGGTGTCGGCGCCCGGGGTGCCGGACTTGGAGTCTTCGAAGTACTTCACGCGCACGGCGGTGACCTTGCCGCTTTCATCCTTGTCGTAGCCGGTGCATTCGGCCACGAAGCCGTACTTCAGGCGCACGCGGGCGCCTGGCTGGTCGCCGACCGGAGGGGTAAAGCGGAAGTAGCCCTTGGCCGGCACTTCCATGAAGTCTTCTTCTTCGATCCACAGTTCGCGGGTGAACGGGAAGGTGCGGTGACCCAGCTCAGGGTGGTGCGGGTGGACCGGCGAGGTGCACTCGACTGACTGGCCTTCCGGGAAGTTCTCGACGATCAGCTTCAGCGGGCGCAGTACGGCGATGGCGCGCGGGGCTTTCGGGTCCAGGTCTTCACGCACGGCGCCTTCCAGCACGCCGAAGTCGATCCAGCCGTCGGACTTGGTCACGCCGGTGCGTTCGCACATCAGCTGGATGCCCTCCGGGGTGAAGCCGCGGCGGCGCATGCCGGCCATGGTCGGGAGGCGCGGGTCGTCCCAGCCGTCCACGATGCCTTCTTCCACCATCTGGCGCAGCTTGCGCTTGGAGGTGACGATGTAGGTCAGGTTCAGGCGTGCGAATTCGTACTGGTGCGGCACCGGCTTCCTGAAGAAGCCACCCTCGGACAGGGTTTCCAGCAGCCAGTCGTAGAACGGGCGGTGATCCTGGAATTCCAGGGTGCAGATCGAGTGGGTGATGTTTTCCAGTGCGTCCGAAATCGGGTGCGTGTAGTCGTACATCGGGTAGATGCACCAGTCGTCGCCCGTGCGGTGGTGGTGGGCGTGGCGGATGCGGTAGATCGCCGGGTCGCGCATGTTCATGTTCGGCGAGGACATCGCGTCTTCGCTGATCTTGGCGCGCAGTGCGTGCTCACCGTCCTTGTATTTGCCCGCCTTCATGTCGCGGAACAGCTGCAGGTTTTCTTCCACCGAACGGTTGCGGAACGGGGAATTGGCGCCGGCGACGCCGAAACCGCCGCGGGTATTTTTCATTTCCTCGGCGCTCTGGCTGTCCACGTAAGCCTTGCCGACCTTGATCAGGTATTCGGCCATTTCATACAGCTTGTCGAAGTAGTCGGAGGCGTAATACAGGTGTTCGCCGGCGCCTACCGGGCCTTTGTAGTTCCAGTCGAAACCGAGCCAGCGCACGCTGTCGATGATGGAATCGACGTACTCCTGTTCTTCTTTTTCAGGATTGGTGTCGTCGAAACGCAGGTGGCAGCGGCCGCCGAAATCGCGCGCCAGGCCGAAGTTGGTGTAGATGGACTTGGCGTGGCCGACGTGCAGGTAGCCGTTTGGCTCCGGCGGGAAACGGGTGATGACCGGCGGCAGGCCTTCGCGGGTGTGCGCGCCGGAGGCCAGGTCGGCTTCAACGATATTGCGCAGGAAATTCGGCGCTGGGGCGTGGGTTTTGTCGTTGCTCATGTATGTTTTAGTCGTTAAAACCGGTAAACCAGGGGCCGACGGTAGGTCAGACCCTGTCTGCCCCAGCGCCAGGGCTCATGCTTCCAGGCTTTTGATCTTCGACGCAAGTCAAAAGCCTAAAACCTGACCGCTTGCCGTTGAGCTGACAGGGTCAGACCCTTGGGTCTGACCCCGGTTTACCGGTTTTAGGGTGATATTCAGCGTAAACAGGGCATTTTATAGGATAATTCGTCCTTACGCGTTTAAAAACCGGCCCGGAGTTGCAATATGGAAAATTTATATAATGTGCTCGGTGTCGCGCCCAATGCCTCTGACGAGGAAATCAAGAAGGTCTATCGTTCCCTGGCCATGCGTTTCCACCCGGACCGCAACCAGGAACCGGGCGCCGACGCCCGCTTCAAGGCTATCGTCAAAGCTTATGAAGTGTTGTCCGACCCGGAAAAACGGGAAGAATACAACCAGAGTGTGCACCACCGCATCATCATCGACCCGGAAGCGGAAGCCTACCAACAGTGGCGTTCCATCTTCAGCGTCAACGGCGTGACGATCCCCGCCGCCTGAATCAACAGAAAGACAGCAGCAAATGAGAAAAGTACACCCAGAGTTCGCCTACCAGGCGCGCGAACTGGAAGGGCAGATCGAGGGCATCCTCGGCGATCCGCCTGACCACAAGAATTACAAGAAGATGGTCGAAGCCCTGCGCACCGAATACGTGAACGGCGGCGGCATCGACGATTTGAACATGATGGCTTTCGCCCTGGTGGACGTGATCGAATTCCACGACCCGAAGGCAGCTTTTGCCGACGCCGAGGATTTCGAATACGGCGATCCGGCCCGCGTGTTCGGCGCCGCCACCTGCCCGAAGGCGCAAGGCCTGCTGGAAGCGCTGGAAGAGAACCACCCGGACCTGGCGCGCCAGGCCATCATCACCGCGCTGCTGCACAAGCATCCGCGCATGTGGGACGACGAGGACACTTCGCTCGACCGCCTGGCTGAAGGCGACGAGGGCGATGATGAAGACGATTACGCGGATGATGTCGCAACCGACGACTTCACCGGCATCTTTGACCAGCAGGAGGATTGAGCATGACCGACAAGAATCTGCCAGCCATTCGCAAGCAGGTCACCGAACTCGTTCTGGCGGGCTCCCTGGAGCACGCCGAGCGCGCCTTTGCCGAAGCAGCGGATACCCACGGCGACCTGGCCGTGGTCGAAGTGCTGCAGGAGCTGCCGCCGCACGTGACGGCGCTGCACATGTCCGGCTTCGACGGCGGCAAGATGTCGCTGGCGACCCTGCTGGTGCCGCCGAAGCAGTGGGCCGAAAGCCTGGCCTACATCGCCGCCACCTGGCCGGACGACATGATCGAAGACGATCCTGAGCGTATCGCCGAATCGCTGTTCGCCCACATGCACGGCGTGATCTTCGGCACCGAAGATGAAGAGCGCCGTGCCGAACTGCTGAAAGAAGCGTCGGCTACCGACTGGGGCTGCACCGCGTTCGCGATCCTGTTCTCGCTGGCGCCGAAGGAGGTGCTGGAGGTTGCGGGCGAAGTGATCTCGAAAGGTGCCTACCTGACCGGCCAGACTTCGTCCGACAACGACATCGTTCCCGTTGCCGTCGCCCTGGCGCAAGCCAATGAAGACGGCTGGGACCGTGCGCTGTTCGAATTGTTCCCGGAATTCCGCCACAGCGCCGACCTGGCCGACGCGGAATTCAGCGACGATCCGGACGAAGAGCCCGAGCACCTGCAGCGCTCCACCAAGGAGCTGCTGTACCGCCTGCGCAAGCAAGTGCCGACCACTCGCAGTGGCACCGGCCGCGAACGCGCACGCCGCTCGATCGGTACGGGGATCTTCGGCTGATGCTGCCCGCACTCGTCAAAGAAAGCCTGCCGCGACTGACCCGCGCCATCAAACTGCTGCCAGGCGACGACCGCGAAGATGCGGCCAGCATCCTGGCGGAAGAATTGAGCGGCATCACGGCCATGGTCGCGGACAAGTTCACCAACAACCGCACTGCGGACGGCATCCAGAAGGCAGTCAACCTGACGGTCGGCGGCGTGTCGCTCGGCCTGGAGCAGTTGCTGACCGTCGATTCCGACGAGCTGGCGCTGGACTACCTGGTGGAGCAGGGCGCTGAGCTGGCCTTCCAGGCGGGCTTCCGCCAGGTGAAGGACCTGGCTGCGATGCCGGAAGATACGCTGATCGGAGAGTACGACAACGACCCGACGTATGCACAGCGCCGCCTGCGCGACCTGTTCTTCGACATCTGCTTCACCGAGCCCGGCGCCAACTGGGATGGTCCTTCCAAGTACCAGACGCAGTTGAAGCAGCGCCAGGAAGTGCAAGCGGTGGTGCGCCTGGCGAACTGGCTGCGCCGCCACAACCTGGAAGGCGCAATCAAGGACCCGGACCTGAACGCGGAAGGCGTGATCGCGCTGGCGATCATCTTCGCGGTGGAAGGCGGCGGCCGCATCGTCGCCCGCACCGGCCAGAAGGAGTTCGAACGCTTCGTGAAGGCTGTGCGCAAGGCCAAGCCGGATTACGAAGCGGGCTGGCAAGCGCTGGTCGCTGCGGTACCCGAGCAACATCACCCGGTCCTGCTGCATCGCATCGATCTGTATCGACGCACCTGCACCGTGCTGCAAAAGCTGCCGGGGCGCTTCGCAATGAAGACGCTGTGGACCGAGCTGGAAAACTACGCCGGCTCCGAGCTCGACGCCGACTACGATTGATAATCTGGACCGGCGCCAGACGGGCACGCGTGTCTGACCCTGTGGGTCAGACACTGGTTTACCGGTTTTCCTCCAGTGCCACCCTCACAAACGCCTCCACCAACGCCCCGCCATCCCCCCGCCGCTGCGCCAATTGCAGCGAAGTGACCGCCCCCGCATCATCCAGCGGCCGGAACGCCACTCCCTCCAGATGCATCGACTGGAACGGCGAAGGCAAAACCGACACCCCGATCCCCGCCGCAACCAGCCCGATAATGGTTGCCGCCTCGCCCGCCTCCATCGCCACTTGCGGCACAAAGCCCGCCGCCCGGCACATGCCCAGAATGGCGTGATTGATCCCCACGCCGGACTCCTTCGGATACATCACCCACGGCAGCTCCGCCAGGTCCGCGACCTTGATCTTGCGCTTGCGCGCCAATGGCGAATCGCTCGCAAGCACCAGCAGCAGCGCATCGCGGCGCAGCGTCGTCAGCTCCAGGTGCTCCGGCAAAGCCACCTCTGGCGGGCGCACGAATCCAAGATCTATCTTGCGAGCCTCCAGGGCATCGATCTGGTGCAGCGTCGTCATCTCGTGCAAGGTAAGCGCCACGTCCGGATAGAGCTGGCGATAGCGTCGGATAGTGCGCGCAAACAGCGGCGTGAAAGGCGTGGAAAACGTAAAGCCCACGCGCAGTTCGCCAGCCTCGCCACGCTGCGCCCGGCGAGCCCTATCGGCCGCGCGCTCGGATTGCGCCAGGATGGCCCGCGCATCTTCGAGAAACAGCTTGCCGGCTACGGTGAGCCGCACCCAGCGCTTGCTGCGATCGAAGAGACGCGCGCCCACTTCCGCTTCCAGTGCCTGGATTTGCTGGGACAGTGGCGGCTGGCCGATATGCAACCGTTCAGCCGCGCGAGTGAAGCTCAATTCCTCGGCCACAGCCACGAAATAGCGCAGGTGACGCAATTCCATAATATGTAGAAGCGATTAATAACGCCTTAAATATATATTGGACAGTAATACAGGGCAATCCTAAGATGAATTCACGATGAAAGCCCTCAGCCACCCCACCAACCGCGCCATGTTCTTCGGCGGCTTTTCCTGCTTCGCGCTGTTGTACTGTGTGCAACCCTTGATGCCGCTGCTATCGAGCGCATTTGCGCTGACGCCCGCGCAGAGCAGCTTGTCCTTGTCGCTGGCCACGGCGGCGATGGCAGTCTCGCTGCTCGCGTCGAGCGCCATTTCCGACCGCCTCGGCCGCAAGCCCCTGATGGTTGGAGCGCTCGCGATCTCCGCGATCATGACGTTGCTGTGCGCTCTGGCCGATGGATACGGCCAACTGCTTGTCGCGCGGGTTTTGCTCGGCGTGGCGCTGGGCGGCATGCCAGCGGTCGCCATGGCATACCTGGCAGAGGAGATCGAACCCGAATCCTTGGGACTCTCGATGGGGCTTTACATCAGCGGCAGTGCGTTCGGCGGGATGGTCGGGCGCATGGTGACGTCGATACTGAGCGACTTTTTCTCATGGCGCGTGGCGCTGGTGGCGATGGGGGCGGCCGGCGTATTGGCTGCAGTCGAATTCTGGCGCAGCCTGCCGGAGTCGCGCCGTTTCAGCCCGTCGCCCGGAGGCTGGCGCGCGCTGCCGGCGAACGCACTGCGCCACCTGCGCGATGACGGCCTGCCGTGGCTGTTCACCCTGGCCTTCCTGTTAATGGGTTGCATGGTCAGCGCCTACAACTACATCAGCTACCGCCTGCTCGCTGCGCCGTTCGAGCTGCGTCAAAGTGTGGTGGGTGGAATTTCGTTTCTGTACCTGCTGGGGATATTCAGTTCAGTGTGGGCAGGCAAGCTGGCGGACCGTTACGGTCGCAAGGGCGTGCTGTACCTGGTTCTCAGCTTAATGCTGACAGGCATTGTGTTGACCTTGTCGAGCTGGTTGCCGCTGGTAATCGCCGGGCTGGCCCTGTTCACCTTCGCTTTCTTTGCATCGCATTCCATGACAAGCAGCTGGGTCGGCCGACGTGCTCGCGGGGCGGCATTGGCATCCGCGCTATACCTGTTCTTTTACTACCTCGGCTCCAGCGTGATTGGCTGGGCTGCAGGAATACTGTGGGGAAGGGCAGGCTGGGCGGGCGTGGTGCTGCTGCTTGCAAGCTGCCTGGTCGCAGCTGTCGCGATCGCAATCCACCTGCGCCGGTTGACGCCAATCGTGCCAAGGTTGAGCCAGATCAAAGCTGAGGCAGGGTGATTGAACCGCCGAGCGCGAACGATCTCCAAGTCCCACCGGCACGCTTGGGTGCCGTTTTGAGCGAGGAGATCATCATGATGCACGATCGAGAAATCCGTATCAGGCTCAGCAACATCCAAATGGCTGTCAGCCACGCCGCGCAAGCCTTATCGGCCGAGCGCCACCTGACAGGCGAGCTGCGCGACACGATCCAGAAGCTGGACCGCCGCTCCGACGACATCAGCGAAATGCTGGTGAGTGAAGACTACGCCAACGTACCCAAGTTGGTAGACGACATGGAGATGCTCGGCGCCCGCGCCCGGCGCGTCTGCGCCAGCGAGCGCATGCAAGTGACGCCCGAGATGAAAGCCGCAGTCAACTTCATGCACCGCGAACTATTCGACTTCAAGCAGCACCTGCATTAAAAGTTCCACCAGCAGAGCCCGTGTCCCACCATGGGGTCACACCCGTTACGGGACACGAACTCTACCTTGTTAAACGAAGAGCCCGTGTCTCAAAACGGGTGTGACCCCATGGTGGGACACGGACTCGGCCATAGCGTTTCTTACAGGATGCCTTTGGTGCGGAGGGCGGCGATTTCTTCTTCGCTGCGGCCGAGGACTTCGCGCAGCACTTGGTCGGTGTGCTGGCCAAGCAGGGGCGGGGGCATGTCGGTTTCGGCGGGGCTGGCGCTCAGGCGCATTGGGTTGCGCACCAGTTTCACTTTGCCGGCGGTCGGGTGCGCTGTTTCGATCATCATGCCGCGCGCTTGCACTTGCGGGTTCTTGAAGACGTCGTGCAGGTCGTTGATTGGGCCGCATGGCACGCCTACCGCTTCCAGCTGTTCGATCCACCAGTCGCGCGGTTGCGACTTCACCATTTCAGCCAGGATCGGCACCAGCTCGTCGCGGTTCTTCACGCGCAGTGGATTGGTGGCGTAGCGTTCGTGTGTGGCCAGGTCGGGGCGGCCGCCCACTTCCACGAATTTCTGGTATTGGCCGTCGTTGCCGGTGGCGACGATGATGTAGCCGTCGGCGCAGGCGAAGGTCTGGTACGGCACGATGTTGGCGTGGGCGTTGCCCCAGCGCTTGGGCGCCTTGCCGCTATTCAGGTAGTTGGAGCCCATATTGGCCAACATCGCGACCTGCACGTCCAGCAGCGCCATATCGATATATTGGCCTTCGCCGGTGCGGTCGCGGTGGGTCAGGGCGGCCAAAATTGCGATGGTGGAGTACATGCCGGTCATCAGGTCGGTCAGGGCCACGCCGGCTTTCTGCGGGCCGCCTCCCGGCAGGTCGTCGCGCTCGCCGGTCACGGACATCAAACCTCCCATGCCCTGGATCAGGAAGTCGTAGCCGGCGCGGTGTGCGTAGGGGCCGTCCTGGCCAAAGCCGGTCACGGAGCAGTAGACCAGGTCCGGCTTGACCGCCTTGAGCGATTCGTAGTCCAGGCCATACTTTTTCAATTGGCCGACCTTGTAGTTCTCCAGCACCACGTCGGCATGCCTGGCCAGTTCGCGGATCAGGGCCTGGCCCTCCGGCTTGGAGATGTCGCAAGTGACCGAGCGCTTGCCGCGGTTGGCGGAGAGGTAGTAGGCGGCTTCGGTAGTATCGGCGCCGGAGGCATCCTTGGCGTAGGGAGGACCCCAGGCGCGGGTGTCGTCACCGCTGCCCGGCCGCTCGATCTTGATCACGTCCGCGCCCAGGTCCGCGAGGTTCTGCGAGCACCAGGGGCCGGCCAGCACGCGGCTTAAATCCAGTACGCGAATGTGTCCAAGGGCCTTCGGGGTCATGTTGTCTTCTTCCTACTGTTTTCAGGGAGCGTTAGCTTAACGCATCCAACCGTGTTAGTGTCTTAATCCTATGTGGCCCTACCCAAAAATCGTTGCGCATCGCGGAGGCGGCACGCTGGCTCCGGAGAACACCATCGCCGGCCTGCGTGCCGGCCTGGCTTATGGTTTCCGCGCGGTGGAATTCGACGTCATGCTGTCATCCGATGGCATTGGCGTGGTGATGCACGATCCGCATTTTGGCCGCACGATCTATGGCGATGGCTATGTGCCGAACTTTTCGGCAGCCGAATTGGCGAAGATGGATGCCGGGCGATGGTTCGGTCCTGAGTTCCGCGGGGAGCCAGTGCCTTTGTTCCTGGAGTGGGTCGACTACTGCAAAGAGCATAAGATCTGGATGAATATCGAGATCAAGCCGGCCGAAGGCCATGATGAGGCGACCGGCCGTTGGGTGGCGCAGACTGCGCGCGCCCGTTTCGCTGCCGAGGTGGCGGCCGGCGATCAGGCGTCAATGCCTTTGCTCTCGTCCTTCAGCATGCCGGCCTTGGCGGCGGCGCGCGATGCTGCGCCCGAGCTTCAGCGGGCTTGCCTGTTCGATAAGATTCCCGTCAATTGGCTGGAAACGGCGCGCGACCTTGGCGCGGTGGCGATCCATACCAACCACAAATACCTGACGCCGGACCAGGCCACCGCGGTGAAGGCAGCAGGCTTGGGCCTGTTTTGCTATACCGTCAATTCGCCGGAACGAGCGCGGGAAATCCTTGCGCTCGGGGTCGATGCGTTTTGTACTGACCGCGTCGACCTGATCGGGCCAGACTTCGCTTGATAAATGGGGACGGATAAATGGGGACGTACCCCATTTAGAGGGAAATACCCTCTAAATGGGGTACGTCCCCATTTATCAGGCGAACTGTTCACGTATAATCAACCCTTTGCACCAGCCTGCAACCTACCTTTTACGACATGAAATCTGCTGAAATTCGCGAAAAGTTCCTGAAATTCTTCGAATCCAAGGGCCATACGATTGTCCGTTCCAGCCCGCTGGTGCCAGGCAATGACCCAACCCTGCTGTTGACCAACTCCGGCATGGTGCAGTTCAAGGATGTGTTCCTGGGCCAGGATGTGCGTCCGTATTCCCGTGCCACCACCGTGCAGCGCTGCGTGCGCGCCGGCGGCAAGCATAATGACCTGGAAAACGTCGGTTACACCGCGCGTCACCACACCTTCTTCGAAATGCTGGGCAATTTCAGCTTCGGCGACTATTTCAAGCGCGATGCGATCCAGTATGCGTGGGAGCTGCTGACCAAGGTCTACGGCCTGCCGCCTGAGAAGCTGACCGTCACGGTCTACATCGAAGACGACGAAGCCTACGACATCTGGGCCAACGAAATCGGCGTGCCGAAAGAGCGCATTATCCGCATCGGCGACAACAAGGGTTCGCGCTACGCGTCGGACAACTTCTGGCAGATGGCCGACACCGGCCCATGTGGTCCTTGCACCGAGATCTTCTACGACCATGGCGCCGACATCTGGGGCGGCCCTCCAGGTTCGGACCAGGAAGACGGCGACCGCTTCATCGAAATCTGGAACCTGGTGTTCATGCAGTTCAACCGCGACGAAGCAGGCGTCATGCACAAACTGCCGAAGCCTTGCGTGGATACCGGCATGGGCATGGAGCGCTTGGCCGCTGTCCTGCAGCACGTGCACTCGAACTATGAGATCGATTCCTTCCAGGCCTTGATCAAGGCTGCCGCCCGCGAAACCGGCGCGACCGACCTGGAAAACAAATCGCTGCGCGTGATCGCCGACCACATCCGTGCTGCTGCCTTCATGATCGTCGACGGCATCATCCCTGGCCCTGAAGGCCACGGCTATGTCCTGCGCCGCATCATCCGCCGCGCACTGCGTCACGGCCACAAGCTGGGCCAGACCAAAGCCTTCTTCTACAAGCTGGTGGAAGACCTGAACACCGAGATGGGCGTTGCCTATCCTGAGCTGGCGGAAGCCAAGGACCGCGTGGCCCAGGTGCTGAAGGCGGAAGAGGAGCGTTTCGGCGAGACCCTGGAAAACGGCATGAAGATCCTGGAAGCCCAACTGGCCAAGGATCCGAAGAACCTTGACGGTGCTACCGCCTTCACCCTGTACGACACCTACGGCTTCCCGCTGGACCTGACCGCCGATATCTGCCGCGAACGCGAAGTGACGCTGGACGAAGCAGGCTTCAGCGTCGCCATGGAAGCACAGAAGCAGAAAGCGCGCGAAGGCGGCAAGTTCAAGAAGATGGCTGCCAACGTTGAATACGCCGGCGAGAAGAACAAGTTCGTCGGATACGACCAGCTGCTGCATGACTCGAAAGTGATCGCCCTGTACGCCAACGGCGCGCCGGTGCAGGAACTGAAGACCGGCGAGCAGGGCATCGTCGTCCTGGATACTACCCCGTTCTACGCCGAATCCGGCGGCCAGGTGGGCGACCAGGGCCTGATCACCGGCGCTACCGGCCGCTTCAACGTGGAAGACACGCTGAAGATCCAGGCTGACGTCTTCGGCCACCACGGCGTGGTTGAACAGGGTTCGCTGAAGGTAGGCGACGCTGTCGGCGCGGCAGTGGACCAGCATTCGCGCGGCCGCACCATCCGTAACCACTCGGCGACCCACCTGATGCACAAGGCCCTGCGCGAAGTGCTGGGTTCCCACGTAGCGCAGAAAGGCTCGCTGGTTGATCCGGACAAGGCGCGTTTCGACTTCTCCCACACCCAGCCGATGACCGCCGAGGAAATCGCCAAGGTGGAAGCCATCGTCAACGCCGAAATCCTGGCTAACGCTGCGACCCAGTCGCATCACATGTCCTTCGACGACGCGGTGAAGCATGGCGCCATGGCGCTGTTCGGCGAGAAGTACGGCGACGAAGTACGCGTGATGGACATCGGCTCCTCGAAAGAGCTGTGCGGCGGCGTACACGTGCACCGCACCGGCGACATCGGCCTGTTCAAGATCGTGTCTGAAGGCGGCGTTGCTGCCGGCATCCGCCGCGTGGAAGCCGTGACCGGTGAAGGCGCGCTGGCGCTGGTGCAGGGCATGGCCCGCAAGCTGAACGAAGCTGCTGCCGCGCTGAAGTCGAACCCGGAAGAACTGACTGCCAAGATCACCGCCGTGCAGGACCAGGTGAAGTCGCTGGAAAAAGAACTGGCAGCACTGAAGTCCAAGCTGGCTTCCGGCCAGGGCGACGAACTGGTCAACAAGGCGGTCGACGTCAAGGGCCTGAAGGTGCTGGCTGCAACCATGGAAGGCGCCGACGTGACTGCGTTGCGCGAAACTATGGACAAGCTGAAGGACAAGCTGAAGTCCGCTGCCATCGTGCTGGCTTCCGTCAATGACGGCAAGGTCAGCCTGATCGCTGGCGTGACTGCCGACTCGATCGGCAAGGTCAAGGCCGGCGAGTTGGTGAACTTCGTTGCACAACAAGTGGGCGGCAAGGGCGGTGGCCGCCCTGACATGGCGCAAGCCGGCGGCACCAATCCGGACGCACTGCCAGGTGCGCTCGGTGGCGTTGCAGCATGGGTGGAGTCGCGTATCTAAGAGCTGACAAGGGCCCGCGCTCCCTAGTGCGGGCCTTTCCGACATTGCAATGTCGTTGTGATTTTGCAACGCAACATTAACTATTTTGGTGCAGTGCGTCAGATGCACAAAATTGGAGTAGTATGTTGGAACCAGTTGTACAGAAGCGAGATATTGATGAGCGAAACTCTTACTCTCGAGTCCGAGACCATGGAATTTCATAAGGACCTCGACGCGCGCGGCCTGAATTGCCCGCTGCCTATCCTGAAAGCCAAGAAAGCCTTGGCGGAATTGGAAAGCGGCCAGGTGTTGCGTATCGTGGCTACCGATCCCGGGTCAGTGCGTGACTTCCAGGCCTTTGCCAAGCAGACTGGCAATGCACTCTTGTCCTACGTCCAGCAGGGCACTGAATTTACGTTTTTGATGCGCCGCAAGTAAAAACTGCGGTATGCTACCGGTTGCTGATTTTCGGCGCCGGATTGTATTTAAAAAACGCACGACCGTGCTTTTATTCGATCAGTGATATCGAATTCCAATATAATCTAGCCCACTAATTTTACTTATCTCTTTTTCAAAGGCACACCTATGAAAGTCCTGGTACCTGTCAAGCGCGTCGTCGACTTCAACGTGAAAGTGCGCGTCAAATCCGACGGCACTGGCGTAGATATCGCCAACGTCAAAATGTCGATGAACCCGTTCGACGAGATCGCACTGGAAGAAGCGACCCGCCTGAAAGAAGCTGGCAAAGTAACCGAGGTGGTTGCAGTATCGGCCGGCGTGGCGCAGTGCCAGGAAACCCTGCGCACCGGCATGGCGATCGGCGCCGACCGCGGCATCCTGATTGAAACCGGCGTTGAACTGGAGCCGCTGGCTGTGGCTAAACTGCTGAAGGCCGTTGCCGACAAAGAGCAACCGCAACTGATCATCCTGGGCAAGCAGGCCATCGACGACGACTCCAACCAGGTTGGCCAGATGCTGGCTGCACTGCTGGGCTGGCCACAGGCGACCTTCGCTTCGAAGGTTGAACTGGGCGACGGCAAAGTGACCGTGACCCGCGAAGTGGACGGCGGCCTGGAAACCGTGGCGCTGCAACTGCCTGCCATCGTGACCACCGACCTGCGCCTGAACGAGCCGCGCTACGTGACCCTGCCTAACATCATGAAGGCGAAGAAGAAGCCGCTGGATACCGTCAAGCCGGAAGACCTGGGCGTCGACGTGACCCCACGCCTGAAAACCCTGAAAGTGGCCGAGCCTGCCAAGCGTTCCGCTGGTATCAAAGTGCCTGACGTAGCGACCCTGGTGTCCAAGCTGCGCTCCGAAGCTAAAGTCATCTAATTCACCGAATACTCTAGGAACTCAATCATGGTCGCACTCGTAATCGCAGAACACGACAACGCATCCCTGAAGGGCAGCACCCTCCACACCGTTACCGCCGCCGCCAAGTGCGCAGGCGAAGTGCACGTGCTGGTAGCTGGCTCGAACGCCGGCGCCGCTGCCGCCGCCGCTGCCAAGATCGCCGGCGTCACCAAAGTGCTGCACGCTGACGCAGCCCACTTCGGCGACGGCCTGGCCGAAAACATCTCCGAGCAGATCCTGGCGATCGCTGGTGGCTACACCCACATCCTGGCTCCTGCAACCGCCTACGGCAAGAACATCCTGCCGCGCGTTGCCGCCAAGCTGGACGTGGCACAGATCTCCGAAATCACCAAGGTTGACGCGCCTGACACCTTCGAGCGCCCAATCTACGCCGGCAACGCGATCGCCTACGTGCAATCGTCGGACAAGGTCAAAGTGATCACCGTACGTAGCACCGGTTTTGACGCTGCTGCTGCCGAAGGCGGTTCCGCTGCGGTTGAAACCGTGGCTGCAGCCGCTGATTTCGGCAAGTCCGCTTTCGTTGGTCGCGAAGTGGCCAAGTCTGACCGTCCGGAACTGACCGCTGCCAAGATCATCGTTTCCGGTGGCCGTGGCATGGGCTCGGCCGACGCCTTCAAGATCCTGGAACCACTGGCTGACAAGCTGAACGCTGCCATGGGCGCATCGCGCGCTGCTGTGGACGCTGGTTTCGTGCCGAACGACTGGCAGGTTGGCCAGACCGGCAAGATCGTTGCTCCTTCGCTGTACATCGCTGTCGGCATCTCCGGCGCGATCCAGCACTTGGCCGGCATGAAGGACTCCAAGGTCATCGTCGCAGTGAACAAAGACCCTGAAGCTCCGATCTTCTCCGTTGCCGACTACGGCATCGTGGGCGACCTGTTCGAGGTTGTTCCTCAGCTGGTCAAGGAACTGGGTTAATTAAAAGAGAGTCCTGAAAAAGGACTGAGTACCTGGGCCACGCAAGTGGCCCTTTTACTACCTTGGAGAAGCGTCATGAGCTATCAAGCCCCAATGAAAGACATGCTGTTCGTGATGAACGAACTGGCGAACCTGGCTGGCGTGTCCGCGCTGCCAGGCTGTGAAGATGCAAACGCGGAAACCGCGGAAGCCGTGCTGGAAGAAAATGCGAAGTTCGTGAGCGGCGTGATCGCCCCGCTGAACCACGCTGCAGATAAAGAACCAAGCTCCTGGACTGACGGCAAGGTCACTACCTCGAAGGGCTTCAAGGAAGCCTTCAAGCAGTTCGCGGAAGCCGGCTGGCAAGGCTTGCAGCACCCGACCGAATTCGGCGGCCAGGGCCTGCCGAAGCTGATCGGCACCCCATGCGTGGAAATGCTGCACGGCTCGAACCTGTCGTTCGCCCTGGTGGCGCTGCTGTCCGACGGCGCGATCGAAGCGCTGCTGACCGCTGGCTCGGACGAACAGAAAGCCACCTACCTGGAGCCGCTGGTGACCGGCAAGTGGACCGGCACCATGAACCTGACCGAGCCACAAGCCGGCTCCGACCTGGCTGCCGTGCGCACCCGCGCCGTGCCGCAAGGCGACGGCACCTACAAAGTATTCGGCACCAAGATCTTCATCACCTACGGTGAGCACGACATGGCCGAGAACATCATCCACCTGGTACTGGCGCGTACTCCTGATGCGCCTCCGGGCGTGAAGGGCATCTCGCTGTTCATCGTGCCGAAGTTCATGGTCAACGCAGACGGTTCGCTGGGCGAGCGCAACGACGCGCACTGCGTGTCGATCGAGCACAAGTTGGGCATCAAGGCTTCCCCAACCGCCGTGCTGCAATTCGGCGACAACGGCGGCGCCGTTGGCTACCTGGTGGGCGAGGAAAACCGCGGCCTGGAATACATGTTCATCATGATGAACGCGGCCCGTTTCGGTGTCGGCATGCAGGGCGTGGGCCTGGCGGAGCGCGCTTACCAGCAGGCGGTGACCTTCGCCAAGGACCGCGTGCAGTCGCGCGACCTGAACGGCTCTCCAGCCGGCGTGGCGATCATTAACCACCCTGACGTGCGCCGCATGTTGATGTCGATGCGCGCCCAGACCGAAGCGGCGCGCGCGCTGGCTTACGTGGCTGCCGGCATTCACGACGTGGCTCACCACCACGCCGATGCTGAAGTCCGCGCTGCGAACCAGGCTATTTACGAATACCTGGTGCCGATCGTGAAGGGCTGGTCGACCGAGATGTCCGAGAACGTGACCCGCGACGGCGTGCAGGTGCACGGCGGCATGGGCTTCATCGAGGAAACCGGCGCGGCGCAGCACTACCGCGATGCCAAGATCCTGACCATTTACGAAGGTACTACCGCGATCCAGGCCAATGACCTGATCGGCCGCAAGACCGTGCGTGATGGCGGCGCTTTGGCCAAGTCGATCATTGCCCAGGTGCGCGCGACTGCCGAAGAACTGGCTGGCGTGAACAGCCCCGACTTCGCCGCAATGCGCAAGCACCTGGTGCAAGGCGCGGACGACCTGGAAGCGGTGGTGGACTATGTCGTCAACCACGCCAAGTCGGACATCAAGGGTGTGTTCTCCGGCTCCGTGCTGTACCTGAAGCTGGCCGGTATCGTGTTCGGCGGCTGGCAGATGGGCCGTGCTGCACTGATCGCGCAGTCCAAGCTGTCGGCAGGCGAGGGCGATGCTTCGTTCTTCCACGCCAAGATCGTGACTGCGCGTTTCTTTGCGGACCACATCCTGTCCGGCTCCACCGGCATGCGCGCCGCCATCGTTGATGGCAGCGCCGGCGTGCTCGGCCTGGACGTCGAGCAGTTCTAAGCCTGAACCATGGTGTCTGACCCAGTGGGTCAGACACCGCTTTGCCGGTTCTGCAGTTCGTGCGCAAGGAGCCATTCCTTGCGCGCCAATCCCCTGCCGTACCCCGTCAGCCCCAGACTTCATCGCGCGCAAGGCATTCCAGACGCCGCGCTGGCAATCGCCGTTTTCGCTGGCGCAGACGAACATCGGTCCCAGAGGCGTCGTAAAGCGATGCAGCACCAGTTGTTGCGTGCCCTGGCTTGGCGCATTGCCGGTCATCTTCTTGCAGGTGTACGCGAAGCCGCTGAGCGATTCGTAACCACTGTCGAGCGCAACTTCGGTCGTGCTGCGGGCGTCCTTCAGTCGAGCGTGCGACGAGGGCGTGGTAGCAGCGCAGAATAGCGGTGGGATTGGTGATTTTCATTGTCGATCAGGAATGTGGTTGATGGAAGGAGCGTAGCGAAGCCCCTGCCTTATCGACAACCGAAAATTGGACGAGTATTTTTTCCTTTTGGGGTTACAACCCTTTCTTGGTCAGCTCGGCGATCTCGTAGTCCCCATCATCCACCAGGCGTTCGCCGCCTGGCATCGATCCCAGTCCCAGGGTGCGCCCCAACGACAGCAGCAGGCTCTGTCCCGCAGCTTTCCGCACCGGCTCAAGCTTATAAACTGGATCGGCAAACGCTTCCGCCGGCGTGATGATCTTCCAGCCCATCTCCTCGAATTGTGCCAGGACGTCATCCAGCCATAGTGCGTTGAGCAGATTGTGGTGCAGCAGCAGGACTTGCGAAATATCGCGTCCCTGCAATTGCTGCGACAGCTCGCGGTAAGCCAGCGCGCGCTGCTTGACATGGGCCAGGTAGGCGGTCCGGATCGCGCTGATATCCGCTTTCGGATCCTTCATCAGCACTTATTCCAGCTTTTCGTTGAGGCGCCAATCGCTTGTGTCCAGGCTTACACGCGCGTTGCGATAGCCGTGGTCGCGCAGGAACTGATGCATGCCGTCGATCTTTTCGGGCGTGTTTCCTTCGCGCAGATAAGTGAAGCGCAGCCATTTCTGATAGCCGGGCTGGGTGCTGATCAAGCGGTCGCATTCCATTACCTGGCGCTGGTATTCGGCCAGCGGGACTTTTTCCAGGTCCGGATGGGTAACGGTGTGATTGCCGATGGCGTGGCCGGCCTTGCTCCAGGACTGAAGGAGCGGCCGGCCTTGCGGCGTATTGGCGCCGAAGCCGGCAGTGACAAACAGCGCTGCCTGCACGCGGTGTTTGGCCAGAGCGTCCAGGATGGCCTGGTTGCGTTCCTGCGCCGACATGCGCGGCGTGTTGCCCGCGTTCGGGCCATCGTCGATCGTAATCGCCACCGACTGCGCTTGCGCGACGCCGGCGCCAGCCAGTGCTACTGCGGCAAGAAGGCGGCGCATCATGGGGCACCAAGTGCGTCAACGATGGCCTGGTAGACGCGGACGGGCTCTTCGGAGATGCGGTTCAATACGTACAAGAAGTACTCCTTTCCGAACACTGCGTATTCGCGCGTCGCAAAGCCAGCATCGCGCAGGTTGGCGATATTCTGTTCGCCCAATCCTATCAGGGACTCGAATTCATATGGACCGGCGGTGATGCCTTCGGTGCGGATCATAGAGACCAGTTCATCCTGGATCGCGCGGTCGTGCGTGGCGATCGAGCATGTATGGCCGCTGCGCAGCAGCAGCGCAGCATAACGGCGATAGGCTGATGCCAGTTCGGGGCTGTTGCGGGGGTAGGCGATTTCCACCGGCTCGAACATGGCCCCCTTGACCAGGCGGATGCGGCCGGGAAGGCGCAGCAGCTCCGGAAGATCGTTGGCAGTGCGGTGCAGCTTGGCTGGCACCGTGATGCCGACGTTCGACAGTCCATCCTGCTCGTGCAGCCGTTTGTAGATTTCGTAAATTCCGGAAGTTCGGTCCGATGCCTCCATCGAGATCATCACTTCCCGCCCAATTTCCCTCGCGGCGCGGGCGATACGGCGCGCGTTGTGATAGCCCAGTTCCTGGTCGACTAGTGAGCCCACGTGCGACAGGTCGAAGGAGATCGAGCAGTCGAGGCGCTGTGCACCGATGGCCTGCACCAGCTGCAGGAAGACGCTCGCCTCCTCGTTGGCGAAAGCCTCGTCGCGCACGCTTTCGCCCATGTACTCAGCGGAAGCACGGTGCCCGTTCTGGTTGATCATGGCGGCGCGCACGATGGCGTCCGACACGGTGCTGCCGGCAACATAGCGCTGCGACACGCGTTGCATGAATGGCCGCAGCAGCGGGTCATCGAGGAAGCGTGCCTTGGCTTCTTCATTGACTGCCAGCTCGCGCAAGGCGTTGGCGGCGCGGTCCACCAGCGGTTGCCATTGGGGTGGGAAGTGTGGCGTGGTATTGTCTGTCACGATGTCTCCTTGCGCATTTGGACGTTGTATATTAACTAAAATTCCCATATGGAGCCGGCCATGGATGCTTCAACCCTCCTGCTGTTCGTGCCTGCCTGTTTTGCGCTGAACATGGCGCCGGGGCCGAATAACCTGCTATCGGTCAGCAATGCCACGCGCTATGGTTTTCGCCGCTCATGCCTTGCGGGCGCGGGGCGGCTGGTGGCTTTTGCGGGGATGATTGCCCTGGCGTCGGCGGGACTGGCCGCGGTGCTGCATACGTCGGAACTAGTGTTCTACGGGATCAAGACCGTTGGCGCGATCTATCTGTTTTACCTGGCGCGGCAGCTTTGGTTCGCGCAACCGGGCGGCCAGGTGGCAAGCGCTGCGCCAGAGGCGGGCTGGTGGCAGTTGGCGCGGCAGGAATTCCTTGTCGCTGCGGGCAATCCGAAAGCGATCCTGATCTTCACTGCCTTCTTGCCGCAATTCGTTGATCCTGCGGGCCCGGCGGCGGCGCAGTTCTTCGTGCTGGGGGTACTGTTCCTGCTGCTGGAAGTGGTGGCGCTGACGGTCTACGCCTGGATGGGCGCACGCATGCAGAAGTGGTTTGCGCAACCGCGCGGGAGGAGGGTGTTCAACCGGAGTTGCGCCGGCCTGCTGGCCGGCGCGGGGATGGGGTTACTGCTGTCGCGGAGGACTTAGATGCGTTCCAGGCCGCCGTGTTCGCGCTTGACGTGGTCGCCATTGCGCAGGTTAGGATCGTTTTTCAGGATGACGGTGCCGACCTTGCCGGTTTCGTACCGGACGGTGACGTGCCATTCCTTGACTTTGTTCATCTTGCCTTCGATCTTCTTGCCGGCATAAGCGCCGCCAGCAGCGCCAGCAACGGTGGCCAGGGTCTTGCCGGTGCCGCCGCCGACCTGGTGGCCGAGCAGGCCGCCCGCGATGCCGCCGGCAACGATGCCAGCCGCGCCGCCTTCGCCGTCTTTCTCGATCATTTTCACTGCGGTCACAGTGCCGCAATCAGCGCAAACAGCGCGCTTTGGCTGTGCGTAAGCGCCGGTAACCGTCACGGCCAGGATTGCTGGCAAGAGGAATTTAATTACTTTCATAGGGGTTCTCCAAAAGCGGTTGTGGTGCCGTGAGTATAGGTCAATAGTTGCTGCTTGGAATCCAAATTTGTGACAAGACGTTGCTGTAGAGTTCGGGAATGGTATGACAGCGGCTCAGCCGTAAATGCCGCCGGTGTAGAGCAGATCGAACAGCCGGGCGATGGCCGCAATCAGGCCAAAGGCGCCAAACATCAGGGCGGCGACCAGCACGATCGCCAGCGGCCAGCGAGAGTTCGATCGCTTGCCGCTGCCAGTGTTGAAGCTGGCATCCCACTTCTCGTCAGGCATCAGGCCCAGCACGAGAGCTTCGAGGACGCCGACCAGGATCGACAGGATCAGCGGCAGCAGCAGGAAGTAGGGATCGGCTTTCGGCCACAATGCAAACACGGCGGCGCAGCCGAGCAGGCTGATGGTGTGCAGCCAGCCCCATTTGTCAGCCAGGCCGCGCAGGTAGAAGCGATGCAGGCCGATGCCGCCGGTCACGGCGGCGAGCAGGGTGGCGAATGTTTTGTTCTTGTGTAAAACAGACATGATTGCTGCCGAAAGGTCCGAAAAACCGGCAGTATCGCACAACAAAGCTGTTGCCGACGAGGCCAGTTCAGGGGATAATCCCGGATTGTCCAATTCCCCACCAATTTGATTAATCTTGCCGGTTGGAGTTAAAGCGCGCTATAATTTGCGGCTTTTTCCGACTCAGCACACTTTTTTGGAATTATTATGGTCGTTATTCGTTTAGCTCGTGGTGGCGCCAAGAAGCGTCCTTTCTACAACATCGTTGCAACCGATTCCCGCAATCGTCGTGACGGCCGTTTCGTAGAACGTATCGGCTTCTTCAACCCAATGGCTACCGGCCAAGCAGAAACCTTCCGCGTTGCTGCTGACCGTCTGGCTTACTGGCAAGGCGTTGGCGCTCAGCTGTCCCCAGCTGTTGCCAAGCTGGTTGCTGGCCAGAAGGCTGCTTAATAGTAGCTACAAGTTTTGAGCAGCAAGACCGCATCTGGGGCGCAAGCCCCGGCTGACCTGGTTCAGGTCGGCTTTGTTTTCGGTGCCTACGGCATCACCGGCGGGGTCCGTGTCCGACCCTTCAACTCCGAAGCAGATGCGCTGCTGCATGCCACCACCTGGTGGCTCGACAAGCCAAGCCTGCGTGACGTGGAAGTCAAGCGGGCTAAGCTGCATGGTGGCGACGTGGTCACCACTATCGTCGGGATGACGGACCGTAACGAAGCAGAAGCGCTGAAGGGCGCATCGGTGTTCGTGTCGCGCGCCGACTTCCCGCAGCTGGAAGACGACGAGTACTACTGGGGCGACCTGATCGGCCTGGCAGTTCAGAATCAACAAGGCGAGCGCCTTGGCACGGTCGCGGACATGATGAGCAATGGACCTCAGTCCATCCTGCGCGTCGAGTACGAGGCCGAAGGTAAGGCGCAAGAGCGCCTGATCCCGTTTGTAAGCCAGTTTGTTATCAAGGTGGACAAGGACGCGAAGCAGATCATCGTGGACTGGGGCCTGGATTACTAATCCGGAACCGCACAATGCAATTCGACGTCATTACCCTGTTCCCTGAGATGTTCGCTGCCTTGACGCAGTCCGGCGTGACCCGCCGCGCGTTCGAGCAGAAGCGCTGGGGCCTGTCGCTGTGGAATCCGCGCGATTTCACCACCGACAACCATCGTACCGTGGATGACCGCCCGTATGGCGGTGGCCCGGGGATGGTGATGCTGGCCAAGCCGCTGGAGCAGACCATCGCGGCCGCGAAGCAGCGCCAGGTGGTTTCCGGCCTGCCGGCGCCGCGCGTGGTGTACATGTCGCCGCAAGGCAAGCAGCTGACCCACGAACGCGTGATGCAGTTGAAGCAGGAACCCGGCCTCGTGATCTTGTGCGGCCGCTACGAAGCGGTGGACCAGCGTTTGCTGGACCGCAGCGTCGATGAAGAAATCAGCCTCGGCGATTTCGTGCTGTCCGGCGGCGAGCTGCCCGCCATGGCCCTGATGGATGCCGTGGTGCGCCAGCTGCCAGGCGTGCTGAATACCGATGCTTCCGCAGTCGAAGACTCTTTCGTCAACGGCTTGCTGGATTCGCCGCATTACACGCGGCCCGAGATTTACGAAGGCGAGGCCGTGCCCCCCGTGCTGTTGGGCGGCAACCACGCCGAGATCGAGAAGTGGCGCCGTGAGCGCATGCTGGAAGCGACGGCGCGCAAGCGTCCCGACCTGCTGGTGAAGGCCCGCGAAGCCGGCCTGCTGTCGAAGAAGGACGAAAAGTTTTTGGCGGGTTTATAAAAACCCGTTGTAGTACCGTGGCAGGCATGTTGCCTGCCGTGTTTCAACCCCATCCTCTACCGGGCATCCTTGATCGCGCCGGCAAGATGGTCTTAGGAGTCATGAAATGAACCTGATCCAGCAACTGGAACAAGAAGAAATCGCTCGCCTGGGCAAAAACATCCCTGAGTTCGCTCCTGGCGATACCGTGGTTGTCAACGTGAACGTAGTCGAAGGCACCCGCAAGCGCGCCCAGGCTTACGAAGGCGTTGTTATCGCCCGTCGTAACCGTGGCCTGAACTCGAACTTCATCGTTCGTAAAATCTCGTCCGGCGAAGGCGTTGAGCGTACCTTCCAGCTGTACTCCCCACTGATCGCTTCGATCGAAGTGAAGCGTCGTGGTGACGTTCGCCGCGCCAAGCTGTACTACCTGCGTGAGCGTTCGGGCAAGTCCGCACGTATCAAGGAAAAACTGCCAAACCGCAAAGTTGCGGCAACCGCAGCGTAATCCATACCCCGGTATCGGATTCGGAAAGGACGCCTTCGGGCGTCCTTTTTTTTCAGCTTGGTACAATGCCGCCTATGCCAAAAACACCTTTCGACCCGACCCAGTTACCGATTGAAGCGATTGCCGGCGAAGCCGCGGTGCTGCTGGAACATCTTGCGCCGGACTGGCTGCGCCAGCGCTTTGCGCAGCCGCCGGAATGGACGCCCGAACCATCCGAGCCGCCGCTTGGCCTGCATCGCGGCGAGCCGACACCGGCTTCCGTGCTGGTGCCATTGGTGCTGCGCGAGGACGGCGTCTACCTGCTGCTGACGATGCGCACGGCGCATTTGAACGATCATGCAGGGCAGGTGGCTTTTCCCGGCGGCCGTGCCGAGCCGGCCGATGCGGATGCGGTCGACACGGCGCTGCGCGAAACCGAGGAGGAGATTGGCCTGGATCGCCGCCATATCGACGTGATCGGCACGCTGCCCTTGTATTACACCGGCACCGGCTATGCCGTGACCCCGGTGGTGGGACTGGTGACGCCGCCGTTCGAACTGAAGGCCGATCCGTTCGAGGTGGCGGAGATCTTCGAGGTGCCGTTCCAGTTCTTGATGGATGGCGCCAACCACCAGCGCCTGGCGGCCGAACTTCCGAGTGGCCGCCGCACTTTTTACGCAATGCCATACCAGAACTATTTTATCTGGGGCGCAACGGCCGGCATGCTGCGCAACCTGTTTCATTTCTTGCGCGCATAAGCTATCGTAGCGGGCATCGTGGTACTGCTAATCAAAGGATTTAGATGACTTTTCTCTCCATTCTCGTGGCCTTGCTGTTTGAGCAACTGAAGCCCCTGCGAGCGGACAACCCGATCTGGGCTGAATTCAAGCGCCTGGCCGTACGCATGGAGCAGTGGTTCAACGCCGGGCATGCGAGCCACGGCCGCATGGGCTGGTTCCTGCTGGTTGGCGCGCTGACGCTGCCGGCCGGCCTGGTGTATTGGCTGTTGCTGCGCTATAACCTGATACTGGCTGCCTTTGCCTGGAATGTGCTGATTGTTTACCTGACACTGGGTTTTCGCCATTACAGCCATTACTTCACGTCGATCCAGCTCGCCCTGAACGCGGGTGACGAGAGCCAGGCGCGTGCGCTGCTGGCAGAGTGGTGCAAGATCGACACCGTGGGCATGGAGCTGACCGAGATTTCCCGCATTGCCGTGGAAAAGGCGCTGGTCACTACCCACCGCAATGTATTCGGCGTGTTCTTCTGGTTCCTGATGCCGTTCGGTCCCTGCGGCGCCATCCTGTACCGCGTATCCGAATACCTGGCGCGCGCCTGGAATGAGCCGGAACACATGCGCCAGGAAGCTTTCGGCATCTTTGCCGCCAAGGCCTTCTATTGGATCGACTGGGTCCCGGCGCGCCTGACTGCCGTAGCTTTCGCCGTGGTCGGCAATTTTGAAGATGCGATCTACGCCTGGCGCAATTTCGGCCACCGCTGGAAGGATGAGGCGATCGGTATCATCCTGTCGGCCGGCGGCGGCGCCATGGGTGTGCGCCTCGGTACCCCGAATGAAAATGCGGCCAAGATCATCCCGTCCGATGCGGCGACCGTGGATATCAGCGACATGGAAGTGGACCAGCTGCCGGGCGACGAGCCGGGCGTACGCGCCCTGCAAAGCACGGTCGGCCTGGTATGGCGCGCGTTGTTGCTGTGGATGATGCTGCTGCTGCTGCTGTCCGGAGCGGTGTGGCTCGGCTAAAATGACCTGGAGCCGGAGCCCCGTTCAAGTCTTCTATAAGATATAATACTGGGGTTCCTTACAGCAACCGGGTTTCAGGTATATGGCCAGCGAGTTCTTCATTCTTGGGCTTACGACCGACGGCAAGCAATTCCGTCCCAGCGACTGGGCGGAACGACTGGCCGGCGTGCTGGCGTGCTTCCGCCCGGAAGGCTCCGGCGGCCGCCACGCCCACCTGCAGTTCTCGCCCTACGTCACCCCGACCGTCGTCAATGGCATCAAGGCCGTGGTCGTCAATGAAGGCCTGCGCGAAATCCAGCCGATGGCTTATAACTTCGTCAAGGAATTCGCCAAGGATAACAAGCTGCAGGTCGTCGAGGCATGTCTGATACCTGACGAAAAAGCTTAAGTGTCGTAGGATAGGGTTTTGCCAACATGAGCAGAACCCCATGCAAATCAAATACGTCGCAGCGCTGCTGCTGACCGCTTCTTCAGCTTTCGCCCAGACCTTGCCCGCCGGTGTCGCCAAAGGCCCGTCGGTCGAAGGCATCACCGAATACCGCCTGCCCAACGGGCTTAAAGTCCTGCTGTTCCCCGATGCGTCGAAACCGACGGTGACCGTCAACGTTACTTACCTGGTCGGCTCGCGCCATGAGAACTATGGCGAGACCGGCATGGCGCACTTGCTGGAGCACCTGATGTTCAAGGGCGCGCCGAACCACCGCAATATTCCGCAGCAGTTCTCCGAGCGCGGCATGGAGTTCAACGGCACCACTTCGCTGGACCGCACCAATTACTACGAAGTGTTCCAGGCCAGCCAGGAAAACCTGAAGTGGGCGCTGGACATGGAAGCCGAGCGCATGACCAGGTCTTTCATCGCGAAGAAGGACCTGGATTCGGAAATGACCGTGGTGCGCAACGAATACGAGAGCGGCGAGAACAGCCCGTTCGAAGTGCTGTACAAGCGCCTGGAAAGCATCGCTTACGACTGGCATAGCTACGGCCGTTCCACCATCGGCAACCGCAGCGATATCGAGAACGTCAAGATCGAGAACCTGCAAGCCTTCTATCGCACCTACTACCAGCCGGATAACGCGGTGCTGCTGGTAGCCGGCAAATTCGACCCTTCGCAAACGCTGGCCTGGATCAGCAAGACCTTCGGCGCGATCCCGAAGCCGAAGCGCAAGCTGCCGCAATTCTGGACCGTGGAGCCGGCCCAGGACGGCGGGCGCCAGTACGCAGTGCACCGCAAGGGCGACGTGCAGATCGTCCTGGTGGGCTACAAGATTCCATCGGGCCTGCATAACGATGCCGATCCGCTGGCCTTCATGGGGCAGGTGCTGGGCGATACGCCAAACGGACGCCTGCACAAGCAGCTGGTTGAAACCGGCAAGGCTGCACAGGTGTTTGCCATGACCCAGCCCGGCATTGCGCCAAGCCTGCAAGTGTTCGGCGCCGTGGTGAAGATGGGCCAGCCGATCGGGCCGGTGCGCGACGAGCTCATCGCCGCAGTGGAGGGCTTTGCCAAGGCGCCGCCGACCGAAGAGGAAATGGAGCGCACGCGCCGCGAATACAGCAACTCGATCGAAAAGGCGCTGAACAATCCGCAGCAAGTGGGCGTGGCCCTGAGCGACCATATCGCGCTGGGAGACTGGCGGCTGCTGTTCCAGGGGCGCGACGGGCTAGCGGCCATCACCTCCGCGCAGGTCGCAGAAGCCGCAGGGCGCTACATGAAGCGCGATAACCGCACTGTCGGTACCTTCGTTCCTGACGACGCGCCTCAGCGCGCGGAAATCGGCGCAGCGCCGACGGCGGCCGAGCTGCTCAAGGATTACAAAGGCAAGGCCAGCGCACTGACTTCCGAGAACTTCGATCCGAGCCAGGACAACATCATGGCACGCACGGAGCTCAAGGAAATCGGCAATCTGAAACTGGCGCTGCTGCCGAAGAAGAATCGCGGCGAGACCGTGGCGGTGGATATGCGCCTGCATTGGGGCGACGAAAAGAACCAGTTCGGCAAGCAGATGCTGTCGGCGGCAGCGGACCAGATGCTGGCGCGCGGCACCAGCAAATATTCGCGTGCGCAACTGGCCGATGCGATGTCGAAGCTGAAGATGAGCGGTTCGCTGTACCACTTCGAAACGACGCGCGAGCACCTGCCTGCCGCACTGCGCCTGGTGGCGCATGTGCTGAAAGATGCTTCATTCCCCGAAACGGAGTTCGAGCAGATGCGCCAGCAATGGATCGTCGGCATCGAGGCTTCGCGCAACGACCCGCAGGCGATGGCCGGCAGGAAGCTGGCCGAATACTTCGACCATTGGCCGAAAGGCGATCCGCGCAGCGTGATGACGCTTGACGAACAAATTGAGGCGGTCAAGGTCATGAAGCTGGCGGATGTGAAGGCTTACCACGCCGAGTTCTACGGCACCTCGCGCGGCGAGCTGTCGGTGGTAGGGGATTTCGACAAGGCTGAGCTGGTCAAGGTGGTGAGCGAAGAACTGGCGGGCTGGCAAAGCAAGGGCGCTTACGCGCCGATCCTGGACAAGCACGTCGAGAAGGCGCCGACCCGCGTCACGCTGGATGCACCGGACAAGGAAAACGGCATGTTCGCGGCGCGCATCAACCTTCCGCTGCGCACGGATGACCCGGATTACGCCGCACTGGAGGTGGCGAATTACATCTTCGGCAATGGCGGCCTGAAGTCGCGCCTGATGGACCGGATTCGCCAGAAGGAAGGCTTGTCTTACGGCGGCGGCTCGTCCCTCGATGCGGGCGATCGCGACGATGCGGGCGGCTTGACCATTGAAGCGATTGCAGCGCCGCAGAACATGGTCAAGCTGGAAGCTGCCGTTCGCCAGGAACTTGAGCGCGCCGTGAAGAGTGGCTTCACCGCAGCCGAAGTGGCTGGCGCCAAATCGGGCCTGATGCAGCAGCGCTTGCAGAACCGTTCGAAGGATGATGTGGTGGCAGGCGCATGGTCGCACTTCCGCTATCTGGATCGCACTTTCGCGTGGAGCAAGGAGTATGAAGCGAAGCTGAAGGCCTTGACCGCGGAGCAGGTGAGCGCGGCCTTCCGCAAGCATATCGATCCTGCCAAGCTGTCTGTGGTGATCGCCAGCGACGCATCGAAAGCCAAGCGGTGAAAAGGGCGCTTGCATTGATACTGGCGCTGACGGCGGGCACTGCGCTGGCCGGTTCTGCGAACCAGTTGTACCTGATTAAGCCAGACGGAAAGGCTGCGCCGCTTGCGCGCATCGTTTCCGGTGGTTTCGAGTCCTTGAGCTTGGGCGACGATGAAACAGGCATGCCGCCGCGCTCACTGCATGTCTATCTTGGCGCCCGGCATGCCGGCAAGGTCAAGGTCGGGGCGGCTGCCATCCCTGACGGTACCGGCTGCGGCGATGCCGAAAGCCTGGCACTCGCGCCGCTGGCCGGCAGTGAGGTGCCGGCCAGCGGCCTGGCCACGTCGCTGCCATTGAACTTGCGGCCGGCGCGTCCTGAAATAGCCGTGACCCCGGCAGACCTGCGGGCGCTTTCCCAGCTTGCCAGTGCATGGATGGAAAAGCATGGCGTCAAGCGCAAAGACCGTCTGGCCGCATTGAAGACACTCGAGGCGGGCGACGCCGGCCAGGTAGTGGCGGCGTCGATCAATTACGACAATATCGATGCGAACCAGATGGTGACGCTGTTCTTCCTGGCCGAAAAAGGAGTGGGCGGGCAATTTTCACTGGTGTATGAGGACTCTTACGTCGGCCCGCATGGCGAAGCGGAAAAGGCGAACAAGAAGTACCTGGAACACCTGGACCTGGATGCGGATGGCGTGGACGAAGTCGTGATTTCCGGGAGCGCTTATGAATCCTGGTTCTACAGCATACTGAAACGGCAGGGCGGAAAATGGGTGGAGGTCCACAGCCAGGACGGTGGTGGATGTTGATCGTCAGGGCGTGCTGAGCTCCGCCACGAAATCGTACATGTCGCCGCGGAAGATCGAGCGGCAGAATTCCACTGCGCGGCCATCGCGCAGGAAGCCAAGGCGTTCGACGGCCAGGCCGGCGTCGCCTTCCCTGGCCTGCAGCAGCTTGGCCTGTTCGCCTGTCAGCAAAAGGGCGGACAGGCGCTGCAGTGCGCGTACCGGCCGGTGGCCCGCCGCTTCCAGCGCCTCGTACATCGACACATCGACTGATTCCAGCGATGGCAGCGCATCGGCCACGATGGTCGCGTACTCGACGCACATCGGCACTTCGTCTGCAAAGCGGATGCGGTGATAGCGGTAGACCGGTGCGCCCGGGCTAAGCCTCAGGCGCAGGGCCTCTTCCGGCGTTACCGTGCCTTCCGACTTCTTCAGCCACACGCTGCGCGGCGTGCGGCCGCGCGAACGCATATCCTCCGAGAAGGACGTCAGCTTGGCGAAGTTCTTTTCAATGCGGGTGTTGATGAAATTGCCGGAACCTGGACGCCGTACCAGCAAGCCTTCTTCCACCAGGCCGTCGATGGCCTTGCGCACTGTGATGCGGGAGATATTCAGGTCGGCGGCCAGCACGCGTTCGGCCGGCAGGGCCTCGTCGGGGCCGAACACATGCAGGTTGATCGCTTCACGCAAGGCGCGTTGCAGAAGCTGGTAAAGCGGCTGGCTACTGGTCTGCACCAGGTCTTGCATGATCTGCGCGAGCGATGCCATTTAGTCTCCCTTTTGTGTGCGGCTGATAATACCAAAAAAAGACCTTATGGCCAGCGGTATGCTGCCACTCGCATCCGGCTTCCCCCTTGGATAGCGCTAACAGCGGTACTTTGTGGCCAAAGTGGTATGTCTTTTCAGTACAACATGTGAAAAAAATATGTAAATTGGTAGTGTTCTGGTATTCAATCGAGGTATATTGGCGTCCAATTGGTTTGAACGTGGTTTTAGAAACTGGTAACAACAGACCGGGCTTTGAGACAGCCCATACTTAGGGGGAGTAAATGAACCGCAATATGACACCGATCGCGACTGCAGTCGCCATCCTGACCGCCACCACTGGCATGGCGCAAGCACAGCAGGCTGCTCCGGCCGAGCAGAACGTCGTGGTCGTGACCGGCGTGCGTGCCGCGCTGGCACAATCGATCAACCAGAAGCGCAATGCCGACTCGCTGGTTGAAGTGATTACCGCCGAAGACGTGGGCAAGATGCCGGACAAGAGCGTGGCCGACTCGCTGCAGCGCGTGCCGGGCGTATCGGTTGCCACGGCCGGCGGTTCGGAAGGCGGCTTCGGCGAGAACGACCGCGTCAGCCTGAAGGGCACTCCATCCAACCTGGCCCTGACCACCCTGAATGGCCACACCGTGTCGAGCGGCGACTGGTACATCTCCAACATCACCAACGGCGGCCGTTCCGTCAGCTACTCGATGTTCCCATCGGAGCTGATCGGCCGCGTGACTGTGCACAAGTCTTCGCAGGCCAACCTGATCGAAGGCGGCGCATCCGGCAATGTCGACATCGAAACCCGCAAGCCCCTGAGCTTCAAGGATCCGCTGACCCTGATGGGCGCCGTGACCGGTGTGTACAGCGAAGGCTCGAAGAAGACCGATGCGCAGTTCAGCGCACTGGGCAACTGGAAAAATGAACAGAACAATGTGGGCGTGCTGGTCCAGCTGTTCGACGAAAAGCGTACCCTGCGCCGCATCGGCCAGGAATTCCTGTGGTGGGACAAGCTGAGCGCAGGCTATGCGCCGCAGTGGGTGGCCGCCAATCCTGAAGTGGAAGGCAAGTACATCTCCCTGCTGACCGGTACCGCCATGTTCAACCAGGAGCGCGAGCGCAAGGGCGGCATGATCGACGTGCAGGTCAAGGTCAACAAGGAATTCGACTTCGACATCAACGGCTTCTACACCCGCCTGGATGCGGACAATATCAACGCCAACTTCATGCTGGCGCCATACCAGCCGCTGACTAACAACTGGTCCGGCGTGGGCGGCGTGATTCCGTCCAAGTGGACCGTCACCGGCGACACCATCACTTCGATCACCTTCCCAAGCGCCTGCCCGGTGGCGGACTGCTCGAAGATGGGCCCATCGGTGCAAGACATCATTGCCCGTCCAGGTTCCTATAGCGATTCGAAGTTCGTCAACTTCGACTTCAACTACCGTCCTACCCAGGACCTGAAGTTCAAAGGCCAGATCGGCACCACCCGCGGCACCGGCTACGCCCGCGACTACGGCTACGAAGCCTGGCTGGCATATTCGGGCAGCAGCCTGACCACCCACGGCCTGGATTCCCCGGCCACCGTGACCGTCGATAATGCCGGCACCTTCAACCCACGCACCGGCGCCGACTTCTTCGGCGGCTGGGCTTCCGACGTGACCGCAAAGGACAAGGAAACCTACGGCCAGGTCGACGGCCAGTACAAGACCCAGTGGAATGGCGTGCCAACCCTGCATTTCGGCGTGCGCAATGCGAACCATGAGCGTTCGCTGACCTGGCTGGGAGGCACCGTTGCTGCCGCCGGTTCGCAGCTGGCCAACCGTCCTACCGGCTTGACCAGTTTCCCGAACAGCCCTCTGCCTAACCTGCTGAGCAACGCGTGGACCTTCGATGCCGAGTCGATGAAGGCCTGGGGCGACAAGTATGTCAGCTTCGCCAACCACGCCTATCAAAGCGAATTCCTGATCAAGGAAAAGGCCACCGCGGCTTACGTGATGGGTGACCTGGAGTTCGGCAACTTCGGCGGTAACGTCGGTGTGCGCTTCGTAAAGACCAAGATCGACGTCGACAACGGTTCGCCGAACAATGTGTGGAACCCGACCCACAGCTCCAACACCTATAACGACTTCCTGCCAAGCATTAACCTGTACACCAACCTGACGCCGGACCTGAAACTGCGCGGTGCCGCCAGCCGTACCCTGGCTCGTCCAGACTTCGGTTCTCTCGGTGCACTGAGCCTGAACGACCTGACCTTCTCCGGCTCCGGCGGCAACCCGAACCTGCGCCCGATCATGTCGAACAACGTCGACGTGGGCCTGGAATGGTACTTCATGCCGAAGTCCCTGCTGGGCATGAACATCTACAACATGAACATGGGGTCCTACGTGACCTTCGGTTCCTCGAAGGCTGACTTCTTCAACCAGTCGGTTGGCAAGGTCACCACCTACAACATGAGCTCCGCTGTGAATACCAAGGCTCGTGTACGCGGCGTGGAACTGCAGTATGTACAGGACCTGGGCAACGGTTTCGGCCTGAACGCGAACTACACCTACGCCGACGGCAAGGAAACCGCCGCCGCACCGAAATCGGCCTGTGCCGACCTGGGCGACTGCAGCATGATCGGCACTTCGAAGAATTCCTATAACCTGGGCGTGTTCTACGAGACCAGCAAGTTCAGCGCGCGCATCAACTACAGCCACCGTTCGGCTTTCCTGAATGGCCTGGACCGCAACAGCGCGATTTACCAGGATGACGTAGGCACCCTGTCCGCAGCCCTGAACTACAACCTGAGCGACAACATCACGCTGTCGCTGGAAGGCAAGGACTTGAACGATCCGACCCTGAAGTCCTACGCAACGTCCCGTGACCAGCCTCGCGCGTTCTACAAGAACGGCAAGCAGATCTTCTTCGGCGTGCGCGGCAAGATGTAAATGATCCCGATGTGAGAGTGTTATGGCAGGGTTCCTCCGGGGCCCTGCCTTTTTTGTATCCGGAGTTTGAATGCGTAAAGTAATGCTGGCGGTGCTCGCCGCCTTCTCGACTGTTGCGGCCGCGGCGCCGGCAGTCGTCCATAGCCCCTATAAATACCTGTCGCCGTGGGAACCTGCACAGGGTGTCCAGACCTGGGCCTTCGCGCGCGGCGAATGCGGCGAAGAGCGTTGGGGCGAGGTTGACGGCGCCGTTGTCGCTGCCGCCAACGTGTCGCGCTTCGTCCAGGCTGGCGTTGGCTATATCGTTTCGACAGGAGGGCAGGGCAATATCTTCACCTGCGCCACTGACGAGGGCATGGAGCTGTTCGTGTCGCGCTATATATCGCCACAGCTGATTGGCTTTGATTTCGATATCGAACATGGCCAGACGGCCGCGCAAATCGATTCGCTGGTGACGCGCATCGCCCTGGCGCAGAGGGCGCATCCGCAACTGCGGTTCAGTTTCACCATTGCCACCCATGCCGCTTCGGACGGCAGTGCGCGCAGCCTGAATGAAACGGGAGAACAGGTGCTGGCCGCCTTGCGCAAGCATGGCGTGCAGGATTACGTGCTGAACTTGATGGTGATGGATTTCGGGCCGGCCAGCCGTAAAGCATGCGTAGTGCGGCGTGGCCTCTGCGATATGGCCGCTTCTGCCATCCAGGCCGCGCAAAATGTACATCACAAGTACAAAGTGCCGTTCGCGCAAATTGAGCTGACACCCATGATTGGTGTGAACGACGTGGCGGAAAACGTCTACACCCTGGACGATGCACGCGCCACAGTTACTGCCGTACGCAAGATGGGCATGGCGGGAATCCATTTCTGGTCGCTTGAGCGCGACCAGCCTTGCGGCAAGCCGTCCAAGGGGGCGGAAGCGAATTGCAGTTCGATGGCGAACGTAGCGGCGGGCGCCTACCGGCGCATCCTGGCGCCGGCTGCGGCACTTCCGCGGGAGGCTTCACAATGACTGCCGCAGCCCGTTACCAGTCGCTGGACGTCCTGCGCGGCCTGACGGTCGCGTTGATGATTATCGTGAATACGCCGGGTGACTGGAGCCACGTCTACTCTCCCTTGCTGCATGCGCCCTGGCACGGATTCACGCTGACTGATTGGGTATTTCCGAGTTTCCTGTTCGTCGTTGGCAACGCGCTTGCGTTCACGCTTCCGCGCTATGAAGGCATGGGTGACGCGGCCGTGCTGGCCAGGATTGCCAAGAGGAGCGTTACCATCGTTGCCCTCGGCCTGTTGCTATGTCTATTGCCCAAGCTGGGCGGGCCTTTAAGCGAGGTGCGCCTGCCAGGCGTGTTGCAGCGCATAGGCCTGTGCTTCGGCATCGCTGCGCTGGTGCTGCATTATCTCGGCGAGCGTGGTGCAGTGGTGTTCAGTGTCGTCGCTTTGCTCGGCCATTGGCTGGTCATGGCGCTGTCTGGTGACTATAGCCTCCAAGGCAATGCAGGCCGGGCTGTCGACCTTTGGGTGTTTGGCGCAGGCCACCTGTACCAAGGGGAGGGCCTTCCCTTCGATCCGGAAGGCCTGCTCGGAACTTTGCCCGCCACGGTAAATGTCATCGGGGGATATTTCGCAGGCCGCTACCTGCGTGGGCATGGTGCGACAGCGCGCACGCTCGGTGTACTGGCCGGCGCTGGCGTCGTGCTGTCCGTATTGGCGCTGTGCTGGGCGCCGCTGCTGCCGATCAATAAGAAACTGTGGACCGGCAGTTACGTGCTGCTTTCGACTGGCACCTCACTGCTCGTGCTGGTGGCGCTGGCGTGGATCATCGAAGTACGGGGCGCCCGGCGCTGGATCTACTTCTTCGAAGTGTTCGGCAAAAACACGTTGTTCATCTACATGCTGTCGCAAGTGGCTGTGATAGTGCTGGACAAAACCGGCGCTTACGCGCCCTTGGCCGCGGCGCTGGAGCCGGTCGGCAGCCCTGAAGCCGCCTCGCTGGCGTTTGCGCTGCTTTTCATGCTTGCCTGCTGGCTGGTGGGGTATTGGCTGGACAAACAGAAAATCTACATCAAGGTGTAGTAGGCAGTCTTCGGCGTGTGCTTCCATTCACAGGCGAGCAGGATTTTCACATAGCGGTCGTCCAGCCTTGATGGAGATGTGCGCCTTGCTATAGCCCCATTTGTCTCGTGACGAATGAAGGCTGTATTCGCCTTCCAGCTCCTGCGATGGGGAACGTGGCGCGGTCTCGCCTGCGACGCTGTCGGAAGTTTCTGAGAACTTTTCATCATCAATTGGAAGGCGAATCCAAGGGCAGATACACCAGTATTTTTCCAGAGGAGTTACAGGCAACGCCAACAAGCTGTCGCCCAGGCCGCGTGACCGTAGTCGAATATTTTCGGCAATTGGCCCGGCTCGAAAGAATTGCTGTCGAGTTCCTGTTCCTGTCCAGGAGATCGCGAAATTCCTTGGTGAGCCAGGGGCGCGCTGCTTCGGGAACAATGAAAATTTCCCGGGCCGGCTCTTTGAGGGAGGTGAACCAGTCTTGTCCCTGCTCCAGCTCTGCGATTAAGGTGTGGAAGTCAGTGGGGCCAGGTACCCAGCCGGAGTCGTCGGGAGTTCCAAAGATCTCCCAGCGGGCGGATTTGGCCTCCATCGGGAGATTGACGATTGCGCGCAAAGCGGCAATGTCTTCCGACTGCGGCTTCGGGTCTGCGAAGGAGCACCCGCAGAAGAGGAGAATGGTGGCGACAACTAGAATTCGGGTCAGCGTTTTCAATTCTGGATTTCGATTCGGTTATTTTCGTATTTCCACTTGGCGTAGGGGCCGAAGACGCGCACGTTCTCCGGATGAACGTAGCTTTTCTCGGCGCGCTTCAGGCGCCGGGCAAGGGTTGTGTCCTCCGGCGCATTGCTTGCTGGCTCAAACACATCGCGCCGCACGCTGGCCTTATCGTCTGCCCCACGCCGGATCATCGTCAATGTGCGGGACGCTGGCGTGAAGTACATGCGGATGAGGTCTGTGTTCATATCCTGCAAATAGAAGCCGCCATCGCGCCATTCGGCAAAATAGTAGTCATCGCAGGCTGCCTTCGGCTCTCGCTTCCATTCGCAGGCGAACAAAATCACCACATGCTTGTCGTCCAGCTTCCTGACAGAGATGTGAGCCTTGCTGAAGCCCCAGTTGCTCACCGGGGCCGTCGTCGATGAGGTGAGTTTATATTCGCCCTCGAGCGTGGACGCAGGCGTTTGGGCCGAGGCATTGGAAGTGGCGCAGCAAGCGAGAAAAGCAAGTGATACGAGGCTGGTACTCTTCATCATGAAATCAATCTTTATCGTGCGTGTTTTTGGTTTCGGTGAATGGATTCCCCAAATCCTGCGTGCGCACCCACGCAGTCGTGGTTCTGGCAGTGGCAGGGTGTACGTAGCGGATGCGCGTAAAGGAATCGTCACCTTCAAGTGCAGCGACGACGTCGCCGGCAACGAGCAAACCCTTTCGTTCTTTAATGACGCTGCCATGTCTGTCGTTAAGTTTTGTCGTTCTCAGCACAACGCGAATACCGATGGCTGGCATCGTCTTCAAGATGGTGTAGCGTGTCGGATGGTCGTCGTCCAGGCCTTTGTCAAAAGTACCTGCGGCGCTACCGCAACCGGCCTGGGGCTCGTCGGTCTGAATGATCCATTCTCCGTTCTTCTCCCAAACCCTGCCCGGGATGTCATCTTCCTTGCTTCCATCCTGAATGGGAAAAGAATTAATGACGATAGGGGAACTGGCTTGGCGGCCGGTCTCCTTGAACAGGAAGCTGCAGGAAAAATGCAGGATCTGGTGCGTCATGTTGAAGGACCCGCGAATACCTTTGTTGGAAGTGGTGGCGATCAGGTGCGGATGATCAAAGACCAGCAGTGTCTCGTTCGCGGTGATGTTTGCGGCTGGGGCGGTCCCAGTTGCCAGGCATGGCAGCAGAAACGCCAACTGGGCTTGGATCTTCATTGATCGGCTTGCGAGAATTCAAACTGGCGAAAATCATCGGACAGTATGCCGGTCGGCGAGCCCTCGACTTCCGGGTAATTACTGAACTTGACCGCCAGCCTGCCATTCTGGATCGAATATGCGGAGAATGCCGTCTCATTTTCCGTATGATCGGGGAAAATCGAGCGAGAACAGCTCTCGACTTGCACTTTGCCGAGCACGATCACTTTCGCGTCGCTGATGCTCAGGGCATTCACGAACATCTCGCCACCCGATCCGCACTGACCCATGCCTTGGCCGCCGCTGCTGCGAACCGCGGAATTGAACAGGACCACATTGCGTGACAGGTAGGGCTGCAATGTCAAAGGCAGGAATCGGATGAATTTTTCCATGCCGATCAGCTCCGGGCCGTAGTTCATGTCGATTCGTTCTACCGTATGCGAGCGGCCGTTGACTGCGATGCTGACAGTGCGGGCTTTCGGCTGATAGTCCAGCGTCAGTGTCTTGCCAGGCAGGCAAAGGGCGGCTCCTGGCTGCTGCTGCTTGGTGCCGGCCGCGCAACCGAAGTCTTTTAACCCGGCCGCTTGCGCAGAAAAAGCTGCGAAGCAAGCGAGTACTGTGATCATGCGCATCAGGTTTCCCGCAAGTTTAGTCGTTGACATGTCGCGACGTGACGAGAGGCGGCCGCTCCCGCTCACAAATGCCGGCCTCGGTGCATTCGCGTTGAGTTGCGGCGTTATCGAACGACCAGGGTTCTCTTCATTGAAACAGGCGGCCTTGCCGGGACAGGCTGTCCCGGCAGCAAGCGCATTACGGCAGGGTGATCGTGACGTGGGCTTGTCGCGGCGCCATGCGCACGACGTCGTTATAAGCGCTCACTTGCTGCGCCGTATGGCTGGACAGCGAAGTGCGCAGGCCGATATACGCCAGCGCCGAAATCAGCGCGAATACGGAGCACAGCACCCACAGCGGCAGGTCGCTGCGCAACTTGTGCATGACCTGGTCGGGACGTTCGGCGTGCGGTGCGAAGCCGGGCCGGCGGCCCTTCATGTGGGCGATTTCGTCGCCCAGGCGGCTGGTCAGGTAACCCAGTTTTTCCGAGCCTTCCAGGATGTAGCGGCCCTGGAAGCCAAGCAGCAGGCACATATGGAACACTTCCAGCGCTTCCACGTGCTCGCTGCTGCGGGTGCGCAGCGCATCCAGGCGGTTGAAGAAGTTCTCGCCGGCGAGCTGGTCGCCGAACAGGATCAGTTGCAGCGGCTTCAGCTCCCACGCATCGCGGATGGCGAAGTGAGAGCGAAGGATGATCTCGTCGACCGCGGCGCAAAAGGCGTACTTGGCGGCGTCGATATCGTCGGCAGAGGCATTCTTCTTGCGCGCATTGCGGCCGAAGTCGTCAAGGAAGCGCGTCATGCGCGACTGGAACTCGGCGTGGTCCTGCGGCGCGCTGCCGTTCTTCAGCATGAAGAGGGCGTAGAAGCCGTCGTACATCATGTCCAGCAAGGAGCCGCTGGCGGCCGGTGCTGCAACTGGTTCGGCGATAAGTGAAGGTGGGGCGATGGTGTTCATGTTCTGCTCTGATTCAGGAGTTCACGGCAATCAATTCAAGCCGCAATTCGCGCATGCCGGACGGGGCATAGATTTCGATGGACTGGGCCTGCAGCATGCGCTCGTACAACGGGCCTTTGGAGTCCAGGGTGAAGTAGCAGGTGTCCGGGCGCACCGGCACCGCGGCCGGGACCTGCGGCGCATGTGCCAGGCGCACGCCCGGCATGGCGGACAGCACCAGCTTTTCGACGTCGTCCGGTGCGCCAACCTTGAAGCGCAACGGGACGACTTCCACCAGTTCGACGGCCGGCATTTCGGCGCCGACAGCCAGGTAGAAGGTGGTATCTTCGCTGATCTTGCCCGAATCGAGCATGCCGCGGTGGTGAGCCGGCTTCGGCTGCGACAGGGCGATGGCGAAGTAGCGCGAGGAAATCACGGTATCCAGCAGTTCGCGCACGATCATGTAAAGCTGCGAAAACGGCGGGCCCGGATCGTCGTGGCGATAAGGCGGCAAGTCCGACAGCGACCAGCTGCGCGAATACGTCATCAGCGCGCCCGCCAGCGACAGCAGCTGTTCGTACAGGCGTTCCGGATGCAGCTCGGGGTTATGGTAGTAGTGCGACAGCGAAGCGAAGGCGGTGCTGGCGGTATGCAGCAGCCAGAAAGTGGACATGTCGCCGCTGCGGAATTCGATCACGTTGCGGCTAGGCTCGCGATGGTGACCGTACAGCGCATTGACCTTGGCCTGAAGCGCATCGAGCAGGCGGCGCAGTTGCAGGAACAAGGGCTGGGCAGTGCGGATGGTCAGGCTTGGCGGCACGAAGCTCGGATCGAGTTCGAAGCCGCCGGTGGACAGGCGGCGCAGGCGCAGCAGCGGCAGGCACACATAGCCTTCGCGCGGTTCGGCGTCGGACACCAGGCGCAGCGATTTTTTCAGGTAGGCCAGTTCGGCTTGCGCAGCCTGGGTGTACAGGTCGGGCGTCTCGGCATTCGCTTGCGAGAAGCGGGCGCCATTCGAGGGCTGGCCGGCTTGCGCGAAATTGCCGCCGAAATGCTTGAACACGGGCAGGGCGGCGTACCAGGTCACGCTGTGCTGCGACTGCGCGAGCTGGCCCAGGTCGATCGCTTCCGGCAGGTTGTCATGGCCCGGCGCTTCAATCAATTCGCCATCGGGCAATACCAGCGACAGTTCGAGCAGGCGCAGCGTGTTATGCGCCAGGGCTTCCATGTCGATCGACAGGCGATCGACGCCCCATGCATACGGATGCACGGCTTTTACGCTGCGGTGCAATCGGTGCTCGTGATAGCGGTCCTGCTGCTGGAAATGCTGAGGGCGCAAAAACAAGCCTTCGCCCCATAACACCTTGCTGGCCATCTGTGATCCTTCTGATAATTGTTTTCTGGTAAGTGCCAGAACAATAACACTTCCTGAGAAAGCCTGTATTAAAAGGCTCAATCGTGCGCGGGGATGTGGAAATTGGTGAGATTCAATTGTGCGTAGGTAATATTTTTTTTCTGCTAACGTTCGTCCGACGCAATTATTGTAAAAAAGCTATTTGTCCGTTCGATGAGGTTAGTTATGAAGAAAATCACTGTTATCTCCCGTGTTTTGTGCATCGCAGCAATCGCTGCTTCCCTGTCTGCCTGCCAGACCATGGATACCGCTAAAGTTGCCGTTCCGGTAAAACCGAAGCTGGAAGACATGCTGGCCCGGGCTACCGAAGCCAAAGTGGCCGGTAAACAAGAGCAGGCCATCACCCTGTGGAAGGAAACTGCCAACGCCTACCCTGCCGATAAATCGCCATGGGTGAACATCGCCCAGTCTCGTTATGACGCAGGGCAATATGGCGAAGCGATCGTGAGCGCCCAGGAGATCCTGGTGCGCGATCCATCCGACCAGCTGGCCAACAGCATCATCGCCATTTCCGGCCTGCGCCTGTCCACCCGTGCCCTGGGTGACCTGAGCCGCCAGAACAACCTGTCCGGTTCGATCCGTACCGAATCGCAGGACCTGGCCAAGCTGCTGCGCGAGAGCCTGGGCGAAACCGTGCTGGTGCCAAATACCGATAAAAAGCCGCAGGCGCGCAGCAACAACGCCGCCAATGCCGCTGCCAATGCCGTCCGTAGCAAGGTCCAAACCGCCAAGACGCCAGCATCGACCCCTAGCGCCGACCCGTTCGGCGCACTGAAATAACCACCAAGTCCAAAGAAGGAGAAGCCATGTCCAAGAACGAAAGCGTCCAGAAGCGCCTGCAGAAAATCCGTCCGCCACGGGTCCAGATGACCTATGACGTGGAAATCGGCGACGCAATCGAAAACAAGGAGCTGCCCTTTGTGATGGGGGTTGTCGGCGATTTCGGCGGCAATTCCGAGGTGGAGAAGAAGCGTCTGAAGGATCGCAGCTTCGTCAACATCGACCGCGACAACTTCGATGAAGTGATGAAGGGCGTGGAACCGCGCGCTGCCTTCCGCGTGCCGAATGAGCTGGGCGGCGAAGGCCAGTTCGGCGTCGACCTGAAATTCAAGGCCATTTCCGACTTCCGACCGGAGTCGGTGGTGGAGCAGGTGGAGCCGCTGCGCCAGTTGCTGGAAGCGCGCAACAAGCTGGCCGACCTGCGCAACAAGCTGGCCGGCAATGACAAGCTGGAAGACTTGCTGAACGACGTTTTGCGCAGCACCGAGAAACTGGCCGAGTTGGGCCAGAAGCCTGAACAGGGAGAATGAGATGTCGGCACAATTGAACGCCGCCGGTGCACTGGCCACCGCAGAAGTAAACCTGCTCGACCAGATCGTCGAGCAGAGCAAGGTCGCCAAGTCGACCAGCGAGCACGCACGTGCGAAAGACATCATCTCGGAACTGGCGCAGCAGGTCATGGCCGGCACCGTGGTGGTGTCGGACAACCTGGCCGCCACAATCGACGCCCGCGTGGCGGAACTCGATCGCCTGATCTCCTCGCAACTGTCGGTCATCATGCACGCGCCGGAATTCCAGAAGCTGGAAAGCAGCTGGACCGGCCTGCATTACCTGGTCAAGAACACCGCGACCAGCACCGGCCTGAAGATCAAGATGCTGAACGCGACCAAGAAGGAACTGGTCAAGGACTTCCAGGGCGCGCTGGAATTCGACCAGAGCTCCATGTTCAAGAAGGTCTACGAAGAGGAATTCGGCACCTTCGGCGGCGCCCCGTTCGGCGCCTTGCTGGGCGATTTCGAGATCACCCGCCAGCCGGAAGACATGTACTTCATCGAACAGATGTCGCACGTGGCGGCTGCCGCACACGCGCCATTCATCAGCTCCGCTTCGCCCGAGCTGTTCGGCCTGGAGACCTACGCCGACCTGGGCAAGCCGCGCGACCTGTCGAAAGTCTTCGACACCGTGGAATACGCCAAGTGGAAGTCGTTCCGCGAATCCGAGGATTCGCGCTACGTCGGCCTGACCTTGCCGCGCTTCCTGGGCCGCCTGCCGTTCAACCCGGCCGATGGCGCCACGGTGGAAGGCTTCAACTACGTGGAAGACGTGGACGGCACCGACCACGAGAAATACCTGTGGTGTAACGCCGCCTACGCCTTCGGCGTGCGCCTGACCCGCGCTTTCGAGGACTTCGGCTGGTGCGCAGCCATCCGCGGCGTGGAAGGCGGCGGCCTGGTGGAAGACCTGCCAACCCACACCTTCAAGACCGACGAAGGCGAAGTCGCGCTGAAATGCCCGACCGAAATCGCCATTACCGACCGCCGCGAGAAAGAGCTGAGCGACCTTGGCTTCATCTCGCTGGTGCATTGCAAGAATACCGACTACGCAGCCTTCTTCGGCGCGCAGTCCGCGCAGAAAGCGCGCAAGTACAACACCGACGCTGCCAACGCCAACGCCGTGCTGTCGGCCCAGCTGCAGTACATCTTCGCCGTATCGCGCATCGCCCACTACATGAAGGCCATGATGCGCGACAAGATCGGCAGCTTCGCGGCTGCTTCGAACGTCGAGGATTACCTGAACCGCTGGCTGACCCAGTACGTGCTGTTGGACGACAACGCCAGCCAGGAGCAAAAAGCGCAGTTCCCACTGCGTGAAGCTAACGTGCAAGTGTCTGAAGTGCCTGGCCGTCCAGGCGTGTATCGCGCTGTGTCCTTCCTGCGTCCCCACTTCCAGCTCGACGAGCTGTCCGTTTCACTCCGTTTGGTCGCGGAGCTGCCGCAATCGACCAAGTCGTAATTTTTATTTTTAAACACAGAAAGGAATACCATGGCAATCGACGTTTACCTGCAAATCGACGGTATCAAAGGCGAGTCCACCGATACCTCCCACAAGGATTGGATCGAAGTCAAATCCGTCCAGTGGGAAGTCCTGCAGCCAAAGTCGGCCACCGCATCTACTGGCGGCGGCCACACCGCGGAACGCACCGAGCACCGCGATATCGTCATCAACAAGCTGGCCGACCTGGCTTCGCCACTGCTGCTGCAGAATTGCTCCTCGGGCAAAACCCTGCCAAAAGCGAAAATCGAATTCATGCGTGCTGACGGCCAGGGCGACCGCGTCAAGTACTTCGAAATCGAACTGGAAAACGTGCTGATCTCCAGCGTCGCTCCAGAAGTTCGCCAGGGCGACATCCTGGGCGAAGACGTTTCGCTGAAATACTCCAAAGTCAAGTGGAAGTACACCCAGCAGAAAGTCAACGGCGGCACCGGCGGTAACACCTCCGGCGGCTGGGACCTGTCGACCAATAAAGTAGCCTAAGCGGGGACTGAATGACGGTAAGGGGATTTGCGCCGGGGCTGATGGACCGGTTGCTCCAGCCTGGTGATGGCTCCGGCAGTGCGGCCGTCTACCGCATGTCGCTCGACGAGATGAAGGACTCCGTCGCGCGCGACCTGGAAGCATTGCTGAATACCCGAACCGTCATCCCTGAGCATCTGCTCAAACGCTTTCCGGAGTGCGGTCGTTCCATCGTCAGCTATGGGCTGAACGATTTCGCCGGCATGTCGCTGGCGAGCCCGGACGACCGCGCTGCCATTTGCCAGGGGCTGGAACGTGCCATTGCACGGCATGAACCGCGCCTGCGCAATGTACGAGCCTCACTTGAAATGCAAGAGGGCGGCATCGACCGCCTGAATTTCGCCATTACGGCGCTGCTGGTGCTGCACGCGGCACAGGAGCCGGTCAACTTCGACGCGGTCCTGCAGCCATCCAGCCTGCAATACACGATTAGCAAGGCACGCCGCGCGCTGCCGGGAGCATGATTTGGAAGAGTTACTGCCGTATTACGAGCGCGAACTGGGTTTCCTGCGGCGCTATGCACGCGAATTCGCCGAGCGCTATCCCAAGATTGCTGGCCGCCTGCTGATTGGCGGCGAGGTATGCGAAGACCCGCATATCGAACGCATGATCCAGTCCTTCGCGCTGCTGAATTCGCGCGTGTCGAAGCGCCTGGACGACGATTACCCCGAATTTACCGAAGCACTGTTCGAAGTGCTTTATCCGCACTACCTGCGCCCATTCCCGTCCTGCTCGATCGCGCGCATGGACTATGCCACCACCGCCGCCCAGTTGACGGCGGCCAGCGAGATTGCGCGCGGAACGGTGCTCAACACGCGGCCCGTCAACGGCGTCGCGTGCACTTTCCGTACCTCCTATCCGGTGACGGTAGCGCCCCTTGCGCTGAGCCACGCCTCGTTCACCGCGGCGCTGGCCTCGCCCGAATCGGTGCAGCTGCCGCCGGGCGCCGGCGCCGGCCTGGCGATCACGATCGACTCGGTGTCCGAGCAGATTGGCCTGCCTGCGATGGGCGTGTCGAGCCTGCGCGTCTTCATCGATGGCGAACCCTCGTTCTGCGCCGCCCTGCGCGATGCGCTGTTCATGCGCAGCGCCAAAGCCTGGGTCGAGTGCGATGGCGACGGCCGCTGGCTGCCGCTGGCGCGCATTCCCGTCGCGCCCGCAGGCTTCGAGGAGGAAGATGCGCTGATCGATTTTTCGGCGCGCTCGCACCAGGCTTACCGCCTGCTGACCGAGTATTTCTGCTTCCCCGAGAAGTTCAATTTCTTCGATATCGACCTCGCTGCCCTGTACGCGCTGCTGCCGATCGGCACCAGGCGCCTGACGCTGCACATCGCCATGAACGGCATCCGTCCCGATTCGCATGTTGCGCGCATGCTGGCAACGCTGTCGACCAACAACCTGCTGCTGGGCTGCACCCCGGTGGTCAACCTGTTCCACCAGCGCGGCGAGCCGATTCGCATCTCGCATACGGCGGCCAGCTATCCGGTGCTGGCCGATGCGCGCCGCGCCTATGCCTACGAGGTGTACTCCATCGACGCGGTACGCATGGTGCGCCAGACCCCGCAGGGTGAATCGATCGTCGAGTTCCGGCCGTTCTACTCGCTGCGCCACGGCGAGACGCCGGAAAAGCATGGCCATTACTGGGTGATGCGGCGCGATGAACAGATGGCGCACAAGAGTCCCGGCTATGAGACCGAGATCACCGTTGTCGACATCGACTTCGATCCGGCGGAGGTGGAAACCGATACCCTGAGCCTGCAACTGACCTGCACCAACCGCGACTTGCCGGCATCGCTGGCGTATGGCCTGCGCGGCGGCGACTTGTTCCTGGAAGGCGGCTCCAGCGTGCGCAGCATCAGCTTCCTGCGCAAGCCGACGCCTTCCCAGCGCTTCGAGCGCGGACACGGGGCGCACTGGCGCCTGGTGTCGCACCTGTCGCTAAACCACCTGTCATTGTCGGGCGGCGGCCTGCAGGCGTTCCAGGAAATGCTGGGGCTGTACGACTTGCCGCGCTCGGCGGCGACGCAGCGCCAGATTCGCGGGCTGGAATCGGTGGAATACAAGCCGGCCAACGCCTGGCTGGCGGGAAACCCGTTCGCCTGCGTGGTGCGCGGCATGGAAGTGCGGCTGACGATCGACGAAGAAGCTTTCGTCGGCAGCGGCATCCATGCCTTCGCCCAGGTGATTGAACGTTTCCTGGGCCTGTACGTGCATGCCAACAGCTTTACGCAACTGGTCGTCGTGGCCGAGAGGACTGGGGAGGAGCTGCTGCGATGCAAACCGCGAAGCGGCGATTTGAGCCTGCTGTAATCGAGCGCCTGTTCGCCGAGCCGTTCCGCTTCCAGTTCTTCCAGGCGGTGCGGATGGTGGAGATATGGCTGCGCCGCAATGGCGTGGCGCAGGAGGGCGCGATTGCCAACTTCATGCGCTTCCAGAACTCGGTGACGCTGAAGTTCCCGGCCAGCCAGCTCGAAACGCTGCACCCGGAGCCGCGCGAGATCCTGCCTACCGCGCCGGCGCTGGCGGGTGCCTTGCAGAGCAAGCAGCTGCGCTACCTGCGCATGACGCCCAATTTCATGGGCTTCCTGGGCAGCTCAGGAGCGTTGCCGGCGCATTACACGGAATCCATAGCGGCGCACCAGCTGTACGCGAAGGACGAGGGGCCGCGCGCCTTCCTTGATGCGTTTTCCACCCGCTCGCTGTCGCTTTTCTACGAAGCCTGGTGCAAGTACCGGCTGGAGCTCAAATACCAGGTCGATGGGCAGGACAGGTTCCTGCCGCTGCTGCTGGCGCTGGGCGGGCTTGGCAACAAGGGGCTGACGCAAAGGCTGTCGGGCCGCGAAGCCCAGGCGTCCGGTGCGGTGCGCGACGAGTCGCTGGCTTACTTTGCCACGGCGCTGCGCCAGCGTCCGGCCTCGGCGTCGACCATGGCGCGCGTGCTGGGCGAATACTTCCGCGTCGACATCAAGCCAACGCAGTTTGTCGGCTGCTGGTGCGAGGTGCCTGCGCTGCAGCAGACCATGCTGGGCGGCGCGCAGGCGCAACTGGGCGCCACCGCCATGATCGGCTCGCGCGTCTGGCAGCGCGACTTGCGCATGCGCCTGACCATCGGCCCGCTGCGGCGCACCGATTTCGATGCTTTCCTGCCCGGCGGCACTGCTGCGCGTGCCCTGGAAAAGCTGCTGTCGATGTTCACCGGGGTCACGCTGGAATACGAAATCTGCCTGGTGCTGCGCGCCGAAGACGTCTCCGGGGCGTCGCTTGGCGCCGGCGCGCGGCTGGGCTGGGACAGTTTTATACCGGACGAGGGTGCAAGCGAAGACCGCACCGATGTCCGCTACTTCATCCATGGATTAACAATGTGAGGACCGCTCGATGAGCATCAACCTGAAAACCCTGATCGGGAAACTGAATGACACTTGCCGCAATGCGGCCACCCGCGCGGCCAGCATCTGCGTTGGCCTTGGCCAGTATGAAGTAGACCAGGAACACCTGCTGCTCGCATTGCTGGAGAACCCGCGCAGCGACATGGTGGCGCTGGCGCGCCATTTTGAAGTCGACACCAGCCGCCTGCAGGCCGACTTGCAGGCCGAGATCGCGCGCTTTCGCAGCGGCAATGCGCGCACCCCGGTGTTCTCGGCGCGCCTGCCGAAGCTGTTCGAGCACGCCTGGCTGATCGCCTCGCTCGACCTGCAGGCCGGCCAGCAAGTCTTCATCCGCAGCGGCCACCTGCTGCAAGCCATGCTGACGGACCCGGAACTGTCGCAGCTGGCTTACCGCAGCTCCGCCCTGTTCCATCGCTTTGAAGCCGACGACATCAAGCACCACCTGGACAAGCTGACCGCCAATTCGGAAGAAGCCGAGGCGGCAGCCGCAACGCGCGCCGCGGGCGCGGGCGGCGAAGGCAGCCTGGGCGGCGATCCGGTCGGCGAGATGCAGCAGCCCGCAGGCAAGACCCCGGCGCTGGACCAGTTCACCACCAACCTGACCGAACGCGCGCGCGCCGGCAAGGTCGATCCTGTGATTGGCCGCGATGCGGAAATCCGCCAGGCCATCGACATCCTGATGCGCCGCCGCCAGAACAACCCGATCCTGACCGGCGAGGCCGGCGTCGGCAAGACTGCCGTGGTGGAAGGCCTGGCCTTGCGCATTGCCCAAGGCGACGTGCCGGACGTGCTGAAAGGCGTGGCGATCCACACCCTGGACATGGGCCTGCTGCAGGCCGGTGCCAGCGTCAAGGGCGAATTCGAGAACCGCCTGAAGAATGTGATCGACGAAGTGCGCAAGAGCCCGACGCCGATCATCCTCTTCATCGACGAGGCGCACACCATGATCGGCGCGGGTGGACAGGCCGGCCAGAACGATGCGGCCAACCTGCTCAAGCCGGCGCTGGCGCGTGGCGAACTGCGCACCATCGCAGCGACCACCTGGGGCGAGTACAAGAAATACTTCGAGAAGGATGCCGCGCTGGCCCGCCGCTTCCAGGTGATCAAGGTCGAGGAACCGAGCGAGGAACTGGCTTGCGCCATGCTGCGCGGCATGGCTCCGCTGATGGAGCAGCATTTCAACGTGCGCATCTTCGACGAGGCGATTACCGAGGCAGTGCGCCTGTCGCATCGCTACATCATGGGCCGCCAGCTGCCGGACAAGGCGATCAGCGTGCTCGATACCGCCTGCGCCAAAGTGGCGCTTGGCCAGAGCGCCACGCCGGCGCTGATCGAGTCGCTGCAGCGCCGCCTGGAGCGCATGGCAGCTGAGACGGGCGCGCTGGAGCGCGAACTGGCGGCCGGCGGGGCGCATGAAGAGCGCCTGCAGGAACTGGCCGGCCTGCGCAGCGTGGCACAGGAAGAACTGGCGGCACTGCAAGCGCGCTGGGAGCAGGAGAAGGCGCTGGCAGCGCAGATCGGCGAGGCGCGCGCCAGCGTCGAGGCGGCATCTGCACAGCAGGCCGGCGCCGGCGGCGCAGCGAGCCAGGCGCACGACATCCAGGCAATGCTCAGGGAGCTGCGCGCGCTGCAAGGCGAAGCGCCGATGGTACCGGTGCAGGTGGACGGCAATGTGGTGGCTGAAATCGTTGCCGGCTGGACCGGTATCCCGCTGGGCAAGATGGTGAAAGACGAAATCCAGGCCGTGCTGAAGCTGCGCCCGGCGCTGGAAGAACGCGTGATCGGCCAGCCGCACGCCATCGAAGCGGTGGCGCAGCGCGTGCGCACGGCACGCGCCAACCTGGACGACCCGAACAAGCCTAAGGGCGTATTCCTGTTCGTCGGCCCCTCCGGCATCGGCAAGACCGAGACCGCGCTGGCCCTGGCCGACGCGCTGTACGGCGGCGAGCGCAAGATGGTAACCATCAATATGAGCGAATACCAGGAAGCGCACAGCGTCTCTGGCCTGAAAGGTTCGCCGCCAGGCTACGTCGGCTACGGCGAAGGCGGCGTGCTGACCGAGGCAGTGCGCCGCAACCCGTACAGCGTGGTGCTGCTCGACGAAGTGGAGAAAGCCCACCCGGACGTGCTGGAACTCTTCTTCCAGGTGTTCGACAAGGGCGTGATGGACGACGCGGAAGGCCGCGAAATCGACTTCCGCAACACCATCATCATCCTGACCTCCAACGTCGGCTCCGCGACCATGATGCAGGCCTGCCTGAACAAGGAGGCGGAAGAAATGCCGTCGCCGGAAGAACTGGAAGCGGCGATCCGCCCGCAACTGGTGAAAGCCTTCAAGCCAGCCTTCCTTGGCCGCCTGAAAGTGGTGCCGTACTACCCGCTGGGCGACGATGTCCTGGCCAGCATCATCACGCTCAAGCTGGACCGCATCGGCCAGCGCGTGGCCGCCAACCACAAGGCGACCTTCCATTACGACGATACGCTGGTCGAAGCCGTGCTGGCGCGTTGCACCGAAGTCGATTCCGGCGCCCGCAACGTGGACAATATCCTGAATGGCACCTTGCTGCCTGAGATTGCGGAAGCGGTGCTGGCGAAAATGGCGGAGGGCAGTGCGATCGGCCGCATTGAAGTAGCGGCCGACCAGCAGGGGAATTTCAGCTACAGCGTGGTCTGATCAGTTGGACGAGGAGATGCCCAGCATCTCCTCGATATGCTGCAGCGAGTTGGAGTCTTTCACCACGCTTCGCAGCCAGGTGTGCAGGTCCTGCTCACCGGCGTCGGCGGCCTTGTCCGCGAAGTACGAGACGGGACTGTGCGGCTCGGTGCGGCGGAAGAAGCTGGCGATCTCGCGCAGTTGCGTGATGGCCTGGGCGCGCGAAGCAATTGGGCCGCTCGCTTGCGGTGCAATGCCGGCCACCGGCTGCGCAATGATGATCTGCTCGCCGGCGGGCGCCGTGCCAAGCGGCGTGCTGACCGTGGCCGGCAGGCTGGCGTGCGACGGCATCGCGTCGATCATGGCCTGCACGGCATCGCGCGCCGCGGCAAAGCCGGGGCTGTCATTGCCCAGGAATTCATCGGACACCTGTTCCAGTTCCTTCAGGGCATCCATGCAATAACGCGCATCGGTCGCGAATTGTTCGCGGAAGCGCGGCGAATTGCGCGAGCGCGCAGTCTCCATGTCGGCCAGTTTTGGCCAATCCGGATTGCGCGCATGTTCCGGCAGGCCGGCCTGCTTGCGGGCCATGTCGAAGTCGATGGCGGAAAACGCCGTGCCCTGGCCTTCAGTCAGCGGCATTTCGCGCAGAAGGTTGGGGGTGCGGCCCAGGATCCAGGCCAGGTTGCCGACGCGCTGCTCCATATCGTCGCCATCCGGTTCCGGATACAGGCCGTTGTTCCAGAATTCACGGATCAGGCCCGCCAGCAGGCGGAACGCTTCCCCCAGGCCCTGCATGCGGTGCTGCTTGGCCGCGGCCTCCGCCAGCCAGACCGCCACGCGCAGGTCTTTGCTCTTTTCGCCCAGCAGGGTGCTGCAGCGCTTGACGACGAAGGCCCAGTCGGCCTCCTTCAGTTCGGTGACCCATTCGCCTTGTTCCAGGGAAGGGTCGTCAAAGCGGCGCGCCTGTGCAATGGCGTCGAAGTCGCTGGAGAAGGACAGGTCGTCGCCAGCCGGTTGTGCCGGCGAGATCGGCGCCAGCAAGGTTTCTGCGTTAAACATGGATATCTCCTCGGTTACTGCGCCATGCGGAATTCAATACGGCGGTTGCGTGCACGGCCTTCGACCGTATCGTTGCTGGCGATCGGGCGATCCGGGCCGGAGCCGGATGCGATCAGGGTCTCGGCAGCAATGCCCTTGCCGGTCAGGTAGTTGCGGACCGCTTCGGCGCGCGCCTGCGACAGGTTCTGGTTGCTGGCGCGCAGGCCCACGTTGTCGGTATGGCCGATGATTTCAACCTTCTGGCCTTTCAGCTTGAGCATCGCGGCGCCCATTTCGTCGAGGATGGCCCTGCCGGTTGGCGTCAGCACGGCCTGGCCGCTTTCGAATTCGACGATGCGGTTGGCCAGCGTGCGATCGAGCACGCCCTGGTCGGCGGCCGACACGCGCAAGCCGTTGGTGACGGTATAGGTAGGATTCAGCCGGGTGGCAAAGTCGCTGGCTATACGCTGGCGCTGGGCTTCGTTGGCGACTTCGCCGCGCACGGAAACCGTGGTGCCGTCGATCTTGAGCTGGCCTCGGCTGACCTGTTTCAGGTCGGGCGTAATCAGCTTTTGCACGTAATCGCTCCAGTTGGCCGGCGTGGTGACCTGGCCCACGTTGATCTGGTCGAGCACCTTGTCGGCGCCATAGACTTCGCGCAGCTTGGCCAATACTGCAGCCTTGCTGGCTTCATCGGCCACGGTGCCGCTGGCGACCACCTGGCCGGGTACTTGTGCCTGCGCCGCAAAGGCGGCGCACAGCAGGAGGAGGGGAAGGTAACGCATATCAGTTTCCAATAAAGGAAGTACGCAACGAGTCGTGCGCAGATTTCAGGGAAAGTCCGGGATTGGCGAGGTAGGCCGATACCCTCTGGATCGCATGGTCTTCATTCACCTGGTCCTCGACCCAATTGACCTCGTCGAAGGCGATATGGTGGCCCTCGCCGACCTGCGGGTCCATGATGCTGAGCAGGGTTTGCGGCGAGGCGCCGCTGAAGCCGAGCACCAGCACCGGCTTGTCATCCAGCCGTGTCAGGAACAGCGACAGCTCGAAGTCGGCGCGCGCCAGGAACGGCGTGACCACGTGCATCCAGAACGCCGCCACCAGGTAGCGGTAGATCGGGTCGGTAGGCAGCGGCAGCACCAGGCTCTTTTCCAGGCGGCTCGAGCTGCTTGCCATCACCGGTTGCAGCAGGATGCCAAGCGCCAGCAGCACCTGGCGCACGCTGCCGGTGAAGCCGGCCTGCGCCAGCATGGCGTCCAGGCCGCCGACAGTCTGCAGTTCGAGGAAATCGGCAAAGGCGGCGTCGTAGGCGCTGGCATGGGTGTCCAATTCCACGGTGTTGCCGTTCAGGGCCTGCAGCGGCGCGGCCGCATCCTCGGCGGACAGCACGCCGCCGCTCAGGTTTTCCAGGCGGTTCCACAGGCGGTTCAGCACCAGCGGGCTGTTGGCGGCAAAAGACGACGGTTCGTCGACGTCGATGCTGCCGGCCATCAGGAAGGGAAAGCGGCGGCTGGACTGGTCGCTGCTGGCCGCGATATGGCCGGCGATAGCCGCGCGGCGGCGCGGCCCGAACAGGGCGAAGTGCAGCGGCTGCACGGCGTCGTAGGTCAGTTTCCAGCGCGCGTCGGTGCTCAGCATGTCCATCGAGCGCGCCATCCAGTCGTCCATCATCTGCAGCACTTTCGGGTCGCTGCCGCCTTTTACGAAGTCAGCCCGGCTCGGAATCTTGCCGAAGTAACCGATAGCAGCAGCGCGACTCATTGCGCACCTCCGGTCGCGGCAATGGCTGGTTCGCCACCGGCGCCGGACGGTGCCGGGCCGCCAACCACGGTGTCGGGCAGGCGCAGCTTGCGGAAGCCCTGGCTGGCCTGGACCGGTGCTGCAACCGGGGCCGGTGCCGAAGGCAACAGGCGCAGGTTGGCTGCCACGGTCACGCCGCCGTTGGTCCAGTTCAATTCAAAGCTGCCATCCGGACGGCGCTTGCGCTGCGCCGCATCGATCATTTTCTTCAGGCCGAAGTGTCCGTTCTCTTCCAGCACCACGACCTTCCTGCCGTCCGGCGTGAAGGCGGTAATGCGCGAACCGGGCACGCCTTGCGGGTTAGGCCAAACCATCGACACCCACGGCTGTTGCTGGCCCTTCCAGCGTACCGACTGGCCATCGATCTCGATGGTGTATTCGCTGACGCCCGTCACGGCCACGGTCTGCAGTTCGAACCGGGTTTGCGCTTCCTCGCTGCTGGCGGCCTGGTTGGCAACGCCGTTCGCACTGAGCGGCGCAATCCAGCCCGGGAAGGCAGTAGCGACGGCAGGCGACAGGGTAATGCCCATATTGGCCCAGGTCTTGGCGCTCAGGGAGTCGCCGCGGCGCACCACCAGCGGGCCGATGGTCGTGTTGAAGAATTTCGCCACCGCACCTTCAGGACCGAACACCTGGCCGATTTCGGCATTGCTGGCTTCCTGCCTGGATTCGGTTGCGAACGGATACTTGGTCTGCAGGTCGCGGCGGAACGGCTCCAGCACCTGCGCCGCCCATACCTTGTTGATCTCGGCTTCGGTCGGCTGCACGATGACAGCAAAGGTTTGCATCAGCGGGCGCACCAGCAACGGACGGATGGCCTGTTTCTGCGGGTCGCTCATGCCGACCAGCATCTGCTCGTCGACATATTTCAGGGCGTCGGCCAGTTCAGAGCCGCTGCCATCCAGCGTTTGCTGCATGAGCTGCTTGGCGCCGGGGCCGGGGTCCCCCTGGTTCTTGATCTGGTTGAAGCGCGCGCGCAGCTTGCCCAGGCTATCCATATAGCCGCGCATCAGCGACGCATTGTTGTCCTTGACGACCACCAGTTGCGCCACGCCGGCGAATTCGCGCCCGACAGGACCGAGCGGCAGCGGTGCGCCAGGCTGGCCTTGCGGATTGGCCGGCAGGTTGATGTTCACCTGCGAAGGCTTCTGGCGCAAGATGGTTTCGCGGAACCAGTCGCCGATGCCGCGCTGGGCGCGCTGCAGACCGCTATCCAGCAGGGTAGGGTTATCCCACGAGGTTTCCTGATACACGGTGGTGACCAGCTTGGAAATCGGCGAGGTCTGCGGATCGCCCAGGCGGTTCATCGCGGTTGCTGCCGCTTCGAAGCCGTTCAAGTCCTTGATCGCCACGCCCTGCAGGAACTTCTGCCATTCCTTGGCGTAATCGTTCTTGTACAGGTCGACCAGGGCTTTCTGGATCTGCTCAGGGCTGCCTTCCAGCGTCAGGTCGTCCTTGGCGGCGGTCTTCAGCACCCAGTCGGCGCTTTGCAGCTCGTGGTTGGCGGCTTCCTTGAAGGCGTCGCGCACATAACCTTCCCAGGCGGCACGGGTGTAGGCGCCGGAAATCGAATAGCTGCCCACGACCAGTTCGCGGTCCTGGTCGCCAACGATGCGAGCCACGGTCATGGAAGGGAAGCGGGTCGAGGCACGGGCCTTGACGTCCGCATACACGCGCTCGCGCGCCGGCATGCCGCGCACCACGCCGCGCAGGGTATTGCGCGATTGGTCGACCAGCGCCAGGCGGTTCTCGACGGTCGGCCAGGAAGGATCGTTGATCTCGGACAGGTAGAAGGCGATCAGGCGCTCGGCGCTGCGGATCATCTGCTCGCGCGGCATCGCACCGCGATTCGACTCCAGCCATACGCGCCAGAAGCGGGTCAGCTGGTCGTTCAGGTGGCTCGCTTCGGCGCGCGACCTATCACCCAGCATCAGGTAGGTTTTCAGCGCGTTGTAGGCGTCTTCCACGTTTTCTGGAGAGGCGTCCTTGAACTGCTGCGGTCCGGCGTTTGCCACTGCAGGCGCCGGCGTTGCAGGCGCAGTGCCTGGCGCGGCGCTTGGTGCTGCAGGCGCAGCTGCGGCCGCCGGCGTGGCAGCGGCATTGCGCGCCAGCGGCTGCAGGCGCTCGGCATTGGTATTGACTTCGCCCAGGAAGGTTTCCAGGGATTGGCCAACGGGTTTCAGCATCACTTCACGAACGCCAGCAAAGTATTCTTCGCGCAGCTTGCGTTCCAGGTAGGCACCCTGGTACAGGCCCAGGCTGACCGACAGTGGGCGGTTGTCGCGGAAGCGATCCAGTTGTTCGATACGGTCCTGCAGGATTTCCAGCGCCTCCAGGCGTGCCGCCAGGTCGGGGCGCTGTTTTTGCAGCTTCACGACTTTGTCGAGATCGGCCTGCACATTGGCCACCAGGGTGCGGTTGCCCATGTAGGACCAGCTCCAGCCGCCCAGCAGCAAGCCGCTCAGCGCCACCGCGCCGAAGAAGGCCGCATAGCGCATGCGCACTTTTGCCGGGCTCGCGTATTGCGCCACCAGGTTCTTGTCCGCAAAGATCACGTTGCGGAACAACTTGAGCAGGAAGTAGCCATGCTGCTGTTCGCTGCCGTGGTGTTCTTCGCGTTGCAGGCTCAGGTCGAAACGCTGCGCCACGCGGTGCGAGGTAGCGGAGACGCCTTCGCCTTCCTGCAGCGCGCTGGTGAAGTAGAAGCCGCGGAACACGGGCTTGAACTGGAAGGGGTTTTCTTCGAACAGCGTCGCGATGAAGGTGCGCAGCGGCGCCTTGACCGAGTTGAACTCCAGCGGGAAGGTGAACACGCCGGACGGCAGGCGTTCGCGCCATTGCAGGGCCATATTGGCCAGGCTCATTTCCTTCAGGCCTTCATACAACTCGTCAAAGCGCGCATCGAACTGGCGCAACAGGTCTTCGTTCGGCTGGTTCTTGTGGTAGGGCAGGGTGGCGCCCCACACGCGGTCGCGCTCACCGATTTCGGAATCGTGGAAGAAGTCGGTGAAGCCGTTGATCAGGTCAGCCTTGGTAAAGACGACGTAGACCGGCGCATGCACTTCCAGCTTTTCGGTCAGCTCCTGCACGCGCTGGCGCAGGTTCTTGGCCAGTTCGATCGCGAACTCCGGGCGCTTGCCGGTCAGCTCAGCGATGCTGACGGCAATGATGATGCCGTTGATCGGTGCTTTCTTGCGGTACTTCTTCAGCAGGCTGAGGAAGCCGAACCATTCGGCGCGGTCTTCATCGTTGACCGCATAGCGGCCGGCGGTATCGAGCAGGATGCCGTCGGTGGTGAAGAACCAGTCGCAGTTGCGGGTACCGCCCACGCCTTGCACGATACGGCTGCCGGCCAGCGGGAACTGCAGGCCGGAATTGGCAATCGCCGTGCTCTTGCCGGCGGCCGGATTGCCAATGATCATGTACCAAGGCAGCTCATACAAGGCGGCGCTGCCGGAGCGCAGGCCCAGCTTGGACGTCTTGATGGTCTGGATGGCATCGAGCATGCGCTTGCGCAGGGCTGCCGTTTCGTGGCGCGGCGCTGGTTCGGCCTTGGCTGGCGTTGCGGCGGCCTGCTGTTCCAGCATGCTGCCCAACTGCGTGGCGGCGCGGCGCGCGCGATAGCGACGCCACGACCAGACCATAATGCCAAGCAGCAGGGCGGCTGCCAGCACGGCAAAGGCCAGGGTGTATGGCAATTCCAGTAGCACCGCCGCCACTAGCAGGAATGCCGCGAAGGCAAGCCAGCCGTAGATAAGGAAGGCGGTGCGCGAGGTCAGGATTTCCCGGATTCTGTGCATCATTTTTCTACTCTTGCAAGGTTAGCTAAGGGGGCGCTTTACTTGCCGGGGCCGAGTGCGGCGGTCCAGCAAGGCGTAACGTTGGGGTGGGGGGCTGTTGGCCAGCGTGAGCGCAAGGGCGCCGCGTCTTGTAAATGTGCTTCAGGCATTGCGAATTCCTATTTCCTTCTCACGCCGTCCACACGCAACTCCGTGTGGCCGAAATCCATCATCTTCCAGCGGCCGCCCCAGGTCAGGCCCAGGCTTTCCGCCACTTCACCAAACAGCTGGTATCCGCGCATGGCCCACGGATCGCGCTCCGAGATCACGAGCTTGCCGTCGCGCAGGAAGGCGCAGTCGGCGGCCAGGCCGTATTGGTGCCAGCTCTGGAAGGCCTTGGCATTGGTCACGTTGCTGCCTTGCGCCGCCAGCGCGTCCTGGCGCTCAGGGCTGCGGTAGCCTTCCAGAATGGCCATGTCATAGCCATGGCGCTCCTTCATGATGCGGAACGCCTGCAGCAAGCGCTGCGAATAGTCCTTATCCAGCAAGGCCCAGTCGCGGCTTGCCGACACCAGGCCCGGGCGCACGATTTCGACCTCCGGCGTCATGAACAGCATTGGCGGCAAGGGGGCCGGCGGCACCAGCTGTTCGCCCTGCAGCAGTTCCGATACCTGCTGGTTTGCTTCGCGCACCGGCGCATCGAAGCCGCCCACCATGGTGCGGCTGCTGGCCATCCAGGCGACAACTGCCGGCAGCAGCATGATGAACAGCGCCGCAAGCGCGGTCCATTTGTGCTCGCGCAGGAAGTTGCCGCCCTGGCGCATGGCCATTGCCGATTCCGAACCCAGTGCACCGGCCTGCTCGCCGCCGCGGCGCGCGATGTTCTGTACGCGACGCTGGAAACGGCTGCCCACCAGCTCCAGGCGGCGCGAGACATAGGCCCGCCCGGCAGGGAACAGGACCATCCAGCTCAGCGCGCAAGCCAGCAGGAAATACAGCACGACAGCGACGAACACCACAATTGACCTCTGGAATCTAAATTACTAATTTGATAACACCGCGGGCGCGTGTCGCCTTAGCAATAAATTATTGCGGGAAAGTATATCTTGAAGTTCTGATAATCCGCTTTAACTTGAATTTCAATCGTGCGCGCCCCCATTAAAGGCGGTCTGCCCTAGAGTGCGCACCTTTTTCCTGGGATAAAGTATATTAATGATAACCTTTGCCAGGAGTAATCCATTGTCATCAAGCAACGAAACCCGGAAACCGGCAGGCCGTCCAAGCCTGCTTTCGGCCGAGCAGCAAAATGCTCTAGAGAATCAACCAGCTTCGCCGGCAGCCTTTGAGCCGCCGCCTGCGGAAGCTCCGCGCCGCAAACACTTGTGGATTGCCGGCGGCGTGAGCGTCCTGCTGATCGGCGTCGCCCTGGCGTTTGTGTCGTTCGGCGGAAGTGAACCGGCTGCCGAAACAGTGGCTGCCGCGGCGGCGCCTGCAACAGCGCCAGCCTCCGCCGCTGCGACCGCGCCTGCTGCCGTACCCGCCGGCGCAGCAGCAGTGCAGCCCGCACAGCCAGCAGACAATTCGCCGCTAGGCGCCTTGAATGCGCCTCAAGTTGCAGCCATCATCGATGAATCGCCGCCGCCTGTCGTCGGCAAGCCAAAGGAATCGCTGAAGCAGATGCTGGAAAGCGGTACACCGGCCACAAGCAAGCCCGCTGCGGCAAAGCCAGTACGCAAGCCGGCCAAGGAAAAACCAGCCAGGGAGTCCGAGCAGGAGGCCACGCAGCCATCCGCGGAAGAGGAGAATGACGTCCAGCTCCTGGCGGCGCTGGTGGCCCACGCCAAGTACGATACTTCGGCAAACGCCCGCATGTCCTTGTCGAAGGCGCTCGACCAATGCAAGAAGCAGGGCAAGCAGGATGCGGCCCGCTGCCGAATCCGTGTCTGCGAAGGCCGCTGGAAGAAAAACGAATGTCGCGTTTACAGCCGCAGCAAGCTTGAAAAGGCCGCGACAGGCGCGTGAGGCTCTAGCTTGGAAGGAGCGGCCCTTCAGTTCGTCGCCGGCATTGCGCGACCTTCGGCATAGTGCGCGCTTGGCAGCAACGACAGCATCAGGATTGAGAGGGAATTGTTGGCGGACCGAATCATGCCTTCCGACGGCAGGCCGAGTGCTCCGTCATAGCCACAAGCCAGAACGGCAACCGGGCGCGAATCGAGCCATCCGCGCCTTGCTTTCTCGATGGTCACATGCGCGTTTTCCATTTTCAGGAAGGGCAGCGGGAATTGAAAGACTTCCGCCAGCACACCCGTTTCTTCCGGCGCAGCCTGATGGACTAGCTCCTTCAGCATTTCGGGATCGCCGCAATGCTGTTCAACCAGTTGCGAGAAGTTGTCGGAGTCCAGACTCTCAATCCCGAACTGAGGCAATCCCGAATACGTGATCTTTTCAACGGCAGTTGATTCGGGCGCAATCCGTGCGCTCCAACCGAAGGTCACCTGGCTTTGCCAGTTGTTGATGCGGACTCCCTGTAGCAGCGGGAGCTTCTCGAGCTTTTTCCAATGAATCTCGTTCGAGTAAATCGGGCCAAGGCCAGCCTTGCGCAGGACAGGGGTGATGTCCTGCCCGAGCAAGAAGGCTCGTTGAGTACTCATTACGCGCATTGGGGCGCCGTCATGGAACGCCTTCAGGTCGCGGAAGGTCTTGTCTGCATACGCTTCGCCTTCGCCAAGGTATTCGAACAAGGGAGTCGCGGCATAGAGGCCGGCGTACTGCGGATGTTTTGTCGCGTTGTGAAAAGAGACTGCCAGCTCCACCTCATGGCCGTTCAGGCGAATCCGGACATCGTTGATCCTTGTCTCGCCCAGCTGGACGCCAACCGTCAATGGCACTGCATTCTCGAAGTCGTAAGCGAAGCCTGTGCTGGCGAAGCAGGCGAAAGTGATGAAGGCCAGGGAAGTCTTTAGTTGCATGTTCGATTGGTTTGCTGGCCTGATTTGCTCATCCACGCAGATATATGCTTCAGTGAGGTTGCAGCGTTCATTTTGAGAGTACGCCAACCAAGGCTGCAGTAAAGCGCATCATTTACTTGAACAGGCGGGCTGCTTCAGCGGTCATTGCTTCGTTCACGTCGCAGAAATTGCGCTTGCTGGCGACCTTGCCAACCTCTCGGAAGGACAGTGCCGGTGCGTCCACCGTCTCGAGATCATCATTCTTTTTCAGTTCCAGCACCGTGAAGTTCACGCGGCGCTCATCTGCCCACATGCCATCGCTGTGATGTCGCGTTGCGGGGTGATGAATTGCTGCGCGTGCAGCGGCAGGCCGATGGCGAGCAGCAGCGCGCCAAGGAAATGAACTTTCATGTGATTCTCCGGGTTATGCGATGTGCGAGCGGGCGAAGTCGATCAGCTCGCGCGGATAGAAGTGGTCTTGGCGGTAGGTGGTATCGTCGATGCCCAGCACGAAGCTGATGGCTGCGGCTTCCAGCGACCAGTAGCCGAAGAACTGGAAGCCCTTGCGGTTGGTGCCGAAATACGGCTCGTCTTCGCTCATGTCGTACCAGGCACGCATGTAGTCGGCCATCAGGGCGGGCCGCTTTTCGGGTACTGCGGCGAAAATCGGCAGGGCTTGCGAGTAGGGTCTGCCACGCGTGCATTTTTTTGGCGGCGCTTCGCGGCCAGGCACGAAAGGCGCGACCAGCTGCTCCAGCAGCGCGTCGCGACGACGGTTGCCATGGTCGAGGATAGGCATGATGCTGGCCAGCTTGTCCTGGTGGCCCAGCAGGATAGCGAAGCACACCAGCGACAGGCCGGTGTGGTAGTCATCATCTTGCAGGTCCAGCCAGTGCCTGTAGCCGTCCTCGTCCTCGCCGTTCTCCTGCGCTGTAAATGGCGTTAGGAAGCGCGCGTAATCTTCCCAAAAGCTGAGAACCAGCGGAAAAAAGTATTGAGGTCCTCCAATGCATGGCCGGCGCTGTAGCCATTGCGCAGGTGATTCACGGACTCCCATGCAAGCAGGTGTGCTCCGTCATACTGCTCCGGGTCGGCGCATTCGTAACAGACCTTGTCGGTGAAGTGCGCCAGGTTGTCCTCGTAGCTGTCATAGCGCATGCGGCTGGAGCGGCGCCGCTGCTCGAAATCTGCAGGGGACAGTTTCTTATGCCGCCAGAACATGGCCAGGTCGTCGAGCGTGGCGGGCGGCGCCAGTTCGGAGCCTTCCACGATAGAGGGAGCGACGTAGGACGGCATCTTGCCAGCGTTGGCCTGGCGTGCAAAGGCCACCATGTCCGCCGGGTAGTAGGGCAGGTGGCGATAGCTCGCCTCGTCGATGCCCAGCACCAGGGTGATGGCCGCAGCCTCCCACGACCAGTAGCCGACGAACTGGTATCCCGACTTGTGCAGGTCGTAATAGTTTTCGCGGCGGCTGGCCTCGTACCATTCTGCGAGATATTGCGCCATCAGTGCCGGCCGTTCCGCGGGCTGCGCGGCAAAGATGGGGAGAACTTTCGAGTATGGCAGGTTGCGGCGGCAGATGCCGACAGCCGGATCGCGTCCTTCGACGCAGCAACTGAGCAAGCGTTCAACCAGCGCGTCGCGCTTCTCATTGAGGTAGTCGATCAGCGGCACCAGGCGATGCAGCATATCCTGCTTGCCAAGCAGGAGGCCAAGGCAAACCATGGTCAGCGCTTGATGGTACTCCGGACCGGCCAGCGCAACATGCGGCCACGGAGTCTCGCGATCATTGCTATCGTTATAGGCCTGGTTGTAGTGGGCGTAGGTTTCCCAATGTTCGACCGCACGGTCGTAGAAAGCCTGAAGCTGGGCGATGTCATGCCCGCCGCTATAGCAGTTGACCAGGAACGCGGTGGCGTCAGTCGCCAGGCGCTTGGTCGTGTTCATCAGGTTATAGAGCGGGATCGCCGAGATCATCTCAGGCGGTTGCTGCAGACGTTCCCTCACATGCTCGAACGTCTCGAGCTGGTCATGGAAGTTTTCTTCGTAGCCGTGATACCTAAGCAAGGGTTCGCGCAGGGACTGGTGAAAGTCGCTTTCTGACAGCGGGGCATGCATGGGTGTTGCTCTTTCTGTAACGATGCGGACCGCCATTACAGCCTAGAATTTCGTGAACGGCAAGAGCGATTCAATTGAATCGGGGGGGAGCAGGCGAAAAAAAGCGGGAAGAGCCCGAAAGCCCATCCCGCTTTGTTGTATTGCATAGACGCTCAGGCGTCTGCTTAGCCTTGTTTCTCGTCGTCGCCAGCAGTGGCTGGGTATGGACGGTTGACCCACAGGATCCAGTAGCGCGCCAGGTCGGCACGGCCATCGGCGCCTTGCACGGTTTCCAGGATCTTGATGGCTTCATCCTTCTTGCCGGCCATCGCGTAGGAGTAGCCCAGGCGCAGCTTGGCATCTTCCGCGTTTTTCAGGCCGCCTTTGGCGATACCGTCCTGGATCAGCTGGATACCCTTGTCATACTGGCCCATGGTCACGAACGCGTAACCAAGGTTGACCATGCCGGTGCCGTTCTTGGCCTTGCGGGCCGAAGATTCGGAGGAGGCGATATTCTTCATGTCGTCCGCGGCTTGCCTGTCAAGTTCGCCCTTCAGCTTCTTGATCTTGGCGTTCTGGGTTACAGCACCGTTGGCGATGCCGGCATCCAGGACGGCCTTGCCTTCGATGAACTGGCCTTCGAGCTGGTCGACTTCGGCCAGTTCCACATAGTCCTGTTCTTCCATCTTGGTGGTGGCCACTTTCTGCAGGCGAATGATGTCAGCCGAGAAGCGGGTGGAGTAGTTTTCCTTGCCGCGGGTGCGGTACAGCATGTCCGACCAGTAGCGGTCACGTGGATGCCAGCGCACCAGGCCTTCCAGCGCCGTCAGGTAGGTAGCCTTGTCCTTCAGGCGATGCGAGGCGTCGGCCAGCATGTGCAGCTCTTCGCGGGTCATTGGCTGGTTAGCCTTGATGCTGTCGTTCAGCTTCTTCAGCAGGTCGGCCTGCACGCCCTTGTAATCGCCCGATTCGAAGCGGATCGCCATGATCTGGCGCGCCACTTTCGGGTCGCCGGACAGTTCGCTGTACTTCTGCAGGTTTTCGATGGTCTTGGGGTAGTTCTTCTGTTCCTGGTAGTAGCCCGCCAGCGCCTGCGTGAATTTGGCCTTCTCTTCTTTCTCCAGGCGGCCCGAAGCCAGCACGTACTCCAGCATTTCGATCAGTTTTGGCTTGTCGCCCATGCCCAGAGCAGTGGCCAGGCGCATGCGGTTGATGAAATACTGCTCGTAAGGAGTCTTGTTCGGCATTGCATCTGCCTGGTCCAGCAAGGCGTTCACTTCGCCATACTTTTTAGCATCCAGCAGAGGGGCCAGGATTTTGCTGTCCAGGAATTTAACCATCTCTTTGCGCACCGTCTCTTGTGGAGCCGCGGCAGCCTGTTTGTCTTGCGCGTGTGCGGTCTGGACCAGCGCCGGGACGGCGCCCAGGCCGATGGCTGCCAGCAGCAGGCCGATACGTGCGAAACGGTGTTGGGTCATGGTATGTGATCCTTCTTGTGGTTGAGGCAAACGTCTATTCTCCCATAATTTCGTCATGGGACCGGTTTTCTGAAGTAGCCAATTGTAACGATTTATTATGGCCGGCCGAAAGCCGTGCCATCGGCCGCAAACAGCATGCAGCGCTCCGGCGGCAGGAATAGCGTGGCAGCTGCGCCGGGTGCCGGCAGCGCATGATCCTGTGCCAGTTTCACCGCCAGCGATTCCGCCATGCCGGGCAAGGCCGCATAAGCGATTGACTGATCGCCAAGATACTCCACATGGCTGATCGCGACAGCGGCCGCATTGTAAGCTTCTTCTCGCAATTGCAGGTGTTCCGGACGCACGCCAAGCGTGACGCGGGCGCCGCGCTCAACCTCGCCAGTCAGGGCCGCTACTTCGACAATGGCGCCGCCCGGCAGCAGCACCGCCACGTGCGTGGCGCCCATGGCCATCACTTCGCCCGGGATGAAGTTCATGCGCGGCGCGCCGAGGAAGCCGGCCACGAACAGGTTGGCCGGGCTGTTATACAGTTGCTGCGGCGTGCCTGCCTGTTCAACCTTGCCGCCGTTGAACACCACGATGCGCTGGCCCAGCGTCATTGCTTCCACCTGGTCGTGCGTCACATAGATGGTGGTGGTGCCCAGTTCCTTGTGCAGGCGGCCGATTTCCAGCCGCATTTGTACGCGCAGGCCGGCGTCCAGGTTGGACAGCGGTTCGTCGAACAGGAACAGCTGCGGCTTGCGCACGATGGCGCGGCCAATGGCCACGCGCTGGCGCTGGCCGCCGGACAGTTCCTTCGGCTTGCGATGGAGCAGGTGGCCGATTTGCAGCGTGTCGGCGGTGCGTTCCACTGCCGCGCGCAATTCGGCGGCGGGCGTGCCGGCCAGCTTCAGGCCGAATGCCATGTTTTCATATACCGTCATATGCGGGTACAGCGCATAGGACTGGAATACCATCGCCAGCCCGCGCTGGGCTGGCGGCACGCTGTTGGCGAGCCGGCCGCCGATATGCAGTTCGCCGGCGCTGATTTCTTCCAGTCCGGCGATCATGCGCAGCAGCGTCGACTTGCCGCAACCGGACGGACCGACAAACACGGTGAATTCACCGTCCGCGATGTCCAGGTCAATGGCCTGGATGACCGGGTCATTATCGCCATAGCGCTTGGCGATATTGCGCAGCGAGACCGATGCCATGAATCAGGCTGCCTCGGGCACGGCGTCGCCGCTGGATTGCTGGCGCGATTCCATCGGGATGAACTGCGACAGGATGGTGACAGGAATGGCGGCTACCAGCACCCAAAGGAAAAAGTTCTTGTAGCCCAGCGCCATCTGGATGTCGCCGCTGATCCAGCGGAACAGCACGAAGCCAAGCTGCATTACGCCGGTTGAGAAGGCGTAGTGCGCGGTGGTGTATTTGCCCGGTGCTACCACCTGCATCATGTACAGGATCACGCCCACGAAACCGAAGCCATAGCCGAACATTTCCACGCTGAGGGCCATGCCGATCAGCGTCAGCTCGGACGGCAGTGCGTGCGACAGGTAATAGAACACCAGGTTGGGCAGGTTCACAGCCAGGATCAGGAACAGGATCGCGCGGCGCAGGCTGAGCCAGGAAGTGAAATAGCCGCCGGCGATGGAACCGACAATGAAGGCGATGGTGCCGCTGGTACCGTACACGGCTCCCACTTCGGCCGTGCTCAGGCCAAGGCCGCCGGCTTCGCGCGCCTCGCGCAGGAACAGCGGGCCAATGGTTTGCACCTGGGCTTCGCCGGCGCGAAACAGGATGATGAACAGGATCGAAACCCAGATGCCGGGCTTGCGGAAGTAGTCGAGGATCACTTCCTTCAGCGTACGTGCCACGCCAGCTACAGTGTGATCGTCCATGCGGGCATTGGGGCTGATTGGCAGTGCCCAGAAATTGTAGCTGCCTAAAGCGCACATGGTCAGGCCGATAATACCGAAGATGACCGTCCATGCCGAGGTAACTCCCTGGGTCTTTTCCAGATGGCCGGCTAGTGTAAGCAAGCCGCCTTGCGCCAAGAGGCGGCCGGCGTTGAAGAACGTGCCGGTCCAACCAGCGTATTGTGCCTGCCCCTTCTTTGACAGGCTGGCGATATACAGGCCGTCGCACGAAATATCGTGCGTGGCGGACGCGATCGACGCGAGGAACAGCACTGCCACGCTGGCACTCAGCCAGAATGGGAATTGCAACGCCAATGCCACCAGGCCCAGGCACACGCCACCAAACAGCTGCAGGCTGACTACGACCAGCTTTTTGCTGGAAGCCAGTTCAAGAAAGGGACTCCACAAGGGTTTGAAGATCCAGGCGCCGCCGAGAAAGGCCAGCCAATGGCTGATTTCCGCGTTCGACATGTTCATGCTCTTCATCATCTGACCGAAGACGAGCGCAATGGCGAAGTAGGGCAGGCCCTGCGCCAGGTACAGCGTGGGGATCCATTTCAGCGGGTTGTGGCGTGCGGCGTCCATCTTCTCTCCTTAATCCTTAAGCAAAGCCGGGAACCGGGCAGCGGCCGGTGGCTTCAAGTTCGCCCGACAGCCAGGCGTTGACGGCTTCCAGTGCGGGAGCGGCGAAGCCATAGGTCATCAGGGCCGGGGACTGGATGTCCAGCGCCTGGTACGGGTTCCACAACGCCAGGTGCAGGTCCGGCTTCCAGTTGTTGCGGGCGTTGTCGCCGTAGCGCAGGCGCGATGTGGACGCCAGCACGGTGAAGCGGCCATCCTGCGGCAGCGCCGACCAGTCAAAGGTGTTGGCGTCGGCGAAGGTGACCAGGTCCACGTCGTACAGCTTGCCCAGCGAAGCGGCCACGGTGGCTGCCGGTACGCCGGCTTCGGAAACGCCATCGCTGACCACATCCTGCCGTACCACCAGGCGCAGCTTGCTGCCCGGGGCGGGGCGTTGCGGGTTGCCGCGCGCTGTCAATGCGCGACGCCAGCCTTCGGCCATGATCACGCGGTCTGCGGCATCTTCCTTATAGGAGCGCTGCTGGCAAGGATAGGCCTGCGCCAGCGCGTTAAGGCGCGCCAGGCGTTCGTCGACAGCAGACTGCGACAGGGAACCATCGGCCAGCGCAGCCGCGATGGCGTCCAGGGTTTCGTCCTGGGTTTCGGTAGTGCCGAGCGCCATCACCATGTCGGCCCCGGCCAGCAAGGCGCGCACGGCGGCGTTGCCCACGCCGTAGCGGCCGGCGATGGCGTGCATGTCCATGCCATCGGTGATGATGATGCCCTTGTAGTTCCATTGCTTTCGCAGTATGCCGTCCAGGATGGCGGGCGACATGGTGGCGGGATTATCCGGATCGATGGCAGGGTAGACGATGTGGGCCGTCATCATGGCCGGCGCCACAGGGGCGGCGGCACGGAAGGGCGCCAGCTCCAGCGCGTCCAGTTCGGGCAGCGCCTTGTCGACGGTCGGCAGGTCGCGGTGCGAATCGACGTGGGTGTCGCCGTGGCCCGGGAAGTGCTTGACGCAGCAGGCCACGCCTTCGGCATGGCTGCCGGCCATCCAGGCCATGGCCAGCTCCACCGCGCGTTTCGGCTCGGCGCCGAAGGAGCGCTCGGCGATCACCGGGTTGTCCGGATTGTTATTCAGGTCCAGCACGGGCGCGAAGTTCCAGTTGAAGCCGAGCGACTTGGCGGCGCGCGCCACGGCGGCCCCGGTGCGGTAGGCCAGGTCGGCATCGTCGGCCGCGCCCAGCCCCATGGCTGCGGGCGGCGCCGGCACCCAGGTCGAGCGCACCACGGCGCCGCCTTCCTGGTCGATGGCGATCAGCGAATTCGGCCCCATGGCCTCGCGCAGGTCGGCGGTGAGCCTGGCCAGCTGCACGGAGTCGGTCATGTTGCCGCGGAACAGGCACACGCCGCGGATGCCGTTGGCGCGGATGAAATCGGCAGTCGCCTGGTCCAGCACCGTGCCGGGAAAGCGGATCATGATCAGTTGTCCCGCTATTTTTCGTAGTTCTTGTGTGCTCATTTGACTGCTCCGTCCATGCCGCGCATGAAGTAACGTTGGGTGAAAAGGAATGCCGCCAGTGTCGGCACAATGGTGATGATGGTGCCTGCCGCGATCACGCGCGTGCTGCTGCCGAAGGTGCCGCGCAAATACAGCACGCCCACCGACAGCGGGAATTCGTCCGGCTTGCTCATGACAATCGATGGCCAGATGTATTCGTTCCATGCTTCGACGGCGGTCAAGATGCCGACTGTCGCCAGCCACGGGGCGATCAGCGGCAGCATGATTTTCGTGAAGATGGTCCACTCCGAGGCGCCGTCGACGCGGGCAGCATCGACCAGGTCTTGCGGCACTTCCTCGAAGGCCTGTTTCAGCAGCAGGATCGCGACTGCATTCACCACGTTAGGCAGGATCACGCCCGAGTAGGTGTCTACCATTCCCAGTTCGGTGACCGTGATGAAGTTGACCAGGAAGTTGACTTCGGACGGCAGCACCATGGTCGCGATGATCAGGCCGAATACCAGCTTCTTGCCCCGGAAATGCAGGCGCGCCAGCGGGTAGGCAGCCATGGAGCACAGCACCAGTTTCCACAGCACGGTGCAGGCCGTGATCATGATCGAGTTTTTCAGGAAGGACCAGATCGGGATCACGCGGAATACCTCGGCGAAGTTCTCCAGCGACGGCTGCTTGGGCCAGAAAGTCGGCGGGTAGGAGAAGATATTGCCTTCCGTGGACAGCGCCGTGACCAGCGTCCACCAGAACGGAAAGATGCACAGCAGCGCGATGGCGGCCAGCAGCAGGTATTGTGCGGTCGTTTTCATCGGTGCTTTGGCTTCAGGTAGCGCAGGCAAAGCAAGGCGATGCCGATGCAGATCAGGGAAACGATGAAGCTTGCCGCCAGGGCGCGCGGCAGCTTCAGGTGCTTCAGGCCCTGGTCGTAGGCGTAGTACAGGGCGGTGAAGGTGGAATTCATCGGCCCGCCCTGGGTCAGCACGTCCACTTCCTGGTAAGCCTTCAGCGCGCCCAGCACGGACAGGATGGTGCAGACCATGATAGTCGGGCGCAGCATCGGTACCGTGATATGCCAGAAGCGCTGCCAGCGCGAGGCGCCGTCGAGGATTGCCGCTTCCTGCATTTCCTGCGGCACCGACTGCAGCGCGGCCAGGTACATCACCATATACCAGCCCAGCCCGCGCCACAGGGTAACAAACATGATCGCCGCCAGCGCGAAAGTGTCGTCCTGCAGCCAGCCGATGCGCGTGCCGAGGACGTAGTTCAGCGCGCCCTGCTCATGGAACATGAAGCCCCACATGATGCCCACTACCGAAACCGTGGTCACGACCGGCACATAATAGGCTGCGCGGAACACCTTGATGCCCGGCAGCTGATTGTTCACCATTACCGCCAGCACGATCGCCCCCAGCTGCACGCAGGGGACAATCAGCAGGAATACCAGCGAGTTTTTCAGGCCGGTGACGAACATCTCGTTATTGAAGATGTAGCGGAAGTTGTCGAAGCCGACCCAGTGCACAGGCCGCACCAGCGAGAAGTCAGTGAAGGCCAGTACCGATCCAAACAGCACAGGCCAGAACGCGAAGACGGCCAGCAGCACCAGCGCCGGCGCCAGGAACAGCCAGGCAGCCAAAGAACGCCTCATTGTCCGTCCCTCGCAGCCAGACCTGACCCCGACTTCGATGCCGCAAGCTTGCGGTTCCAGATGGCGACGGCGGCGTTGAGCGCTTGCTGGATATCTTCGCGGCCAGTGACGCCGGCTTCGACCGCTTTTACGAGCGCGCGCCGCAATTCGTCGTAGTCTTCGATGCCGGCAACGTACATCGTGCGCGAGTGGGGCATCGATACGGCACCGGCGGCAACGGCTTTCTCCGCCGCGCCAGCATTGGCCGGCACGGCAGTGAAGAAGGGATCGTTGGCAGCGTGCGCCGATGCGGGAAACACGCTTGCTTGCCGCGCGAACTCCAACTGGTTCGCATCGCTGGTGAGGAAGCGCGCAAACTGGCCGATGCCGGGCAAGTCCGAAGCCGGAACGCGCGCCGGCACGCCGAAATGAATCAGCCAGCCGCCGTCGGCGATCCCGGTCGGTCCGAGCGGCGCTGGCGCCACATCAGTCAGCGCATATACGTCGCGTGCGTCGGCCTGGATGCGCTTCAACGCGGTCGGCGGCGCCAGCAGCATGCCAAGGCGTCCACTTTTATAAGCCTCCACCGCTGGCGGGAAGTTATCTTCCGCAAACAGGCCATCCTTCAGCAGGCCCCCGGCGCGATAAGTCTCGGCCAGTTTGCCGACCAGCGCAACGTGCGCAGGCGAGTTGAATACCGCGCGGCCGCCAGCCAGTATCGGCAGGCCTTGCTGCAGCATCAGGCCATCAACCTTTGACAGGGCAGGGCACAGGCCCGCCTTGCCGGTACGCTGCGCGATCTGGCGCGCGAAAGCGAGTTGTTCATCGAGATCGCGCGGCGGCCTTGCAATGCCGGCAGCGCGGAAGATCTCGCGGTTATAGGCGATCACCGCGACATTGCTGTACATCGGGAAGCCGTAAGTCTTGCCCGCAAAGGAAAGATCGCGCAAGGCGCTTTGCAGATAGCGTGCGCGATCGGCGCCAAGCAGCGGATCGACAGGCGTCAACAGCCCGTCGCGCGCGAACTCCTCGGCCCACGGCACGTTCAGGTTGACCAGCGCCGGCGGCTTGCCGGCCACGATGCGCGTGACCAGCTTGGTCTGGATGATGTCCCAGGGGAAGTCGACCCATTCCAGCTTGACGCCGGGATTGGCGGCCTCATAGCGCTTTACCACGTCCTCGAAATAGGGCGTGAAGCGCGGCTTCATGCTGAAAGTCCAGAACTCGATATGCTGTACCGGCGCCGCTAATGCGGCGCCGGCAACGGCCATCAATGCAGCAAGCAGGAGTCTGTTCTTCATTGGTGGCCGCGCGTGCGAATCAGTGGGTCTTGGTGACTTTGTTCAGGTGGCGCGGACGGTCCGGGTCCAGGCCGCGCGCTGCGGACAGCTTGGCCGCCATCACGTAGAAGGCCTGGATCGCAACGATCGGGTCGAGGTCCGGCGTGGCCGCAACCGGCAAGGTCAGGTCGCGCGTTGCCACGTCCTCAGGCGCCGCCAGCAGCACGCGCGCACCGCGGCCGCGCATTTCTTCCGCCAGTGCCAGCAAGCCAGCCTGGGTCGGGCCGCGCGTTGCGAAGATCAGCAGCGGATAGCCTTCCTCGATCAGTGCCATCGGGCCGTGCTTGATTTCCGCGCCGGAGAAGGCTTCCGCCTGCAGGGCTGAGGTTTCCTTGAATTTCAGCGAAGCTTCCAGGGCGACCGGGAAGCTGATGCCGCGCCCGACCACCATGATGTTGCGGGCCGGTGCCAGGACTTCAATTGCCTGCGACCAGTCCACATTGCAGGCCGCGCGCAGCGCATCCGGCAGGGCCGCCAGGCCTTCCAGCAGTTCCGGGTCGTTCTGCCAGTGCGCAACGAGGCGCGCGCCGGCGACGAGGGACGTGATGAAGCTCTTGGTGGCAGCCACGCTCTGCTCCTTGCCAGCGCGCAGCGGCATGGCCCATTCGGCGCTGTGCGCCAGCGGCGATTCAGCGTCGTTGACCAGCGCTACGGTGGTCGCGCCGCCGTCGCGGAAATAGCGGATTGGTTCTACCACGTCAGGGCTCTGGCCGGATTGCGAGACCGACACCACCAGCGTATCGCGCGTGATCAGCGGCGATTTGTGCAGCGTCACCAGCGACATCGGCAGCGAAGCGACCACGCGCCCCAGGCGTGACATGATCAGGTAAGCGATATAGTTGCAGGCATGGTCCGAGCTGCCGCGCGCCACGGTCAGCGCGGAGTTGAACGGCGTGCTCCTCAGTTTGCGGCCCAGTTCCGCGTAGCGGTCGGTGTCGTTCGCCAACTGCTGTTCCACGCAGTCGGCGGCAGACAGGGCTTCTTTAAGCATCATTGAGGTCACTACGTTCTCCTTCGATATAAACGGCTTTCAGTTTCAAGTCCCGGTCCATCACGACCAGGTCGGCATACGCGCCGCGTGCCAGGCGGCCGCGGTCCTGCAGGCCGAGATAGTCGGCTGCATGGGTGGAAACTCGTTTGGAGGCGTCGGCCAGGTCCAGGCCCAGACCGACCAGGTTGCGCAAGGCCTGGTCCAGCGTCAGCGTGGAGCCGGCCAGGGTGCCGTCCGGCAGGCGCACGCCGCCCATGCATTTATGCACGATGTGGCGGCCCAGCATGTACTCGCCGTCCGGCATGCCGGTGGCGGCCGTGGAATCGGTCACGCAATACAGGCGCGGGATGGCGCGCAGCGCGCCCTTGATCGCGCCCGGATGCACGTGCAGGAGATCGGGAATCAGTTCGGCGAATTCGGCGTGCGCCAGCGCGGCGCCGACCATGCCGGGCTCGCGGTGGTGCAGGCCGCTCATCGCGTTGAACAAATGGGTGAAGCCGGTGGCGCCGTGGTCCAGCGCCGCCACGCCTTCCTCGTAGGAGCCCAGCGTATGGCCGATCTGGACGCGCACGCCGTGATTTGCCAGGTCGCGCACCAGTTCCAGGTGGCCGGAGATTTCCGGCGCCACGGTGATTACGCGCATCGGCGCCAGCGTTTCCAACCGATGGACTTCTTCAATGGTCGCGGCGCGCGCAAAATTTGGCTGCGCCCCGAGCTTGCCGCTATTGATATAAGGCCCTTCCAGGTGGGCCCCCAGCACGCGCGCTTCCCCCTTGCCGCGCTGGCGCACGGCCTTGCCGATGGCGGCCAGCGCCACGTCGATGTCTTCCGGCGGGGCCGTCATGGTCGTGGCCAGCATGGAAGTTGTGCCGTGGCGTGCGTGGATTGCCGCAATGGCGTGCACGGCATCGCCTCCTTCCATGACGTCCTTGCCGGCGCCGCCGTGCACGTGCAGGTCGATAAAGCCGGGCAGGATATAGTCGTCGCCGTTCGCTGCCGGGTCGGTGCTGCTGCCCGCGACGTCCTCGATCCGCTCGCCGAAGGAAATCGTTCCGTTCAGCCAGCCGGACGGTGTCAGGATATTGCCTTTGATTGCCTGGTTCATCGACGCGACTCCGCTACAAATTCATAATAGTCACTCCGGCAGTAGGAGTGGGTAAGTTCTACCGCCGCGCCGCTTTCCAGGTAGCTCACGCGCGTAATGTGCAGCATGGCGGTGCCGGGGGCGATATTGGCCAGGCGCGCCTGCTCGGCATTGGCATTGATGGCGCGGATATGCTGCAGCGCGCGCATCGGCACATTGCCGCAGGCCTCCAGATAGCCGTACAGCGAGCCGTGCACCGTGCCGGGATCGGGCATGTACATGGCCGGAATGGTCGAGGTCTCGATTGCCATCACCACGTCATCGGCCGTGCGCAGGCGCTTCAGGCGCGCCACGGGCATGTTGGGCGACAGGCCGAGCGACAGCAGTTCCAGCGGCGCCGCCACGCCGATCTCGCGCTGCAGCCAGCGCGAACCGGCGGTAAAGCCGCGCTGGCGCAACTCTTCCGAAAAGCTGGTCAGGCGCGACAGCGGTTGCTCCAGCTTGGGCGTGATGTAGGTCCCCGAACCGCGGCGGCGCGTCAGCATGCCGCGCGCGCACAGCATGTCGATCGCCTTGCGCGCGGTCACCCGCGAGATATTGAGTATTTCCGACAGCACGCGTTCGGACGGCAGTGCCTCGTTGGCGCGCCAGTCGCCACTTGCTATGCCATCGGACAGCTTGTTTGCCAACTGCATGTACAGAGGGGTGTCGCTGTCGGCGTCAGGCCGGAAATCGCTCAACTGGGATAGCACGGGCTACTCCTTCAAATGTTGTTGGATCAGGCGCAGGCCACCCGCGGCCGAATCGCCCCTGGGTGGAACAATCCGCTGCAGCAGGGCAGGCGGCAGGAAAGCGCGCAGCGGCTCACCGAGCCCGCCGCACAGTGCAATCGGCAAGGTGCCGCTCGGGTCCAGGCCATGCGCGATCAGCGCCACTTGCTGGCCTGCTTCGGACAAGATGCCGCGCGCGGTCGCATCGCTTTCCGCAAATTGCAGCACGATACGAGCCAGTTGCGCGAAGGCGGTCTGGTTGGCATTTGCCAGCCAGACCTGGATGCGGTCACGGCTGCCGCCGCAGGCCTCGGCCACCGCCTGCGAGAAGGCGCTGCCCGGCACCCGGCCGTCGACCACTTGCTGCACGTGGTTGATCGCCTTCATGCCGATCCATGCCCCGCCGGCTTCGTCGCCGGACGGGAAGCCCCAGCCGCCCACTTCATGGCGCGCCCCATCGGCATGCAGGATTTCGCCCACGCTGCCGGTGCCGAGGGCGATGATGGCGCCCGGCTGGCCTTCGTGTGCACCGAGCACCGTGGTAAACGCATCGGTTTCCAGCGCTACCGCGGCAAAGCCGGGATTGGCTGCCACGAAATTGGCGGCCCACTGCTTGTTGTGCACGCCGGCCAGCCCCAGCCCGATCGCAATGTGCTCGCGCGCCGGTTGCGTCACGCCGGCCGCTTCGAAGGCGCGCCCCATGGCTTCCTCAACGGCAGCCCATGCATTCTTAATGCCGTGCAGCAGGGCAGATGGACCGGCCTGGCCTTCGCCCAGCAACTGCCCGTCGGCCCGCGCCAGGCGCACCCGTGTGCCGCTGCCGCCGCCATCGACGCCTATCAGGAATTCGATCATTTTTTCAAGGGATGAAAAGAACTGTGGCGACTATATGAGGAGCACACCAGCTTGTCAACAGGTATTTAACTGGTATTGTTTAGGTCTGCGGCTAAACTCGGATTTTCAATCGCAAGTGTTTGATTTGTAACTGGAATTGTGCTGGCGTTAATGGTATGCACTTTGGTATGGACTGTGGTGCTAAAGTTGCAATATGGACGAAAAAAAGCCCGGCACGCTGGCCGGGCTTGGGAGAAAAGCTAATCGCTGCCGGCGCCTCAGGCGTCAGCAGCGATTTCGTCAATCATTCGGCGTGGGCGCCACGACGGTCGACTGTCAGCACACGCTGTTTGTCGGAAATCAATTGCTGGCCCTGGGCTGCGACCTTGCCTTCCACATTGACCGTGGCGTTGCCTGGACCGCGTACATTGACTTCGGCCTGCTTGGCCAGCATGTCGCGTGCATCGAGGCTGCCGGAGCCGGTGAGCTGCGCGTTGAGTGTGCCAGTCCAGCCGCGCAGCTGTACGCCGCCAGGGCCGCTCATCGTGACTTTTACGTCCTTGCACTCCGGTTCGGCCTTCAGGTCACCCGAGCCGCGCACATCGGCATCGAGCGAATCGCTTACCTTGCTCAGGTAGATATTGCCAGGCCCCTTGCTGCGCGCGATCGCCTTGGCTACCCTGAGCTGCTTGGCATCGAGGTCGCCGGAGCCGCTGACGTCCGCGCTCAGGGTCTCGCTGCTGCCGGACAGGTTCATGCCGCCAGGGCCGCTCAGGCTGACGCGCGTATTCTGGGTTTGCAGGCCGCGTGCTTCCAGGTCGCCGGAACCGTGCACTTCGGCGTCGAACTTCCTGATCTGGCCGCTCAGGCAGGCGCTGCCCGGGCCATTCAGCATGGCGCTGACGTTCTCAACCTGCATGCTGCACGCTTCCAGGTCGCCCGAGCCGGAAATCTCGACGCGAAGGTCGCGGCTGCTGCCGCGCAGCTCGACCGAGCCGGGGCCGCTCATCGCAGCATTCACTTTATTGGCGCGCACATCGCCCGCTTCCAGGTCACCGGAGCCGGACAGCACCGCATTCAGGTCACCGCTAATGGCCGGCGCACTGACGTCGCCAGGACCGGTCATGACCAGGTTGAGGTTGGTGGCACGCATGCGGTGCAGGTGCATGTCGCCGCTGCCGCTGGCCTTGACGGTCAATTCGGTGGCGCTGCCGGAGGCGCTGAAGTCGCCCGGACCGGTGGAGATCAGCTTCAGTTCAGTGCTGTCCACGCGTTCCAGTTCCACGTCGCCGCTGCCGCTGTTGCTCAGGGCTTTCAGACCCTTGGCGCCGATTTTCACGATGACAGGTTCGCGCTGCTTGCCGAAGCTGAACACCCAATGGTTGCGGCGCAAAGGCCGCACGTGCAGCGTATCGCCCTGGACCACGGTTTCCAGCTGTTCGACCTGGCGTTTCGGTCCGCTGACTTCCACCGCAGGTTCGCCCTGGGCGTTGATCAGCACCTTGTAGGGGCCGTCCACTTCAATGCGCGAGAAAGCCGTCACCGGGCGGTTTTCGCGGGTCGGGGTGATATCGGCCTTCTTTGCGCCGTCCGGAGGACTCGCGTGCAGGGCTGTAACGCCCAGCGCGATCAGGGAGACAGCGGCGCCGTAGGTGATCAGCTTATTCATTTTGCTTGTCACTGTTCAGGATTGGTGATGCTGCAACGATAGGCGAAGCGGCGCCGACGCCGGGCCGGAAAAAGACAGACGCGCAAAAACGAGGAGCCAACTGCATTTTTCCGATACTGAAATGCACACGGCATCGGGCAAAAAGTTGTGATTTCGCCTTGAAATGTCATAATGCTCGTCAGGAGAGACACTTATGATCAAGTACTTGGGAACCAAAAAGACCGACCAGGGTGGAACGGTATACGTGTTCCTGATCAATGGTTTGCAAAAGGAAGTCCGCGAGGGTTCCCTGAAGCAATACCCTGGCTGCTATGAAGCGTTGCCTCCCTCGGCCAAGGCCAAGATCAGCGCCAACCGCGCCTGGTTCCAGAAGTTGTAAGTGATGCGTCGATTGCGCTTCCTCCCGGCGGCAGGCTTGCTGGCCGCCAGCCTGGCAACGCAGGCAGCGCCGCCTTCCCACTTCGGCGACGTGCTTGGCAATGGCCTGCTGTGCCGCGACCAGACCTCCAACCGTTATTATTTCGATTACCTCAGCCAGTATTTCGGGCGGCCTTACAAACGCGAGGGCGGGGCCTATTGGTTCCGTACCAATGACGCCATCCTGTGGGGCTATCCCGTGCTGGAAGTGATGATCAGCGACGAGAGCTTCCCCTACAGCTTTGTCGGCGCCGTGACCGACACCACGCCGGAGGAACTCGAAAAGGCCATCCTCCGCCAGGACGGCCAGGCCTATGCGAAAATTGACACTTCGCGCTACCCGGTGCGGGAGTCCAAGCCAGGCAGCCGGATCGTCTATTTCAACACGCGCTCCAAGATATACTGCGCCAAATTCAAGCAACTGCCGCCCGCGCTGCGCTAAGCGCCCACCATGTACACGCAATACTTCAACCTTAGACAGCAGCCGTTTTCGATTGCCCCCGACCCGCGATACCTGTTCATGAGCGAACGGCACCGCGAGGCGCTGGCGCATCTCCTGTATGGCGTGGGCAGCGGCGGCGGCTTCGTGCTGCTCACCGGCGAGATCGGCGCCGGCAAGACCACGGTGTGCCGCTGCTTCATCGAACAGGTTCCGGCCGACTGCCGTCTGGCCTATATCTTCAATCCCAAGCTGACGGTGGAAGAACTGCTGCAGTCGGTGTGCGATGAATTCGGCGTGGCACCGGAAGGGGCGAGCGTCAAGTCCTATGTCGATGCGGTCAACAGCTACCTGCTGGAGTCGCATGCGGCGGGCCTGAATAATGTGCTGGTCATCGACGAGGCGCAAAACCTGTCGGCCGACGTGCTGGAGCAGTTGCGCCTGTTGACCAACCTGGAAACCAGCGAGCGCAAGCTGCTGCAGATTATCCTGATCGGCCAGCCGGAACTGCGCCAGATGCTGGCGCGCCCGGAGCTCGAACAACTGGCGCAGCGCGTGATTGCGCGCTATCACCTGGGGCCGTTGTCCGAGGCGGAAGTCGGCAGCTACATCCAGCACCGGCTGGCGGTGGCCGGCGCCGGCGCGGTGGAACTGTTCCCGCGCGGGCTGCTGCGGCGCATCCATCAATTGAGCAAAGGCGTGCCGCGTCGGATCAACCTCTTGTGCGACCGGGCTTTGCTTGGCGCTTACGTTGAAAATCGCGCGCAGGTCAATGCCGTCATCTTGCGCCGCGCGGCGCAGGAAGTGTTTGCCGGCGAGAGCGCTCCAGTCAAGGCGCGGGCGTGGCGCGTGGCTGCAGCCGGTGTCCTGGCGGGGGCTGCGCTGACTGCCGCCGCGGCATGGCAGCTGATGCCGGCGGCGCGCTCACCGTCCGCTACCGCGCTTGCCGCCGCGCCGCAGGCACCCGCCGCCGCGCAGGCTGCTTCCCGTGCCTCGCAGGCTGCTGGCGGCGTGACGCAGGCCGCCGCTGCAAGTTCCGCTTCGGCCGCCGCCACGGCGCCGCAAGGGGCTGCATCGCCAGCCACGCTCGTCGCACCAAGCTGGCTAACGATGGATGCTGCCTTGGGCCAACTGGCGGCGAAGTGGGAGGTAGCGTTGTCGGAAGGTGAGGGTTGCGCCGAAGCTTCCCGGCACAACCTGCGCTGCATGCAAGGCAAGGGCGGTCTCGAAGAAATCCGCAATCTCGACCGCCCCGCCATCATCAAACTGCGCGACGGCGATTCGCTGCCGCGCAATGTCCTGCTGACGGCCATCGACGGCAAGAGCGCCACGCTGGTTGGAGCGCGCGGCATGGAAACGGTATCGATCGACGCCCTGGACGCCCGCTTCGACGGCACATTCACCACCTTCTGGCGGGCGCCGCGCTCCTGGCGCGAGGAAGTCAGCGAAGGCGATAAAGGCCCGGATGTCGACTGGCTGGCTCGCCGCCTGGCGCAAATAAACGGGGTCAAGAAACCGCGCGAGAACCTGCCACTAGCCGGCGAAACTTTGCGATACTTGCGCGAGTTCCAGCTTGCCCAAGGCTTGAAGGCCGACGGCGTGGCGGGACCGCGAACTTTCATCCGCCTGTCGCAGCCGGGCAGGGAGACCGAGCCGCATCTGTTGGCCAAGGCGGGTAATTAATATGTCCTATATTCTCGAAGCACTCAAAAAAGCGCAGGCCGAACGCCAGATCGGCAGCACCCCGACCATCCACGCGCCCACGCTGGCCAGCGTGCCGGCCGGGCAGGGGGCGCGCAGCAATCGTACGCCGGTGATCGTGGCGATGGCCCTGATGGCAGCCGCCATCGCCGGCCTCGCGACGATGCTGGTGCGCCAGCAGCCAGCCGCAAGCGCGCCGGTTGCCGCGGCTCCGGCCGAGGGCCCGGCAGCAGCCAACAGCAGCGCCACGCCTGTGGCCATAGCTTCCAGACCAGGCGGCGACGCCCACAGCGCACCGGCAGCTCCCGCAGTCACCGTTGCCGGCGCCGTCCCGGCAGCGCCGGCCGCAGCGATCACCGCAAGCCAGGCGCCAGCACGCCCAGGAGAAGCGCCTCCAGCTCGGCGAGCCCTCGGCCAGCCAGCGGCCAACCAGCGCGCTGCCGACGCCCGCGTCGTCGCTGCGCCACCCGCAGCCCGCGCCGCGGAGGCTCCACAGTTGCCCGCCCAGAAGCAAGCCGGAACCGCGGCCCGCGGTGCAGACGTGATGCGTGCAGTCCCGGTCGCAGCGCAACCGCAGGCTCCAGTCCCGGCGCCAGCGCCGGCAGAAGAACAGGTGCAATCCTTGCGCGAGCTCCCTGAACCAATCCAGCGCGCCATCCCCCAGATCACCCTTGGTGGCTACATGTATTCGAAAAATCCCGCGGATCGCCTGCTCCTGATCGACAAAGTGCTGCGCAGGGAGGGCGAGGAAGTCGCCCCCGGCCTGATCCTGGACAAGCTCCAGCCCAAGCAAGCCATCTTCAGCTTCCGCGGCTACCGCTACCGGGTACCGCTATGAGCAACAAGCAGAACGTCGTCGGCGTCACCGGTCCCTCCGGCAGCGGCAAGACCACCCTGATCGAATACCTGGTCACCGAGCTGGCCGCGCGCGGCTGGAAAGTCAACGTCATCAAGCATAGCCACCATGACTTCGAGCTCGAGCCGCCTAGGAAAGACAGCGCCCGTTTCCGCCATGCCGGCGCCGCCGAGGTGATGATCGCCTCGCCTTATCGTTTCGCCATCATCCACGAACTGCGTGGAGCCGAAGAACCCGGCGCCGACGAGCAACTGGCCCGCCTGCAGCCCGCCGACCTGACCCTGGTGGAAGGCTTCCACGCATGGCAAATCGACAAGCTGGAAGTTTACCGCGCCATCACCGGCCAGCCGCCGCGTTACCTCGACGACCATACGATTGTCGCCGTCGCCTCCGACCAGCCAGCCCCGGAAGGCCTGCCGCCCCGCCTGCAATGGCTCGATCTGAACCGTCCCGACACCGTTTTGGGGTGGTTAATCAAAAAAATCCCGCGCCAGGCCTAAAGTTCGCCAAATCCCATCCGTAAATCTGGATAGATATCAGTGGGAGGTTTAAATGGATGCAATGAGCATTGCAAAACTGGCTACAACAATGGCCGATACGAGCAATCGTACCGAGGTTGGTTACGCCGTGTTAAAAAGAGCAATGGACGTGCAAGCATCCAGCGCCCAGGCCCTGATCGAAGCGATTCCGCCTGCGACGCCTGCCGCCAACCTGCCATCCCACCTCGGCCAGAACATCAACACCACCGCCTGAACGCGGTCGCCAGACCTCGCGCAGGCCGCAACGAACCCGCCGCACCGGCTCCGGTGCCAGCGGGTTTTTTTTATGGTCTAATCGCAGACCTGCAAACCTACTGAGGAGACCCCGCATGAAAAACCGTCAAGCCCTGATCGCCGCCGCCCTGGCCACCGCCTGCGCCGCTACCAGCAGCCTTGCTTCCGCAGCCCAGGACAAGCCAGCAGCGGAAAAAGAAAAGTGCTACGGCATCGCCAAGGCTGGCCAGAACGACTGCGCCACCGGCACCCATGGCTGCTCCAACCAGGCCAAGACCGACAATATGGCAGGCGAATGGAAATTCGTCGCCAAAGGCACCTGCGAAAAAGCCGGCGGCAAGACCGCTGCGCCAGCTAAATAATCAATGGCGCAACACGCCGTGGCGCGGGGAGCTGGCATTGGATTGCGGGCACCGCACTACCGCCAGTTCCTTGAGCAGCGGCCACGCGCCGCCTGGCTTGAAGTCCACACTGAAAACTACCTCGACCAGGCCGGCGGCGACTTCCACGTACTGCAGGAACTGAGGCGCGACTACGCGATCGGCCTGCACGGCGTAGGCCTGGGCCTGGGCTCGGCACGCGGTTTCAGCGCCGGTCACCTGGAGCGTGTCGTGAGCCTCGCCCAGCGAATCGAACCGGCGCTGGTCTCGGAACACCTGTGCTGGGGCGCCATTTTCGACCGCCACCTCAACGACCTGCTGCCGCTGGCGCTGAACCAAGCCGCGCTCGACCTGCTGGCAGAGCGGGTAGGGCGCGTGCAGGATGCACTTGGCCGCGCCATCCTGCTCGAAAACGTTTCCAGCTTCGTGCGCTTCGCCGACGACACGATGAGCGAAGCAGAATTCCTCGCCGCACTCGCGCGCCGCACCGGCTGTGGCCTGCTGCTGGACGTGAACAACCTCTACGTCAACCAGCTGAACCACGGCGAAGACGCCATGGCGGCGCTGCAGGCGATCGCCCCCGGCACAGTCGGGGAAATCCATCTCGCCGGTCACCTCGCCACACCCGATGCCGTGGTTGACCACCACGGCGCAGCCGTCGCCGATTCGGTCTGGCGCCTGTACGAAGCAGCATTAAGCCGCTTCGGCGCCGTCCCCACGCTGATCGAATGGGACACGGATATCCCGCCCCTGGAAGTCCTGCTTGGCGAGGCCGCCAAGGCAGCTGCGATTGCCGAAAACTTTCCGCCTCCTGAGAAAGTCGACTGGGGCATCGGGAGCAGGAGCGGGCAATGCCTGCCGGTTGGCTGCGACGCATTGGCCGCGCAGCAGCAAGCATTTTCCGACGCCTTGTTCTCGCCCGCTGCTGAGGCCACGCTACAGCTCAGGCACGGCGAACGCTTCGGGCTATACCGAGGCAACCTGACTTCGACCTGGACCAAGGCCCTGGCCGCCGCTTATCCCGTGATTGCGCAACTGGTGGGCGCAGAATTCTTCGCCGCCCTGGCGCGCGAATACGGCCGCACCCACCCTTCCGACAGTGGAGACCTGAACCGCTTCGGCGCACACTTCGAGCCCTTCCTGCGCAGCTTCGAGCACGTCAAGGATTTGCCCTACCTGCCAGACATGGCGCGCCTGGAATGGCAACTGCACCGCATCCACTACGCGCGGCACGAGCCCGCGCTGCAAGCGAAGGACATCAACCCGCAAACGGTGGAGGGCCAAAGCTTCCCCTGGCAGCCTACCGCCCAGCTATTTGAATCGGAATGGGCAGTCGTGCCCCTCTGGCTGGCCCATCAGGGTAAGCCATTCCCACGGAAGATGGACGAGCCAAGCCGCGCGCTGCTCAGCCGCCCCGAATGGACAGCCCAGGTCACGCTGCTGCAAGTGCCGCAATACGCAGCGCTGCAGGCATTAAAAGAAGGGAAGGCATTCGGCGCCGCGCTGGACGCCGCCTTTGCGCTGGATGAGAACTTCGACGTTGCCGCCAGCCTCCAGCAATGGCTGCGCCAGCAAATCCTAGTGAAACGCCCGCATTAACTTGTCTTCGCCGGACGAATCCCGGTACAGCAGGTTGGCGCGGTGGGTGGTTTCGATCATGCGCAGGAGCTGCGCATCTTCACACCGTTCCAGTTCCTCGTTCGCTGCCTGCAAAGCCTGGGACAGTTTGGCGCGCGCCGACTGGTACAGCACGCTGGTGTAGTGATCGGTATTCTTGAGCAGCTCTTCGGCATTCTCGATGACCTGCCGCAGGTCGCCGATCAGTTGTTCCTGGGACTGCGCTTGCTTCTCGTCGGGACCATCCATGGAGCTAACCCTCCGCGCGGATCAATCAGGCCGCACTGCCCTCGGCATGAACGTCGATCTGCACGTCGCCCAGGCGCACCTTCTGGCCCGCCCGGATCTTCGCCGTCTTGCGCAACTCCTGTTTGCCGTCGACCTTGACGTCGCCGCTAGCCACGATCTGCTTGCCGGCGCCGCCGCTGTCGCACAGGCCGACCACTTTCAGGAGCTGGTTCAGCTCGATGTACTCGCCTGTCAATTCGAAATTTACTTTCTGCATTTTAATCCTCTTTCTGTTGGGTTGGCGCGGAGGTGTTGTATTCCCACCTGGCATTAACCCTTGCCGCCTGGCTTGGTCATCTCCAGTGGAACAATCCACTCGTTGAACTGGCTTTCGTTCACAAAACCAAGGGCCAGTGCGGCTTCTTTCAAGGTCGTGCCCTCGTGCTGCGCCTTCTTCGCGATTTGCGCGGCGCGATCATAACCGATATGCGGGGCCAGGGCGGTGACCAGCATCAGCGACCGTTCCATCAATTCTTCGATGCGCCCCAGGTTCGGCTCGATGCCATGGGCGCAATGCTCGTCGAAGCTGCGCATGCCATCGGCCAGCAGGCGGGCGCTTTGCAGGAAGTTGTGGGCGATCAGCGGCTTGAAGACGTTCAGTTCGAAATTGCCGGACGAGCCGCCAACGGTAATGGCCACGTCGTTGCCAAACACCTGGCAGCACAGCATGGTCAATGCTTCGCTTTGGGTCGGGTTGACCTTGCCCGGCATGATCGAGCTGCCCGGTTCATTCTCGGGAATACGGATTTCACCGAGGCCAGAGCGCGGGCCGGAAGCCATCCAGCGCACGTCGTTGGCCAGCTTCATGAGTGCCGTGGCGAGGGTTTTCAGCGCGCCGTGAGCCGATACCAGGGCGTCATGCCCGGCCAGTGCGGCGAACTTGTTGTCGGCGGTGCGGAAGGGGAGTTTCAGGCGGCTCGCCAGTTCGGCTGCGATACGGCTGGCGTACTCCGGGTGCGAATTCAGTCCCGTGCCCACCGCGGTGCCGCCGGCTGCCAGTTCCAGCACGGCGGGCAGGGTGGCTTCGATGGCTTTCTGCGCATAGTCCAGTTGGGCGACGTAGCCGGAAAACTCCTGGCCAAGGGTGAGCGGTGTCGCATCCTGCAGGTGCGTGCGGCCGATCTTGACGATGCCCTCGAACGCCTGCGCCTTCGCCTGCAACGTGGCGCGCAGCTGGCGCAGGGCTGGCAGCACATTGTTCGCGACTGCCTGTGCCGCCGCCACATGCATCGCGGTGGGGAAAATGTCGTTCGACGACTGGCCCTTGTTGACGTCATCGTTCGGGTGCAGCTTGCGCCCTTCGCCGCGCTCGCCTCCCATCAGCTCGGAGCCGCGGTTGGCCAGCACCTCGTTCATATTCATATTGGACTGGGTGCCCGAGCCGGTTTGCCACACGGCCAGCGGGAATTCGCCCCGATGCTTTCCATCCAGGACTTCATCGGCGGCCTGCATGATGGCCTTGGCTTTGACGCTATCGAGCACGCCGAGGTCGACATTCACCTTGGCCGCCGCGCGCTTTACGCTGGCGAGGGCGGCGATCAGTTCGGCCGGCATGTGTTCGCTGGAAATGCGGAAGTGCTCGAGCGAGCGCTGGGTCTGGGCACCCCACAACTGGCTGGCGGGAACTTCAATCGGGCCAAAGCTGTCGCGCTCGGTTCTGCTGTTCATTTACGGCTCCCTTGTTGGAAAGTGATGTCTGGATTCTAACGCCAATGCTGCTTACTCTGCCGAGGCCTACAAAATCGGGATATTCTGCCGTTAATGAGTACATTGAAGTAATAGGCCTGTCCTCCATGTTAAGCAAACGATTGATCATCCGCGCCTTTGCGCTGCCGATCTGCGCCGCTGCCCTGTGCGGTTCGCTGCGGGCGGCCGAGCTGGGCGAAATAAAGGTCAATTCCCACATTGGCCAGCAGCTTTCGGCGGACATCGAATTGGTCGACCTGACTGCGGCCGACCTGGCCGATATCCAGGCTCGGCTCGCCAATCCGGACGTGTTCAAGGGCGCCAATGTGGCCATGCCGCCTGCGCTTGGCGCCCTGCATGTCTCGATTGCCAAGCGCGACAACAAACGCTTCCTGCACCTGACCACGCTGCAGCCAGTGGATGCCGAGGCCTTGCATCTTTTCCTGGAGTTGAATAGCGGCGGGCGGCAGATCATCCGAGCCGCCTCGCTCTGGCTGACGCCGGAACCACCGGGCCAGCGCGCTGCGGCTGTGGCCGCGATGCCGGCGCCGCCGCCGCTGCCTCTGGCCGCTGCAGCAAGCAAGCCAGCCGCCGCCCCTCCCACATCGGGAGACAACGGCGAGGCAGGATTGAACGAGGCCGCCCGGCGTGCCTTTGCACACCGTCAGCAGGTCGCCTTGGCGAAGGCCCAGGAACGAAGTGCCAACCCTGTGCCGCAAGCTGCACTGGCCACCGGTCCGAAGGGGGAGCCAGGCCCTGAGTCCGGGACGACGGCTCCTCTCCGCCAGCGGACCTCAAAACCGGCACACCTGCCCACAGCCGTCCCCGCTGCGCCGGCGGCTTCCGCGCCCGCACAGTCTTGCGCCCCCGCGCAGCAGGTGGAAGCCCAGCTCCGTCAATGTGAAGCCATGACAAGCAAGCTGGCCGATATCGAAGGCAAAGTGCATCGCCTGCAAACCGCCATGGTGGCGCCTGCTGCCGCTGCGCCTGCACGAACAGTCGAGTTGAAACCCGAAGCCGCGCCTGCCAAGCCAGCCGCTGCCCCGAACAAGCCAGGCGCGACGCCAGTCAAACCCGGCGCCACTCCTGTCAAGCCCGGCGTCGCAGCCGATCTCGCGGCCAATCCGCGCAGCCGGCTGGCCATGATCGCCGGCGGTGTGCTGGCGGGGTTGGCGGCGCTCGGCGGCCTGATCTACTTCCTGCGCAAGCGCCAGGCGAAAGGCCCGCTGAAGATCTGGCAATCCTTCCGCAAGAAAGGGAGCGCGGAGGATGACGTGCCAACGCTGGAGGACGCAGTGGAGGTTGCTGCACACTAGTAACTACCGTTGCATTGCAGTGCTGGACAAGATTTTTTTACCTGCGTTATACTGGGCTCACACGGACCGGGTTCTGCCGCAGTCACCACCGATAGCGTGACGCGAATCGCAGAGCGACGTTGAAGAAACGACCCCGTCTGGAAGCAGTTCATAGCCGACTGAGGCAATATGAACGCCGGGTGCAACCGGCGCTGAGGCGACGCCAGGAGATACCTGGTGCTCGCCCCTCCGAATTCCAGGGCGCCCCTAGCGGGCGCCTTTTGTTTTGAAACAAAAAAAAGCGCCCGGAGGCGCTTTAGTTGGGTTCTTTGCAATCAGCCGTGCAGGCGGTGTTGCCAAGAGTCGGTGACATCGCGGATGGCGCGGTCGTTTGCCATGATCTGCTTCAGCAGTTCGATCTTGCGCTTGCGGGCATCACCCTGCAGGGGAGCGGCACCGCCCATCAGGGCTACCGAGGCCGCAGCGCACTGGTTTTCCATGCTGTCGAGCGAATCCCAGTCGCTGGCCTGCGCGGCGCCCACCATCTGGCTGGTCAAACCGGCAATTTTTTCGTAGGTAGCGAGAATTTGGGTCGAGGACATTTTGAGCCTTGGATTCTGTGCGCGGAGTACCGCATGTCAGGATTAACGTCAGGCTCGGAAGGAACTTTAGGGTCTTTTTGAAAAATATTTGAGAAAATTCCAAAAAAATGCCGTTGCGCCCCCATCCCAAGGGTCACAACGGCAGACATTAAGCGAAATCGATTAGCTGATCAGTTCATCCAGGCCGGCGCTCAGCTCGTCCAGCGATGGCATCTGGTCAATCAGCGCGTTCTCTTCCAGGCCCAGGCTTTCCGCAACTTCGTTCGGGTAGCAGGCCGCGATTGCGTCCGGGGACAGTTTGTTCTCGTCGACGCGGGCACGCCAGGCTGCCAGGTGAATCACTGCAGCCAGCTCGTTCTCGCCGGGATTGGGGATGGCGGCAATGGTCTCGCCAAAGGTTGGCGGGAATTTCCAGCGGTTGGCCAGTTCGGCGCCCACGTCGGCATAGGTGTAGCCCAGCGCGTCCTTTTCAATTTCCAGGCGGCGCTCGTCCAGCGTGCTTGCCACTTTGTCGAGCGCCTGCGCCTGCTCAGACATGCCGGCATGGATCACCAGCTGGCCGATCGCATGCATCATGCCAATGGTGAAGGCGAGATCGGTGTTTTGCTTGCAAGCCTTGGCGATGAACTTGGCGCCTACGGCGGTGCGCAGGCTGTAGCGCCAGAACTGGCGCAAATCCATGCCGGGAACCGTCTTGAAGCCGCTCACCAGGCCGGAGCTGATCACCAGCGTGCGCACGGTGACAAAGCCCAGCATCAGGATGGCATCTTCAACGGTGCCGATCGAACGCGACACATGATAGTAGGCGGAATTGGCCAGGCGCAGCAGCTTGGCGCTCAGCACGGGGTCGGCCGACAGTTTCTTTGCAATTTCCTCGGTGGAGACGCTGGCCTTGTCGAAGCTGCTGATCAATTCGTCAACAACCTTCGGGGCGGTTGGCAACGCGGTTGGATTCTGGAACAGTGCTTCGAGCTTCATGAAAAATCTCCTCTAAATTCGGCGTTGCTGTGGGTGAAACTATATAGCGATTCCAGAGGGGAGTGCAGCAAGTTTTTAACATTCGTTGGCAGCGCTGCACAGCAATCCCAGCTTTCTGCACTTGATCCCCGAAATTTGCAGTCTGTCGCAATGGGGCGATGTCACGCTTGCGTTGCAGTTAGAGTGCAGCCTGGCTCATTCCGCCACTTATAACTAGATAGGGATACAAAAAATGCAAGCATCCAACCGCGTTACGCCGCTCAGGCTGGCCCTTACCCTGGCCTTCTGTGGCGCCACCTTTGGCTTGGCCCCGGCGATTGCCCAACAGGCAGCCCCGGCCGCGCAAACGCAAGACGCCGTCCCGCTGCCGGGCGACGATTTCTTTGGCCATGTGAACGCCGAATGGCTGGCCAAGACCCAGATCCCGGCCGACAAGGGCAGCTGGGGCGCCGGTTCGGCGCTGGGCGATGCGACCAACGAGCGCATCGTCAAGCTGATCGACGAAACCGCCGCCAAATCGCCAACCGGCGACACCCGCCGCGTGACGGACTTCTACCGCAGCTTCATGGACGAAGCGGCAATTGAAGCGCATGGCCTGAAATCGCTCAAGCCGGAACTGGAAAAGATCGACGCCATCAAGGACAAGGCTGGCCTGGTACGCGCACTGGCTACCTCGATTCGCGCCGACGTGGACCCGCTGAACTCCACCAATTTCTATACCGAGAACCTGTTCGGCATCTGGATCGCACAGGGCCTGACCGACCCGAAGCACTACACTCCCTACATCCTGCAGGGTGGCCTGGGCATGCCGGACCGCGCCTATTACCTGGACGACAACCAGCGCATGCACCAGCTGCGCACCGCCTACCAGGCCCACATCGCCGCCATGCTGAAGCTGGCCGGCTACAGCGAGCCGGAAACCCGCGCCGCGCGCGTGTATGAGCTGGAGCGCAAGCTGGCCCAGGCCCACGGCAGCCGCGAAGATTCAGCCGACATCCAGAAAGCCAACAACACCTGGACCATGCGCGACTTCGCCGCCAAGGCGCCAGGCATGGACTGGCGCGCCTTCTTCCGCGCCGCCGGCCTGGGCAAGCAGAACAAGTTCATCGTCTATCACCCGACCGCTATTACCGGTAGCGCCGCCCTGGTGAACGAGATGCCGCTGCAAGCCTGGAAGGACTTCCTGGCCTTCCACACCGTGAACCACTTCGGCGGCTTCCTGCCGAAAGCCTTCGTCGACCAGCGCTTTGAATTCTACGGCCGCACCATGAACGGCACGCCGCAACTGTCGCCGCGCTGGAAGCGCGGCCTGAGCGCAGTCAATAACGCGGTGCCGGATGCCGCCGGCAAGATGTACGTCGAGCGCTACTTCCCGGCTGAAGCGAAGGCGCGCCTGCAAACCATGGTAGCCAATATCGTCGACTCGTTCCGCAAGCGCGTCGATGCGCTGGACTGGATGGCCCCTGCCACCAAGAAGGAAGCGCAGGAAAAACTGCGCACCCTGTACGTTGGCGTGGGCTATCCGGACAAATGGACTTCCTACGAAGGCCTGGAAATCAAGGCTGACGATGCGATGGGCAACGCCCTGCGCGCCGAGCAGTTCCACTACAAGCAGCAGCTGGCAAAACTGGGCAAGAAGGTTGACCCAACCGAATGGTGCATGCCGCCGCACGTGGTGAACGCCGTGAACATGCCGATGCAGAATGCGCTGAACTTCCCTGCCGCCATCCTGCAGCCGCCATTCTTCGACATGAAGGCTAGCGATGCGCTGAACTACGGCGCGATCGGCGCGGTGATCGGCCATGAGATCAGCCACAGCTTCGACGACCAGGGCGCCCAGTTCGACTCCAAGGGCCGCCTGCGCGACTGGTGGACCAAGGAAGACGGCGAGCACTTCAAGCAGGCTGCAGCCAAGCTGGTGGCGCAGTACGACGCCTATGAAGCCTTCCCTGACCTGAAGCTGAACGGCACTCTGACCCTGAGCGAAAACCTGGCCGACCTGGCCGGCCTGGCTGCAGCACTGGATGCCTACCACGTTTCGCTGGGCGGCAAGGCCACCCCGGCGCAAGACCGCGACTTCTTCAACGGCTATGCCGCAAGCTGGGCCAACAAGGCCCGCGACGCCTCGCTGCGCAACCAGGTCATGACCGATGGCCACTCGCCGGCCAAGTGGCGCACCTACACCGTGCGCAACCTGGACGCCTGGTACCAGGCCTACGACGTAAAGCCTGGCCAGAAGCTGTACCTGGCGCCTGAACAGCGCGTGCGTGTCTGGTAAAGTAGGGGGATGGACGACATCGAGCAGATCACCCGCCGCACGCTGGAACACTACGAGCGCAATGCGCAAGCCTTCCTCGAAGGTACGCGCGATCACGACGTAAGCCAGAACATTGCGGCGCTGCTCGATGCGATTGAAGGAACGCCTCCGTTCCGCATCCTTGACCTGGGTTGCGGCCCTGGCCGCGACCTGCGCACCTTCAAGGCGCTTGGACATGTGCCGGTCGGCCTCGACGGCTCAGCCCATTTCGTGGAAATGGCGCAGAACTGGAGCGGCTGCACTGTCCTGCACCAGGATTTCGTCGCGCTGGATCTGCCGCCCTTGTCGTTTGACGGCATTTTTGCCAACGCCTCCCTGTTCCACGTTCCCAGTGCCGTGCTGCCCGATGTGCTGAAGCGCCTGCATGCAGCGCTGAAGCCGCGCGGCGTGCTGTTCAGCTCCAACCCTCGCGGTCACAATGAGGAAGGCTGGAACGGTCCGCGCTACGGCTGTTACTACGATTTCGAGACCTGGTCTGAAGTGGTCACCGCAGCCGGCTTCGAACCCATCACCCACTATTACCGCCCGGCAGGCTTGCCGCGCGAACAGCAGCCATGGCTGGCTTCAGTCTGGCGTAAAGCTTAGTTCTGTTAGCTTGCGTACAGTAGGTGTCGATGCCTGTTCGTATGATTTGCTCGTCGCACTTATTTAACGAGGAGCGCATCATGAACAAGGACCAAGTGAAGGGCAAGGCCAAGGAAATCGGCGGCAAGATCCAGGAAGAAACCGGCGAACTGGTCGGCAGCTCGAAACAGCAGGTGAAGGGCGTCGCCAAGCAGGCTGAAGGCAAGCTGCAGAAACAGCGCGGCGACTTGCGTGAAGCCATCGACGATGCCACGGACGAGCTGATCGACCGCGGCAATCGTCAATAAGTGATCACACAGCAAGGCCGGCTCTCCCGCAGCCCGGCTTTGCTGTGCTGATCAGCTACAGGTAGGGCAGGGCTTGGCGAGCGCGAATGCGGCGTGGTCGTGGGCGTCATAGGTATAAATCTGCCCGTAGCCATTGACTGCCCAAGCCTGGACCGACAGCGCTTCCGAAAATGCCGCGTTGTCACATTCGCCCAGGATTTCCGACACCGTGACGTCTTTCCCGTAGACGAAATTCGCGCCTTGGGTAAAGCCATGGGTCCCCGCAGCGTCGCCACTTCTGCCGGTCGTGTCCGCGGCCCCGCTGCTGATGGATGTCGCCGCACGGGTAGTCTGGAACGTGAACGTGGCAAAGTGATTCGGATGCCGGGCCAGGAATGACACGTGCGCCTGGCTGTCCGGGCCGGTGTACAGATGGAAACCGCATTCCGGGTCTGGCGAGACTCCCCCATCCACTGGCAGGATATCCGCCGCGCAGCGGTTGTTGTCGACGCGCAGTACCATGCGGAAGGCGCAGGTCTGTCCTCCTTCGCGCACCCTGTTGTACTCAGGGGCACTGCTGGTGGTCAGGACTGGTGCTCCGGCCGGTTGGTCCATGACGCGCAAATCGATATGCCGGGCATCCCAGTCCACGACCCTCGCGCCGGATGAGTCAAACAGTTCCAGCTTCACTTCATACAGTCCGGCGGCCAGGTCTTCCGCCAGCACTGCGTCGGCTCGCGGCGCGCCAGGCAGGATATCGGTTTCAAAGTAGGCCGTCGCCTTGTCAATATGTTCCGACATCTCATACCAGTAGCCTGAGGCGGAAGGGGGATTCGCGGGCTGGATCCGGAACAGGTTTTCGGGACTGGGGCCGACAGCGGGCACTGGTCCCATTGGTTCGGATGGATAGCTGTCGCCGTCGCGGTAGTAGCGGTAGACGGCATGTGTCATCACGCGCCAGTCGTTCAACGGAACCGAACCGGGAGCGGCAACGGTCGACGTGCCGTTCGGCCCGGTCAAGCGCCGATATGACCATTGATAGTAAGGAATCCCCATCGCGATCAGCGTGGTCCGGCTGAAGTCGACGCGCATTTCCAGGGTGCCGCCAAGCGGTGCTCCGCCCAGGGTCGTGCCCTCCGTGCCGGATGTTTGCAACTGGTTCACCGTGATATTGGAGCCGATGGTGTTGAAGATCAGCTGGCAGCCGGACAGGTCAGGGTTCGGATCGCACGATGGCACCCTGGGGTCGGTGATACGGATCGTCACCTCGCTGCCGCAATGGTAATTCCAGTAAGTGTGGCAAGCCATGGCGGGCCGGTAGACCGTCTCGTAACCTGCGCCAAAATTGAACTCAACCCAGAAATACAGGTCGGGCTGGTCGCCGTGGCAAGGGATGATCAGGGTGGCGTCGAAGTGGCCACTCCCGTCGGTTTCGACGACGGCCATCTCGTCACAGCGCAGCCGGTGCCACCAGTGCGGCCAGTAGCAGAACCATGGAATCAGTACGGTCCAGTTTTCTCGCAACATCGCCCGCAGGTGCGTCGACGATGCGTTGCGCAGCATGCGCGGCAAGCCGGCCGGCATGTCGGGCATCTGCAGCGCGATGTCGTTCATTGCCTGTGCTGCCTTGGAAGGCGCTGGTTGTGCAAAGCGCAGCGGCAAGCGCAGAGGACCGGGATCGGGGTCTGGAACGGGCGGCAAGCGCAGGATGGCCAGCAAATCGTCGCGCAGGTGAAACAGGTCATGATCGGGCAGGGTATCGATCCAGAACGGAATGCGGTCCACTTCGCAGATATGCACTCGCGCATGGCAGATCGGGCGATTGTCGTCGTTTCGCACCACGCGGCCGCGCACACGGCAGAAGCAAAACGGCCAGATATCGATCAGGGAGCCTGGAATGTCGATCAGGCTCTCCAGGCGGCCTTCGACATGCAGCACAGGTTCATAGGCGCCCATGCGCTCCAGCCTGGCCGGCGTTGCCTTGGCGTCGAGCCGTTCGTTGAACGGTGCGACGAACAGGCGCATATGCCCCAGTCCTCCTGGTGGCAGCGCAAGTTCCGCCTTGCCTTCCTTTACTTCGACGCGCTGCTTGAGTTGCTGTTGGGTGTCGAACAGGTAAAGCACCAGGGGATGTTTGAAGTCGGGACGTTCCTCGCTGGTGATGCGGAACGTAATGGATTTTTCGGCGGACTGAGCCATGGCACACCTCGCTAATGTTGACAATCCAGGGGATTTGCCACCCCGGGGTTCCAGGGCGGCATAGCGAGCAATGTATTGCGCGTGGACGTGATGCGAATTGGTGCTGGCACTCAGATTTCGGTGACGGCCCTACTCAGTTTTCGCCGTTTGCGGCGCTCATTCCTCGCCGGCCGGGACGCCCAGCGGGAACATATGGCGGTACGGCTTGGCCTCGGCCCAGGCCCGGGCGAACGAGGGGCGCGTACGCAGGCGCGCCAGATAGGCCACCACATGCTCATGCCTGGCCGGAATCGGGTGTGACCAGTGCGCATACAGCAGGAAAGGGGCGGCTGCGCAGTCGGCCATGCTGAATTCCTCGCCGGCTGCCCAGGTGCGACGTACCATCACGTTGTCCAGCCACGCGTAGGCCGTATCGAGCTTGCGGCGCGCTTCGGCCGTGCCGTAGCCGTCGTGCTCGCCTTCGGGGCGCAAGGCGTCGGCCACCAGCTTTTGCTGCGGCGTGGCGACGTGGTTGTCGAAGAAGCGGTCCATCATGCGTACTTCCAGAGCCGCTTTCGGATCCGTGGGAAGCAGCTTTACCGGTCCCGGATAGTGAAGCGCCAGGTGTTCGATCACGATGCTGGCCTCCACCACCATACGCTCGCCGTCCAGCAGGATGGGGAATTTGTGGATCGGCCACAGTCCGGCAAACTGTGCGCAGTTTTCAGGATGTTCCGGCGACAGCATGCGGTACTCGAACGGCGTGCCGTTTTCGTACAGCGCAATCAGCGCCTTCATGGAATAGGATGAAAGGGGATGGTAGAAAAGTTGCAGGGACATGTGGCCTCCGTCGGGTGTGGTTGATCGTACCACTACGACGGGCGAGGCATTCTTGATTCGACAGGAGAGGGCTTATTTCATCAAGAAAATTGCGCTCATCCCGACGGCAAAGTTCAGCGCCAGGACAGCACCCATCCAGCTCACGATAGCTTGGCACGATGGGGGCAGTTTGATGCGCAGCAAAGAAAGAGCCCGCCGGCTTGCGCGGGCGGGCTTGAAGACAGGGCTATTGGCCGGAGTTTAGTTCGATTCCGGCTTCAGGTGCTTGCGGAAGAAGGCGTCGATGTAGGTTTGCACGTGGCGCTTGGCCAGGCGGTTAGAGACGCCGTGCTTGGCGCCCGGGTAGGTCATCAGCTCGAACTGCACGCCGCGATTCACCAGCGCGTCGATCATCTTGGTGGTGTTGGTGAACAGGACGTTGTCGTCCGCCATGCCGTGGATCAGCAGCAGCTTCGACTTCAGGCCGTCGACGTGATAGAACACGTTCGATTGCTTGTAGCCTTCCACGTTGTCGGATGGGCGGTCCATGAACTGCTCGGTGTAGTGGGTGTCGTACAGGCCCCAGTCGGTCACCGGTGCGCCGGACACGCCGGCCGCGATCTTGTCCGAGCCTTGCGACAGCAGGCGCAGGGTCATGAAGCCGCCATAGCTCCAGCCGTACACGCCGATGCGCTTGGCGTCCACGAACGGCTGCTGGCCCAGCCAGTCGATGCCGGTCAGCTGGTCTTCCACTTCCACCTTGCCCAGGTTGCGGTAGATCGCATCGGTAAACACGCGTTCACGGCGCGAGGAGCCGCGATTATCAAGGCGGAAAACCACATAGCCTTGCTGCGCCATGTACTGGTCGAATTGCTGGCTGTCCCACTTGCGGGTCACGTGCTGCGAGTGCGGGCCGCCGTAGGTGGACAGGTAGACCGGATACTTCTTGCCGGCGTCAAACTTGTACGGCTTGATCATCGAGTAGTACAGGGTCTGGCCATCCTTCGCCTTCATATTGCCGAATTCGACCGGCAACTGGTCCGACTTGTACTTGAAGTAGGGATGCGACTCGTTGACCTCATTCTTTTCCAGCCAGCTCACCAGCGCACCGTCCGGACGGCGGATCGCCACCTGCGGCGGGGTAGCCGGATCGGACCAGGTATCCACGAACACTTCGCCATGCTTGGAGAAGGAGGCGTCATGCCAACCGTCAGCCTGGGTAATGCGCTTTGGCTTGTCGGCGGTCGAGCCGTCCAGTTTCAGCTCATAGACCTGCTTGTCGTAGACTGCGTCCTTGTTGGAAGAGACGAAGACCTTGCCCGCTTTCTCGTCCACCGCCAGCACATCGTCGAAGCCCCAATCTCCTTTGGAGATGGCGTGTTTCAGTTTGCCGTCCATGCCGTAGAAGTACAGGTGATTGCGGCCACTGCGCTCGGACGACCAGATAAAGCCCTTGCCGCTTTCCAGGAAGCGCAGGTCGTCATTGATGGTGGTCCAGGTTTTCGAGGTTTCGGTCAGCACAGGGCGCTGTGCCAGCGTGGCCGCATCGACTGCGATCAGTTCCAGCGTCTTCTGGTCGCGCGACTGGCGCTGGAAGAACAGCGACCTGGCGTCCTTGCTCCAGTCGGCACGCACCAGGTAGATGTCCTTGTTGGCGCCCAGGTCCACGTCGCGGATCTCGCCGCCGGCTGGCGACACGATCTTCAGGCCGACGATGGCGTTCTTGTCGCCGGCGGCTGGGTAGCGCTGCTCCACTACGTCGGTGCGGTCGGCATAAATCTCGAAGCGGCGCGCCACCGGCACTTGCGCTTCGTCGTACCAGCGGAAGGCAATGGCGGAATCGTCCGGCGCCCAGTAGTAGCCGGTGAACTGGTGCATTTCTTCCTGCGCCACGAATTCTGCTTCGCCGTTATGTACGGTGCCCTTGCCGTCAGTGGTCAGCTGGCGCTCCTTGCCGGTAGCCAGGTCGATCACGAACAGGTTCTGGTTGCGAACGAAGGAAACGTATTTACCCTTCGGCGAAATTTTCGGATCGATGACGCTGCCCGATGCAACCAGGCGCGCGCTGTCAGGTTTCGACAGGTCGACCAGGTACAGGTTGCCGGCCAGCGGCACCAGCAACTGTTGGCCATCAGGTGACCAGTTATAGGAAATAATGCCTTTCAGGGCTGCGGTGCGGGCGCGTTCGCGCAGTGCTTTTTCAGCGTCGGACAAGTTCTCCACCGGGACCAGGGCCTTGGAGTCGACCAGGCGGCGCGTGGTCTTGTCCTTCATATTGTATTCCCACAGGTCCATCTGGTATTGGTCGTCCGCGCGGGCGCGCAGGAAGGTGACGCGGGCGCCATCCGGTGAAACCTTGAGGGCACGCACGCCAGGCCCGGAAAGGGCCGGATCGGCATACAGGCGTTCCAGTGTGAGACGTTCGGCGGAAGCGGTGCCGGCGGCCAGCAGGGCTACCAGGGTGAGGATAAGGCGCATTGTTTGTCCCGGAATGGTTTATTTACGAATCGCAAGACAATACCAGAACCCGCCCCCGCTGAAATTCGGAATGCTATGCCCTATGCCGTTTTTCCTTCGGCAACGCGGGAATTCGACAATGCGCGCAAGTAGGCCGTGAGCAAAATGGCAGCAATTGTCAGGCCGAGCACCAGGCCGATCCAGAAGCCGGCTGCCGCCATCTCCTTCCACAAGCCCAGCAGGCAGCCGACCGGTAGCGCAAACACCCAGAACGCCAACAGCTGGATCAGCATCGGCCCGCGCGTCACTTTGTAGCCGCGGATTGCACATGCCGCCGCCACCTGCGTTGCGTCGGACAACTGGAACAGCGCTGCAAACAACAGCAGGGTGACGCAAGTCTGCTGGACTGCGACATCACTGGTGTAGGCGGCCGCGATCTCGTTGCGGAATGCGGCAATGAACGCAGCCGACACCACGGCAAACGCCAGCGCCATGCCCAGCCCGACCCATGAAGCCGAACGGGCACGGCGCGCATCGCCTTCGCCCAGCGCCTGGCCCACGCGCGTCACCATGCCAATGCCCAGGCTAAGCGGCACCATGAACACCAGCGACGAGAAGTTCAGTGCAATCTGGTGCGCCGATTGCTCGATCACCCCGAAGCGCGCCACCAGCAGCGCCACCGCGCCGAAGGCACTGACCTCGGCGAAGTAGGTCACGCCGATCGGCAGGCCAAGCCGCAGCATGCTGCGGATTTCAGGGCAGTGCGGTCCCTCCCAATGCGTGAAAGGATAGGTGGCGCGATAGGCGCGCGAAATACGCATCCACGCCAGCATGGCGCCGAGCATCAGCCACATGCAGATGCCGGTCGACACTGCGCAACCCACGCCACCCATGGCCGGCAAGCCCCAATGGCCGAAGATCAGCAACCAGTTCACGAAAACGTTGAAGGCCAGCCCGAACAGGGCAATCACCATCACGGGCTTGGTCTGGTTGATGCTGGCGCTGTAGCCATACAGTGCGCGATAACAGGCGAACGGCGGCAGGCCGATACTGATGATGTGCACGAACAGCGAAGCGCGCTGGTTGACTTCCGGCGCCAGTTGCAGGTGGTCGAACAGCAGGGTGCAGAGATTGGCCAGCAGCATGGCCACAATGCCGACGCCCAGGCCTTTCCACAGGCCCTGGCGCACCAGGTGCGGGATGCGCTGGTAATTGCCGGCGCCCACTTCATGCGCCACCAGGGTATTCATTGCCATCATGGTTCCCATCACGGTCACCAGCACGATGGACCAGATCGCAGCGCCGGTCGACACTGCAGCCAGCTCGGACGCCCGGGTGTGGCCGGTCATCGCCACGTCCGCCACCGCCATGCCGACCGTGGCGAGTTGCCCAATCAATACCGGCCAGGCCAATTTCCATAATGCTGTTGCTTCGTTGCGTAAATTGGCGGTCGAAATTGTCGTCGGCATGTGTTGCACAGTAGGAATTTGTTACAAGGTAGGGTAGTCTAACGGCCTTTGCGCCGCGTTAGAGCGCTTAGGATGCCTGAATATCGGAGATTTAGTAATGAAGAATACCTTGACCGCCGCTTTCCTGCTGGTCGCTTCCCTTCTTGGCCAGGCCGCTTCGGCCGGTGAACTGCAACTCTTCTCGCGTGAAGACTTTCGCGGCCAGCGCGTGGTGATTGCCGACGGCGCCGCCAACAACTTCCGCGACTTCGATTTCAACGACCGCGCTTCGAGCCTTGTGGTGCGTTCCGGCACCTGGGAACTGTGCGAGCACGTTAACTTCCAGGGCCAGTGTGCCGTTTTCGAGCGCGGCGAATACCCTAACCTGCGCCAGTTCAACAACAACTTTTCCTCCGCCCGCGAGATCGAGCGCCGCCGCGACCGCGGCCAGGGCTGGGGCTGGGGCCACGATAACCGTGATCGTGATGACCGCTGGCGTGAAGAGCGCCGCGAAGAACGCCGCGACTATCGTGAATATGAGCAGGAGCAGCGTGGCCCGGCGGTAGAGTTGTTCAACGACAACGGCTTCCGCGGCCGCATCGTGCAGATCAACAACGACTTGAGCACCCTGCGCGATGTCCATTTCAACGACAACGCGAATTCGATGGTCGTCAATTACGGTACCTGGGAAGCGTGCGAACACGCCGACTTTGGCGGCCAGTGCCGCACATTCGCCCCAGGCCGCTACCCGGACCTGAGGGACTTCAGCGACCGCATCTCCTCGATCCGCCGCGTACGCTGATCGGAAACTGCTCCCCAGAAAAGCGCGCTTCACAGCGCGCTTTTTTTTTGCAACGCCGGATTTGAGGCAGGCTCCAAGGCTGTGCTAGTATTGTTTAATAGTATTTATAATTTCCATATGGAAATATTAATAATATCTATTAGATAATCTAAATGCTAACAACCTGAGGGTAGAATGAAGTTCAACAAACTGATTTTGGCAAGTGCCGTGAGCATGGCCTTGGCCGCATGCGGCGGGGGCAGCAATTCAAGCAGCGAAACGACGCCGCCACCGGTGCAGACGTCGCCGGTTTCGGTGGTATTCAGCGGTACGGCAGCAGTGGGCGCGCCACTGGCCGGCAGCGTCACCGTCAAGGATTCGAAAGGCGCCACCAAAGTCGCCCAGATTGGCGCCAACGGCGCGTATTCGGTCGATGTCACCGGCATGACCGGCCCGTTCGTGTTCCGCGCCTCTGGCTTGGCCAACGGCCAGGTCTATACCGTGCACTCGATCGCCACCAGCGCCGATGCCGCCGGCAAGATCAATATCACCCAGCTTACCGACCTGATCGCTGCAAATGTAGGCGGCCAGGTTTCGGCGGATTATTTCGACCAGTTCGATAAAAGCGCTTCTACCGCCACCGCTGCGACGATCGATGCTGAAGCTGCCAAACTCAAGGAAAAGCTGCAAGCGATCCTGACCGCGCTGGGCGTCGATGCCAACGCCGACCTGCTGCGCACGCCCTTCGTTCCATTGTCGAGCCCGCTCGATAAGGCACTGGACGCAATCCACGTCACGGTAGACGCGAGCACCGCCGTGGCCACCATCAGCACCAGCGCCAACACTTCGGTTATCACCGACGACCTGAAGCAGAAGGCCGCCGTCGAAACCAACCCGACGAAACTGGCAGCGGACAATATCAGCACCGCCACCACCGATGCACCGCTGGTGAAGAAGGCGCTGACCGATTTCATCGCCAAGTTCGCCGACGGCCTGCCAACGGTAGATGCGCTGCTGCCATTTGCAACCACCGGCTTCCTCAGCGACGACGTGAATGCCTCGGCCTTCTTCGGCCACCTGGTGAGTGAACCTGCCCTGGTAGGCGCCACTTTCAGCGACATTGAAATCCACCAGATCGATTACAGCGATCCAGCCAAGATCACTGCCCGCGTGTCGTTCACCGTGAAGACCAAGTCAGGCCAGATCATGGACCGCCTGGAAAACTGGAAGATTCGCAAGAGCCCGACCGACGGCGTATGGCGTCTGCATGGCAACCAGCGCGCGCTGGAGCTGGAAGCATTTGCCAGCATGAGCAAGATTGTTGGCGCCAGCGGCACCTGCTACCGCACCGGCATCAACTTCAATATTACCGACCGTACCCTGAACAACAATACGACCACTGGCACGCTCGACCACATCGTCATCACCGGTCCTGGCATGCCGCAGGCAGGCTTGCGCTACAACGCGCCAGGCGTGGGCGAAAGGTGGGTCAACAACGTCAGCTCGTCGGATACCTATGTGATGGGCACCGACTGCGGCGGCATTTCGCCAATGGGCGACGATGGCATTGCCCGCCTGCCTGATAATGCAGTGTATGTGCTGACTGCGTATGACGCCTCCAATGTCAAGCTCTCCTTCGCGTCCGGCAGCGCCGACGGCACCTACGTCCTGAAAGTGCAGCGCCGTCCACTGACCCTGACCGAAACCAAGGCCAGCACCGCCTTCGCAACGCTGTCGGAGCAGAGCCTGGCAGCACTGTCCAGCTACAGCACCCGTGACCTCACGCTGGCAGTCTCCAGTGTCAACCCGGGCACTGTGACCTGGCTCTCGATCACCGAGGAAACCTCGAATGGCCGCACTAGCCTGGAGTCGACTGAATCGCCGACTGCGGCGGGTACCTTCAGCACCAGCTTCAAGCTCCCGGCGTTGGTGACGGGCGAGACTGTCAAGGCGCGCGCCGTCTGGATGGAATCCCGGGACAACTACCAGCGCATCATGGAGACTGCGTATAAGCGCTAATCTGTAGCCATGCCAGGCCAGGGGCGCGCCAGCGCCGCTGGCCCAGGGCGCGGCTTCGCTGACGAAGTCACTGAAGCCGCTATCGGGACTTCTTTCTCCGGTCAATTTGTGCATCTGCGCCGGATACATGCACTCGGACTTTTGATGCTGGCCGACCAAACACTTCTTCCGCCAACGGCGCGTTAACGCCGTAGAACAAAGCGGAGCGCAATCCCGCCCGAGCACCAAATGCCGCTCGAGTGAGCAGCGCAATGGACAGTCGTTCAGCAGTAATGGTGTCGTAGCGCCGTGTCATGACATTTATACTACAGCCGGACTCAAGAATAGGTCGCAGCTTTGGAGGAAACGCGCGCATACTAACGGTATCAAAAGCACCTGCCATTAGACACGAGGGCTGCCATGTCATCGGAACGGCCAGACCACAACAAGTGCGCGTTAGCCGATGACGCGATTGCCATTGCAAACAGCCAGTCTCGACGCGCTGCCGTTGAATTCCTGTTTGAGCGCGGATGTACCCCCGAGGTCATTGCCCACATCCTGGCGGCGCACCTGGAGCCTCAGTCTTGCCGTCCTGTGACCGCAGCCTGACGGCGCATAACTAACAGTTTTTTTTCGAACGCTCGTATTGTGAATTTTCCGGCAAGCCGTCTGACATGTGCATATACTTTCTATCAGCAAGGAGGTGCATATGTCTACCGGTCCAAGCAAGGCTCAACGGCGGCAAGATCACGAAATGGCGAAGATGGTTCAATGTGGCCTGTCGCTGCTGTATTTGGCTGGTGTGGCTGAAGCTTGCCAGTACATGGCTCGTGCAGGGATCTCGAGTCCGATCATCGAGCGTATTGTTTCGGCGCGACATGTACGAGGAGCCAGAACTCCTGTCCGGGTGAGCGTTAAGCAGAGCTCATGACTAGCGATCCGTTTCAAGGGAATTTCCATCATTGCGGAACAGTAATTGAACGGTTGGAGTATCGCTCGGCCGTCACTGGTGAAGGCTTTTTCAATGGAAAAGGACTTCGTTGCTCCTCCCCGGCAGATTCAGCCGGAATTTTCGAAGAAGTTCCTATGGCACCCCGTAAATGCGGCAACGGACATTTGTGCGCGTTTTCCGCTAGACTGGCGATGACGCCATTTCGGGAGCGTGCCACGTGGAATACAAGGATTACTACGCCACGCTGGGAGTCCCCAAGACTGCCAGCGAAGACGAGATCAAGAAGGCTTACCGCAAGCTGGTCCGCAAGTATCACCCGGACGTCAGCAAGGAAGCCGATGCCGATGCACGTACCAAGGAGCTAAACGAAGCTTACGGTGTGCTTGGCGATGCCGAAAAGCGTGCCGCCTATGATTCGCTGGGCAGCGGCCAGTACCGCGCTGGCCAGGAATTCCGCCCACCACCTGACTGGGGCGGCGGCTTCGGAGGAGGCAGCGCCGAAGATTTTTTTGCCGACCTGTTTGCCCACGTGGGTGGACAGCGCGGCGGCCGCCAGGGTTTTCGCATGCGTGGTGAAGATATTCACGCCGTTCTCGAAATCGGCCTGCACGACGCCTATCACGGCGCCCAGCGCGAGATTTCGCTGGGTCGCGAGCGGACGCTCAAGGTGAATATCCCGAAGGGCGTGACGGCCGGCCAGCAGCTGCGGCTGGGAGGACAGGGCCAGCCCGGCATGAATGGCGCCGAGGCAGGCGACCTGTACCTTGAAATCGCCTTCCAGTCCGATGACCGTTACCGTGCCGAAGGCCGCGACGTCTACGAGAAAGTGCCGATTCCGCCGTGGCTTGCCGCGCTGGGCGGAGAGCGCGAAGTGAGCACGCCTTCGGGCCGCGTGACCGTGACCGTGCCGCCCAATTCGCAAGGCGGCCGCAAGCTGCGCCTGAAAGGACGCGGCATTCCCGCAGCCAACAGCTCCGGCATGGCGGGCGACCTCTACCTGATTCTTGAAATCTTCGCCCCGCCAGCCGATACGCCCGAGCGGCGCGCGCTATACGAACAGATGCAACGCGAAATAGGAGGATGAGCGATGCCAAAGGAAGAGATTGTGGAAGGCGTGCCGCTGGAGCACCAGGCACTGACGCTGGATGAACTGGCGCGTGCCTGCGCTGTCGAGCCGGAATGGGTCGTGCATCACGTACAACGCGGCATCCTTGTCGGCAGGGAAGGGACAAGCATCGAAACCCTGCAATTCACCAGCGTGGACCTGGGGAGGGCGCGTCGCCTGGCCCAGCTTGAACGGGATTTCGATGCGGACGAAGATTTGGCGGCGCTGGTGGTGGATCTGTGCGACGAGGTCCGCCGCCTGAAATCGCGCCTGCGCGCCGCCGGAATGGCTTAGCTGCGTGACAGCTTAGCGTTGCTGGTCTCGGCCGCCGCGATTGCCGCGGTTGCCGGTATTACCTTCTTCCTCTTCCTGCAAGTCATCGCGGTTGCCCTGGCGCTGGCCCTGGCCGACGTCGCTCTGCTTGCTGCCGCGGCCCTGGTCGGATTGCTGGTTGCCACCGGTCAGGTTTTCGCGCTGGCCTTGTTGGCGATTGCCGCCGCCCTGGCCGGCTTGCCCAGCCTGGTTGCGCCAATCGTCCGATTGCTCACTGTCCTTGCGTGGTGCCATGATCGCTCTCCTCTTTAGTTGAAGCGAATCCATGCTAGGCCGAAGTGGCAGGCAAGCCTGTAGGTGCACACGCCGCTGGCCTGTAGGAATGTTTAGAAAGCGTCCGGTGGCAGCGTATGGTCGATGTCGACGAATTTCTGGCGCAGCCATTTGCCGGCCGGCCCCAGCTCATCGTCGCCGCGGTGGATCACAAACAGCGGGTAATCAAGCTCGCGGCCCTCCTGGGTGTGCAGGCTCAGCAGGCGTCCTTCGGCCAGGTCGCGCATGACCATGTGTGCCGGCATATTGCCCCAGCCTAAGCCGCCTAGCAGCAGGGCGTGTTTGGAGCCCAGGTCGCCCAGCCGCCAGTCGCGCAAGCCCAGTACGCCGAAATCGCGGCCTTCGGTCAACGGGCTGCGGTCGGTCACCACGAGTTGCAAGTGCTCGCGCAAGACCGAAGTCGGGATCGGTGCCGGTTCACGCGACAATGGATGCAGCGGCGAGCAGACCGGCATCATTTTTACGAAGCCGGCGGCATGGCGCTCGATATTGACGGGCGCGGTGGCGGCCATGCCGGCCACGCCCAGCTGGCAGCGGCGCTCGGCCACCATCTGTGCCACGGCGCCTAGCGCTTCCGTATGCAGGCGCAGCGAGACGGTCGGGAAAGCGCGCTGGAATTGCTCAAGCGCGCGTACCAGCACGCAGGCCGGGAACATGACGTCGACCACCACGCTCAGCTCTGCCTCCAGGCCCATGCCGAGGGCCTTGGCGCGCGAGCGCATGCCGTCCACCTTGCTGGTTACGGCGCGCGCATCGGCCAGCAGTGTCTTGCCCGCTTCGGTCAGGGTCGGCTTGCGCGTGCTGCGGTCGAGCAGGGCGATATTCAGCTGTTCTTCGAGGTTGGCGATGGTGTAGCTGATCACCGATTGGGTCCGGTGCAAGGCTCGCGCTGCATGGGCAAAACCGCCGTGGTCGATCACCGCGATGAAGACGCGCAACTGGTCGAGGGTGGGAAGGCCGGGATCTCGCATATCAATAAAATCGATAATTTCTATCGTTATAAAACCTATTTCATCGATAATAAACCCGTTCTAAGATGGCCGCAATCATCAACTTTTCTTGGAGCAAGTACATGGCAAACGTTCTCTACATCAATAGCAGCGTGCGTAGCGCTGGTTCCCTGTCCCGCCAACTGTCGGCTGAGTTCATCGCCAAATGGAAGGCTGCCAACCCTGCTGATACGGTGGTCGAGCGCGACCTGGCCGCCAGTCCGGTGCCGCACCTGACGGAGCAGATGATGGGCGCTTTCTTCACGCCAGCCGAAGCGCGCAATGCGGAACAGGCGCATGTGGTCAAAGTGTCCGACACCCTGGTTGACGAACTGTTTGCAGCGGACGTGGTGGTGATCGGCGCCCCGATGTACAACTTCTCCGTGCCATCGTCGCTGAAGGCCTGGATCGACCATGTGGCCCGCGCCGGCCGCACCTTCCAGTACACCGCCAACGGCCCGGAAGGCCTGCTGAAGGGCAAGAAGGTCTATGTCTTCACAGCCAGCGGCGGCGTGTACAGCGAAGGCGCGGCGGTCGCATACGACCACCTGAGCACTTTCCTGCGCACCGTGCTGGGCTTCATCGGCCTGACCGATGTGCAGTTCATCCGCGCCGAAGGCGTAGCGATGGGCGAACAAGCCGTGGCCGATACGCTGGCCAAGGCCCAGAAGTCGATCGAGCAGCTGATCGCAGCCTGATACAGCCCAGCCCGTGTCTCACCTCGGGGTCTGACCCCAAGGTGGGACACGGGCTCGACCATTCACTCTCCCCGTAGTGGACTTGGCAGCATCGGCCCGCCGGCCCGTGCTGCCTTTTTTATCATTTGCTATCATTGCAAAATGAAACGCCACTACCACTTGCTCATCATCGATCCGCAGAACGATTTCTGTGATTTGCCTTCCGAGGCCAATTCTCCTGCCGTACCGGCATTGCCGGTTCCCGGCGCCCACCAGGACATGCTGCGCGTCGCCAGCCTGATCGACCAGGGCGGCGCCGGGCTTTCGGCCATTACCGTCACGCTCGATTCGCACCATCGCTATGATGTGGCGCATCCGACCTTCTGGCATACGGCCGCAGGCACAGCGCCGGGGCCGTTCACGCAGATTTCCGCTGCCGACGTGCGCGCCGGCCGGTTCGCGCCGCGCGATGAAGCGGCCTTGCCGCGCGTGCTGACTTACCTCGATGCGCTGGAATCCGCCGGTCGCTATCAGTTGATGGTGTGGCCGGTCCACTGCGAAATTGGTAGCTGGGGCCACAATGTGCACGATGCCGTGCGCGCTGCCTACAACGCCTGGGAAGAGGCGCGCCATGCCGTGGTCGCCAAGGTCGGCAAAGGCTCCAATCCGTGGACCGAGCACTATTCCGCTGTCATGGCCGAAGTGCCTGATCCAACCGACCCTGCCTCGCAATTGAACCGCGAACTGATCGCCAGCCTGTCGCAAGCCGACATCGTCTACATCACTGGCGAAGCCGGCAGCCATTGCGTGAAGGCGACCACCGAACATATCGCCGACCACGTGGACCCGCGCAAGCTGGTGCTGGTGACCGACTGCATGAGTCCTGTGTCCGGCTTTGAAAACCAATACCTCGAATTCGCGCAAGCCATGCAGCGCCGCGGCGCGCGCCTTGCCACTTCGGCTGAAGTCCTGCCGGAACTGCTGGCCAATGCGGAGAACAAATGATGATCCCTGTCGTCCGCAGCCTGCTTGAAACCGACCTGTATAAATTCACGATGTGGCAGGCTTTGCTGCATAGCCACCCAAGCGCCCATGCCGAATATGAATTCGTATGCCGCAACCAGACCGTCTTCCCGCTGTCGGAGCTGAAGGAAGAAGTCGAGGCGCAGCTTGACCACCTGTGCGGCATGTCCTTCACCGAGGTCGAGCTGAATTACCTGCGCTCCCTGCGTTATATCAAGAGCGACTTCGTTGACTTTCTCGCCGTGTTCCGCTTCCAGCGCAAGTTCATTGAAGTACGCGCGGAAGGCAATACCCTGGTCATCCACGCCGAGGGCCCGCAAGTGCACATCATGGCGTATGAGATCTTCGTGCTCTACATCGTCAACGAGTTGTACTTCCGCCGCGCCGGCACGCCGGCCGCGCTGGAAGAAGGGCGCAAGCGTCTGGGCGAGAAGATCGCGCAGTTAAAGGCTTTCGGCACGACGCCTGCGCTGCGCCATCCCTTCGAATTTTCCGATTTTGGCCTGCGCCGCCGCTTTTCTTCCGCCTGGCACGATGAAGTCGTCGAGCGCCTGGCACGCGAGGTGCCGCAGTGCTTCAAAGGTACCTCCAACGTCTATATCGCGAAAAAATTTGGCCTGATCCCTATCGGCACGATGGCCCACGAGTACATGCAGTCCTTCCAGGCGTTCGGCGTGCGGCTGCGCGACTTTCAGAAGGCCTCGCTCGAGGCCTGGGTGCAGGAGTACCGCGGCGACCTCGGTATCGCGCTGACTGACGTGGTGGGCATGGACGCCTTCCTCAACGACTTCGACCTTTACTTCGCCAAGCTGTTCGACGGCTTGCGGCACGATTCGGGCGATCCGATCGTGTGGGGCGAAAAGGCCATCGCGCATTACCAGGCCTTGCGCATCGATTCCAATACCAAGCGCCTGGTGTTCTCGGACGGCCTGGACTTCGACACCGCCTTCCGCCTGTACCGCCAGTTCGCCGACCGCATCATGGTGGGCTTCGGCATTGGTACCTGGCTGACCAACGATGTCGGCATCAAGCCGCTGAATATCGTGATGAAGCTGATCCGCCTGAATGGGCAATCGGTCGCCAAGCTGTCCGACTCGCCGGGCAAGACCTTGTGCAAGGACGAGACTTTCCTGGCCTACCTGCGGCAGGTGTTCAACCATCAGGCCTCCTGAGGACGGAAGCGCAGGCGGTAGTCGCCCGGCGTTACGCCGAGGCGGCGCACGAAGGCCCGCCTTAAGCTGTTCTGGTCGTGAAAGCCGCTGCGTGCCGCTATTCGCTTGAGCGGGTTGGCGGTTTCCTCCAGCAAGCGCCGCGCAGTATCGAGCCGCGCGGCTTCGACAAAGTCGGCCGGAGTTTCACCAGTATCGCTCTTGAATGCGCGCGAGAAGTTGCGCACGCTCATGCCCGCTTGTGCGGCCAGCTGGTCCACGGTCAGATCCTCTTCCAGGTTTTTCAGCACCCATTCCTGCACTTGCCGGATCGGGTCGCGTTGCGCGGTTTGCGCGGCCAGGTGGGCGCTGAATTGCGACTGGCCACCGGGGCGCTTGATGAACATTACCAGTTCGCGCGCTACGGCCAGCGCCACGTTGCGGCCAAGGTCTTCTTCGACCAGGGCCAGCGCCAGGTCCATGCCGGCCGTCACGCCGGCCGAGGTATAGAGGTTCCCGTCGCGCAGGTAGATCTGGTCGTGCTCGACCCGCACCTGTTCGAAGCGCCGCGCCAGCGAGGCCGAAATATTCCAGTGGGTGGTGACGCGGCGGCCGTCCAGCAGGCCGGCGTGCGCCAGCAGCCAGGCGCCGGAGCATACGGAGCCGATGCGGCGCACCGCGGCTGCTTGCTGCTGCAGCCATTGCATCAGGCGCGCGTTGCCGGTGACGTCCTGCACCGTGTGGCTGCCGGTGACAAGCAGCGTGTCCACCGCGTGGTCCAGTGTATCGATGGTGGCTGTCGGCTGGAACAACATGCCGTTGTCGGCGCGAACCGGACCTTCCTCCAGCGCGACCAGATCGAACTGGTACGCGCCTGGCTTGCCCGACTGTCGGGACGCTTCGTGGAAGACATCCATCGGCCCGGCCACGTCGAGCAATTGCACGCCGGGGAAAACGAGTAAAGCGATACGCATGGTTAGCCTGCCAGGAGTTTGCCGGTGTATAGCGAATATAAGGTACGCAGCAGCAGCGCGGCAATCGTCACCGTCAGGAAGGCGAGCAGCACGCCGGCCAGCAGCACCACGCTTGCACTGTCGGCCACGGTGGCATATTTGATCGCGGCGTTTACCAGTGCGGCGATCGGGAAGCTGATAGCCCACCAGGCAGGGCCGAAGGGCACCGAACGACGGAACACGCGCGGGGCCAGCACCAGGAACATGAACAGGCCAAAGTAGAAAAGCATGGCGGCGAACATGTCGACGTGCCGGGTGACGTTGACGTAGGCCAGGAAGCCGACTTCGAACGGCGCGATCATCACCATCAGCGATGGCAGCATGCCGGTTGGCAGCGGGTCGCCGTGCACCAGGCGGCTGAAGATCATCACGTAGAAGACGATGGCGATGGCCGAGCCGATGCCGAGGGCCAGCATATTCATTTCATGGCCCCAGGCGCCACCGGTCACCGCGATATCGAGCGAAGCCACGCCGGGAATCAGCCAGGCCGGCACCACGTTAGCCGGTGACATATTGCCCTGCAGGACGCGCGATACCACTACATAGCCGATCGCCAGCGTGGCCACCGAGCCGACGGTCCACGCCAGTTTCTGAAGCTGGGCGCTCCACGGCGCCACGACGCTGGACAGCAGCAGCACGGCAATGCCAATCGTGCCGAAGAAGTTGCCTGCCACTGGATGCGAGAATTCGGCCTTGACCGCTTCGGGGAACGAGGCCCATTTCGACAGGTAGCCCGCGGCCAGCAGCGCAAACACCAGCAGCGAAAGAATGCCGACGCCATCGGCGATCAGCGTGCTGCTGCCGAACAGGTGGGCCGCGCCGCGCCAGGCCAGCGCCAGGCCGGCGATGCCCATGACGGATCCAAACAGGTTGACGGGGAGATTTTTGAGCGAGGCGCTGTTGGTGGGCAGGGCGGGGATACTGGTCGTTTGCATGATTTTTTATCCGATGGATTGACGATGAATCCATTATCGGACGGCATGCTTTTGGCCGATAGCGTGCGCAAGAATCATTTTCGGCCAACCCTGCACCACCCTCGGCCACGGGTATGCTGCGGGCTTGAAGATGCTGTGTCGTACTAGGCTTCCTGCGCGCCAAAGCGCGACATGATGCGGTCGGCCTGTTCACGCTGGGCGTCGTCATCCACGTCCACCGACAGTAGCGCGGCAGGGCGGTCCGGCTTGTCGGTGTTGTCGACATCGTCCGGCGTGAGCGAATCCATGATGTTCTGCACCGCTGAAGCAGTGGTGCTCAATGGGCGTGCTTCGTGCAGGTTCAGTTGTACGGCCGAATTGGCAAAGCCTTCGGCCAACAGGGCGCTGCGTGCGCCTTCGGCATCGGCGATCTGGCGGAAATTTCGGTAAATGGTGCTTGGCATGATTAGTCTCCTGTTTGGCGGGATTGTCGCGTAAGGCGCTGCAACGTGGCGCGCGCTTACTTCGCCTGCGACTTGCGTGAGGACCAGTGCAAATGGACGATCTGCCAGCCGTCGCCCACTTTTTCCAGCACGGCGGTTTCCAGCCCGAACAGGTGAATCTCGGCATCCTTGTAGCTGCCGGTGGTTTCCGTCTCGCGCATGACGATTGCGGTCGCGCCATCGCGGCGCTCTTCATGGCGCAGCAGGCGCGATTTTGTCATGCGCAGGAAGTCGATATCGCTGTCGAGATGGTGCGCGGCATATTCGTCGCGACTATTTTCGGTATAGCCCGATTCGAATATCTTCACCTTGGGACTGAGCAGGGCAAGCGCCGCATCGCGCTTGCCTTCGGCCAGCGCGCGCTGGAAAGCGTCCATCGCCTCGGCCGGCGTGGCGGCCAATGCAGGCAGGCTGGCCGCAGCCAGCAGCAGGCAGGCGGGGATTCGCATCAGAACCCGGCGACGACGTTGCTGGTGTGTTCGACGCGCGGGGCGTTGGCGAAGTATGGGCCAACCATGCCGCGCCATGCCTGGAAGTCTTCGCTGCCGCGGAAGTCGACGGTGTGGTTCTCCAGCGTTTCCCACACGATGACCAGCATATAGGTGTTGGCGCGCTCGATCACGCGCTCCAGCCGCATCGACTTGCACCCTTTGGCGCGCTGGAACAGCGGCACGGCTTTCTGCACCGCTGCTTCAAACTCGGCACCCTGGCCATCTATGATCTCAAATTCCGCCAGCTCGTAAATCATCGGGACATTCCTTTCGCAAAGTAATGTCCCGATTGTGCCTCAGATGGATCAGAAGCGGTAGCGGGCCGTTACGCGGAAATTGCGTGGCGCGCCCGGCAGGTTGAGCAGCTTGCTTGACCCGTGGCCGGAAACGATGTACTCGCGGTCGAACAGGTTGTTCACGTTCAACTGCACATCGTACGACGCGGTGCGGTAAGCCACCATTGCATCGACCACGGTGTAGCCGGGCAGGGTGGTGGTGTTGCCCGGGTTGGCAAAGCGGTCGCCCTGATAGTTCACGCCGGCGCCGGTGAACCAGCCGCCGCCCAGTGCCTTGTTCAGCCACAGGTTGGCGCTGCGCTTGGGCGTCAGCGTTGGGCGTTTGCCTTGTACGTTCTGGCCGTCGTCGCGGGCGATGGACTTGATGATTTCCGCGTCCAGCAGCGCCAGGCCGGAAGCCACTTGCCAGCCCTGGCCCAGTTCACCGGTGAAGGTCAGCTCAAGGCCGTCGGTACGCTGGGTGCCGACCGGCATGACGACGTTGGTGATTGGATCGGTGGCCTTGATGCCGGTGCGCTTCAGGCGGAACAGCGATGCGCCAACAGTCGCCTGGCCGTCGAACAGGTCGATTTTGGCCCCCACTTCCTTGTTGGTGGTTTCTTCCGGTTCGATGGCTGCGTTGTTCGCGGCCAGCGCGAAGGTTTCACCCGAAGGCTGGAAGGATTTGCTGAACGAAGCGTAGTAGGAAACGCTGCCGCTCGGCTGGTACACCAGGCCCGCGCGCGGGCTCCAGGCGCGGTCGGTGCGCTCCAGGTCTTTCTGGCCTGCGCGGCGTTCGCGTGTCTCCTGGCTGAAGTCATCGTAGCGCACGCCGGCCAGCATCTTCCACTGCGGCGTGAGCGTCGCCAGGTCTTGCACGTAGACGCTCTTGTTCTTCATGATGCCGAGGTTGTCGGTGCCCGGAGCGACGTTGGCTTCCAGTTGCAGCACCGGCAGCACTGGCTTGAACAGATTCACCGTGGCGACATTGGTTTTGGAGCGGTTGACCTGGTCCTTGTCCTGCTTGCCGATCTCCACACCGTACAGCAACTGGTGCTGCATGCCGAAGAATTCTGCGCGCTGGGTCAACTCGGTCTGGTTGAAGTAGCCGTCTTCTTCGCGGCGCACATTGCCATGGGTGAGGGAGGCGGTTTGCGCTGCTTCATTAACGCTGCCGACCAGGGTGTTGTTGCGGTTCAGCGAATAGTCGTAGCGGCGGAAGGCATTGCGCAGCGACCAGTTGGCATTGATGCGGTGATCGAGCACCGCGGCCAGCGATTTCACGCGCGCCTGGCTGAAGTCCACATCGCGTGCATTGGCCGCGCCGTAGTAGGTGCCTGGGTCCACGTCGACCGGCAGGCCTTTGTAGGAAGGGATGCCGAAGTCGGTCAGGCGGCGGTCGGACAGGTATTCTCCCTGCAGCAGCAGGGAGGTATCGGCGCTCAGCTTCCACAGCAGGGACGGCGACAGTGCTTCACGCTTGAGGAATTGCTGGTCGCGGTAGCTGTCTGAATCTTCCTTGGCGCCGGTGACGCGGAAGGCCACGCCGCTGTCCTTCAGGTTGCGCGCCACGTCGAACTCGCCGCGCTTCTTGCTCCAGCTGCCGAAGGTCACGCTGGCCTCCGTGCGGTCGATGCCAGGCTTCTTGGTGATACGGTTGATCATGCCACCCGAAGAACCGCGGCCATACAGCACCGAGGCCGGGCCCTTGATCACTTCAATCTGTTCGACATTGGACAGGTCGCGGAAATACAGCGCGTCGTCGCGCATGCCATCGATGAACTGGTCGGCGATCGCAGTGAAGCCGCGGATGCTCACCTGGTCGCGCTGGCCGTCGCCGTGCGACAGGCCGACGCCCGGGATGCCCTTCATGGCGTCCTCCATCGAGCTCACGCCTTTGTCGCGCAGCAGTTCCTGCGGCACCACGTTCACGGTTTGCGGAATGTCGCGCAGCGGTGCGTCAATCTTGGTGGCGCTGGTGGCCGTGCCCGGGTTGTAGGCAGCTTCGCGGGCGGCGGTGACGGTGACGGAGGGGAGGGTGGCTTCTTCGGCGAAGGCGAAATGCGGCAGCGCGAGCGCAATGGCAAGCGCCAGCGGGGATTTGTTCAACGACATGCTATTTCCTAAGTGACTACGTAATGAGAATTGTTATCATTCGCAATTATGCGCCACCCAGGAAATTTGTTCAATGGTAAAACTTGTACTGGATCAAGGTTTAGCGTTCGCTGCGCCGGACAGTATCGGAGCCGGTTTCGCGCGTATCGCCTTGCCGGTATTGCGGCCCGGTCTGGAACCCGTGCTCGCGTTCGTCTTCGTCGACACAGCCGGAAAGCAGATCGTCGGTCCGGCCCGCCGTTTCAGCCGATTGCTGGTTGCCTTGCTGGGATTGCGACAGGTTACGGCGGCCAGTGCAGCCGTCGCCCATGGTCGCAATGCTGCTGGTGCCATCGTGGGTTTGCTGCGCCAGGCTGCGTCCCTTGTTGAGTGTGGACATGATTGCCTCCATGTAGCTAGGGCCAAAGTTCATTGTAGGCCTGTGGGAGGAAATTGCCTAATTCTCGGTATACCTGCGGAGCAGCTGGTTGAAGCGCTTGTTGCCTTCCGTGCCCATCCAGTTCCATAAAGTATCGACGTCCTGGCGGTGGGCGTCGTAATAGGCCGTGTTGGTCGCGATCCAGTTATAGGATTTGAGCACGGGCTTCTCCAGCCGGACCAGTTGGCCCCTGTAGTGGTCGGCCACGTACTTGTCGAGGTCAGTCGCGGTGAGCATCGGTACCACGAAGGCATCGATACGGCCAAGCTGGAGTTTTTCAAAATTGGTCGGGACAGTCGGGGCGCCCTGGTCGACGATGGCGCCGGCCTTTTCCAGCTGCACCACGTAGGACGAGCCGAACATCACGCCCACCCGTTTGCCGCGCACCATTTCCATCGGATCGAGGTCGCGCGGGTAGCCGTCTTTGACGCGCACGAAGGCCGCGACGACAAGGGTGGTCGCGCGCTTAGTGTCAGGCCTGCCCTGTGCATCGCGCGGGATCACGATGCCCGGCTGACCGTCGGCGGTGATGTCGACCGGCACGAAGTCGACGGCGCCGCTAATGAGTGAGCTGCGCAAGCGCATCACCGGCAATCGCACTAGTTCGATCGTACAACCGCCGCTGGCGGCAAACTCGCGGATCCAATCGACGTTGGCGCCGGGAGGGTCGGGTACGGTGGGGCCATTGCCCAGCCAATACGGGGGGCGATGCTGATCGGGGTAGGCATAGCGGATCGTGCCGCAGGCGGCAAGCACGTTGTTGGCCGCGAGTGCGAGGAAGGCAGCTGCAATGAAATTTATGAATTTCATACTGCTACCATTCTAAGCCAACAGTACAGCGGCAGGTTGTGCAGTAGTAGAATCGTCGGGAAGGAGGCGACTATGGAAACCACAATGCGCCCGATCCATCCGGGCGAAGTCCTGCTGGAAGAATTCATGGACCCGATGGGCCTGACCGTGAGCACGCTGGCCGGCGTGCTGCACCTCGAACCTGGCTACCTGACTGGCATCACGCGGCAGGAGCGCAGCATTTCCCCGGCCACCGCCCGGCAGCTTGCCAGCTACTTTGACACCACGCCGGAGTTCTGGCTCAACCTCCAGACCACCTACGATGCGCGCAGGGCATTGCTGAAAGGGCGGCATGCGCTAAAACGCACGCTGCATTGACTCGCTGCGGCGGTCGCTGGAGTGCCAGGGCAGGGAAGCCACCGACCGTACTTGCGTCGGGAAGCGCTCTGCAAAGGAGCGGATCAGCATATGCTCTACTCCGCACAGGCCCAGATAGGTATAGGCTGCGCCCTGGTCGAAAGCCAGGGCCGTGCGCACTGCCATGTCGAAACGTTCGGCGGTGCCGATGTCGCTTCGTCGTTCCTGGTGACTTCGTTTTTCCACGCTGCCTCCTAGCGCCAACGTATAAGCTACTGCCGCGATGGGATGTGGTCTGTGCGTCAGTCCACATGGTGCAGCAATAGCCTTTGCAGCCCGGGTCATTGTACTCGATTGAGCTTGCTCGATAATCGACAGCTTCAGGCCTGGTCACGGGCGTCCACGTAGGCCCATGCGACAGTTCCGGATTCTAGTGTTACGCAGTGGCGCTTATAGGCGGCCACTTCATACTGATCCGCTTGCTGCAGTTCCTCCGGCGTAAGCAGCAATACCGACCCACGCACGGCATCCACTTCGCTATCCGAGCGCGAAATAATCGGATGATGCGTCCTGCCGCTTGTCGCGACGACTTCAGGATCTTCAATCTCGAGCAGTCCAAGCTTGTAGCCGGCCAATTGGTCGGCCGCGCCTTCAAGCCGGCGGCCAAATGTTGCGATCTGTACGCCCTCTTGCTGCAGCGTTCCATACGAAAACAGCTTTTCGAATTTATCCATTTCGGCTCCCATGCGATCGATCAATTGTTTTAATGATAATGTATCGCAGCTGTTCACCATTCCAACACCCATACCGGAGCAAAGAATGCGACAAGATATCCAGCCATGTGTCCGATTGTCCGCGCGCCTGTTTGGCAGCTTGCTGCTGGCCGTCACTGCCGGCTTCGCAGCCGCAGAACCATGCCGCAAGATCAGTACTGACGCCGAGTTATCGAGCTACACGCAAGTGCAAGGAACCCAGGCCACGATAGCCAGGGATATCTGCTATGCCGAGGGCACGGAGTGGGACGAGAAGTCGCCAGCCGGTGCGTATGACGTTACGCTGGACCAGCGCTTCGACTTCTACCGACCTGCTTCACTGCCCGCAGCGCAAAGGCTGCCCTTGATCATATGGGCGCATCCGAACGGCATGACCGATAACCTGCCGCAGCAGGGAGACTTGTATCCGAAGCTGGTGACGCCCGCGCTGGCGCTGGGTTTCGCGTTCATGTCCGTCGAATTTCGCCATCCAGTGGCGAGTCAGAGGTACGGCCTGCCGCCCAACCTTGATATACCCAACACTGACATCGCGCGTGCGGTGCAATGGGCGCGCCACCGATCCGGCATGCTCGGCATTGATGGCAGCAATATTTTCATCGTCGGCCAATCACGCGGCACGCTCGGCCTGATGAATGCCTTCTCGAAGAATTTGGCTGATGACCAGAGCCCGTTCCCGTACCAGATCAAGTCTTCTCGTGTCAGGGCTGTCTATGCAGTGCAAGCGCAAACGACGTACGAGAGAGAGCAGGTCAAGCAGACATTCATCCACCCGGATAGCTGGGCTGCGTTCGAACAGCTCTACGCGAACTTCCATCAGCCAGGCAGCGCGATCAACGAAATCACAACCGACGATCCGCCCGTCGCCATGCGCTATGAGCGGATGCCAACGGACCAGTCTCTGCAAACAGTCGTCCCGTTGCACCTCCCGGCGCAGAACGGAAGCTGCGCTTATCCGGAAGGGTGTTTCGACTTCCATCATCCGAACTTCGGTTTGAAACTGCACTTGGCATTCAAGGCACTGTCGTCAAGCCAGCCCGCTTCGAAGTTCGATATCGCATATAACGTGCCGACCGAATACCTCTACGTCGACCAGACGACCAACCGACCCTATGCCTGCTTCTTCGCCAAGAACCTGACGCCAGAGGGACGCGCGACTTTAAGCTCCTACGCTGTTGAGGCATGCGGGCTGTAAACCTACAACCTGGCGCCTGGGCCCATTCGCAAACGCTTCCCTCGCAGCCGAGCCAGGCTCATAGCGGCGGGTTGTAAGCCGGACACTGTGAGGGAAAACGATAACGCGCACGCCGCGCATGACCACAATTGTGAGCACGCCGAACTGATGACCAACGGCCGCCGTTAAAGCTTAGTCCTGCCTTCATCGAGGTGCTGGTCCAGCCCCGCGGCCGTATCCACGATCAGGCTGGCCGTCTTGGCGAAGACTCTTCCAAAATCTGAAAGAATCAATTTCTCTGGCCAGCGATTCTACTGCGGCTCGTAACTCCGTAGAGTGAGCACATCAAGACACTTTCGGAGAACAGCATGAACCGACGTACTTTTATCAGCGCGGCCGCCGCGGGCACGGCAAGCTCAGTCCTTCCAGCTCGCGCTGCAACGAAAGGCATCAAAGCCGTAGCTTTCGATGGCCTGGCCTTGTTCGACCCACGCCCGATTTTCGCGCTGGCCGAAGAATTCTTCCCTGGTCGAGGCAACGCACTGGCCACTGCATGGCGTGTGCGCATCTTCGAATATAGCTGGTTGCGTACGCTCACGCGCAGTTACGAAAGCTTCATGCGCATTGCGGAAGACGCGCTGGTCTTCGCTCTTGCACAGGAAAAGCTCGTGGCGAGCGAAGCACAACGCAAACAACTGCTGACGGGCTTCATGGACTTGCGCACCTGGCCGGATGTTGCGCCCGTGTTGCGCCGCCTGAAAGCGGCCGGCCTGCGCCTTGCTCCGCTCACACACTTCAGCGTGCCGATGCTGGAAAACGGCGTGGCGAACTCGGGGCTGGAAGGTATTTTCGATCACCAGCTGTCGGCTGACCTGGTGCAAGCATACAAGCCCGATCCGCGCGCCTACCAGATGGCAGTCGACCGCTTCGGCCTGTCACCAAGCCAAATCGCCTTTGTCGCGTTCGGCGGCTGGGATGCCGCAGGCGCCAAAACCTTCGGCTTCCCTACGATTTGGATCAACAGGCTGAAGGCTCCGACCGAGCAACTGGGCGTCGCGCCGGACGCCATTGCATCCAGCTTTGATGCCTTGCCCGGTTTCGTAGGCGTGTAATGTACTGCTTGCCGGCTTCGGGCCTACGGCTGAGCTTGCGGTGAGCCGCTGATGTGGGTGCGAACCCGCGGAGCGATTGCCGGAATGGGCGAATCGGAGAACCGTCCGCTGGCAAGCGCACGTCGTTCCGCGCGCGGCAACATGCGAGCCGAAACTTGCGCTCCACCCCGCGCCCGTACCGGACGCGGATTCAATTCCCGCCAACTCTGCGCTAACGAACAAAAAAATTGGGCCCCAAGCTTGCGCTTGGAGCCCAAATTTTTTGTTCGGTGGTGGAGACGGCGGGAATCGAACCCGCGTCCGCAAGCACTCTACAGACAGTTCTACATACTTAGCACTATCATTTAATTTAACCTGTACGACACGGATGTGCACGTTTCGGACAGGCGATTCACCTTAGATTTAGGACTTCTCGAAGTGAACCCTCGAAGTCCGATCCCTTATAAATGACCCAACACGACCTTGCGGTCACACCCTAAGGGCGAGGTGTTGTCGGGCAGGCGGCGATTAAGCTGCCAGTGCGTACGAGTTATCGTTTGCAGTTAGTTTGTTTCTGGATGTATTTACGAGGTAACCAGCCCTCGGTATGCCCTGTTCTGCTTTGCAACCCACGTCGAAACCAGGTCGTCCCCACAGAAGGAAGCTCTATTTTACATGAATCCTTTCCGCCGCGTCACTCTTCGAGCGAAACCAGCGGGCGGGCGTCCTCGGGCAGGCGATTGGCGTGGATCTCGCCGCCGGGGCTGAAGGTGAATTCGACCAGGTGGCGGCGCGAAACCGACACGTTGGCGGACTTCAGGTCGTGGAAGCTGTCGGCTTCCTTGAAGCCGAGGTCGACGGTCAGGCTCTGAAGCTGGTAAGTCTCGACCAACTGCTCCACGCGGTTGCGCCGGTTGTTGCTTTCGATCGTGCCGTGGTGGGCAGGCTTTTCGCCTTCGAAGTAGCGGATCAGCGCGCCTTCCATGACTTCGACGTGCGAGCGGGTGGTGGCTTCGCCGAGCGGGTCCTGGGTTGCGGTTTCCACTTTTACATCCATGCGCTTGACCAGCAGGAAGGTGTCGCGCGCGCCGTCATTTTCTTCCACGATGCGGTTGACGGACGGCAGGCGGCCCTTGGCCAGCCGCGATTGCGGATCACGTGTGATGCCGACGTATTCCACTGTGCTTTCGTATTTCAGGTCGTTCGGGAATTTCTGCAGCAGGTCATGCGCGGAATAGCATTCCGTCAGCGCGCCCCAGTTCAGCGTAATGTACTTGTCATGCAAGGTGACGATCGGCTTCTTGAAGGTCGCTTCAAACGGCACTTCCAGCTCGATCGTGAGCGATTCCTTGCGGTTGTCGGTGCCGGCCAGCAGCGGTACGGTCAGTTTCAGGCCGAAGAAGCCCCAGCTCGTGCCTTTCTTGATGTCAAAGCGCAGGCGCGGGCGGGAGACGACGAAGAACAGCAGCTGCTTTTCCATGGTCGCGTCGAGCGCGAACTGCATGCGGCGCTGGTAGCGGCCGATCGGGGCGCGGAAGTCGGGCTCCAGCGGATCGTTGACCAACAGGTCGTACCAGTAGAAACGGCTCTCGGCAACGGAGGCATCCCAGACCTGCGGCGCGCTGCTGCGCGGTGGGAGCGCCGTCTCGATGTTGTCGTCCCCGTCCATAAAATCTCCAGTTGCCTTATTCTGTAATCGCTACTGACTATAGTATAGAAATTTATTGCTATTGGGCAAGTGATAACGTAGTTTCTAGGCGGCCAACGGTGTCGGGGATGGTACGGTTGCGCGAATCAGGGCCAGCAAGTCGGCTGGCGAGGCCAGCAGGTGGTCGGCGCCCCAGGCTGCGGGTTCGACCGCTCCGCAATAGCCCCACTGGCATGCGATGGTGCGCATTCCGGCGGCATGGCCGGCCTGGATGTCGCGCAGGTCGTCGCCGACGTACCAGCATTCTTCCGGCGCCAGGCCGAGGCGGGAAGCAGCTTCCAGCAATGGGGCCGGATGCGGCTTGGCGTGGGGGGTGGTATCGCCGGATACCACGCAGCTTGCCAGTTCCAGGCCGATTTGCGGCACCAGCGGGTCGGTGAAGCGGGCTGGCTTGTTGGTGACGATGCCCCAGCGCAGCCCGGATTCGGTAATGCCGGCCAGCAGCTCGTGAATGCCGTCAAACAGGGTGCTGTGCACTACCATCGCCGCTTCGTAATTGGTGAAGAAGCCGTCGCGCAGTTCTTCAAAGCCTTCGTCCTGCGGCGTGAGGCCGAAGGATACGCCGATCATGCCACGGGCGCCGTGCGATGCCTGTGGGCGCAGCACCTCGTACGGCGTCGGCTCCAGCCCGCGCACGGTGCGCAGCAGGTTGATTGCGGCGGCCAGGTCGGGCGCGGTATCGGCCAGGGTGCCATCCAGGTCAAACAAGATGGCGCGCGGGGCTGGGAACAGGCTCATGGTAGGGAAGGGGCTTTCGAAGCAGGCGGCGCGCAGGCCGCCTGGCCTTATGCGGGGCGGGTGCAGGCCACCAGGTAATTAACGCTGGTGTCGTTGTTCAGGGAGTAGACCTTGGTGAGCGGATTGTAGCCCATGCCCTTCAAGGCATCTACTTGCAGTCCAGCAGTGCGCACATATTGCGACAGTTCGGCTGGAGTGATGAACTTTTCATAATCGTGCGTGCCCTTGGGGAGCATGCGCAGCAGGTATTCGGCGCCAATCACCGCGAACAGGTAGGCCTTGGGGTTGCGGTTCAGGGTGGAGAAGAAGACATGACCGCCCGGCTTTACCAGGGCGGCTGCTGCGCGCACGATGGCGCCCGGGTCGGGCACGTGCTCCAGCATTTCCATGCAGGTGACCACGTCGAACTGGCCGGCTTCCTGGGCTGCCATTTCCTCTGCGGCGATCAGCTTGTAGCGTACCGGTACGCCGGATTCCAGGCTGTGCAGGTCGGCTACTTTGAGGGCTTTTTCGGACAGGTCGATGCCGGTAACCTTGGCGCCTTTGCGGGCCATCGATTCGGACAGGATGCCTCCGCCGCAGCCGATATCGATCACGTTTTTCCCGGCCAGCGGGGCGCGGGCGTTGATCCATTCCAGGCGCAGCGGATTGATCTCGTGCAGGGGTTTGAATTCGGACGTGGGGTCCCACCAGTGATGGGCCAGTTCGCTGAATTTTTGCAGTTCTAATGGGTCGGCGTTCATAGGCGCGATCATAGCAGAGGGGAGATTAAAGCGGGGCACGCCGAAAAATGGGGACGTACTCCTTTTGCGAAAAAATGTGTTACGTCCTCTTTTTCAAAAAAAAGCCCCGCACGAGGCGGGGCAGTATCAGCGCTTTAGCGCCGGGAATTACTTCTTGGTGCCAACAACCTCGATTTCCACGCGGCGGTTCTTGGCGCGGCCTTCGGCGGTCTTGTTGTCCGCGATTGGCTGCTTCTCGCCCTTGCCTTCGGTGTACACACGGTTGGCTTCAACGCCCTTGCTCAGCAGGTATGCCTTGACGGCTTCTGCGCGGCGCAGCGACAGCTTGTCGTTGTACTGATCGGTGCCCATGGAGTCGGTGTGGCCGACGCCGATGATCACTTCCAGGTTGATACCGTCCAGCTTGCTCGCCAGTTCGTCCAGCTTTTCTTTCGCTTCTGGCTTCAGCACGGCCTTGTCGTAGTCGAAGAAGGCGTCGGCTGCGAAGGAAACTTTCTCAGCGGTCGGTACTGCGGTCGGGGCTGCCGGGGTTGCAACTGGCGGTACGGCGACTGGCGGCTGCTCTGGTGCTGGTGGCGGAGGTGGCAGCACGCACTTGCCATCCTTCAGCTCTTCCGGTGGGGTGCAGAGCGGCAGGTCGCAACCTGGCACGGCATCGGCCGGGGTCCAGTAGCCGGTACGCCAGCACAGGCCGAACGGATTGCGGGCGATGACGCCGCGGGCATCCTGCACATAGGCGCTCTTTGGCGTCGCGGCCTTGATGTCCTGGGTTACTGGTGCGAACGGAGGCGCGGTTGGCTTGTCTTGTGCTAGCACAGGGCCGGCCAGAACGGAAGACGCAGCAAACACGGTGGCGAGGATTTTCTTCATATTGGTCTTTTCCTTAAACGGGGTGTCACGCAAATAAAACTAGCTTTTTCATTAGTTTCTCGTCCATTTTGCCATATTTTGCAAAACCGCATCAAAATTGGGGGAAAAGGGCAGTTTCGCGTATCTGACCAAAATGTTGTTTTGTTGCAACGCAGCGGTCATAATACGGTGCATTTGTGTCAACCCAATGACTTTCGTCCGGCCGCCTTGGCGCCATGCTAAAATCGCTGGCTTGTACGCCTGGACACTATAGATCGACCCGCCAATGGATCAATTCGCAAAAGAAACAATCCCAATTTCCCTCGAAGAAGAGATGCGCAAGAGCTACCTCGATTACGCCATGAGCGTGATCGTTGGCCGAGCTCTGCCGGACGCTCGCGACGGCCTGAAACCCGTACACCGCCGCGTCCTGTTCGGGATGCACGAACTGAACAACGTGTGGAACCGCCCTTACGTGAAATGCGCCCGAGTCGTGGGTGAAGTCATGGGTAAGTACCACCCGCACGGCGACGCGTCGATTTACGACACGCTGGTGCGTATGGCGCAGGACTTCTCGCTGCGCTATATGCTGGTCGACGGCCAGGGTAACTTCGGTTCCATCGACGGCGACAACGCCGCGGCGATGCGTTACACCGAGTGCCGCCTGGACAAGATCTCGACCGAGCTGCTGGCCGACATCGACAAGGAAACCGTCGATTTCGCACCGAACTACGACGGCAAGGAGAAAGAGCCTACCGTCCTGCCGACCAAGATTCCTAACCTGCTGATCAACGGCTCGTCCGGTATCGCCGTGGGTATGGCCACCAACATCCCGCCGCACAACCTGACGGAAGTGATCAACGGCGCGCTGCACGTGCTGTCCAACCCGGATTGCTCGATCGACGAACTGATCGAACTGATTCCGGCGCCGGACTTCCCGACCGGCGGCATCATTTACGGCGTATCGGGCGTGCGCGATGGCTACCGCACCGGCCGTGGCCGCGTCGTCATGCGCGCCAAGACCCACTTCGAGGAATACGGCAAGGAAGGCGGCCGCACCGCGATCATCGTCGACGAGCTGCCGTACCAGGTCAACAAGAAGTCCCTGCTGGAGCGCATCGCCGAGAACGTGCGCGACAAGAAGCTGGAAGGCATTTCCGACATCCGCGACGAGTCCGACAAGTCGGGCATGCGCGTGGTGATCGAACTGAAACGCGGTGAAGTGCCGGAAGTGGTGCTGAACAACCTGTACAAGCAGACCCAGTTGCAGGACACCTTCGGCATGAACATGGTCGCCCTGGTGGACGGCCAGCCGAAGCTGATGAACCTGAAGGACCTGCTGGCGACCTTCCTGTCGCACCGCCGCGAAGTGGTGACGCGCCGTACCGTGTTCGAACTGCGCAAGGCGCGCGAACGCGGCCACGTGCTGGAAGGCCTGGCAGTGGCACTGGCCAATATCGATGACTTCATCGCCATCATCAAGGCTGCTCCGACGCCGCCGATCGCGAAGCAGGAGCTGATGGCGCGTGGCTGGGATTCCTCCATCGTGCGCGAAATGCTGAAGCGTACCGGCGAAGAAGGCCAGGGCGGTATCGAAGCCTTCCGTCCGGAGCACCTGCCGAAGCATTACGGCTTGCAGTCCGACGGCCTGTACAAGCTGTCCGACGAGCAGGCAGGCGAAATCCTGCAGATGCGCCTGCAGCGCCTGACCGGCCTGGAGCAGGACAAGATCGTCAACGAGTACAAGGAAGTGATGTCCCTGATCGCCGACCTGCTGGACATCCTGTCCAAGCCGTCGCGCGTGACCGCGATCATTACCGACGAACTGAACGCCTCCAAGCTGGAATTCGGCGAGAAAGACCCGCGCCGCTCGTCGATCGAGAACAACGCGACCGACCTCGAAACGGAAGACCTGATCACGCCGCAGGATATGGTGGTGACCCTGTCGCACATGGGCTATATGAAGGCCCAGCCGCTGTCCGAATACCGCGCCCAGAAGCGCGGCGGCCGCGGCAAGCAGGCGGCGGCAACCAAGGATGAAGACTGGATCGACCAGCTGTTCATCGCCAACACGCACGATTACATCCTGTGCTTCTCCAACCGCGGCCGCATGTACTGGCTGAAGGTGTGGGAAGTGCCGCAAGGCTCGCGTACTTCGCGCGGCAAGCCGATCGTGAATATGTTCCCGCTGCAGGATAACGAGAAGATCACCGTGGTGCTGCCGCTGTCCGGCGAAAACCGCACCTTCCCGGAAGACCACTACGTCTTCATGTCGACCAGCCTGGGCACCGTGAAGAAGACTCCGCTGAAGGACTTCTCCAATCCGCGCAAGGCCGGCATCATCGCAGTGGACCTGGATGAGGGCGACTTCCTGATCGGCGCTGCGCTGACCGACGGCAAGCACGATGTGATGCTGTTCTCCGACGCCGGCAAGGCAGTGCGCTTCGACGAAAACGACGTGCGCCCGATGGGTCGTACCGCGCGCGGTGTGCGCGGCATGAACCTGGAAGAAGGCCAGTGCGTGATCGCGCTGCTGGTGGCGGAAAACGAAGAGCAGTCGGTGCTGACCGCAACCGAGAATGGTTTCGGCAAGCGTACCCCGATCACCGAGTACACCCGTCACGGCCGTGGCACCAAGGGCATGATCGCGATCCAGACCTCCGAACGTAATGGCAAGGTGGTGGCGGCGACCCTGGTCACCAAGACCGACGAGATCATGCTGATCACGACCGGCGGTGTGCTGATTCGCACCCGGGTATCGGAGATCCGCGAGATGGGCCGCGCGACCCAGGGCGTGACGCTGATTGCGGTGGAGGACGGCACCAAGCTCTCGGGCTTGCAGCGGATCGTCGAGGCCGACGCCGACGAGCCTGAAGCAGAAGCCGAAAACGGCGACGCGGCCGAATAAGGCCGACCCGCAACGGGCCCCGTCTGAGTGATCAGGCCGGGCCCGTTAGTTTTTCTACCCCCTAAACTCGAAAAACAAATAAACAATGAAGAAAATCGTCGTTGCCTTGATCGCCTCTCTCGCCCTGGCCCAGGGCGCGTTCGCTGCCGACCCGGCGCCGGCCAATGCCGCAGCCGTGCGCGAACTGCTGGACGCCATGAACTACCGCACCATGTGGAAGGCGTCGATGGAGCAGATGTCGAAGACCCTGCCTGGCATCATGCGCCAGCAGATCGAAGCGACGATCCAGGCCGATACCACCCTGACCGACGTGCAGCGCAAGGAAAAGCTGCAGCAGCTGCAGGCGCAATTGCCGAAAATGACTGAAATACTGAACAGCGTTTTCACCGATCCGGGCCTGATGGCGGATATGGAAGCGGAAATGATCGCGCTGTACTCGCGCCATTTCACTGCCGACGAACTGAAACAGATCGCGGCTTACTACCGCACGCCGGTCGGCATGAAGAGCATGCAGTTGATGCCGCAAGTGATGGCAGAATCGATGGCGATTGGCCAACGCGTGACCATGCCGCGCATTCAGAAGGCAATGGAGCAGTTCCGTTATAAATAAGGGAGCAAGCATGAAGAAGATCGCCTTTGCAGCTGCAGTATTTGCTTTCGCCGCCGCAGTCCACGCTGCCCCGGCAAGCGAAGCATCGGTCCGTGAGCTGATGGAAACGACTGGTGCCCGCGCCAACATGGCTATTTCGCTGCAAAACCTGGCGAAGACGCTTCCGCAGATCCTGCGCATGCGTGCGGAAACGATGGCGCGCAATAATCCCAAACTCAGCGAGGAGCAGCGCAAGGCGGAACTGGCGACTGTGGAGCGCCGCATGCCGGGCATCACCGTCGCGCTGCAAAAGGACCTGAACGATCCGAAACTGGTCGACGAGCTGTACAACCAGGTGGTGCCGCTGTACACACGCCATTTCACGCAAGATGAAGTGAAGGCATTGACGGCTTTCTACCGCAGCCCGGCCGGCAAGAAATCGCTGGAAGTCATGCCTGTCCTGATGGGCGAAAGCGCACAGGCTGCACAAAAGCTGGTGCAGGAGCGCGCCAAGCGCATTGTCGAACAAACGAAGTGAGGAGCATCGAAGTGGCGAACATCTACAATTTCTCCGCCGGCCCGGCCGTGCTGCCTAAGGAAGTGCTGCAACAGGCGGCCGTCGAAATGCTTGACTGGCAGGGCAGTGGGATGTCCGTCATGGAGATGAGCCACCGCGGTCCGGAATTCATATCGATCTACCGCGCGGCCGAGCGCGACCTGCGCGAGCTGCTGGCCGTGCCGGACAATTACAAGATCCTGTTCATGCAGGGCGGCGGCCTGTCGCAGAATGCCGTGCTGCCGATGAACCTGTGCGGCGGCGCCGACAGCACCATCGATTTCGTGCAGACCGGCTCCTGGTCCAGCAAGTCGATCAAGGAAGCGGCGCGCTATGCCCGCGTCAATGTGGCTGCGTCGTCGCAGGCCACCGGTTTCGACCGCGTACCTGACCAGGCGGAATGGAAGCTGACCCCGGGTGCATCCTACCTGCACATTTGCACCAACGAGACCATCGACGGCGTTGAATTCAATTTCGTGCCGACCGCGCAGGGCGATACCGATATCGTGGCCGACATGTCGTCCCACATCCTGTCGCGTCCCGTGGACGTCAGCAAGTACGGCGTGATCTTTGGCGGTGCACAAAAGAATATCGGCCCGGCCGGCGTGACCGTGGTCATCGTGCGCGATGACCTGATCGGCAAGGCGCTGCCATTCTGCCCATCCGCCTTCGATTTCAAGAACGTGGCGGACAATGAATCGATGTACAACACGCCGCCGACCTACGGCATCTATATTGCCGGGCTGGTGTTCCAGTGGCTGAAGAAGCAGGGCGGCGTGGCCGCCATGGAAAAGCGTAATATTGAGAAAGCCGAGCTGCTGTACCAGGCACTCGAGGCCGACGACTTCTACCAGAATCGCGTCGCAAAAGAATACCGTTCGCGCATGAACATCCCGTTCTATCTGCGCGACGAATCGAAAAATGAAGCATTCCTGGCCGGTGCGAAGGCGCGCGGGCTGTTGCAGCTGAAGGGCCACAAGTCCGTCGGTGGTATGCGGGCATCGATCTACAACGCGATGCCGATCGAGGGCGTGCAAGCGCTGGTCGACTATTTGAACGAATTTGCTGGACGCTGAAACCGGTAACCCGATGTCTGACCCGCAGGGTCAGACACTGTATTGCCGGTTTTAGAGGGCCAGCATAAAGTGAACGCAAACTGATGACAGACAAACTGAAACCCTTACGCGAGAGGATCGATTCGATCGACGCGCAAATCCTGGCGTTGCTCAATGAGCGCGCCAAAGTCGCGCAGGAGGTCGGCCACGTCAAGGCCGAAACCAACGCCCCAGTATTCCGCCCAGAGCGCGAAGCCCAGGTGCTGCGCGGCGTGGCCGACCGCAACCCTGGCCCCTTGGGTGCACGCGAAGTGCAGACCATCTTCCGCGAAATCATGTCGGCATGCCGCGCCCTGGAGCGCCGCGTGGCCGTGGCCTATCTCGGCCCGGCCGGCACCTTCAGCGAACAGGCGGTGTACGCCCAGTTCGGCACAGCAGTGGATGGCATCCCTTGCGCCTCCATCGATGAAGTGTTCCGCGCGACCGAAGCCGGCACCGCCGATTTCGGCGTGGTGCCGGTCGAGAACTCCTCCGAAGGCGCGGTAAACCGCACCCTGGATCTGATGCTGGCTACGCCTTGCCTGATCTCCGGCGAGATCGCCATCGCGGTCCACCACAGCCTGATGACCAAGACCGGCACCATGGAAGGCGTGCAGGTGATCTGCGCCCATTCGCAGGCCTTGGCCCAATGCCAGGTGTGGTTGAACCAGAATTATCCGCACATCGAGCGCCGCGCCGTGGCTTCGAATGCCGAAGCGGCACGCATGGCCGGCGACGACCCGACCATTGCCGCCATCGCCAGCGAACACGCCGGCGCGCAATATGGCCTGGGCGTGGTAAACGCCCACATCCAGGACGACCCGCACAACCGCACCCGCTTCGTGGTGATCGGCAGCCTGCAGACCAATCCTTCCGGCCGTGACCACACCTCGATGGTGCTGGCGGTGCCGAACAAGGCCGGCGCCGTGTACCAGTTGCTGGCGCCACTGGCCAAGCATGGCGTATCGATGACGCGCTTCGAGTCGCGCCCGGCCCGCATCGGCACCTGGGAATACTATTTCTATGTAGACGTAGAAGGGCACGTACAAGACCCGTCCGTGACAAAGGCATTGGCTGAACTCAAGGACAATGCTGCCTTCTTCAAAGTGCTGGGCTCTTATCCGACCAGCCTCACCTGACCTTTAAAAGAGATTAGAAACATGTCCAAGACTTATGGCCCTGAATACGTTCGTGCAATCGCTCCTTACCAGGCGGGCAAGCCTATCTCCGAGGTGGCGCGCGAATTTGGCCTGAAAGAAGAATCCATCGTCAAACTGGCATCGAACGAAAACCCGTTCGGCGTGCCGGAATCGGCGCAGAAGGCGATGGCCGCTGCCGCCGCGGAACTGGGCCGCTACCCGGATGCCAACGCCTTCGACCTGAAGATGGCACTGTCCAAGCGCTACGACGTGCCGATGGACTGGATCACGCTGGGCAACGGCTCCAACGACATCCTGGAAATCGCTGCGCACGCTTTCGTTGAGCGCGGCCAGTCCGTCGTGTACTCGCAGTACTCGTTCGCCGTGTACGCGCTGGCGACCCAGGGCATCGGCGCGCGCCATATCGTGGTGCCGGCCAAGAATCACGGCCACGACCTCGATGCGATGGCTGCCGCCATTGAGGCGGACACCAAGCTGGTGTTCATTGCCAACCCGAACAACCCGACCGGCACCTTCGTGCGCGGCGAAGAGATCGAAGCTTTCCTGCAGAAGGTGCCGGCCCGCGTGGTCGTGGTGCTGGACGAGGCTTATAACGAGTTCCTGAAAAAGGAAGACCAGTACGAATCCGCTGCCTGGGTCAAGAAGTACCCGAACCTGCTGGTGTCGCGTACCTTCTCCAAGGCCTATGGCCTGGCGGGCCTGCGCGTGGGCTTTGCGCTGGCGCAGCCGGAAGTGACCGACCTGATGAATCGTATTCGCCAGCCGTTCAATGTCAACTCGCTGGCTCAGGCCGCGGCGATTGCTGCGCTGAACGACAAGGAATTCCTGGAGAAGTCGGCTGCCAACAATACCGCGGGCTATGAGCAGTTCGTGGAAGCGTTCAAGGATATGGGGCTGGAGTATGTGCCTTCGTACGGTAACTTCGTGCTGGTGCGCGTAGGTAACGACGACGCAGCTGGTGCACGCATCAACCTGTCGCTGCTGAAGCAGGGGGTGATCGTGCGTCCGGTGGGAAATTATGGCCTGCCGCAGTGGCTGCGTATTTCCATCGGCCTGCCGCAGGAAAATGCGGTGCTGATTTCTGCGCTGCGCAAGGCGCTGGCGGAGGACCGTGCTTAACAAGGTCGTCATCTTCGGCGTAGGCCTGATTGGCGGCTCGTTTGCGCGGGGGCTGAAGCAGGCTGGCGTTGTCCAACACATCGTTGGCGTTGATCGCTCCGAGGCATTTTTGGAGCGGGCTCTCGAATTGGGCATCATCGACTCGGCCGCCCAACCCGGTAAGGCAGGGTCTGACCCTTGGGGCGGACCCAGATGTACCGGGTTTGGCGAAGCAATAGAAGGCGCCGACCTGATCCTGCTGGCTGCGCCAGTCGCGCAGACCGGCCGCATCCTGCAATCGATCTTGCCGCATCTCGAGGCAAGCACCATCGTCACCGACGCCGGCAGCACCAAATCCGATGTCGTCGCCGCCGCCCGCGCCGCCTTGGGCGACAAGGTCAGCCAATTCGTCCCCGGCCACCCCATCGCCGGCCGCGAAACCAACGGCCCCGATGCCGCCATCGTCGACCTTTACAAAGGCAAGAAGACCGTCCTCACGCCCCTGGCCGAGAACGACCCCGCCGCCATCGAGCGCGTGGCCAACGCCTGGAAAGCCTGCGGCGCCATCATCCACACCCTGACCCCGGAAGAGCACGACAAAGTGTTCGCCGCCGTCAGTCATCTTCCCCACCTGCTGGCCTACGCGCTGGTAGACGACATCGAACGCAAGCCCCACTCGGATTTGCTGTTCCAATATGCTGCCAGCGGATTCCGCGACTTCACCCGCATCGCCGGCAGCTCGCCTGAAATGTGGCGCGACATCAGCCTCGCCAACCAGGCCGCACTCCTGACTGAGCTGGATGCATATCTGGCACAATTAACCCGTTTGCGCGCCAGCCTTGCCGCTGGCGACGCCGCCGCCCTTGAAGCGACCTACGCCAACGCCCAGCGCGCGCGCCGGCAATGGATCGAGACCATCGAGGCGGCTGAGCCGCCGCAGCCGAAAGACGCGGCGGCAGAATAAGGAACACGCATGACTGATTATCCGCATTACCTCGACCTGCTGCCGGTCGCCCGCGCCGAGGGCACGGTGCGCCTGCCAGGTTCGAAATCCATCTCCAACCGCATCCTGCTGCTGGCCGCGCTGGCCGAAGGCGAAACGCGCGTGATCGACCTGCTGGCTTCCGACGATACCGCCGTGATGCTGGCCGCACTGCGCTCGCTGGGCGTGGAATGGACCGAACATCGCGAAGGCGAAAGCACCGTGCACGTGGTGCAGGGCGTGAAAGGCAGCTGGCCGCTGCGCACTGCCGACCTGTTCATGGGTAACGCCGGCACCGCGATCCGCCCGCTGACCGCGGCGCTGGCCGTAATCGGCGGCGACTACAAGGTGCACGGCGTGCCGCGCATGCACGAGCGGCCGATCGGCGACCTGGTCGACGCGCTGAACGCCGCTGGCGCCGATATCGAATACACGATGAACAAGGGCTACCCGCCGCTGCATATCCGCTCGGGCGAGTTCAAGTCGCAGCGCCTGAAAGTGCGCGGCGATGTGTCGAGCCAGTTCCTGACTGCGCTGCTGATGGTCGCACCGCTGATGGCGCGCGAGCATGCCGTGACCATCGAAGTGGAAGGCGAGCTGATTTCCAAGCCTTATATTGAAATCACCCTGAACCTGATCCGCCGCTTTGGCGGTGTGGTCGAGCAGGATGGCTGGTCGTCGTTCACTATTCCTGCCGGCCAGACCTACAAGAGCCCGGGCACCATCCATGTGGAAGGCGATGCCTCCAGCGCCTCCTACTTCCTGGCTGCCGGCGCGATTGGCCGTGGGCCGGTGCGGGTGCAGGGCGTGGGCCGCGATTCGATCCAGGGCGACGTGCGCTTTGCGCAGGCGCTGGAGCAGATGGGCGCGACCATTATCATGGGCGATAACTGGATCGAAGCCAGCGCGTCTGGCCCGCTGAAGGCTGTCGACATGGACTTCAATCACATCCCGGATGCTGCGATGACCATTGCCGTGGCGGCGCTGTATGCCGAGGGCACTACCACCTTGCGCAATATCGCTTCGTGGCGCGTGAAGGAAACCGATCGCCTGGCGGCCATGGCGACGGAGCTGCGCAAGCTGGGCGCGACGGTGGAGGAGGGGGCTGACTGGCTGTCCGTGACGCCACCGGCTACACTGCTGCCGGCTGCCATTGATACCTATGACGACCACCGCATGGCGATGTGCTTCTCGCTGGCTTCGCTGGATGGCTTCATCCGCCAGGGCGCCAAAGTTCGCATCAATGATCCAAAATGCGTTGCGAAGACGTTCCCCGAGTACTTCACCGCGTTTGCGTCTATCGCTAAGCGTGGTAGCGTTTAACTTTTAGTCAACCAGACCCGGTAAACCTGGGGCTGACCCAAGGGTCAGGCCCTGTCTGCGGCGCTTGCAGTGGATGGATCCGACCCTTGGGTCGTACCCAGGTCCGGGTCAAGAATAACCATATGCCAACATCGAACATCCCAGTCATCACCATCGACGGCCCGACCGCTAGCGGCAAGGGCACCGTAGCCCACAAGGTCGCGGAAAAGCTTGGCTTCCACCTCCTCGATTCCGGCGCCCTGTATCGCCTGACCGCGCTGCAGGCCCTGCGCCGCGAAACCAACCTGAACGACGAACACGCCCTGGCCAAGCTGGCTGAGCACCTGAACATCCATTTCGCCGGCGACGCCATCTACCTGTCGCAGGAAAACGTCACCGACGCCATTCGTGCCGAAGAAGTTGGCAATACGGCATCGAAAATCGCCGCCTTGCCCGCCGTGCGCCAGGCCCTGTATGGCCTGCAGCTGAGTTTCCGCAAAACCCCGGGCCTGGTCGCCGACGGCCGCGACATGGGCTCGGTCATCTTCCCGCACGCGCCCCTGAAGGTGTTTTTGACCGCCTCCGTCGAAGCGCGCGCCGATCGCCGCTATAAGCAATTGATCGGAAAGGGAATTTCTGCTAGTATGCAAGACCTGCTGATGGATTTGAAAGCGCGCGACGACCGGGATATGAACCGGGCCATTGCGCCGCTGGCGCCAGCAGAGGGAGCGCACATCCTCGATACGTCTGCCATGAACGCTGATGAAGCGACCGAGCAGGTGTTGAAATGGTGGGCCGCCACCCATAAATAAATCGTTGTTTTTGTTCAACCCTCAACCCAGTTGAAGCCGCATAGTGCGGGCCTTACTGGCTAACCTGGAAATAAATAATGGAAAGTTTTGCAGCCCTCTTCGAAGAGTCCCTGTCGCGTCAAGACATGCGCTCTGGCGAAGTGATCTCCGCTGAAGTCGTGCGTCTGGATCACAACTTTGTGATCGTCAACGCAGGCCTGAAATCGGAAGCTTTCATTCCTGTTGAAGAATTCAAGAATGACCAAGGCGAACTGGAAGTCAAAGTAGGCGACTTCGTTTCCGTGGCCATCGAATCGCTGGAAAATGGTTTCGGCGATACCATCCTGTCCCGTGACAAGGCCAAGCGCCTGGCATCGTGGCTGGCACTGGAAAAAGCAATGGAATCCGGCGAAATCGTCGTTGGTACCGTCAATGGCAAAGTCAAGGGCGGCTTGACCGTTCTGACCAACGGCATCCGCGCTTTCCTGCCAGGTTCGCTGGTAGACACCCGTCCTGTTAAAGACACCACCCCATTCGAAGGCAAGACCCTCGAGTTCAAGGTTATCAAGCTGGACCGCAAGCGCAACAACGTGGTTCTGTCCCGCCGCGCCGTTATCGAAGCTTCGATGGGCGAAGAGCGTCAGAAGCTGATGGAAACCCTGAAAGAAGGCACCGTGGTGACCGGCGTCGTCAAGAACATCACCGACTACGGTGCGTTCGTTGACCTGGGCGGCATCGACGGCCTGCTGCACATCACCGACCTGGCATGGCGTCGTGTACGTCACCCATCGGAAGTGCTGACCGTTGGCCAGGAAATCACCGCCAAGGTCCTGAAGTACGATCAAGAGAAGAACCGTGTGTCCCTGGGCGTGAAGCAACTGGGCGACGATCCTTGGACCGGCCTGTCCCGTCGTTACCCGCAAGGCACCCGCCTGTTCGGTAAAGTCACCAACCTGACCGACTACGGTGCGTTCGTTGAAGTTGAACAAGGCATCGAAGGCCTGGTTCACGTGTCCGAAATGGACTGGACCAACAAGAACGTGGCTCCTAACAAAGTCGTTCAACTGGGCGACGAAGTGGAAGTCATGGTCCTGGAAATCGACGAAGAGCGTCGTCGTATCTCCCTGGGCATGAAGCAGTGCAAGGCAAACCCTTGGGACGACTTCGGCATGACCCACAAGAAGGGCGATAAGGTCAAGGGCGCCATCAAGTCGATCACCGACTTCGGCGTGTTCATCGGCCTGCCAGGCAACATCGACGGCCTGGTGCACCTGTCCGACCTGTCCTGGACCGAGTCCGGCGAAGAAGCCGTGCGCAAGTTCAAGAAAGGTGACGAACTGGAAGCCGTGGTTCTGGCAATCGACGTTGAGCGTGAGCGCGTTTCCCTGGGCGTTAAGCAACTGGAAGGCGATCCATTCAACAACTTCGCAGCCATGAACGACAAGGGCTCCCTGGTCACCGGTACCGTTAAGTCGGTTGAGCCAAAAGGCGCCGTGATCCAGCTGTCCGAAGAAGTTGAAGGCTACCTGCGCGCTTCCGAAATCTCCCGCGACCGCGTGGAAGATGCCGGCACCCACCTGAAGGTTGGTGATTCCGTGGAAGCCCTGGTGATCAACATCGATCGCAAGGCACGTTCGATCCAGCTGTCGATCAAAGCTAAGGACAACGCGGAAACCGCTGAAGTGATGTCGAAGATGGCCGCTGACTCCAGCGCCGCTTCCGGCACCACCAGCCTGGGCGCGCTGCTGAAAGCCAAGTTCGACAACAAGAACTAATCTACCGAGCACTTAGATGACTAAGTCCGAATTGATCAACCGGCTGGCTGAGCGTTACTCCCAGCTGGTGGCCAAAGATGCGGAGTATGCCGTCAAGACCATCCTCGATGCGATGACCAACGCCCTGGCCGAAGGCCAACGCATCGAGATCCGTGGTTTTGGCAGCTTTGCCCTGAATTCGCGGCCGCCACGCATTGGGCGCAATCCCAAGTCCGGCGACAAGGTGATGGTCCCTGAAAAACGGGTGCCGCACTTCAAGCCTGGCAAGCAGCTGCGCGAGCGGGTCGATGCGATGGTCGGGCAACCGATCATTGAGGACTGAGTCTCTGGCACAGTAGAATGAAGGGGCGGGCATTTGCCTGCCCCTTTTTAATTTGGAACTGACAATGAAATTCCTCTCCACCGCCGTTGGCGTTGTCCTGTTTGTCCTGTTCTTTGGTTTTGCCCTGAAAAACACGCAGGAAGTCGACCTGCACCTGTTCCTGAATTACGAGCTGCGTGGCCCACTGGTGCTGATGCTGCTGGCCTTCTTCGTGGCTGGCGCCGCCCTGTGCATCCTCGCACTGACTCCTACCTTGTTCCGCCAGCGCCGCGAATCGAACAAGCAGAAATCCACCATCCAATCCCTGCAGACCGCGGCCATGCAAGTAAACGAGCGCCCGCTGCCGGATAGCATCAACACCCCATAATCATTTAAGAACATGGATTTTGAACTCTGGTGGCTGCTGGGGATCCCAGCTATGTTTGCCCTCGGCTGGATCGCTGCTCGCGTCGATATCCGCGCCGTGGTGTCCGAGTCGCGCACCCTGCCGCGCGGTTATTTCCGAGGCCTGAACCATCTGTTGAACGACCAGCCGGACAAGGCCATCGACTCCTTCATCGAGATCGTCAAGCTCGATCCCGAAACGGCCGACATGCACTTCGCACTGGGCAACCTGTTCCGCCGCCGCGGCGAAACGGAGCGCGCCATCCGCGTGCACCAGAACCTGCTGTCGCGCCCAGACCTGCCGGCCGAGCAGCGCGCCCATGCCGAATATGAGCTGGGCCAGGATTACCTGAAAGCCGGCCTGCTGGACCGCGCCGAAGAAACCTATACCCGCCTGCTGGACACTTCCTACGCCGTGCAAGGCCGCAAGGCGCTGCTGGAAATCTACCAGCGCGAAAAGGAATGGAAGCGCGCCATCGAAGCCGCGCTTGCGCTGCAGGAGTCCGGCGCCGGCTCGCGCCAGAAGGAAATATCGCAGTTCTACTGTGAACTGGCGCAGGACGCGCTGGTGCACATGAAGCCAGAAGAAGCGGAAGCCCTGCTGGAACAAGCCCTGCAGGCCGACCGCAGCAGCGTGCGCGCCACCATCCTGTGCGGCGACGCGCAGCTGGCGAAAGGCGACACCGAAGCCGCGTTGGTCACCTGGCGCCGCGTCGAGCAGCAATCCGTGCCGCACACCGCGCTGGCCGCAACACGCCTGATGGATGGCTATCGCAAGGTGGGCCGGCCGCAGGAAGGCGTCAGCCTGCTGAAGTCCTATCTGGAACAAGCCTCCTCGATCGACCTGCTGGAAGTGGTGTTCAAGGCCGTGATCGAACTGGAAGGCGTGGACGCCGCCAAGCAAGTGGTGCTTGACGAACTGCGCCGCACGCCGACCCTGCTCGGCCTCGACAAGCTGCTGGAAGCACGCATGATGGACGCGCCGGCCTCCGTGCTGTCCGAGCTGTCGATGGTCAAGAACCTGGTGCACGGCTACACGCAAAAGCTGGCCCGCTACCAGTGCAGTCACTGCGGCTTCAAAGCCCGCCAGTTTTACTGGCACTGCCCGGGATGCAGCCGCTGGGACTCCTACCCGCCGCGCCGCACCGAAGAACTCAACGTAATGAACTGATATGAGCAAAGCGCCCGCACTCAACAAAGTACGCATCCTGGTCGCCGGCGACGTCATGCTGGACCGCTACTGGTTCGGCGACGTCAGCCGCATTTCGCCGGAGGCCCCGGTCCCCGTGGTGCGCATCGAACGCCGCGAAGCGCGCCTGGGCGGCGCCGCCAACGTCGCACGCAATGCCGCGGCCTTGGGCGCACACGCCGGCCTGCTGGGCATCGTCGGCGCCGACGAGGCAGGGGCGGAAGTGGAACAACTGCTGCAAAGCGGCGGCATCCACAGCTACCTGAAGCACGACAACGCCATCTCCACCATCATCAAGCTGCGCGTGATTGGCCGCCAGCAGCAGATGGTGCGCATCGACTTCGAAGAGCCGCCAAGCGACGCCGTCTTGCGCAACAAGCTGGTGCAGTTCAAGACCCTGCTGCCGGAATACGACGTAATCGTACTATCCGACTACAACAAGGGCGGCCTGGTCGACGTGGCGGAAATGATCGCCACCGCACGCGCAGCCGGCAAGATCGTGATGGTGGACCCGAAAGGCGACGACTTCTCGCCCTACAAAGGGGCCACCGTGCTGACCCCGAACAAATCGGAACTGAAGCGCATCGTCGGCTCCTGGAACAGCGAAGAACAACTGGTAAGCAAGGCACAGAACTTGCGCGCCGAACTGTCGCTGGACGCGCTGCTGCTGACCCGATCGGAAGAGGGCATGACCCTGTTCACCGACGAAGGCATCTTCAACGTGCATGCCAGCGCGCGCGAAGTGTTCGACGTTTCCGGCGCAGGCGACACCGTGATTGCCACCATGGCCGCCATGCTCGGCTCTGGCGCCGGCTGGCAAGAAGCCGTCGAGACCGCCAACCGCGCCGGCGGCATCGTAGTCGGCAAGCTCGGCACCGCCACTGTCACCCGCGACGAACTATTCGCATAAAAGTCGGGGTCAGGCCTGACCCCGACTTTCACGGGAGGGGCGGAAATTTTGTTATATTGGCAATCCGATCAACCTTCTCGAACTGCCATGCGCCCGATCCTCCTCTCCCTGCTGCTTGCCTTTTCGTTGCAAGCGAACGCTCAGCCGAATTTCAGTAAAGACCTTGCCGGCGGCAGCGATCATCCGCTGGTGCATCGCTATGACGGGTCGATGCTCTACATGTATGGCGGCGCGAACCTGGGCCAGGTCAAGGTCGTCGACATCGAAGCCGGCAAACCGGTACTGAAAAAGGTGGAAGGCAAGACCGCCAACCGTTATTACTGGGGACCCAAAGGCCGCAGCCCGCTGGAAATCCATCGCAACTACCTGCAGGCGCTGACTGCCGCCGGTTTCAAGATCCTGTATGCCTGCGAGACCGAGCAGTGTGAAAAGGCCAAGGTGCAGAACCTGGTCCAGGAACTTCCGCGCGAAGTGAACTGGAAGTCTTTCGACCCATATGTCAGCAGCACCTTCAATAGCGCCAACCAGCCTGGCTTCCACCTGGTCAGCGCCGCCAAGCCGGGGCCCGGCGGCAATACCTATGTCATGGTCGCCTTGTCCGAGTACACCGATTTCCAGCGCGTACGCCAGTTCATGCAGATTGTCGAGCCGACAGTCATGGAGGGCGGCAAGGTGACCGTCGACACGCGCGCCATCCAGGAAGGCTTGCAGCGCGATGGCAAGGTGGCGCTGTATGGCGTGACCTTCGACACCAATAAGGCCGTGATCCGCGAGCAATCGAGCGAGCAACTGGAACAGATGGCCAAGGCCTTGCAGGCGCAGCCCAAGATGAAGGTCTTCATCGTCGGCCACACTGACGACCAGGGCGAGTTCGATGCCAACATCACGCTGTCGCAGAAGCGGGCCCAGGCCGTAGCCGACGCGCTTGCCGCAAAGTATGGCATTGCCGCCAACCGCATGACGCCGCGCGGCGTTGCCAACCTGGCGCCGGTGGCCAGCAATGCCAGCGATGAAGGGCGCGCAAAGAACCGTCGTGTGGAATTAGTCGTGCGTTGATTGATCTGCCTCAAAAGGTGCGCGGCCCGTGTCAGCCGGGCAGCGCGTGCCGCGTTGTGGCGAAACGAGGTCTTCTCGTGTCCACATATGGAGGTCATCATGATCAGGAAACTGCTGCTCGCCATTGCTGCCTTGGTCGCTTGCATGGGCATGGCATTCGCCCAGGTTGATGTCAACAAGGCCGACCAGGCCGCACTCGATAGCATCAAGGGCATCGGACCGGCCAAATCCAAGGCCATCATGGCGGAGCGCGCAAAAGGGGAGTTTAAGGATTGGGCCGACTTTGAGCAGCGCGTCAAAGGCATCGGCGAGAAGAATGCCGCCAGGTTGTCGGAAGCCGGGTTGACGGTCAACGGCAAGTCCCTCGACAATGCCGCGCCGCATAAAGAGAGCATGAAGAAGAAGTGAGCGGTGACTCGTAGCAAAAGCCCTGGGCGCTCATCGGCGGCTAGCGGCGTTTATCGGCGCGGGAAAGCGCTTGTCGCATGCTTCCTCGCGCCCGCCCGTCGTGGGGCAAAGTCATGGCATGACAATCCCGTCCTGCCATGAGAAACTCACGAACCATGAAATTCCACCTGATCCTTCTTGCCGCTTTCAGCTCTACCGCCTTGCTGGCGCTGGCCCAGCCGACCATTCCACTTGACCCGCCCTGGATGCTGAGTTCCGAGACCAGGAACCGCTTCGAAGCCGGCCAGGAAACAAAAGGCTTCCACCGCGATTCGCATGCCAAATACGTGCGCGCCACCTCGGCCAAGGCCGGCGACTGGGCGACGCTGATGCAGGTGTTCTCCGCCGCCGATTACCGCGGCAAGCGCCTGCGCTTCCAGGCCCAGGTCCGTACCGAAGACGTCACCGGCTGGACCGGCCTGTGGATGCGCGTCGACTGCGAAGAAAAGCGTTCCTGTGCCTTCTACAACAGCCAGGATAAGCCAATGCACGGCACCAATGGCTGGACGCTGCGCAGCGTCACGCTCGACGTGCCTGCGGATGCCAAGTCGATCAGCTTCGGGGTCATCACCGGTTCCAGCGGCACCACCTGGATCGACGACCTCAAGATGGAAGCGGTAGGAAAAGAGGTAGCGGTCGATAGCTTGCCTTCACACGAAGAGGAAGTTGAATTGCGCACCAAACCGAGCCTGTGATGAGTGAAACGGTGATGCCAGCCGGGCCGGGAGCGGCATTGCAGCGGCTATCGTCTTCCAGCTGGAAGGACTGGGCATGGAGCGCATTGTGCGCAGCGCTGGTGATGGGCGTGGCGATTTGGGACGGCAACTGGGCCAGGATTGCCTTGTTCGGCTGCCTGGTGCTGGGCGCCTATGCGGCGCAGCTTGCGGCAGGTGCCTTGCGCTGGCTGCTGCCGCGCGACGCCGGCTGGGGCTTATGCTGGATGGCACTGCCCTTCGTGCTGCTTGCTTCTGCGGGCCTGGCCGGGCTGGCATACCTGCAGCTGGTGCAGGTTCACCGGCTGGCGGGGCTGTCGGGAGGGCAGGTGATGGGCAGTGCCCTGGTATTCAATACGCTGGTGCTGGCCATCCCTTTGCTGATCGCCCAGCGCGAGGCGCGCGCCATGCAACTGTCGGCACTGCAGCGCGCTGCCGTCCAGGCGCAATTGAAATCGCTGCAGGCGCAGGTCGAACCGCACTTCCTGTACAACACGCTGGCGAATACGCGCTACCTGGCGCGCCACGCGCCTGAGCGTGCGGTGGAAATGCTGGACCATCTGATCGCTTACTTGCGCACGGCCTTGCCCGATATGCGCACTCCGGTCTCCACCCTGGGCCGCGAATGCGAGCTGGCGGGGCACTACCTGGCGCTGATGGAGATCCGTTTCGGCGAGCGCCTGGCAACGCAGGTCGATTGTCCGGAGGAACTGCGCGAGGCGCCAGTGCCGCCGATGATGTTGATGTCCCTGGTCGAAAACGCCGTCCAGCATGGTGTGGAGCCCAAGCCGGGTACGGTGCGCGTCAGCGTAACGGCGGTGCTGCGCGGCGGCCATCTTGGCGTCGTGGTGCGCGACGACGGCGCCGGCCTGCAGCAAGGCGCTGCGCTGCTGGGCAGTGGCGTCGGCCTGCGCAATGTGCGCGAGCGCTTGCAGGCGCTATATGGCGGACGGGCAAAGTTCGAGCTGCGCCAGGCGGCGGACGGCGCCACCGAGGCAGAATTGCTGCTGCCGTTGGAGGTGCGTCCATGACGCCGCGCATCCTGCTGGCCGATGACGAGCCGCTGCTGCGCGCCGAATTGCGCGAACTACTGGCGGCGCTATGGCCGGAGGCTCAGCTGCTGCCCGACGCCGCGGACGGCTTCGCGGCGTTGCGGCTGGCGCGCGAACTGGCGCCCGACGTGGCGTTCCTCGATATTCGCATGCCGGGTCTCGATGGACTGCAACTGGCGGCCACCTTCGGTTCGCGCACCCATGTGGTGTTCGTCACGGCCTACAACGAGCATGCGCTGGCTGCCTTCGAGCAAGGCGCCCACGATTACCTGCTAAAGCCGGTCGATGCGGCCCGGCTGGCGCGCACCGTGGAACGGCTGCGGCAACGCTTGCTGCTGCCGCCCCCGGACTTGCGGCGCATTGCCGCCGGGGTGCGCGCCGCCAGCGCGGCGCCGGCTGCTGACCAGGCGCCTTCGTGGATCCAGGCCTCGGTGGGGCAGGCGGTGTATTTCATCGACCTGGCCGACATCCTGTATTTTGTGGCGGAAGACAAGTATACGCGCGTCGTAACGGCCGGACTGGAGGCGCACATCCGCACGCCACTCAAGGAGCTGGCGGAAACGCTTGAAGGGGCGGGCTTCTGGCAGGTGCACCGCAGTTATGTGGTGGCGGTAAAGCGCATTGCCGCCGCCGTGCGCGACGGCGACAACGCGATGTGGCTGACCCTGCGCGGGCATGGAGCGCGGCTGCCGGTCAGCCAGCGCTTCCAGCACCGCTTCAGGACGATGTGACAGGCAGCTTGGCCAGGAAGGCGTGGACCTGCGACACCACGGCCGCGCCTTCGCCGACGCCGGCTGCCACGCGCTTGGTGGAGCCGGAACGCACGTCGCCGATGGCAAACACGCCGGGCACGCTGGTTTCCAGCGGCGCGCGCTGCGGCGCATCGGCCAGCGTCATCTTGGCGCGGCACTGGTCCTTGATGGCGTCGAAGCCGGTGCGGATGAAGCCCTGCGCATCGACTTCCACGCCGCAGTCGGCCAGCCATGCCGTGTTCGGGTCGGCGCCGATGAACAGGAACAGGCGGCATACGTCGCAGCTATCGACCTCGCCGGTGTCCTTGCAGCGGAAGGTCACGCGCGACAGCCCGTCGTCATTGCCTTCCAGCGCCACGATCTCGGTATGCGTGTGCAGTTCGATATTCGGCGTGGCCTTGATGCGGTCGATCAGGTAGGTGGACATGGTGGCCTTCAGGCCGTCGCCGCGGATCACCATATGCACCTTGGAGGCAAAGCTGGACAGGAACACCGCCGCCTGGCCGGCCGAATTGCCGCCGCCCACCAGCACCACTTCCTCCGACTTGCATAGCTTGCCTTCGATCGGCGAGGCCCAGAAATAGATGCCGCGGCCTTCGAATTCGCCGATATTGTCGAGGGCAGGGCGCTTGTAGCGCGCGCCGCTTGCCAGCACCACGGTCTTGGCGCGCACCACCTGTCCGCCGGCGATTTCGACGCGCAGCGGCCAGCTATCGCACAGCAGCCGGGTGGCTGGCGCGGGAATGGCAACTTCGACGCCGAACTTCTGCGCTTGCACGAAGGCGCGGCCGGCCAGGGCGCCGCCGGATATGCCGGTCGGGAAGCCGAGGTAGTTCTCAATGCGTGCGCTGGCCGCAGCCTGGCCGCCAAATGCGCGCTGCTCCAGTGCCAGCACGGACAAGCCTTCCGAACCCGCGTACACGGAAGTCGCCAGGCCGGCAGGGCCGGCGCCGACCACCACCACGTCCCACAATTTTTCGGTATCGATGTCCGGCAGCAGGCCGATGCAATAGCCTACTTCCGCATTGCTCGGGTTCTTCTTCACCACACCGTCCGGGCACACCACCAGCGGCCAGTCGTCCGGGCCCGGCTCGTAGTACTCGCACAGTGCGCGCGCCTGCTCGTCGTCTTTCGGATCGAGGATGCGGTAAGGGTAGCCGTTACTGCTCAGGAAGCTGCGCAGGTGGAACAGGGCCGCATTGCCGGCCGGGGAAACCAGCACCAGGCCGCCGCCTTCCCTTTCCAGCAGGCCGACGCGGCGCAGGATCAGGGCGCGCACGATGCGCTCGCCCAGTTCCGCTTCCGCGATCACCAGTGCGCGCAAGTTTTCCGGCGACACTTCCAGCACTTCGACATCATCCTTGGCGGTTGCATTGACCAGGGAAGGGCGGCCCGACAGCTGCGATACCTCGGCGGTGAATTCGCCGGGACCATGCTCGGTCAGGAATTCGGAATTGCCCAGGCCATCGTATTTGCAGATCGTGATCGTGCCCTTCAGCCCGATGATCAGGCCGAAGCAGGTGTGGCCCGCTTCGAGGATGCGCACGCCGCGTGCATACTGGCGCACCGTGCCGAATCGGTGCAGGCGCTTGATTTCCTGCTCGGTCAGCACCGGGTTGACCTGGTGCCGGCGGCTCTCCAGCGTGGAGGGCATGGATATGACTTCGGTGTCGCTCATGGGGTAGGGCTCCTGTGTTATCCGGGTAGTTTAATTCAATTACCCCGGCCTGCTATGATTTGTCATGACCTTTACCATCCGACCGCTGCATCCAGAAGAATTGGCCGCCTTCTTCCGCTACCTCAACGACCACCTGCTCGATAACGGCCGCGATGGCGCACCCCTGTTCCAGCCCATGTCGCGCACCAGCGCCGGCTTCCCGCCGGAGAAGGCGAATGGCTTCAGTACCGGCCTGCAGGCCAGCTTTGGCCAGCAAGGCTGGCGCCGGGTCTGGGTCGCGCTGCGCGAGGGCGAAATCATGGGCCATATCGACCTGCGTTCGCGCCCCGAGCCGGCGGCACGCCACCGCTGCTTGCTGGGCATGGGCGTGCACCGCGCTGCACGGCGCAGCGGACTTGGTACGGCGCTGGTGGAAGCGGCCGCCAACTGGGCGCATGGCCAGGGGCTGGAATGGGTCGACCTGGAGGTGTTGGCGGGAAACCAGCCGGCCAGGGCCCTGTATCGCCGCTGCGGCTTCGTGCAGACGGGCGAGATTCCCGATTTGTTCCGGATCGACGGCGAGAGCCTGGAGTATGTCTTCATGTCCCTGCAGCTCGCCGCTGGAGCGGATAGAATGGGCGTTTGACAGAACAATTCATAGCAGGAACCATGGCATACAAAACAATCGCCGATACCATCGGTAACACGCCGCTGGTGCAACTGGTACGCATCCCCGGCGCGGAAGCGGCCGCACGCGGCAATATCATCCTCGGCAAGCTGGAAGGCGACAACCCGGCCGGCTCGGTGAAGGACCGTGCTGCCATGTCGATGCTGCGCCGGGCCGAAGAGCGCGGGCAGATCAAGCCGGGCGACACCCTGATCGAAGCAACCAGCGGCAACACCGGCATCGCGCTGGCCATGGCTGCCGCCATCAGCGGTTACAAAATGATCTTGCTGATGCCGGAAAACCTGAGCGAAGAGCGCCGCATGAGCATGGCCGCCTACGGTGCCAACATCATCCTGACGCCGAAAACCGGCGGCATGGAATACGCGCGCGACCTGGCCGAGCAGATGCAAAAGGATGGCAAGGGCATCATCCTCGACCAGTTTGCCAACGGCGACAACCCGCGTGCCCACTACGAAGGCACCGGTCCGGAGATCTGGCGCGATACCGAAGGCCGCGTGACGCACTTCGTGTCCGCCATGGGGACCACCGGCACCATCATGGGCGTGTCGCAATACCTGAAGGAGCAGAACGGGAACATCCGCATCATCGGCGCCCAGCCTGAAGAAGGTTCGTCGATCCCGGGCATCCGCAAATGGCCGGAAGCCTACCTGCCGAAGATCTACGACAAGGCGCGCGTGGACCAGGTGGAATACGTGTCGCAGGCCGCGGCGGAGCGCATGGCGCGCCGGCTGGCTGCCGAGGAGGGCATCTTCTGCGGGATTTCGGCAGCGGGTGCCTGTGAGATTGCGCTGCGCATTTCGCAGCAAGTGGAAAACGCGACGATCGTGTTCATCGTCTGCGATCGCGGCGACCGCTATCTGTCGACCGGGGTGTTCCCGGCCTGAGCATAGGGCCGCTCACCCTCCCCGCGCGGGGAGGGTAAACCAGGGACTGGAATCAGCCCTCGTTTTTCGAGCTGCCGGCGCCTTCTTTCGGCTTGAACTGCTTGTCGCTGATGCGGAACTTATTGCGACGGTCACCCATCAGGTAACGCAGGTCACGGATGCTCAGGTCGGAAACCTCGTGCATGCGGATCAGCAGCGATGCGCCAACCGGCAGGCGGTGGTGGCGGATCTTGGAGATCACAGGCGGCGCCACTTCCAGAGCGCGCGACAGGGCCGCATCGTTCTTCAGGCGCAGGTTTTCGATCAGGGTGTCGAGCAGGCGGTTCGGATTGTACTGCAGCAGATCATCGCCTTCCGACTCGTTGTTCATATCATTACCGACTTGGTTGGTCATGTCTTCTGTTCCTTCTCTAAAGTTGTCCTGCTAAGACCCAATCCGGAAACGGATTCCTGTTTAACAAGTTTCATAATATATACACAATTGTACAACAGAGCGGTCAGCAGTACTTGCGTGCAACAAAAAATAGTATATTGCTCTCGAAACGCGTTGTCCTATCGCAACATTCTGAGAGAATTCTACCTGAATTTTTGTGTTAGGGTAATTCTACACTCTTGTATATCACACAAGTTACACGCAGTTACAAAGTTTCCTTCATTGAAAGCTTTACCGCGCGCCCAAGTTCGACTACCGACATGGCATAGAAATAACTCCGGTTGTACTTGGTTATAGAGAAGAAATTGTTGCTGCCGACCCAGTACTCGGTCGGCTCAGGGCCATTCTGCAGGTCAACCAGGCCATACAGGCCCGGCGGCAAGTCCGCATCCGGGTGCACGCCGGAGGCCAGCAGGTCTGCGCCGCTATATTGGGCTTCCAGGCCGGTGCCCAGGTATTTTTCCCAGCCGCGTTCGGGCGACACGGTTGCCGGATAAGCCAGTCGCGCCGGGTCGTCGCGCTTCCAGCCATGTGCAATCAGGAAATTGGCCACGCTGCCGATCGCGTCGGCCGGCGAATTGCGCAGGTCGACCTTGCCGTCGCCATCGAAGTCCACACCCAGCTTGTAGATATTGCTCGGCATGAATTGCGGCATGCCAACCGCGCCGGCGTAGGAACCGGTCAGCGATAGCGGGTCGATTCCGCTCTGGCGCGCCGAAACAATGGCTGCTTCCAGCTCGCCGCGGAAGAATTCCATGCGCGCTTCGCGGTTCGGCGTCAGCGGGTAGGAGAAGGCCAAGGTAGCCAGTACGTCGAGCACGCGGAACTTGCCCATGTCGCGGCCGTAGATGGTTTCCACGCCGATGATGCCGACGATGATTTCGGCCGGCACGCCATACAGCGCCTCGGCGCGCGCCAGTGTGTCGCGGTTGGCGGCCCAGAACTCGACACCCGCATTGATGCGCCTGGGTTCGATGAAACGGCTGCTGTAGGCTTGCCAGTTTTTCGGCTTGCCCGGCGGCGCCGGTTTCACCAGCTGCACCGCGGCGTCGATGTAGCGCAGTTCGAGAAACAGCTTTTCGGATTCGGCGATCGGCACGCCGTGCTTCAGTTCCAGGTCGCCCATGAACTGCTGCACGTCCTTCCATTGGCCGAAGTTGACGAACTCGCCGCTGTAATCAATGGCTGGTTTCTTTGGCGCTTTCTTGACCTTGGCGGGCTTGTGGATGGCGGCGTCGGCCACCGGCGCCAGCGCCAGGCCAAGGCAAGCCAGGGCGAGCGCAGTGGCGGGGAATTTCTTTAAAAAAGTCATCGGCATTGCTTCAGCAAACTATTCAGTCGTGCGACCGGGTTATCGTTTTGCGCCACCGGTGCGCCATATTTGAGCGCGCCATATAGCGCCAGGAATCCTGTCATGGCCGATATTTTCTCGCGGGGCAGGTTCAGCTGCCGCACGCGTTGGGCCAGGCCCAGCGGGCCTTCGTCCGGCGCCTTGTGCACGCCATGCCGCGCCAGCTGGCGGCAGAAGGCGTGGTAAGCAGCATCGACGGGGTCGTGTGCCCTCGCGCTGCGACGGTATTTGATCATCAGCCACAGCCCGGCGCACAGGGCCAATGCCGCCAGCAGGCGCCAGTCGCCAAACGCGGTGGCTAGTTCTCTGAGGAAATCTTGCTGCCTGTTTGGATTGTAATCGAGGATCCATTGATTCCAAGCATTATTCATCGCGCTGATGCTAAAACGCATCTGCGCCAGCCAGGAATTCTGGTCGCGTGCCAGGTCGGCCAAGCCTTGCAAGCCGAAAGGTGCTGCTTGCGGCAAGGTTTGCGCCAGGCTGGTGCGGATGCGTTCCGGCGCCACCGCGGCAGTCGGGTCGATGCGCGTCCAGCCGCGCTGGGGGCCCAGCCATACTTCGCTCCAGGCGTGCGCATCGGACTGGCGCACCGTATAGTAGCCATCGACCGGATTGAGTTCGCCGCCCTGGTAGCCGGTCACCACCCGTGCCGGCAAACCGGCCGCCCGCATCACGTAGACGAAGGCGCTGGAATAGTGTTCGCAGAAGCCCTTGCGGGTATCGAACAGGAATTCGTCGATTTCATCGCGGCCCAGGCGGCCCGGCTCCAGCGTGTATTCGAAGCCTTTGCGGAACATGTCCAGCACGGCAGCAATGGCGGCTTCGTCGCCGCGTTCGGCGCGCAGGGCCTGGATCTGCGCCGCATAGCGCAGCGTGCGCGGGTTGTAGCCTTTGGGAAGCTGCAGCCAGCGCCTCAGTGCCTGCGGCTCCAGGTCGGGTTGTGCGAGGTAATCCGGATGTGCCACGGAACTGTAGCGCAGGCGCTTGTCGCTGCTGGCCCGCACCAGTTGTTCCAGCTCGCCGGTATAGAACGTATCGCCGTCGCTGGTCCTGGCGCCCGGTTCGCTCAGTTCCAGCATGAACAGGAACTGGCGGCGGCCCGGCTCCAGCGTCACCTCGTAGGGATAGGACGGCCCTTTCCATGCCAGTTGCCTGGAAAGGCGCAACTGGGCGCTTGGAAGCAGCGCCTGGGCGATGCGGTTCCAGGTGCGGCCGTCATAGTTGCTCATCACCGGGCCACGCCAGTACAGCAGTGCTTTCGGCGGTGCGGCGCCATTGAAGCTGGCGCGGAACGCCACCTCTTCTGACAACGCCAGGCTGCTCATCGAGCCAGGCGACATAGTGTCCGACATGCCGCTCTTGCCCGCGGCATCGCCCGGCAAGCCCCACAACGGCCCCTGGATGCGCGGGAAGCCGACAAACAACAGCATGCCCAGTGGTGCGGCGATGAGAAAAATGCGTCCGCCCAGCTTCAGGCGTGCGGCCAGCGGTGGCACGGCGCCGGTGAACTGGAAGGTGATCTGCGCCGACAGCAACACGATGATCGTGGCAATCATTGCCAGCGCCGTGAGAATCGATTGCGAGTAGAAGAAGTTGGTCAGCAGCAGGAAGAAGCAGAGGAAGATCACCACGAACAGGTCGCGCCGCGCATGCATTTCCAATAGCTTGAAGGTCAGCAGCAGGGCCAGCATGGTGACGCCCGGTTCGCGCCCCAGCAAGGAGCGGAAGGTCAGGTAGACGCCCGCCATGGCCAGCAGCGAGACCGGCAGCAGCAGCCACATGGGCGGCAGGCGGCTGCCGCGCAGGGTGATGGCGCCGCGCCAGGCCAGGGTCAGGCAGACCGCAGCCGAGGTCCACAGCGGCAGGTGGCCGAAGTGCGGCAGCAGAACCATCACGGCAGCCAGCAGCAGCAGCAGGGTGTCGGCTTTGTCGCGCGTGAGGCGGTTGGCCATGCCGGTCAGGCGCGCAATCATGCACCCTCCTTGCCGTATAAGGCCAGCACACGCAGGCAGTCGGCGCAATGCGCCTCGCCCAGGCCCTGCGCGATTTGGCGGTGGCCAACGGTAAGGGCGTAGGGCAGGGAGCGCCGCTCCGCCTCCAGCACCCAGGCGGTCAGGCGCGACAGGCGTACGTCAATATCGAGCTGCGGCGGCAGCGCGTTGAGCTCCAGCAGCAGATCGGATACGGCGCCTCCTTCAAAATGCTTGCTGACCAGGTTGCCCCCATCGGCCGGATGCAGGCGCGCGATCTGGCGCCAGGCCAGGTGGCGCATCGGGTCGCCCGGCTGGTAGTTGCGGATGCCGGAGAAATTATCCAGGCCCACGGTGCCGTGGCCGTCCTCACGTGCGGCGCCGGTGGTCGGCAACGGTGGCGGCGCCACTTCCGGCTGCGGATAGACCAGTACTTTCAGGTCCGGTTGCCAGTACGACCAGGCGCCGAACAGGCCGAGCGGGAAGCGGGTGAACAGGCGCACGCGCGGCGCCGCCAGCCAGCCGCGTTCCGTGGTGGGGCGCGACAGCACGATAGCCGCGCTGCCCTTCGCCGCGACATCGATCGACTGGCGCGGTTCGCCGTCTTCCTGGAAGCCAAGCCAGATCGCGTAGCGGTCGCGTGGCGTGGCGTTACGCACCAGCAGTTCGAACTGGGCCTCGTCGCCGGCAAACACCGGCTGGGCACGGCCCGGCGACAAGTGCAGGAAGGCCAGGTTCTTGGCCGTCATGTACATGTCGACGATGGCGCAGGACCCGGTGAAGAAGGTCAGCACGAAGCCCAGGCCAAGGGTGTAGTTGATGGAGCCGATCAGCATGATCAGCAGCAGGCCGATAAAAGCCAGCCCGGGTCTGGTCGGCAGGATGAACACGCGGCGCATCACCAGCTGCACCTCGCCCGGTTCCTTTTCCTTCAACTGGAAGATCCAGCCCTTGAGCCATCTCTGCGTTGCTGCAAACATGGACTTAAACAGGTACGGATTTCTGCAGCTGCAGCACCAGGTCGCGGCTGGCCATCGCGGTGCCGTGCGAAGACTTGAGCGGGCGCAGGCGGTGCGCACAGACCGGCACCAGCACGGCTTGCACGTCTTCCGGCATGACGTGGTCGCGGCCTTCCAGCGCGGCCCAGGCACGCGCCGCCTGCAGCAGGGCCAGCGCGGCGCGCGGGCTCAGGCCTTCGGCAAAGAAGCCGTTCTGGCGCGAAGCTTGCGCCAGCGCCTGGACGTAGTCGATCAGGGCCGGCGAGGCATGGATCTGGCGCAGCGACTGCTGTGCTGCAAAGAGTTCGGCCGGCGTCATGGCCGGCGCCAGGTGCTTGAGCATCTGCCGGCGGTCTTCGCCCATCAGCAGCGCGCGTTCGGCGGCAGCGTCGGGGTAGCCGAGCGAAATGCACATCAGGAAGCGGTCCAGCTGCGATTCCGGCAGCGGGAAAGTGCCGACCTGGTGGGTCGGGTTCTGCGTTGCGATCACGAAGAACGGTTCGGGCAGGGGGCGGGTCACGCCATCGGCCGACACCTGGCGCTCTTCCATCGCCTCCAGCAGGCCGGACTGGGTCTTCGGCGTGGCGCGGTTGATTTCGTCGGCCAGCAGCACTTGCGTGAAGATCGGGCCCGGATGGAAACTGAAGGCGTTCAGCTCGCGTTCATAGATCGAAATGCCGGCCACGTCGGCCGGCAGCAGGTCGCTGGTGAACTGGATGCGGTTGAACTGCAGGCCCAGCGACAGCGCCAGGGCGTGCGACAACGTCGTCTTGCCGACGCCCGGCAAGTCTTCCAATAAAAGGTGGCCGCCGGCCAGCAGGCAAGTCAGGGACTGGCGCACTTGCAATTCCTTGCCGACGATGACCTGGCCAACCTGGCGTGCTACGGCGTGTAATTTGGTATACATGGTTTTGGTACTCATCCCGCCGCGTGGTAGATTAGTCGCATTCTATGCGAGAACGTGATTCATGAGCACAGCAATTTACAGCCATCCCGACTGCCGGCGCCACGAAATGGGCGATTGGCATCCAGAATGCCCGGCGCGCCTGCAAGCCATTGCCGACCAGTTGATCAACGCCCACATCGACGACCTGCTGGAACACCGCGAAGCCCCACTGGCCGAGGAAGCTTCCATCGCACGCAACCACACTGCCAACGCCATCGCCATCGTGCGCGACCACCTGCCGGCTGCCGGCGACTACTACCCGATCGATGGCGACACCTCGCTCAACGCGCATAGCTGGAACTCGGCGCGGCGCGCGGCCGGCGCCGCGATTGCAGCCACCGATGCCGTGATCGACGGCGAAATCGATAATGCCTTTTGCGCCGTGCGCCCGCCGGGGCACCATGCACGGCCGACCGAGCCGATGGGATTCTGCCTGTTCAACAATGTGGCAATCGCCGTCAAGCATGCGCTCGACGTGCGCGGCCTGGAGCGCGTGGCAGTGGTCGATTTCGATGTCCACCACGGCAACGGCACCGAAGAAGCGCTGCTCGACGAGCCGCGCGCGCTGATGGTGAGCTTCTTCCAGCATCCCTTCTATCCGTATTGCGAAGTGCTGCCGGAGACGCCCAACCGCGTCAACGTGCCGGTGCCGGCCGGCTCCAAGGGCGACACGGTGCGCGCGCTGGTGCAGGAAAAGTGGCTGCCGGCGCTGCATGCGTTCAAGCCACAGATGATTTTCATCTCCGCCGGCTTCGATGCGCACCGCGAGGACGACCTGGGCGGCATGGGACTGGTGGAAGCCGATTATGCCTGGATGACGCAGCAGGTGATGGAGGTCGCGCGCCAGCACGCGCAAGGCCGCATCGTGAGCTGCCTGGAAGGCGGCTACAACCTGTCGGCCCTGGGCCGCAGTGTGGTGGCCCACGTGAAGGCCCTGGCCGAGATCTGACATGCTGTCGCTGCTGCTCGCACTGGCCGGTGCCAGCGCTTTCCCGTATGAGTCGCTGACCACCCCGGCCAGTTGCACCGTGCCCGAGTGGCCGCGGGAAGCCGTGCGCTACGAAATCGAAGGCACTACTACGCTGCAGTTCCAGGTGGGGACCGACGGTGCCGTACGCAACGCGCAAGTGAAGCAGGGCAGCGGCTGGAGCATCCTGGACCAGGCAGCGCTGGCGGGCCTGGCGCGCTGCCGCTTCAAGCCAGGCCTGCCCGCAGCGCGCGAAGGCACGGCGTTCCCGCTGCAGTATGCGTGGACGCTGGAAGGCCCGCCGCCATTGCGGCCGATGTTGGTGCCGGGCAGTTGCGGCCCGTCGCAGCGCTTCCTGCGCTACGATAACCTCGACCAGCGCCCTGATGGGCGCGCCTCCATCAAACTGCGCTTCCTGATCGATCCCGAGGGCAAGGCCCAGCGCATTGTGCCGGAAGCGGCGCATTTCGATGCCGCCGTGGTGCGGGATGCGGTGAACTGGCTGCAAACTTGTCGTTTCGGTATCTCGCCCAAGGCCAGCGGCGCCCGCACCGACACCTCGTTCGGCAGGGTGGTCTTGAGGTAAAATGGCGGATTGTTCATTCGATTCGTAAGGCAAGAGCATGTCTATCCAATGGTTCCCCGGGCATATGAACGCCGCCAAGAAAAAGGCGGCGGAACAGATGGCCGACGTCGATGTCGTCATCGAAGTGGTTGACGCGCGCCTGCCTGCGGCAAGTTGCAATCCGCTGGTGGAAGAACTGCGCAAGTTCCGCCAGCGCCCTTGCTTGAAGATCCTGAACAAGATCGACCTGGCCGATCCGGATGCCACCGCGGCCTGGATTCGCCATTTCGAGCAGGACAAGACGGTGACTGCTTATGCGATGACGACCAAGAAGCCGTCCGACGTGGCCAAGGTGATTGCCAAGGCGCGCAAGCTGGCGCCGCACCGCAATGAGCCGATCAAGCCGCTGCGCATGATGATCATGGGGATTCCCAACGTTGGGAAGTCGACCCTGATGAATGCGCTGCTCAAGCGCCGCGTAGCCAAGGTCGGGGACGAGCCGGCCGTGACCAAGCAGCAGCAGAAGATCTACCTCGATATGGAAACGGTGCTGATCGATACCCCAGGCCTGCTGTGGCCGAAGATCGAGATGCCGTCCGACGGCATGGCGCTGGCGGCGTCGCATGCAGTCGGCGCCAACGCGCTGATCGAAGAAGAAGTGGCGCTGTGGCTGGCGGAGGAACTGCTGAAGCACTATCCGGAGTTGCTGAAGGCGCGCTACAAGGCCGACGTGTCGGCCATGGATGGCGTGGCGTTGATCGAGCGCGTGGCGCAATTGCGCAGCTACCGCTTAAAGGGCGGCGACTGGGACTTTGAAAAGGCGTCGCATATGCTGCTGCAGGATTACCGCAGCGGCGCGCTGGGGCGCATTTCGCTGGAAACGCCGGCCACCCGCGCCGAAGCGCTGGCAGCCCACGCGGAATCTGAGCGCATCAAGGCGGAAGAGGCGGAGCGCAAGGCGGCCGAGAAGGAAGCAGAGCGCATGAAGGGCAAGCGCGGGAGCTAGGATAGTCTCCAGCGGCAGCTGATTTGACGGGGTCAGACCCTTGGGTCTGACCCTGGTTTACCGGTTTTAACCCAGTTTGAAGCTGCTGACTGCCAGCGCCCCCATGAAGCGGTCTTCGTGATACACGACTTCGGCGGCCGCATCCTCGGCCGCACCCACCACCACCATCAACGGCAGCAAATGCTCCTCGCGCGGATGCGCCATGCGCGCCGCCGGCGCCCGTTCCCATTCCAGCAAGCGCGCCGTGCGTTCATGCGGCGCCGCCGCCATGGTCTCGCCCAGCCACGCATCGAACAGGCGTGAAGCCTCTGCGCCGGCGGCGTTGAATGCGCGCAGGTTGTGGTAACTCAGGCCGCTGCCGATGATGAGGATGCCTTCATCGCGCAAAGGCCGCAGTAGCCGGCCGACCTCCAGGTGCTCGGCCGGATCCAGCCCATGACGCAGCGAAAGCTGAACGATCGGGATGTCGGCCTGCGGGAAGGCGGGGTACATGGCGCTGAACGTGCCATGGTCGAAACCGCGCTCCGGATCGAGGCGCGCCCGTCCGCCAAGCAGGTCGGCCACGCGTGTGGCCAGTTCCGGCGAACCGGGGGCGGGGTACTGGATCTGGTAAGTATGCGGCGGGAAGCCGCCATAGTCATAGATCATCGGCGGCCTGGCCGACGATGAAACGAGGAAGTCGCGTCCCTCCCAATGAGCGGTGACGACCAACAGGGCCCTCGGCTTGCCGCCGGCCTGGCGCGGCAAGTCGCGCAGCGATGCATCGAGTTGGTCGTAAGCGTTGCCGAACTGGTCACGCATCCAGGGCCACGGGCCGCCGCCGTGGGACAGGAAGAAGGTGGGCAAGGTAGTCATGCCCACCAATATACCCCGCTCAGCGATTCGTTGCAGACAGCGACATCAGCGCAAACAGGCGGGCGGCGCGCATCCACGCCATGGCCAGGGCGATCAACTGCGCCAGCACGAACGCCGCCACCAGCAGCGCGGCATTGCTGCCCGCCACATTCAGCCGCGCCACGGCCAGCAGTGCCGCCAGCAGCAGGCCGGCTACGGTCAGTACGGTGTAGGCGCCCAGCATGGCTGCTGGCCGGCGCAAGAGAAGCTTGACGCCCCACCACCAGGCCTTGACGGCGGAAGTGCGGCGGCGGTCGATCGCCAACTGGGCGCGGCCGGCATCGAGCGTCAGGTTGGCCAGCGCCACCAGCAGGGAGGCGGCGACCGTGGCTGTCAACTGCCAGTGTGCCGCATCGGCTTCCTGTACAGCCTTGCCGGCACAGGTTTCGGCAGCTTCCGCCAGCGCACCGCCCAATGCAAACGCCACACCCAGCGGCACGATCGCCCACAGCAGCATGCGGAACATGCGCGGGTATTCGGCGACCCCGCCTGCGCACAGCTCGCGCAAGGTGGCGGTTTGCTGCGCGCGGCCGGCAGTGACGATGGCGCCGGTCAGGAACGGCGACAGAAGCAGGGTCAGGACGAGGGCTGCGATGCCGCCGGCCTGCAGCGAAACGGCGTTGCGCCGCAGTTCGGCAGCCATGTCGGTGAAAGCGAGGCCGTCGAGCGCGCGCGCCAGTTCGGGGGCGCGCACCGAGTTATCCAGCAGCGGCGACAGGCTGTTCCAGATGGGCAGGGCCAGCAGGGCTGTCGGCAGCAGCACGGCGATCAGCCAGATCAGCATCAGGCGCCATTGCAGGGCGGCGCGGGCCGCGTGTTTGAGGTTGGTTGTCAGCTTCATACTGTGGCGATGAAAGAGAGCAGGGTCTGGACGATGGCGGCCAGGTCGAAGGTCCAGCGGCGCGAGGCGCTGCCGTCCTTCTTCAAGGTGCGGCTGTCATCGAGCTTGCTGATGTCGAGCAGGTGTTTGCTTTCCGGGTCGAGCTGGGCCGATACCGCTTTCACGGGCTTGGTCCACTCGTAGGTATGCCAGCGCTGTTCACCGCCCCAGAGTACGGTCTCCTTGGTGCCATCGGCGAAAGTGACCACCAGCGTCTGCAGGACATCGGCGCCGCGCCGGCGCACGGTGACCCTTGTCAGGTAGGGGAACGGGCCAGTGCCCGGCTTGGCTTTCGGATTGGCCTTTTCCCATGCATCGCGCAGCTGTTCGACGTGCTTGTCGACCTGGTCTTCGGTCAAGTCGGCCAGCTTGCCGCCTTTCATTTGCCGGCCCGGCAGTGGCAGCACCTCTTCGCTGGTGAAGGAGGAAATGCGGTCGTCCACGCGCGTGGCGGCATAGACCTGCCGCGCGAAGACGGTTTCCACCAGCTGGCGCTGGCCGCTGACTTCGGCCAGCGTCTCACGGAAATCAGCCACGCTTGGGTGGCGGAATTTCCAGCGTCGGTAATATTCCTTGAAGGCGCGCTCCATGGTTTCCTTGCCCAGCTGCGCTTCCAGGTCATGCATGACCAGGGTGGTGCGCGAATACACCGGACCAATGCCTTGCAGGCGGGTATAAGCGTTCTGGCCCAGCGGGTCGGATGGTTCGTCACGCGGCGTGCCCTGGCGTTCGAACTCGAAGCCCTTGATGGTGGGCGCAAATCCGATCGCGCGCAGGAACGGCGTCGTGAGGTGCGCCTTGCGGCCCGTATCGCGCAGCATGCGCTGGTTCCAGTACTCGTTCAGTCCTTCGTCCAGCATCGGCTCTTCGAACTCGTTACTGGCGAGGATGCCGTAGAAGTAGCCATGGCCGAATTCGTGAATGGTGACGAAATCCAGCGCCGCCGATGCGAACGTGCCCGGCTTCAGGCCGGCGAAGTTGTCGACAGTGAAGAAGGTGGGGTACTCCATGCCGCCCGCTTCGCTGGCGTTATGTGGAGGAATGACCACCGTCACGGTCTTGTATGGATAGGGGCCGAGGGTCTTCGAGAAGTAGTCCAGCGAATCCTTGGTGGCCTGCAAGGCAGGCGCCGCGTTGGATGCGAATTCCGGCGGATAGAGCACGGTGATCTTTACCTGCGGGCTGCCGGGCCCGGTCCAGGTGCCGGTCAGCGGTGCCGCAGTGCGCTTGTCGGCGGTCCACGCGAAATCGTGCACGTCGCCCTGCACGAAATGGTGGGTCAGCTTGCCGTCCTTTTCCTGCGGCGCGCCCTGCAGTTCGCCGGTGGCTGCCACGGTATATTCCTTGGGAACCGTGAGCCTGACGTCATAGCTGCCAAAGTCCGCGTAATACTCGGATTCCGCGTGGTATTCATGCGCGTTCCAGCGCACGGCGGTGGCGCCCCGTTCGCCCGGCAGTTCCAGTACGGCGACCTTGGGGAACCATTGCGCCACCAGATGGAAGCTGTCGAAGTAGCCGCTGCGCGCCATCACGCGCGGCAGCTGGTCGAAAAAGGCGATATCGAGCGTGGTGCTGGCACCGGGGGCGACAGCCTGCGGCAGGTCGAGGCGCACGACGGTCTGGTCGGACGCCGGGCCGCCGTCGGGATGCACGAAAGTCCATGGCACCTTGGCCCCGCCTTGCTGCACGCTGCGCAATTCGGTGTAGCCCCATTCTCCATCTTTGCTCAGGGCGCTGTTGCGAATGCCGCTGCCGGTTTTGCGCTGCTCGGTGTGGAAGGTGCTGTAGCCGTTCTGGAAGGCATTCAGATACAGATGCAGGTAGACGCTGCGCACCGGTTCGGCGCTGCGGTTGCGCCAGGTCAGGCGCTGCTTGGCGTCGATGGTGTGCCTGACCGGATCCAGGCTGGCTTCGATCTGGTAGTCCACCACGCGGTCGGACAGCGTGGCCTCCTGTCCGGTGCGGATGCCGCCCCAGGCCCCGGGAGCGCTGGGCTGCATGACGGCGGCCGCCTTGGCTGGCGCCAGCGCGATGCCGCTACCGGCTTCCGGCACGGTGGCGGGCGTCGCGTCCCCGGCCCACAGGCTGGCCTGGACCGCGACCCCGCCCAACAGGGCGGCCGTGGCTAAAAGGTGAGTGATGCGCATAAGTCTCCATTGAGTTTTTTGCAACACTAAAATATATCCCGGGTGGCAGCCGATTGCCAAACTTTTATGTCAACTTTAACCGGCGTATAATGGCGGCGCCTTGGTGCCCGCCTCCTGTTCATGGAGGCAGTTAAACGGGAAACGCAATGTGCTGCCCCCGCAACGGTACGCAAGCGCCGTCATTAAGACGGCAGGCCGCGCCAATTAGCCACTGCTGCTGCAGGAAGGTGGCCCGGTCAGTCTTGCCAGCCCGGATACCGGCCAGGGAGGTGGAAGCGCGCCCGCGCAGGGTTCGTCTTCTGTGGATTCCGGCTGCGGGGACGCAGGCGGATACTCTTTCTACTGAGTTGTCATGACCTTCATCACTTCGCGCTGCGCCGTTGCCGCAGCGGTTGCCCTGTGCTTTGCCGCAGCGGCCCAAGCCCAATCGAACACCGTTGTCGTTTCCGGTTCCCGCTTCGCCAGCGATCCGTCGCTGCTGCCGATCGGCGCCACCACCATCACCGCGGCCGACATCCGCCGCGCCGGCGTGTCCGACGTCAGCCAGGCGATCCGCAAGATTGGCGGCGTGTACGGCCGCCAGAGCCTGACCGGCAGCCCCGACTTCGGCCTCGACCTGCGCGGCTTCGGCACCAACAGCGACCAGAACGTGGTGATCGTGCTGGACGGCGTGCGCCTGAACGAAAACGAGCTGTCGAGCGCAACCCTGTCCACCATTCCGATCGACATGGTGGAGCGTATCGACATCATGCGCGGCGGCGCCAGCGTGCTGTATGGCGAAGGCGCCACCGGCGGCGTGATCCAGATCACCACCAGGCGCCCGCAAGCCGGCCAGCGCAGCGGCAATATGTTCACTGAGCTGGGCCAGTTTGACAGCGGCGAAGTGCGCGCCAGCGTGGCACAGGCCTTCGACGGCTTCGCCTTCGACGCCTCGGCCGGCCACCAGCGCTCCGACAACTACCGCGACAACAATGAATTCAAGCAGTCGCGCCTTAACGGCGGCGTGAAGTTCAGCACCGGCGTGGGCAGTTTCTCGCTGCGTGCCGACATCGCCCGCCAGGACCAGCGCTTCGCCGGCAGCCTGACGGAAGCGCAATTCAACGCCAATCCGCGCCAGACCCTGACGCCGAACGATTTCGGCAAGCTCGATAGCGACCGCTATACCGCGGCCTGGGAGCACAAGGTAGGCGCCTTCGACCTGGCTGCCGAGCTGTCGCATCGCAAGAAGGAAGCGGAAGCCACTTACTTCAGCCCATGGGGCGTCTCCAGTTCCGCCTACGACACGAAGCAGACCCAGTTCTCGCCGCGCGTGCGCCACCTTGGCCAGTTCGACGGCATGCTGAATGAGCTGGTCGCCGGCCTTGACTTCGGCCGCTGGAACCGCGTCACCAGCGCGTCCTTCTCCGCCGCAGACGCCACACAGCGCAGCAAGGCCTTCTACCTGCGCGACGAAATGAAGTTCTCCGGCCCGCAGCAATTCCGCCTTGCCGCCGGCGTGCGCCGCGAACTGTTCGACAAGGATTCGGTCGATGCAGTGCCGTTCACCACCGCCACCTACAGCGTCAAGCAAGCCAACAACGCCTGGGAAGTGCAGGGCAGCATGCTCGCCGCGCCCGGCCTGACAGCGTGGGCCAAGATGGGCCAGAGCTACCGCGTCGCCAACTCCGACGAGAACGGTTTCACCCCGCAGGCCAACAAGCCGCTGGAAACCCAGACTTCGCACGATGCTGAAATCGGCCTTGGTTACGCGCAGGGCGCCGCCAAGCTTGACGCGCGCATCTTCCGCCACAACCTGGACAACGAAATCTATTACGACCCGACCGCAGGCATGTTCGGCGCCAACACCAACCTGGCGCCAACCCAGCGCAAGGGCTTCGAGCTCGATGGCAGCTACCGCTTCGCGCCGCAATGGCAGGTGCAAGGCCACTTCCAGCAGGTGGACGCCGAGTTCCGCTCCGGTCCCAACGCCGGCCGCGAACTGGCGCTGGTGCCGAAGAACATCCTGACCGTGCGCCTGGCATGGCTGCCGTCCGACGGCCAGAGCGCCGACATTGGCGTGCAGCGCGTCGGCAAGCAGCGCTACGGCAGCGATTTCGACAACAGCTGCGATGCACGCATGCCGGCTTACACCGTGGTCGATGGCCGCTATGCGCGCAAGTTCGGCCAATGGGAACTGGGGGTGACCGCGCTGAACATGTTCGACAAGGAGCATTTCAGCCAGGCCTTCAGCTGCCGCGCAGGCATCTACCCGAACAGTGGCCGTCAACTGAAAGTATCGGCGCGCTACGACTTTTAAGCGCTTAAAACAGGCTTAAAAATGCCCCGTTGGCGCCATTTTGGCCCACGGGGCTGATCACGGCCCGCAAAAAATGGTAATCTCGCGGCGTTTACCATTTACCTGTAAGGATGACCATGCGTTTGCTGCGACTGCTGCTTGCTTCTGCCGCCCTGATGTTCACCGCTGCCGGCGCCTATGCCGCCGAGCCGAAACAAGGCGTTGACTATACGGTCCTCGACACCCCGGTGCGCACCGAAGCCCAGGGTAAAAAGGTCGAAGTGGTCGAGTTCTTCATGTTCACTTGCCCGCACTGCAATGCGCTCGAACCGCGCATGTCGGCCTGGGTCAAGCAGAACGCCGACAAGATCCACTTCCGCCGCATCCACTTTGCCCGCGGTGAAAAAGACGTGCTCGCACGCGCCTACGTAACCCTGGAAACCATGGGCACGCTGGAACCAGCCAGCCAGAAGCTGTTTGACGCCATCCACAAAGAGCACAAGCGCCTGATGCGCGAGGACGACGTGACCGCCGTGGTGGTGAGCGCCGGCGTCGACAAGGCCAAGTACGAAAGCGTCTACAAATCCTTCAGCGTCGAGTCTAAAATGAAGCGCATGGAGACCATCATCGCCCAGTACAAGGTGGACAGTGCGCCAACCCTGGTGATCGATGGCCGTTACGTGACTTCCCCATCAATGGCCGGTCGTCCAGGCCAGCCGGAAGACCAGTCCCAGGCAGCCGCCCTGGCAGTTGCCGACTACCTGGTAGCCAAGGCTGCAGCGACCAAGAAGTAAGACATGGATCAACGTGAAGAAGGCGTGATGCGTGCGTTCCGGGAGTCGGCCCCTGACGAGGCCGGCCTGGTACAGCGCACCTGGGTCAACCATTTTGCCTGGACGCTGGTAGTCCTGTTGTCCGGGCTGGTGTTCTGGCTCGTGCTGGCCGTGGTGAATGCCGAGAACCAGCGCAATGCGCTGGCCAATATGCAATGCCGCGACCGCGTCTTCAAGGAAGAGATCGACCGCCAGTGCATGCTGAGCGTGCAGTCACGCGAGCACTGGTGGCAACACCTGTACTACGCAATGAAGCACACCAAGCCCCAGAAATAAAAAATGGGGACGTACCCCATTTTTTTAATCAGGCTGTGACGTCGAGGTTGGCAAGCTGGCGCTTGAAGAGCTGTTCCTGCACGCGGATATCGTCGCCATTGTAGCCGTCGTAAGCGCGGGTGGTGCGCGACCAGACTTCCGGCATCACCTGCTCGATCAAGTTGCGGCCGGCATCGGTGAGGGTAATCATCACGCAGCGGCGGTCGCCCGGGCGGTTGCCGCGGGTGATCAGGCCTTGCGCTTCCAGGTCGTTGCAGACCCTGGTCAGGTTGGCCGGCTTTTCCATGCAGGCTTCGCCCAGGTTGGACGCCGTCGAAGTTTCATTCTCCGACCCATACAGCACCGCCAGCACCATATAGCTGGCATCGACCAGGTCATACTTGCGCAGCACCGAATTCGCCAGGTCCTTCATGCGTTTCTGGACGTGATAGGTCATGCGCAGCAGGCGTACCAGATCTTCCGGGAATTCCGGGATGCGAGTATGAATATTTTTCAGGCGCTTATTGGTTGCGTCAAAACTACTCATTCTGCAGGCACTCCTGTGCAATTTGTTCAAGCCTGAATTGTACTAGTGTTGACCTAAGGTAAATGCCTTTTTGATCTGTATCAAACCCCAAACGAAAGCGTCGGTGACGCTTGGGTTGCGTCTTTTTTGAAAGTTACATATTGGGAAAACCTTATACTTACAGGGGAAATTTGGTACAAGCCAGATACGGCCGAAGATGTTTCAGCTTTATTGCTCATGTAACATAGTGTTGGCAACTTCCAACACTGCGCCACTTGGCCCCTGATTTCGTTAGATTATTGGAAACAGGAGGACACCATGTCAGGAACCAGTACCCTCGACCCGGACAATATGCCAGCCCAGCCTGACCGCGAAGTCAACAAGGGGCATGGCACCGGGGCTCTTGGCCCCAGCGATTCATCCGATTCCGGCAGCGACCTGCAAGGCGCGCGCCCGCCAGGGCCCGGCGACACTGAACTCGACAGTGATTCCGATGCCCAGGGCACCGGCGAACGCGCCAGTGTCGGCCGCGATACGCCGGCCCCGGATGGTGGCGATATCGATGTCGATCATGTCGAATCGCTGCCCGACGCGAAACGCCAGGAACGCGACGACGTCGAACGCGGCAGCTAAAGGCTGTTGCTACAAGACTACAACCCACCCCGGCAGGGAGGGCCGGGAAGCGGCACGAACGTGCTTTCTTCCCTGGGCCGCGCCGCTGCTCGATATCAAAACTGGTATTAAAGTCGGAAAAGATTTAATTGGATTGCATCCCGCTTGATCCCCTACATTCGGTTTTAACAAAAACCAACTCAGGGAGACCGCACATGCAACACCAGTTAAATTTGAAAACCACCGTCGCCTGCATGCTGGCCACTGGCCTGCTGAGCAGCGCATCGGTCTGGGCGCAGGAAGCCGCGCAGGCCAATCCTGACGTCGTCGCCGAAAAAAAGGAGCCGGCTGACAACGCGACCGTGATCGTCACCGGCGTCAAGGCATCGATGATCAAGAGCCTGGCGATCAAGCGCACCAGCGACCAGGTCCTGGAATCGGTCGTTGCCGAAGACATCGGCAAGCTGCCCGATAATAATGTCGTTGAAGCGCTGCAGCGCGTGACAGGGATCCAGGTCACCAACCGTTCCGGCGGCGAAGTCGGCACCTTGTCCATTCGTGGCCTGCCGGACGTGCAAACCACCTGGAACGGCCGCAATATCTTCACCGCGTCGGGCACCCAGGTTGCGCTGCAGGACATCCCTTCGACCCTGGTGCGTCAGATCGACGTCTACAAGACGCGCGACGCCAGCCAGCTGGACACCGGCATTGCAGGCCAGGTTGACGTCAAGTCGCTGCGGCCGTTCGATTTCAAGGGGCCAAAAGCTTCGCTGTCGGTGCGTGAAACCTATCTCGATCCCGCGAAAAAGGCCAACCCGCAGCTCAGCGGCATGTTAAGCAACCGCTGGCAGACCGGCGTCGGCGAAATCGGCGCCCTGGTCAATCTGTCGGCCAACAAGACGAATTACCGCAATGAAAGCGTGACCCCGGGTGCCATGGTGCCGTTCACCAGCCCCAATGCCGCCGAAGTTCCTCCAGGTTACACGCCCTTGCAGCGCATCTTCGACAACAAGATCTGGACGCCAGGCACCCATGCCGGCTTGCCGATGGCAGAGGGTTCAAAGCTGGATTTCAACGGCAAAGCTTATCCTTACTACCTCGCGCGTGACGCTGTTTTCCAGAGCGACGTCCAGGGGGAGCGAAAGCGTCCTGCCGCCAATCTCGCCTTGCAGTGGAAACCGAACGCCGATTCGGTCTACACCTTCGAATCGATGTACAACGGGTACCGTGACAAGTCCTTCAACCGCTTGCTGTTCAGCTTTGTTGACTGGTGGGGGGATCTCGGCAGCAACCCTGCGGGGACGATTACGACGTTCCCGGGAACGAACGTTATCAAGAGCCGTCAAGTCAATAACGTCTATGGTTTCAACAGCGGCGACTACACCACGTCGGCAACCGATTCCCGCATCTATGCCCTGAACGGCAAGTGGGATCTTGGCGATCGCCTGAGGCTGGAAGGTGACCTGTCGTACCAATCCAGCACCTATCACTCGGAATTCACGGCCACCCGGATTGATCGCGTTGCACCGTCGATCAACGTCGACTTCAATGCCGGCGGCAACAACACTGCGTTCCATTTCAACGACGATGCCGAACTGACCGACCCGGCCAAGTGGAATGTTGCGCAATTCTTCGATAACGCCAATCGCAACAAAGGCAGCGCCGCGACGGCCAATCTGGCGGGCGTCTACGATGCCAACTGGGGCGCACTGGAGACGATCCAGTTCGGCGTGCGCTTCGACGACCGCAAGGCGTCGGAGGCCAACCGGACGCAATCGGGCAACCTGGGCCGCACGCTCGCCTCGCTGGGTCCGGCGTATTCCTCCACCAACTCGAACTTCGGCACGGACATCTCGGACGTTCCGCGCTCATGGGTGGAGCCGAATGCCTACTACATCCGCGACCACATCGACGACTGGCGCAAGCTCTATAACTCGGTCGATGCGAACTTCCTGACGACCGACAAACTGAGCCTGCAGAAGACGTTCGAGGTCGATGAAAAGACGAACAACCTCTTCCTGATGGGGAATACCCAGAACGAACTGTTCGGCCACCGCCTGCGCGGCAATTTCGGCGTGCGCTATGTCAAGGTCGATACCGACATGACCTTCTATAAGGTTGATCCCACCACCAAGGCGGTGACCTCGTCCAATGCCAGCAAGTCGGCCAGCAAGGTCCTGCCCAGCATGACCCTGATTTACGATCCATCCAAGGACGTCGTGCTGCGCTTCAACTATGGTGAAACCCTGCGCCGCCCGAGCTTCGGCGATCTGAATCCTATCTTGCAGCTCAACGACGACGTTTCCAAGGTGGGTTATGGCTCGGGCAGCGGCGGCAATCCGGACCTGAAACCGACGCACTCCAAGAACCTCGATCTGACAGCCGAGTGGTATTTCCAGAAAGACAGCGCATTCTACGGCACGCTGTTCCAGCGCAAGATCGACGGCCTGGTCGTGAGCTTGCGTCACAAGGTTCACGTCGATCCGGCCAACGACCCGTTCCGCAACTCGACCTCGGGCGGCGACCATACGAACGGCTATGACTACGTCATCAACTCGCCGGTCAACGCCTCCAACGGCACGATCAAGGGCGCCGAGCTCGGCTTCATTTACTTCCCGAAGGGGCTGCCGAGCCTGTTGGACGGCCTGGGCGTCCAGGGCAGCTATACGCGCCTGACCTCCTCGCAGAACGTGCCTGACGCCAATGATGCCGGCGTCATCGTCTCGCAACTCGAGACGCCGTTCTTCGGCGTGTCCAAGAGCTCCTACAACGCCACTCTGGCGTACGAAAAGGGCCCGGTCAGCGCGCGCTTGTCCTATGTCTGGCGCTCGGGCTTCCTGGACCGGAACGAAGCCGCCTTGTTTGCCAATCCGATTGGTATCTGGCGTCATCCGGAAAAGAGCGTGGACATGCAAATCTCCTACAAAATCAACGACAACATGTCGTTCGATATCAGTGGCGTCAACTTGACGAACGAAATGCAGCAGCAGTACTACCACTTCGGCAATGCGGGTAACGCGCAGTTGACCAATTTCGGCACGGTCCAGATCGGACGTTCGGTCTCGGCAGCCTTGCGCTGGAGGATGTAAGGCTCGACGGTCAAGAAGACCCCGCTAGCCATACAGGGCGTTGCTCGGTTCACACCGGCAACGCCCTTTTTCATGCGCTCGGCCGCTCCCGGCGCTGGCGCAGGTGATCTGCCGCCAGCGGGATCGCGGGGTTCTCCTCCGCGCTCGCCAGGTAGATCGGCGTAACTTCAAGCAGCGTGTCGATTGCGACCCGCAGCTTGGCGGGCATGTAGGGCGTATGGGGCCACACCAGGTGCATGCGCGAGGCTTCCATTTCGCCGCAATCGAACAGCACCTTCAGTTCGCCCCGTTTCACATACGGGGCCACCAGCCAGCAGGGCAGCCAGGCCAGGCCCATGCCGCGCGCTGCCGCGTCGGCAATCACCTGCAAGTCATCCACCAGCATGCGCTGCCGCGGCAGCAGGTCGTGCGTGCGGCCGTCCGCCATGGCGACCGTCCATTCTTTCACCACGCGTCCGCGCGAGTACAGGATGCCATCGCGCTCGCAGACTTGCTGTACGTCCCGTGGTTCGCCGTGCGCCTGCAGATAGGAGGGCGCGGCGCAGATCAGCATGCGCTGCTGGCCCAGGGGGCGCGCAGCCAGGCTGGTACTGTTCGGCAGCGGACCGACGCGCAGGCCCAGATCGAAGCCTTCATCCAGCAGGTCTACCACCCGGTCGCTGAACGAGATATCGATGGTCAGTTGCGGGTAGCGCTGGGCCAGGTCCATCATCAGCGGCGCCACAAACTGCCGGCCGAACAGCACCGGCACGCTGATGCGCAAGCGGCCGGTCGGCTCGCTACGGCCGGTACCGATGCAGGCTTCGCCTGCATCCAGTTCGGCAAGAGCGCGCACGCAGCGCTCGTAATAGGACTGGCCCGCTTCGGTCAGGGCCTGGCTGCGCGTGGTGCGATGGAACAGGCGCACGCCCAGCCGTTCTTCCAGTCGCGCGATGGCCTTGGCCACGGCGGAACGGGTCTGGTGCAGCCGCGTGGCCGCCGCCGAAAAGCTGCCTGCCTCCACGGCCTGCACGAAGACGTTGATGCCATTCAGGCGTTCATTCATATTGTTTCCCTTTAGGCGACAATCTGTCGATAAAACTCCACCACTGTGGATCACGTGGAAACTATATAGTTCTTCTCACTTAACCACAACTTGTAAGGAGATCCAAATGCATGCATACCAAATCACCCCCGGCGGCGGTATCGACAGCCTGGAAGCCGTCAAGCTGCAGAAACGTGAACTGCAATACCACGAGGTCCGCGTAAAGGTGCGCGCGGTTTCGCTGAATTATCGCGACCTGATGGTGGCGCAGGGTACTTACCCGACCAGCGGCGAAGGCGCAGTGGTGCCGGGTTCCGACGCGGCCGGCGAAGTGGTCGAGGTAGGCCCGGGCGTTGAACGTTTCCGCGTCGGCGACCGCGTAGCGACCACATTTTTCCCTGAGTGGGAAGAGGGCAAGGTCACGCCCGGCAAGACGGCAGTGACGCTGGGCGCAGGTAGCAATGGCGTGCTGTCCGAAGAACTGGTGATCAAGGAAGGCGGACTGGTCGCGGTGCCGGCGCACCTGAGTTATGAAGAAGCAGCCACGCTGACCTGCGCCGGCGTCACGGCCTGGAATGCGCTGTTCGTGGAAGGCGGCGTGAAAGCTGGCGATACGGTGCTGTTGCTGGGTACCGGCGGCGTGTCGGTGTGGGCGCTGCAACTGGCCAAGGCGGCGGGCGTACGCACCATCGTCACCTCGTCCAGCGACACCAAGCTGGAACGGGCACGTGCCCTGGGCGCCGACGTGTTGATCAACTACCGCAAGACGCCTGAATGGCAGGAAGAAGTGCTGCGCGCCACCAACGGCCAGGGCGTCGACCTGGTGCTGGAAGTGGGGGGACAGGATACGCTGGCGCGCTCGATTGCCTCGGCTGGCATGGGCGGCAAGGTGGCCGTGATTGGCGGCTTGGGCGGCGGCTTCGAAACCAGCGTTCAACTGCTCGGCATTGTCATTGGCGGCAAAAGCATGAGCGGCATTTACGTCGGCAGCCGCAAGATGCAGGAAGACTTGTCGCGCCTGGTCTCCCAGCGCAACATCAAGCCGGTGGTGGACCGCGTGTTCGACATCCACGAGGCGCGCGAGGCCTACCAGCACCTCGCATCCGGCAGCCACTTCGGCAAAGTCGTGATCAGCGTCAAGCCGCGCTATTGATTCTTCAATTCGGGGTCAGATACCGTCTTGGACGGCAAGCCTTTTTTCCATGTATTTCGGGTCAAAGGGCTTGCCTGACTTAACTACCCCGTAAATCAAGTGCACTAACTTGCGCATAATTGCGCCGGCGACGGCCATTTTGGAGAGGCCGTTGGCCTCTAAACGTTGGCCAAACTGCTTCAGGATAGGGTTGTGACGTTTTGCAACGAGGCTTGGCAGGAATAAAGCTGCTCGCAGGTGTTTGTTCCCCATACGAGTCATCATTGTCCGGCCTCGTATTGAGGTTCCGGATTGTCGTTGCCTGGGTGTGACCCCGATGAACGCTGCAAGCGCCTTCGCATTTCCGAAGCGCCGAACATCCCCCACGTGGCCTAAGACCTTTACCGCTGTCGTACGGCCTAGCCCGGGAATGCTTTCAATGAGCTCTGCATCCTGTTTAAGCCCTGGATGGCGGTCAATGTGATCGTCGATATCCCGTGCTATTTGCGCAATTTGCGCATCCAGCCATTTGATATGAGCCTGGACATGAGGGATAACATCCTGTTGTTTGGCTGTTTCATGCGCTTCTAAACGATTCAACTCCTGCTGGCGCATATCTTGAAGTGCAGTCAGCCTGTTGCCCCAGGCCCGTAACTGGCGCTGTTCACGTGATGGCGCATCCCAAGATGGCGGCGCCATCGCTGCACAGTAGCGAGCAATTAATCCAGCATCAACTTGGTCGTTCTTGTTGCGGATATTCTCGCTGCTGCCAAAACTTTTGATGCAGTTCGGATTGACCAAGCTGACTTTAATCCCTTTGTCAAACCAATACAGGGCGATAGGTTCGCTATAGACGCCTGTCGACTCAAGGCAAATATGGGTTTCCAGCAGAGAAATCTTCTGCTTGTTCAGCCAGACTTCCAGCTCTGCGAATCCTTCTTGGGAGTTCGGAACTGCTTTCGCCTTGACTTTGCCATCAACTAGCAAGGCTACATCCAACTTACGCTTGCTGACATCAATCCCTACGACCGGCGTATTCATCTCGTCCACCTTTCTCGTATGCAGGCTTACCCAAGGGGCGACCTAAGATACCGTCCGGCGTCCAGATGAACAAGTGGGCAAGGTCACCTATCTGACCCACAAGCTCAATGGCTTCCACTCTGTTCGGTGAGACCTTGCCCCGCCGCCTTCAGAATCCTAATATCTTCTTCCAAAGGTGCAGATTCAATATACGAGGTCTGTCATTTGGACACCTGCACGACTTGTTTGAGAAATCTCAATATGCAAATTCGGTGGAATTTGCGTATTGAGAAATATCAAATGAGAGCGCTAGCTGTCCGAATGACAGACCTGACCCCGAATTGACCTCGAGTTGGGTCGAAAAAAAGCCCGCTTCGTGGCGGGCTTTTTGATGGGGCGAAGAACCGCGATCAAGCGAAGTTCTGGGCCACGAAGTTCCAGTTCACCAGGTTCCAGAACGTTTCAACGTACTTAGGACGTGCGTTGCGGTAATCGACGTAGTACGCGTGTTCCCACACGTCGCAGGTCAGCAGCGGCTTGTCGGCGCCGGTCAGCGGGGTGGCGGCGTTGGAGGTGTTGACGATCTCGACGGAGCCGTCAGCCTTCTTCACCAGCCAGGTCCAGCCAGAACCAAAGTTGCCCACGCAGGACTTGGTGAATTCTGCCTTGAAGTTGTCGAAGGAGCCGAACTTGGCGTTGATGGCGTCAGCCAGGGCACCAGCTGGTGCGCCGCCGGCGTTGGGAGCCATGCAGTTCCAGTAGAAGGTGTGGTTCCACACTTGGGCTGCGTTGTTGAACACGCCGCCGGAAGACTTCTTCACGATCTCTTCCAGGGACAGGTTTTCGAACTCGGTGCCCTTGATCAGGTTGTTCAGGTTGGTGACATAAGCCTGGTGATGCTTACCGTAGTGGAATTCCAGGGTTTCCTTGGAGATGTGCGGCTGCAGTGCGTCCATCGCATACGGCAGTGGTGGCAGGGTATGTTCCATGAATGTTTCCTTTTGATTGAGACGAAAAGTTATTTTTGCCGAAACGGCCACTATTCTAATACGAACGCTAGGTAAGCGTCGGTTGCACGTTGGCCACGCCGATTTGGGCGCTGCCTTCGGCCAGGCGGACGCCCAGCGGCTGCCCCGGTTTGATATGCGCCGGGTCGCGCAGTACGGCGCCGGCGGCATCGGTGACGATGGCGTAGCCGCGCTCCAGCGTGCGCTGGGGATTCAGTAATTCCAGTTGCGCCGACAGCGCATTCAGGGCATCGCGCCGCTGCAGCAGTTGCGCGCGCATGCTGGCGCCGGCGCGATGCTGCAAGGCTTCCATGGCGGCACGTGCCTTGCTCGCGTCGGGCTTGCGCGCGGCCAGGCGGCCGGCCAGCCGGTCGACCGTGAAGCGGGCCTGCTGCAGCGGGTTGCGCGTTGCGTGCATCATGGCGGTGGACAGGCTTTGCAACTGCATGCGCTGCTGGGCGATGCGGGCCGTCGGACTGAGCAGGCGGCGCTGCAGGTTGTCCAGCGTCTGCGTGGCGTCGCTGAGGGCGCGGCGCATGGCGCGGCGCAGGTCGGTGGCATCGGCGCGCAAGGAACCGAGCCAGTCGGCACGCGGCGTTGCCGCCAGTTCGGCTGCGGCGGTTGGCGTGGCAGCACGCACGTCGGCGGCAAAGTCGCAAATGGTGAAGTCGGTTTCGTGGCCAACTCCGGACACAACCGGCACAGTGCAATTGGCGACGGCGTAAGCCACCACTTCCTCGTTGAAGCACCACAGGTCTTCCATGCTGCCGCCACCTCGCACCACCAGCAGCACGTTGCATTCGGCGCGTCGCGAGGCGGCTTCAATGGCGGCCGCAATCTGGGCGCCTGCTTGCTGGCCCTGCACCAGGGCAGGGTAGAGCACTACGTTGACATGCGGCGCCCGGCGGCGCAACGCAATCAGCACGTCGCGCAGGGCGGCCGCCTGGGGGCTGGTGACGATGCCGATGGTGCGCGGGAACAGGGGTAGGGCGCGTTTGCGCTCGCTGTCGAACAGGCCCGCCGCCGCCAGGCGCTCCTTGAGGCGCTGGAAGGCTTCGAACAGGGACCCGACGCCGGCCCGGCGGATTGCCTCTACATTGATCTGGTAGTCGCCGCGTGGGCCGTACAGGGTGACCAGGGCCCGCACTTCGACCCTGTCGCCTTCGCGCGGCACGAATCCGGCGTACTGGGCGCGGCCGCGGAACATGACGGCGCGCACCTGGGCGGCATCATCTTTCAGGGTGAAATACCAATGGCCTGAACTGGCGCGTGTGAAATTCGAGATTTCCCCAGATATCCACTGCAAGGGGAAAGAGCGCTCCAGCAGGCGCGCAACTGCCTGGTTGAGGGCGCTGACTGAAATGACCTGGTTGGGTTCGGGGCTATTGATCATGGATCTGTCCACACTTTTTGAAAGCGGTCATGCTTATGTCATATATCACTTCATATCGCAAGTATTTTTTGTAAACACATGATTATTAAGGGTAAACGCCAATGCTACATAAGCGGGCAATCGTTGAATTTCCTTATAGATCAAAGACTTTGCGCTAGCGCATGGCTGTTACGCACAAAGATATCCACAGAATGTGTGAGGAACTTCTTCCGACCGAAATCTTGCGTGATGAAAATGTTTGCAGGGTAACTTTCATTTTAGAAATCAATGACTTGGCACTCCAGTCTGTCCCTTGCTAACAATTTTATCCACAGAAGCTGTGGGGAAAGTGCTGCCTAAAATTTCAGCTCGAAGTGATTGTCTTTCCATATCAAAGACTTGCGCCATCTCCTGTCGCCTTGCTCACACTCTTGTCCACAGAATTTGTGTATTTCGCTGAAAATGTGCCTGGAATGCATCGGGAAATCTGCGTGCGAGATTTTTACGCACGGCAAGAAAACCCTTATAGATCAAGTACTTTACCCCTCAAGCATAGCCTTGCTAACAATCTTATCAACAGAATATGTGAAGAAGTGCACAGATGGGCAAAAGCAGGAAAAGTGCCAATGCGCATTTTTTGTGCTTGAGAATAATTCGCTTTTCTTTCAAAGGCTTAGCATATAAAAGCCGCCATTCCCCACAATTTTGTCCACAGAATATGTGTAGAACTGCGCTGAGCGAAGCTGATGAAAATTTTTGCATTAGGAAAAATCATTATCAAATCATGGGTTTAGTGCGAAATGGCTGGATTGCTAACAATGTTGTCCACAGAAAATGTGTAGAATGCGCACACTTGCCTGATAGCTCTCGACACGCTACATTGCGCGTTTAGGTTTTCTTTCTTAGGAGTATGTCTTGCTCGCAATTTTCCAGGCCGCCGGCTGGCCCATCTGGCCTCTGCTGATCGCTTCCATCGTTGCCCTTGCTCTGATCGTTGAGCGCCTGATGTATCTGCGCCGTTCGCGCATCATTCCGAAGACACTGCTGGACGAGGTGGTTCGCGTCTATCGCAGCGGAAACATCAATAACGACATCATCACCAAGCTGGAAAAATCGTCCCAGCTGGGCGTTGTTCTTTCGGCAGCGTTGCGTAATGTCAACGCTCCACGCGATGTGATGAAGGAGTCGATTGAAGAGGCGGGCGGCGCCGTGGCGCACGAGCTGGAGCGCTTCCTGACCACCCTCGGCACCATCGCTACCCTGGCACCGCTGATGGGCCTGTTCGGTACCGTGGTCGGCATGATCGAGATCTTCGGTTCCCAGAATTCCGCCGGCGCCAACCCTGCGCAACTGGCGCACGGTATTTCGGTGGCGCTGTACAACACCGGTTTCGGCCTGGCGATCGCGATGCCGACCCTGGTGTTCTATCGCCACTTCCGCGCCCTGGTTGACTCCTTCGTCATCGACATGGAGCAGCAGGCGGTCAAGTTCGTGGACGTAGTCCACAACTCCCGCAAGTAAGCGAGGGATCAGTTTATGGCGATGAATTTCCGCCGAGGCCAGAAGCGCGAAGATCCCGAGATCAACCTGATCCCGTTTATCGACGTGCTGCTGGTGATCCTGATCTTCCTGATGATCACCACCACTTACAGCAAGTTCACCGAGCTGAAAATCACCTTGCCGACTGCGGACGCGGAAAAGACGGTGGAGCAGCCGAATGACCTGAACGTGACCGTGGATGCCAAGGGCAACTACACCATCAACGGCACGCCGGTTGCGTTCCACGATGTAGCCGGCCTGGCCGAGCAGATGAAGGCTGCCACCAAGGATGCCAACCCGATCGTCAAGATCAACGCCGACCAGTTCGCGATGCACCAGATGGTGATCAACGTGATGGAAGCGGCGCGCGTGGCTGGCTTCGAGCGCGTCACCTTCGAGGCACAGACCGCCCAGGCCAGGTAATGGCCTCTTCCCTCGAGACGACGTTCTCGCGCGAGTGGTTGCGGCGGGGCGCGCTGGCCTGTGCGCTCTGGCCCTTGTCCCTGCTGTTCAGGGGGCTGGCCGCCATGCGCCGCGGCTTGTATGCGGCTGGCGTCTCGCATGCCGAGCGCTTGCCGGTGCCGGTCGTCGTGGTAGGGAATATTTTCATTGGCGGCACGGGCAAGACGCCGCTGACCATCTGGCTGGTTGACGCACTGCGTGCGGCGGGCTTGCGGCCGGGCGTTGTTTCGCGCGGGTTTGGCAGCAAGGACGCCGCCCCGCGCGAAGTCGGCGCCGGGTCGACGCCGGCCGAGGTGGGCGATGAGCCGGTCCTGATTGCGGCCCGCACCGGCTGCCCGGTGTTTGTCGGCCGGGCACGCGCCGCGGCTGGGCGTGCCTTGCTGGCGGCCCATCCCGAAGTCAACGTGATCGTCACCGATGACGGCTTGCAGCATTACGCCCTGGCGCGCGATGTGGAAATCGTGCTCTTTGACGGCCGCGGCGTCGGCAATGGCTGGACGTTGCCGGCCGGCCCCTTGCGCGAGCCGCCCTCCCGCCAACGCGATTTCACCGTAGTCAATGCGCCGCAGCTGACGGCGGCTCTTTCCTCTGCCGTTGCGCCGCCGGGCGCTGCCGACGGGGAGCCATGGCAGATGCGCCTGGCCGGCGACGTCGCCGAGCGCCTGGGCGACCGCAATGAGCGCATGACGCTGGCCGAGTTGGCTGCTCGCGCAGCGCCGCCAGCGGGGCAGGGGGCCGGGCTGCGCGTGGTTGCGGCGGCGGGCATCGGCAATCCCGCCCGCTTTTTCGGCATGCTGCGCGCGGCGGGAATCGCGCCGGTCGAGTTGCCGCTGCCAGACCATCACGACTTTCAAGACCGTCCTTTCGCCAATATCGAGGCCGACTTTATTCTGGTGACGGAGAAGGATGCAGTAAAATGCTGGCAAATTGAAGAATGTCGCAACGACCCAAGAATCTGGGTCGTTCCAGTCAGCGCTCGCATCGACGCGGCGCTGGCCGATCAAATTGTGGAGAAACTACGTGGACGCACGCCTGCTTGATATCCTGGTCTGCCCTGTGTGCAAGGGCCCTCTGGAGTACGACAAAAAAGCCCAGGAAATGATTTGCAAAGGCGATCGCCTGGCATACCCGATCCGCGACGGCATCCCGATCATGTGGGCCGACGAAGCGCGCTCCCTGCCAGACACCGCGGAGTAAGCGGTGTCCTTTATCGTCATCATCCCGGCCCGCCTGGCCTCGACCCGCCTGCCCAACAAGCCACTGGCCGACCTCGGTGGCAAGCCGATGGTGGTGCGCGTGGCCGAACGCGCGAAAGAAGCCGGTGCGGCCCGCATCGTCGTCGCCACCGACCACGCCTCTATTAAAGAAGCCTGCGAACAGCACGGCATCGAAGCTTTCATGACCCGTGCCGACCACCCGTCCGGCACCGACCGCATCGCCGAAGTGGCGCGCGCCATGAATTTGCCGGCCGACGCCGTCGTGGTCAACCTGCAGGGCGACGAGCCCCTGATCGAGCCGCAACTGCTGCAGGCTGCTGCCGCCCGCATCGGCGCCGACGTGCCGATGTCCACCTGCGCTCACCCGCTGCACGATGCGGCGGACGCCTTCAACCCGAACGTGGTGAAGGTGGCGCTGGACAAGCAGGGCCGCGCACTGTATTTCAGCCGTGCCACCATCCCGTGGCACCGCGATGCCTTCGCCAAGGACAAGTCGGCCCTGCCGGCCGGCTACGTGCCCTTGCGCCATATTGGGCTGTACGCCTATAGAAATGACTTCCTGCAGGCCTATCCGGCGCTGGAAGTGTCGCCGCTGGAAGGGATTGAAGCCCTGGAGCAGCTGCGCGTCCTGTGGCATGGATATCCCATTGCCGTACACGTGACCGATTCCGCCCCGGCCGCCGGTGTGGATACCCCGGAAGACCTGGCGCGTGTACAAGCACTCTACAAAAGTGGCGGATAAGCCAACTTCTGTGGTAAGTTTCTAGCAAGGTGGCTAAGGCATCATCAAAAATTATTATTAAATCGTTTAGGAACATTCATGCGTCTCATTCTGTTAGGAGCACCAGGAGCCGGTAAGGGCACCCAGGCCAACTTCATCAAGGAAAAGTACAACATCCCTCAGATTTCCACCGGCGACATGCTGCGTGCGGCAATCAAGGAAGGTACTGAACTGGGCCTGGCCGCTAAAAAAGTGATGGACGCGGGCCAACTGGTTTCGGACGACATCATCATCGGCCTGGTGAAAGACCGCCTGAAAGCGGCCGATTGCGCCAATGGCTACCTGTTTGACGGCTTCCCGCGTACCACCGCGCAAGCCGACGCGATGAAGGATGCAGGCGTCAAAATCGACTACGTCCTGGAAATCGCCGTGCCGGACGACCAGATCGTCGAACGCATGAGCGGCCGCCGCAGCCATCCGGCTTCGGGCCGCGTGTACCACGTCAAATTCAATCCTCCTAAAGTCGAAGGCAAGGACGACGTCACCGGCGAAGACCTGGTGCAGCGCGACGACGACAAGGAAGAAACCGTCAAGAAACGCCTGGACGTTTACCACAACCAGACCGAAGTCCTGCTTGGCTACTATGGCGAGTGGGCCAAATCGGGCCAGCCTGGTGCGCCGAAATATCGCAAGATCGAAGGCGTTGGTCCAGTCGAAGAGATTCGCGACCGCGCGTTCGCGGCGCTGAACAGCTAAATCACACCAAGCGGGCTCCTGGCCCGCTTTTTCATTGCGGGCGCGCGCCCGTTGCGCGGCCCCCTGGCCGTGAAGTGTCAAAGTTTTGCAGTACGTAGTTCGGTCGTACCGAGTTCGTTTTGTGGCTTTTGATTCTAATAACGTAAGGGGGCAATCTATGGCAGCAAGTTTGTGGTTCGCGATTGCGTGCGGCGTGCTCGCGGTTGTATACGGTCTGTGGGCGCGCAGCTGGATTCTTGGACAGGACGCGGGCAATGCCCGCATGCAGGAAATCGCGACAGCCATCCAGCAAGGTGCGGCGGCCTACCTGGCACGCCAGTACCGCACCATCGGCATCGTCGGTGTTGTTCTGCTGGTAGCCATCGGGGCGGCGATCGATATGAAGACCGCCATCGGCTTCCTTCTTGGCGCCGTGCTATCGGGCGCTTGCGGCTTTATCGGCATGAATGTGTCGGTGCGGGCCAACGTGCGTACCGCGCAGGCTGCGTCGGTGGGCATGAACGAAGCGCTCAACGTCGCCTTCAAGGGCGGCGCCATCACCGGCATGCTGGTGGTCGGCCTGGGCCTGCTGGGCGTGGCCGGTTTCTACTGGGTGCTCACTGTAATGGGCGCCCCGGCCGCGCCCGACCCGGCGCACAACGTGCATGAAGTGCTGAAGCCGATGATCGGCCTGGCCTTCGGGGCTTCCCTGATCTCGATTTTTGCCCGCCTGGGCGGCGGCATCTTCACCAAGGGCGCTGACGTCGGCGCCGACCTGGTGGGCAAGGTGGAGGCGGGCATTCCCGAGGACGATCCGCGCAACCCGGCAGTGATCGCCGACAACGTGGGCGATAACGTGGGCGACTGCGCCGGCATGGCGGCCGACCTGTTTGAAACCTATGTGGTGACCCTGATCGCGACCATGCTGCTTGGCGCGCTGATGATCACCGGCGCTCCGGCGCAAGCGGCCATCTATCCGATGCTGCTGGGCGCGGTCTCCATCATCGGTTCCATCATCGGTTGCTCGATGGTCAAGGCGAAACCGGGCAAGAAGATCATGTCGGCGTTGTACACGGGCCTGTGGTGGGCCGCCGGCCTGTCGCTGATCGGCTTCGTGATTGTGACCTGGATGGTGTGGCCGGACGACGACATGCGCTACAAGATGCTGGGCGCGACCGTGGTCGGCATCGTGCTGACCGGGCTGATGGTCTACATCACCGAGTTTTATACCGGCACCGAATTCACGCCGGTGCGCCACATCGCGGAAGCTTCCACCACCGGCCACGGCACCAATATCATTGCGGGCCTGGGCGTGTCGATGAAATCGACAGCGTGGCCGGTGCTTGCCGTGTGCGTGGCGATCCTGGTTTCTTTCAAGCTCGCCGGCCTGTACGGCATTGCGATTGCGGCGACTTCGATGCTGTCGATGGCCGGTATCGTGGTGGCGCTGGACGCTTACGGTCCGATCACCGACAACGCTGGTGGCATCGCAGAAATGTCGGGGATGCCGGATTCCGTGCGTGCCATTACCGACCCGCTGGATGCCGTGGGCAACACCACCAAGGCAGTGACCAAGGGCTATGCGATCGGGTCCGCCGGCCTGGCTGCGCTGGTGCTGTTTGCCGACTACACGCACGCGCTGGAGTCGCGCAACATGTCGATGTCGTTCGACCTGTCCGACCCGATGGTGATCGTGGGCCTGTTCATCGGCGGCCTGATTCCTTACCTGTTCGGTGCGATGGCCATGGAAGCCGTGGGCCGCGCTGCCGGCGCCGTGGTGGTGGAAGTACGCCGCCAGTTCCGCGACATCAAGGGCATCATGGACGGTACCGGCAAGCCGCAGTACGACAAGGCCGTCGACATGCTGACCGCTTCCGCCATCAAGGAAATGATCGCGCCTTCGCTGCTGCCGGTGCTGGTACCGATCCTGGTCGGCATGCTGCTTGGGCCGCGCGCGCTGGGCGGCCTGCTGATGGGCACCATCATCACCGGCCTGTTCGTGGCGATCTCGATGACTACCGGCGGCGGTGCTTGGGATAACGCGAAAAAGTATATCGAGGACGGCAACCATGGCGGCAAGGGCTCCGACGCGCACAAGGCGGCGGTGACCGGCGATACCGTGGGCGACCCATACAAGGATACTGCCGGCCCGGCCGTCAACCCGCTGATCAAGATCATCAACATCGTGGCGCTGCTGCTGGTGCCGCTGCTGCCGGCCACCGGCATCCTGTCGGTGACCATGGCGCCGATGCAGGCGCAGCAACAGGTGGTGGCTCCGGCTTCGGCTGCGGCGCCGCAGGTTGCCGCGCCGGTGGCCGCACCGCTTGCCGCCCCGGCTACGGCCCCGGCTACGGCCGAGGTGCCGGCGCCAGCGTCCAGCGAGGCACCGGCGGCGAAGTAAGCCGCGCCGCTTCCACCCTCTGCGGCGTATGATGGCGGTACGCTGCGGAGGGCACCATGAATTTACCACTCCTGCTGGCGCTGGCCGCCGGGCTTTCCGCTCCGGCCGCCGGCGCCGAATCCCTTGAAGAATACCGGCGTTTGCCGGAATGCCGGCTCAGCGCCGATGGCAAGCACCTGCTGCAGGAACCCTGCCGCACGGCGCCCGCCCGCAAGGCCATGCCGCGCCGCCCGGTGCCGCTCACCGTTACCCCGACGCCGCGCATCGCGCCGGCCCCCGATCCCTCGCTGACCTGGGCGCCCATGCTGACCAGGCGCGATCCGCATGCCGCGCCGGCGGCGATCGCCCAGTTGCCGCGCGCAGGGCAGCCGTCGCTGCCGCCAGGCGCGGTCTTGCCGCCAACCACGCCGCTGCCCGGTCCCAGCGCGCCCATCCCGGTCCAGTGCGATGCCGGCGGCTGCCGCGATGCCAGCGGCACCTATTATCACGGACCGCCCGGCCAGGTCATCAGCCCGGCAGGAAAAGTGTGTGCGCAAAGCGGGGGATGGATGACTTGCTATTGATTTCGGCTACAATACGCCTCGATTGACGTTTACGTAACGTAAAGTGAATAGGGGAGACAAAGCATGCAGATCAAGGACCAAGTATTCATCATCACCGGCGGCGCATCGGGTTTGGGCGCAGCGACCGCCCGCATGATCGTCGACAACGGCGGCAAGGTTGTGCTGGCGGACGTGCAGGTGGAGGCCGGTGAAAAGCTGGCGGCAGACCTGGGAGCAGCCAAATTCGTCAAATGCGACGTCACATCGGAAGCCGACGGCCTGGCCGTGGTGGCAGCAGCTACCGCCATGGGCACCTTGCGTGGCCTGGTCAACTGCGCCGGCGTGGCGCCGGCCATCAAGACCGTGGGCAAGGATGGCCCGCATCCGTTGGAATCCTTCGCGCGCACCATCAATATCAACCTGGTCGGCACCTTCAATATGTGCCGCCTGGCGGCTGATGCCATGGGCAAGACCGAAGCGGCGGAGTGGGGCGAGCGCGGTGTGATCATCAATACCGCATCGGTGGCGGCGTTTGATGGCCAGATCGGGCAGGCGGCTTATGGCGCGTCCAAGGCTGGCGTGGCAGGCATGACCCTGCCGATGGCGCGCGACCTGTCGCGTTCCGGCATTCGCGTGATGACTATCGCGCCGGGGATCTTTGAGACCCCGATGTTGCTGGGCATGCCGCAGGAAGTGCAGGACGCGCTGGGCAAGATGGTGCCGTTCCCGCCACGGCTGGGCAAGCCGTTCGAATACGCTGCGCTGGCGAAGTCCATTATCGAAAATACCATGCTGAATGGCGAGACGATTCGCCTGGATGGTGCGATTCGCATGCAGCCGAAGTAAAACCGGTAAATCTGGGTCTGACCCAAGGGACAGACCCGCCACGCGGCTGCCGCAGGTCGGTTCTGACCCTTGGGTCGGCACCTGGTTTACCGGTTTTGGTGTAGCATGGCCGGATGAAAGCCCTCGCCCTCGCCGCAGCACTGCTCTGCACCCTCCCGCTCCACGCTCAAGACAACCGCGCTCCTGAAATCGCCACCGGCTGGCAGGAAAAGGCCGGCTGGTCGGCGCAAAAATTCATGGTCGCCGCGGCCAATCCGCTGGCCACCGAAGCCGGTTACCAGATGCTGAAACAAGGCGGTTCCGCGGTTGATGCAGCCATCGCCACCCAGCTGGTACTGACCCTGGTCGAGCCGCAATCTTCCGGCATTGGCGGTGGCGCCTTCATGATGCATTGGGACGGCAAGAAGGTCCGTTCCTTCGATGGCCGCGAAACCGCGCCCGCAGCTGCTACCGAGACCCTGTTCCAGGACGCTGATGGCAAACCCTTGCCGCGGGCGGAAGGCGTGGTCGGCGGCCGTTCGGTCGGCGCCCCCGGCGTGCTGCGCATGCTGGAACTGGCGCACAAGGAGCATGGCAAGCTGGCCTGGCCCAAGCTGTTCGCACCCGCCATCAAGCTGGCCGAGGAGGGCTTTGCCGTCAGCCCGCGCCTGAACGCCTTGCTGACCAATGAGCGTTACCTGCAGCGCGACCCGGTCGCTGCCGCCTATTTCTTCGACAAGGACAAGAATCCCTGGCCGGTGGGTCATGTCCTGAAAAACCCTGCACTGGCAAAGACCCTGCGCGAGATCGCCGCCGAAGGCGCCGATGCCTTCTACCGCGGGCACATCGCGCGCGACATCGCCGCGAAAGTGCAGGGGCACCCGACCAATCCAGGCGGCCTGACGGCAGCCGACATCGGCGGCTACAAGGCCAGGGAGCGCGAACCGCTGTGCGCCGACTACCGCGCCTACACCGTGTGCGGCATGCCGCCGCCATCGTCCGGCGGCGTGGCGATCGCGCAAATCCTCGGCATCCTTGAAAACAGCAAGATCGGCGACTACGCGCCGGTCAACGGCGTGATCACGGCTGACGCCATCCACCTGATGACGGAAGCGGAACGCCTGGCCTATGCAGACCGCAACCGCTACGTCGCCGATACCGACTTTGTTCCGCTGCCAGGCAAGGGCGCCAGCGGCCTGCTCGACAAGTCCTACCTGCGCCAGCGCGCCGCCCTCATCGGCGACAAGTCGATGGGCCGCGCCCGCGCCGGCGTGCCGGCCGAAGTGAAAGTGGCCTGGGGCGACGACACCGCGCTGGACAAGCCCTCCACCTCGCACCTGGTGGTGGTGGACGGCAACGGCAACGCCATTTCCATGACCACCTCGGTGGAAGACGCCTTCGGCTCGCGCCAGATGGTCGACGGCTTCCTGCTGAACAACCAGCTCACTGACTTCTCCTGGGATTCGGTGGACGAAAATGGCCCGATTGCCAATCGGGTGCAGCCCGGCAAGCGCCCGCGTAGTTCGATGGCGCCGACCCTGGTCTTCGACAGGCAGACCAGGCAACTGGTGCTGGCCACCGGCTCGCCGGGCGGCTCCACCATCATCAACTATGTGGCCAAGGTGCTGGTCGGTGCGCTTGACTGGAACCTCAATGTGCAGCAAGCCATCAGCCTGCCCAATTTCGGCAGCCGCAATGGCCCGACCGAGCTGGAAGCGGGCAAGTTCACAAGTGACGTGGTGGGGCAGCTGAAAGCGCGTGGCCACGAAGTGCGCCAGGTGGAACTCAACTCGGGCCTGCAAGGCCTGCAGCGCACGCCGAACGGCTGGTTCGGCGGCGCCGATCCGCGCCGCGAAGGCATCGTGCGCGGCGAGTGACGAGCGCGCGACAGGCGGCGGACGGGCAGGGCGCGAGGCATTCCCGCCCCGCAGCCAGCATGTTACCCTTGATAAATGGGCATGAAAAAGAAAACAGGCTTGATCCTGACGGGCGGTGGCGCCCGCGCGGCTTACCAGATTGGCGTTTTGCAGGCGATCTCCGAAATCCTGTGGGAAGAGGGATGGCCGCCGGCACGTAATCCCTTCCAGATCATTTGCGGCACTTCGGCTGGCGCCATCAATGCCACCGCGCTGGCCTGCCGCGCCGACAATTTCGGCGAAGGCGTGCAGAAACTGCTCGACGTGTGGAGCAATTTCGAAGCGAACCAGGTCTATCGTGCCGATTCGCTGGGCGTGCTGCGTTCGGGGGCGCGCTGGCTGTCGCTGCTGTCCTTCGGCTGGCTGCTGCGCAAATGGCGCGCCGCGCCGCCGCAGTCGCTGCTCGACAACACCCCGCTGGTGAACCTGCTGCACCGCATGCTGGACTTGCCGCGCCTGGACAACTGTTTGCAGGAAGGCCTGCTGCACGCCGTGGCCGTCACCGCCTCGTCCTACACCGGCGGCCAGCACATCACCTTCTACCAGACCGCCGCCGAAATCGCACCCTGGGTAAGGATGCAGCGCGTGGCGATGCAGGACCAGATCGGCGTCGAGCACTTGCTGGCGTCGTCGGCGATTCCTTTCATCTTCCCGGCCACGCCGCTGTACATGGGCGGCCACCTGGAGTACTGCGGCGACGGTTCGATGCGCCAGCTGGCGCCGATTTCGCCGGCCATCCACCTTGGGGCGCAGAAGGTGCTGGTGGTCGGCGCGGGCCGCCTGACCGAGCCGCCGCGCCAGATGACGGAGTCGCCGCGCTACCCGAGCCTGGCCCAGATCGCCGGCCATGCCATGTCCTCCATCTTCCTGGACGGGCTGGCGGTCGATATCGAACGCTTGAACCGCGTCAACCAGACCTTGTCCGTGCTGCCGGAAGACCTGCTGGCCAAGACCCCGCTGCGGCCCGTGGAACTACTGGTGATCGCGCCGTCCGAACGGCTGGACGACCTGGCCGCGCGCCACATCGGCAGCCTGCCGGCGCCGATTCGCACCATGCTGTCCGGGATCGGCGCCACCGAGGCGCGCGGTTCGGCGCTGGCCTCCTACCTGCTGTTTGAAGCCAGCTATACCCAGGAACTGATCCGGCTCGGCCAGCGCGATACCCAGGCCCGTCGCGCGGACGTCCTGGCATTTTTCGGGTCCTGATGGCGAGGAATAGTAAAATGGCAGCTTTTGCCCATTTCTGATCCCGTGGCTGGAAACGTACGTCGACTGATCTCGCGCTTGGCCGCACTGGCCCTGGCTTGCACGCTCGCCATCCCGGCGCTGGCGGCACCGCCGCGCACCCTGCGTTTCGAGCAGCTGGACGTGGACGATGGCCTGGCGCAGGAGTCGGTACTGGCGATCATGCAGGACCGTCAGGGCTTCATGTGGTTCGGCAGCCAGGCGGGCCTGAGCCGCTTTGACGGCTACAAGGTCACGGTCTACCGCAATATCGTTGGCGACCAGCGCAGCCTGGCCGAGAACTGGGTCGGCGTGCTGCACCTCGATCCGCGCGGCCGCATGTGGGTCGGCACCGACGGCGGCCTTGACCTGTTCGACCCCAAGACCCAGTCGTTCAGCCACCATCTGCCGCGCGAGCCGGAAAAGCGCGGCAGCGGCAACCGCCATATCAAAGCCATCATCGACGACGGCGCCGATGGCCTGTGGATCGGCACCGCCGACGGCCTGCAGCACTTCGATCCGTCGACGGGCAAGTTCCTCATCTACCACCACGATCGCGCTGAAGCGGGCAGCCTTGGCCATGACCAGGTCAACGCCCTGGCGCGCGACAAGCAGGGCCGGCTGTGGATTGCCACCTCGGCCGGCGTCGACATGCTGGAGACGGGGTCACGCACCTTCATCCACTATCCGCTCAAGGCAGCGGGCGCGCGCGGCGCCCAGTCCTTGCTGGTGGACCGCGACCAAGTGCTGTGGGTCGGCACCCAGAACGGCATCGAGCGCTGGACGCTGGAAGGAAAATATCCGCAACGCCGGGTGCTGGGCGCGGCGGAAGGCCTGCCGCAAAGCATGGTCAAGCGCATTTACCAGGACCAGGATGGCACGCTGTGGGTCGGCAGCCAGACTGGCGGCTTGTTCCGCTGGCGCCAGTCGGACGACCGTTTCGTGCAGTACCGCCACCAGCAGGGCGACCCGCACAGCATCGCGGACAACTATGTGTTCTCGCTGTTCCGCGACAACGTCGGCACCTTGTGGGTCGGTACCTGGTATCGCGGCGTCAGCCGGGTCGACCTGGGCAGCGGCGGCTTTGCGCGCCTGGTCAAGGACCCGGGCCAGCCCTTTACGCTGACCGACAACAAGGTGCGCGCCTTGCTCGACGCCGGCGACGGCAAGGTCTGGGTCGGCAACAGCGACGGCCTCAATTACTACGATCCGGTGACCGGCAAGACCGTGCTGTATCGTACCGGCAGCGGCAACGATAGCCTGGAATTCCAGGTCACGGCCCTGCTGCACGACCCGCGCGACCGCAATGTGCTGTGGGTCGGCAGCCGCAACGGCGTGCGCCGCTTCGACATCAGGGCGCGCCGCTTTGGTCCGCTGATGCTGTCGCACGGCGATCCTGAAAACGATGTGATCCGCTTCCTGTACGGCGACCGCGACGGCATGGTCTGGGCTTCCGCCCGCAATGGCCTGCACCGCATCGACCCGTCCAGCAACGGCGTGCTCACCTTCCGCCACGATCCGGCCGACATCCACAGCATGGCCGACAGCGTAGTGCGCCCGGTGCTGGAAGACCGACGCGGCAACCTCTGGATCGGTACCTTCAACGGCCTTGACCTGCTGGACCGCAAGACCGGCCGCTTCACGCACTATCGCAACAACCCGAACGACCAGGGCAGCCTGAGCCATAATGAGGTGCACTACCTGTTCGAGGACGACGATGGCATGCTGTGGATCGGCACCGCGGCGGGCCTGAACCGGATGGAGCGGCGCCCCGACGGCAGCGTGCATTTCCGCCGCTTCCTGCGCAAGGATGGTATGGCCGACGATGCGATCGCCGGCATCCTGCCGGACCGCGGGAAATACCTGTGGCTGTCCACCAATACCGGCATCTCCCGCCTCGACATGGGCAACGGGCAGGTGCGCAACTACTCCGGCGTGGACGGCACCATCGAGGGCGCCTATTTCGACGGCTCGGCCTTGCGCGCGGCCGACGGCACCCTGTATTTCGGCGGCTTCAACGGCATCACCGCATTCGATCCGCAGGAGGTGCGGGAGAACGGTTCGGCGCCGACTGCCGTCATCACCGATTTCCAGATCTTCAACAAGCCGGTGCGGCCGGGCCAGGGCGGCGCCAACAAGGGCGTGCTGCAGCAGGCCATCGAATACACCAGCTCCCTGTCGCTGCGCGAAGGCGACTCCGTATTCTCGCTGGAATTCGCGGCGCTGCACTACGCCGCGCCGCAGCGCAACCGTTTTGCCTACCAGCTGGTCGGCTTCGACAGGGACTGGGTGGTGACCGATGCGGGCAAGCGCTTCGCGACCTACACCAATCTTGACCCCGGCACCTACCAGTTCCGCGTCAAGGCCGCCAACAAGGACGGCATCTGGAGCGACAACGCCGCCACGCTGGAAATCAATATCGCGCCGCCGTACTGGAAAACCTGGTGGTTCCGCCTGTGCATGCTGGCCGCCGCGATGGGCGCCGCCTGGGGCGCTTACCACATGCGCGTGCGCGTCCTGCGCAGCCAGCAGCTGCAGCTGGAAAAGCAGGTCTGCCTGCGCACGGCCGAAGTGGAGCTGAAGAACCAGCTGCTGGAAGAGCAGAAGCGCGAGCTGGAGAAGCGCGACAAGCACCTGTCGCTGGCCAAGCAGAGGGCGGAGGAGGCGACGCGCCAGAAGTCCGAATTCCTGGCCAATATGAGCCACGAAATGCGCACCCCGCTGGCCGGCGTGATCGGCATGCTGGGCTTCGCCCTGCGCGACAATGCGCTGGCCGAGCGCACCCGCGAGCAGATCGAGCGCGGCCAGGGCAATGCACAGTCGCTGCTGGCCATCATCAACGACTTGCTGGACTTCTCCAAGATCGAGGCCGGCAAGCTGCACATCGAGTCGATCGACTTCGCGCTGGCCAGCATGGTGGAGAACGTGGTCAGCCTGTTTGCCGAGCACACCATGTCCAATATGGTGGGCTTCGAAGTCGATTTCGCGCCGGACTTGCCGGAATTCGTGGTCGGCGACCCGACCCGCCTGCGCCAGGTGCTGGTCAACCTGGTCGGAAATGCCTTCAAGTTCACGGAACGCGGCAAGGTATCGCTGCGGGTGGAGCGCGAAAGCAGCGGGCCGCAAGGGCACCGCATCCGCTTCACGGTGGAAGACACCGGCATCGGCATTACGCCGGACGCCTTGCCGCGCCTGTTCCAGAAGTTCGAGCAGGGCGACACCACCACCACCCGCCGCTACGGCGGCACCGGCCTTGGCCTGGCGATCAGCAGCCAGCTGGTGGAGCTGATGGGCGGCCAGATCGACGTGGTCAGCGCACCGGGCGCCGGTTCCAGCTTTGCCTTCACCGTTCCGCTGCGCGACGGCGTGGCGCCGCCGCTGGCGCCGCACGTGGCGCGCGAGCAGCATACGCATCAACTGCGCGTGCTGTGCGCGGAAGACTTCCCGACCAACCAGATTATCGTGCGCATGATGCTGGAAGACCTGGGGCACAAGGTCGATATCGCCGGCAACGGCGTGCTGGCGCTGGCCGCCTGCGCCCAGCAGCGCTACGACCTGGTGCTGATGGATGGCCGCATGCCGGAAATGGACGGCTCCACCGCGACGCGCCTGATCCGCTCCGGCGGCCCGCGCGAAGCGCCGGTGCTCGATCCGCACCTGATGATCGTGGCCCTGACGGCCAACGCTAGCGACGAAGACCGCAGCCGCTACCTGGCTGCCGGCATGGATGACTTCCTGACCAAGCCGATCGACGAAGGGGCGTTGCACATGCAGCTGGAACGGGCCATCGAGCGCCAGCTGGCGCGCGGCATCAAGCTGCCCCCGATGCGGGCGCGAACGGCCGAACATCCTTCAGTGGCGGAGCTGGATGCCATGTTCGGCGTGTGCGACCTGCCGCCGCCGGCGCCGATGCCTGGCCAGGCCGGGCAGGCCCTCAAGCTGCGCCTGCGCGATGCCTTCATCGCCGACTTGCCCGCGCGCCTGCGCGAACTGGACCAGGCGCTGGCTTCGGCCAACGCCGATGCGGCCGGCCGCCTGTTCCATGGCATGAAGGGCAGTGCCGCCTACCTGGACGAGGCCGAGCTGCATGCCCTGTGCGGTGAACTGGAACGGGCCGCGGACCGCGCCATGTGGCCGGCGATCCGCGAAAAGCTGCCGCGCTTGCGCCTGCTGCTGGAACACGTCGTATCCCCAACGCGTCATTAAAACAAGAGCGGAGAGAGCATGAAAGTACTGGTAGTCGACGACGACGTAGTCTCACGCATGGTGCTGATGCACTTGATCGATGGTTGCGGCAAGTTCGAGATCGTTGAAGCGGAAGATGGCGCCGACGCCTGGCAGCAGCTGGAAGACGGGCTGCGTCCGGGCATCGTCTTCTGCGACCTGCGCATGCCGCGCCTGTCCGGCATCGAATTGCTGCAGCGCGTGCGCGGGCAGGGCGACCTGGCCGAAGTGCCGTTCGTGCTGGTGTCCTCCGCTACCGACAAGGAAACGGTGCAGCAGGCCACCCTGGCCGGCGCCACCGGCTATATCGTCAAGCCGTTCCAGTCGGAGCAGGTGCGCGCCCACCTTGGCGCTTTCCTCGACCAGGCGGCCAACGGCTATGAGCACCGGGCGGAAGAGCCGGCCGCCACCCTGGTACGGCTGGGGATTGCCTCCGACCGTTTGCTGGTTTACCTGACCGGCTTCCAGAACCAGCTCACGGCAGCCAGCAACGAGATTGATGCGCTGCTGGCGCACGACGAGCAGGCCGAAGTTCGCGTGCGGCTGGAACGCCTGCATACCGGCTGCACCACGCTGGGTTTGCACGGCGCCGCGGCGGCCCTCAAGCCTCTGATCGGCGTCCATGTCAGCAATGTAGACGTGCAAGCGGCGCTGACGGAAGTGATCCGGGCGGTGCTGCAGCAATCCTCGCTGGTGCGGCAAAGCTGAATCATCGCCAGCCCGTTGACGGGCAGATCGCTGCACCGGGCTGGGGCGGCCTTGCGGTAAATATATTTTAGGTTTAAAGTAGTCTGCACCGCAGGCTGTACTTTCAACCGAACCTTACCCAGGCGACCATGAACAGATCCACTGCAGCAGAACCGAGCGCCCATCTCGACCAGTTCGCGCGCCAGCACCTACCTCCGGTTGAGCAATGGCCGGACCTGGTGTTCGACCTTCCCGACTTGCAGTACCCGGGGCGCCTGAACTGCGTGGCCGAGATCCTGGACCAGGCCGTGGCAGCGGGCGGCGGCGCGCGCATCGCCCTGCACGGCGAAGGCTTCAGCTGGACCTATGCCGAACTACAGCGGCAGGTTGATCGCATCGCCAACGTCCTGCGCGGCCCTCTGGCGCTGGTGCCCGGCAATCGTGTCCTGCTGCGCGGCGCCAACCATCCGATGATGGCCGCCGCCGTGCTGGCCGTGCTCAAGGCCGGCCTGATCGCGGTTCCCACCATGCCGCTGCTGCGCGCGCGGGAGCTGGGCGTCATCATGCAGAAGGCGCAAGTGCAGGCGGTGCTGTGCGCCCATGCCCTGCGCGAAGAGATCGAGGCTGCGCCCAGCCGCCCTGAACGCACACTGTGGTTCAACGTGCCGGCCGAGGCGCAGGCTGCCGCCGCGGCGTCGGGGCATTCGCTCGAGGCCCTGATGGATGCGCAGCCGGCGAGCGCCGCGGCATGCGACACGGCGGCCGACGATATCTGCCTGATCAGCTTCACCTCCGGCACCACCGGCGTCCCGAAAGGCACCATCCACTTCCATCGCGACGTATTGGCCATCTGCGACTGCTTCCCGCGCCATGTCCTCGAGTCCGGCGCCGACGACCTGTTCATCGGCACGCCGCCGCTGGCCTTTACCTTCGGCCTTGGCGGCCTGCTGCTGTTCCCGCTGCGGGTGGGCGCCGCCGCCGTGCTGCTGGAAAAACTGACGCCGGAAACGCTGCTGCAGGCGATTGAAAAATACCGCGCGACGATCTGCTTTACCGCGCCGACCTTCTACCGCCAGATGGCCACGCTCACGGGCAAATACGATCTTTCGAGCCTGGACAAGTCCGTCTCGGCCGGCGAGGCGCTGCCGGTGGCAACGCGCGAAGCCTGGCAGCAGGCCACCGGCCTGCGCATGATCGACGGCATCGGCGCCACTGAGATGCTGCATATCTTCATATCCGCGGCAGGGGACGATATCCGGCCGGGTGCCACCGGCAAGCCGATTCCCGGCTACCGCGCCTGCGTGCTCGATAACAAAGGCCAGCCGGTGGGCCCCGGCGTTGTCGGCCGCCTGGCGGTGAAAGGCCCGACCGGCTGCCGCTACCTGGACGACCCGCGCCAGCGCGACTATGTGCTGGACGGCTGGAACCTGACCGGCGACGCTTACGAAATGGATGCCGACGGATACTTCTTCTACCGTTCGCGCACCGACGACATGATCATTTCCGCCGGCTACAACATCGCTGGCCCCGAGGTGGAGGATGCCTTGCTGCGTCATCCCGCTGTGGCCGAATGTGGCGTGGTCGGCAAGCCGGACCAGGAACGCGGCCAGGTCGTGGAAGCGCATGTCGTGCTCAAGCCGGGCTTTGAAGCGACGCCCGACATGGCGGCGCAGCTGCAGGACTTCGTCAAGGAGCAGATCGCTCCGTACAAGTACCCGCGCTCGATCCGCTTCCTGCCTTCGCTGCCGCGCACCGAAACCGGCAAGCTGCAGCGCTTCAAACTTCGTAGCACCTGAGGAACCGAATGAATATCGTTTGTATTGGCGGCGGCCCGGCCGGCTTGTATTTTGCCCTGCTGATGAAAAAGCAGGACCCGTCGCATCGCATTGTGGTGGTGGAGCGCAACCGGCCTTATGATACCTTCGGCTGGGGCGTGGTGTTTTCCGACCAGACGCTGGGCAACCTGGTGGCGGCCGATGAAAAGACCGCGCGCGAGATCCTGCAGTCCTTCAACCATTGGGACGACATCGACGTCTTCTTCAAAGGACAGAAAGTCACCTCCGGCGGCCACGGTTTCTGCGGCATCGGCCGCAAGCGGCTGCTGAACATCCTGCAGCAGCGCTGCGAAGAACTGGCTGTGGAACTGGTGTTCGAGACCGACGTGCAGGACGACCAGGAGTTGGCGGCACGCTACAACGCAGACCTGGTGATCGCTTCGGACGGCCTGAATTCGCGCGTGCGCGCTCGCTACGAGGCGACGTTCCAGCCGATGATCGAAGCGCGCCAATGCCGCTTCGTCTGGCTGGGCACGACGAAGAAGTTCGACGCCTTCACCTTCGACTTCCAGCAGACCGAACATGGCTGGTTCCAGGCCCACATCTACCAGTACGGCGGCGAGACGTCGACCTTCATCATCGAAACGCCGGAATCGGTGTGGCGCGCCGCCGGGCTGGACGACATGTCGCAGGAAGCAGCGCTGGCCTGGTGCGAGAAGCTGTTCGCGGAGCAGCTGCAAGGGCACAAGCTGATGTCCAACGCGGCCCACCTGCGTGGCTCGAACGTGTGGATCAAGTTCCCGCGCATCGTGTGCCAGAAATGGGTGCACTGGAATGGCGACGTGCCGGTGGTCCTGATGGGCGACGCCGCGCATACCGCGCACTTTTCCATCGGCTCCGGCACCAAGCTGGCGCTGGAGGACGCGATCGAGCTGGCGCGCTGCTTTGCCGCGCATGGCGGTGCACGTAAGGCGCTGGCTTCATACCAGGAAGTGCGCGCAGTCGAAGTGCTGAAAATACAGAGCGCGGCACGCAATTCGATGGAGTGGTTCGAGAACGTGCAGCGCTACACGGCGATGGAAGCGCCGCAGTTCGCCTACTCGATGCTGACGCGCAGCCAGCGCCTGTCCCATGAAAACCTGCGCGTGCGCGACAGGGATTACGTGGCTGGCTTCGAACGTTGGCTGGCGGAGCGGGCGTTTGCGCAAGCCGGATTGCCGCAGCCGGTCGCCGGCCTTCCGGTGCCGCCGATGTTCACCCCGTACAAGGTGCGCGATCTGGTGCTGAAAAACCGCATCATCGTCTCGCCGATGGCGCAATACAGTGCAGTCGACGGCTGCGTTGGCGACTGGCATATGGCGCACCTGGGTGCGCGCGCCTTGGGCGGGGCGGCGTTGGTAATGGCGGAGATGACCTGCGTTTCCGCCGATGCCCGCATTACGCCGTTCTGCCCCGGAATGTATGCCCCTGCGCACACGATGGCCTGGAAGCGCATCGTCGATTTCGTCCACCACAACACGGACGCCAGGATCGGCCTGCAGCTAGGCCACGCCGGCGCCAAGGGTTCGACCCGGGCCATGTGGGACGGCATCGACCTGCCGCTCGACAAAGGCAACTGGCCCCTGCTGGCGGCATCGCAGCAGCAGTACCTGGCCGGTGTGTCGCAGGTGGCCCGCACTGCGAGCGTAGAGGACATGCGGCGCATCGAGGCCGACTTCGTGCGCGCCACGCTGGCGGCCGAGGAAGCTGGCTTCGACTGGATCGAGCTGCATTGCGCGCACGGCTACCTGCTGTCGTCCTTCATCTCTCCGCTGACCAATGAGCGCGGCGACGAGTATGGCGGTTCGCTCGAGAATCGTTGCCGCTTCCCCTTGCGCGTGTTCGCGGCCATGCGCGCAGCGTGGCCGGCACATAAGCCAATGAGCGTGCGCATTTCAGCGCATGACTGGGTCGAGGGCGGCATCACGCCGGATGATGCCGTGCAGGTCGCGCGCCTGTTCAAGCAGGCGGGCGCGGACATGATCGACTGCTCCTCGGGCCAGGTCAGCAAGTTGGAAAAACCGGTGTTCGGGCGCATGTTCCAGACGCCGTTTGCGGACCGCGTGCGCAACGAGGCGGGGATTCCGACCATTGCGGTCGGCTCGATCTTCGAAGCCGACCATGCGAACGGCATCATCGCGGCCGGGCGCGCCGACCTGTGCGCCGTGGGCCGCCCGCATCTCGCAAACCCTTCCTGGACGCTAGCCGAGGCGGCCAAGCTTGGCTACACGCCCGTGACCTGGCCGAAGCAATACCTGGCCGGCAAGCAGCAGCTCGAGCGCAACCTCGAGCGCGAACGCCAGCTGGCCGCCGCCAGCGCCGGGCTGACGCCGCAGCAAGTTGCGGCCAAATTGCTGGAGGGCTGATGATGCTGCTTTCTGGCCACCATGCATTCATCACCGGCGGCAGCAGGGGCATCGGGCTGGCCTGCGCGCGTGCATTGCTAGCCCAAGGCGCCAGCGTGACAATTGCCGGCCGCGACGTGGCAGCGCTCGGGCGCGCCGCGGACTCGCTTCGGACCGGGCGCGCTCAAACCGGTAAACCGGCCGTCCCGCCTGACCCGCAGGGGCAGGCACCCGCTGGGCTGCTGCCGCGAGTGGACATATGCGGGCTGGACGTCACCGACGAAGCAGCCGTCCTCGCCGCCATTGCCGCCGCCGCGCGGCAACTCGGCCCAGTCACCATCCTGCTGAATAATGCAGGGCAAGCGCAGCCTGCGCCGTTCGCGAAAACCACCAGCCAGCACTGGCAGCAGATGCTCGACGTGAACCTGACAGGCGCCTTCCACTGCACCCAGGCGGTCTTGCCGCAAATGCTTGAACGAGGCTGGGGCAGGATCATCAATATCGCTTCGACCGCAGGCCTGAAAGGCTACAAATACGTCAGCGCCTACGTCGCCGCCAAGCACGGCCTGGTCGGCCTGACCAAGGCGCTGGCGCTGGAACTGGCGACAAAGAACATCACGGTGAACGCCGTCTGCCCCGGCTACACGGAAACCGACATCGTGCAGGATGCCATCGCCAACATCATGCAGAAAACCGGCCGCAGCGAGGAGCAAGCGCGCGCCGAGCTGGCAGCCGGCAACCCGCAACAGAAGCTGGTGCAGGTGGAGGAGGTCGCCAGCGCCGTGGCCTGGCTTTGCCAGCCCTCCAGCAGCGCAGTGACCGGCCAATCCATCGCTGTCGCCGGCGGTGAAGTCATGTAAGGAAACCGGAACGATGCAATTAGACCTGGAAAGCCGCCTGACCAAGGACCACCACCAGTCGCTGAAGCTGTGGCTGCGCATGCTCTCCTGTACCACCAAGATCGAGACCGAAATCCGCAGTCGGCTGCGCGCCGAATTCGGCATCACGCTGCCGCGCTTCGACCTGATGGCGCAGCTCGAGCGCCACCCAGAAGGCCTGCGCATGGGCGAACTCTCCAAGCGCATGATGGTCACCGGCGGTAACGTGACCGGCATCACCGACCAGCTCGAGCAGGAAAACCTGGTCGTCCGCGTACCCGACCCGAAAGACGGCCGTGCCTTCAGCGTCAAGCTCACGCCCGCCGGCCGCAAGGCATTCGCGCAAATGGCAGCAGTCCACGAAAGCTGGGTCGCCGAACTGCTGCAAGAGATTTCGCAAGAAGACAAAGGAAAGCTCATCGAACTGCTGTCGCAAATGAAGGGCCACCTGTACGCCCGCGAACCAAAGGACAAACCATGAAATACCTGCAAGGGGAACCGCAACACCTGCCGGGCAACCGCGCGCAACTCGCCGCCTACCAGGCCAGGCACTTCCAGTTCACGGTGGAGCAGGGCGTCGCCACGCTCACCCTGGACCGCCCCGAGCGCAAGAATCCGCTCACCTTCGATTCCTACGCCGAGCTGCGCGAACTGTTCCGCGCACTGGCCTATGCCGATGACGTCAAGGTCATCGTCATCACCGGCGCCGGCGAGAACTTCTGCTCCGGCGGCGACGTGCACGAAATCATCGGGCCGTTGACAAAACTCGATATGCCCGGCCTGCTGGCTTTCACCCGCATGACCGGCGACGTGGTGAAAGCCATGCGCGCCTGCCCGCAACCGGTGATCGCCGCCATCGACGGCGTTTGCGCCGGCGCCGGTTCCATGCTGGCCCTGGGCTCGGATATCCGCCTCGGCACGGAACGCAGCAAGACCGCCTTCCTGTTCACCCGCGTCGGCCTGGCTGGCTGCGACATGGGCGCCTGCGCCTTGTTGCCGCGCGTGATCGGCCAGGGCCGCGCCGCCGAGCTGCTGTACACCGGCCGCTCCATGTCCGGCGCGGAGGGCGAGCGCTGGGGCTTCTTCAACAGCTTGCACGCGCCGGAAAGCCTGCTGGCCGCAGCGCAAGCCTTTGCCCAAGGCTTGGCCAGCGGCCCGACCTTCGCGCACGGCATGACCAAGAAGATGCTGCAACAGGAGTGGAACATGGGCGTCGACGAAGCCATCGAAGCGGAAGCGCAGGCGCAAGCCATCTGCATGGCCACCAACGACTTCCACCGCGCCTATCACGCCTTCGTGGCGAAGCAGAAACCGGTTTTCGAGGGCAATTGAGATGGTTGATAAATCCTACCTTGGCTGGCCTTTCTTCGAACAGCGCCACGCGGCGCTGGAGCGCGAACTGGACGCCTGGGCCGCCGAGCATGTGCGCGACGCGCACGGCAGTGACACCGACGCCCAATGCCGTTGCCTGGTGCGCGCCCTGGGCGATGCCGGCTGGCTGCGCCACGCCATTGGCGGCACCGCCTATGGCGGCGCGCTGGACGCCATCGACACCCGCGCCATCTGCCTGATCCGCGAGACCCTGGCCCGCCACAACGGCCTGGCCGATTTCGCCTTCGCGATGCAGGGCCTGGGCTCCGGCGCCATCAGCATGTTCGGCAGCGACGCCAGCAAGCAAGCCTACTTGCCGCGCGTCGCGAAAGGCGAGGCAATTGCCGCCTTCGCGCTGTCCGAGCCGCAGGCCGGCTCCGACGTCGCCGCCATGCAATGCGCCGCCGTGCTGGATGGCGACCATTACGCGCTCAATGGCGAAAAGACCTGGATCTCCAACGGCGGCATCGCCGACTTCTATGTGGTCTTCGCCCGCACCGGCGAACAACCCGGCGCGCGCGGCATCAGCGCCTTCATCGTCGACAAGGACACGCCAGGCTTCGCGATTGCAGAGCGCATCAACGTGATCGCCCCGCACCCGCTGGCGCGCCTGGAATTCAGCAACTGCCGCATTCCCGCCAGCCAGCGCCTTGGCGAAGCAGGGCAGGGCTTCAAGGTCGCGATGGCAACGCTGGACGTCTTCCGTACCTCGGTGGCCGCCGCTTCGCTGGGCTTCGCCCGCCGTGCGCTGGAAGAAGCGCTGGTCCATGCCCAAAGCCGCAAGATGTTCGGCCAGGCCCTGGCCGACTTCCAGCTCACGCAAGCCAAGCTGGCGCAGATGGCCACGGGCGTCGATTCCTCCGCCTTGCTGACCTACCGCGCCGCCTGGCAGCGCGACCAGGGCCAGAAAGTGACGAAGGAAGCGGCCATGGCCAAAATGACCGCGACGGAAACCGCACAGCAGGTGATCGACGCCGCCGTGCAAATGTTTGGCGGCATGGGCGTGGTCAGCGAACATCCGGTCGAGCGCTTGTACCGTGAAATCCGCGCGCTGCGCATTTATGAAGGCGCCACCGAAGTACAACAATTGATCATCGCGCGCGAACTGCTGCGCGAAGGCTAAGGAGTCAGTATGCAAGTTTTACAACCGCCGGGCTGGGCGCGTCCGCGCGGCTATTCCAATGGCATCGCGGCGACTGGCCGCATGGTGTTTGTCAGCGGCATGATCGGCTGGGACGCAAATTGTGAATTCCAAACAGATGATTTCGCCGGACAAGTACGCCAGGCCATCGAAAACATCCTGGCCGTGCTGAAAGAAGCGGGCGGCGGGCCCGAGCATATTGCCCGCATGACCTGGTACGTGGTGGACAAGCACGAATATATGGGCGCCTATAAGGAGATCGGCGCCATCTATCGCGAGCTGATTGGCAAGCACTATCCGGCCATGACGGCAGTCGAGGTTGCCGGACTGCTGGAGCCGCGTGCAAGGGTGGAGATCGAGGTGACGGCAGTCGTGCCCGCGTAGTTTTAATGAAGTGCTATAGTCCGGCCGTGGAGGTGCAATCCCATGGCCAAACTTCTCCCGCGCCTGGTTGGCGCAATTTTCCTGCTGGTCCTGTCGACGGCGCAAGGCGCAACGCCGCTGTTGACGGAGGCTGACATTGCCCAGCTATCGACCTGGCTTGGCAATGGCCCGATCAGGCTGGAGCGCTTGTACAAGAAGCGTGACGGACAAACCGCAGCGGATTTCCACGCGGCAGTTGACGGCAAGGGCCGTACCTTTACCGTGATGGAAGCGACCAATGAGCTTGGGCAACTGTTCAAGGTCGGCGGGTATAACCCGCAGAGCTGGGACTCGTCTGGCAAATTCCACATCACGACCGTAGATGCAAAGCGCACCGGCTTCCTGTTCAACCTGACGTCGCGCCAGATGCATCGCCAGACGCCGCGCACCTATGCGCTCGATACGGTCGGCTCCTTCCAGACCTGGAACGATGCCAGGACCGGCCCGGTGTTCGGCGCCGGCCATGACTTGTACGTGCCGTGGGACCTGACCAATGGCGGCTATTCGATCATGTATTCCTACATCGATCCCGAACGTAGCAATTTCGATTCCAGCCTGCTTGATGGGAGGGATTACAAGTCGCCGAACATCACATTCGGCGATATGGAAGTGTGGCGCGTCTTTGCCGTTCCCGAGGCCGACACCTGGTTGATGCTGGTATCGGGCCTTGCGATACTGGGCTTTGCCGCGCGCTTCGTATCGGGTGATCGCTGTTCGCTTTAGACTTTTACTTTTCGTTGGACTCAGGAATCAACAAGCCCGCCTGCCAGGCGTTTGGCCACCCCGTTCTTTTAAGGTCGATGGCTCGGCTTCAGCGTGAGAGGGAGCATGTCGGTACTTGCGGAATCTTGAAATTTCCATGATGGGATAAGTCAAAAAGCTTCCGGCAACGACAAGTAGAGTTAGCAGCGATTGTTGCGTGCGGCGATGCTGCTATGTTCTTTGTACATTCCAGAGAAATAGAACACCGCAAGAAAGAAAATTGTGGTGGACGAGCCAATATGCACTGCGCAGGCCGCTTTTAAATAAAGCCCTCTTACCTGCATATTCACCGCATGGCATATAAAATTGCCGAGTTTGTGCTGCATGATGGCATGGACGTAGAGCATATCGCCTCACTGTGACACCACCACCTTGACGATTACACTTTTTTGTCTGGCTGTTTTTTCGATTTGCGCCAGCAAGCTTGCTTGGGTTTGGGCGACTTGCAATTCGCTGAACGTGCCTTCAACAAGGAAGAGTCTTTCGCCCAGGCCCAGGAAAATATTTCCTCATGGCAATTTAGAACTTTAGCATGATATATAAATAAAAATAGTCCGCACAATACCGGCGACCCCGCCTTCCCGATTGAACGCGGCAGCCCGATACGGCTGCAGGCTTACCGGGGCGGAAATGCGATGGCATAGCAGGCTGAGACAGCGCAACAGAACTCGAAGTGCGCTTGGTCTTTGGTTGCGGGATGTCTGGGGGATGCGGTGAAAGTGCCGATTGGTCCCCCCGACTGGAATCGAACCAGTATCCCACGCTTAGGAGGCATGTGCACTATCCATTGTGCTACGGGGAGGACGCAAAGCGAGCGCAATTATAGCTGACAGGCTGGCAACAGGTAAAATGCTTGTTTTCTGCCCCTATTTGCATTCACATGGCTGTCATTTCCTTAACATCTGCACAACTGGCTTTTGGCCACCACGCCCTGCTGGACCACGCTGAATTTTCCCTCGAGACCGGGGAGCGGGTCGGCCTGATCGGGCGCAACGGCACCGGCAAGTCCTCCTTGCTGAAAATTATCGCCGGCATGCAAAAGCTGGATGACGGCCTGCTGGTGATGCAGCAGGGCCTGAAGATCGTCTACGTGGAACAGGAGCCGCAGTTCGAGGCCGGCCATACGGTGCACGATGCCGTGGCAGCAGGCTTGGGCGAACTGCCGGCGCTGCGCAAGGAATATGACGCGCTGACCAGCCAGTTCGGCCAGGGCGACGATGACAAGATAATGGATCGCATGCACGACATCCAGGTCCTGCTGGATGCAGGCGATGCCTGGAACCTGGATAACAAGGTGGAGAACGTGTTGGGCCGCCTGAGCCTGGATGGTTCGGTGCTGGTGGAGACCTTGTCGGGCGGCACCAAGAAGCGTGCAGCGCTGGCGCGCGCCCTGGTTGGCGCGCCGGACGTGCTGCTGCTGGACGAACCGACCAACCACCTGGACTTCAGCTCGATCCAGTGGCTGGAGAGCCTGCTGCGCGATTTCAAGGGCAGCATCCTGTTCATCACCCACGACCGCTCCTTCCTTGATAACGTGGCGACACGCATCATCGAACTGGACCGCGGTATCTTGCTGTCCTACCCTGGCAACTTCAGCGCCTACCAGACGCGCAAGCAGGAACAGCTGGCGATCGAGGAAGTGGAGAACGCCAAGTTCGACAAGGTGCTGGCGCAGGAAGAAGTGTGGATCCGCAAAGGCGTTGAAGCACGTCGCACGCGTAATGAAGGCCGTGTGCGCCGCCTGGAACGCCTGCGCGAGCAGCGTTCCGCGCGCCGCGACCAGCAAGGCCAGGTGCGCCTGGAAGTGGGCACCGGCGAACGTTCCGGCAAGATCGTGGCGGAACTGGAAAACGTCAGCAAGGACTTCGGCGAGAAGGTCATCGTGCGCGACTTCAGCGCGATCATCATGCGCGGCGACAAGGTCGGACTGATCGGCCCGAACGGCGCTGGCAAGACCACGCTGCTCAAGCTGATCCTCGGTGAAGAGCAGGCCGACTCTGGCACCATCAAGCAAGGCACCAAGCTGCAGGTCGCATACTTCGACCAGATGCGCGCGCAATTGAACGACAACGCCACGCTGGCCGATACCATTGCGCCCGGCTCCGACTGGGTCGAGATCAATGGCCAGCGCAAGCACGTCATGAGCTACCTTGGCGACTTCCTGTTCGAGCCGCAACGCGCGCGCTCGCTGGTGAGTTCGCTGTCCGGCGGCGAGCGCAACCGCCTGCTGCTGGCGCGCCTGTTCGCCAAGCCAGCGAATGTGCTGGTGCTGGACGAACCGACCAACGACCTCGACATCGACACCCTGGAACTGCTGGAAGAACTGCTGGAGGATTACGCCGGTACCGTCTTCCTTGTCAGCCACGACCGCATGTTCCTCGATAACGTGGTGACCCAGGTAATCGTTGCCGAAGGGCAGGGCAAGTGGAAAGAGTATGTGGGCGGCTACAGCGACTGGGAACGCGTGCGCGACACCGGCGTGGCGGCTGCGGCTGCAGCGAAGAAGGCTGAAGCAAAACCTGCAGCAGCACCGGCGGCGCCCGCCGACCCGGCGCCGGCCAAGGCGAAAAAACTCAGCTACAAGGAACAGCGCGAGCTCGAAGAGTTGCCTCAACTCATTGCTAAACTGGAAGATGAACAGACCGCGCTGAACCTCGCGCTGTCCGACCCGGATTTCTATAAGAAGACGCCAGCGGAAGCAAAGCGCCTCAACGAACGCATCGCACAGATTGAGGAAGATCTGATGACGGCGCTGGAACGTTGGGAAGCAATCGAATCAAGAAACAACGTTTGATGTAACTCAATCCACTGTTTGCACTTTCTCACTTTCGTGCGCTTGCGCACGATTGCCCGCTGTAATATCTGCCAACCTTAACGCCGAGGCATGCATGCGTCGGTGTTTCCAACGGGAAGGCAGATATCGTGACTTTACAGCAGCCACCTGAACGCGTTTCCCAGCAGCCCCACGCAAGGGCGGCTGCCGCACCAGTGCTTGCACTGCACGCCAGCGACAGCGGCGCGGCTATGCCACGCGTGCTGCCTTTCGCTACCTTCATTGTTTTCATCATCTTCGCCGACGTGCTAGAACGATTCGGTGCGCACGCGAACGCCATGCGCTGGCTGTATCCCGCCAAGATTGCGCTGGTCATGGCCATGCTGTTGGCGTGGCGCAATCACTACCGGGAGTTGCGGGTTTTGCCTGTACGGCGCGACGTCTTCGTTGCAGTAGCCGTCGGCGCCGGCGTCTTTGCCCTTTGGCTCGTGCTGGACGCGAACTGGATGCAAATCGGCACATCGCGTGGCTTCGATGCAGCGGGCGAGGATGGGCGCATCGACTGGCCGCTGGTCGCCGTGCGCGCCGCCGGTGCGGCAGTGGTGGTGCCTTTGATGGAGGAACTGTTCTGGCGCTCCTTCCTGTTGCGCTGGCTTCAGCAGCGTAACTTCCTATTGCAGCGGCCGGCACGTTGTGGCTTGCGCGCTGTGGGGATTTCTGTTCTTCTGTTCGGTATCGAACATAACTTGTGGCTGGCCGGAATGATTGCTGGCCTTGCTTACACCTTGTTGTACATGCGCAGCGAAACGCTGTGGACTCCCATCCTGGGGCACGCCGTGACGAACGGCTTGTTGGCTGCCTGGATCATGGTGACCGGCAGCTGGACCTATTGGTAGTGTTAAATAAGGCTAAAAATAATATGCGCACCCTGCCAACTCCTTTGGCGCTGGCTGCCGCGCTGGCGTGCTGTCCGGCGCAGGCGGATATCAGCGAAACCTTCAAGCCCTTTATCAGCGTAGGGCAGACTTACGACGACAACCTGCTGCGCCTGCCGGATAATACGCCCGACGGCATCCAGCGTTCTGACCGCGCCACGCAAGCCATTGCCGGCATTGCGCTGGATCGCCCCATCGGGCGCCAGAAGATTACCGGGCAAGCGAAAGTCTCTCGGGTGACTTTCGACCACTACGACCAGCTCGATTACAACGGCAAGGATTTCAGCCTGGACTGGGCCTGGGTGGTGGGCAACCACTTCGACGGCAATATCGGCGGCAGCTACCAGCAGGTGCTGACCCCGTTCAACGATTTCCACTCGGAAGAGCGCAACCTGCGCACCCAGCGCCGCGAGTACGCCAATGGTGGCTGGCGCATGCATCCGAGCTGGCGCATTTATACCGGCTTCCAGCGCGATCGCTTCGACTACGAGCTGGAAGCGCAAAGCCTGAACAACCGCAAGGAAGACCGGAGTGAGGTCGGTATCGACTATCACGCTTCGAGCGGCAGCAGGGTCGGCCTGGTGGCGCGGCATATCAAAGGCAACTTCCTGAATCCGCGCCGCATTGGCGCTACCTTCCTCGACCAGAACTATACCCAGGATGAGTTGAAGGCGAATATCAATTGGCTGTACAGCGACATCACACAGCTGCAATTGCTGGCCGGCTACGCCAAGCGCAAGCACGATACTTTTACCGAGCGCGACACCAGCGGCCTGAACGGCCGCGCCAGCGTCAACTGGCGCCCGCGCAGCAAGCTGCGCTTTACCGCCGAAACCTGGCGCGAATTCGCGGCGGTGGAAAGCATCGTGGTCAACAACAGCGTCAACAAGGGCGCCAGCCTGAATGCCACCTGGGATCTTTCGGCCAAGGTGCAGGTCAATGCCGGCATCAAGCGCGAGAAACGGAAATTCGAACGCATGCCCTACGTCACCTTCAATGGTGATCCGAGCGACACCACGCGCAGCACCAATGTCGGCGTGGTTTACCAGCCTTGGCGCAAGGTCCAGCTGAGCGTGACCGGCTTCAAGGACCGCCGCACCGGCACGCCGCTGATTGGCACCGGCAGCTACAAGGCCAAGGGTGTTTCCTTCATGGCCACAGTGCAGTTCTGATGACAAGGAGCGACGATGACGGTAAACGATATTCCCTTGGTCTCCTTTTTCCAGCGTGTGCTCGATCCGCTGATCATCATGGGGATGCTGTACGCCACGTCGATGGTGTACGGGGAGCCGTTTACCGGGTATTCGCTGGTGCTGATGGTACTGGCCTTCTTCATCTCGTCGGCGGTGTACCAGCACGTCGATCCTTACCGCACCTGGCGCAGCGGCCGCATCACGGCCTATGCGCGCGACATCTTCATGGGCTGGATCGTCACCGCCGTGATCCTGGTCTTCCTCGGCAATGTCAGCGGCCTGGCCTACCACTACGATGAAGCCGTGGTGTTCAGCTGGTTCCTGGCCACGCCGTTCGCCTTGCTCATGAGTCACCTGGCGGCACGCCATGTCGGCACCGACCCGGCCAAGGAAAGCGAGGTGCGCTCAGTGGTCATCGTCGGCGCCAATGAAGTCGGTACCAAGTTTGCCGGCACCGTGGAGCGCATGCCCAACCTGTTCCTGAGTGTACGCGGCTTCTTCGACGACCGTACTGCCGACCGCCGCAAGTCCGGCCTGTCGCATCCCGTGCTGGGCAATATGGGCGATGTCGCCAGTTTCGTGCGCGATCACCACATCAAGATGATCTTCATCAGCCAGCCGATTTCGGCCCAGCCGCGCATCCGCAAGCTGCTCGACGAGTTGCAGGACACCACGGCCTCGGTCTATTTCCTGCCTGATATTTATGTGTTCGACCTGATGCAAGCGCGTTTCGACAGCGTGGGCGGGATGCCGGTGGTGGCGATTTGCGAGACGCCGTTTGTCGGCTTCGACGGCATCGTCAAGCGCGCCAGCGACGTGATCATCGGCAGCGCGATCCTGATGGCGCTGGCGCCACTGATGCTGGTGATTGCGCTGGCCGTGTGGATCAGTTCACCGGGCCCGGTGATTTTCCGCCAGCGCCGCTATGGCCTGTATGGCGAGGAGATCATTGTCTACAAATTCCGCTCGATGCGCGTGACGGAGGACGGCCCGGTGGTGAAGCAGGCCACCGCCCATGACGCGCGCATCACGAAGATCGGTGCCTTCCTGCGCCGCACCTCGCTTGATGAATTGCCGCAATTTATCAACGTGCTGCAAGGAACGATGAGCATTGTCGGGCCGCGCCCGCATGCCGTTGCCCACAACGAACAATACCGCAAGCTAATCAAGGGCTATATGTTGCGCCATAAGGTCAAGCCGGGCATTACCGGCTGGGCCCAGGTCAATGGCCTGCGTGGTGAAACGGAGACCCTGGAAAAGATGGAAGCGCGTATCCGCTATGACCTGGACTACCTGCGCCATTGGTCGCTGTGGCTCGACCTGTGGATCATCTTGCGCACAGTCAAGGTTGTGTTGAAGCGGCAAAACGCGTACTGAATCAATCGTGCGCGCTGGTCGCGCTATTAGAATGAGTTGCAACAGTCGAGGGAGGATATTTTGAAGCACATCAACCCGAATATGGCTTTCGCGGGCATGCTGGTGGTCCTCGTTTCCGCCTGCAGCAGCAAGGCGGAACAAAAGCCGGGCCAGGCCCTGGCCAATGTCAACGGTGAGGAAATCACCGTAATGCAATTGAACGACGAACTGTCGCGCAGCAACGCGCCGGCCACGCAACAGGACGCCGCGCGCAAGCAGGCGCTGGAGGCCTTGATCGACCGCCAGTTGCTGATCGGCGAAGCGGCGAAAGAAAAAGTCGACCGCGACCCGCGCGTGGTGCAGGCGATCGAACGGGCGCGCTCAGTGATCCTGGCGCAGGCCTATATGCAAAAACGCCTGGGCACGCCGGCCAAGCCGAGCGCGGCCGAGGTGGAAGCCTACTACAGCCAGAACCCGCAATTTTTCGCGCAACGCAAGCACTTCGACATGCACGAAATCATCCTGCCCACGCGTGAAGTGACCGATGAATTGAAGGCCGTGATGGACAAGACCCGTTCGCTTGACGACGTGGCTGCCTGGCTCGACCAGCACAAGGTCAAGTACCAGAAAGCCCAGTTGAGCCGCAGCGGTTCGGAACTGCCGCCGGAGCTGTCGGCCAAGTTGCTGGCGCTGTCCAAGGGCCAGCTCTTCATCGTGCGCGAGGGTGAGCGCAGCATGCTGGTCACCATTGCCGACATCCGTTCTTCGCCCGTGGAACTGGATGCGGCCAGGCCGCAGATCGAGCAGTACCTGGTCGCCAAGAAAGGCAAGGAGGCGGCGGAGGAGGAGGTCAAGCGCCTGCGCGCCAGCGCCAAGATCGCCTATATCAACCAGCCCTCGCCGGTAGCGGACGCGGGCGCCCCGGCCACCGCACTGGAACGTGGTGTGGCCGGCCTGAAATAACACTGGATCGAGGAGCAATCATGAAACGACTACTGATGTGGATGATGGCGATGGCCTTGGTATTGGGTGCAGGCTGCGCACAAGCAGCCGACCTGACGCTGGGCGCGGGCGACGTGATCAAGGCTTCCGTGTTCGGCAATCCGGACATGGCGACCGAAACCCGGGTCAGCGAATCGGGCAAGATCACGTTCCCATTGCTGGGGGAAGTCAAGGTCAGCGGCATGACGGTGCAGCAGGCCGAGCGGGCGATCGGCGAACAGCTGGTCAAGAAGGGCTACCTGAAAACGGCCCAGGTCAGCATCATCGTCTCGCAGATCCAGAGCGCGCAAGTGTCGGTGCTGGGCATGGTGAACCGACCGGGCCGCTATCCGCTCGATGGCGGCAAGCGTGGCGTGATGGACATGCTGGCGCAGGCTGGCGGCTTCAATGCCGAGGGCGGCGATACAGTGAGCGTGGTGCGCACCCGCGATGGCAAGACCAGCAAGACCGTGATCGACGTGGTCGACATGGTGCGCAATGGGGCGCTGGACAAGGAGATCGAGCTCGGCCCCAACGATGTGATCTATGCCGAACGTTCGCCGCGCTTCTACATCTATGGCGAAGTGCAGCGGCCCGGGGCATTCCGGCTGGAGCGCACCATGACGGTCAGCCAGGCGCTGGCGGTCGGCGGCGGCCTGACCCCGCGCGGCACGGAGAGCGGCATCAAGATCAAGCGCCGCAGCGGTGACGGCACGGTGCAGGTGATCGCCGCCAAGAACGAGGACGTGGTGCAGACCGACGACGTCATCTTCATCAAGGAAAGCTGGTTCTAAGGAGGTGTCATGAATTTCGCCCAGTTCCTGCTGATCCTCCAGGCGCGCAAGAAGATCGTGCTGCTGACCTTGCTGGTCACGGTGGCCGCCACCCTCGTCGTCAGCCTGCTGCTGCCCAAGACATATGAGGCGACCAGTTCGCTGGTGATGAATTACAAGGGCGTCGACCCGCTGACCGGGATGGCCTTGCCGGGCCAGCTGTTGCCCGGCTATATGGCGACGCAGATCGACATCATCAGCAGCAAGAATGTCGCGCTGCGCGTGGTGGACCAGCTCAAGCTGGCCGAAAGCCCGGCTGTCATTGCCCAGTTCAACGAGTCCACCGGCGGCAAGGGCACAGTGCGCGACTGGCTGGCCGAGCTGCTGCAAAAGAAGCTCGATATCGTACCGGCCAAGGAAAGCTCGGTGCTGAACGTGACCTTCAAGGCCTCCGATCCGCAGTTCGCCGCCGCGGTGGCCAATGCCTTTGCCGACGAATACCAGAAGATCAATGTGCAGCTCAAGGTCGAGCCGATGAAGAAGGCCACCAATTATTTCAACGCACAGTTGAAGCTGCTGCGCGATAACCTGGAGGTAGCGCAGTCCAAGCTATCGAAATACCAGCAGGAGCACGGCATCGTCAGCGTCGATAACCGGCTCGACGTCGAGTCGATGCGCCTGAACGACCTGTCGGCGCAACTGGTGGCGGCGCAGTCGCAGGCGATGGAAGCCAATTCAAGGCAGGCGGTGGCGCACGGTTCCGGCAGCGCGTCGCCGGACGTGACGGCCAGCCCGGTAGTGCAGAACCTGCGCGTCAACCTGGCGCAGCAGGAATCCAAGCTGGCGGAAATGGGCCAGCGCCTGGGGCGCAACCATCCGCAATACCAGAGTGCCGCGGCGGAAGTGGCGCGCCTGCGGGCTGGCCTCAACGAGCAGACCGCCCTGGTCACTTCCTCGGTCAGCAACAACGCCAATGTGTTCGCCCAGCGCGAAGCGGCACTGCGCACGGCACTGGCCGAGCAGAAAACCAAGGTACTGCAGCTGAATCGCCAGCGCGATGAAATGAATGTGCTGAACAAGGATGTCGAGAGCGCCCAGCGAGCCTTCGACAATGCTTCCCAGCGCTCTTCGCAGACCCGCATCGAGGGCGGTTCCGACCAGTCCGATGTATCGGTGCTGAACCCCGCCGTGGCGCCGATCGAGCCGGCCGGTCCGCGCGTGGTGCTGAATACCGTGCTGTCGCTACTGCTGGGGGGCATGCTGGGCATCGGCATTGCCATGCTGTCCGAAATGTTCGATCGCCGCGTGCGGTCGGAAGCCGACCTGGCCGAAGTGGTGCACATTCCGGTGCTGGCCACGATCGACTGGAATCCGCCGCGCCAGCGCCGCTTCGGCCTGCCGCACCTGCATGCGCCGCGCACGCTGCGGCTGAACTGAGGAGGTGCTGATGAACAGCCCATTGCATTTCAATCCCGCCTCGCCGCACGGCGTCGGCGATGCGACCATCGGCGCCCTGTTGCAGGAGGCCGGCAAGCTGACGCCGGAGAATACCGATGCCGTGCTGCGCATGCAGGAGGAAACCGGCGTTCGCTTCGGCGAGGCGGCACAGGCGCTGGGCATGGTCAGTGCGGCCGACATCCAGCAGGTGCTGGCGCGGCAGTTTGACTATCCCTACATCCCGGCCGGGGATAAGGTTTTTTCTTCACGCCTGGTGGCGGCCTATGACCCGTTCAGCCGCCAGGTCGAAAAGCTGCGCGCTGTGCGCGGCCAGCTGATGCTGCGCTGGTTTGCGCGCGGCCACAAGTCGCTGGCGATCGTTGGCGTCGAGCCGGGCTCGGGCACCAGCCTGTTTGCTGCCAACCTGGCGGTGGTGTTCTCTCAGCTGGGGCAGAACACGCTGCTGGTGGACGCCAACCTGCGCCAGCCAGCGCAGCACGAGATCTTCAACCTGCAGGGCAAGAGCGGCCTGTCGGACATGCTGGCCGGACGCGCCACGATGGCGGCGGTGACGCGCATCGACGCCTTCGAATCGCTGGCGGTGCTGGGCGCCGGCACGCTGCCGCCCAATCCGGCCGAACTGCTGGCGCGCAAGGATTTCACTGGCCTCAATGCCCAGCTCGAGGCGCTGCACGATATCGTGCTGTATGACACCTCGGACGTGCTGACTGCCCACGATTCGCTGCCGGTGATGGCGCGTGCCCGTGGCGTGCTGCTGGTGGTGCACCGCAATGCCACTTCGCTGTATGAGGTGGCGGCGCTCAGCGAGCAGGTGCGCTATGCCGGGGCCGAAGTCCTGGGTTCCGTGCTGTTGGAGTTCTGAGGTGGAACCGGGCCTGGCGATCCGCCCGCCAGCGGCCGCGCGTGCGGCCCTGCGCGATGCGCTGCCCGACTGGGCCCCCGTCCTGGTCGGCATGCAGGTGCTGTACGTCCCCACCTTCTACCGCCTGTTCACCGGCTTGTGGGCGACTGAGGAGCAGGCCCATGGACCGATCATCCTGCTGCTTGCGCTGTGGCTGATGTACCGGCAATGGCCGGCCATGCTGGCGCGCGCCGACGGCCAGCCGGCCGTCGCCGGCTGGCCGTTGCTGGGGGTGGGCCTGCTGGCCTATATCCTGGGCCGCTCGCAAGGCATCATCGCCTTCGAGATCGCTTCCTTCGTCCTGCTGCTGGCTGCGGTGCTGATGCTCAAATGCGGCCATGGCGCGCTGCGCGTGCAGTGGTTTGCCTTCTTTTTCATGGCCTTCATGGTGCCGCTGCCGGGGCCACTGGTCGGCATGCTGACCATGCCGATGAAGATGGCGGTATCGTGGGCGACCGAGCACATGCTGTATGCGGCAGGCTATCCGATTGCGCGCAGCGGCGTGATCCTGCAGGTGGGCCAGTACCAGTTGCTGGTGGCCGATGCCTGCGCCGGGCTGCAAACCCTGCTGACGCTGGAGGCGCTCGGGCTGTTTTACCTGAATGTGGTGCGGCACTCCTCGGCTTTCCGCAACGTGGCGCTGGCCTTGCTGATCATCCCGATTTCCTTTACCGCCAACGTGATCCGCGTGATCACGCTGTCGCTGGTGACTTATTACCTTGGCGATGCGGCGGGGCAGGGCTTCCTGCACGGCTTTGCCGGCATGGTGTTGTTTATCACGGCGCTGCTGCTGATTATCGGCGTGGACGCCTTCCTGCAATGGTTCGTCAGGTGGCGCAACTCATGAAAAAATCAATGATGGTGAGCGTGGCGCTGGGTGCGCTGATGGTGTGTTCCGCGGCGCTGACACGGGCCTTGACCCCGACCGCGCGCATGGCCGATGCGGCAGGGCGCTTCAGCCTGGAGCAGATGGTGCCGCGCACCTTCGGCGAGTGGCAGGTCGATACGCACGTGATGCCGCTGCAGGTCGACCCCGCCACGCAGGCCAAGCTGGACAAGATCTACAACCAGACCCTCGGCCGCACCTACGTCAACCGCAGTGGCGAGCGCATCATGCTGTCGATCGCCTACGGTGGCGACCAGGGCGACAATATGGGCGTGCACAAGCCGGAGGTGTGCTACACGGCACAGGGCTTTACCGTGGGCGACGGCCAGAAAGGCAGCCTCGATACGGGACTTGGCGTATTGCCGGTGAAGCGGCTGTTTGCCGTTGCCGGGGCGCGCCAGGAACCGATTACCTACTGGATCACGGTCGGGCGCAAGGCGACCATGCCCGGCGTCGACCAGCGCCTGCAGGAGTTGCGCTACGGCCTGAGCGGCACGGTGCCGGACGGGATGCTGGTACGGGTATCCAGCATCAGCGGCGAAGCCGGGACGGCGTACGCGCTGCATGACCAGTTCGTGCGCGCGCTGTTGTCTGCGCTCGACAAGCCTGCGCGCGAGCGCCTGGTCGGCGTGTTCGAAGGATAGGGGGCGACGATGCGCATGCCATTGTTTCACCGGGCTGTAGCGGGAACTGCCGTCGCCGCCGGGCCGCGCGCTCTGGTTCGCCCGAATCGCGGGCTGCCGCTGATGCTGCTGCTCCCCTTCCTGCTGCTGGCGGTGTTCGTCGGCGTGGTCGGCGGGCTCGATTCGCCGCCGCTGGTGGCCATCGTCGGCACGGCCGTGTTGTCGGTGCTGATGGTGTTCGTGCTGCCGCTGCACGGCATGTTCTGGTGCCTGTTCGTGCTGACCTTCCTGCTGCAAGGTTCGGCCGTCTACTTCCTGAAATTGCGGCCGGCCGCCTGGCTGGCCTTCGGCCTGGCCATCCTGTTCTTTTGCCGTGCACTGCTCGACCTGGTGGTGCACAAGCGCGAACAGCAGCGCATGCGCAAGGGCGACGGCTCGACCGTTGAGCTGGCGGCACTGCTGTTCGTGGCGGCCTTCGTGATCAGCCTGGTGTTCAACCGGGTGCCGAAGTCGCAGATCTTCTCGGCGGCGAAAGCCATGCTGCCGATGTTTTCGGTGCTGTTTGCCCTGTACTGGTTCCGCTGGAAGGAGCAGCACCTGGAGCTCAGCTGGCGCATGATGTTCTGGGTCGTGCTGGCGCAGGTGCCGGTGGTGCTGTACCAGCACTTCTTCGTCGCCACGACAACCACCTTCGATTCGATCGTGGGGACCTTTGGCGGCACGCCGGGCTTTGGCGGCAATAGCGCCATCATGGTCTTGTTCACCGTGCTGGCCATGGGCTATGCCGCGGCGCGCTGGAACGCGGGCCAGATGTCGGGCAAGGCAATGTGGGCTTTCCAGGCGATCGGCTTTGCCATCATCCTGCTGGGCGAGGTGAAGGCAGCCTTCATCTGGCTGCCGCTGGTGCTGGCCTGGGTGCTGCGGCGGCGCATCCTGCGCAGCATCGGCGCTTTCATCGGCTTTGCCGTGCTGCTTGCAGCTTTCGTCGGCACCACCTACACCGTGTACGAAACGCTGTACTGGGGCAAGAAGGTGCAGTCGGCGCATAGCATAGCCGAAAAGCTGGACCGCGGCGGCGGCTACTTCTTCGACCCGAACAACGTCAATTACCGCACCGGTGAAATCAGCCGCGCCGCCTCGCTTGCGCTATGGGCGCATGACCCGCTGGCATCGGTGCCGCGCCGCCTGGTTGGCTACGGACCGGGCGCCAGCAAACCGTCCGGCCTGCTCGGTGCGGGCGAGGTCGCCAAGCGCTACCAGCCACTGCATCTCGACGCCACGGCGCTGGCGATCCTGCTCTGGGATGTGGGCCTATTGGGCGCTCTCGCTTATAGCTCCATGCTACTGTTTTCACTGCTAGCTGCCTGGCGCTACGTGCGCCGAAAACAAGGTAGCGTGGCCCAGCTCGCGCTGGCAGATACCTGTGTCGCAGCCATGCTGCTGTTCCTGATGATGCTCGTATATAACCGCGCGTTGATGGATGAACCCACCGCCCAGCTGCTCCTGATGATGTGCATGGGGACGATTGTCCAGTTGTGCCGTTTCGGCTCGTCCCAACGCTAGGGAATTGTGTCATTTCTGAGCGACATTGTTACAAAAATTTTGTCGCACAGAAACGAATTTGTGAAATGCGTGATGTAGACTTTCCTTGTTGAGCCGGATCAAAATGTGGTTAACTTATTGATTCGCAAACGAAATTGTCTGGAGAGTATCACATGAAATTCGTTAAATATTCCCTGTTGCCGTATGCTGTCTTCGCTGCCCTGGCGACGTTCGCAGGTGCGAGCCGCGCCGACTGGGCGATCTCCCCCAACATCGAGGCGGTGCGCCCGGCGCCGGACAAGATGCAATTGCAGCCACAGAATCCGCCCGGATTTTCCTGGTCGCGTTATCCGATTGCCACCACGTCCACCTGGTACCTGGTCATCATCCAGCCGCCTGGCACTGCCTCGCCCATCAAGCACGTTGTGCCGCGCAACTGGCTGCTGCCGACCCACGCTTTCGCCACAGCCGGCATTTACACCTGGAAGGTGGCGCCGTTTACCCGCACCCAGGCCATGAACGATGCCGACGCGGCGGCGCGCGCCAAGGCCAAGGCGGCCGGCGCCAACCTGGCGCAGATCGAAGCGGCAGCCGAAGCCGCAGTGGTGCCGCTGGCTGAAGCGGTGGCCAAGGACTGGTCGACCGTGCGCAACTTCACCATCGACAGCAGTGCCATCAAGTTCGAGGTCTACGACAATGCAACCCTGCGCGACAATGTGCTGCGCCATGGCCGTTCGCGCATGCTGGCGCCGAACTTCCTGCCTTACCTGAAGTGGACCTCGGCCATGGTGACCGAGCGCGGCGACCAGGTGCGGCGCCTGATCGAGACCGTGCAGTCGCGCATGACGATGGCGCCCGTGCTCGATAGCGATTGGCCGCTGGTCAGCAGCGGCACCATGACTACTGCGCTCAGCAACCAGAACTCCGATATCCGCAACCGCATCAACCGTACTGCGCACCAGGTGGAAGCCGCGGCCCTGCTGTACCGCCTGAAGCAGGGCGAAGCGATTGCCCCGGCCTACCTGAACGAGGCGATCAAGCGCGGCGACGAACTGGCTGCGCTGAGCCCGACCGGGCCGACCAGCTATGCCAGCCAGGACCAGGCGACGCGCACCATCGCGCTGTCGCTGTCGAAGGCGCTCGACATGCTGTGGAATAATCTCGATTCGACGCGCAAGGCGAACTGGCAAGCGTCCATCGCGCGCCGTACCACGGATATCTACAATGACCTGTCGGGCAGCAACGGCCGCATGGACCAGTACCCGTATGACGCCCACGGCGGCAACACGCTGGGCTTCCTGGCGCTGATCGCGGCGCTGAACCTGGGCGACGTGCCGGCGGCGCAGACCTGGTTCGACTTTGCGGTGCGCACCTACGTGCACCAGGTCTATACCTGGAGCGGTCCGGAAGGCGGCTATGCCAACGGCACCGCGTATGGCCAGGCCGCGGCCGATTTCTCGGTCCAGATCTGGGACCCGCTGAGCCAGGCGCTGGGCGTGTCGATCTACCGCAAGCCATGGTCGGACGGCTTCCTGCGCTTCATGGCGCACTTCGTCCCGCCGGGCACGCCCAACCACGTGTTTGGCGATGGCCATGAAGACGTGCCCAACACCTATCTGTTGAAGGCCTTTGCGTCGCGCTTCAATACGCCGGCGGCCAAGTGGTACTTCAGCAGCATGGTCGGGGTGGAAGATCCACTGACCCTGCTGCAGGCGCCATCGCCGCTGCCGGTCACTACCGTGGCGACCGCGGTGCCGCCGCCGAACGGCGCCTTTTATCCGAGCGTGGGCTGGGCCGCCATGCACAGCTCGTTGGCGGACACCAAGCGCACATCGCTGTACTTCAAGTCCAGCCCCTACGGCTCGTATAACCACAGCCACGGCGACCAGAACTCGATTGTCCTGAACAGCGGCGGCAAGCGCTTGCTGATCGAGGCCGGGTATTACGACTGGTACGGCTCGCCCCTGTGGAGCAGCTGGTACCGTGCCACCAAGTCGCACAACGCTGTCACCTACGACAATGGCGTGGGCCAGCGCATTGACGGCAATACGGTCAACCTGGGCCGCAATGGCAAGATCACCGGCTTCTCGACCACGGCCGCGATGGACTATGTAGAAGGCGATGCCACGCCGGCATTTGAAGGCGCGCTGTCGCTGAACCGGCGCAAGGTATGGTACTTCCGCAGCCAGGATGCAGCAGTGGTGATGGATACCCTGACCGCGCCGGTGGCCCATGCATGGGAGTGGAATTTCCATGCGGCGGTAGCCATCACGGTCAATGCCGATGGCACGGCGACCATCGTCAACGGCGACCGCTCGCTGTGCGTGAGTTCGATCACGCCAGGGGCTTCCCTGGTCAAGCGTGACGGTCCGGCGCCGCGCACGGGGATCGAGGAGCATGCGGCATTTACGCGCCCGGCCGCACTCAAGGGCGAATTTGTCGTACTGCTGGATGTAGGCTGCAAGAAGCCAGCGGTCAAGCTGACTACCGGCACCACCAGCCGCGTGCTGACGGTGGGCAGCCAGACCATCACGTTGCCGCTGCCTTGAGCCGCCAGGGGGACTGAGCCATGCTATGACCGCACCATACTCGGGCCCCCAAACGCGGCGCAATATCGCCGCTTTCCTGGTAGGCAAGGTGCCTACCGCCGTGCTGACAGCCAGCGTGCTTGGGCTGTCGGCACGGGTACTGCCGTCCGCCGAATTTGGCCACTACGTGGTCGCCATGGCGCTAGTGGAACTCATCCTCGGGCTGTCAAGCTTCGGCCTCGACTGGGTGCTGTTGCGCTTCCTTCCTGAATATCGCTTGCGCGGCAGCCGCCAGGCCCTGCTGCGCCTGGTGATGACGGTCGCCGTCTGCCGCCTGCTGCTGCTGGCCCTGGTCGCCTGCGGCCTGCTGCTGGCGCGCGACGCCGGCGTGCTGCCGGCCACGTTGCCGGCCGAACTGGCGGGCGTGGCAGCGATCCTGCTGGTGGTGGAAGGCGTCATGCGCATCCTGCGCGACAACACGCTGGAGGCGCTGGCCTGGCAATCGCGCATGCAGCTGGTCACGGTGCTGCGCGGCACGGTGATCGCCTGCGCCTTGCTGGCAATGGGCAGCGGCACGGCGCGCCAATTGCTGCTGGCGGAACTGGCGGCCAGCGCCGGTGCGTTGCTGCTGGCGGCGGGCTTTGTGGCGCATGCGGCGCGCAGCCTGCCGGCGCAGGCGCATGAGGGTTGGCTGCCGCCCACGCGCGGGCAAATGCGCTCCGTGGCCCTGCATAACTATGCCAGCGGCATCGTGGAATACCTGTATTCGCCGTCCTGCCTGATCCTGCTGCTGGCGCGCAGCCAGGCGCCGGAAGCCATGGCGGGACTGGGATTCGTCCTGCGTTTGACCGATATCATCCGCAACTACATGCCCGGCATGGTAATTTTCTCGGTCGTGCGCTCGCGCATGATCGGCGCCTATGCGGGCAATCGCGACTACGGCGAATTGCAGCGCTGGGCGCACTTCGTCTTCAAGGTCAGCGCACTGAGCTTGCTGCCGGTGCTGGCGGTGGCGGCAGTGTATGGCGACCTGGTGCTGCAGCTGGCCAGCGGCGGGCGCTTTGGCGAATACCGCCCGCTGTTTGCGGTGCTGTGCGGCTGGCTGGCGCTGCGCCTGCATCGGCTGATCGTCAACGTGGTATGCAATGCCGTTGGACTGATGGGCATGTGGGCGCTGGCCTCGCTGTGCTCCTTGCTGGTGCTGCCGTTGCTGGCCTGGCTGGGCTCTGCGGCCCTGGGCTTGTGGCTGGTGCCTGCCGCCTTGCTGGGCAATGAGCTGATCGTAAACGGGCTGGTGGTGACGGGCATGCGGCGGCGCGGCTTCGCCTGGCCGCTGGGCTTGCGCTGGTGGGCGCGCGCACTGCTGGCAATTGGCGCGGCGGCCTGCGTGGCTTGGCTGTTGCCGGGGCAGGGCGTGCTGGGCGCGGCCCTGGGAACCCTGCTGCTGTGCGCCGTTTTTGCTGTAGCGCTGCTATTGTCAGGTGCAATTGATGAGAAAGATCGACAGCTCATTAACCGAGTGCTGGGACGCCAACTACTGCGCGAGGCCACATGAAAGTGCTTGCCATCTATCCGGGTTTGAATCCGACCTTCGACGAAGTAGCCTATGTGCTGCCGCCCCTGGTTGCGAAAGGCGTGGCGGTGCAGGTTGTGACGTCGCGCGTGTCGGCGCTCAAGAGTTCGGAGCCGGGCGAGGCATATGAAAATTTCCAGGGCGTACCGATCCACCGCATCTTTCCCAGCCTGCGCGCGCTGTCGCACGAAGCGGCGCGCTACCTGCCGCAAGTGCGCGAGATTGCCGATGCCTTCCAGCCTGACGTACTGCTGGTGAATTCCTTCCACAGCCTGCCGCTGCTGGAGTTGTTGCGCCCCTTGTATCCGGTGCCGGTGCTGCTGCGGGTGGAGTCGGCCGACCCGGTGCAGTTGCTGCGGCGGCGCTATTACGGCGGCGTGCCGGCGCTGGGCCGAGTTGCGGGGCGCATGCGCTGGTGGCAGGTGTGCGGCCAGGTCGATGCGCTCATGAGCAACGATCCGGCGGACCTGCCGCAACTGGCCACGCTTGGCTTGCGCGGGCGGCGCGCCTACTACGCGGCGCATTGCGCGCAGCGGCCGGCGGACTGGCGGCCGGCGCGCGAGCGGCGGCAGGGCGAGATGATCTATGTCGGTTCGCTGATCCGCCACAAGAATTGCGAGCGCTGGCTGCAGACGGTGCCTGCCATCCTCGAGCACACCCCGGTGGAGCGCTTCGTGGTCATCGGCCGCGGGCCGTATGCGCATATTGTCAAACAGCTGCAGGAACGGCTTGGCGATCGCGTCGAGCATGTGCAAGGGGTGACGCGCATCGAGGCGCTGCAACGCCTGTCGTCGGCCTGGTTCGCCTACACGGAGAGCCATTCGGGGTGGGGCTTCCTGTGCGATTCGTGGTCGACGCGCACACCGGTGCTGTGCCCGCAATCGACTTTCAGCATCGTGCCTGGATGGACCGGGATGATGCCGCAAGACGTGCCGGCAATGCTGGCGACCATCAACCGCCTGTATGACGATGCCGAGTACTACAGCACCTTGCAGGATGGCGGCGCGCTGCGCTACGCCTCCGAGCATACGGCCGAGGTGGTGAGCCGGCAGTATATGCAGATCCTGCGCGAGGTGGTGGCCGAGGGGCGGCGGCCATGATCCATGTCCTGCTTCCGCAAGCGAGCAGCTATCGCGACATCACCGGCTACCTGCGCGAACGCGGTGCACGCGTGACGATCGTCGGCTCCGGCGCGCAGGGCATGAGCGGCAAGCTGTCGATCGTGCTGTCGATGTTCTCGCCGAAGCTGCTGCGCTGTTTCGGCTTGTGGAAAAAGACCGACCGCTTGCTGGTGGTCGGCTGGCAGGCGCTGCCTGTGCTGGCGCTGGTCAAGGCAGGCTTGCTGCCGCGACCGGAGCGCCTGCTGGTCATGAGCTGCTTCGTGCACGGCAAGCGCGCGCGCCGCCTTGCCGACCGCTTGCTGCGCGCGCTGCGCGTGCCGGGCCTTGGCTTCATTGCCTTCTCGCCGGGCGAGGCACGCAACCTGGTGCAGAACGTCGGCATGGCGCCGCAGGATGTGCATTGCCATCTGTGGCGGCAGGAACTCGATGGCCGTGCGTCGCAGCAAGACGACGACGGCAGCATTTTCGCCGGCGGCTTTTCCAACCGCGATTACGACCTGTTGCTGGAAGCGGCCGAACCGCTGCCGGCGCCGCTGGTGATCGTCGCTTCGCAGCGCAACCAGATACGCCAGCCGGCGCGCGGCAGCACCCGCATCCTGCGCGATCTGCCGGAGGCTGAATTCGAAGGCCTGCTGGCGCGCAGCAGCGTGGTGGCAATGCCGCTGCGCGGCGCCGGCGAGGCCTGCGGACAAAGCGTCCTGCTGCGCGTCCTGCGGCATGGGAAGCCGCTGGTCGCGACCCGCCACGAGTCGATTGAAGCCTATCTCGGCGAAGACTACCCGGGCTTCGTCCCGCATGACGACGTCGACGCGATGCGTGAAGCGCTGGCGCGCGCGATCGAGCAACCGGCGCGGCGCGCCGAACTTGCACAGCGCGTGCGGCTGGCGGCGGGAAAGCTGGAGGGGCGAGGCGAACCGGGCGCTGAAATCGAGCAGTTCTTGCTAGGATGAAGCATGGCTCGCCCAGTACGCATCTTGCAGCTCGTGCCGGAACCCTTGCCGACTTTTCGCGCCGACGTGGCGACCCTTTTCGGAAAATACCTGCCGCGCCATGGCGTGCAATGCCACCTGGTCGGCAAAGGCAGTGCGGCGCCAGCCGATAACCAAGGCTTCGCCTCTTCACGGCGGGCACGAGTTGGTGCGCGCTGGAAAGCGGAACTGTCTTTTCTCTGGCTATGCCTGCGCGCTTTGCTGGGCGCTAACCGCCGCACCCACGATGCGCTGCAGGTGCGCGATATGGTCAGCATCGGCTTGCTGGCGTTGCTGGTGGCGCGCATGAAGGGGATGCCGATGACGTATTGGCTGTCATACCTGATGAGCGAAGGGCGTATCGAGCGCGCTCGCGATGAGCTGGCGCGGCTGCAGCGGCGCCCTGGCTGGCGGCGCCTGCGGGCGCGCCTCGTCCTCGCCAAGGGCCTGGCCGAACGCTGGCTGCTGTACCGCGTGCTGCTGCCGCGCGCCGATCACGTGTTCGTGCAAAGCGAGGCGATGGCGCGCCTGGTGGCGCAGCATGGCGTGCCGGCAGGACGGATCAGCGCGGTGCCGATGGGGGTCGACATGGAAGCCCTGGCGCGGCCCGAGCTGCGGCCTGCGGCCCGTGCCTGGGCCGGCTGGCAAGGGCGGCCGGTGGTGGCCTATCTCGGCACGCTGGACCGGGCGCGTTGCCTTGAGCGCGTGCTTGATGCGCTGGTGCTGGTGCGGCGCGAACTGCCGGAGGCGAGCTTGCTGCTGATCGGCAGTTCGCCGCAGCAGGGCGACGTAGTGCAGTTGCTCGGCGCCGCGCGCGAACGCGGGCTGGAAGAAGCGGTGCAGGTCACCGGCTGGCTGCCGCCCGTGCAAGCCTGGGAATACCTGCTTGGAGCGCAGGCGGCCATATCGTATGTGCCGCGCGGCGCACTGTATGACGTCAGTTCGCCGACCAAGCTGCTGGAATACCTGGCGTTGGGCATGCCTTGCGTTGGCAACGACATCCCGGACCAGGAGGCCGTGCTGGCGGCAAGCGGCGCCGGCTGGCTGGCGGCAAGCACGCCGCAAGCCATGGCCGAGGGCCTGCTGGCGATCCTGCGCGATCCGCAAGCGGCGCGGGCGCGCGCTGCGGCCGGCCCGGCCTATATCGAGGCGGCGCGCAGCTACCGCGTGCTGGGCGAGGCGGTGGCGCAACGCTACCGGAACCTGGTGGGAGGCGATCATGCTGGCCGAATTGCGTAAAGAGTTCCTGTACGGCGGGCGCGCCCTGGTGCGCGACAATGCGCTGAGCCAGCGCCTGGTGCAGCGCCTGCGGGGGCATGAGCTGATGGACGACTACGCGCTGAAGGTGATGGGCGACCGGCTCCTGCACCGCAGCCTGCAAGCCGCGATCGAGAAGCTTCCATACTACGCCCACATCACGCGCGATTTCTCGCCAGTCGAAGCGCGGCAGGCCTTGCGCGAGCTGTTCCCGATTGTCGATAAATCGGCCTTGCTCGAGCATCCGCTGGCGCTCTATCCGAACGGAGGCAGCAAGCGGCCGTGGCAGGCGCTCGGCAAGACCAGCGGGACCACGGGCACGCCGCTGGTGATCATTCGCAGCCTGCAGTCGGTGCAGATGGAGCAGGCCTTCATCAAGCGCCATTGGACCTGGGCAGGCTATGTTGACGGCATGCCGCGCGCCACCTTGCGCGGGGACATGGTGGCCGGCCTGGACCGGGCGCGCCCGCCCTACTGGTTCGAGAACCGCTACAACCGGCAGCTGCTCCTATCGTCGCGCCACCTGACCGATCATTGCGTCGATCCCATCATCGACAAGCTGCGCGACTATGCGCCCGCCATGATGCAGGCTTACCCGTCCACCGCCTACACGCTGGCGCAGCACCTCGAGCGGCGCGGCACGCGCTTGCACGTGCCCTACCTGTTCACCGCATCCGAGCCGCTTTACCCGCACCAGAAAGAGCTGATTGGCGAGCGCCTGGCGGGAAAAATCATGGACATGTACGGCATGGCGGAGCGGGTTGCCTTCGCGACGCAGTGCGAGTATGGCGCCATGCACGTCAATCCGGACTACTCCCACGTGGAAATCCTTGACGAGCATGGCGAGCCAACCGACGGCTACGGCCATGTGGTGGGCACCACCTTGCATAACCTGGCGATGCCGCTGGTGCGTTATCGCCTGAGCGACCGCACGCGCTGGAGGCATGGCCATTGCCTGTGCGGCCGGCCGTTCCCGATGATCGAGCCTGTCACCGGCAAGCTGGAAGACCGGATCACCGGCGGCGATGGCTCGGAAGTCAGTCCTTCCGTGCTGACCTTTGCCTTCAAGGGCGTGGAAAACGTGCGCAAGTCGCAGGTCGCGCAGGTCGGTCCGGGCTTGTGGGAGCTGCGCCTGGTGCCGGATGCGCGCTTCTCGCAGGCCGACCAGGACAAGCTGCTGCGCAACATCGCCCAGCTGGTCGACGCGACGGTGCAGGTGAGGGTGGTGCTGCGCGACGAGTTGCCGAATACCGCTGCGGGCAAGTTCCGCTGGGTCGTCAACGAGTGGCAGGACGGGCGGCGCTCATGAAGACCATCGTGATGCTGGGCACCGGCATGGATACCATGGGCGGCATCGCTTCCGTGGTCAGGGTGTATGAGCAGGCGGGCATGCTGCGGCGTTTCGGCGTGCGCTACCTGGCTACGCATTGCGACGGCAGCAGGTGGCGCAAGCTGCGCGTGATGCTGGCGGCCTACGCCGTTTTCGCGGGCATGCTGTTGCGCGGACAGATCGGGCTGGTGCACGTGCATTTGGCTTCGCGCGCGAGCTTCTGGCGCAAGTCGGGCTTCTTCCTGCTGGCTTTCGCGGCCGGCGTGCCGGCGATCCTGCATTTGCACGGGGCAGAGTTTGCGCAGTTCTACGGCGAGGAGTGCGGGCCCTGGCGCAAGCGCTTCGTACGCTTCATCTTCGACCGCAGCGCACGGGTCGTGGTGCTGTCGGAGGCCTGGCGGCGCTGGGTGGAAGGCATGTCGCGCAACCGGCATGTGGAGGCGATCTATAACCCGGTGCTGCTGCCCGCCGCCAGTGCGTGGGAGCAGCGGCGGCGCGGTGCGGTGCTGTGCCTGGGGCGGCTGGGACGGCGCAAGGGCAGTTACGACTTGCTGCAGGCGGCGGCGCGGGTGGCGCCGCAGGTGGCTGCGCTGGAGTTGCGGCTGGGAGGCGATGGCGAGCTTGATGCTGTGCGCGAGCGGGCGGCGCAACTGGGCATTGCCAACCAGCTCAACCTGCTCGGCTGGGTCGGAGCGGAAAGCCGCCAGCAGCATCTGGCGCTGGCCTCATTGTTTGCGCTGCCTTCGTATAACGAGGGCCTGCCCATGAGCGTGCTGGAAGCGATGGCGGCCGGCTTGCCGGTGCTGGCAACGCCGGTCGGCGGAATCCCGGAAGCGGTCGCCGACGGCGTGGAGGGTTTCCTCGTCGCGCCGGGCGACGTCGATGCGCTGGCTGCGCGGCTGGCGCAACTGCTGGAAGACGATGCGCTGGCGCGGCGCATGGGGGAGGCAGCGCGGCGCAAGGTGGAATCCACCTTCTGCAGCGATGCCGTGTTGCCGCAGGTTGAGCGGCTGTATCGCGAACTGGGGTTCTTGCCGCAATGACTGCACTTGCCTGGAAAATCAATCGCCTCAAGCTGATGGGGCCTGCCGAGGTTGTCTGGCGCGTGCACCAGCTGGCGCGCCGCAAGGCCGCCGCCATGGGGCTGGGACTGGCGAGTTATCCGCCGGTGCCGGCGCTGGACCGCTTTGGCGCGCCCTTCCTTGCCGCGCCGGCGGGCGTCGACGAAGCCGCGCTTTGCATGGCCGCCGACTCGCTGCTGGCAGGGCGCTGGAACGTGTTTGCGCTGCAGGGCGTGCAGCTTGGCTTCCCGCCGCAATGGAACCGTGATCCGCGCACCGGCACCACGGCGCCGATGGCGCCGGGGCCTTCGATCGATTACCGCGACGCTTCGCTGGTGGGCGATATCAAGTACCTGTGGGAGCCGAGCCGCCATCTGGAACTGGTGACGCTGGCACAGGCGTGGCGCAGCTCCGGCGAGCGCAAATACCGGGACGGCGCGCGTACCCTGCTGCTTTCCTGGCTCGACCAATGCCCTTATCCGCAAGGCGTGCACTGGGCCAGTTCGCTGGAACTTGGCGTGCGCCTGCTGAACTGGTGCGCCGCCTGGCAGCTGCTGGCCGGCAGCCTTGACGACGACTGGCGGCATCGCTGGCTCAACGCGGTCTACAAGCATTGCCACTTCATCAGCCATCACCTGTCGCGCCATTCGTCGGCCAACAACCATTTGCTTGGCGAGTACACGGGCTTGTACATCGCGAGCGTGCAATGGCCTTGCTGGAGCGAGAGCGTGCGCTGGCGCGCCCTGGCCGAACGCGGCCTGGTCGAGCAGGGCTTGCAGCAGAACTGGGAGGACGGCGTCAACAAGGAACAAGCCATCTATTATCACCACGAAGTGATGGACATGATGCTGCTGTGCCAGCTTGCGGCGCAAGCCAACGGCAGCAGCTTCCCGCCTGCATGGCTGGCGCGCCTTGAGCGCATGGCGGAGTTCCTGGCGGCCGTGATGGATGCCGGGGGCAATGTGCCGATGATTGGCGATGCCGACGATGCGCGCATGCTGCGGCTGGACGGCTCGGCTGCGCCGCCGTACCGCTCCCTGCTCGCCAGCGCGGCGCTGCTGTTCGGGCGCGCCGACTTCAAGGCAAAGGCAGGCGTGCTCGATGAGCGCAACCGCTGGCTGTTCGCCGATGCCGACGCGCGCTGGGCCGCCTTGCCGGCGCCTGCGCCGGGCGCAAGGGAGACGCCGCGCCTGGCGTTTCCGCAGGGTGGCTACTACCTGCTCGGCAAGGACTTTGGCACGCCGCAGGAAGTGCGCATCGTGGTCGATTGCGGCCCCCTGGGCTATCTTTCGCTGGCGGCGCACGGGCATGCCGACGCGCTGGCCTTCACGCTCTCCATGGGCGGGCAGGAGATGCTGGTCGATCCCGGCACCTACGCCTACCACACGCATCGCCAGTGGCGCGATTACTTCCGCAGCACCGCTGCGCACAACACGGTGCAAGTCGATGGGATGGACCAGTCTGAAATCGGTGGCAATTTCATGTGGCTGCGCAAGGCCAATGCTGTAGCGTTGTCGCACGATGCGCCTCATTTCTTTGAGGGAAAACAAGATGGCTATATGCGCTTGCGCGATCCGGTCATGCATCGGCGCGTGATCCGCTTCGCGTCCAAACGGAACGCGGTCATCGTCGAAGATACCCTAGAATGTTCTGGCGAGCACGAGGTAGCCCTGCACTGGCATTTTGCAGAAGGCTGCCATGCCGAAAAGGTTGGGCAAGCTTTGCATGTCGCCAGGCGCGACAAGGGCTTGCACATGGCATGCCGTTTCGGGAATGGGCCGCAACTCCATTGCGCCAGCACGGCGCCAACCGCGGGATGGATCTCGCGCAGCTTTGACAGCAAATCCGGCATCGCGACAGCAGCGTGGCGCGGAACGATACGCGGCACCAGCACGATTGTGACCGAAATTACCTTACTGGAAGGAGCGTCATCGTGAAGATCAGTATCTTTGGCATGGGCTACGTAGGTGCAGTGTCGGCAGGCTGCCTGGCGGCAGAAGGCCATACGGTGATTGGGGTCGATCCGAACCGTACCAAGGTTGGGCTGATCAACGAGGGACGCACGCCGATCATCGAGAAGGATATCGGCGAGATGATTGCCGGCGCGGTGCGCAATGGCCGCTTGCGCGCCACCGACAGCGTGCGCGATGCCGTGATGTCGAGCGAGATTTCGCTGGTGTGCGTCGGCACGCCATCGCAACTGAACGGCAATCTCGACCTGAGCGCGGTGCGCAAGGTGTGCGAGCAGATCGGCCATGCGCTGCGCGAGAAAGACGGCTTCCACGTCGTGGTGGCGCGCAGCACCATGCTGCCCGGCTCCATGCGTTCGCTGGTGATTCCGACGCTGGAGGAGGCGTCCGGGAAGCGCGCCGGCGTCGATTTCGGCGTGTGCAGCAACCCGGAATTCCTGCGCGAGGGCACGGCGGTGCATGATTACCACCACCCGCCGAAAACGGTGATCGGCGAGACCGACGAGCGTTCTGGCGAACTGTTGCTGCAACTGTATGCCGGCATGGATGCGCCGGTGGTGCGCACCGACGTCGAGACGGCTGAAATGGTGAAGTACACCGACAATACCTGGCACGCGCTGAAGGTCGATTTCGCCAACGAGATCGGGAACATCTGCAAGGCGGTCGGCATCGACGGGCACGAGGTGATGGAGATCTTCTGCAAGGACACCAAGCTGAATCTCTCGCCTTACTACATGAAGCCCGGCTTCGCCTTTGGCGGCTCCTGCCTGCCGAAGGACGTGCGTGCGCTGATCTACAAGGCGCGCCAGCTCGACCTGGAGCTGCCGCTGCTGAACGCCATCCTGCCGTCCAACCACAAGCAGGTGGAAAAGGGCCTGAAGATGGTGATGGAAAAGCCGGGCAGGAAGGTCGGCATCCTCGGCTTTTCATTCAAGGCGGGAACCGACGACTTGCGCGAATCGCCGCTGGTGGACGTGATCGAACACCTGATCGGCAAGGGCTATGACCTGCGCCTGTACGACAAGAACGTGAAGCTGGCAGCGCTGACCGGCGCCAACCAGGACTACATCATGAATATCATTCCCCACATCTCGCGGCTGATGGTCGACTCGATGGATGCGGTGCTGGCCTTTGCGGACACGGTGGTAATCGGCAATGGCGCGCCGGAGTTCCAGGCGGTGCCCGACCGGCTGCGGCCAGGGCAGCATCTGGTGGACCTGGTGCGCGTTACCGGCAAGCAGAGCGAAGGGGCTTACGATGGCATCTGCTGGTAAGCGCACGGATCAGCGCCGAGTCCTCATCATCGTCGAAAACCTGCCGTCGCCATTCGACCGGCGCGTATGGCAGGAAGCGACGACCCTGCAGGCCAACGGCTACCAGGTGGCGATCATCTGCCCGACCGGCAAGGGCTACGAGTCGCGCTACGAGGAGCTGGAGGGCATCCACATCTACCGCTACAAGCTGCCGATGGAGGCCGAAGGGGCGTTGGGCTACGCCATCGAGTATTCGGCCGCCCTGTTCCACAGTTCGCGGCTGGCGTGGAAGGTCCAGTTCCGCCACGGCTTTGACGTCATCCATGCCTGCAATCCGCCCGACCTGCTGTTTCTGGTCGGGGGCTTCTTCAAGTTCGTGCTGGGCAAGCGCTTCCTGTTCGACCACCACGACATCAATCCGGAACTGTACGAGGCCAAGTTCGGGCGGCGCGACTTCTTCTACAAGCTGATGGTCTGGCTGGAACGCCTCTCGTTCCGAACCGCAGACGTCTCGATTGCCACCAACGATTCGTACAAGCGCATCGCCATCGGGCGCGGCGGCATGGACCCGGACAAGGTGTACGTGGTGCGCAGCGGGCCCAAGCTGGACCGCCTGCGCGTGCTGCCTGCGGTGGATGCGCTGAAGCAGGGCAGGCGCTTCCTGGTCGGCTACGTTGGCGTGATGGGAGCGCAGGAAGGCATTGACCTGCTGCTGCAAAGCGTGCGCGTAGTGGTGCACGACATGGGCCGGCGCGACGTGCATTTCGGCCTGGTGGGCGGCGGCACTTCGCTGGAGGATATGAAGGCACTGGCGCGCGAGCTTGGCGTGGCCGACTACGTGACCTTCACCGGGCGCGTGCCCGACCAGCAATTGCTGGAAATGCTGAACACGGCCGATGTGTGCGTGAATCCGGATGTGGCGAACGAAATGAACGACAAGTCCACCATGAACAAGATCATGGAGTACATGGCGCTGGGCAAACCGATCGTGCAGTTCGACCTGACCGAGGGCCGGGTCTCGGCACAGGAAGCTTCGCTGTACGCGGCGAGGAATGACCCGGTCGACATGGCCGTGAAGATTGTGGAACTGCTGGACGATCCGGAGCGGCGCGCCCGCATGGGCACCTATGGGCGCAACCGCGTGGTCAACGAACTCGAATGGGAGTACGAGGCGCCCAAGCTGCTGGCGGCCTACGAACGCCTGTACTCCGCTCCCGAGCTGGTGTTAAGAAAGGACAACCCATGAAAGCGATGATTCTGGCGGCCGGCAAGGGCACGCGGGTGCGCCCTTTGACCTATGAACTGCCCAAGCCGATGATCCCTATCCTCGGCAAACCCGTCATGGCCTATCTGGTCGAGCATTTGCAGCGCCATGGCGTCAGCGAGATCATGGTCAACGTCAGCTACCTGCATGAGAAGATTGAAGAGTATTTCGGGGAAGGGCACCAGTTCGGGGTGCAGATCGGCTATTCCTTCGAGGGCTATACCAACGACAAAGGCGAAGTGGTGCCGCAGCCGATAGGCTCGGCCGGCGGCATCAAGAAGATCCAGGAGTTCGGCGGATTTTTCGACGAGACCGTGGTGGTGCTGTGCGGCGATGCGCTGATCGACCTGGACCTGAAGTCGGCCTTGTACGAGCATCGGCGCAAGGGCGCGCTGGCGACCGTCATTACGCGCGAGGTGCCGTGGGATAAGGTGAGCAGCTATGGCGTGGTGGTCAGCGATAGCGATGGCAGGGTGCTGGAATTCCAGGAAAAGCCCGCGCGCGCGCAAGCGAAGTCGAATTGCGCCAGCACCGGCATCTACCTGTTCGAACCGGAGGTGATCGAGCTGATTCCCTCCGGCCAGGAATTCGATATCGGTTCCGAGCTGTTCCCGCTGCTGGCCCAGCGCGGCCTGCCGTTCTACTGCCAGACGCGCAAGTTCGACTGGATCGATATCGGCAGCGTCAAGGATTACTGGGAGGTGCTGCAAGGCGTGCTGACCGGCGGCGTCGCGCACATGACCGTGCCGGGCGTGCAGGTGGAGGAGGGCGTGTGGGTCGGCCTGAACACCAGCATCGACTGGAACGGTACGCGTATCATCGGGCCGGTGTACATAGGTTCCGGTTGCCGCATCGAGGCCGGCGCCACCATCATCGGGCCGACGTGGATTGGGCACGGCAGCCACATCCGCAGCGGGGCGAGGGTAGTGCGCAGCGTGTTGTTCGAATATACTCGGGTCTTACCAGACGTTACGCTCGACGAATTGATCGTGTTCAAAGAGTATAGTGTCGACCGCGCTGGCGAAATGCAGCATATTTCGCAGGCAGAAGGCGGGGGCTGGGCAAATGCGCGGGATCGCCGCGCGACCCGGCGTGCCGCGCACAATGTTGCCAAAGAGACAACTCTAATATGAAAATTTATCCTGTCATCCTGTCCGGCGGCGCCGGTACCCGGCTGTGGCCCCTGTCGCGCGCGGCCTTGCCGAAGCAGTTGCTGCCTTTAGTGTCGGACAAGACGATGTTGCAGGAGACCGTGCAGCGCCTGGGCGGGCGCAACGGCATGATGGCGCCGCTGATTGTGTGCGGCAATGAGCACCGCTTCCTGGTGGCGGAACAGATGCGTGAAATTGGCGTTGCTCCGCTCGGCATCCTGCTCGAGCCGGTGGGGCGCAATACCGCACCGGCGGTCGCTGCCGCAGCCCATTACCTGAAAGCGATCGACCCGCAGGCGGTCATGCTGGTGCTGCCGGCCGACCACGTGATCAAGGACGTCGACGCTTTCTATGCTGCGATCCTGCGCGCCGCCGGCCTGGTGGAGGCGGGCGCGCTGGCCACTTTCGGCATCGTGCCGACCGCGCCGGAAACCGGCTACGGCTATATCCAGAGCGGCGAGACCTTGCCGGCTGAAGGCTGCTTCAAGGTGGCGAAATTCGTCGAGAAGCCAGACCGCGAGACGGCACAGGGCTTCATCGGCGCCGGCAATTTCTTCTGGAATAGCGGCATGTTCCTGTTCCGCGCCGACGCCTACCTGAAAGAGCTGGCGCAATTCCAGCCCGACATGGCCAGGTTGAGCGAGGAGGCGGTGAGCAAGGGTTATCGCGACCTGGATTTCTGCCGTCTCGACGAAGCGGCGTTCACGGCATGCCCGTCCGATTCCATCGACTACGCGGTCATGGAGCACACCAGGCAGGCCGTGGTGGCGCCGGCGTCGATCGGCTGGAACGACGTCGGGTCCTGGTCGGCGCTGGTGGACGTGCTGCAGGCCGACGGCGATGGCAATGTGACGCGGGGCGACGTGTACACCGATAATGCCAGGAACTGCCTGGTGCGCGCCGAAGGCCGCATGGTGGCAGCCATCGGCGTGCAGGACCTGGTGATCGTGGAAACCTCCGATGCGGTACTGGTGGCGCACAAGGACCATGTGCAGCGCGTGAAGCAGGTGGTAGAGCACCTGAAGGCCAATGGCCGCACCGAGCACCTGCACCATACCAAGGTATACCGTCCATGGGGCTCCTACGAAGGCATCGACATGGGCGACCGCTTCCAGGTCAAGCGCATTATCGTCAACCCGGGCGGCAAGCTGTCGCTGCAAATGCACCATCATCGCGCCGAGCACTGGGTGGTGGTGTCGGGCACGGCGCGCGTGACCTGCGGCGACAAGGTGACCCTGCTGACCGAGAACGAGTCGACCTACATCCCGATCGGCATGAGCCATCGCCTGGAAAACCCCGGCAAGCTGCCGCTGCACCTGATTGAAGTGCAGTCGGGCAGCTACCTCGGCGAGGACGATATCGTTCGCTTCGAGGATGTCTACCATCGCGGCTAAACGCTGCGCCTTTGCCGCGCTCCTGCTGTTTGCAGCCGGCGCGCGCGCCCAACTCCAGCCGGCCCAGCTTGGGCTGGTCGTCAACGATGCCGATCCCGCCAGCGTGGCGCTGGGCGCCTACTATGCGCAGCTGCGCGGCATCGCGCCGGCGCACATTGCCCACGTCAGCATTCCCGGCAAGCCGCAGCGCCTCGATGCCGAGGCTTTTGCGCGGCTGAAAAGCGAGATCGACCAGCAGCTTCCCGCGGCAGCACGCGCCGTGCTGTTCGCGTGGACAGCGCCTTACGCAGTCGAATGCAATAGCCTGACCTCGGCCTACACGCTGGGTTTCGATGCGGCGCAATGCGAGCGCAGTTGTGCGCCCGGCCGCAAGAATCCCTATTTCAATGCCAAGGCGCTGCCGGCCGGCATGCGGCTGTCGATGCTGTTGCCGGCCGAGCCGCTGGACGTGGCGCGCGCCGTGGCCGAACGCGGCAAGGCGGCCGGCTTCAGCCTGCCGCAGGCGGGCGCCTACTTCCTGCAGACCAGCGAAGCGGCGCGCAATACCCGGGCACGCTTCTTTCCCCCCAGCGGCGCCATCCCCGCGCGCAAGCTGACCATCCACACGCTGCACCAGGATGCACTGGAGGGCGTGCAGGACATCATGTTCTACCAGACCGGGCTGGCGCGCGTCGGCAAGCTGGAGACGCTGCGCTTCTTGCCCGGCGCCTTGGCCGACCACCTGACCTCCTACGGCGGGGACTTGCTGGGCAGTGGGCAGATGAGCAGCTTGCGCTGGCTGGAGGCGGGCGCCACCGCCAGCTATGGCACGGTCAGCGAGCCGTGCAACCACTGGCAGAAATTTCCCCATCCACAAATCCTGTTGCAGCATTACCTCAGCGGAGCCACCGCCATCGAAGCGTACTGGCGCAGCGTGGCCTGGCCGGCGCAGGGCCTGTTCATAGGCGAACCGCTGGCGCGGCCCTATCCCCGTTAGTCCGTTTGGACTAATCGTGTGTCACCAACTAGTCATATCAAACAGTTAATATGCAAAAGAACAATAAAAAATCCTTTTGGTAAAAACTCTGGGGGACCCCCTTTTCATGGATAAACGCATTTCCTTGCGCGCTAGCGCGCTGGCCGCCCTGTTGGCCTGCCAGCCGGCATTCGCTGCCGACGTGGTGATCAGCCAGATGTACGGCGCGGGCGGCAACAGCGGCGCGACGCTGCGCTACGATTACGTTGAACTGTTCAACCGCGGCAGTGCTGCCGTGGCAGTGGGCGGCTGGACCATCCAGTATGCGTCCGCCAGCGGCACAAGCTGGGGCAGGGCAGAACTGCCGGCCGGCACCAGCATCGATCCGGGCAAATACTTCCTGGTCAAACTGGCCAGCAGCAATACCGCCGTCGGCGCCGACCTGGCGGCCGACTTCTTCAGCGGCAGCGTGAACATGAGCGGCGCCTCCGGCAAGGTGGCGCTGGTCAACAATAACACGGCGCTGACCGGCGCCCAGCCGAGCAGCGCGGCGATCCAGGACGTGGTCGGCTACGGTTCGGCGAATTTCTCCGAAACTGCAGCGGCGCCGGCCATGAGCGCCACCACCAGCCTGTTGCGCGCCAATAACGGCTGCACCGACAGCAACAATAACTCTGCCGACTTCACTGCCGTCGCGCCGCAATTCCGCACTGCCGCTGCGCCGGCCACCATGTGCGATAGCGGGCCGCTGCCGCAACCTGTGGTGCCGGTTTGCCCGGCCAGCGCCAAGCTGACTTTCGGCACGGGCGGCAGCATCGCGTTGTCCGCCTCGGACGCAGACGGCATCGTCAACGGCGCGGTGATCACGTCGGCAGCCGTGCCAGGCCTGAGCCTGGGCAGCCTGACTGCGGCTGGCGGCATCGGCGGCAGCGCCAGCGTGTCGCTGGTGGTGTCGCCAGCGGCGGCAACCGGCACGTATCCGGTGGCCGTCAAGTTCAGCAACGACCAGGGCCAGGACGCCAGCTGTACTGTCAGCGTGACCGTGGAAATGGGGGCGGGCACCGTGGTGCCGGTGCCCCAGGTGCAGGGTTCGGACGCCACCAGCCCGTACAATGGCGTGAAGCTGACCACCGAAGGCGTGGTGACCGCCAGGGTTGGCAGCGGCTTCTTCATCCAGGACCCCGCTGGCGACGGCGATCCGAATACCTCGGACGGCATGTTCGTCTACATGGGCTCGTCCCCGGTCACCGTGGCGCTGGGCGACCTGGTGCGCGTGAGCGGCACCGTAACCGAGTACAAGCCAAGCGGCGCCACGCGCTCCTACACCGAACTGTCGACTGTGACCAGCGTCGTTACCCAGAGCACGGGCAACAGCATTACCCCCGTCAATATCGACCTGCCCGGCACCAACCTGGCCAACGTGGAAGGCATGCTGGTACGTTTCCCCGCCAAGTTGACCGTCAACGGCACCGAATCGCTGGGCAGCCGCGGCGAACTGGCCTTGGCCGATGGCCGCCGTGAAGTGCCGACCAACCGCTATCCGGCGCGCAGCGCGGAAGCCATCGCCATGGCAGCGGCCAACGCGGCCAATATGATCACCCTGGATGACGGCCTGTTCGTCACGCCCGATAGCGTGCCATATCTCGGCCAGGACGGCACCGTGCGCAGCGGCGACACCGTCAGCGGCCTGACCGGCGTCATCGATTTCGGCGCGCTTGGCAGCGGCGGCGCCGGCTTCAAGCTGCAGCCGACTGAAACCCCGGTCTTCGCGCGCGAGAATCCGCGCAGCCTGGCTCCTGAAGTGGCGGCCGGTAACGTGAAGGTGGCCAGCGCCAACGTGCTGAACTTCTTCACCACCTTCACCGACGGCACCGACGTGCAGGGCCAGTCCGGTCAGGGCTGCACCCTGGGTTCGGGCACCAGCAAGAGCAACTGCCGCGGCGCCGACAATATGACCGAGTTCGTTCGCCAGCGCGACAAGATCGTGGCGGGACTGAAGGCAATCGATGCGGACGTGGTCGGCCTGATGGAAATCCAGAACAATGGCGACTATGCCGCCAGCTACCTGGTCGACAGCCTGAACGCCGCATACGGCAAGGTGGAATATGCCTACGTGCCGAAGCCGGACGCGACCGGCACCGATGCGGTGCGCGTGGCGATGATTTACAAGCCGGCCAAGCTGGCACTGGTGGGCGGTGCACTGTCCGACGCGAACAGCGTCTATGAGCGTCCGCCGATGGCGCAGACCTTCAAGGCCGCCAACGGCGCGAAATTCAGCCTGGTGGTCAACCACCTGCGGGCTAAGCGCTGCAGTAACGCAAGCGGCGCCAACGCCGATCAGGGCGATGGCCAGGGCTGCTACAACCCGGTGCGCATGGCGCAGGTGCAGCAGCTGTCCGACGGCTTCGTGCCGCAAGTGGTGGCCGCGTCCGGCGATGCCGACGTGCTCTTGATGGGCGACTTCAACGCCCATGGCATGGAAGACCCGATCCTGTACTTGGCGTCGCAGGAGCGCCAGGTCCGCTTCGAAAACCAGCTCGAGCGCTTCGTGCGTCCGAACGGCATTCCGCATTCCTATGTGTTTGGCGCCGAGAGCGGCTACCTGGACCAGGCGCTGGCCAGCACTTCGCTGAGCCAGCAAGTGGCCGGCGCCGTGCTGTGGAATATCAACGCCGATGAACCGGAAGTGCTGGACTACAACCTCATTGGCAAGAACGCTGCTGCCCAGGCGCTGTACAACACCCTGCCTTACCGCGCCTCCGACCACGACCCGGTGGTGCTCAGCCTGAACCTGCCGGCCGCGTACGTGGATGTGACGTCCAGCGTGCAGATCCAGCGCTCCGGCCTGGTGCAGGGCCGCTTCAGCAGCGTCGGCACCGCGACTGCCTGGATCACCAACACCAGCGGCGCCGACATGGCCGCGCCGGTGCATTATGTGCTGCAGGGCCTGCCGGCCGGCGTGACCCTGGCCAACGCCACCGGTTACGTCGATGGCATGCCTTACATCACCGCCGCGCCGGCGCTGGCCGCCGGCGCCCAGGCCACCGTCCAGCTGCAATTCAATAACCCGAGCCGTGTAGCCGTGAACTACACGCCAAAAGTCTACAACGGCAGTTTCTGAGGACAGCAACCATGCAAAACAAATTCATCACCCGTTTCCTGCACAGCTTGGCGCTGCTGCTGGCTTTTGGCGCCAGCAGCAGCGCCATGGCCGACGTCGTGCGCCTGGTGACGCTGGATACCGCCATTTATGGCGCCGGCCGTGCCGGCTACCTGGACTTCACCTTCAATGGCGTCGATGGCGCGCCGGCCGTGACAGCGACCATGTCGCAACTGCAGGGCTTTGACATGGACCCGGCCAATTTCTCGCCATGGGGCGATGCCGCCGCCGTGCCGGGCGGCTTTGCCCTGTTGAATACCGCCACCCCCAACGATGTGCTTTACCAAGGGGTGTTTGGCGGCGTGTTCAGCTTCTTGCTGACGGTTTCCGGCGATCCTTCGGCGTTGATGTTTTCCAATTTCGGCGTTCTGGCCCTTGACGACACCCGCCTGCAGATCAAGGGCAAGGTCCTGGACCTGATGTTTGTCGCCGCGCCGGACGGCAGCCCGGACCTGCAAATCCTCAGCATTAACGACGCGGTGGCCACCGTTGCGGCGCCGGCCGCCGTGCCGGAGCCGGCTTCGCTGGCCCTGGCGGCACTGGGCTTGCTGGCGCTGGCCTGCGCGCGCCGGCGCCGCGCTTGAATACGGCCGGTTGCACAAACACCACAAGCATCCTGGGAGTTTCGGCTTCCAGGGTGCTTTTTCATTTGGATGGCACAGAGCGAAGCGCGGTATTTATTTCGGCAGAATATTAATACTTAATTAAAATTGTATTAGCGTGCAGGACTTGGCATGATTCATAGTTTTCCGCATAACGACCTGCGTTTTTTGCCATGTCCTTCAACATTCTCGTCATCGACAGCGACCCCGCTGTGCAGCAACTGCTGGCCCATAACCTGGGGCAGGCGGGCTACGCGGTGCAGTGCCACGGCGATGCGATCAGCGCGCTGGCGGCGCTGCAGGGGACGTTGCCGGAAGCGGTGCTGCTGGAGTGGGATTTGCCGGGCCAGTCGGGCCTGTCGCTGATCCGTCATTTGCGCGCCGCGCCGCGCACCAGCGAGTTGCCGCTCCTGATGCTGAGCGCGCGCTGCGCCGAACAGGACAAGGTGCTGGCGCTGGAAAGCGGCGCTGACGATTTCATCTGCAAGCCCTTCGGGCCGCGCGAAACCATCGCCCGCCTGCATGCAGTGCTGCGGCGCCGGCGTCCGGCTGGCATGCCGGGGACGCTGCAGGTGGCGGGACTGCGGCTCGATCCGCATACCCTGAGCGTGACCGCGGGCGACCGCCAGTTGAACCTGGGACGCGTCGAATTCCGCCTGCTGAACTACCTGATGCACCATCCGGGCCGCGTGCACAGTCGCGCGCAGTTGCTGGACCAGGTGTGGGGCAGCCACGTTTTCCTCGACGAACGCACGGTGGACGCCCACGTCGGGCGCTTGCGCAATGCGCTGCAACCGAGCGGCCTGCACCAGGCGATCCAGACCGTGCGTGGCAGCGGCTACCGCTTCCACAGCCCATGCTGAGCCCCGACGCGCGCGAACAGGAATACCTGCTGCACGCCATCGATGGCGCGCATGGCATTGCCACGCTGGGCGCATTATTCCTGTGGAGCCAGGGCGCCTTGCAGGCCCTGTTGCCGCATGGCGTGCTGTTATGCATGCAGCTTGACGAACAGGGGCGGGCGCGCCAGGTGGACTGCCTGCACAGCACGATGCTGGCGCCGGACGAGCGCGCCTTGCTGTGCGAGGCGCGGCAAGGGCCGGTGCCGGCCTGGCTGCAGCGCTGGCAGCAGGCCGGGGGCCGGCCGCTGGCACTGCAGGCCGGCGCCATGGGCCACGGGCTGCTGCACGGCAGCGGGCCGCTGGCGTCCGGCGGAAGCGCCGTGGCCCTGCTTGGCCTGCCCGCAACAGCCGGCTTGCGCGAATGCTGGCTGCTGCAATTGCTGCTGCCCTACCTGCACCTGGCGCTGCAGCGCATCGCCTCGGCGGCCCAGGCGCCGGCCCTTTCGCCGCGCCAGGCGGAAATCGTGCAATGGCTGCGTGAGGGGAAGAACAACCAGGAAATCGGCCGCCTGCTCGGCATCAGTCCCTTGACCGTCAAGAACCACCTGCAGCGCCTGTACCGCCAGCTCGGCGTGAGCAACCGCGCCCACGCCGTGGCGCAGTTCCCCATCCTGCCGCTCCCCGATTTGTCGAAGATCTTTACAGTTTGATTAATTGCCAATAGTGGCATGACAGCAAGCGATTGATTCTTTTGGAAATGTTGTTTTGGCATGTTTTTTGCGTGAGACGTCCCCCACGCGCAAGTATCCGTGCGTAAAGTTGTGTTGTAGGCAATAGATTGGAGTCAGGCACCTATCCACGAGGCAGGCGCCATTTTCGAGAGTTCAACCATCCAGGGGATTCCGTGGCTAATATTTCTAAGCACCAAACACATCGCGCAGGCAAGGCGATCAAACAATTCCTGTGTGCGGCAGCGCTGGCAATGGGCAGCGTGGCGCAGGCAGGAGTACTCGATTTCGAAGGCCAGGTCGATTCGCCGTTCGTCTTCGCCGGCGACCACATCAAGGTCGGCTCTTATTGGATCGAGTCGTATGGCGGCAGCCTGACTTCCGACCTGGTCGGCGCCTTTGTCGATGGCAGCGATGCTGCCAGCTGCTTCGGCGTCAGCTGCCCGGTCAATAACGCCTCACAGTATTACAGCGGCCTGGATGACGGCTACTTCTACTTCGGCATGAATAACGATTCCCTGTTCCGGCTCGGCAGCCTGCGCGCCAGCTTCATCGGCAACGGCCAGGCCAGCTTCCCGGCCGTGGCCGGCATGTTGGTGCTGCAGGGTTTTAATGCCATGGGCCAAGCGGTGGGCGCGGCGCGCCAGCTCGGCCTGTCCGGGCCGGTCGGCGGCCAGTTCCGCTTCGGCACTTTCGACCTGAGCTCGATCACAGAACAGTTCGCCTTCGTGCGCGTGCTCGGTTATGCCTGCGATGCCGCTGGCAGCTGCAACCGCAATTCCAACCTTGCCAACTTCGCCATCGACGATATCGTCACCGTTCCCGAACCAGGCAGCCTGGCCCTGTTCGGCCTGGGCATGGCCGGCCTCGGCCTGGCCAGCCGCCGCCGCCGCGCGCGCTAAGCCGACGCTTTTTCGCTAACCTGAACCGGGAATCCACATGAAAATGACCATGAAACTGCGTCCTGCGGCACTGGCGGTGCTGGCCGTGCTGTCCTGCCTGGCCGTGAGCGCCGGCGCGCAAGAGGCGCGCAAAACCTATATTGTGCAATTGAGCGAGCAGCCGGCGACGACCTATGTCGGCGGGATCAGCGGCTATCCGGCAACCCAGCCGGCGCCAGGCACGGTGTTCGACTACCGCGATCCGAACGTACAGAACTATGTGCGCTACCTAGGCGACCGCAAGGCCGACGTGCTGGCCAGCGTCGGCAATCCGACCGTGATTGCCAACTACGATGTGGTGCTGAACGGCTTTGCCGCCCTGCTGACCGACAGCGAAGTGCTGTCGCTGAAGAACAATCCTGCCGTGGCCGACGTGCAGGCCGATTCGATGCGCCGCATGGATACCATTTCCACGCCGCGCTTCCTGGGCCTGAGCACGGCGGGCGGCCTGTGGTCGCAATTTGCCGGCGGCAGCCAGGTCAAGGGTGAAAACCTGGTGGTCGGCATTGTCGACGGCGGCATCTGGCCGGAAAACCCGGCCTTCGCCGATCGCGTCGACAGCAACGGCGTGCCGACCTTCGATGCCAGCGCTACGCTGGCCTACACTTCGGCACCGGCTTCGTTTACCGGTGGCTGCGTGGCAGGGGAGGGCTTTGATCCGGCCACCCACTGCAACAACAAGCTGGTGGGCGCCAAGTATTACAACGCCGGCTTCCTGGCCAGCGGCCGTCCCAAGAACTGGACGGAATTCTATTCGCCGCGCGATTCGAATATCGGCAGCAACGGCGTCACCAGCGGCCATGGCGGCCATGGCGACCATACCGCCTCCACTGCCGCCGGCAACAGCAATGTCCCTGCCGTGGTGGCAGGCATCCCGATGGGCCCGGCATCGGGCATCGCCCCGCGCGCGCGCGTGGCCGCCTACAAGGTGTGCTGGACCTATGACGATCCGGCCGCCGACGATGGCAGCGGCGCCTCCAACAGCTGCTTCAACTCCGATTCGGTGCAGGCCATCGACGACGCCGTCAAGGATGGCGTGAACGCGATTAACTTCTCGATCAGCGGCTCGCAGACCTCGGTCAACGACCCGGTTGAACAGGCTTTCTACCGTGCTTCGCTGGCGGGCGTGTTCGTCGCCGCCTCGGCCGGTAACAGCGGTCCCGCCAACGCGGTGGCCCACATCAGCCCGTGGCTGACCACGGTGGCCGCTTCCACCCATGACCGCAACCTGGTGGCCGACGCCACCACGGGCGGCGGCGCCAAGTACACCGGCGCTTCGCTGAATACCCATGCGCTGCCGCAAACGGCCCTGGTGCGCGCCGAGGACGCCGGCATGGGCGGCGGCAACGCCAGCCTGTGCTTCAGCAGCTCGCCGCCGGCTGGACAGGTGCTGCTCGATCCGGCCAAGGTGGCCGGCAAGGTGGTGATCTGCACCCGCGGCACCAACGCTCGCGTGGACAAGAGCCTGGCCGTGCTGAATGCCGGCGGCGCCGGCATGATCATGATGGACAACGGCGCCGGCCTGGTCGCCGAGGCGCACTCGGTGCCGAGCGTGCACGTCAGCTCGGCCGACGGTGCCGCCCTCAAGGCTTATGCGCTGGCCCAGGGCGCGGCTGCCACCAGCGCCATCGGCACGTTCTACCCGGGCAGCAAGCCGGCGCCGGTCATGGCCGGCTTCTCGTCGCGCGGACCGAACATGGGCGATGCCAACGTGCTCAAGCCGGATCTCACCGCGCCAGGGGTGGACATCATCGCCAGCGTGTCGCCGGCCCTGACACCGGCCCAGCACAGCGCGGTGGTGGCGGGCAGCTTGGTGCCGCCGGCCGCCTACGAGTCCTACCAGGGCACGTCGATGTCGAGCCCGCACGTGGCGGGCCTGTCCCTGCTGCTGCGCCAGGCGCATCCCGACTGGTCGCCGGCCGCCGTCAAGTCGGCCCTGATGACCACCACCTATTCGACCCTGAACGATGGCCTGGCGGGCGCACAGAACGGCTTGCTGCCATGGTCGCAAGGCGCCGGCCATGTGGATCCGAACAAGGCAGTCGACCCGGGCCTGGTGTATGACATGGGCAAGGCCGACTACGTGCAATACCAATGCAAGGTCAACCGGCCGGCCGTGCCGGCAGCCGACTGCACCGCCTTCGGCACGCTGGACGAGACCTATAACCTGAACCTGCCATCGATCACGGTCGCGTCGGCCCTGGGCGGTGTCGGCACCACGGTGCGCCGCAAGGTGACCAATGTGGGCCCGGCAGCCACCTACACCGCCAGCGCGGTGCTGCCAGGCTTCACTGCGGTGGTTTCGCCGTCGTCGCTGACCTTGGCCACCGGCCAGACCGGCAGCTTCACCGTCAAGCTGACCCCGAATGGCGCCCCGAGCAACGCCTGGCAGTTCGGCAGCCTGACCTGGAACGATGGCAACCATAGCGTACGCATTCCAGTGCAGGCCAAGGTGGGCAAGGCGGTGACGGCGCCAAGCCTGCTGAGCGGCGACAAAGTCTCCGGCAGCCGCCTGTTCCCGGTCCTGACCGGCTTCTCCGGCCGCATGGGCTATGCCAAGGGTGGTCTGAAAGCAGCCAGCTATGGCGATGCCGTGACGCTGCAGGCCCAGGCGATCAACTCGGCCACCCTGAAGACCCTGTGCACGGCAGGTGTCGATACGGCCAACGTCAAGGTCTACAAGGTCAATGTCCCGGCCGGCGCCGTGGCTGCCAAGTTCGCCCTGTTCGGCAAGGATTCGGGGGCCACGGACGACCATGACCTGGGCGTGCTGGCGCCAAGCGGCGCCTGGGGCTACTCCGGCAACGATGGCAGCAACGAGTCGGTACAACTGGCAACGCCGGCAGCCGGCACCTACAATGTGTGCGTGGTGGCGTATGGCAGCGCGACGCCGCAGGCCATGCTGCACAAGCTGGCATCGTGGGTGGTGACCACGGCCGACGCTGGCGGCAAGCTGGTGGTGGCGGTGCCGAGCAAGGTGGTGGCGGGCAACAACACCACGGTGGGCGTCAGCTGGTCCGGCCTCGACAATGACCAGAGCTATGTCGGCGCCGCCCAGTTCATGGACTTGAATGGCGTGGTGCAGGCCACCACCCTGGTCAATGTCAACACCGGTAGCGCGGCCGTTCCGATTGCCGAGACCGACCGCGTGGCTGCTGCCAAGCTGAAGGACTAAGGCGTAGCAGGAGGCATCCGCTCCGCCCTGGCGTGCGCAGCAGCGCATGCCAGGGCGGTTTTTTTTGCCGTGGGCCGCCGGCACCGTTGACCGGGCGGGCGGCAGGGCCGATGATAGGCCATCGCCTTTGGAGCACGTCATGAAACAGTTCGCGATCTTGCTGGCCTGCCTGGGCGCCGCTGCCTGCAGCCATGCCAACCCCGACACCGACACCCTGTCCCAGTTGCGCGCGATGGGGCGCGACGCTGCCTGCGACAGCGACCAGCAATGCCGGACTGTGCCGCTGGGCGCCAAATCCTGCGGCGGGCCAGAAGGCTACCTTGCCTATTCCACCGCGCGCAGCGACCCGGCCAGGGTCGCGCAGCTCGCCGAGCGCTACCGCAAGCAGCGCAGTAATGCCAATTCCCGTTCCGGCATGGCCAGCGACTGCCGCTTCATGGCCGATCCCGGCGCGGCCTGCGTAGCCGGCAAATGCCAGTTGGGTGGCGCGCTGGACCGCTGACTTCCTTTCTTCCTCCCGCTGATCAAGCCGGCCAAGTGTCGGCTTTTTGTCGTGCATTCGTATGCAAAGTGTCGGAAATTTTTACACTTTTTGTAGTTAAATAAATCTTGCCAAGATAACACATTGATTTTTTTGATAATTATTTCCTTGGCATGAAATATGCTTCCTACAGGCAACTTGTGGTTAGAAAATTTTCCACAAGTAAAGTTGCTCGATAAGCAACCATGTTTTAGTGGAGCCGGGCGGTGTGGACCAAAAGTTCCACACCCGCCTGTCATGATGAACATTCGCAGAGGAATCGAAGTTGAAATTTTTTAATAATCAAGCACCTCGCGCAGGAAAAGCATTCAGTCAAATTATGTTGGCGGCAACGCTGGCCATTGGCGGCGTCGCCCAGGCAGGAACCTTGAATTTCGAGGGCAAGCCGCAATCGCCATGGGTGACGGCTGGCCAGCATGTCAAGATTGGCGACTATTGGATCGAAGCCTACGGCGGTAGCCAGCTGGGCGATCTGGTGGGGGCCTTTGTCAAAGGCAGCGAACCGGAAACCTGCGCCGCAGCCAGCTGCCCCGTCAACAATCTCAGCCAGTATTACACCGGCTTGGACGACGGCTATTTCTATTTCGGCCGCAATGACAATACCTCCTTCCGCCTGGATAGCCTGAACGCCAGCTTCGTGGGCGCAGGCCAGCAGAGCTTCCCGGACATGGCCGGCCAGCTGCTGCTGCAGGGCTTTGATGCCGCGGGCAAGGAACTGGGCCCGCTGGTGCGCCTGGCCCTGGCCGCGCCGGAAGACGGCCTGTTCAGCTTCCAGCATTTCAACCTGGGCAAGCTGACCGATTACTACGACTCTGTGCTGGTGTTCGGCCTGGAGTGCGGCGACGACGGCCAATGCTTCCGCGGCGGTGGGGCAAACTTTGCGATCGACGATATTGCGACCATCCCGGAACCGGGCAGCCTGGCGCTGTTTGGCCTTGGCATGGGCGGCCTTGCCCTGGCCAGCCGCCGTCGCCGCGTGCGCTGAACCTCCCGCTAACCTGAACCGGAACAAGAATCCATGAAACTGAATTTGAAACGCCGTCCAGCCGCCCTGGCAGTGCTGGCGCTGCTGTCCAGCTTTACCCTGTCCGCCGCCGCGCAAGAAGAGCGCAAGGCCTATATCGTGCAACTGCAAGACCAGCCGGCCGCCACCTATACCGGCGGCGTCACCGGCCTGGCCGCCACCCAGCCGGCCAAGGGCGAAGTCTTCGATTACCGCTCGTCCAAGGTGCAGAACTATGTCAGCTACCTGGGCGCCAAGAAAGATGAAGTGCTGGCCAGCGTCGGCAATCCGACCGTGGTCGGCAATTACGACGTGGTGCTGAACGGCTTTACCGTGATGCTGACCGAGGCCGAAGTGCTGGCGCTCAAGGCCAATCCGGCCGTGGCCGAAGTGCAGGCCGACGCCGTGCGCCGCCTGGACACCGTGTCCACCACCCGTTTCCTGGGCCTGAGCACCATCAATGGCCTGTGGTCGCAATTTTCCGGCGGCAGCCAGGTCAAGGGCGAAAACCTGGTGATCGGCGTGATCGACGGCGGCATCTGGCCGGAAAACCCGGCCTTTGCCGACCGTGTCGATGGCAACCAGGTGCCGACCTTCGACCCGGCCGGCACCCTGGCCTATACCGCGCCGCCGGCCACCTTCAAGGGCGGCTGCGTGGCGGGCGAGGGCTTTGACCCGGCCCAGCATTGCAACAACAAGCTGGTGGGCGCCAAGTTCTATAACTCGGGCTTCCTGGCCACCCGCAAGCCGAAACACTGGACCGAATACTTCTCGCCGCGCGATTCGAGCTCCGGCACCGATGGCCATGCCACCGGCCACGGCGGCCACGGCGACCATACCGCGTCGACCGCTGCCGGCAACGCCAACGTAATGGCCACCATCGGCGGCGTGCCGATGGGACTGACTTCCGGCATGGCGCCGCGCGCGCGCGTGGCCGCCTACAAGGTATGCTGGAGCACGGCAGAAGAGGGCGCTGCCGACGGCACCAATGTCAACAACGGTTGCTACAACTCCGATTCGGTGCAAGCGATCGACGACGCCGTCAAGGATGGCGTCAACGTGATCAACTTCTCGATCGGCGGTTCGCAGACCAGCACCGGCGATGCCGTTGAACAGGCCTTCTACCGCGCCTCGCTGGCAGGCGTGTTCGTGGCCGCATCGGCCGGCAACGCCGGTCCGGCCAATACCGTGGCCCACCTCAGCCCATGGCTCACCACCGTGGGGGCATCGACCCATGACCGCAAGTTCCAGGCCGACGTCAAACTGGGCAACGGCAGCACGTATTTCGGCGCCTCCAACAACCTGAACAGCCTGCCCGATACGGTCCTAATCAGGGCCGAGGATGCCGGCGTGGGCGGCGGCAACGCCAGCCTGTGCTTCAGCGCTGCGCCGCCGGCCGGCCAGGTGCTGCTGGACCCGGCCAAGGTGGCCGGCAAGGTAGTGGTCTGCACGCGCGGCAATAACGCGCGCGTCGACAAGAGCCTGGCCGTGCTGAATGCCGGCGGCGTCGGCATGGTGCTGAGCGACAATGGCGCCGGCCTGGTGAGCGAAATCCACTCTGTGCCAACGGTGCACGTGAGCGCCGCCGACGGCAGCGCCATCAAGGCCTACGCCGTGGCGCAAGCTGCCGGCGCTATCGCCTCCCTGAGCGCCTTCTACCCAGGCACCAAGCCGGCGCCGGTGATGGCCGGCTTCTCTTCGCGCGGCCCGAACATGGGTGACGGCAACATCCTGAAGCCGGACGTCACCGCGCCGGGCGTGGACATTATCGCCAGCTACGCGGCGCCGCTGAACCCTGCCGAAACGGCTGCGGTGGCAGCCGGCGCGCCGGGCCAGCAAGCCTACGCTTCGATCCAGGGCACTTCCATGGCCAGCCCGCACGTGGCCGGCCTCGGCCTGCTGTTGCGCCAGGCGCATCCGGACTGGTCGCCCGCGGCCATTAAGTCGGCGCTGATGACCACCGCCTACGATACGCTGGACGACGGCCTGCCAGGCGCGCAAAACGGCAAGCTGGCATGGGCGCAAGGCGCCGGTCATGTGGCGCCGAACAAGGCCAACGATCCAGGCCTGGTGTACGACATGGGCAAGGCGGAACTGGTGGCCTACCAGTGCAAGGTGAACCGCACGCTGGTGCAGCCGGCTTCCGACTGCACCACCTACGGCACGCTGGACGAGACCTACAACCTGAACCTGGCATCGATCACGGCCGGTGCGATCCAGAACAGCGTCACCATCAGGCGCAAGGTGACCAATGTGGGCGGGGCAACGGCCACCTACAATGCCAGCGCCGCGGTGCCCGGGTTCAGCACCGTGGTGACGCCGTCCACGCTGACCCTGGCGCCGGGCGCCACCGGCAGCTTCACCGTCAAGCTGACCCGCACCACGGCGCCGGAAACCGTGTGGCAGTTCGGCAGCCTGGTATGGAGCGATGGCAACCACGTGGTGCGCAGCCCGATCCAGGCCCGCACCGCCAAGCCGGTCATTGCGCCGGCGCTAATGGCTGGCGACAAGGCTGACGGCGCCCGCCTGTTCACTGTGCGCACCACTTTCAGCGGCCGCATGACGGCGCTGAAGGGCGGCCTGAAAGCGGCCACCTTCGGCGACAGCGTCACGCTGGCCGCCCAAGGCCTCAGCTCGGCGGCACTGAAGACGGCCTGCGCGGCCGGCGCCGATACCGCCAACGTCAAGGTCTACAACGTCGCCATTCCGGCCGGCGCGGTAGCGGCGCGCTTCGCGCTGTTCCAGAAGGATACCGGCAACGCCAGCGACGACCATGACCTGGGCATGCTGGCGCCGGATGGCAGCTGGAGCTATTCCGGCCATGACGGCAGCGCGGAAGCCGTGCAGGTGGCATCGCCGGCAGCTGGCAACTACAAGGTGTGCGTGGTGGCCTATGGCGGCGAGAACCCGGCAGCGATGCAGCACAAGCTGGCGTCGTGGATCGTGAATCCGGGCGACAGCGGCGGCCAGTTCACCGCAGCCCTGCCAGGGCGCGTGTACAGCGGCGTCAATGCGATCGTGGGCGTGAGCTGGGCCGGCCTGGACGAGAACCAGAGCTATGTCGGCGGCGTGCAGTTCCAGGACCTGAGCGGCACTGTGCAGGCGACCACCCTGGTCAACGTGAACACCGGCAGCGCTACCGTGCCGGCAGCGGACTCGGACCGCGCCCAGGCCAAGCTGCAGGACTGATTGCGGCTGGCTGAGTGAAAAACCGCCTGGACGCATGCCGTCCGGGCGGTTTTTTTTTGCCATTGACTGCAAAGACACACACTGTTGCGCAAAATGTTGTTGAATACTTAAACCGCATGGTAGGCTTGCGAGTTTCTTCAGCGGTCATCATAGGAGTCGTCCGGATGCAAGTAGCAAAGTTTCAAGGTCAGCGCCGCGCCACCGGCTTCACCCTGCTTGAGTTATTGGTGGTGATCGTCATCATCGGCCTGCTGGCCGCCTATGTTGGCCCAAAGTATTTCTCCCAGCTGGGTAAATCCGAAGTCACGGTCGCCAAGGCGCAGATCGAAGCCTTCGACAAGGCGCTCGACACCTACCGCCTGGATGTCGGCCGCTATCCGAGCACGGAAGAAGGGCTGGCTGCGCTGCTGACGGCGCCGGCCACGGCGGGCGCCAAATGGAACGGTCCATACCTGAAGAAGGTCGTGCCGGCCGATCCATGGGGCCGTCCTTACCAGTACAAGGCGCCGGGCGCCAAGGCTGAATACGAGATCATCTCCCTCGGCAAGGATGGCCAGCCGGGCGGCGAAGGCGAGAACGCCGACATCGGCGCCCAGTAAAAATAGCGCTGACTGAATTATGCAGTTCGACGTTCGCACCCTGTCGCCTGACATGGCCATCGGCCAGTTGGTGGTTGACGGCCGCGACGAGGCCGATGCGCGGCGCCAGGTGGAGGCGCGCGGCCTGTTTGTCAGCGCCATCACGCCGCGCAGCACCGGCCTGCGGGCGGGCAAGGCCAAGGCGCTTTCGCTGGTGCTGTTCAGCCAGGAATTGCTGGCGCTGCTGAACGCCGGCCTGGGCGTGGTGGAGGCGCTGGAAGCCTTGCTGGAAAAGGAATCGGCGCCGGCCACGCGTGGCGTGCTGGAACGCCTGCTGGCCGGACTGCGCGAGGGCCAGCGTTTTTCCACGGTGCTGGCGGACCAGCCGCAATTGTTTCCGCCGCTGTATGTGGGCATCGTCAAGGCGGCCGAAGGCACCAGCGACCTGCCGCGCTCCCTCGAACGTTTTATCGATTACCAGCAGCGGGTGGACCTGGTGCGCGCCAAGCTGGTGAGCGCGGCCATTTATCCCTGCATCCTGCTGCTGGTGGGCGGCGGCGTGTCGCTGTTCCTGATTGCCTATGTGGTGCCGCGCTTTGCCGAGGTATACCAGGGCGCGGGGCGCAACCTGCCGTGGATGTCGCAAGTGATGCTGAGCTGGGGCCAGTTTGCGGCCGCGCATACCCTGCCGCTGGTGGCCGGCATTGCCGCCGCGCTCGGCGGGGCGGTATTTGGCGTGCGCCACCTGGTGCGCAGCGGCGGCATGGCGCGCCTGCTGGCCCGCCTGCCGGGCGTGGGCGAACGGGTGAAGATTTATGAGCTGTCGCGCCTGTACCTGACGCTGGGCATGCTGAGCGAAGGCGGCATCACCATCGTGAACGCGGTGGACACCGTGCAGGCCATGGTGTCGGCCAATGTGAAAGAAGGCTTGCAGGGCGCGCGCGCCATGATCGAGGCGGGCTTGCCGCTGTCGTCGGCCTTCGAAGCCAACGGCCTGACCACGCCGATTTCCCTGCGCATGCTGCGCGTGGGCGAGCGCACCGGCGAAATGGGGGCGATGCTGACGCAGTCGGCGGCCTTCTACGACGGCGAAATCGGGCGCTGGATCGACCGCTTCACCCGTACTTTTGAACCGCTGCTGATGGCCGGCATCGGCCTGGTGGTGGGGGCTATCGTGGTACTGCTGTATATGCCGATTTTTGACCTGGCCGGAGAAATGGCATGACCTTGCCGGTGCTTGACGCAACCGTGCTGTCGAAGGCGCGCGCGCAAAGCGCGTTGTCGAAACGCAGCCTGGTGGAGGAGCTGGAAGACTTGTCCGGCATTGAACCGCGCATGGCGGTGCGGGCGCTGGCCCAGCCTTTCGGCCTGGCCGTGCTGGAAACGGCGGACATGCTGGCTTTCGCGCCGGCCTTCGACCTGCTGCCGCTGTCGCAGGCGATGGCGCGCCACTGCGTGCTGCTGCGTTCCCACGAAGGGGCGGCGGTGGGCGTGATTGCCGATCCTTTCGACCTCGATTTGCAGACCTGGCTGGCGACGCAGGCGCGCTGCTCGGCGGCGGCGCCGCTGCAATTGCGGCTGGCGCTGCAGGCCGATATCCAGGCCTACCTGTCCAAGCAGGAAGAGTCGGCGCGCGCCGTCGACACCCTGGTGCCGGGCGGGGAGGGCACGCGGCGCGACGGCAAGACGGCTGCGGTGCTGTCCTTTGCCTCGGTGTCGGAGGGCGCCAGCCCGGCCGTGAGGCTGGTGAATTCGACCCTGTACGACGCGCTGAAGGCGGGCGCTTCCGACATCCACCTGGAGTCGACCGCAGGCGGTCTGGCGGTCAAATACCGCGTGGACGGAGTGCTGGACCATGCCACGGCCGTCAACGGCATCGACGTGGCGGAGCAGATCATTTCGCGCCTGAAGGTGCTGGCCGAACTGGACATCGCGGAGCGGCGCGTGCCGCAGGACGGCAGCTTCCGCGTCGAATCGATGGGACGCGAGATCGACTTGCGGGTATCGATCATGCCTTCCATCCATGGTGAAGACGCGGTGATCCGTATCCTGGACAAGCGCGCCATGATCGAATCCTATGGCTCGCTGACGCTGGAAGCGCTGGGCTTCGACGAGTCGTCCCTGTCGACCTTGCGTGCGCTGGCGCAGGAGGCATACGGCATGCTGCTGGTGACCGGGCCGACCGGTTCCGGCAAGACCACCACGCTGTATGCGGCGCTGACCGAGATCCACAATGGCCGCGAAAAGATCATCACCATCGAAGACCCGGTGGAATACCAGCTGCCGGGCATCCTGCAGATCCCGGTCAACGAAAAGAAGGGCCTGACTTTTGCCAAGGGCCTGCGCTCGATCCTGCGCCACGATCCGGACAAGATCATGGTGGGAGAAATCCGCGACCGCGAAACGGCGGAAATCGCCGTGCAATCTGCGCTGACCGGCCACCTGGTGCTGACCACGGTCCACGCCAACAACGTGTTCGACGTGTTTGGGCGCTTTACCCACATGGGCATCGATCCCTACGCGTTCGTGTCGGCGTTGAACGGCATCTGGGCGCAGCGCCTGGTGCGCATCAACTGCCCGCATTGCGCGGTCGAAGTGACGCCGTCCGACGAGGAACTGGCCAGCGTGGGCCTGTCGCGCGCCGACGTCTACGAATACAACTTCAAGGAAGGCAAGGGCTGCGGCGATTGCCGCGGCACCGGTTACAAGGGACGCCGCTCGATCGCCGAGATCCTGACCCTGAACGATGAAATCCGCGAACTGATCGTGGAAAAACGGCCGATCCGCCAGATCAAGGCGGCCGCTTATGCCAACGGCACGCGCAGCCTGCGCCACGCGGCGCTGGAAGTGGTGCGGCGCGGCGATACGACCCTGGCAGAAATCAAGCGGGTGACCTTGCATGCTTAAGAATTTCACGCAATCGCTGCGCATCGACGTCACGCCGCAAGCATTGCGCCTGCTGCGCGTGCGGCGCTGGAGCCCGGCCGCGCCGGAACTGCTGGCCGGGCAAGGCCTGGCCGCCGGAACTGCAGGGCCGGTCGGCGTGGCAGAAGCCTTGCCTGGCGCGCTGGCCGCGCTGCTGGCTGGGCAGGACGCTGCCGGCATGTGCGCCAGCTTTGTCCTGTCCGATGACCTGGTGCGGCTGTGGCAGGTAACCCCGCCGGTGCAGGCCACCCGCCTGGCCGACCTGGAAGGCGCCGCTGCGCTGCGGTTTTACACGCTGTACGGTGAAACCCCGGCCGCCTGGCACGTCAGCGCGGACTGGAACGCTGCCGCCCCCTTCATGGCCGCTGCGGTTCCGCGCTTGCTGAAGGCCGCCATTGAAAACGCCGCGGCGCAGCATGGCCTGGCCGTCACCGCCATCGTTCCGCATTTCGTGGCAGCCTGGAACCGCCATGCCGGCGCCTTGAAGAACGACGCCTGGTTCGGCGTGGCACAAGACAATGTGCTGGCCTTGGCGGCCTGCGAAGACGGCAAGTTGCGCGCTGTGCGCCACGTCGCGATTCCGCATGGCGCCGATCATTACTGGCTGACGCAAGCGGCGCAGCGCGAGGCGCTGCTGCTTGGCCTGCAGCCGCCGGCGCTGATCCAGTTGAGCGGTGAAATTCCGCCGGCGCTGGCAAAGCCGGCCGGCAGCGACAAGCATATCGCCACCGCCGCACTGGGAGTTGCAGCATGAGGCCGATGCAGATCGATTTCGCCGCTGCGAGCTGGCGCGGCACGCTGTATCGGGTGCACCCGGCCGTCCTGGCTGCGGGCGCGCTGGGCGCCGCATTGCTTCTGGCCGGCGCCGCCTTCGGGGTACAGGCCGCGAAACAGCAGGCGCTGCGCGAAGAAAGCCTGCACGCCCGGCAGCGCAAGCAAGCCGCCGCCGTGCGCGCGCCTGAGCGCAAGCCGGAAACCGTGATTCCCGAGGGGCAGGCCGTGGCCGTCAACGCCGCCATCCTGCAATTGAATCTGCCATGGCGCGACCTGCAGGATGCCGTTGCCGCCGCCAATACGCCGGCCGTGGCCTTGCTGGCGCTGGACCCCGACCCGCGCAAGCAAACGCTGAAAATCACGGCCGAGGCCAAGAACAGCGACGACATGGTTGGCTACATCGAGCAATTGAAGCAGCAGGAATTCTTCGCCGGCGCGGCGCTCTTGCGTCATGAAATCAACGACCAGGACCCGAACCGCCCGCTGCGGTTCCAGGTGGAAGTGCAATGGAGGGCGCGATGAACCTTGCCGCCCTGTTGCTGCGCCTGCGCCTGGTGGCGATGCGCCTTGGCGTTGCCGGCTGCGTTGCGCTGGCGCTGCTGCTGGCAGGCGCTTGCGCGCTGGCATGGTCGCTCAAGGCACGCCAGCAGGCAGCCGAGCCTTTGCCGCCGGCGCCGCCGGTGCTGGTGCAAGCGGCGCCGCCGCCAACTGCCAACGAGAACCTGGCCCATTTCTATGCCACGCTGGGCGAAAAGCGCCTGGCAGAGCAGCAGGTCAAGCAACTGTTCGACATCGCTGCCAAGACCGGGCTGGCGCTGGAGCAGGGCGATTACAAATTCAGCGTGGACAAGGCCAGTGGCGTGTCCGCCTACCAGGTGACGCTGCCGCTGAAAGGCGCCTACCAGAATATCTGGCAGTTCAGCATGCAGGCGCTGTCGGCGATCCCGTTCGCGGCACTGGACGATATCGCCTTCCGCCGCGAAACCATCAGCGAGCCGGTGGTCGAGGCGCGGATGCGCTTTACGCTGTACCTGAAGGAGAAGCCATGAAGCCTCGCCATATGCTGATGGGCGTGGCGCTGGCGGGAGCTGCCGCGCTCGTGCTGTTCGGCGACAAGGCTCCCAGCGACACGGTGGCGGAAGCGGTGGAACGCAAGCCTGCGCGCGCCCCGGCAGCCGGCGTGCCGCCAGCGGCCAAAGGGGGCAATGCGGCGACCGGCGAAGCGTCGATCTTGCGCCTGGTGCCGCGCGAAGAATTGATTGGCGACGTTGGCGAAGGTTCCTTCAAGAGCAAGGACGGGGTGTTCGGCGGACAAAACTGGAACCCGCCACCGCCGCCGCCAACGGCAGCGGAACTGAAGCCGCCGCCGCCACCGCCGCCAACCGCGCCGCCGCTGCCGTTCCAGTTCCTGGGCAAGGCGGCCGCCGACGGCCAGTGGGAGGTCTACCTTGCCCGCGGCGAGCAAACCTTTGTCGTGAAAAAAGGCATGCAGATCGACGCGACGTACCGTGTGGACGCGATTGCACCGCCAACCCTGACGATGACCTACCTGCCCATGAACCAGGTGCAGCAGTTAAATATTGGAGTGATTGAGTGAAGCCAAGTCTGAGAACGCTGTCGCTGTCCGTGCTGGTGTTGGCGCTGTCCGGCTGCGCGGCCGAAATGGCCTACCGCGATGGCCGCAGCCTTGTGGAAAAAGACCAGGTGGAAGCAGGCCTGCTGAAATACCAGGAAGCAGTGGAGCGCGATCCGGGCAACCCCATCTACCGGTCCGCCTATATCAATGCGCGCGACCGCACCACGGTCCGGCTGCTGGCCCAGGCCGAGCAACTGGCCGCCGAAGGCAAGTACGCCCTGGCGGCGCAGGACTACCAGCGGGTGCTGGCGCTCAACCCGCAGAATGAGCGCGCACGCGGTGGCTTGCGAGCGCTGGAAATGGCGGATCGCCACGACAAGCTGCTGGCGCAAGCCCGCGCATTCCTGGAGCAGAAGGAATACGAAGCAGCCAAGAACCGCGTCGGCACCGTGCTGGCAGAACAGCCGGACCACGCTGGCGGCCGCGCCCTGATGCGCGAGATCAATGAACAGATGCCGCTGCCGCCGGCCGAATCGGGCCTGTCCAAGGCTTTCAGGACGCCCATCACGATCGAGTTCCGCGAAGCGCCGCTGAAGCAGGTGTTCGACATCATTTCGCGCCGCTCGGGCCTGAACTTCATCTTCGACAAGGACGTGAAGAGCGACGCGCGCACCACCATCATGCTGAAGAACAGCACGGTGGAATCGGCGATCTACTTCCTGCTGATGACCAACCAGCTGGAACAGCAGGTGATGGATGCCAACACCATCCTGATTTACCCGAATACGGCGGCCAAGCTGAAGGAATACCAGGAAACGGTGGTGCGTACCTTCTATTTGTCGAACGCGGAAGCGAAGACCGTTGCCAATACGCTCAAAACCATCCTCAAGTCGCGCGATGTGGTGGCCGACGAGAAGCTCAACCTGGTGATTCTGCGCGACAGCGCCGACGCAGTGAAGCTAGCCGAGAAAATCATCGCCACGCAAGACCAGGCAGAACCTGAAGTGATGCTGGACGTCGAGATCCTGGAGGTCAAGCGCAGCCGCCTGCTGAAGCTGGGCGTGGATTGGCCGAACGCGGTGGGACTGTCGGTGCTGAACAGCGGTGGCACCGGAGACAAGCTGAAATTGCGCGACCTCGATTCCATCAACCGCGATACCATCGGCGTGTCCGCGCTCGGCACGACCGTCAATATCAAGAAGACCGACGGCGACACCAACCTGCTGGCCAGCCCGCGCATCCGCGTGCGCAACAAGGAAAAAGCCAAGGTCGTGATCGGGGAAAAGGTGCCGGTGATTACCACCACCATTTCGCCGGGCACGGGCGGCTTCGCTTCGGAGTCGGTGAGCTATGTCGATGTCGGGCTGACGCTCAATGCGGAGCCGATCATCTACCTGAACAACGAAGTGGGCATCCGCATTGCGCTGGAGGTGTCGAACCTGATCGACCGGGTGACGACTGCTACCGGCACCACCGCCTACCAGATCGGCACGCGCCAGGCCTCCACTTTCCTGCAACTGAAGGATGGCGAGAACCAGGTGCTGGCTGGCCTCATCAACAGCGAAGAGCGCAGCACCGGCAACCGCGTGCCGGGACTGGGCGACCTGCCTATCCTGGGCCGCCTGTTTGGTTCCCAGACGGACGACAAGCAGAAGACCGAGATCGTGCTGTCGATTACGCCGCATCTGGTGCGCAACCTGCAGCGTCCGGAGACCTCGGCCGCGGAATTCTCGGCCGGTACCGAAGCGAACTTCCGCCGCAAGCCTGACGTTGCGCCACGCCAGGCCGTGGTGTTGCCGGGGGCACGCCCGGCCGGAGCCGCTCCGGCACAGGAGGCGGCACCGACCGCCGTGCCGACGCCTGGCGTAGCGCCAGCCGCTCCGGCCGACCTGTCCGCGCCGCAGAAACTGCCTTTGTCGAACACCCAGCCCGGTCCGGCGTCAAGCGTGACCAGGCCGCTGCCGCCGCCGGCGCCCGCGCCGGCCAATACGGTGCAGCCGCCTGCAAGCACGGAGCGTAAAGAGTAAGCATGCGCGCGCGCGGATTCACCCTGATCGAACTGCTGGTGACGCTGGCCATCCTTGGCCTGCTCGCCGCGCTGGCGATCCCGGTCGGCCAGACCGTGGTCCAGCGCCGCAACGAGCAGGAGCTGCGCAGCGCGCTGCACGTGATCCGCAAGGCGCTGGACGATTACAAAACCGCCTACGATGAAGGCCGCATTGCCAAGTCCATCACCGGCAACGGTTACCCGCGCACGCTGGAGGTGCTGGTGGAAGGCGTGGTCGACGTGCGCAGCCCGAAGCGCGCCAAGATCTTCTTCCTGCGGCGCATTCCGCGCGACCCTTTCAACTCGGACTCGAACGCCAGCAATGGCCAGAGCTGGGGCAAGCGCAGCTACGCCAGCGATGCCGACGATCCGCGCGAAGGCGAGGATGTTTTTGACGTGTATTCGACTTCGGAGCAGGTAGGCCTGAACGGCGTGCCTTACAAGAAATGGTGAACAAGAGGGGCTTCACGCTGATTGAACTGCTGGTGGTGCTGGGCATCATCGCCCTGCTGCTGACGCTCGCCGTGCCGCGCTACTTCCCGAGCGTGGACAAGACCAAGGAAACCATCCTGGCCGACAACCTGCGCAGCACGCGCGCCATCATCGACCAATACTACGGCGATACCGGCCGCTTCCCGGACAGCCTGGAACAGCTGGTGGAAAAAAAATACCTGCGCGCGGTGCCGATCGACCCGATCACGGAAAAAAGCGACAGCTGGACCATCGTGCCGCCGGACGACGTCGGCAAAGGCGGCGTGGCAGACATCAAGAGCGGAGCGCCCGGCAATGACCGCAGCGGCAAGCCTTATTCGGAATGGTAGGCAGCACGGGTTCACCTACGTCAGCGTAGTGATCCTGGTGGCGATTATCGGCCTGGTTGGCGCCATGTCGCTGCGGCTTGGCACGACCATGCAGCGTGCGGCCGCCGAACAGGCCCTGCTTGATATCGGTATGGAGTACAGCAATGCGCTGGCCAGCTACGCCGCCGCCACGCCACAGGGGCAGCCCAACTATCCGAAGTCTTTTGCCGAACTCCTGAAAGATCCGCGCTTCCCGCAGTTGCGCCGCCACTTGCGCCGCGTATATGTCGACCCGATGACAGGCAAGGCCGAATGGGGATTGGTGAAGGCTACAGAAAACGGCGGCATCCTGGCCATCTACAGCCTGTCCAAGGCCACGCCGATCAAGATCGGTAATTTTCCCCCGCGCTTCGTCGCATTTGAAGGCAAGACCAGCCTGGCGGACTGGAAATTCAGCGGCGAAGGCGTGCAGGTCGCGGGAGCCAAGGGTGGGGACGGACAGCAGCCTGTCCTGCAACCGGGCCAGCCGGCCAAGCCGGGATCGGGCATGCAGCCAGGCAGTCCGCTGACCGGCATGGACGGTACACAGCCGGGGGGCTTGAATGGCACGCCGCCCGGCAGCAAGACCGGCACGCCGCAAGAGCCCCCAAGGCCGGCCGAGCCGCCGGAGCCGCCACAGGAACCGCAGGAACCGCCGCAAGAACCGGCACAGGAACCACAGGAAGCCCCGCAAGAGCCGCCGCCAGGACAGTCCGGCGACCAGCCGCGCGAGGAGCCGCCAGCACCGCCGTCGCGGCGCTGAGGCTGCGCCGCCTTATTTGGCGCGGCGCTTGAAGTCGCGCAGGCGGAAACCGAGCGTGAACAAGGTGCCGAAGTACACCACCACGCAAGCGCCGATCACCAGGAACAGCGCACCGGCGCGCAGGAATGCATGCTGGCGCATGGCCAGCCAGTCAAACTGCTGCGCACCGAACCAGCCGGCAAGGCCCATCAGGACGACGGCCAGCAGCAGGCGGGCCAGGAACTTCGGCCACCCCGGTTGCGGCGCGTAGATGCCCTTCGCGCGCAGGCCGCGGTACAGCAGGGCAGCGTTCAGCAGTGCCGCCACGCTGATCGACAGCGCCAGGCCCGCCACCTTGAACTGCCAGACGAAGGCCAGGTTCATCACCTGCGTCGCGACCAGGGTGATGATACCGATGCGTACCGGCGTGCGCACGTCCTGGCGTGCATAGAAGGCCGGCGTCAGCGACTTGACCAGGATGATGCCGAGCAGGCCGACCGCATAGGCCAGCAAGGGCTGGGCCGACATCACGGCAGCGAAGTCGGTGAATTTGCCGTTGTGGAACAGGGTCGCCATCAGGGGCAGGGCCAGCACGGCGATGCCCACCGCCGCCGGCATGGCCAGCAGGAAGGTCAGGCGCAGGCCCCAGTCCAGCAGGGCCGAATATTCCGCATGGTCCTGCTCCTGGCTGGCCTTGGACAGGCTTGGCAGCAGGATGGTGCCGAGCGCCACGCCGAGCAGGGCGTTGGGGAATTCCATCAGGCGGTCGGCCGCGGTCAGCCAGGACACGCTGCCTTCCTGCATCCAGGACGCATAGGTGGTGTTGATCATCAGGCTGATTTGCGCCACCGAGACGGCAAACAGGGCCGGCACCATGTTCTTCAGCATGCGGCGCACGCCCGGATCGGCCAGGCCGGCGCGCGGATTCCACGACAGGCGTGGCAGCATGCCGATCTTCACCAGCGAAGGCACCTGGAGCGCAACCTGCAGGATGCCGCCGACCATGACGGCAATCGCCATCGCGTAGACCGGCTGCTTCAGGTGTGGCGCCAGGAACAGTGCGGCGCTGATGAAGGAAATGTTCAGCAGCACCGGAGTGAAGGCCGGGATCTTGAACTGGCGCCAGGTATTCAGCACGCCGCTGGACAGCGCGACGAAGGACATGCAGGCAATATAAGGGAACATCAGCCGCGTCATCCAGACGGCGGCGTCGAACGATGCCGGATCTTTGCTCAGGCCGGAACCAATCAGGTAGATGAACAGCGGGGCGCCTATAATACCGACTGCGCTGGTGAGCAGCGTGGCCCAGACCAGCACGGTCGCCACATGGTCAACCAGTGAGCGGGTCGCTTCTTCGCCCTGCTTGTTTTTGTATTCTGCCAACATGGGCACAAATGCCTGCGAAAACGCGCCTTCGGCAAATAGGCGGCGCAGCAGGTTGGGAATGCGGAAGGCAATGTAGAAGGCGTCGGTCATGCCGCCCGCGCCGAAAGCGCGGAAGAACAGGACTTCACGAAGCAGTCCCGTAATGCGGGACAACATTGTCATGCTTGAAATAGCGGCGAGGGTCTTGAGCAAGTTCATGGGCGCTGATTATAGCGAAAGCGGCAACGCCCCGACATTTTGAATTGCCCTGGCAGCAAAACCCCGTTATAATTTAAGGCTGTACAGAATTCAGTAAGGCAGGCAGCGACGTTCAGCCGGCTCTGAAAACACCGCACCGGTTTGGCAAACGCTATTGTTTGCAAACGAACTTTGACAACGAATTAGGATTCTCAAATGGCAAATACCGCGCAAGCGCGCAAACGCGCTCGTCAAGCAGTCAAGCAAAACGCTCACAACTCCGCTCAGCGTTCGACCCTGCGTACCGCTATCAAGGCTGTTCGCAAGGCAATCCAGGCTGGCGACAAAGCTGCTGCTACCACCATCTTCCAGGCTTCCGTGTCGACCATCGACTCGATCGCTGACAAGAAAATCATCCACAAGAACAAGGCTGCTCGTCATAAGAGCCGTCTGGCAGCTGCCCTGAAGGCACTGTCCGCCTAAGTTCGTGTGCTGGCGGCACTAGCCGCCAAACAGGTGTACCGGAATAACCCGCATGGCTTGCGCCATAGCGGGTTTTTCGCTTTGTGCTTACTTCATCGAAGCAGCCATGGAAGCGGCGGAGGCTGCCGATGCAGCGGCGGAAGCTGCAGCAGAGGCGGCTTTCTTGGCTTTCTTGGCAGACTTCTTGGCAGAGGCCGCGTCCGCTGCGGCAGCCGAGGCGGCCATGGAAGCGGAAGCCATTGGCGCGGCCGACGCCATGGAGGCGGCGGATGCTGCAGCGGAAGCCGATGCCGAAGCTTTCATATGGTGGTCGGCAGCAAAGGCGGAGCAGGACAGCAGGGAGGCAAGCAGCACGACAGTAGTCTTAGACATGACGAACTCCTTTTATGGTGGATGCAGGTTCAGGTGAACCTGATTCATCAACGCTGCCGCAACTTGCCAGGTTGACTTATTTTTCCGGGCGCAAATCGTCCGGTGCAACCTCCATCCATTCACCCGGCATCAGCGGGTGGCTGGCCAGCGAAATGTCGCCGATGGCCGAGCGCACCAGGCGCAGGGTGGGGTGGCCGATGGCAGCGGTCATGCGGCGCACCTGGCGGTTCTTGCCTTCCTGCAGTGTGATGGCGAGCCAGGAAGTCGGCTGCCCGGCGCGCTGGCGGATGGGCGGATTGCGTGGCCACAGCCAGCCAGGTTCAGCAATGCGTAGCGCCTTGCAGGGCAGGGTAGTGAAGTCGCCCAGGTCCAGCGGCGCCTGCAGGCGCGTCATGGCGCCGGCATCCGGCACGCCCTCCACCTGTACCAGGTAAGTCTTGGCCTCCTTGCGGTCGGGGTGGGCGATCTTGTGCTGCAGCTTGCCGTCGTCGGTCATCAGCATCAGGCCTTCGCTGTCGTAGTCGAGGCGACCAGCGGGATAGACGTTCGGGATCTTGATGTAGTCGGCCAGCGTTTCCTTATCTCCGGAGGGGGAAAACTGGCACAATACCTGGAAAGGTTTATTAAAAAGTATCAGAGGCATAGGTAGCTAGTATAGCGCCCAGTAAAATACTGGTGCATAATGTGGAACGCTAGTGTCTTATGTCTTATAGAAGACTGCCAAAACCCTTCTTCGGAGAACACGATGTACCAACATATCAAAGTACCTGCCGACGGCCAGAAAATCACCGTTAACGCCGACTTTTCCCTGAACGTGCCTGACACCCCGATCATTCCTTACCTGGAAGGCGACGGCACCGGCGTGGACATCACCCCGGTGATGATCAAGGTGGTGGATGCGGCTGTTGCCAAGTCCTACGGCGGCAAGCGCAAGATCAGCTGGATGGAGATCTTCGCCGGCGAGAAATCGACCAAGGTCTACGGCCCGGACGTGTGGCTGCCGGAAGAAACCCTGAAGGTACTGAAGGATTATGTGGTGTCGATCAAGGGCCCGCTGACCACCCCGGTTGGCGGCGGCATCCGTTCCCTGAACGTGGCCCTGCGCCAGGAACTGGACCTGTACGTCTGCCTGCGCCCGGTGCGCTACTTCAAGGGAGTGCCTTCGCCGGTGCGCGAGCCTGAGAAGACCGATATGGTGATCTTCCGCGAAAATTCGGAAGACATCTACGCCGGCATCGAGTGGCAGGAAGGCTCGGAAGGCGCCAAGAAGCTGATCGAGTTCCTGACCAAGGAAATGGGCGTGAAGAAGATCCGCTTCCCTGGCACGTCCGGCATCGGCGTCAAGCCGGTTTCGCGCGAAGGCACCGAGCGCCTGGTGCGCAAGGCGATCCAGTACGCGATCGACAACGACAAGCCTTCCGTGACCATCGTCCACAAGGGCAACATCATGAAGTACACCGAAGGTGGCTTCCGTGACTGGGCCTACGAACTGGCGCAAAAGGAATTCGGTGCCGAGCTGATCGACGGTGGCCCATGGTGCAAGTTCAAGAATCCGAAGACCGGCCGCGAGATCACCGTCAAGGATTCGATCGCCGACGCGTTCCTGCAGCAGATCCTGCTGCGTCCGGCGGAGTACTCCGTGATCGCCACCCTGAACCTGAACGGCGACTACATTTCCGACGCACTGGCGGCACAAGTAGGCGGTATCGGCATTGCGCCGGGCGCCAACCTGTCCGACTCCGTGGCCATGTTCGAAGCGACCCACGGCACCGCGCCTAAGTATGCGGGCAAGGACTATGTGAACCCTGGCTCTCTGATCCTGTCGGCTGAAATGATGCTGCGTCACATGGGCTGGACCGAGGCTGCGGACCTGATCATCTCCTCCATGGAGAAAGCGATCACTTCCAAGAAAGTTACCTACGACTTCGCCCGCCTGATGGAAGGCGCGACCCAGGTGTCGTGCTCCGGCTTCGGTGACGTCATGATCGAACAGATGTAAGCCAAGCTCGTTTCCACGCAAACCCCGCCATCCGCAAGGAGGCGGGGTTTTTCATTCCGCGCCTGACGCGGCTCAACATGGCGGGGTGTGAAGCGGCAGAGAATAAACCGCTTACGCTCACTCGAGGAGGCTGCCATGCCGCAGAGCTTGCTTGACGATGAATCGTCCCCGTCCGAAGATGATGATGAAGCGCGACTTCGCCAGCTGGAGAAACAGGTGGATACCCTCAATTGCGAACTGGCCTTATTACGTCAGCACATGGAAAATGGCTTTGCCCTGGTGCGGTCCGATATGGCTGCGTGCTTTGCCGAAGCCGACCTCAAGAGTTCCGCGCGCTTTGCCGAGGCCGAACGCAAGAATATCGAGCGCTTTGCCGAGGCCGAGCGCAAGAATATCGAACGCTTTGCCGAAGCGGAGCGCGAGAATAGTGAACGCTTTGCAAAAGCCGAGCGCAACAACTTGGAGCGCTTTTCCGCGGCTCGCCGGGAGTCGGACGAGCGTTTCAATCGGCAGGATGACAATATGAGGGCGCTCGTAGCTCAGTTGCAAACGCAGATGCTTGAAATGGACAAGCGTCATGATGCACACATGGTCGAGATGAGGCGTCAGCACGATACGTTCAGCCGCTGGATGGTAGGCTTGACGCTCGGCGTCGTCGTCTTGGTGGCGCATCTGGCCAGCCGTATGTTTTAGCGAATCGCGCGGGCGTGATAAAAGTGCAGGCAGTCGAGTGCGCTGCCGGCGACTTCGGCCTGGATAGGGGAGGGGCCGGCAAAGATGAAGCCGGCGCGCTGCAGGACGCGGGCGGAGGCTGCGTTGGCAATTGTGACGTGGGCGTCGAGGCCAACTAGCTGCCAGTGGCCGTAAGCCAGTTCCATCAAGTGTGCCAGCGCGGCGCCGGCAAGTCCCCGGCCGCAGGCATAAGAGGCGATCCGGTAGCCGACTTCGGCGCGCAATGAGACCTGGTCGATACCTTTCAGGTTGCAACGGCCAATAATCTCCCCATCTTCGACCAGCAGGCAGGGATGCATGGTGCCGGCTGCGTGGCGGGCGAGGTAATCGTCGATATGCGCGGCAACGCCAGGCAGAATGTAAAAGTCTGGCGTGCGGGCATCGACCTGGGATTCGAACCAGTCGCGGTTGGCGAGTTCAAATTCCAGCAGCGCGGGCGCATCGGCTGTTGTCAAAGTGCGGATTTGCATGACGAAATCGGCATAGTGCAGGTATGATGGCAGGCGAAAAAAAACCCCGCGGGGCGGGGCTTTTCGTTGTCCGAGGCCAAGGATTAGTTGGTCTGGATGTTGGAAGCTTGCTTGCCTTTAGGGCCCTGAGTAACTTCGAACTGCACTTTTTGACCTTCTTTCAGGGTCTTGAAGCCGTTCATGTTAATCGCGGAGAAGTGTGCGAACAAATCCTCACCGCCATCATCAGGAGTGATGAAGCCAAAACCTTTGGAGTCATTGAACCACTTAACGGTACCAGTTGCCATTTTAAAAAAACTTTCAATAAAAACGAATCACACGAGCCATAAAAGCAAGAAGCTTCCTGCCCCCTCCTCGACAACTCACTTCTTACCAACATGTACAGATCTGCACAAAGTCGATATCGCATTGTTGGCGGAACAATTTTTAATGTCAAGCGCTTTCACTAGCACACGGTGAGCTTTTTGCAACAGCTTTTTTTCGAGCCCTTGATTTTGGCCAAGCTGACCGCCATCTGCGGCAATCGGCGAAAACGCGTAAGATGAGTACTGGTGGAAATGGCCCTCTTAAATGGGCGTTGCAACTAGTCTGAAAGCATTAGAATATAAGCGTATGGCAACCAAGCATGACACCGAAACTGTCCTGGAACGGCAGGCGATAAAGCCGCCACCTATGTACCAGGTGGCGCTGCTGAACGACGACTACACTCCGATGGAGTTTGTGGTCGCCATCATCCAGGAGTATTTCAATAAGGACCGGGAAACGGCCACACAAATTATGCTGAGTGTCCATCGCTACGGCAAAGGCGTGTGCGGCGTTTTCTCTAAAGATATAGCTTCAACCAAAGTGGAGTTTGTTTTAACGCATGCACGCAAGGCGGGGCATCCCCTGCAATGTGTGATGGAGGAAGTATGATTGCGCAGGAATTGGAAGTAAGTTTGCATATGGCGTTTGTCGAAGCGCGGCAGGCGCGACACGAGTTCATCACCGTGGAGCACTTGCTGCTGGCGCTGCTCGACAACCCATCGGCAGCCGAGGTGCTGCGCGCCTGCGCAGTGAATATTGAGGATCTGCGCAAAACGCTGACGAACTTTATCGGCGACAACACGCCTACCGTGCCGGGCACCGGCGAGGTGGACACCCAGCCAACCCTGGGCTTCCAGCGCGTGATCCAGCGCGCGATCATGCACGTGCAGTCGGCCTCCAACGGCAAGAAGGAAGTGACCGGCGCCAATGTACTGGTGGCGATCTTCGGTGAAAAAGACTCGCACGCTGTTTACTACCTGCACCAGCAGGGCGTCACCCGCCTGGACGTGGTCAACTTCATCTCGCACGGCGTGCGCAAGGACCAGCAAATGGATTCCGGCAAGGCATCGGAGGGCGTGGAAGAGGGCGCCGCACCGGAAGGCCAAGCCAAGGAATCGCCGCTGGACCAGTTCACCCAGAACCTGAACAAGTCCGCTGCCGAGGGCAAGATCGACCCGCTGATCGGCCGCGAAGACGAAGTGGATCGCGTGATCCAGGTGTTGTGCCGCCGCCGCAAGAACAACCCGTTGCTGGTGGGCGAAGCCGGCGTGGGCAAGACCGCCATTGCGGAAGGGCTGGCCTACCGCATCACCCAGGGCGACGTGCCGGAAGTGCTGTCGAATGCCGTGGTCTACTCGCTGGACATGGGCGCGCTGCTGGCCGGCACCAAATACCGCGGCGACTTCGAGCAGCGCCTGAAGGCGGTGCTGAAGCAGCTGAAAGACAATCCGAACGGCATCCTGTTCATCGACGAGATCCACACCATCATCGGCGCCGGCTCGGCGTCGGGCGGCACGCTGGACGCGTCCAACTTGCTGAAACCGGCCCTGGCCAACGGCCAGCTGAAATGCATCGGCGCGACCACGTTCACGGAATTCCGTGGGGTGTTCGAGAAAGACCATGCGCTGAGCCGCCGATTCCAGAAGGTCGACGTCAACGAGCCGACCGTGGAGCAGACCGTGCAGATCCTGCGCGGCCTGAAGTCGCGTTTCGAAGAACACCATGGCGTGAAGTATTCGTCGTCGGCGCTGTCGACCGCGGCCGAACTGGCTGCGCGCTTCATCAACGACCGCCACCTGCCAGACAAGGCGATCGACGTGATCGACGAGGCGGGCGCTGCACAGCGCATCCTGCCGAAGTCGAAGCAGAAAAAAACCATCGGCAAGACCGAGATCGAGGAAATCATTTCCAAGATCGCGCGCATTCCGCCGCAGACCGTCAACCAGGACGACCGCAGCAAGCTGGCTACCATCGACCGCGACCTGCGCAACGTGGTGTTCGGCCAGGATCCGGCAATCGAGGCGCTGGCGTCTGCGATCAAGATGTCGCGCGCTGGCCTGGGCAAGCAGGACAAGCCTATCGGCTCCTTCCTGTTCTCCGGTCCGACCGGCGTCGGCAAGACCGAGGTGGCCAAGCAGCTGGCCTTCATCCTGGGCATTGAGCTGATCCGCTTCGACATGTCGGAATACATGGAACGCCATGCAGTGAGCCGCCTGATCGGCGCGCCGCCCGGCTACGTGGGCTACGACCAGGGCGGCCTGCTGACCGAGGCGATCACCAAGAAGCCGCACGCCGTGCTGCTGCTGGACGAGATCGAGAAGGCGCATCCGGATATCTTCAATATCCTGCTGCAGGTGATGGACCACGGCACGCTGACCGACAACAACGGCCGCAAAGCCGATTTCCGCAACGTGATCATCATCATGACCACCAATGCTGGTGCGGAAAGCCTGCAGAAGCGCTCGATCGGCTTCACCGACAGCAAGGAAGCGGGCGACGAGATGGCGGACATCAAGCGCATGTTCACGCCGGAGTTCCGCAACCGCCTGGATGCGACCATCAGCTTCCGCGCGCTGGACGAGGAAATCATCCTGCGCGTGGTGGACAAGTTCCTGATGCAGCTGGAAGAGCAACTGCACGAGAAGAAGGTGGAAGCGATCTTCAGCGAACAGCTGCGCAAGTTCCTGGCGAAGAAGGGCTTCGATCCTTTGATGGGCGCGCGTCCGATGTCGCGACTGATCCAGGACATGATCCGCAAGGCGCTGGCCGACGAATTGCTGTTCGGCCGCCTGGTGTCCGGCGGCCGCGTGATAGTCGATCTGGACGAAGCGGAAGCGATCAAGCTGGAGTTTCCGGAACCGGATGCGGCGCCTACGCCGCCACCGGAGACCGTCGAAGTCGAATAAGCGCTGTGCCGCTTCGGAAAACCCGCTCGCCGAGCGGGTTTTTTTATTCCCTCAGGGTTCCTGGAGCTGCTTCAATGCCGCCAGGCGGCGGCGCGACACTTCCACGCTCATGCCGTCGACGCGCAGCAAGACGGCGCCGCCATCGCCATTCTCGATGCTGCGCACGGCGGCCAGGTTGACGATGTGGCGGCGGTTGGCGCGGAAGAACTGCTGCGGGTCGAGGCGCTGCTCCAGCTGCAGCAGCGAGCGCGCCAGCAACGGCGCGGCGTCGTCGAAGTAGAGGCGCGTGTAATTGCCCTCCGACTCGAACAGGCGGATGTCTTCCAGGCGCACGAACCAGCAGCGTTCACCGTCGCGGATGAACAGTTTTCGCGGATGGGCGCTGGCCGCGGGCGCGAAGCCAAGCCGCGCAGCGGCACGTTCCAAAGCCGAGGCCAGGCGTCGCGGCTCGATGGGCTTCATCAGGTAGTCGAGCGCACTGGCTTCGAAGGCTTGCAAGGCGTACTGGTCGAAGGCGGTGGTGAAGATCACCTCGGGCGGGTCGTCCAGTGCGGCCAGCAGGTCGAAGCCGCTGGCGCCGGGCATTTGCACGTCCAGCAGCAGCAAGTCGGGCTGCAACGCAGCCACCTGAAGCGCCGCTTCGGCGGCATTGGCCGCCTCCCCAACCACGGCGACACTGGCGTGGCAGGCCAGCAAGCGCTGCAGTTCGGAGCGAGCCAGGCGTTCGTCGTCAACGACCAGGACCCGTATCATGCGGCCCGTACCGGCCAAGCTTGCCAATGGCGGATGCAGGGTGTCCGCCATCATTGAGTGGCACCCATGACTTCCACAGCCAAGCCTGCCACATTCAACGCCAGTGAACCGCCGGCGGTTTGCACGATACGATCGACATCGGCCAGGTTGACCAGGTGGCGGCTGTTGGCGCGGAAGAATTGCTGGCGGTCGAGCATTTGTTCGAGCTGTTGCAGGGAGCGCGGGATCAGTGGCGCAGCGTCGTCGAAATAGGCGCGCGTATGCTCGCCTTCCGCTTCGAACAGGCGGATGTCGGTCAGGCGCACGAACCAGCAGCGATCCCCCTCGCGGATGAACAGCTTGCGTGGCTTGCTGCCCATGCCGGCGCGGACGGCAGCACGTTCCAGTGCGGCGGCAAGGCGTTGCGGGTGGATCGGCTTGAGCAGGTAGTCGGCCGGGCAGTGGCCATGGCCGGTGGTGAAAATCACTTCCGGCACGTCGTCCAGCGCATCGAGCAGGTCGAAGCCGCTGCCGCCCGCTATCTGCACATTCAGCAGGAGCAGGTCCGGCGCCAAAGCCCTGGCCCGCGCGATGCCATCGGCAACATCGGCGGCCTCGCCGACGATCTCAAATTGCTGCTGGCCTGCCAGCAGGCGGCGCAGCTCCTTGCGCGCCAGCCGCTCATCGTCGATAACCAGCACGCGCATCGTCATGACAAAGGGAAGCTCAGGGTGGCGCGTACCCAGCCATCGCGCTCCACCAGTTCAAGGCTGGCGTTGCTGCCCTTGGCATGCAGCAGCCGTTTGCGGGCGTTGGCCAGGCCGACGCGCGTCGAATTGCCTAGCCTGGCCAAGGCGCCGCGGTTGGCCACCTCGATAGCGGCGTGGCCGTTGGCATGGCTGGCACTGATGCGGATTTCCGTACCGACGCTGCTTTGCTCGACGCCGTATTTCACCGCGTTTTCAACCAGCGTCTGCACGGCCATCGGCGGAATGGTCACGCTATCCATGCCGCCGGCGATGCAGACGCTGACGTTCAGGCGCTCTTCGAAGCGGATCTTTTCGATGGCCAGGTAGGATTCAACGGCTTCCATCTCTTCTTTCAGCGGCACGGTATCGGCATAGCTGGCAGCCAGCGTATAGCGCATCAGCGTTGCAAGCTGGTCGATCATTTGCGCGGCCGCTTGCTGGTTCTCGAAAATCAAGGCGCGCACGCTGTTCAGGCTATTGAAGAAGAAATGCGGATTCACCTGGGCCTGCAGGGCCTTCAGTTCGGCTTCCTTGGCGAGCACGTCGAGCCGCAGCGCTTCCGATTCGAAGCGGTTGGCGCGCCGCAGGGCCGTGGCCGCCATATATGAGACCTGCCATGCTGTCATGATGCCGGACCAGAACAGCAAGAGCATGGGCAGCCAGCTGCCGCCGTCTGCCACGCCGACCAGTGAACGGGCAATGATGGTGACAAGCGCCAGCTGCAAGGGGCCGAGGATGAAGATGGCGACAAGGACCTGCCGCCAGTCCACGCGGCGCGTATTCCAGTCGCGCAGCTTCATGTAGCGGCGCCACAGGTCCGTCAGCAGCAGGCCGCTGACGCCGTCCAGGATGCAGGTCAGGACGGCGCCCGGCCGCGCCAGGAATGGCCCGTTGACCAGCATGAGGAAGGCAATCACGGCGCTCCAGCCAAGTCCTTGCAAGATCCAATACCAGTTGAGCCGCGCCAGTAGCGGCATTTCGCTGCCGTCGGTGCGGTTCATGTGGTCGTTTTCCGTCCTGATGAGTGCTCTTTTCATGGCATGGGAGCATACCGTATCCGTCCAACTGCCGCTCCAGCTATATGACGAACGGTCGAATCGGATGACAAGCGGTTGCTCAGGATCTGTGCCGGCGGCGCCGGGCGCGCAGGGGGAAGACGAACCACGTGCCGATCAGCAGCAGGAAGGCTGCCAGTCCTCCGGCCGCGCTGCCCATATCGCTGCCGGTGACCATGTAGAGCACCACGGCGATGTCCAGCGCCAGGCCTGCGGCCAATGGCGCGAGGGCGTAGCAGATGGCGCGCGAAGAAATGGTGATCGCATGCATGGAAACCTGGCCTGGTTCGGCGAGCCGATGGTAGGCGGCCGGCAGCATGACCAGCGCGATGGCCGCCACCACCAGGGCCAGGGCGGCGGCGTGGCAGTCCTGGGCATAGACAGGCAGCTGCTCGAAACGGTCGTTGAAGACGGCAATGGCCTGGAAGCCGAACAGGGCCTGGATACCTGGCAGTATCATGCGCGCCTCTTCGATGATGCGGCCCATCTGCTCTTTTAGCGACTCTTGCTCGGTGTGCTCGTCCATGCCGTCGATTCTAGCGAGCAGCCGTTTTGGCAGGCGCGCGCCTGTGCTGCCACGACCAGCTGCGCCACCAGCCCGGCGCCGTAGCTGGACATGTGGTCATCATCGAAATACAAGGCCTTGCCATCCTTGACGGCGTAACAGCGCGCGGCGTCACAGAACAGCGTTTCCGGCCGCAGGATGCGCACACCGGCAGGCAATTCACCCAGCCGCTGCTCCACGAAGGCGCTGCGGCGGCGCCACCAGTCGGTCGTGACGCCATCCACCGTGCGCGGGTCGTCGGCCTGGCGTATCAGCTTATCCACCTGGCGCGGGAGTTCGGGCGCCTGCAATACCACGGTCACATGTTTGCCCGCGCTGGCAAAGCGGTTCAATATCGTCTTGTACGAGGCCCAGATGGCGTTGCGCTTGGCATCGCTGAATTCGTCCGGCAGGCGCGGGTAAATGCCTTCATGGTCGCCAAACAGGGCACTGTGAATGCGGTAGCTGACCACGACCTCCTTGATATGCGGATCGGCGGTAATGAAGTCGACAGCCTCGCGCGTCCAGTCGCTGCAGCCGGGATTGGGGTCGGCGCGATGGTAGGAAGGCGAGCAGCCGCTGAAGCTGAACTGGCGCACACCCTGGTGGCGGCCGTTCAACTGTACCGCCAGCGCGTGCGCCAGTTCGATCGCATGGCTGTCGCCGAACACTGCCCATTCCCCGGCGGGACCGTTGAAGGCACAGGCGTCTTGCGGTTTGCGGTACTGCAGCCCCTTGGTATGGCAGGCAGCGCGCTCCGGGCTTGCAGTGACAGTGCGCAGTACCTCTTCCTGCTGCGCAGTGGTCTTGACACTGCGCATGCCGTTGGTCTTGTGGCCTGCCATGCCGATGCCGAAGAACAGCAGCGAGCCGGCAATGGCGAAGGCGAAGATTTGTTGCCGGCCAAACCTGCTGCGGTTGCGGAACGGCTTTTCGACGAATTGCCAGCTAAGATAGGCCAGCACCAGCGTCAGCACCACCAGCGCGGCCATCAGGGCCGGACTTGGCCCGTCCATGCTACGGTGGCGCGCGAATGCCAGGATAGGCTGGTGCCACAAGTAGGCGCTGTAGCTGACCAGGCCGACGCCGACCATCAGGCGGCTGCCCAGGATCTTGCCGACCGTGGTGGACGGGGCTGCGAACAGGATGATGAGCGCTGCGCCGATTGTGGGCAGGAGCGCGTACACACTGGGAAAGGGCGTGTATTTGCTGAAGGCGAAAATGCCGGTGCCGATCAGGCCGAGGCCGGCAAGGCTGGCAAGTTCGCGCGTGCGTTGCGAATGCTGGCCGGCGCCGGGGCGCGACATGTAATAGGCGCACAGTGCGCCGATGGCCAGTTCCCATGCGCGTGTCGGCAGCAGGAAGAAGGTGGCAGAAGGATCCCTGGCCACGCCCCATTGCGCCGCACCGAGGCTGGCCAGCGCCGTGCCGACCAGCACCGCCAGCAGCAGCCGCTGGTCGCGGCGCCAGAACAGCATCAGGAACAACGGGAACAGCAAGTAGAACTGTTCTTCGACCGCCAGGCTCCAGGTGTGGAGCAGGGGCTTGAATTCGGCTGAGCTGTCGAAGTAGTCGCTCTGCTCCCAGAACAGGATATTCGACGCGAAGGCGGTGACGGCCACCAGGCTTTGCGCAAAGCCTTTCAGGTCGTCCGGCACCAGCCAGAGCCAGGCGAACGGCAGGCAGGCAAACAGCAGCAGGAATAGCGCCGGCAGGATGCGGCGCGCCCGTCTTTCATAGAAATTGAGGATGGAGAACTGGCCAGATTCCAGCTCGTGGATCAGGATCGTCGTGATCAGGTAGCCGCTGATGACGAAAAAGACGTCGACGCCAACGAAGCCGCCGCCAAAGAACTGGAACCCTGCGTGAAACAGGATTACCGGCAGGACGGCAACCGCCCGCAGACCATCAATTTCCCTGCGATATTCCATGTAATGCCCCTGAATTCAACGCAAGACGATACTACGGGATTGTCATTGATGCAATATGCTGTGGCGTCGATGCCTCGGCTTAGGGTTCCTGCTCCTCGCGCAGGCGGCGCCACAGCGTCGTGCGGCTGATGCCCAGGTAGTCGGCGGCGGCGTCACGGCGGCCGCCGAAGCGGGCCAACACTTCGGTGACGCTGTTCGGCGCGGGGGCGGATGCATGGGGGGCAGGCAGTGGCGTTACCGCCTGCGGCAATGAATTCAGTTCCGGCGCGACGCCTGCAACGAAGCTGGGCGTCAGGGCCTGCAGCGGTTCGGCGGCGAGGAACAGGGCGAGGCGTTCGGTCAGGTTGCGCAGTTCGCGTACGTTGCCGGGCCATTCATAGCGCAGCAGCAGGGGCGCGCAGGCGGCCAGTTCGGCCGGCAGGTTCGGGTGGGCGCGCGCACCCAGGCTGGCCAGGGCGGTACGCAGCGACCATTCGGCCAGCGGCAGGATGTCGGTCGGGCGCTCGCGCAACGGCGGCAGCGACAGGCGCAGCACGGCCAGGCGGTAGAACAGGTCCGGGCGGAAGCGGCCCTCGCGCACCCTCGCTTCAAGGTCGCAGTGGGTGGCGCTGATGATGCGCACGTTGACCGGAATCGGCCGCGTGCCGCCGACGCGCACAACCTCGCGTTCTTCCAGCACGCGCAGGAGCCGGGTTTGCAGTGCAAGCGGCATTTCGCCGATTTCGTCGAGGAACAGGGTGCCGCGGTTGGCTGCTTCGAACAGGCCGGCGTGGCCGCCGCGCCGGGCACCGGTAAAGGCGCCTTCCTCATGGCCGAACAATTCCGACTCCAGCAGCGATTCGGCGATCGCGCCACAGTTCACCGCGACAAAAGGACGGTTGGCGCCGCCCAGCGTGCGCGGGGATTCGCGGTGGATGGCTTGCGCCACCAGTTCCTTGCCGCAGCCGGTTTCACCCTGGATCAGCACCGTGGCGGGCGATTTCGCGTACAGCACGACAGCTTGGCGCACGCGCTCCATCGCCTCGGACTCGCCGCGCAGGTCGGCCAGTCCATGCTTGGCGCGCAAGGTGTCGGCCACCACGTGGCGCCTGCTACGGTTGGTTTCCAGCTGCGCCAGGCGCGCCAGTTCAAGTGCGTCGTCGAAGGCCTGGCGGATCGATGCGGCGGAATAGACAAAAACGCCGGTCAGGCCGGCTTCTTCGGCCAGGTCGGTGATCAGGCCGGCGCCGACGATGGCCTTGATGCCGGACGCCTTCAGGTCGTTGATCTGGGCGCGTGCATCTTCCTCGGTGGCATAGGTGCGCTGCTCGATCGGTACGCCGAAGGTGGCGGCGAATTCCGCCAGCGCCGGCATGTCTTCCTGGTAGGTGATCACGCCGATGCGGTCGGAAACCTTGCGCGCGCGGGCCAGGGCCTGCATGAAATCGAAGCCGCTGGCCTTGGCGATCACCACGGGTACCGACAGGCGTCCCTTCAGGTAGGCCGCATTCGAGCCGGCCGCAATGACGGCATCGCAGCGCTCCGTCGCCAGGCGTTCGCGAATATGGCGCGCGGCCTCGTCGAAGCCAAGGTTGATCGGTTCGATATCGGCCAGGGCGTCGTATTCCAGCGTGATGTCGCGGAACAGCTCCGACAGGCGCGAGACGGAAACCGTCCAGATCACCGGCTTGTCGGCCGGGTCGAAGGGCAGGGGAGTGGAATGTCGCATGTTTCACCTGAAACGTTTCACGTGTTTCAACTTGAAACATTATACTCTGGCGTTCGCCTTGCAAGTGCTTGATTTTGCTGGGAAGCCACGGCTGGCATGCCACTTGCACTATGGACGGCAAACATTCCTCTAACAGAAAGGACATCATGAGCCAATACTCCGCAGGCGCCGCCTTCCGCAAGGCCGTGCAAGAAGAATCCCCGCTGCAGGTGGTGGGCGCGATCAACGCCAACCACGCCCTGCTGGCCAAGCGCGCCGGCTTCAAGGCGATCTACCTGTCGGGCGGCGGCGTGGCTGCCGGCTCCCTCGGCCTGCCGGACCTGGGCATCTCGAACCTGGACGACGTGCTGACCGACGTGCGCCGCATCACCGACGTGTGCGACCTGCCGCTGCTGGTGGACGTGGACACCGGTTTCGGCGCCTCCGCCTTCAACGTGGCGCGCACCGTAAAGTCGATGATCAAGTTCGGCGCCGCCGCCATGCATATCGAAGACCAGGTGGGCGCCAAGCGTTGCGGCCACCGTCCCGGCAAGGAAATCGTGTCCAAGGGCGAGATGATCGACCGCATCAAGGCTGCCGTGGATGCGCGTACCGACGAAAACTTTGTGATCATGGCCCGTACCGATGCGCTGGCCGTGGAAGGTCTGGACGCCGCAATCGACCGCGCAGTGGCCTGCGTGGAAGCCGGCGCCGACATGATCTTCCCGGAAGCGATGATTTCGCTGGACATGTACAAGCAGTTCGCCGCAGCCGTGAAAGTGCCGGTGCTGGCGAATATCACCGAGTTCGGCTCCACCCCCCTGTTCACCGTGGAAGAACTGAAGTCCGCCGACGTGGGCCTGGTGCTGTACCCGCTGTCGGCCTTCCGCGCCATGAACAAGGCTGCCGAGAATGTGTACACCGCGATCCGCCGCGACGGCACCCAGAAGAGCGTGGTCGACACTATGCAGACCCGCGCCGAACTGTACGAGCGCATCAACTACCACGACTTCGAGCAGAAACTCGATGCGCTGTTCGCAGCACAGAAAAAATAATCGATCAATCCGAGGAGAGACCAACATGACCGAAGCAGCTCCAACCTTCAAGCCAAAGAAATCCGTCGCCCTGTCCGGCGTTGCAGCCGGCAATACCGCCCTGTGCTCCGTCGGCAAGACCGGCAATGACCTGCACTACCGCGGCTACGACATCCTGGACGTGGCTACCACCTGCGAATTCGAAGAAATCGCCTACCTGCTGGTGCACGGCAAGCTGCCGAACTCGGCGGAACTGAAAGGCTACAAGTCCAAGCTGAAATCCCTGCGCGGCTTGCCGCAAGGCGTGAAGTCGGCGCTGGAAGCGCTGCCTGCATCGGCCCACCCGATGGACGTGATGCGTACCGGTGTTTCCGTGCTGGGCTGCTGCCTGCCTGAAAAGGATGACCACAATATCGCCGGCGCGCGCGACATCGCCGACCGCCTGATGGCTTCTTTCGGCTCCATGCTGCTGTACTGGTACCACTACAGCCATAACGGCAAGCGCATCGATGTGGAAACCGACGATGAAACCATCGGCGGCCACTTCCTGCACCTGCTGCACGGCGAAAAGCCGTCCGAATCGTGGGTGCGTGCAATGCATACCTCGCTGATCCTGTACGCGGAGCACGAGTTCAACGCCTCCACCTTCACCAGCCGCGTGATCGCCGGCACAGGTTCCGACATCCATTCCGCCATCACCGGCGCGATTGGCGCGCTGCGCGGTCCCAAGCACGGCGGCGCCAACGAAGTGGCGCTGGATATCCAGCAGCGCTACGAAAACGCCGACGAAGCGGAAGCCGACATCCGCAACCGCGTCGCCAACAAGGAAGTGGTGATCGGCTTCGGCCACCCGGTGTACACTATTTCCGACCCGCGCAACGTGGTGATCAAGGAAGTTGCCCGCTCGCTGTCGCAGGAAGCCGGCTCGATGAAGATGTTCGACATCGCCGAGCGCCTGGAATCCGTGATGTGGGAAATCAAGAAGATGTTCCCGAACCTGGACTGGTTCTCCGCTGTGTCGTACCACATGATGGGCGTGCCGACTGCCATGTTCACCCCGTTGTTCGTGATCTCCCGTACTTCGGGCTGGGCTGCCCACGTGATCGAACAGCGCATCGACAACAAGATCATTCGCCCAAGCGCCAATTACGTTGGCCCTGAAGACCTGGCCTTCGTACCGATCAAGGACCGCAAGTAATCATGAACAGCCAATACCGCAAGCAACTCCCAGGCACCAAGCTCGATTACTTCGACGCGCGCGAAGCGGTCGATGCGATCAAGCCGGGCGCCTACGCCACGCTGCCGTACACCTCGCGCGTGCTGGCGGAGAACCTGGTGCGCCGCTGCGATCCAGCGATGCTCACCGCGTCACTGTCGCAGCTGATCGAGCGCAAGCGCGACCTGGACTTCCCTTGGTTCCCGGCCCGCGTGGTGTGCCACGACATCCTGGGCCAGACCGCCCTGGTCGACCTGGCCGGCCTGCGTGACGCCATCGCTGAGCAGGGCGGCGATCCTGCCCTGGTCAATCCGGTGGTGCCGACCCAACTGGTGGTCGACCACTCGCTGGCAGTGGAATGCGGCGGGTTCGATCCCGACGCCTTCAACAAGAACCGCGCCATTGAAGACCGCCGCAACGAAGACCGCTTCGACTTCATCAACTGGACCAAGAAGGCGTTCCGCAACGTCGACGTGATCCCGCCGGGTAACGGCATCCTGCACCAGATCAACCTGGAACGCATGTCGCCGGTCATTCAGGTGAGCGATGGCGTGGCCTATCCGGACACCCTGGTCGGCACCGACTCGCACACCCCGATGGTCGATGCGCTGGGCGTGATCGCCATCGGCGTGGGCGGCCTGGAAGCGGAAACCGTGATGCTGGGACGCGCCTCCTGGATGCGCCTGCCGGACATCATCGGCGTTGAGCTGAGCGGCAAGCCGCAGCCCGGCATTACCGCGACCGACATCGTGCTGGCGCTGACCGAGTTCCTGCGCAAGGAAAAAGTGGTCTCGGCCTACCTGGAGTTCTATGGCGCAGGCGCCGCTGCCCTGACCTTGGGCGACCGCGCCACGATCTCGAACATGGCGCCGGAATTCGGCGCCACTGCCGCCATGTTCTCGATCGATGCGCAGACCATCAAATACCTGAAGCTCACCGGCCGCGACGACGACCTGGTTGCCCTGGTTGAAACCTACGCCAAGCACGCCGGCCTGTGGTCGGACGACCTGGCCAAGGTGGAATACGAGCGCGTATTGAAGTTCGACCTGTCGACCGTGGTGCGCAATATCGCCGGCCCGTCCAACCCGCACAAGCGCGTTCCGACCAGCGAACTGGCCGCGCGCGGCATCAGCGGCGTGGTGGAAAACGAGCCGGGCAAGATGCCTGACGGCGCCGTGATCATCGCTGCCATCACCAGCTGCACCAACACCAACAACCCGCGCAATATGATCGCGGCAGGCCTGCTGGCCCGCAACGCGAACAAGGCCGGGCTGCTGCGCAAGCCGTGGGTCAAGTCTTCGCTGGCGCCAGGCTCGAAAGCCGTGACGCTGTACCTGGAGGAAGCGGGCCTGATGCCTGAGCTGGAAAAGCTGGGCTTCGGTGTCGTGGCGTACGCCTGCACGTCCTGCAACGGCATGTCCGGCGCGCTCGACCCTGTGATCCAGAAGGAAGTGGTGGAGCGCGACCTGTACGCCACCGCAGTCCTGTCGGGCAACCGCAACTTCGACGGCCGCATCCACCCGTACGCCAAGCAAGCTTTCCTGGCATCGCCGCCGCTGGTGGTGGCCTATGCCATCGCGGGCACCATCCGCTTCGACATCGAGAAGGATGTGCTGGGCCACGATGCCGCCGGCAAGCCGGTCACCCTGAAGGACCTGTGGCCGAGCGATGAAGAGATCGACGCGATCGTGGCAAGCAGCGTCAAGCCGGAACACTTCCGCAAGGTCTACATCCCGATGTTCGCGCGCAGCGAAGAAGCTGCGGAACGCGCCGAGCCGCTGTACGACTGGCGTCCGCAATCGACTTACATCCGCCGTCCGCCGTACTGGGAAGGCGCACTGGCAGGCGAACGCACGCTGAAGGGCATGCGCGCGCTGGCCGTGCTGGGCGATAACATCACCACCGACCACCTGTCGCCATCGAACGCGATCATGATGGACTCCGCTGCAGGCGAATACCTGCACAAAATGGGCCTGCCGGAAGAGGACTTCAACTCCTACGCCACCCACCGCGGCGACCACCTGACCGCGCAACGCGCTACTTTCGCCAACCCGACGCTGAAAAACGAAATGGTGCGCAATGCCGACGGCAGCATCAAGGCTGGTTCGCTGGCCCGCGTGGAGCCGGAAGGCAAAGTGACCCGCATGTGGGAAGCCATTGAAACTTACATGGACCGCAAGCAGCCGCTGATCGTGATTGCCGGCGCCGATTACGGCCAGGGCTCTTCGCGCGACTGGGCAGCCAAAGGCGTGCGCCTGGCGGGCGTGGAAGCCATCGTTGCCGAAGGCTTCGAGCGCATCCACCGCACCAACCTGGTGGGCATGGGCGTTCTGCCGCTGGAGTTCAAGGCTGGCGTCAACCGCCTGACCCTGGGCATCGACGGCACCGAAACCTTCGACGTGATCGGCGAACGCGCACCGCGCGCCACGCTGATCCTGGTAATCAACCGCAAGAACGGCGAACGCGTGGAAGTGCCGGTGACCTGCCGCCTGGACTCGTCGGAAGACGTATCGATCTATGAGGCAGGCGGCGTGCTGCAGCGCTTCGCGCAAGACTTCCTCGAAACCGCAAAGGCTGCGTAAATGGCACACAAACCGCAAATCAAGGTAGCTGCCACGTATATGCGTGGCGGCACCAGCAAGGGCGTGTTCTTCCGGCTGCAGGACTTGCCGGAAGCGGCCCAGGTGCCAGGCAAGGCGCGCGACGCCTTGCTGCTGCGCGTGATCGGCAGCCCGGACCCGTACGGCAAGCAGATCGACGGCATGGGTGGTGCGACGTCGAGCACCAGCAAGACTGTGATCCTGTCCGCCTCCACCCGCGCCGACCACGACGTGGATTACCTGTTCGGCCAGGTCAGCATCGACAAGGCCTTTGTCGATTGGAGCGGCAACTGCGGCAACCTGTCGGCGGCAGTGGGCGCGTTTGCCATCAGCGGCGGCCTGGTGGCGCCGGCCCGCGTGCCGCGCGACGGCATGGCCGTGGTGCGCATCTGGCAGGCCAATATCGGCAAAACCATCATCGCGCACATTCCGATGACCAACGGCGAAGTGCAGGAAACCGGTGACTTCGAACTGGATGGCGTGACCTTTCCGGCGGCCGAAGTCCAGCTTGAATTCATGGACCCTGCGGCGGAGGAAGAGGGCGCAGGCGGTTCGATGTTCCCGACCGGCCGCCTGGTCGACGACCTGGAAGTTCCGGGCGTCGGCACGCTGAAGGCGACCATGATCAACGCCGGCATTCCGACCATCTTCATCAACGCCGATGCCATCGGCTACACCGGCACCGAGCTGCAGGAAGCGATCAACGGCGATGCCGCTGCCCTGGCAAAGTTCGAGACGATCCGTGCGCACGGCGCAGTGCGCATGGGCCTGATCAAGGACGTGTCCGAGGCGGCCACCCGCCAGCACACGCCAAAGGTCGCCTTTGTCGCCCCGCCCGCCGGCTATGCCGCGTCCAGCGGCAAGCAGGTGCAGGCCGGCGACATCGACCTGCTGGTGCGCGCGCTCTCGATGGGCAAGCTGCACCACGCGATGATGGGTACCGCCGCCGTGGCGATCGGCACGGCGGCTGCGATTCCCGGCACCTTGGTCAACCTGGCCGCCGGCGGCGGTGAACGCGAAGCAGTGCGCTTCGGCCACCCATCCGGCACGCTGCGCGTCGGCGCCCAAGCCACCCTGGAAAACGGCGAGTGGACCGTGAAGAAGGCCATCATGAGCCGCAGCGCGCGGGTCTTGATGGAAGGTTGGGTTCGGGTACCGGCCGAATAAGCCTTGCGCGCCCGGCTGCCGGCCAGGCGCGCAACTTAAAGCTGCCGTGAGAGCGTATCCAGGATGCGGGACACCGCCGCACCGGCGTTGGATCTTGCTTTGGCGATGGCGCTCCGCAGTTGCGTGGCTTGGCCGCTGATGTCCAGGCCGTAGCAGGCCAGGGCATTGATCGAGTCGAGCGCGGCGATCGTCACCTCATCGACTCCCTCTTGCATCAGCCGAAGCAGTAAATCGAAACTCCGAGTCTGATTCGTGACTTCGCTGAGCGTTTCTGCGCATGAGCGCTGCCAGAGCCGGGGGCGTTCTGCCAGCAGGTCTTGCAGCATGATCCACTCTTCGTCGGAAAATGCCTCCAGGAAGGCAATGGCGTCGAGGATACCGACGTCAGCCCAGTAGTCATCGCATTCGCGCACGACCCTCAGCAGGGCATCATAATTTTTCAGCGTGTAGTTCATCCGAACAGACCGAGATCAGACCTTGCACGTCTTCTGCACGCGTGCTGTGGCGAGAGGTCAACTGATCCAGTAATTGCTGCAGCCTTCCTCGCAGGGAAACTGGCAGTTGACCTCCATATCGTCTAGTTGGCTGGCAGCGATTGCCGCGACATCGAGGCAGGACGATGACATAAGCAGCGTCGTCAAAACGCCAATTCCATCGTTGCTCCTGGACTCGTCAACTGCCTCGGCACAGCGCTCCTGAAGGCATGCGGAAAATGACAGGACCCTGGACTGCAGGTCGCTCCAATCATCGGAGGTAAATTCATTCAAGGCTTCGCTAGCGATCTCCAGGTTGTATTCAAACCAGGGAGAGCTTTCATTACCAAGCAGTCTTTCAAATTCACCTGTACTCATCATCCGATATCGTCTTCATCATAGAACTTTCCAGGAGGGCCATATTCCCCGTTCTCTAGTACCGGACACCAGCCAAAGCTTGTGTCGAACATGGCCACGTCGATGATCTTGTAAATGCCCGGCTGCGCAAATTCCAGGGTCACCATGCCAAACGTGTAGTGGGTGTACAGACCGCCAATGCCCGAATTAACCCGCTCGTGAAGCAGCTTCCAATCCCAGCCCTGCACCACACCTGTCGATCCCGGTAATGGATCCAAAAATTCGATCTCGAATTCCTCGGCTACCTTGCAAAGGCAAGGGATGTTCTTTTGCCGGGTCACTTCTTCCGAACTGAGGTTCTTTGGCAAATCAATTTGCAGGTACAAACTCACTACTTCTCCTGGAGCTCTTAGCAGTGCATCGTATCTGCTTAGTGCTGGCCCTCATCTTCCGATATCGTCTTCTTCGTCATCATCAGAGAATTTTCCTGGGGGAGCGTAGTCTCCGTTTTCCAGGATCGGGCACCAACCAAAGATTCTGTTAAAGAACGCCAAATCGACGATCCTGTAAACGTCCGGCTGTACCTGGTCGAGGGTCACGAGACCAAATGCATAGTGCGTATAAAGCCCTCCCGCGCCGGCGACAGCACGTTCCTCGAGCAATCGCCTGTCCCAGCCCTGAACCACGCCGGTCGCCTCTGGCAGCGGGTCCATGAATTCGATCTCGAATTCCTTGGCTACTTTACATAGGCACGGGATATTCTTTTGCCGGATCAGGTCAGCGGTGACCAGGTTCTTGGGCAGAGAAATGTTTAACTGCAGACTCACTTATTTACTCCTCGGTACTATGACTTCCCGCGTATAGTTTTTCTCAAATGTGCTAACCGGGCTGAAATACTGCTTGCCGTGAGGGTCCCGGATCGCAACAACCGGTACGCCGTTCCTCGTCGTCACGCCATCGACAACGATGAAGTGACGGAAGCTGGAACCGCCCGTTCTATCTTCAATGACAGCAACGACAGGTGTTCCATCCTTAGTATAACGTGCCAGGTCATTCACGTTGCGCCCAGTCCTGTAATTGGCGCGAACGCCTTCGGACTTGAACAGGGCAACGACGTCCTGCGGATAAATGCCATCCTTGCCGGGTGGGATGCGTTCAATCAGCGCGCCAATCTCAACGGGTTTTCCCATCGTGTCCAGGACCATGCCGCAGGAATTATGGCCGCAGGTCGGTACCCGCCCCTGGTTGACCACCAAGCGGTCCCCATCGCGCGGCATCGCATCGTCCTTCAGCGGGTTGCGGGCCGGGTTGGTATTAACAGTCGGTTCGCCTGCAGGACTCTTTGGAGACCAGAGCTTGCCGCTTTTGGCACCCAACAAGCCACCCAGCAAACCGCCGCCTAACATCGACCACTTCTGTCCATCGGACCCTTCGCCAAAGACTTTTCCACCCACCCAACTGCCGCCCATGCCACCAAGTATGCCGCCGGCAAGGCCGCCAATAGCTACGAGGGGCGCCGCCAAGACAAATGCAGCGCCTGCCCCCACGACGAACATGGTCACATGTACCCAGGTGGGCACCAGGTCTTCGGCGTGAATTTCGTCGGTCTGCACAGTCTCGCCGCCGATGTTCACGTTGGGAGAACCCTTGGTGATGGTGGCGCTGCAGGTCGTCTTGTCGTCGACACGCGCGGCAGGCCAGCTGTTGATGAACACCTTATTGCTGCCGGTCGCCACCTTTTCAGTGTCCGTATGCTTGTCGCATTTTGCCGTGTCGAGATGGGCACGTATGGCGCGCAGGCTGTTGGTGAAGACATTGGGCGAGCCAGTCGTGGTTATATTTCCCACTTCTTCCTTGGGCGCCCAACTCATGGTGCTCAATACTTCGCCGATGCCGCCGCCGGCGGCGGCAGCGCCGCCAATGATGGCAGCGGCAGCCAGGCCGCCAGTGCCGACGACAGCAACCGCCGTCACGGCGATGGCCGCGGCGGCGATCACGCCGGCCAGCAGCCAACTCATGGTCGGGCTATGGCCGATTGGGTCATTCAGCCTTGCGGCAGCCTGCGCCATGGCTAGCTTGCCTGCTGCTCGAGGAAGCTGCGCACCGCATCGAGGTGCGGAAGGCCCGGGATGTCCATCGGGGGATCGTAGATGGCCGCCAGGTGCAGGTTGTCGAGCAGGGTGGCCGCATCAGGATCGGAGTGGGCGGCGAGCTGGTACGTGCCTGTGTTGCGCAGCCCCGGATCGTAGGAATTGGGCGCCGTGAAATGCGGCTGCAGACGGTTGCCGGCAGCGTCGAAAAAGGCCCAGGTTTCCAGCTCCACTTCGCGCGGATCGGTCCTGCGGCTGGCCTCGCCCTGGTTTGCGAAGACGTGCAGGCTGCGCCGGCGGGCCGAAAGCGCGAAGGTATAGGGCTGCGTGGCCACTACGACTTTGCGTTTTGGGGCTGCCGCGGCCACGCTCAAGGGATTGCGCAGCGTCATGCTGGCGAGGAGGCCGTCGAACGCTGCGTTCCATTCGTCGCTGAAGGCATTCAGGCAGGTGGCGGCGACCATCATGGCTTGCCGCGTGCCGGGTGCTGGCCCTTCGACCAGCACGATGGCCTGGCGCTGGTGCATGAAGTTGCCGTCCTTGCGCCAGCTATAGGCCAGCTCGATCGCCGGCGAGCCACCGACCTGGCATTCCTTCAGGCCCCGCAGCTGGAAGCGGGGCAGGGCGCGGCCCAGTTCCTTTTGCAGGCGGTCGCCGAAGTCGGCCAGGCTCTCTTCCCGCTGAACGTCGGCTTGGGTGATCACTACGCTGAATTCACTGGGCCCGTCGTCGCGTACGACGAACATGTGCATGGACTTGTCCTTGAGCGGTGCCGGAAGCTCGAAGGTGGCGCTGTTGGTGTGATATTGCATGGTTGTCGGCTCCTACTTGTTCAGGTCGATACGGTCGCTACCGACGATGTCGACATACTTGCCCTGGATCGTGATGGTGCCGTCGGCGCGCAGTTCGATCTTGCTGGCGCCGACCTGCAGCGTGATGTCGGTGTTGGCCGTCAGGTGAATGTGCTGGGTGTCGGATTTAATGTCGACAAATTTGCTGGCGCCCACTTCCACGTGCTCGGTTTCGGCTTTTAGCTGGATGTGCTTTTTCGCCGTGGCGGCAATGTGTTCCGTCTCCGCCTTGAGTTCCACGAATTTTTTTGCCGTGGCGCCGATATGCTCCGTCTGCGCCACTACTTCGACATATTTTTTCGCGGTCAGGGCGATGTGTTCGGTCTCCGCCGTCAGAGCGATATGCTGCTTGGCCCGCTGGTCGATATAGGATGTCTCGGAAACGATTTCGATCTGCTGCTTGACCGTGTTGCGCTGGTAGCCCTGGCTCACCGTGTTGGTCTGGTGCGGGCCATTGACGGTCGTCGCGTGCGCATTCTGTACGGTCGTGACCATGTCCTTCTGCGCGTGGATGTTGATCAGCTCCGAGCCCTTGGAGTCGTGGATCACCATTTCGCTGTAGCCGCCACCGCCCGGCGTGGAGCGGCTCTTGAATCCCATCATATGGGCGCCGCCGGGCAGGGCGTAAGGCGCCGGCTGGTCGGCGTTGAACAGGCGGCCGGTACAAACCGGGCGGTCCGGATCGCCTTCCAGGTAGTCGATCAGTACTTCCTGCCCGATGCGCGGGATGGAAACCGTGCCCCAGCCCTTGCCGGCCCACGGCTGCGAAACGCGGATCCAGCAGGAACTGGCTTCGTCGCGGCGGCCGTAGCGGTCCCAGTGGAACTGCACCTTGATGCGGCCATACTGGTCGGTGTGGATTTCCTGCCCCTTGGGGCCGACCACGGTGGCGGTCTGCGGGCCCGGCATGCGCGGCGAACGATGCTCGCGCACCGGGCGATAGGGGATCTTGCGGCGGATCGCCGTGAAGCTGTTGCGGTAGACGTCGCTCTGGTCGCTGCCGAAGAAATTATTGCGGCAGTTGATTTGCACGCCGATGACCAGGAAATCGTTGTCCTTTTCGTCGGTGACGTCGAACCAGTGGTGGCCGTGCAGCTTGAAGCTGTGGCCCGGCGCCAGGCCGCGGCAATCGGATTCGCCGGCAAACAGCTTGGCCTGCCATTCCATGGCTTCCATGCGCAGCTGCGCCTCGCGTTCGCCGCTGTCGCGGTCCTTGTAGGAGAACGCCGGGTTGCCGTCGTAGACCTCGAGCGTCGGCACATCACCCTGTCGCGCGGCGGTCGGCAATTCCACATATTGCACCGTGTTGGGCGACTTGAAGTCGAAGGTATTGAGGGCGACCTTGGTCGGTTGCAGCACGCGCCGTGCGGTGAAGGCCGTGACGGCATCGCGGTCGTGCCAGCGGTTGCCGCCATTGAATTCGATGTCGGCATGTGCCGACTGCGGCGGGCAGAACGAGCTGTCGCGCGAGTCGTCGCTGATCACCATGACGTGGCCCTCTTCGCTGTGCTCGAAGTAGTAGAACAGGCCGTACTTCTCCATCAGGCGGCTGGCGAAATGCTCGTCGGTTTCGTCGTACTGGACGATGTAGTTTTCCGGCAGGTAGGTCCTGGCGGTGCGGAATTCGTAGGCCGCCAGGCTGCCGTAGTCGGAGCTGAAGATCTGCGTCAGCACGTCGACCACGCTGGCGTCCTGGAAGATCCGCGAGTTGGTGCGGCGCTGCAGGAAGGCCAGCCAGGGGACGATTTCGGCGTGGTAGAAGGCGAACCCGCCATCCGATCGGGTGAATCCGAATACATTGACATAGCCGTTGATGAAATGCTCGCTGCCGTCGGCCAGGCGCACGCCGACGCTGACGTTCTTGCCCAGCAGGTCTTGCAGGTCGATGCTGGAGCTCTTGGAGAGCAGGCCTAGCGTGAAGCGGTAAGGCGACGACAGCCTGGCTTCGCCGGTGACTGTCTCGACCAGCAGGGCCTTGTCGCCCTCCAGCGGCGAGTAAAGGCGCAGCAGGCGGCTGCCTTCGTGGAATGCGGCAAAGGGGCCGCTGCCAACTGCCTCCTGCAATGCCGCCAGGTGCGGCTTCATGACGGCCGGCGCATATTCCGGGGCCGGCGACATGAAGTCCTTGATGGCCAGGCCGGCCAGCGGGTGTTCTTCGATTTGCAGCGCCCTGGCAACGGCCGACGTGGCGACGGGCGCGGCTTGTTCGGCAGCGTACGTCCCCGCGGCACCAGGCTCGGGGGCACGGCCTTCGGCAGCGTTGAGCCGGACGGCCTGGGAGCCGGCGGTCAGCGCCTCCTCGGCAAGCGGCGCCTTTTCCGGCGCGAGCATGCTGCCGAGGCTTTGCACGGCCAGGGTGGTCGCGCCTTGCGCCAGCGCACTTGCCGGCGCTGCGGCAGGCGCGTCGCCGCTTGCGTTCGTGCCAAATCCTGTCCCAAGTCCGCCGATCGCCGTTTGCGCCAGTTGCGCAGCGGCGGGTGGGATTTTGTCTTGCGCCGCCATCTCAACTGCAGTGGGTACGATGTTGTCGGCCAGCTTGCCGACCAGCGTCGATGCGCCAGGCGTTTCGCCCAAGGGCGACGACGCCAATGCTGTCTTGCCATCCAATGGTCCAAACGACATTCAGGCAACTCCTATCAATTATCAAGTTGCGACAAGCGCGTCTTCAACGTACTTATCAAATAAGCAAACTTGCGGACGATACCAAATTGCGCCGAATTACTTCGCACGGTTGAAACTGGATGGTGGATTACTGCGTGGCGGCAAAAAGACATGTTTTTGTTGTAACAATGTCAGCAAGTCCGGCCTTTTCTTTGACGAGCCAGTTTTGTACGCTATGATCGGCTGGATACCCCCGGAGTCCAGGCGTACATGAATTCTGTTTCGAGTAATGTTGAAGTTGTGGCCAATGCCTTGCAATTGGTCGGAATGCCAGCCTGCGCCTGCGATGCGGAGGGCCTGGTGTTCGCTTCCAACGCCGAATTCGACGCTTTGCTGCAATCCGATCCGCGCGGCCGCAACGTCGTGGAAATGTTTGCCCGCCATGTCCGCGCCGAAGCGAATGCGCAGTTGAATGCCGCGCTGGTAGTATCTGCGGCATTGCCGAACATGGCGCCGCGCACAGCGCCCAAATGGGACAGTGTGCTCACCAACGCCAGCGGCAATTACGTCGCAGTGCAACTGACCGTGAAGGCGCTGCCGGGCGGGCTGGATGGCGGTGCCACCATCATCTTCAACGATATCAGCAGCGCCCAGCGCGACCAGCGTGCGCTGCGCAAGGCCATGCTGGAGCAGCAGGCCATCCTGGAAAATGCGGCAGTCGGCATCATCCTTGCCAAGAACGGCTATATCGTCGAGTGCAATATGCGCGCTGCCGAAATGTTCGGCTATGCACGCCAGGAACTGGAAGGCGCGCCAAGCGAAATCCTGTACTCGACGCCGGAAGAAGCGCTGCGCATCCGCACCGAGTACTTCCCGATGCTGGCGAAAGGCACGCCGCTGACGCTGGAGCTGCAATTGCGGCGCCGCGACGGCAGCCTGTTCTGGTGCCGTTCCAACGGCCGTGCGCTGGACCCGGCCGATGCCCGCGAAGGCACAGTGTTTATCCTGGAAGACATCAACGAGCAGCGCATGGCGAACGAAGCAATGGGCCGCCTGCTGCGCGAGCAGAAGGCGATCCTGGACAATGCCTCGGTCGGCATCCTGTTCACCAAGAACCAGGAAATCATGACGGTCAACCCGCGCATGGCTGAAATGTTCGGCTATACGCTGGAAGAACTGCGCGGCCGACACGCTTCGCAGCTATTTGAAAACGTGGAGCAGCACACGGCCTTCGGCCTGCAGGCGGGCCCCTTGCTCGCTGCGGGCCAGCTGTTCGAACTGCGCGAATGCCAGCTGGTGCGCAAGGACGGCAGCATCATCTGGTGCCGCGTGCGCGCCCAGGCCGTGGACCAGGAGCACAACGCAGGCGGCACCATCTGGATACTGGAAGACGTGACCGTTTCGCGCCAGACCCAGATGGAAGTCGAGGCCATCATGACCAATGCCTCGATCTCCATTCTGTTTACCAAGAACCGCCTGATCACGCGCTATAACCGCGGCTTTGCCGACATGTTCGGCTACCAGGGCGAGGAAGCGCTTGGCATGCCGGGCCGCGCCATTTATCCGGACGACGAAACCTATCATCGGGTCGGCGCCATTGCCGGCCCTCTGCTTAGCCAGGGCAAGCACTTCCATTGCGAAACGCTGATGCGCCGCAAGGACGGCAGCGACTTCTGGGCGCAACTGATCGGCTATGTCGTGAATCCGGAAGATCCGACCCAGGGCACGATCTGGATCATCGAGGATCGCACCGCGCAAAAGCATGACGAGGAATCGCTGCGCAATGCCTTGCTGGAAAACCAGGCAATCCTGGACAGCGCGGTGATGGGCATTTCCGTCTGCGAGAAGGGCCGCAATCTGCGCTGCAACGCCAAGATGGAAGAGTTGTTCGGCTACGGCCCGGGCGAAATGGCTGGCGTCAGCGTGCAGACCTTCTACCCCGACCTGGCTGCCTGGGACGCGGCGCGCAAGGCGACCGAAAAGGACTTCCTGGCCGGCCATGCCAGCTCCTACGAATACCAGCTTGTGCGCAAGAATGGCAGCAGATTCTGGGCCCGCCTTTCGGGACGTCCCTTCGACATGGCCGATCCCAAGGGCCGCTCGGTATGGCTGATCGACGACGTGACCTCACGCCGCGAAGCCGCCGAAGCAGTGCGCCGTGCGCGCGACGAACTGGAGGTGCGAGTGCTGGAGCGCACCGCCGAACTGGCCGGCGCCAACGCGCAACTGCAGGCTGAAATCGTGGAGCGCCGCCAGGCCGAGGCCCGCGTGCACCATATGGCCTACCACGACAGCCTGACCGGCCTGCCCAACCGCGCACTGCTGGCCGATCGCCTGGATCGCGCCATGCTGGCCGCGCAACGTTCGGGGCGTCGCCTGGCTGTAATGTTCATCGATCTCGACCGCTTCAAAACCATCAACGATTCGCTGGGCCACATGACCGGCGACGCCTTGCTGAAGGAAGTGGCGAGGCGCCTGGTGGGCGCGGTGCGCGCCAGCGATACCGTAGCGCGCCTGGGCGGCGACGAATTCGTGGTGCTGCTGCCCGGCATCCAAAGCACGGACGAATCGAGCCACGTCGCGCAAAAAATAATCGATCTGCTGTCCGAGCCAATTGCGCTGGAAGGGCGCCTGCTGCATATCACGCCGTCGATCGGCATCTGCACTTATCCCGACGACGGCAGCGACGTCGCCACCCTGATGCGCAATGCCGATGCGGCCATGTATCACGCCAAGGCTTCCGGGCGCAACAACTACCAATACTTCAACGAAGAGATGAACACGGCGGCGGCCCTGCATTTCGAAATGGAGAGCGCGCTGCGTTCGGCGCTGCAGCTCGGCCAGTTCGAATTGCACTACCAGCCGATCATGGATATCGCCACACGCCGCCTGGCCACGCTGGAGGTGCTGCTGCGCTGGCGCCGCCCGGCCGGCGGGCTGGTGATGCCAGACCAGTTCATCCCTCTGATCGAGGAAAATGGGTTGATCGTGCCGATCGGCGAATGGGTGTTGCGGCGCGCCTGCGAGCAAAGCATGGAATGGCAGCGCCAGGGCATGGCGCCGGTGCCGATGGCGATCAACCTGTCGGCGCGGCAGTTCATGCACCGTGGCCTGGTCGATTCGATCCGCCGCACGCTGGAAGACACGGGCATCGATCCGGCGCTGATTGAATTCGAAATCACCGAAACAGCGCTGATGCAGCATGGCGAACAGACGCTGGCTATCCTGGGCCAGATCAATGCAATGGGGATCCGGCTGTCGATCGACGACTTTGGCACCGGTTATTCTTCGCTGGCTTACCTGAAGCGCTTCCCGGTGCGCAAGATCAAGATCGACCGCGCCTTCATCAAGGACCTGGAGCAAAGTGCGGAGGACCGCGCCATCGTGGCCGCGATCATCGCGCTGTCCGACAGCCTGCAGCTGTCGGTGGTAGCGGAGGGGGTGGAGACGGAAGGGCAGTTCCAGCTATTGCGCGAGCAAGGCTGTACTTATGCCCAGGGCTACCTGTTCTCGAAACCGGTGCTGGGCGTGCGCGCCCAGCTCATGATGGAACGCCAGGCCGCTTAAGCGCCCAGAGTTGCAATCACCGGCGCGTGGTCGGAGGGTTGCTGCCATTTGCGCGGTGCGCGGTCGATCACGCAGGAAACGCAGCGCTCCTTCAGCGGCGCGGACAGCAGCACGTGGTCGATGCGCAGGCCTTTGTTCTTCTGGAAGCCCAGCATGCGGTAATCCCACCACGAGAAAGCCTTCTCCGGCTGTTCGAACAGGCGGAAGGAATCGTGCAGGCCGAGTTCGAACAAGGCTTGCAGGGCGGCGCGCTCCTTGTCCGAGCAAAAGATGTCGCCTTCCATCGCCGGGTCGTGCGTGTCGCGGATATCGGGCACGATGTTGTAGTCGCCCAGTACGGCCAGGTGCGGGTTGCGCGCCATTTCTTCGCCCAGCCAGTCGCGGAAGCTGGCCAGCCAGCCCAGTTTATAGGTGTACTTGTCCGAATCCAGCGCCTGGCCGTTTGGCACATAGGCACTGACCACGCGAATGCCGTTGATGGTGGCGGCCAGGATGCGCTGCTGTTCGTCCGGGTAGCGCGGATTGTTCTTGACCACGTCTTCCATCGGGTGGCGCGACAGGATGGCGACGCCGTTGTAGGTTTTCTGGCCGCTGAAGGCCACCTGGTAGCCCATCTCCTCGATCTCGCGGACCGGGAACTTGTCGTCGGTAAGCTTGGTTTCCTGGATGCAAAGCACGTCGACCGGATTTTCGCCCAGCCATTTCGTAACGTGCGGCAAGCGAACGTTCAATGAGTTAACATTCCAGGTGGCTAATTTCATGTCAGTCTTTCTAATCAGGTGGGGGCAGATCTTATCAATACTCACTATGCTATGGGAAGCTGTCGTATTTGAGCCAAACAATGATTCTACGGTGACATCAAAATTGTGCTTTCTTGTCGCAAAAAGGTGTCGCCGTAAAAATAATTTCCAATAGTGCTTCATAGTTATCAGATTGGTACTAAAATTACGGTATCAACAACCGTAAATGTCAATATAATTACAAGGTTGGTATCGAAGTTGTTTCCACGAAGCTGGGTGATTTTGCTTATTTACAACGGATTTGAATGTTGTCCTGCGTCAATAAGTGGTAATATAGGGAAACTAATTCCGATTTAACGAGCACTGCAAACTAAAGGAATACACATGCGATCTGCATTCGAAGCATGGGCGCAGAAGGACGGCCAAATCGTCCGTCGGCGCGAAGACAAGCCAGAAGAGTATCTGGTCTATGAGACACAACGTCGTTGGCTGATCTGGCAAGCGGCGTTGGAACATGGCAAATCGCCAAGCGGCCGCAAGTCGGCCCGCGAGGCAAGCACCCGCGCAGCGTCCCAGCGCCCGCAAGCGATTGCTACTGCTGACGCCGAGGTGCGTAACGAAGTCCTGAACGAAGTCCTCGATGCGTTCCAGGGCATCGGCGCCAACAGCATGGACGACATCATGCATGTCATCCAGGGGCTGCGTCAGAAAAGAGGCCAGTCGGCCGACTGAGCCCGACTGCATGCCATCCAGGCTGAGCCGATCTGTGTTCGCTGCGCTGTGCGCAGCGGCGTTGGTCGGCTGCGCCACGTTGTTCGACTCGACCGAGCAGTCGGTGCTGGTGCAAACCGTGCTGGATCACCAGCAGGTGTCGGCCATCGGCTGCGTGCTCTCCAATGACAGGGGGCGCTGGTTCGTTACTTCCCCCGGGCGGGTGACGGTGCACAAGAGCACCCAGCCGCTGGTGGTGGATTGCCGCCGCGAAGACGTCTGGGCTTATGACCAGATCGAAGCGCGCCAGAACGCCTCCAAGTGGGGCAACATCATCTTCACGCTCGGCGCCGGCCAGATAGTCGACAAGCAGACTGGCGCCGGCTTTGACCTGCCTTCCACACTGACTGTCGTCCTGCAGCGCGGGGAGGGCGCCGCCGCGCGCGGTGCGCCGCCGCAGCAGCCGGCGCCGACCTCGTCGATCTATTAAAAGCAAAAAAATGGGGGCGTACCCTTTTTAAAGGGCACGCCCCCATTTTATTTGCCGATTAACCGGCGCGGCCGATCAGGAAGTTGGTCAGCAGCGGCACTGGACGGCCGGTGGCGCCTTTGGCAGCACCCGATTTCCATGCGGTGCCGGCGATGTCGACGTGCGCCCATGGATACTTGCGGGTGAAGTTTTCCAGGAAGGCGGCAGCGGTGCACGATGCGCCGCCTGGGGAGCCGATATTGGCCAGGTCTGCGAAGTTCGACTTCAACTGTTCGTTGTACTGCTCGCCGATCGGCAGGCGCCATGCGGTGTCGCCGGTGGCCTTGCCCGATGCCATCAGGGCGTCGGCCAGCGCATTGCCAGCTTCGTCGTCGCGCGCGAACACGCCGCTATTGTGATGGCCCAGGGCGACGATGCAGGCGCCGGTCAGGGTCGCTACGTCGATCACGGCGGCCGGGTTGAAGCGCTCGGCGTAGGTCAGGGCGTCGCACAGGATCAGGCGGCCTTCGGCGTCGGTGTTCAGGATTTCGATGGTCAGGCCGTTCATCGAGGTGACGATGTCGCCCGGCTTGGTGGCGCGGCCCGACGGCATGTTTTCGCATGCAGCGACGATGCCCACTACGTTGGACTTCAGGCCCATTTCGCCGATGGCGCGGAAGGTGCCCAGCACGGAGCCGGCGCCACACATATCGTATTTCATCTCGTCCATGCCGGGACCGGCCTTGATCGAAATGCCGCCGGTGTCGAAGGTGATGCCCTTGCCCACCAGCACGGTCGGCGCATCCTTGGCCTTGCCGCCCTTGTGTTTCAGGACGATGAACTTGGGCGCCTGCTCGGAGCCATTGGTGACGGACAGGAAGGAGCCCATCTTCAGGGCTTCCATCTGCTTGCGGTCCAGGATTTCGACTTCAAAGCCGAAGTCCTTGCCCAGCTTCTTGGCGACGTTGGCCAGGTAGGTCGGAGTGCAGACGTTGGCGGACAGGTTACCCAGGTCCTTGGTCAGTTCCATGCCGTTGGCGATGGCAACCGCTTGCGACAGCGCCAGCTTGTTGCCGGCGTTGTTCGCCACGGCCAGGGCCACTTTCCCCGGGCCGGCCCAGGCAGGGTCTTTCCTGGATTTCTGCGCGTCGGTACGGTACACGGCGTCGCGCCCGGCCAGCACTGCGCAACGGATCGCCCAGTTGGCGTCGCGGCCTTTCACTTCTTCCAGAGGCAATGCGATAATAGCGTCCGCAGATGCGACGGTGCCCAGCGCCTTGATGGCGGAATTGATCGCGGAGCCGATGGCTTTTTCGGCGACTGCTTCATCGGCGCCCAGGCCTACCAGCAGCACGCGTTCCGCAGCGGCGCCTTTCAGGCCGCGCAGCAGCAAGGTGGTGCCGGCTTTGCCGGTAATGTCGCCGGATTTCAGTGCGGCGGTGATTTCGCCTGCGCTGTCGAGGGCTTTAGCCGCTTTCGAGAGCTTCTTGTTTTCGAAGACGCCGACCACGACGCAGCCGCTTTTGGCGCTGGCGATGGTGTTCTTGGCGTCGAGTGCTTTTATGCTAAAGTCCATTTGGTTTCTCCTTAATTTTGTAGAACGAATTATAAACGTCGAATGATTTTCCATCGCGCCCTCCGCCGTGAGCTGGTCAGCTCTGCCGGGGCTTCCTTTACGGTGCTGTTCTCGATCCTCCTGACGTGGACCCTGATCTCGATCCTCGGCAAAGCCGCAGGCGGCAAGGTTGCGTCCAGCGATGTCATCGCGCTTATTGCGTTCGCAGCCCTGAATTATCTGCCAATTGTCCTGATTTTCACCAGTTTTATTTCCGTGTTGATGGTGATGACCCGCATCTACAAGGATTCGGAGATGGTGGTATGGTTTGCCGCAGGCGTCAGCCTGACGCGCTTCGTCAGGCCGGTGTTCCTGTTTGTCTTGCCGCTGGTCCTGCTGACCGGTGCGCTCAGTTTTTACGCGACGCCGTGGGCGCGCTCGAAAAGCGCCGAGTATATTGAGCGTTTCTCCAAGCGAGAAGACCTGCAGAAGGTTTCTCCCGGCCAGTTCAGGGAATCCTCGTCGGCCAACCGCATCTTCTTCGTGGAAGGCGTTTCGGGCAGCAGCTCGGTGGTGCGCAATGTGTTCGTCAACCAGGTTGATGCCAAGGGTACTTCCGTCGTGGTGGCGAGCGAGGGCGTAATCGAGACGCTGCCCTCCGGAGACCGCCACCTGGTCCTGAAGAACGGCCGCCGCTATCAGGGCAAGCCGGGCGATGCCAATTTCCAGAGCATGGAATTTGAGCGCTACAGCATGCGCGTCTCGCGGCAGTCGTCCGAGGGCGATGGCCAGAAGGAGACCAAAACCCTTCCGACGCTGGAGCTGATTGCCGCCGGCACCAATGCGGCCAAGGGCGAGTTGATGTGGCGCCTGTCGCTGCCGCTGGCCTGCCTGGCGCTGTCGATGCTGGCGATTCCGCTCGGTTTCGTCAATCCACGAGCGGGCAGTTCGGTCAACCTCATTCTCGCAGTGCTGATCTTCTTCACTTATAACAACCTGATCAACGTGTTCGAGTCTGGTATCCGGCGCGGCAACTTCAAATTTGGCATGAGCTGGTGGCCCCTGCACCTGGCGATGGCACTGGCAGTACTGGCTTTGTTTGCCTGGCGCCTGAACGTGAATCACCGCTACCATCCACGGGCGATCTGGGCAACATTCAAGCGAGGCGCACGCAAATGAGCATCCTGCAACGCTATTTCTTCGTCTCGATCCTGCAGGCGGTTGCCTTTGCGCTGGCGGCATTGCTCGGATTGCAGGCATTCTTTGACCTGACCGGCGAGCTGCCAGTCGTCGGCAAGAACGGCTACGGCATGCAGCATGCTGCCTTGTACACGCTGACGATGCTCCCTCAGCACGTGAACGAGGTGCTGCCCGTGGCCGCCCTGATCGGCACCATCTATACCATGGCGCAGTTCGCGTCGACCTCGGAATTCACGATCATGCGCGCCTCGTCGCTGTCCACGGGCAGGGCCGCGGTCATGGTCGGGAAGGTCGGCCTGGTACTGGTCGTTGTTGCCTTCATCTTTGGCGAACTGATTACGCCGCGCCTGGCACCGGTGGCGGAAAAAGTTCGCCTGATGGGCCGTGGCGCTACGGTGTCGTCGGAGTTCCGCTCTGGCATGTGGACCAAGGACATCATCAAGAGCTCAGGCATGACGGGCGATGTGCAGGGGACGCGCTTCTTCAACGTGCGCGAAGTGCGCTCGGATGGACAACTGGTGGGCGTCAAGCTGTACGACTTCGACAACCGTTTCCGCCTGCGCACGCTGACCCTTGCCGAGACGGCCACTTTCAAGGGCAACAATACCTGGCTCCTGAATGGTGTGACGGAAAACATCTTCATCAATCCGGCATTGTTGGCCGACGGCGCGCAAGCCAATCTGGCCAATAACTACGCGCAGGCGACCAGCTCGGTGGAGATCCAGCGGCATGCCAGCAAGGAGCTGATTTCCGAGATCACCCCGAAAATCCTGTCGGTCTCCGCATCCGATCCGGAACATATGTCGGCCAACGAACTGGCGGTTTACACCCGCCACCTGCAGGAAAACAAGCAAGGCACGGAGCGTTTCAAGATCGCCTTCTGGAAAAAGCTGTTCGACCCGCTGGCCATCTTCGTGCTGATGGCGCTGGCACTGCCTTTCGCCTACCTGCATACCCGCTCCGGCGGCGTGAGCCTGAAGATCTTCATCGGCATCATGATCGGCGTCAGCTTCCTGCTGGTGAATACGCTGTTCTCGCATATTGGATTGTTGTCGGCGCTGCCGGCATTCCTGACGGCGCTGATGCCAAGCCTGCTATACCTGTTGCTGGCGCTGGGTGCCCTTTACTGGGTGGAGCGCCATTAGCATGGGCGGCCGCGCGCTGGTGCTGTTTGCCCATGGCGCCCGTTCCGCCAGTTGGGCAGCGCCGTTCGAACAGTTGCGTGACATGGTCGCGGCGCGCGCGCCGGGCATTGATGTTTCGCTGGCTTTCCTGGAATTGATGTCGCCGCGCTTGCCGGAGCAGGTGGCCGCGCTTGCCGCGCAGGGCATCGACGACGTGACGGTGGTTCCTGTATTCCTGGGGCAGGGCGGGCATGTGCTGCGCGACCTGCCGCTGATCCTTGACGAAATGCGCCTGGCGCATCCGGGAGTGACGATACGCGCAGTTGGCGCGGTAGGGGAAGACCCCACGGTGCTGCGCGCGATGACGGACTTCTGCCTCAACTCGGTGACCAATGGCGCCTGACTTGCCGCTGGTTGCGGCAATCCAGTCCCTTTCCATCAAGGGTGATATCGCCGCCAATGTTGCGCGCCATGTGGAACTTGCAAGCCAGGCTGCGGCGCTCGGCGTGCGGCTTGCGCTATTTCCCGAACTTTCCCTGACAGGTTACGAGCCTGAAATTGCGGCAGCAGCGGCGCTGCGTGGCGATGACCCGCGCCTGGTACCGCTGGCCGCGCTGACCCGGCGCAGCGGGATGATCATCGTGGCCGGCGCGCCGTTACGAATCGATGGCTCGCTGTACATCGGCGCCTTGTCCTTCCTGCCCGACGGCCGCGTGGCCGAATATACCAAGCAGCACCTTCACGCTGGCGAGGAGACCGTGTTCGCAGCCGGCAGCGGCGGCGCTTTGCTTGACGTCGATGGCGTCCCGGCCGCCTTGGCTGTCTGCGCCGATTTTACGCATGCCAGTCATGCGCAAGCTGCAGCCAGGGCGGGGGCCATGCTGTATGCCGCCAGCGTCCTGGTCTCTCCAGCCGGCTATGCAAAGGACGGCGCAATCTTGCAAGGGCACGCCTGCCGCCACGCCATGCCTGTGCTGATGGCCAATCATGGCGGTCCTACGGGGGGCTGGCAATCTGCGGGGTGCAGCGCGCTTTGGGACGAAGGCGGGCAGATGGTGGTGCAGGCGGGAGAGGGCGAATGGCTGCTCCTGGCCAGCCGCGTGGCTGGCCGCTGGCAGGGACGGGCCGTGGCGGCGGCCCGGGTGGCTTAAGCGCCCTTGGCGTGGGAGACCATGGCGGCAATGGTGCTGCCAGGATTGTCGAATTCGCGCTGCACTGCGTCGCGCAATGCCTCCGACTTCAGGGAGTCGAGTGCCGCGGCGCTGGCCTTGGCCACTTCCTCATCTTCGCCCAGACGGCGGAACACTTCGACCACCAGGCGCACTTCCTTGGTGTAGTTCAGCACGAACGCCAGCAACTGCGGGGCAGACGAGGTGTTGCCGCGCCTGGCCAGTTCTTCGGCGAAGTCGTTGACGCGCTTGGCCTGGGTGGCGATGCGCGCCACCGGGTCGGGCAGGTAGCGGCGTGCCAACTGGAAATCCTCGGCCGCGACCAGGGCCGGCAGGGCCAGTTCGGCGCAATCCCTGGCCAGTTCGGGCAGTTGGGCGTCGATCTGGGTGAACAGGTCGTGGGTAGCGCGCTCCTCGCCCAGCGCACTATTGATGGCGCTGACGTCGTGGAAGCGGGCCAGCGTGGCGCTGCCGTTCAGGATGCGCTGGGTGTCGCGGTCGCGAATGGCCTGCAGGGCGCGGCGCGCCAGCGGGAATTGTTCGGCGAGGTAGATCCAGTCGCGCAGGGCGAAGGACAGGCGCACGCCGGCCAGGGTTGGATCTTCTTCTAGCGCGTGCTCGTGGAACCACAGGTGGTCGCGCAGGGCGTCTTCGTATTTGCCTGCCAGGCGCGCATTGCGGGCGCGTTCCAGGACTTCGTGGGCTTGGCTCATCTTGTTCCTCTCATTGCAAGAGGACGCCATTTTACCGTTTTTGCTGCGGCCGCGGCGCCATGGCCTTGCCCAGCATGACCAGCACGGGCCCGTGCGCGGCCGGCAGCCCATGCGCCAGCTCGGCCAGGGTAATGCGTTCGACGCGCTGGTCGGGGCGGCTGACATTCTCGATCACGACCACCGGCGTATCCGCCGAGCGGCCCTGCGACAGCAGATTGTTGGCGGTGGCGATCGCCTCGCGCCCGCCCATGTACTGCACCAGCGTGTCGGTGGAAGGGATAGTGAGTTCTTCCGGATGGCCCGGCGCGGTGGAGGAGGTGAAGAAAGCTACGCTGCGCGCCACGCCGCGCTTGGTCAGCGGCTGCTGCGTTGCCGCGGCGGCGGCAACTGCAGTGGTAATGCCGGGAACGACTTCAACTTCAATGCCGTGCTGCTCGAGCGCCGTCAATTCCTCGTCGGCGCGGCCGAACAGCATCGGGTCGCCGCCCTTGAGGCGCACTACCAGGCGGTAGCGCGCTGCGCAGTCGACCAGTTGCTGGTTGATGACGCCCTGGGCGGTGGAGCGTTGGCCGGCCCGCTTGCCGACCGAGATCTTCTCGGCCTGCGGGCACAGTTCCAGCATTTCTTCGGTCACCAGCGCGTCGTACAGCACGACGTCGGCTTGCGCCAGCAGGCGTGCGCCACGCATGGTGATCAGGTCCTGCGCCCCCGGTCCAGCTCCAATCAAATACACTTTCCCGTATGGCATGCGCAGGTTTCCTTTCTTGGCGAAGCTTACTCGCCGAGGCGGATCATGCCTGCGGCGACTGTCTGGTGCGTGACTTCATCGATCAGGATGAAGGCGCCCGTGGCGCGGATATCCGAATAGGCATCGGCCGCCAGCGGTTGCTGCACGGTCAGCGCAATGCGCGCGACATCGTTCAGCTTCAACGCATCCGCATCGTGCCGCTGCTGGGTGTTGATGTCAAGGATCGAATCGATCTTCGTCACTTTGGCGGCGGTCTGCTTGGTGCCGTGCTTGATCCAGTACTTGCGGCGCAGGTCCAGCGGCTCTTCGGACAGCCAGCATACATCGGCGCTCACCTGTTTGAGCAGAGTAGCCGGCTGGGTGCTGGAGGCCAGCAGGTCGCCGCGCGATACGTCGACGTATTCTTCCAGCACGATGGTGACCGATTGGCCAGCGCTGGCGCTTTGCAGGGAGCCGTCGAAGGTGACGATTTCCTTGACCGTGGCGCTTTGGCCGGACGGCTGCACCACCAGCTTGTCGCCGACTGCCACGTTGCCCGCTTCGATACGGCCCATGTAGCCGCGGAAGTCGTTGGCTTCATGGCCGTTGTGGCGCGCCACCAGTTGCACCGGGAAGCGGAATGCGGAGTTGTGCGACTCATCGTACATCGACAGGTCTTCCAGCAGTTCGATCAGGGTAGGGCCCTGGTACCACGGCATGCGCTCGCTGGCGTCGACCACGTTGTCGCCGGCCAGTGCCGACAGCGGAATGGTCTTCACATCCTTGATGCCCAGCGTTGCAGCGAACTCGCGATAAGCCTTGACAATGCGCTCGTATACGTCCTGGTCGTAGTTCACCAGGTCCATCTTGTTCACGGCCACCACCACGTGTTCGATCTGCAGCAGGTGGGCGATGGTGGAGTGGCGCTTGGTCTGGATCAGCAGGTCCACGCCGCCGTCTTCGCGCAGCTTCACTTTCGACACGTCGACCAGGATGATCACGGCGTCGGCAGTGGAGGCGCCGGTCACCATATTGCGGGTGTACTGCTCGTGGCCCGGGGTGTCGGCGATGATGAACTTGCGTTTCGGGGTAGCGAAGTAGCGGTAGGCAACGTCGATGGTGATGCCCTGTTCGCGCTCGGCTTCCAGGCCGTCGGTCAGCAGGGACAGGTCGATGGTGTCGCCCACGGTGCGCTTATGCTTGGCGCGCGACACGGCTGCCAGCTGGTCGGCGAAGATGCCCTTGCTGTCGAACAGCAGGCGCCCGATCAGGGTGCTCTTGCCGTCGTCGACGGAGCCGGCGGTGATGAAGCGCAGCAGGTTACGTTCGTTCAGGTTGTCGTTCAGTGCGTTCATCAGAAATATCCTTGCTTCTTGCGTTTTTCCATGGAGGCTTCGGAGGTCTGGTCATCCATCCGGGTGGCGCCGCGCTCGGTGACCTGGGTCACTGCGGTTTCGGCGATGATCGCGTCCACGTCGGCAGCGTCCGAAGACACGGGGCAGGTGCAGGAGATATCGCCCACGGTGCGAAAGCGCACCACCTGGGTTTCGATGGTCTCGCCTTCACGGGCCGGGGTCAGGTCGGTCAGCGGCACCAGCAGGCCGTTGCGCGGAATCACTTGGCGCTCGTGCGCGAAATAGATCGATGGCAACGCCAGTTTTTCGCGTGCGATGTACTGCCACACATCCAGCTCGGTCCAGTTCGAGATCGGGAACACGCGCATGTTTTCGCCCGGGTGGACGCGGGTGTTATACAGGTCCCACAGTTCCGGGCGCTGGGCTTTCGGGTCCCATTGGCCGAATTCGTCGCGGAAGGAGAAGATGCGCTCCTTGGCGCGGGCCTTTTCTTCGTCGCGGCGGGCGCCGCCGATGCAGGCGTCGAAGCCGTGTTCGGCGATGGTTTCCAGCAGCGTTACCGCTTGCGCCGCATTGCGCGAATCGGTGGCTGGATTGCGCAGGCGCACGGTGCCCTTCCTGATCGAGTCCTCGACCGAGCCGACGATCAGGCGCTCGCCCAGTTCAGCCACGCGGCGGTCGCGGAATTCGATCACTTCCGGGAAGTTATGGCCGGTGTCGATGTGCACCAGCGGGAACGGGAATTTCCCTGGGCGGAAAGCCTTTTCCGCAAGGCGCAGCAGGACCACGGAATCCTTGCCGCCGCTGAACAGCAAGGCAGGGTTCGAGCACTCGGCGGCGACCTCGCGCAGGATGTGGATGGCTTCCGACTCCAGCGCATCGAGATGGCGCGAATTGACGTGTTGTTCTACCAGTGCGTTCATTTAGCCTACTTTCTTAATTCGAATCAGTTTGCCGTCTACCAGGTGCAAGCCGCATTCCTTCGAGTCCGGGTTTTCCCACCACCAGCGGCCGGCGCGTACATCTTCGCCTGGCTCGATGGCGCGGGTGCAGGGTTCGCAGCCGATCGACGGGTAACCCTGGTCGTGTAGAGGGTTGTAGGGTACGTCGTTGGCGCGGATGTAGTCCCACACTTCCTGTTCCGACCAGTCGGCCAGGGGATTGAATTTTTCCATGCTGTGCGAACCATCATACTCCTGCACCGACAGGTCGGAGCGGGTTGCAGATTGGGCGCGACGCTGGCCGGTGACCCAGGACTTCTTGCCGCTCAGGGCACGGCCCAGCGGTTCGACCTTGCGGATCTGGCAGCATTCCTTGCGCAGTTCAACGCTGTCGTAGAAGGCATTCAGGCCCTTCTTTTCCACATAGGCGTCGACGTCGGCCTGCACGGGACGGTACAGCGCGATTTCGTAGCCGTAGCGCTCCTGCACGCGTTCGACCATGCCCAGGGTTTCCTTGTGCAGGCGGCCGGTTTCCAGCGAGAAGATGCCGATCGGCAGGCCGGCCTTCAGGATCAGGTCCGTCAGGACCATGTCCTCGGCGGCCAGGCTGGAGGCGAAAACGGCAGGCGAGAACTCTTCTGCAACGCGTTCGAGCGTGGCTAGCGTATCCCGCACGCGGGTGGCGAGCTCGCTCATGTTCAGGCTCCGGCGGCAGGCGTTGGACGTGCGTGGCGCCGGAACAGCGGCACGCGCTGGTCGACCGATGCCTGGTAAGTCTCGCTGAATACGGTCAGGCCTTTCAGCGCGTCTTCGATGCTGCGGTCCGGACGGGTGTCGTAGGCGTCGAAGCCCACGCGCTGCATCGAGAACAGCTGGTCGCGCAGCACGTCGCCGATGGCGCGCAGTTCGCCGGTCCAGCCCAGGCGGGAACGCAGGTTCCAGGCGTGGGAATAGCCGCGGCCATCCGTGAATTTCGGGAAGTCGACTGCCACCAGGGCCAGGCGCGGCAGGTCTTCGCGCAGGGCGACCGGATCTTCGTCGGGCGCCAGCCACACGGCGATCTCGCCGGCGGCGGCGCGGGCGGACAGCGCATCGCGCTGCGCCAGCCAGGTTGCCAGCGGCAGGATCACGCGGCCTGCCGGCACAGCCAGCGCAGCCACGGTGGCGGCTTCGGCGCCTTCCTCGGCGCGCAGCAGGTTCCAGTCGTCGGCCACGATTGCGCGGCCCTTGATGATTTGCTTAGGCATATTCGTCTTCTCCTACCAGGCGGCCATGCGTTTCAATCGGCGTGGCGTATACATATTCCTTGAATGGGGCGATGCCCAGGCGCTGCGCGGTGTCCACGAAGCGCTCTTCCGGGGTACGCTCGCGTACATACACTTGCAGCAGGCGGTCGATCACCTCCGGCATCTGCTGCGCGGAGAACGACGGGCCAATGATCTTGCCGATGGCGGAGTTGTTGCCTTGCGCGCCGCCGATCGACACTTGATACCATTCGCTGCCGTCCTTGTCGACGCCCAGCACGCCAATATTGCCGACGTGGTGGTGGCCGCAGGCGTTGATGCAGCCAGAGATGTTCAGCTCGAAGTCGCCGATATCGTGCAGGAAGTCGATGCGGTCGAAGCGTTCGGCAATCGCCTGCGCAATCGGGATCGACTTGGCGTTCGCCAGCGAACAGAAATCGCCGCCTGGGCAGCAGATAATGTCGGTCAGCAGGCCGATATTCGGCGTTGCCAGGCCGTGCGTCTTAATTTCCTGCCACAGGTCGAACAACTGGGATTGTTCGACGTCGGCCAGGACGATGTTTTGCTCGTGGGTCACGCGCAGCTCACCGAAGCTGTAGCGGTCGGCCAGGTCAGCCATGTAATCCATCTGTTCCGCGGTCGCATCACCCGGCGGCACCCCGGTCTTCTTCAGCGACAGCACCACGGCGGCGTAGCCCGGCACCTTGTGCGCTTTCACATTGCGCTTCAGCCAGTTGCCGAAGGCTTTGTTGTCGGCGTGGGATGCAGCCGGGTCGATGGCTGGCAGCGACTTGTAGGCATGCGGCTGGAAGTAGGCGATGATGCGCTCCATTTCTTCCAGCGTCAGGGTCTGCTCGGTGCCTTTCAGGTCTTCCCACTCGACTTCCACCTGGCGGGTGAATTCTTCCACGCCCAGGGCTTTCAGCAGGATCTTGATGCGGGCCTTGTACTTGTTGTCGCGGCGGCCGTGCAGGTTATACACGCGCATGATCGCTTCGATATAGGTCAGGAGGTGCTCGCGCGGCAGGAACTCGCGGATCACGCTGCCCAGGATCGGGGTACGGCCCATGCCGCCGCCGACCATCACCTTGAAGCCGATCTCACCGGCTTCGTTATGCACCACGGTCAGGCCGATATCGTGCACGGCGATGGCGGCACGGTCTTCCACGGCGCCATTGATCGCCACCTTGAACTTGCGGGGCAGGGCGATGAATTCCGGGTGGAAGGTGGACCATTGGCGCAGTACTTCGGCGTATGGACGCGGGTCGATGATCTCGTCGGCTGCTACGCCGGCGAATTCGTCCGAAGTCACGTTGCGGATGCAGTTGCCCGAAGTCTGGATGGCGTGCATCTCCACCGAAGCCAGGTCGCTCAGGATTTCCGGCGTTTCTTCCAGCTTGATCCAGTTGAACTGGATGTTCTGGCGGGTGGTGAAGTGGCCGTAGCCACGGTCATATTTGCGGGCGATGTGCGCGAACATGCGCATCTGCTTGGACGACAGCAGGCCGTAAGGGACGGCGATACGCAGCATATAAGCATGGCGCTGCATGTACAGGCCGTTCTGCAAGCGAAGCGGCAGGAATTCGGCCTCGGTCAACTCATCGTTCAGGCGTCGTTGCACCTGATCGCGATACTGCTCGATGCGTTCGCGGATGATGAGGTGGTCGTATTGATCGTATTGATACATAGCTTTCCCAGTAAGGCATGCCCAAAGTGGAATCAATGGTAATAAACTGGGGGCTTATTCCAAACAACATAGTCTTTATTTGCTTATATGCTGTTTAGGCATAAGCATCAGCGTAAAATATGCGCTGGGGAGTCCAACGAGAGCGAGAATGAACCTTCACCAACTGCGATTCGTGCGGGAAGCCGTGCGCCAGAACTACAACCTGACCGACGCCGCCAAGGCCTTGTTTACCTCCCAGCCGGGCGTTTCCAAGGCGATCATCGAGCTGGAAGAGGAGTTGGGTGTTGATATTTTCACAAGGCATGGCAAACGCATCCGCGGCCTGACCGAGCCTGGGCGCCTGGTCCTGTCGTCGGTCGAACTGATCATGCAGGAGATCGACAGCCTGAAACGGATCGGCAAGGAGTATGCAGCCCAGGACTCGGGCAGCTTCACCATCGCCACCACGCACACCCAGGCCCGTTACACCCTGCCCAAGGTAGTGCAGGCCTTCATGCAGAAGTACCCCAAGGTGCGCTTGTCTTTATTGCAAGGAAATCCGAAGCAGATCGCGGAGATGGTGCAGCGCGACCAGGCCGACCTGGCCATCGCCACCGAATCCATTGCCGCTGTCGACGGCCTGATTACGCTGCCTTGCTACCAGTGGGAGCATGTGGTGGTGGTGCCGCCGGATCATCCGCTATTAAGGATCAAGTCCGTGACGCTGGAAGAGGTGGCCGAGCATCACATCATCACGTATGATGCCGCCTTTGCCGGCCGGTCGCGCATCGACCAGGCGTTCGAAAAGCGCGGCCTGAAGCCGGACGTGCTGCTGGAGGCGATCGATGCGGACGTGATCAAGACCTATGTGGAACTGGGCATGGGGGTCGGGATCATCGCCGGCATGGCCTTCGACCCTGAGCGCGACCGCAATCTGCGGGCCATTCCCGCCGGCCACCTGTTCGGCATGAATGTGTCGCGCGTGGCTGTCAAGCAGGGCGCCTACCTGCGATCCTATATATATACCTTCATCGAGCTGCTGGCGCCGACGTTGAACCGCAAGCTGATCGAACAGGCGATGAAGGGCGAACATGAGAACTACGAACTGTGATTAACGAAGAAGAATTGTACGAAGTGCGCGAGCACATCGAAGAACTGCTGGATGGCCACGAGGTCCTGCAGCTGGAAAGCGCCGACCTGTCCATGCTGGACGTTCAGCCGGGCCAGTACACGGCTGTCTACGCCGAATTCCTGTGGGCCCAGGTGCCGCGCGAGAACCAGGACAAATTCCTGAAACAATTGCGCGAGAAGGTCGGCAAGGATGTCTTGCTTGTTTTGATGGGTGAAGACTATGTCGACGGCGAGAGCTTCCCGGTTGCGCGCACCGACCAGCACGGAAATACCTACGAGTTCCAGAAAGATGACGACGGAAATCGCGTCGAAGTGATGAAGAACTACCCGTCCGACAGCTGGCTGCGCAAGCGTTTGGGCATCGCTGCGCGTGAAATCAAAGTGTTGCGGTCTGAATATTACTGGGTTGTTACATCACGCCTGAAGTAATTTTTTCCTGTCACATTGTTGAAGTAATTGAGGGGCAATATAGCTGCGTTTGAAACATTTCCCTCAACTTCAACAACGTAGGACAACAAGTGAAAAAACTTACTCTGGCAGCACTGATCATCAGCGGTTTCGCAGCACAAGCTCAAGCCCAGTCCAATGTGACCATCTACGGTATCGCTGACGCAGGCTTCGTCGCAGAGCGTGGCGGCGTAAACGGCAGCGTCAACAAGGTGACCAGTGGTGTGGGTTCGGCTTCCCGCCTGGGCTTCAAAGGTGTTGAGGACCTGGGTGGCGGCACTTCCGCTATCTTCACGATTGAATCCGGCGTCAAGATCGACACCGGCGACCAGGACACCGCAGGCGTGTTCGCACAGCGCCAGGCCTTCGTTGGCCTGAAGAGCGCTGAAGCTGGCCAGATCACCCTGGGCCGCCAGTACACCATGCTGTACAACGCCCTGTCGCAAGTTGCCGACCCATTCGGCGCCGGCTACGCTGGCAGCGCCAAGAACCTGTTCCCTACCGGCGGCGTCAATACCCGCCTGTCGAACGCCATCGTCTATAACTCCCCAATGTTCTCCGGCTTCAGCGTTGATGCCTTGTACGGCATGGGCGAGCAAGCTGGCGACAATACCGCCGGCCGCCAGTTCGGCTTCGGCGTGAACTACACCAGCAAGGAACTGAATGTTCGCCTGGTGCACAACAACAAGAACAACGACACCGCTGCAGTGGGCGCCACTCCAGCCGTGCGTAAAGACAAAGCCAAGAACACGCTGCTGGCAGCCAACTACGACTTCGGCGTTGCCAAGGTCTACTTCGGCTACGAAAAGGACAAAGGCGCCGGCTCGGCACCACTGCCAGTGGCTAACGCCTACGGCCTGAAAGTTGCACCTAAGTCCTCCGCGGACAGCGCTGAATGGCTGCTGGGCGTAGGCGTGCCAATGGGCGGCGGCACCCTGGTTGCTTCTTACATCCACAAAGACGACAAGCAAAACAACCAGGACGCCAACCAGTTTGGCATCGGCTACCTGTACGCCCTGTCCAAGCGCACCACTGCCTACACCGCGATCGCCAAGATCAAGAACAAGAACGGCGCCGGCTACACCGTTGGCAACAACACCGAAGCCGGCACTGGCGACAAGGCATTCAACCTGGGCCTGCGTCACGCCTTCTAAGCAGTTTTTGTAGCAAGCAGTACCTCTCTCTCTCGAGGTGATTCATGATCTTTGGCGGGTCTTCGGACCCGCCCTTTTTTTACGCGCCTGCGGGGAGGGGAATGCGGATCGCGATGCGCGTACCGCTGCCGCCGTCGACGTTCATGGTGCCGCGCAGTGCGGCGACACGTTCGCGCATGCCAAGCAGGCCAAGCGCGTCTGCCTTGGCCATGTCGCCGACAGCAATGCCGCGCCCATCATCCGAAATATCGATGAGCAGTTCCCGGCTGTCGCGCCGGACGCGCACTTCTGCCGTGGCGGCTTCCGCATGGCGGGCGATATTGGTTAAAGACTCCTGCACCAGCCGATAGATGGCGGTGCTATAGCGCTCGTCAAGCACCAGGGTCTCTGGCCGCGCATCGAGCAGGCAGCTAATGCCGTGACGTTTTTCGAACTCGCGCCGCAGCGATTCCAGTGCAAAGTACAAACCGCCTTCATCTAGCGCGCGGGGGCGCAAGTTGCCTGCAATGCGGCGCAGCGAGCCAATGGCCGTCACGAGCAGGTTGTCCATGCTGGCCAGGCGCGCCTCGGCATCGGGGGAGCCCTGAGGCTGCTGCTTCAGGAGCGTGAGTTCGACGCGCAGGGTTGCCAGCAATTGCCCCAGGTCGTCGTGTAGTTCGCGCGAAATGTGGACGCGTTCATCCTCCCGGATTTCCGCCAGCGCGGAATCGGTGGAGCGACGTCCCTGGACGCGGGTGCGGGGATTCTTCAAAGTTGGCCTCCTGGTGGCTGCAACCACCAGGACACCGTATTACAGCAAGCGGCTGGACGGCTTGATCTGGATCACATCTGCTTGAACAGATGGAGGAAGGAGCGGCTGACTTCGAGTTTGTCGGGGCGGCCTTTGATCATAACCAGGTGGCGGCCGCGAATGTCGCGCGTTACGCCTTCGATCGCGTTCACATTGACCAGGGTTGCGCGGTGGATTTGCCAGAACAGGGAAGGGTCCAGCTCTTCGGCCAGGTCGCGCACCGGCTTGCGGATCAGTGCCTCGAATTTATCGGTCTGCACGCAGGTGTATTTTTCGTCCGAACGGAAGAACAGGATTTCCTCGACCGGGATCATGCGCAGGTCGGAACCGATGCTGGCCTGGATCCATTGCAGGTACTTCGGCTTTGGCGCCGCGATTTTCTCGGCAAGCTGGTTCAGGATCGCAGCCATGTCGGCGCCTTGAGCGGCGCTGGCTGCTGGCGAAGAGAGGCGACCTTTCAGGCGCTCGACCGTGATCTTCAGCCGCTCCGGCTCAGGTGGTTTCAAAACGTAGTCGACTGCGCCGCGCTCGAAGGCTTCCACGGCGTAGGCATCATAGGCAGTGACGAAAACCACGTTGCTCTTGTTGCCGATTTCGGCGGCTGCTTCCATGCCGCTCTTGCCCGGCATGCGGATATCGAGGAAGGTGAAATCAGGTTTCAGTTCGTCGACCAGTTCAACTGCTTCGTCGCCGTTCTTGGCTTCGCCGAGGATCTCCAGTTCCGGCCAGACTTGTTCCAGCCGCATGCGCAGTTGGTCGCGCATCAATCGCTCATCGTCGGCAATAATTGCTGTGGGCATAGTGCTCAATATGTGGAAATAAGAAGTATCAATTATTCAACGGATCGCAGCGTAAGGCAATCGCTTATTCCGAACGCGCCAACTGGTATGGCACCTCGATAATTGCGATTACGCCGCTCGGCTGGTTGGGCTCGATTTTCAGCGAAGCCTGGTCGCCGTGCAGCAGCTTAAGGCGTTCGCGGATATTGGTCAGGCCCAGGCCGGTGCCGGTGCTTGGCTTGGCGCCAAAGCCCAGGCCATCGTCGCTCACCGTCACGCGCAGTTTGCTGTGCGCCACTTCGGCGCGGACTCTCAGGTAGCCGCCCTCCGGCTTGCCTTCCAGTCCGTGCTTGATCGCGTTTTCGACCATCGACTGCAGCATCATTGGCGGGAAGGCGGCGGTGCGCAGTCCTTCGGGCACATCGAAGTCGATGGTGAGGCGCTCTTCCATGCGCATCTTCAGCAGGGCCAGGTAGGCCGCCACCATATCGGACTCGCTGCCGAGCGTGCTGGTCAGCTTGTTTTCACGCATTTGCGGCAGTACCGCGCGCAGGTATTTGATCAGGCTGCGCTGCATGGCTGAGGCGCGCGGCGGGTCGGTTTCGATCAGATGCTCCACCGAAGCCAGGGTATTGAACAGGAAATGCGGTTCGACCTGGGCCTGCATCATTTGCATTTTGGCTTCGCTCAGTTGGCGTTGCATGGATTCGCGCTCGGCCGCGGCGTTTGCTACTTGCGCCTCGGCTTCTGCTTTCTTCTTGCCGCCAACCAGCGCTTTCATCGCAAAAAGTGCTAGCAACAGCAGGGTGATGAAGCTGGTGAACCAGGTCGATGCCTGCTTGTGGTAGCGCGAGACTTTTTCTTCGGCCGCGCTATCGACAGCCTGCTCCAGTGCGTTTGACAGTTCTTCGCCGATCTGCGGCGGCAGTTCGATATGCACTTCTTCGCCAGGCATTGGCGCCACCGGCGCCGCCGGCGCCGCAGGAGGCTTTGCCCGGTCGGCCTTCGGCGCTGGCGGGGCAGGGGGCACTGGGATTGCGGCATCTGCCGGCTCGGCCGGCATCGCCGGTGCAGCTGCTTCGGCAGCGGCCGCTTCCGCCGCATCCGCCGATTCGTGCTCATTGGCCGCATCATCGCTGCTGGCTTCAGTGCTGGCTGGCTTCTTGATCTTCCCTGCGCGCGGATTGAAGTGGATGCCACTGTCGTCAATCGTGATGTTTGGGTCCGCGTTGCCTGATTTTGTGCGCTTATGGGAGCGAATCACCATCTCTTCGTCGCGGGAAGGCGAGAACAGCTCATCCTGCAAGATCGATGCTGCGATCATCGACAGCGCCGCAAACAGGAAGAACTTCCACCAAGACAAGTGCGTAACCCAGCCGGTCGTCGCATCAAAGCCGCGGTGGAGCCAGGCCAGGATGGTTTTTGCTGTGTCTTGGGCTTTTGGAGTTGGAAACATGCGCGACTTTCTATTGAATATGGGGCAAGTGTAGATAAGCTTGCGCAAAGCCGCTACCGATGTGCGACAGAATGCAGAAATACGGGAATAGAAGAAGGCCCTTGCGGACAGCCGGATCGTTTGCTATAGTTCTGTCCCTCGCAACGCAGCGCTGACAACTCAGCGAAGCGAAACGAGAAAAAGATGGGGTTGACGAGTTATACGAAACATTGCATAATCTCGCTTCTCTGCTGCAACGAACACAACGCTTCGTTAAATAAAAGCAGCGATCTTTAAAAATCAACAGTCGATAAGTGTGGGCGTTTGACGATATGCCCAGGCCTTCGGGCCTGATGCTCAAAATATACGTTATAACGCTCGCACAAAATTAAACGTAAATCTCTTAATGAGATTTCGTCAGTATTTTGAGTGAGTGACCTCGGTAGCAATACCGAAAAACAGAGATTGAACTGAAGAGTTTGATCCTGGCTCAGATTGAACGCTGGCGGCATGCTTTACACATGCAAGTCGAACGGCAGCGCGGGCTTCGGCCTGGCGGCGAGTGGCGAACGGGTGAGTAATATATCGGAACGTACCCAAGAGTGGGGGATAACGTAGCGAAAGTTACGCTAATACCGCATACGATCTAAGGATGAAAGCAGGGGATCGCAAGACCTTGTGCTCCTGGAGCGGCCGATATCTGATTAGCTAGTTGGTGAGGTAAAGGCTCACCAAGGCAACGATCAGTAGCTGGTCTGAGAGGACGACCAGCCACACTGGAACTGAGACACGGTCCAGACTCCTACGGGAGGCAGCAGTGGGGAATTTTGGACAATGGGGGCAACCCTGATCCAGCAATGCCGCGTGAGTGAAGAAGGCCTTCGGGTTGTAAAGCTCTTTTGTCAGGGAAGAAAAGGGTCTGGCTAATATCCAGATCTGCTGACGGTACCTGAAGAATAAGCACCGGCTAACTACGTGCCAGCAGCCGCGGTAATACGTAGGGTGCAAGCGTTAATCGGAATTACTGGGCGTAAAGCGTGCGCAGGCGGTTTCGTAAGTCTGTCGTGAAATCCCCGGGCTTAACCTGGGAATGGCGATGGAGACTGCGAGGCTAGAGTTTGGCAGAGGGGGGTAGAATTCCACGTGTAGCAGTGAAATGCGTAGAGATGTGGAGGAACACCGATGGCGAAGGCAGCCCCCTGGGTCAAAACTGACGCTCATGCACGAAAGCGTGGGGAGCAAACAGGATTAGATACCCTGGTAGTCCACGCCCTAAACGATGTCTACTAGTTGTTGGGTCTTAATTGACTTAGTAACGCAGCTAACGCGTGAAGTAGACCGCCTGGGGAGTACGGTCGCAAGATTAAAACTCAAAGGAATTGACGGGGACCCGCACAAGCGGTGGATGATGTGGATTAATTCGATGCAACGCGAAAAACCTTACCTACCCTTGACATGGCAGGAATCCTGGAGAGATCCGGGAGTGCTCGAAAGAGAACCTGCACACAGGTGCTGCATGGCTGTCGTCAGCTCGTGTCGTGAGATGTTGGGTTAAGTCCCGCAACGAGCGCAACCCTTGTCATTAGTTGCTACGCAAGAGCACTCTAATGAGACTGCCGGTGACAAACCGGAGGAAGGTGGGGATGACGTCAAGTCCTCATGGCCCTTATGGGTAGGGCTTCACACGTCATACAATGGTACATACAGAGGGCCGCCAACCCGCGAGGGGGAGCTAATCCCAGAAAGTGTATCGTAGTCCGGATTGTAGTCTGCAACTCGACTACATGAAGTTGGAATCGCTAGTAATCGCGGATCAGCATGTCGCGGTGAATACGTTCCCGGGTCTTGTACACACCGCCCGTCACACCATGGGAGCGGGTTTCACCAGAAGTGGGTAGCTTAACCGCAAGGAGGGCGCCTACCACGGTGGGATTCGTGACTGGGGTGAAGTCGTAACAAGGTAGCCGTATCGGAAGGTGCGGCTGGATCACCTCCTTTCTAGAGTCGGCATCAGACTCAAACGTCCACACTTATCGGCTGTTGTAATACGAAGAACAAATGGGGCTGTAGCTCAGCTGGTTAGAGCACCGTGTTGATAACGCGGGGGTCGTTGGTTCGAGCCCAACCAGCCCTACCAGTACCACCCAGGGGGATTAGCTCAGCTGGGAGAGCACCTGCTTTGCAAGCAGGGGGTCGTCGGTTCGATCCCGTCATCCTCCACCAAATGCTTTTATGTGTGCGCAGACGCAGACATAAAAGTAGTACCGTTCTTTAACAATCTGGAAGAAGTAAAAGTTTTATTAAGCGATATCGAAAGATATCACTTAGGGTAGTAGTAAAACTCATCAAACACAGTAGTAAGTGCTTGAACTTATAGCCGTCAAGGTTATAGGGACAAGTGAATAAGTGCACATGGTGGATGCCTTGGCGATTACAGGCGATGAAGGACGTAGAAGTCTGCGATAAGCTTCGGGGAGCTGACAAACAAGCATTGATCCGAAGATTTCCGAATGGGGAAACCCGGCCTTATAGGTCATCACTCACTGAATACATAGGTGTGTGAAGCGAACGCGGCGAACTGAAACATCTAAGTAGCTGCAGGAAAAGAAATCAACCGAGATTCCCAAAGTAGTGGCGAGCGAAATGGGAAGAGCCTGTATGTGATAGTCGTTCTGATAGTGGAATCCTTTGGAAACAGGAGCCATAGCGGGTGATAGCCCCGTACGCGAAATCAGAGCGGTGGTACTAAGCATACGACAAGTAGGGCGGGACACGAGAAATCCTGTCTGAACATGGGGGGACCATCCTCCAAGGCTAAATACTCGTAATCGACCGATAGTGAACCAGTACCGTGAGGGAAAGGCGAAAAGAACCCCGGGAGGGGAGTGAAATAGATCCTGAAACCGTGTGCATACAAACAGTCGGAGCCTCGTAAGGGGTGACGGCGTACCTTTTGTATAATGGGTCAGCGACTTACATTCAGTGGCGAGGTTAACCGAATAGGGGAGCCGTAGAGAAATCGAGTCCGAACAGGGCGCCAGTCGCTGGGTGTAGACCCGAAACCAAGTGATCTATCCATGGCCAGGTTGAAGGTGCGGTAACACGCACTGGAGGACCGAACCCACTAATGTTGAAAAATTAGGGGATGAGCTGTGGATAGGGGTGAAAGGCTAAACAAACTTGGAAATAGCTGGTTCTCTCCGAAAACTATTTAGGTAGTGCCTCAAGTATCACCGACGGGGGTAGAGCACTGTTATGGCTAGGGGGTCATCGCGACTTACCAAACCATTGCAAACTCCGAATACCGTTGAGTGCGAGCTTGGGAGACAGACATCGGGTGCTAACGTCCGGTGTCAAGAGGGAAACAACCCAGACCGCCAGCTAAGGTCCCAAAGATTGGCTAAGTGGAAAACGAAGTGGGAAGGCTAAAACAGTCAGGATGTTGGCTTAGAAGCAGCCATCATTTAAAGAAAGCGTAATAGCTCACTGATCGAGTCGTCCTGCGCGGAAGATGTAACGGGGCTAAGCCAGTCACCGAAGCTGCGGATATCCGCAAGGATATGGTAGGAGAGCGTTCTGTAAGCCTGCGAAGGTGTCTTGTGAAGGATGCTGGAGGTATCAGAAGTGCGAATGCTGACATGAGTAGCGATAATGCGGGTGAAAAGCCCGCACGCCGTAAGCCCAAGGTTTCCTGTTCAACGTTCATCGGAGCAGGGTGAGTCGGCCCCTAAGGCGAGGCAGAGATGCGTAGCTGATGGGAAGCAGGTTAATATTCCTGCACCGTCGTATGATGCGATGGGGGGACGGATCGCGGAAGGTTGTCTGCCTGTTGGAATAGGCAGTTGCTGGTTCATAGAAGGCGCTTAGGCAAATCCGGGCGCGTAATTCAAGGGACTGGGACGAGCGGGTTTATCTCGCGAAGCAATCGGAAGTGGTTCCAAGAAAAGCCTCTAAGCTTCAGTCATACGAGACCGTACCGCAAACCGACACAGGTGGGCGAGATGAGTATTCTAAGGCGCTTGAGAGAACTCGGGAGAAGGAACTCGGCAAATTGGTACCGTAACTTCGGGATAAGGTACGCCTCGGTAGCTTGACCACTTTACTGTGGAAGGGCGAAAAGGTTGCAATAAACTGGTGGCTGCGACTGTTTAATAAAAACACAGCACTCTGCAAACACGAAAGTGGACGTATAGGGTGTGACGCCTGCCCGGTGCTGGAAGATTAAATGATGGGGTGCAAGCTCTTGATTGAAGTCCCAGTAAACGGCGGCCGTAACTATAACGGTCCTAAGGTAGCGAAATTCCTTGTCGGGTAAGTTCCGACCTGCACGAATGGCGTAACGATGGCCACACTGTCTCCTCCCGAGACTCAGCGAAGTTGAAGTGTTTGTGATGATGCAATCTACCCGCGGCTAGACGGAAAGACCCCATGAACCTTTACTGTAGCTTTGCATTGGACTTTGAACCAATCTGTGTAGGATAGGTGGGAGGCTTTGAAGTAGGGACGCCAGTTCCTATGGAGCCATCCTTGAAATACCACCCTGGTTTGTTTGAGGTTCTAACCTTGGTCCGTAATCCGGATCGGGGACAGTGCATGGTAGGCAGTTTGACTGGGGCGGTCTCCTCCCAAACGGTAACGGAGGAGTTCGAAGGTACGCTAGGTACGGTCGGACATCGTGCTAATAGTGCAATGGCATAAGCGTGCTTAACTGCGAGACCGACAAGTCGAGCAGGTACGAAAGTAGGACATAGTGATCCGGTGGTTCTGTATGGAAGGGCCATCGCTCAACGGATAAAAGGTACTCTGGGGATAACAGGCTGATTCCTCCCAAGAGTTCATATCGACGGGGGAGTTTGGCACCTCGATGTCGGCTCATCACATCCTGGGGCTGTAGCCGGTCCCAAGGGTATGGCTGTTCGCCATTTAAAGTGGTACGTGAGCTGGGTTTAAAACGTCGTGAGACAGTTTGGTCCCTATCTGCCGTGGGCGTTGGAAATTTGAAGGGGGCTGCTCCTAGTACGAGAGGACCGGAGTGGACGAACCTCTGGTGTACCGGTTGTCACGCCAGTGGCATTGCCGGGTAGCTAAGTTCGGAAGAGATAACCGCTGAAAGCATCTAAGCGGGAAACTTGCCTTAAGATGAGATTTCCCGGAGCCTTGAGCTCCTTGAAGGGTCGTTCGAGACCAGGACGTTGATAGGTCAGGTGTGGAAGTGCAGTAATGCATTAAGCTAACTGATACTAATTGCCCGTACGGCTTGTCCCTATAACCTTGACGGTTATGTAGCACTTACCCGTGTTTGAGAACACTACCCCACTTTTACTTCTTCCCAGATTGTTGACAAGTCATGCCTGATGACCATAGCAAGTCGGTCCCACCCCTTCCCATCCCGAACAGGACCGTGAAACGACTTTGCGCCGATGATAGTGCTGCAACCAGTGTGAAAGTAGGTTATCGTCAGGCTCTTATTAGAAAAGCCCGCTAGGCATGTGCCAGCGGGCTTTTTGCTTTTCCGAGCAGGAAAACCAGCTACATCGCCTTGAACAAGTGTACGAACGCACGGCTGACCGGCAGTTCCTTCGCTTGCCCTTTCATGCGTACGAACAGGCGGCTGGCCTCGTCGCGCCGGGTGCCTTCCACGAAAGCCAGGTTAATCAGGGTGGAGCGGTGGACCTGCCAGAACTGGTCCGGATCGAGCTGTGATGCAAGGTCGGTGATGGTGGTGCGGATCAGGTGCTCGCCGGCGGCGGTGGTAATCACCGTGTACTTGTCGTCGGCATGGAAGAAAATGATGTCCTCGACCGCCACCTGCGATGTCAGGTCGCCGCGCGCCGCGCGGATGTAGCGCAGGCGCGGTTGCTGGGGCGGCGCCATCAGGCGTGCCAGTGCGTCGGCCAGGCGCGCGTAGGATTGCACCGGGGCGCAAGCCGTCTTGATCCGTTCCAGCGTACGTGCCAGCCTTTCGTTCTTGACCGGCTTGAGCACATAGTCCAGTGCCGCTTGATCAAACGCCTCGACCGCGTATTCATCATAAGCGGTCACGAACACCACGCGCGTTGCTCCTTCGATTCCCTGAGCCACCTCGAGCCCATTCAAGCCCGGCATCTGTATATCCAGGAATGCCAGGTCGGGCGCGAGCGCAGCTATGCGGTCGGCGGCTTCAACGCCATTGCGCGCGATATGCACGATCTCGAGCTCGGGCCATAACAATGCCAACTGGCTGCGCAAGTACTGCGCCAGGTGCGGCTCGTCGTCGGCGATCAAGGCGCGCCATGGCGATTGCGTAGCTAGTTTAGATGTCATGGCGGCATTGTAGCCATTCGTCGGCTCGATTGTCGATTCGTCGCATGGCGCGTGGCGTCGCGTGCGGGTTCTGGAATCCTTCTTTCATCTCAACCAACGAAGAAGGAATGCAATGCCAAAAAATATCGTCCTGATGTCCGCCTTGCTTACGCTAGTGCCCGCTTTCGCAACCGACAAGGTCATGCCGATCGAACCGCCGATGGTCACCATCAAGGCCGGCGAGTTCATGATGGGAAGCGATCGCAAGTCCAACTCGCAGCCGGTGCATGCGGTGGCCATCAAGTCGTTCAGGTTGGGGAAGTATGAAGTCACTGCCGCTGAATTCCAGCGTTTTGTCGAAGCCACCGACTACCGCACGCCGCGCATGTGCACAGAAATGGCGTCGAAGAACTGGTTTCTCAGCATTCCGGGAGAATACCCTGTGGCCACCACGCTGCAGTCGATGAGCAAGTTCGAACCGGCCACCTGCATCGGCTGGAATGGCGCCGACGCCTATGTCAAATGGCTGGCAAAGGAAACCGGCAAGAAATATCGCTTGCCGACCGAGGCTGAATGGGAATACGCGCATCGCGCCGGTAGCACCCAGCGCTACTTCTTCGGCAACGACGAAGCCCAGGCTTGCCGCTATGGAAACCTAGGCGACCGCTCCGCCGAGGCGGCGATCCGGCGCGACTTCGGGCTGGAGTCGATGAACCACGTCGGCGTCATGCCGTGCGAGGACAAAGCCGAGTACGCCAGTATTGTCGGCATGTACGAACCGAATGCCTTCGGGCTGTACGATACTCTTGGAAATGTCGCCGAATTTCTGCAAGATTGTGAACACGATGACTATAACGGTGCGCCGAAGGATGGCAGCGCCTGGATAAGCGGCGACTGCAAGGCGCGCGGACTGCGCGGCGGCACCTGGCACTGGCGCGGTTTCCACGCCTCGATGCGCGGTTTCACTACGCCTGACTTCATCGGTGGCCTGGAAGGCTTCCGCATTGCCGAAGATATGGGGGCGATACAGGCTTCCAGCGATAAGCCGAGCGCCTTTGAAGTGGAGCTGGCGCAGGCACAGCGCATCGAGCGCGAACGGCGCAGTGCCCTGGCGGGAATCAAGCCGTCTGGAGACTGAGCCGTTACACTGTCGCCCATGACGATCATACAAACGCTGAAATATTCGCTGCGCACCTTCCTGGTCCTGAAGAAGGAGCGCAGCGATCCGTGGTGGGCGCGATTGTTGGCGGGGAGCGTATTGGCGCTCGGCGTTGCAATGGCATTGATGGGGCTGTCGGTCTTCTTGATGGGAAGCGATGACCAGGGCTGGCTGGCTTCGGCGTTAAGCAACAATCTTCTGCTCGGACTATGCGCGGCATCCGCAATGATGTTCATGCTGCGCGGCTTAGAACTGTTGCTGCCTGGCGCGAAGATCGAGGCGCTGTCGGCCCGGCCAGACTGGCGCACGACGGCGGTCGTCAGCGTACTGTTGATCGCAGGCATGGCCGTGGGCGTGCGCCTGGGCTATATGCTATTTGGGGTATCCGTACAATCTCAACCTTTGGAAGAAGTTGTCTGCTGTCCCCATGGTCCAGCTCAAGTTCTTGATTTTTGCGCTATTCATTGTGGCGGCGAACTGGATCTGGTGGCTGCTGCGGGCGAAGGAGAATGCGTTGGCGCAGCAGGCGGCCGAATCGCAATTGCGCATGCTGCAGGCGCAGATCGAGCCGCACTTCCTGTTCAATACCCTGGCCAATGTACAAAGCCTGATTGCCAACGATGCCCCGCGCGCGCAGCTGATGCTTGAATCGTTTACCGATTATCTGCGCGCCAGCCTCGGCCAGATGCGGGCGAGCGACAGCACGCTGGACGTCGAGCTGGAGACCGCACACAACTATCTGCAATTGATGCAGATCCGGATGGGAGACCGCTTGCGTTTTTCGATCGAAGTGAGCGAACAAGCGCGCAAGGCGGTGCTGCCGCCGCTGCTGCAGCAGCCGTTGGTTGAGAACGCTGTGCACCACGGGCTGTAGCCGAAGCTGGAGGGGGGCACGGTGCGCCTGTTTGCCGACGTCAAGGACGGGCTACTGAACATACGAATCGACGACGATGGGCTTGGATTACATCATGCGCGGCGTCCGGTGCGACTGGGCAACGGCCTCGCCCTGGCGAATATCCGGGCGCGTTTGCACACCCGTTACGGCGCACAAGCCTCGCTGGAGTTGGCCGCGCTGGAAGAGGGAACACGGTCATCGCTTACCTTGCCTTACTCTGGCAGCCAAGCGTTTAAACAAGATAGTGCTGCTATTGGAAAAGCCCGCTAGGCATGTGCCAGCAGGCTTTGCTTTTCCAACCCGTTTCCAGTTGTTGTGGAAAAGCATCAAAGTTTTCATTTATATTATGTTGCTTAATGGAAAATTCATATAATTTTCATTTTCCACCTAGCAGAAACATAATATGGCGTTGAAGTTCCGGTACGTAGCACTCCTGGCTTGTCTGCACTTCCCCGTGCATTTTGCACATGCGCAGGCCTTATCCCGCAACCCTAATGAAGAGTACGCAAAAGGCAATTACGCGCGCGCTTTCCGAGGGTTCTTTGAGCAAGCCACACGCAGCAATGACCCGAACGTTCAGTTCAACCTGGGCATGATGTACGAGCGCGGACAGGGTACCGAACAGAACGATGTCGAGGCTGTGAAGTGGTACTCGCGCGCTGTAGACCAGGGCAGCGTACCGGCGATGCGCCAACTGGCTGGCCTGATGGCCGCTGGCCGCGGCATCAAACAGGACGGCGCCGGTGCACTGGCCTTGCTGCGCAAGGCGATCGAACAGAATGATGTTGCCGCGATCGAGCAGGTGGCAGGCATGTATTTCGAAGGCCGCGGAGTTCCAGCCGACCAGGCGCAGGCAAAGCAGTGGTACCAGAAGGCAGCTGCCGCAGGCAGCAAGAGTGCACGGGAGGCGCTGGACCTGATCGCAGCAATGGAGCGCCAGGCGGCCGGTCCTCTTGCGCCAATCCGCAAGCGTGCCGTGACTGGAGATGCTATCGCCCAGTACGACCTGGCGGTGGCCTATCACACCGGGAACACGGTGCCGAAGGACCCTGCCCAGGCGCTGGAGTGGTACCTGAAAGCTGCCGCGCAGGGACATGCGATGGCGCAGTTCTATGCGGGGCTGCTGTATTCCAACGGCGACGGCGTTGCGCAGGACCTGGCACAGGCCCGCGCATGGTTCAGCAAAGCTGCAGCACAGGACAACAAGGATGCCGCCACCAACCTCGCCGTCATGCTCGACCTGGGCAAGGGCGGCCCGGTCGACCTGGCGCAGGCCGCTGTGGTCTACCAGCAGGCGGCAAAGCTGGGAAGCGCGCAAGCGCAAGTCAGGCTGGCTGGCATGTACTGGATGGGGCAAGGCGTGAAGAAGGACTACGCCCAGGCCGCAACCTACTATCGCCAGGCAGCGGAGCAGGGAGAAATTACTGCTATCCGCAAGCTGGTCTACCTGCTCGAGAATGGCGTTGGCACCGCCCGTAACGTCGACGAGTCGAAGAAGTGGGCTGCCAAGCTGGAACAACTGGGCGGCAGCAACTAACATGAAAAGCCCGCCGGGCGTTTGCTGGCGGGCTTTTTTGTTTAAGGGCTGACGTTCATGCGTTGCGTGTGCGTCCAATTGTGATCATAGGCGCTGACTGCCGATGCAAAGGTGCGGTAAGTCTGTCCTTCGCCTGGCCACGGGTTCATGATGTAGATGTAGTTGGTTCCGTTGTACGTTTCGTAACCGCGTCCCACCATGATATGGCCCCCGCCATTGGTCCAGCCGTAGCGGATCACGAAGGGGCGGTTGCCATTGATCTCATTTACCACCGAATTCCACGACAGGTAGTTGTTGATCGCCGTATTTGGCACGCCCCAGTTGTACAGGATGTTCTGCACGCTGCCGGACGTACCGTACATATTGTTCGGCCGGTTGGCGTAGCTGTTCCAGTTGAAGGTGCTGTTGCCGCAGGCGTAGTTGATGCCGTAGGCCCAGTTCACGATCTGGCATTGGCTGGGCGTGCGGCTATAGTAGTTCAGGACCGCTTTGCTGGAGCCTGCCCAGCACCACTGGCTGTGTTCCTGCGTCACCAGCGGGACGTTCAAGGTACGCCATTGCGCGAAGGCTGAAGGCAGGGCAAGCACCAGCGCTGCACCGGCCACGATTTTTGCGATTTTCATAGTCGGTCCTCCTTAGCGGAATGCTTCGATGTTGGCTTTGACGGCGGCGCGCAATGGCTCCAGCAATTCCGTGCCGTCGACCAGCTGGTTGCCGTTCTTCTGAAGCAGCAGCGATTCGCGAGCCGAGTGCAGCGGCGCGAACTTGGCGTGGTCCACTTCCAGCAGGTCGGCGCGGGCCTGGTAGATGCGGATGAAGCGCAGGTTGGAACGCGCGCTATTGCCGTGAACCGCCATCGCAGCATCCACGTCTTTTGCCAGGACCGAGGCGCCATAGGCGACGGTTTCATAGCGGCCGTTCACATGCTGGACCGTTGCCAGGCCGATCGGCTTTCCATGCAGGGAAATGACGAAGCGCCATTCGCCGGTGGGCTTGGCCAGCGACGCCAGGTCGCCGCGCGCCAGCAGGTCCTTCGGGTCCACGGTGTAGACCTCGAAGCCATGGCCGACAGTGGCTTGCTTCAAGTCGCCCACGTCCGTGACATCAAGCGGGAAGTCGACCGGTGCGCTACCGGGACGGATCGCCTGCTGGTGCTCGGCGAATTGTGCGAGTCCGCGTTTTGCGGCCTGCAATGCCGCGCCGTTGTCTGCTTTTGCCAGGAACGGGGCGGCCATCATCGCTGCGCAAGCAATGCGCAGCCAGAGTCGATGCATAGGCATGTGACTACTCCTCTGAAGGTTGATCAGATATTTTCGAGGTGCGAGGTGATTGCCCCCTCTGTGCTGGACCTGAGAGTTTCACGGGCGTTGGCGGCCCGCTTGCTCCTTCGGTGCGCCGGCGCTTACCCTTGCCGGCGGCTCTTCAGAGTTGTGAAAACACGCGACCGGTCCTTTGGCCTGAGAGATTCCGGGGGCGGCTTGCTCCTTCGGCGTTGTCCATGGGTGGGACAAACTCTCCCGATCGCGCGACCGGAATGCTCCGGCAGCGAAATCAGGATATCCCAGGGGTTTATGCGATTTCAATCGTTTTCCGATACACGTTGCGTTTTCGCCAAGAAGGGCTTTCCTGTTATTCTATTGACACTCGCCCGGGAAATTGGTAACGTTTCCAAAAATTAGCGGCACACAGAGGAGACGGGATGTTTAAGCAGTTATTTGCTTGTGCAATGGCGTTCGGCGCCACCTCCGCGCAGGCTGCCGGGCCGAGCGCAGAAGTGATCCATTGGTGGACGTCGGGCGGTGAATCGGCCGCCGTCAAACAGCTCGCAAGTGCCTATCGTGCCGCCGGCGGCACATGGATCGATACGGCGATTGCCGGTGGCGAACAAGCTCGCGCGGTGACCCTCAATCGCATGGTTGGCGGCAAGGCGCCTGCTGCAGCGCAGTTCAATATTTCCAAGCAGTTCCTCGATATCGTGGACCAGGACATGCTGGTGCAACTGGATGATGTTGCGCGCCAGGAGCGCTGGGAATCCACGCTGCCGGAGCCGATCGTCAACACCATCCGCATCGATGGCCATTACTACGCGATGCCGATGAACATCCACATGCAGACCTGGATATGGTATTCCAGCGCCGCCTTCAAAAAGGCCGGTATCGCAAAAGAGCCTGCAACCGTCGACGAGCTTTTTGCCGCGCTGGATAAACTGAAGGCCGCGGGCCTGGTGCCGCTGGCGCACGGCGGGCAGGCGTGGCAGGAGCACATTCTGTTCGCATCGCTGCTGGCAAACATGGGAGGGCGCCAGCTCTACCTGCAAGTAATGCGCGATCGCGAACAGCGTGCGATCAATTCCGAACCGGTACGCAAAGTGCTGCTGGCCTTCAAGCGCCTGCAATCCTATGTCGATCCCGCGTCACCGGGCCGCAACTGGAATGACGCGACCGCCATGCTGGTTAGCGGCAAGGCGGGCATGCAGATCATGGGGGATTGGGCCAAGGGCGAATTCAGTAATGCAAAAATGGCCCCCGGCGTCGATTACGGCTGCATCGCGGGCCTTGGCGCAAATTCGCCGTACCTGATCCAGGGCGATGCTTTCGTCTTTCCTCGTTCGGAGCAGGCGGAAGTGCGGCAGGCGCAGAAGCTGATGACCAAAGTGCTGCTGGCGCCCGCGACACAGGTGAGCTTCAACAAGCTCAAAGGTTCGGTGCCTCCGCGTGTGGATGCCGATACCAGCCAGCTCGACGCCTGCGCCCGCGCGGGAGCCGCCATCATGCGTGACCGCAATCGACAGGTCGGAGCGCCGGAAATCTACCTGACTCCCGACCAGAACGGTGCAGTCCAGGATGCGCTGACTGCGTACTGGAACACATCGATGACGGTTGATAAGGCGCAGAAGGCGCTTGCTGCGGCGCTGAGGAACTAAGCGGTGCGCCGAGCCATGTCTTATGCGGCGCTGTTGCCGATGTTGCTGACGGTATGCGTGGGCTACCTCGGCTCCTTCGCCTGGACGTTCTACGTATCCCTCACCAGTTCGCGCAGCATCGCGACCAGCAAGCTGGTTGGCATGGCGCAGTATGAGCGCCTGTTCGACAATGAGCGCTGGCTGCTGTCGCTGCACAACCTGGCGTTGTTTGGCGTGCTGTTCGTGCTGGCCTGCATGGTGATCGGCTTTCTGCTGGCTGCCGCTATCGATCGGCAGGTTGCCGGCGAGGGCGCACTGCGCACCCTGTTCCTGTACCCGTATGCGATGTCATTTGTTGCGACAGGGCTGGTGTGGCAGTGGATTCTGACGCCCGGCGGCATTCCGGGAGTTGAGATTGACTGGCTGGTGGACCAGGACATGGTGCTCTATACGGTGGTGCTGGCGTCGGTGTGGCAGGCATCGGGTTTCGTAATGGCGCTGATGCTGGCTGGCCTGCGCGGCGTCGATCCGGAAATATGGAAGGCTGCGCGACTGGACGGCATTCCGGCCTGGCGCGTCTATGTTTCCATCATTCTGCCGATGTTGGCGCCAACCCTGGCGACGGTTTTCATCCTGCTGGCGACCATGGTGGTGAAGCTCTACGACGCCGTCGTGTCGATGACCCAGGGCGGCCCGGGTACGGCAAGCGAAGTGCCGGCGAAATTCATCATGGATCACCTGTTCCTGCGCGCGAATATCGGCCTGGCCTCGGCGGGCGCGGTGGTGTTGCTCCTGACGGTGCTGGCCCTGCTGGCGCCATGGGCATATGCCCGCAGCAGGAAAGGTAGGGCATGAAGGCGGCGCGCATCGGGCTGTACGCCTTCCTGGCCAGCGCGGCGCTGTTCTTCCTGCTGCCGCTGTACGTGATGCTGGCGACTTCGCTGAAATCGATGGATGAGATCCGGCTGGGGAATATTTTCGCCTTGCCGCTGGCGCCAACGCTAGACGCCTGGCGGGCTGCCTGGAGCGAGGCATGCACCGGCGCGGCTTGCGAGGGCGTGCAAGGCGGGTTCTGGAATTCGGTACGTATCGCCGTGCCAAGCACGATGCTGCCGATTGCGCTGGGAGCGCTGAATGGTTATGCCTTGTCTTTCTGGCGGCCGCGCGGTGCGAATCTGTTGTTCGGTATCCTGTTGCTGGGAGCCTTTGTACCGGTACAAGTGATGATCTATCCGCTGGTGCGCATGATGGCCGGCCTGGGTGTCTTTGGTTCGTTGCCGGCCATTGTGATCGTGCACCTGGTGTTCGGCATGCCGGTGCTGACGCTGCTGTTTCGCAATTACTATGCGGCGCTGCCGCAGGAGCTGTTCCATGCCGCGCGTATCGATGGCGGCGGTTTCTGGCGCATCTTCTGGCACGTGATGCTGCCCTTGTCGGTACCGATGCTGGTAGTGGCGGCGATCATGCAGCTTACCGGCGTATGGAACGACTATATCCTGGGCCTGGTTTTTGCCGGGCGAGACAACTTGCCAATGACGGTGCAGTTGAACAATGTGATCAATACGACGACAGGCACGCGTCTTTACAACGTCAATATGGCGGCCACGATCCTGACTGCACTGGTGCCATTGACGATTTACTTCCTGTCGGGCCGCTGGTTCGTGCGCGGCATCGCTGCCGGCGCTGTGAAAGGTTGAACGGATGTCGAACGTAAGTCTTAAAAAACTGGACATTAGCCTTGGCGGCAACGCCATTATCCGGGGGCTGGATCTGGAGGTGGAGGAGGGCGAGTTCCTGGTCCTGCTCGGGCCGTCCGGTTGCGGCAAGTCGACCTTGCTGCACAGCATTGCGGGGCTGACGGAAACCAGCGGTGGCACGATCGGAATCGGCGGCAAGGACATGTCGCGCACGGACCCGAGCGAGCGCGGGATCGGCATGGTATTCCAGTCCTACGCCCTGTATCCGACCATGACGGTCGAAAAGAACATGTCGTTCGGCCTGCGCATTGCGGGTGTGGCGAAGGCGGAAATCAGGCGCCGCGTCGACCGTGCGGCAGCCATGCTGCACCTGGGGGACCTGCTTGGCCGTAAGCCGGCGGCCCTTTCGGGAGGCCAGCGGCAACGGGTAGCGATTGGCCGTGCGCTGGTACGCGAGGCGGGCGTTTACCTGTTCGACGAGCCGCTATCCAACCTCGATGCGAAGCTGCGTACCGATTTGCGGCGCGAGCTGAAGCTGCTGCACCAGCAACTGGGCGCCACCATGATCTATGTGACGCACGACCAGGTGGAAGCCATGACGCTGGCCAGCCGCATTGCCGTCATGCGGGCGGGGCAGATCCAGCAGGTCGGCACGCCGGGCGAGGTGTACGAGCGGCCGGCAAACCTGTTCGTCGCCGGCTTCCTCGGTGCTCCGGCCATGAACTTCATTGAAGGCGAAGTCGATGCCTCCGGCACGTTTGCCGACGGCAGCCTGAGGCTGGCGATGGGCGAGCCTGCGGCAGGCGAAGGACGCAAGGCCGTATTGGGCGTACGGCCGGAGCATATTTCCCTGGTGCCGGCAGGCCCGATGCAGGGACGCGTAACGCTGGTCGAGCCCATGGGAAGCCATCGCGTAGTATGGCTCGATTGCGGCGGCAAGCAGCTTTCCTGCATCTTGCAGGGCAGCCGCCCGATTGCGCCGGATGACACTGTCGCATTCGAGATTGATGCACAACGCGCCTCGCTGTTCGATCCGGACAGCGGCAGGCGCTTTGATTTGGCGGGCGCTTCAAGTATGCTCGCGATGACTTTATAAGAAGAAAAGGATTCCAGTGGCCACTATCAAAGACGTAGCCCGCCTTGCGGGTGTAGGACTGGGCACCGCCTCCCGTGTAGTGAGCGGCAAAGGTTCGGTGTCCCCAGCCACGCTTGAAAAGGTGAAGAAGGCGATTGACGAACTGGGATTCCGGCCGTCGCACGCGGCGCGCACGCTGCTGACCGGCACCAGCCAGATGATCGGCGTGTATATCCCGGTCCTGAGCGGCACCTTCTACACGCCGATCCTGCAGATCATCGATACGGAACTGCGGGCGGCCGGCCTGCACATGGTGGTGGCTTTCGGCGTCGGCCTGGGCGACGAACGCAAGCAGGCCAAGGACGGCATCCAGTTCCTGATGGAGCGTGGCTGTGATGGCCTGATCGTGATGACCAGCGCCTTGCAGGACGAAGATATCGCGGCGCTGGGCACGCAGCAGGGCAGGATCGTGGTGCTGAACCACAGCCTGGCCAGCATTCCCGACCAGTGCTTCACCGTGGACCACAAGCTGGGCGGCCGGCTCGCGGCACGCGCGCTTCTGGACCACAAGCACCGCGATATCGCCGTGGTGGCCGGACCGTCGCGCCTGGCCGACAACGTGGAGCGGATCGAGGGCTTCATGGAGGAACTGCAGGATGGCGGCATCGATACCAGCCGCATGTGGGTTGCCGAGAGCGACTTTTCGCCGGCCGGCGGCTGGGCGGCGGCCAAGGAGCTGGTGGAATCGGGGCACCGCTGCACCGCCCTGTTCTGCGCCAACGATGAAATGGCGGTCGGAGCGCTGTCCTATTTCCAGGAGGCGGGCATCCGCGTTCCGATCGACCTCTCCGTCATTGCCTACGACGATACGCCAAGCGCGGAGTTTTCTGCGCCACGCCTGACTACCGTCCACATGCCATGGCGCGAAATGACGATGAATGGCCTGAGCGCCTTGCTCAACCGCTGTTACGACTTGCGGCGCACGGTTACGCGCAGCTTCCCCGTGACGGTAACGCTGCGTGCATCCCTGGCCAAGGCGGCAAGTGCCAAGCGCAAGGCCGCTGCATGAACTGAACCAGTAGAAGGGCGCGTGCGCCCTTTTTTTCGACCAGATATGGAAACCTTTCCAATTCCTGTACACTATTGAACATGACTACTCCAGACCAGATTGAACCAGGCGCCCCGGCGCGTAGCGACTTCGCCCGCGACTTTCTTTGGGGCTGCGCCACCTCGTCATACCAGATCGAGGGGGCCGGCAGGGAAGATGGCCGGGCCGAATCAATCTGGGACCGCTTTGCCGCGACGCCCGGCAAGGTGCGCGACGGCTCCAGCGGCCTAGTGGCCTGCGATCACTATCACCGCTGGCCGGAGGATCTGGACATCGCCCGCGACATGGGCTTGAACGCCTACCGCTTTTCGATTGCCTGGCCGCGCATCGTCTCCGGTTTGGGCGAGGAACCCAACCGGAAAGGACTGGACTTCTATTCGCGCCTGGTGGACGGCATGCTGGAACGCGGCCTCCAGCCCTGGGCCACCCTCTACCACTGGGACTTGCCGCAATACTTGCAGGACCGCGGCGGCTGGGCCGAACGCGACACGGTGCAGCGCTACCTCGAGTTCGTGGACGCAGTAACGCGCCGCTTGGGCGACCGGGTGCAGAACTGGATTACGCACAACGAGCCCTGGTGCACCGCCATCCTGGGCAATTTCGAAGGCCTGCATGCGCCAGGATTGACTGATTTCGGCACCGCGCTACAGGTTTGCCACCACGTGCTGCTCTCGCATGGCAAGGCAGTACCCTTGATCCGCGAAAACGTGCCTGGGGCACGCGTGGGCATCTCCCTCAGCCTGCATCCGCTGCGCGCCGCCAGCTCCAGCGAAGAAGATCGCGCGGCATGCGAGCGCCACGATGGCTTGCGTTATCGCTGGTTCCTCGATCCGCTGCATGGCCGCGGCTACCCGGCGGCAACGCTGGAGCGGTTTGGGTTGGCGGCGCCGATGGTGCACGAGGGCGATATGGCGGCGATCGCGGTGGCGACCGACTTCATGGGCGTGAACTACTATTTTCCGGAAACGGTTGCTGACGCGCCCGGGCACGAGCCGCTGGATGCACGCGTGCTGCCGCCTCCAGCCGGCGCGGAGACCACTGCGATGTGCTGGGAAGTGGCGCCGGAAGGCATGAGCGAGCTGCTTGGCCGCCTCCATGCCGATTACGCGCCGAAGGAGTTGTACATCACCGAGAACGGCTCCTGTTATGACGACGAAGTGCTGGCCGATGGCAGCGTGGCCGACTTTGGCCGCCGCCGCTACCTGGCGCGCCACCTGGGCGCCATGAAGGATGCGATAGCGGCCGGAGTGCCAGTGAAGGGCTATTTTGCCTGGAGCCTGGTTGACAATTTTGAGTGGGCGGAAGGCTACCTGCGCCGTTTCGGCCTGGTCCACATCGATTACACAACACAAGAACGAAAGCTGAAGGAAAGCGGCAAGTGGTATCGCGCCTTCCTGCAACAGCCATAAAAGGAGACAGGATGAAACAGGTTTCAATGCTGGCCGCGGCGCTCGCAATGGCGCTACCGGCAGCGGCGGCGCCGCTGGGCGACTGGCCGCACGTAAGCAGCGCAATCAAGCACGACCCGTCGCTTGAGAAGCGCGTCGCCGATATTGTCGGCAAGATGACGCTGGAGCAAAAGATCGGGCAAATGACACAGTCCGAGATCAAGGCCACCACCCCGGATGACGTGCGGCGCTACTACCTCGGCTCGGTGCTGAATGGCGGCGGTAGCTGGCCCAATGGGAACAAGCGTGCCAAGGCAGCGGAGTGGCTGGACCTGGCGCAGAAATACCACGACGCATCGATGGCCACCGACATGGCAGTCAAGGTGCCAGTAGTGTGGGGCATCGATGCAATGCACGGCAATAGCAATGTATTCGGCGCTACCTTGTATCCGCACAATATCGGCCTCGGTGCGGCACATGATCCCGGGCTCGCCTACGAGATCGGCGCGGCGACGGGCAAAGCCGTGCGCGCAACCGGCATCGCCTGGGTCTTCGGCCCGACTGTCGCGGTAGTGCGCGACGACCGTTGGGGGCGAACGTATGAGAGCTTTTCGGAAGACGGCAAGCTGGTGGCGCAATATGCCGGGCAATACGTGAAAGGCCTGCAGGGGCGTTTCAGGTCCGATGCCAACGTGCTGGCCAGCGCCAAGCATTTTGTCGGCGACGGCGGCACTGACCAGGGCAAGGATCGCGGCAATACCAAGGTATCGCCGGCGGACATGGTCAATATCCACGGCGCCGGCTATGGGCCGGCACTGGCGGACGGGGCGCAGACAGTCATGGCCTCGTTCAATAGCTGGAACGGGGTGAAAATGCACGGCAGCCGCGAGATGCTGACCGATGTGCTGAAGACCAGGATGGGCTTTGATGGATTCGTTGTCAGCGACTGGAACGGCATTGCCGAAGTGCCAGGCTGCCGTAACGATAGCTGTCCGCAGGCGATCAATGCGGGCATCGACATGATCATGGTGCCGGATGACTGGAAAGCCTTCATTGCCAACACCATCGCACAGGTGAAGGCGGGAGAGATACCGATGTCCCGCATTGACGATGCCGTGACACGCATCCTGCGCGTCAAGCTGCGTGCGGGCCTGTTCGGCAAGAGTCCTTCGCAGAACGCCCATGCCGGCAAGGACGCTGCCCTGCAGGACCGGGAACTGGCACGCCGTGCCGTGCGGGAAACGCTGGTGCTGCTGAAGAACGAAGGACCGGCGCTGCCGCTAGCGCGCGGCAAGAAGATCCTGGTGGTCGGAAAGAGCGCCGACAATATCGCGAACCAGGCCGGCGGCTGGTCGTTGACCTGGCAGGGGACCGATAATACCAATGCCGATTTCCCGAATGCCGATAGCATCCTGGCTGGCATCCGCGCTGCGGCGGGAGAGGGCAACGTGGATTTCAGCGTGGATGCGCAAGGCATCGACCTGGCGCGCTTCGATGCAGTGATCGCCGTTGTCGGTGAGCGCCCGTACGCGGAAGGCGATGGCGACATCGGCCCGTCGGGCACGCTGCGCCACAGCAGCCGTTATCCGGAAGACCTTGCGGTCCTGGAAGCGGTGGCGGGCAGGGGCAAGCCGGTGATTACCGTGTTGGTTGCCGGGCGCCCGCTGTTCGTGAACGACCTGCTCAATCTTTCCGATACCTTTATCGCGGCATGGCTGCCCGGTACCGAAGGCAAGGGCGTGTCCGATTTGCTGGTGGCTGGCCCGCGCAGCTATGACTTCCGTGGCAGGCTGTCCTTTTCCTGGCCCGGCGCTGCATGCCAGACGCCGTTGAACTTTGGCCAGGCCGGCTATGCGCCGCTGTTCGCATTGAACTACGGCTTGCGCAAGGCGCAGCGTTCCAAGCTGGGCAAGCTGGATGCTTCCTATGCTCCTGGCGGCTGCGGATCGAGCAATAGCGTGCCAGTGCACGGCCAGGCCGACCGCGCCAGCTTCCCCCTTGCGATCCGCAGCGGCGGCGAGCAAATCGCGCTGGGCGCAGACCTGAACGCGACGTTCCGCCTGCCCGGCATCACGGTGCAGACAGCGCAGGTGAACACGCAGCAGGACGCCAAGCTGGTGACATGGTCGGCCGGCGCCCCGTCCGGCGCCGCCCTCGTTGCGCGGGGCGCAAAGCCTATCGTATTGCCTGCCGCCGCCATGCGTGATGGAGCACTGCAATTTGATGCGATCGTCGCCGCCGCGCCGCAGGGAAGAGTCATGCTGGCGATGCAGGACACCGCACTGGATGCGACCCGGCTGTTCACCCGCATTGCGGGCAAGGGCAAGCAGTCAGTCAAGCTGCCTCTGGCGTGTTTCACGGCCCACGGCCTGCAGCTGGAGCGCATGGATGCACCGTTCGCCATCAGCGCCGGGGCGCCGTTCGCCGTGGCCATTGCCAATATCGAAATCGCTGGCGGCGCAGCTACAGCTGCCGATGCGATACCTTGCGAAGAACTGGGACAGGAGAACTGAATGGCAAGCATCGCTCCCGACTCATCCCCCGTCACGCAGCAGGAGGCGGCCGGCGCCCGGCAGGACGGCGGCAACACCGGTGCACTGGTGATCGTCACCATCCTGTTCTTCATGTGGGGCCTGATCACTTCCCTGAACGACGTCCTGATCCCGCACCTGAAGTCGATCTATACGCTGACCTATGTCCAGGCAATGCTGGTGCAGTTTTGCTTCTTTGGCGCCTATTTCATCGTATCGATTCCCGCAGGCGCCCTGATTCGCCGCATCGGCTACCAGAAAGGCGCGGTGGCCGGCCTGCTGATCGCCGCCTGCGGCTGCGCGCTGTTCTATCCCGCATCGTTCGGCGGATATGGCCTGTTCCTGTTTGCTTTCTTCGTGCTGGCGTCGGGCATCACCGTCCTGCAGGTGGCCGCCAACCCGTACGTGACGGTACTGGGCGCGGCGCGCACGGCGTCGAGCCGGTTGACAATGACCCAGGCCTTCAATTCGCTCGGCACCACGATCGGCCCGGCAGTCGGAGGCTTGCTGATCCTGTCGGCCGGTGGTGCGGCCGCCGGCGCGGCAGCGAATGCGGCGACGGTGCGCGGTCCTTACCTTGGCCTGGCTGCTGCGCTGGCGCTGCTGGCCGTCCTGTTTTATGCCGCCAGGCTGCCTCAGGTGGCCGCCAGCGATGATGTGGCGCAGCCTGGGGTCGGGCAAGGTGCCGCGTGGGCGCATCGCCATCTGGTGCTAGGCGCCATCGGGATCTTCCTGTACGTGGGCGCGGAAGTCAGTATCGGCAGCTTCCTGATCAATTTCCTCGGGGAGTCGCATATTGCCGGCTTGTCGCATGCCGAGGCGTCGCGCTACGTCAGCATTTACTGGGGCGGCGCCATGGTGGGCAGGTTTATCGGCTTCGCTGTGATGCGGGTTGTCAGCCCGGGCAAGACGCTGGCCTTCAATTCCTTGCTGGCGATTACGCTGGTGCTGGCAGGGGTGTTCGGCAAAGGCAGCGCGGCGATGTGGGCGATCCTGGCGGTTGGATTGTGCAACTCGATCATGTTCCCGACCATCTTCAGCATGGCGCTGCATGGCCTAGGCAAGTACACGGGGCAGGCGTCGGGAATCCTGTGCATGGCCATTGTCGGTGGTGCGCTGGTGCCGTTTGCGCAAGGCGCGCTGGCTGATTCGTTCGGTGTGCAGGCGTCCTTCATGCTGCCGGCCGCCTGCTACACCTTCATTCTTTACTTCGGCGCCAGGTATTCTTCCATGTACGCGGCACAGTAGCTTTCCACATACTGCTGGTGTGGCGGCAGCTGCGCTACGGTACGCGCCACATTGTTGCGGATGCTGTCGAGGAAATAGGACAGCTCCGCATCTCCCATCAGGTCCGCGGAAGGGTGGTGCTGCAGCGGCATGATGCCTTGGCCCAGCATCACCTGGACCCATGAGTTTTCGGCGAACAGTTCGTTCGACAGGCGGAACACGCGGCCAGTGTCGCGGAACAGGTCAATACGCTGCTGCAGGGGTGGGGGCACCTCCATCTCGGCGCAACGACGCCAGAAAGGGGCATCGCGGCGGTTGGTCGCCTTGTAGTGCAGGATGATGAAGTCGCGGATATGTGCGATCTCGTCCCAGGCCTGTTTGTTGTATTCGTCGATCTCGGACTGGAAAATGCCCGCAGAAGGGAACATCTGCAGCAGGCGGATGATGCTGCGCTGTATCAGGTGGATGCTGGTCGATTCAATCGGCTCAAGGAAGCCGCTGGCAAGGCCGATAGCGATACAGTTCTTGCTCCATACCTTTCGGCGCTGGCCAGGCTTGAAGCGGATCAGGCGTGGCGGCACAAGTTGTTCGCCGACGATGTTCGACATGAGTTTGGCGCGTGCGGTATCGTCGTCGACGAATTTGCTGGAATAGACAATGCCATTGCCGACGCGATGCTGCAGCGGGATGCGCCATTGCCAGCCCCAATCGTGGGCGATGGCGCGGGTATAGGGCACGGCCGTCCCCGTCGAAGTAGTTTGTACTGCGATCGCGCTGTCGTTGTGCAGCCATTGCGACCAGTCTTCAAATGCTGTGCCCAGGGTTTCGCCGATCAGCAACGCCCGGAAGCCGGTGCAATCGATAAACAGGTCGCCTTCCAGCATGGCGCCGGAATCGAGTTGCAGCGCCGTGATATGGCCAATGGCGCTGTCGGTATGTACCCTGGCAATTTTTCCCTCGATCCGTTGGGCGCCGTATCCTTCCGAATATTTGCGCAGGAAGCGTGCGTAGGCGCCGGCATCAAGATGGTAGGCGTAGTTGATGCCTTCGCGCGGCAGGTGGCCAAAGCGGTTCAGCTGTGCCGCTTTCAGCTCCAGGCAGTAGTCGCCATAGTCGCCGGCCAGTTCTCGTTCGCGCCCCTTGCGCCAGAAATGATTGAAGCCGGCGCTCCAGTGATCGGTGCCGGTCATGCCGAAGGAATGAATGTAGTCTTCGTGTACGTTGCGCCAGCTCTCGAAGCTGATTCCAAGTTTGAAGGTAGCCCTGGTGGCGGCCATGAATTCCTGTTCATTGATCTCCAGCAGACGATGGAAATTCAACAGGCTGGGGATGGTTGCCTCGCCAACGCCGACGGTGCCGATTTCGTCGGACTCCACCAGCTTGATGTCGAGGACTTTGCCAAGGTTGCGGGAAATCGCCGCCGCAACCATCCAGCCTGCAGTGCCGCCGCCTGCAATGACAACGCGCCGCACTGGGTGGCGCAGGAACTGTTCATCTCTCACTTCGGTCTCCGTTATCGGTTGATTTTCCTGAGAAGCTGGGCGCGCAGCATGCGTGCTGTGTTGTCATCGATCGGGCCAAGAGCACGCCTTGCGCCGGCGGGGATGTGGGCTGCGGTTTTCTCATCGGCCTGGAATACGTAATGGCGGAAGATTTCCTCCCAGGTGTGGCGCTGCTCCGGCGGCAAGTCGCGGATCGATAGCAGCGAGAGCAACAGCGCATTGGCAGGCGTGTCCATGTATGCAGGCGACTGGCGCCACCAGTAATTGACCAGGACATTGAAGCATTCCAGCGCTTCCACATGGTGCCACCACATGCTGGGAATGAAGATGGCGTCGCCGGGCTCAAGTTCGGCGGCTTGCGCATGCCGCATCGCTTCGCTGAAGCGAGGAAAGCGCTCGAGGTCCGGCTGGTCCAGGTCGACCAGGCTGATTGGCTGGCCGGCCGGGGTGAAGTCCAGCGGGCCGATATACAGGTTTTCCAGCTGCGCCGGCGGAAACAGCGTGAACCTGCGCCGGCCTGCAGTGACGCAGGCCAGGTTGTCGGGCAGGTCGTAATGGGCCGGAGTGCGGGTCTGGTTGCCGATCCAGATGCTCGCGAGCGCGTCGCGCGGATGCAGGTCGAGCGGGTTCTCTTCGAGGTAGCCCGGCAGGGCCGTTTCTGCCGTGGTGGAGCCGACGTAGATGGTGGGTGGGCGCGGGTTGCCGCGGTGTGCCGCCAGTTCGTTCAACAGGTGGTCGAGGCGGGTGTGCACCGAGGTGAAATTGAAGCCGCTCAGGTCTTCGTTGTAGAAAATGCGGCCATCGATGCCGGGCGCGCCGAGCATGGCAACCACGCTGGCGTCGCGGCAAAAACGGCGCAGGTACGCATCGGCGCTGGCTGCGCGTGCGATGCCGTCGGCGCCTTTGCGGCCAGCCTGCACCGCCGGCCAGCGCGCCACCAGCCCGCGCAGTACCAGCGGCTGCGTGGACGCCAGCACTTCGTCGCCCAGGTCGGATGGGGTTACGCCGTGCAGTTCCCGGATTGGCTCAGCACTGGGCAGCATGGGTGCGGTTCTTGCGTGCGATCAGGGTGCGGAAGTGGGACATGGAGGCGATCACCATGTAGACAGGCTGCAGGTAGCCGGCGCGGTTCAAGCGTTCCAGCACCTTGCCCGGCAGCGTAGCGAGGCGCTCTTCGTTGATGGTGTGGAAGCCGGCCAGCCGGCATTGTGCGCCATCATCGAGTTCGATATCGAATACAAAAGGCTCGAGCAATTGGTGCTCCAGGAGCGCCGCCAGAAAGCCTCGTGCCTGCTGCAGGCCCAGGTGGATGGCGAGCAGGGTAGAGTTGATGCGTTCCAGGTACTCGGAGGTGCCGCCATGCGCCAGGAATACGCGCTCGCCGCTGGAGGTGCTGACGCGCGGGTTTTCCAGGTCGATGTGCACGCTCAATTCTTCGCCGCTCACTCCGATCAGGAAAGGCTGGCGCTCGATTGCCAGCGGGACGTAAGGCGCTTCCCAGCCGTGCAAGCCGAGGAACAGGTTTTCGCCCTCCTGGAAACCGAACAGCGCATGGGCCTCGAAGCTGCCATCGACAGCCCGGCGGAACACGATCGGGTAGCTGGCCTGCACGTCGCGGAATTCGGCCGGGAAGGTGAGGGCGGACATGACGTTGTCGCCGAAATGGGCGCCGCGCCCGGTCTGCACATGCAAGTCTTTGTGGTCGATATTATTCAGCAGGACAGCTCTGGCCATGAAGATCCCCGTTTGGACGGCGAGCCGGGTGGTGCTGCCTACCCGGCCACGCCGCCGCTTGTCATCAGAACTTGTAGCGGGCGCCCAACATGTAGCGCGGCCCGGATTGGGTCACGAAAAGCGCCATGGTTTCAGCGCGGCCGTGGACACGCTGGATTTCATTGGTCAGGTTAATCGCCTCGAACTGCACGCTAAGCTTCTCGTTGAAGGCGTAGCCGACGCTCAGGTCGAGCTGGCCGTAGGCTTCCGTGTAGTTCGGATTGGGGCCTGCGCCGTCGAATGTAGAGCACAGGAACTTGTCGCGCCAGTTGTAGGCTGCGCGAATCGACCAGTTCTTGTCTTCGTAGATACCGACCAGGTTGGCGGAGTTGCTCAGGCCGACCAGCGCAAATTGCTCGCCAATCTTGAAGTTGTCGTACTTCAGGCCCGAATCGACCCAGGTGTAGTTGGCCGAGAGACCGAAGCCCGAATTGCCGAACATATGCTGCACATTGATCTCGGCGCCTTTCAGCTTCTCGTTCTTCTGGTTGGCGAACGAGTTGATCTCGAACGACATCACCGGATCGTTTGGCTGGCCGACGATGGTGCCGGTAGCATTGCCGCTGGCGTCGTCCGGACCGCGGGTCACCCCGGGAGCGCTCGGATGGTTGCGGAAGATGTAGTTGCGGATGCAGACACGGTCGGTGCCGCAATTACCTTGCTGGACAGCTTCGTTCCACAGCGCGCCGCCAACCGGGGTATGCAGGTTAAACGGGGTCGCCGTGATCTTCGACTGGCCGGCATAATTGCTCAGGTCTTTGTGGAACAGGCCAATCGAGGCGAAGCTTTGCTGGCCGTAATACCACTCCCATGACAGGTCCAGGTTCTTCGACTTCACAGGCTTCAGCTGCGGGTTGCCCTGGCTGCCGGTGCCGCCGAAGTCGCGCGCAAGGCGGTCCAGCGTGGTGCCGCCCTGGATCTGGTCATAGCGCGGACGGCCGATGGTTTCGCCGTAGCTGGCACGCAGCTTCATGTCCGGACGGATATCGGCGTCCCAGTCCACGCTGGGCAGCCAGTGGCTGTATTTGCCATCGAGCGTGGTGAAAGTGGGATCGCCGAAGCTGAGCGGGAATTCATTGGCCGATACCCAGCTGATGCCGGTGGCGGCGGGCACCAGCGCGGTCGAGATGACGTCGGTCTTTTCATAGCGCACGCCGATATTTGTATGCATCGGGATCGCGGTATCCCAGTCGGTGCCGAACTGGATATAGGCGCTCTTGGATTTCTCCTTGGTGCGCTGGTCGGAGTCGAAGGTACTCTTCGGCATGTACATGTCCGGCAGGCCGGTAACCTTGGCGGTCAGGGCGCGCACTTCGGCAAAATTGAAAGTGTAGAACTGGTTGAACAGGGCAGGGTTGCCGCTGCCATTGATCTTGTCGTAGTACTGTCGCAGCGACTCCTGGTGGAACAGGCTGGCCGGGTAGTCCGATGCTGTCGACGCGCCGCCCCAGGAATCGCGCTGCTGGGTCGACATGGCCGAGCGGTTCTTCACCTCGATGGCACCGACGCCGAAGTTCAGGTTTGACGCTTCCAGCAGCTTCAGGCTGCCCTTGAATTGGGCCTGTTCGATCTCGCCTTTCATGTAGCCATTCTGGAATACGGAGCCCGTCACCTGTTGCGGAGCCCTGGCGAAATCCGCGCCCTGGATGCTCAATACCGGGAAGTCATCGCGGAAATCGACGGTAGTATCGCCGCGGCTGAAGCTTGCGGTCCCGATCACGTTGCTGGAGCCGAATGGGCTGTCGGCCTTGGATACGGCACTGGACTTGTGCATGTCTAGCTCCAGCTTCAGGCCGTCGGTCTTCCAGGCGGCGTTGAAGCCGAGCGATTTGTTCTGGGTCTTGGTGGCAAAGTCGGCGCCGCCCATGGCGATATCGCTGTTGGCCGCCGGCAGCAGTTCGGTGTAGACCAGCGGCGCGGCGACCGGACCGTTGCTCCAGGTCGAAGTGGACGGGCCGAAGTTGAACCAGGCCGACAAGTCCTGGCGGCGGGTCTGGATCTTGTTTTCGGAGTAGGTGTAGTCCAGCGTGGTGGTGAGCTGCTTGAGCGGCGCCCACTGTAAGGTCAGCTGGCCGTTGGTGCGTTGGCGCTGCACGCCGTTCATGTTGTAGTTCAGGTTTTGCGGCAGCGAGTAAATGTCGCTGTCTTTCGGGTGGTTGGTGGCGCCGGCTTGCGGCACCGGCCCCGCATTGCCCTGGTAAGGACCGCGCCAGCCGTTCGAAACGGCGGCCTGGTTGAAGCCCAGGTTGCGCTCCTGGTAGCTGGCGCTGAGCGCCACGCCAAAGCGGTTGTCGTCGAAGGTATTGCTATAGATGCCTGAAACTTCTGGCGTGGTGGCGCTGCCTTGCTTGACGTCGCCTGGCAGGTTGTTGTGCGAGGTGTCATGTACCGCCTTGACGCCGACGCTGGCAACCATGCCCGGGCGCTCGAGCGGGCGCGCGGTCAGCACATTGACGGTGGCGCCAATGCCGCCAGTCGGCGTTTCGGCGCGGCCGGTCTTGTAGACCTGGATCTGCGAGATCGCCTCCGAAGCCAGGTTGGCAAAGTCAAAGGCGCGTCCATTCAGGTCGCCCAGGTTGGAAGTCGGCATCTGGCGGCCATTCAGCAGCACCAGGTTGAAGTCGGGGCCCACGCCGCGCACGGTGATCTTGGAGCCTTCGCCGATGGAGCGGTCGATCGACACGCCGCTGATGCGCTGCAGCGATTCGGCGAGGTTGGTGTCGGGGAATTTGCCGATATCGGCTGCCACGATGCCGTCCACGATACCGTCGGCATTGCGCTTCAGGTTCATCGAGGAACCCAGGCTGGCGCGCAGGCCGGTCACAACCACCGTGGTCACGTCGCCTGTACTGGACGGGGCGGGCACCACGCCTGCCTGGTCCGATTCCTGCGCCTGGGCTGGTGCGATGAGCGCCGCGCAGGCGGTGGCTACTGCAAGGCTCATCAATGTCTGCTTCGCCTTTGGATAGTGCATTTGGTCTCCTTGGTTCTTATAGTCTGGCCGCCTCCCAACTAGCATGGAAACGTTTCCATGTCGTGCTTAAAAATACTAGGGGCAGCAAAATCGGTTGTCAATAAAATACGCCGGGGATCGGCTGGAAGTGTGGGGTTTCCGTCATCAAACTGGAAACGTTTCCATTCTGGTTGGCGCAATATAGCACTCTTCAAATTTTGAAGTCAACAGCCTTTCCGTGCCATCCTTGCAACACATATGGGAACGTTTCCAATATGCATGCGAATCGCCGGCAGGCCGCTGTTGCGGTGGAAACGTAGCCAGGCGCCATTCGGATTTTTCATGGGAGTGAGTGATGGTACACTCGGTGCATGAATGCAATCATTCTTGCAGCGGCTATGCGGCCCGGGCCACGCCGGCACCAGCCGCCCAAGCCCAAGCCCATTTTCACGGCCGCCTACCGCACCCAGTTGCACCGGGCCGGCGACGGCAGCTACATCGTCGGACCGTCACCAGGCCGAGCGGTCTGCCTGGAGGACTGAATGAACGAAAAGACCGCCCGCGCCATCATGCTGGTCAAGGCTATCGAGGAGGCCGACCAGCACAAGGAGGTGCTCACTGACGACGACCGTAGATTCGCCAGCCGCACTGCGCGTGAACTGGCGCACTGGCAGGCGGCCGAGCAGCGATCGGCGTCCACGCTGCCGGACTTTCTTTACCACCGCGCCGAGCAATTGCTCAAGCGCCTGGCCGCACGCCACAAGCTGTTCGCCTCCATCACGCAGGGCCACAGCGGCCTGTGGGGGGCAAGCTGGCTGCTGCCGCTGGCGGCACTGCTGGCTGGCGGCATGGCAGAGCGCTTCGGCGACCCGCACCGGGTCGACTTGCTTTCGATGCCCCTGTTGGGAATCATGGCCTGGAACATGCTGGCCTACCTGTTGCTCACGCTGTGGATCCTGCTGCCATCGCGCCGCGCCGGCCTGCGGCGCGGTCTGGCCAATCGCATGGCACTGGGGGGCGGCCACCTCCCGCACCGGTTGCCGCACGCGCTGGCGAACGGCGTACTGCAATTCATGGTGGACTGGGCGCGCGCCGGCGCGGGCCTGAACCTGGCCCGTATTGCGCGCATCCTGCACTGGTCGGCTGCCGCCGTTGCCGCCGGGGCTTTGCTGTCGCTGTACGCACGCGGTATCGTCGAGCGCTATGCGGCAGGGTGGGAGAGCACCTTCCTCAACCCGTGGCAGGTGCATCGCCTGCTGTCGGTGCTGTTCGCGCCGGTGGAATTCATCTTTGGCCTGGAAGGCTTCACGATGGACGAGGTGATGGGCTTGCAGAACTGGAATGAGTCGCGCCTGGGCAACGGCGCGCGCTGGGTGCACCTATACGGCGCCAGCCTGCTGCTGTATGTGGTGCTGCCGCGACTTGCGCTGGGTGCCATTGCCGCGCTGCGCGCCTTGTGGCTGCGCCGGCACTTTCCGCTCGACCTGGACCATGCGTACTACCACCTGTTATCGGTGGCTGCCGGCGGTGAGCCTGGCCTGCTGCGCGTGCTGCCCTACAGCCTGACGGTGGACGAAGCGCGCAGCAAGGGCCTGGATATCCTGGCGCAAACGATGCTTGGCGAGCAGGCCCGCGTACGGCTGCTGCCGCCGGCCGCATACGGCAGCGAGGCGCCGGCGCTGGAGGGCGGAGAAGGCGTGACCAATGCAGTATTGTTTGGCATCGCCGCTACGCCGGAACAGGAAAACCACGGCGTCTTCCTGGCGGCGTTGGGGCGCGGGCGCAAGCTCATTGCCTTGCTTGACCAGTCCGCGCTGGCAGCGCGCGTGGATGCCACCCGCTTGAGCGAGCGCATAGAGTTATGGCGTGAGTTTTGCATCCTGCACGGCGCCGAGCCCATGGTGGTCGATTTGCTGGCGGCCGTTGCGGCAAGCGAGAATCCGGCATGAGCGGCGCACCTGTCACCATCCAGCTTGCGCTGGTCTCCCACACCAACAATGGCAAGACCACGCTGGCCCGCACGCTGCTGGGCAGCGACGTTGGGCAGGTGCGCGACGCGGCCCATGTCACGACCTTCGCGGAATCGCACGCGCTGATGACGAGCCAGCAGGGCGACAGGCTGGTGCTATGGGATACGCCGGGCTTTGGCGACTCGATGCGCCTGATGAAGCGCCTGGCGCTGACCGGCAATCCGATCGGCTGGCTCCTGCGTGAAGTGGTGGATCGCTATCGCGACCGTCCTTTCTGGCTTAGCCAGCAGGCCGTGCGCACCGCGCGCGACGAAGCCGACGTTGTGCTGTACCTGGTCAACTCCACCGAGAACCCAAGCGATGCCGGCTATATCCCGGCCGAAATGCGCATCCTCGACTGGCTGGGCAAGCCTGTGCTGGTGCTGCTGAACCAGATGGGGCCGCCACGGCCGCTGCCGGAGGAGCAGGCCGAACTGCTGCGCTGGAAAGACTTCATGCTGCAGTTTGCCCAGGTGCGCGAAGTGCTGCCGCTGGACGCCTTTGCCCGTTGCTGGGTGCACGAGCGCGTGTTTTACGATGCGCTGGGCGCTCTGGTGGGGCCGGAAAAGCAGCAAGGCTACGAGCGCCTGTTCTCCGTATGGGAAGACACCAATGCGCGCCGCTTCAGGCAATCCATGGCAGTGATGGCGCAGCAGTTGGCCGATGCGGCGCACGACAGGCAGATCGTGGAAACGGTGGAACGCGGCGTCATCGCATCGGCCCTGAAGATCATCGGCATCGGCAAGGGCGAGGACCGCAAGCGGCAGGACCGGGCCATGAATACGCTGGTGGCGCGGCTCAACCTCTCCATCGGCCAGGCAACCGTCAACCTGCTGGCGCTGCACAAGCTGGACCCGAGCGAGGCGCCCAAGATCAATGCCCGTGTCAGCAACAACTTCGTGGTGCAGGCGCCGGTCGACAAGGGACAGGCAGCGCTGCTGGGGGCCATTGTCTCCGGCGCGGCAACCGGTTTCTCGGCCGACCTGGCTGCCGGCGGCCTGACGCTGGGCACCGGCGCGTTGCTGGGCGGCGTGATCGGCGCACTGACCTTTGCCGGCGCGGCCTGGGGCTTCAATGTCGGCATGGAGCGCGAAGTGCCGACCATGTCGCTGTCCGACGATTTCCTGCGCACGCTGCTGGTATCCAGCATGCTGCGCTACCTCGCCGTCGCGCATTTCGGCCGCGGGCGCGGCAACTTCGTCGAGAGCGAAGCGCCGCCCTTCTGGCAGGAGGAAGTGGAGCAGGCCGTGGCGCTGCATGAGGTGGAGGTTGCCGCCCTCTGGAAGACCCTGCGCGAGCAGGAAGAGCGCGACCTGGCGCCGGCCAGCGCCGTGATCACCGGCATCACGGCGCACGTGCTGGCACGGCTGTACCCCGAAGGTCAGGCGGCGAATCCGCCGTCGATATTGAGGCCGGCACCGGTCACGTAGCCGGCATCTTCGCTGGCCAGGTAGGCCACCATGGCTGCGATCTCCTCGCCGCGCGCGTGGCGCTTGATCGGCATCAGGTCGTGCAGCGCCTTGGCAAAATCGCTGTGCGCCGGGTTCATGTCGGTGTCCACCGGGCCTGGCTGCACATTATTGATGGTGATGCCGCGCGGGCCCAGGTCGCGCGCCAGGCCTTGCACCAGGCCGGTCAACGCGGATTTGCTCATTGCATAAATCGAGCCTCCAGGGAAGGGCATGCGCTCGGCGTTGGTACTGCCGATGTTGATCACGCGGCCGCCGGCTTTCATATGCGCCACAGCTGCCTGCGTGGCCGCAAACACGCCGCGCACGTTGACGGCAATGGTGTGGTCGAAGTTTTCCAGCGTCAGTTCGGACACGTCGCCCAGGTGCAGCACGCCAGCGTTGTTGACGAGGATGTCGATGCGGCCGAAGCGTTTGGCGATATCGTCGATGGCGGCGCGGGTTGCAACGGCATCGGTGGCGTCGACTTTCAGCGCGAGGGCCTTGCCGCCGGCCGCGGTGATTTCGCTGGCCAGGGCGTCGGCTGCCGCGCCGGAACTCTGGTAGGTGAAGGCGACCGTGGCGCCATCCTTGGCCAGGCGGCGCACGATGGCGGCGCCGATGCCGCGGGAACCGCCGGTAACGAATGCGATCTTGCTCATGATTTTGCTCCTGAATGTTGGTTGGGATGAAGCTAGTATGGTCGCGACATTGCATGCTGACTAGCTGGTAATATTGATTATCACTTTCAACCCGATGTATCAAATGCAGCCACTGAATCTCCTGGAATCCTTCCTGCAGAGCGCCGAAGGCGCCGGCTTTTCCGAGGCAGCGCGGCGCCTGGGACTGACGCCGGCGGCGGTCAGCAAGAACGTGGCGCGGCTGGAGGCGCGGCTGGGCGTACGCCTGTTCCAGCGCAGCACGCGCCGGCTGGCCTTGACCGAGGCCGGCGAACGCTTGCTGCAGCAGGTGCGCGGGCCGCTGGCCGAATTGCAGGGCGCGATCGCCGGCGCGGCGCAGGACGCGGGCGAGCCGGCCGGCACCCTCAAGGTGGCGGTGGCGCATGGGGTGGGCCGCATGTACATCCTGCCGCTGCTGAGGGGCTTCCTGCAGCGCTATCCGGGCGTGCAGCACGACTGGCGTTTCGACAACCGCACGGTGGACCTGATCGGGGAAGGCTATGACGTTGCTATCGGCGGCGGCATCGAACTGGCCCCTGGCGTGGTGGCGCGCGAACTGGGGCGGCCGCGCATCCTGGTCACGGCCGCCCCGTCCTGCCTGGCTGGCCGCAAGCTGCCTTCCCATCCGTCCGAGCTGGCCGGGTGGAAAGGCATTGCGCGCCGCTCTGCCGAAACCGGACGCCTGCGCGAATACCTGCTGCGCAACGCGGCAGGGGAGGAAGCAGTGGCACAATTCAGCGCAGTCGCGACCTTCGACGATCCCGAAGCGATGGCGCAGGCGGCCTGCATGGGGCTGGGCGTGGCGCTGCTGCCAGGGCCGCATGCGGCCCCGCTGCTGGAATCCGGCCAATTGGTGCGCCTGCTGCCGGACTGGCATGCGGAGGTGGGGCCGCTGTCGATCTACTATTCCAGCAAGAAGCTGCTGCCGGCCAAGACGCGCGCCTTCGTCGATTACGTGATTGCTCAAATGCGCGCGGACGACTTTGCGGGGCGGCTCGACAGGCTTTGAAAGATCACGGTAATATGGGCTTCCAATTCATCAGCGATAGGGGTGCCTTCCATGAAGTTCCGCCTTGTTACCCGCAGTGATTTTGATGGCCTGGTGTGCGCGGTGCTGCTCAAGCACCTGGACTTGATCGACGAGATCCTGTTCGTGCACCCGAAGGATATGCAGGATGGGAAAATCGCCATTACCAGCCGCGATATCACCACCAACCTTCCTTACGTATCCGGCGCCCATCTGGCGTTCGACCACCACCTGTCCGAAACCATCCGCAATACGGGCGAGCGGCAGAACCACGTGATCGATCCCGGTGCGCCGTCGGCTGCGCGCGTGGTTTATGACTACTACGGCGGCGGCAACAAGTTCCCTTCGGCGTGGAACGACATGATGCTGGCGGTGGACAAAGGCGATTCGGCCCAATTCAACCGCGATGAAATCCTCAACCCGCAGGGCTGGGACTTGTTGAACTTCCTGATGGACGCGCGTACGGGCCTGGGGCGCTTCCGTGATTTCCGCATCTCGAACTACAACCTGATGATGGACCTGATCGATTACTGCCGCTCGCACACGATCAGCGAAATCATGGCGCTGCCCGATGTGAAAGAGCGCAGCGACCTGTATTTCGACCACGCGGAAAAGTGCAAGGAGCAGATTCGCCGCTGCTCGAGCGTGCATAAGAACCTGGTGGTGCTGGACCTGCGCAATGAAGAGACGATTTATGCGGGTAACCGCTTTGTCATTTATGCACTGTATCCTGAGCAGAATATCTCTATCCACGTGCTGTGGGGCCTGAAAAACCAGAATACGGTGTTCGCGACCGGCAAGTCGATTTTGAACCGTACGTCAAAGACCAATATCGGGGCGCTGATGCTGGAATACGGCGGGGGCGGGCATGAGAATGCCGGGACTTGCCAGGTGGAGAATGAGATGGCGGAGGATGTGCTGGGCGCGCTGATCGTGCGCATCAACAAGGAAGGCTGATCGGAAAAATGGGAAGGGCTGATAATGGGGATGTACCTTTTAAAGGGTACGTCCCCATTATTTCCAGCGAATTAGAAGTCTTTTTCAGGTAAAGCTATAGAATTATCGGTCGAGAACTGGTAGTCCTTGAACACGTGCTCCGCAGTCAGGATCTGGTAGGAACCATCCGGCTTCTTGAACGAAGTGTCCTTCAGGCGGTAGGTGTAGTGGCCGCAAGTCCAGCAGTTGAAGTTGCGCATGTGGGTGCACAGGCAGGTCTTGTCCATCACCTTGATGCCCTTGTCGCTGCCGCCGTTGGCCATCACTTCGCGGTTGTACGAATTGATGTAGGCGCAGTTGCCGGTGGCATCGAGCAGATAGCCGTAGGACTCGCAGCCCGGGCGAATGCCGGCGCCGATTGCCGGGGTGCTCTTCAGCATGCGCATCGGATAGCCGGTCGGCGAAACGCCGTTGACGATGATGTCTTCCTCGCTGGCCTTGAAGTATTCCTGCTTCACGTCTTCAGGCAGGCCGCATTCCCTGGTTACGGTGAAGCGGGTCGCTACCTGCACGCCGGCCGCCCCCATTTCCAGGAAAGACACCGCATCGCTGCCGGTGAACACACCGCCTGCGGCGATCACGGGCACGTCCAGGTTCTCCGCCTTCATGTAATCAAGGATCTCCTGCACGATCTGGTGCAAGTCGAAATCCTTCCAGTCCTCCAGGCCGAAACCCAGGTGGCCGCCAGCCAACGGACCTTCCACGATCACGTAGTCGGGCAGGCGGTTCAGCTTCTGGTTCTTGCGCAGGAAGATCTGCAGCGCGCGCACGGAGGATACAATGATGCCCAGCTTCGCTTCGCGGAAGCGCGGGTGGTCGGCCATCAGCGCGAAGGAGCCGAAGTGCAGGCCGGCCGACAGGGTGATGCCGTCGATGCCCGCGTCCAGCGCCGCGTTCAGGCGCGTGCGCAGGGTTTCCTTCGGGCCGTTCATGGTCAGCTTTTCCATGCAGTTCACAAAAATCAGGCCAGGGCCTTCCTTGCGCTGCATGGTGTCGCCGATGTGGCGGCGCTGGGCTTCGGCCAGGCGTCCCAGGTCGAACTGCACCTCGGACTTGTCCATATTGTTGATGTTGTGCTTGTACAGGCGGGTCTTGTCCTTGACGAAGGTGGTGTCGAACTTGCGGTCCGAAACATCCTCCACCATCGCATCGGAAATATGGCCGATGCCGCCAAGGCGCGCTGCTTCCAGCGCCAGTTCGGTCGTGGAAATATCCACGCCCATCCCGCCGATCATGATTGGCACATACTCTTTGTCGCCAAGCTTGAGGCGGAAATCGTCAACACGTTTCATTACAGTCCTTCGATCAATCGCGGAAATTGTTGAACTCCAGAGGCGTGTCCGGCACGTCCTTGCGCAGCAGCTGCATCGCAGCTTGCAGGTCGTCGCGCTTGGCACCGCTCACACGTACCGACTCGCCCTGGATGCTGGCCTGGACCTTCATCTTGCTTTCCTTGATTACCTTGGTGATCTTCTTGGCGGTCTCGGAATCGAGACCGTTCTTCACCTTGATGACCTGCTTGACTTTGTCCCCACCAATCTTCTCTACCTTGCCTTCGTCGAGGAAGCGCACGTCGACCTTGCGTTTGGCCAGCTTGTTGGTCAGCACGTCGCGTACCTGGCCAAGCTGGAATTCCGAATCGGCGAATGCCGTCAGGTCGTTTTCTTTTTGTTCTACGCGCGCATCGCTGCCTTTGAAGTCGAAGCGGGTCGAGATTTCCTTGTTGCTCTGGTCGACGGCGTTGCGCACCTCGATCATGTCCGCTTCGGATACTACGTCAAACGATGGCATATTCTTTCCTTTACAATGAAGCACCCGCCCACAGGGCGGACTCAAAAGAAGCGACATTTTAACGGACAAACAAGCGAACGCTCGGTCGTTTTTGTCATAATTGCACTATAATCGAGCAAAAACTTGATCTGCCCATGCCTTTCCCAGATTTTCTCCAGCACGAATACCCACTGAAGCATTTAAATACGTTCAGTATTGATGTACGCGCCAAACATTACCTGCGCGTGACATCGCTGGAGCTGTTGCGCAGCGCCCTGGCCGATCCGCAACTTGCCGCGATGCCGCGCCTGGTGCTGGGCGGGGGCAGCAACCTGCTGCTGACGCGCGATTTTCCGGGCCTGGTGCTGCATATCGCGCTGGAAGGCCGCGAAATCCTGGCCGGCACCGCGACCCACCACCACGTCCGCGCCGCAGCCGGCGAAACCTGGCACGACTTTGTGCAGTGGACGCTGGCGCAAGGCATCGGCGGCCTGGAAAACCTGTCGCTGATCCCGGGTACCGTGGGTGCAGCTCCAATCCAGAATATTGGGGCGTATGGGGCGGAAACCAAGGACTGTTTCCTGTCGCTGACGGCGTTCGACCCGGCCAGCGGCGAAGTGCGGGAGATGGACGGCGCCGACTGCCGCTTCGCCTACCGCGACAGCATGTTCAAGCACGAAGGACGCGAGCTGATCATCGTCGACGTGAGCTTTGCCTTGCCGCGCGCCTGGCAGCCGAACCTGCGCTACGCCGAACTGGCCAATGCCGTGGCGGAGCAGGGCCTGGCGGCGCCAACGCCGCAGCAGGTAGCCGACACTGTGATCGCCATCCGCCGCCGCAAGCTGCCCGACCCGGCGCAAATCGGCAATGCCGGCAGTTTCTTCAAGAATCCCGTGGTCAGCGCCGAGCACTGTGCCCAGTTGCTGGAAAAGTTCCCAACGCTGGCGCACCACCGCCAGCCGGACGGCAGCGAAAAGCTCGCTGCGGGCTGGCTGATCGACCAATGCGGCTGGAAGGGGAAGTCGATGGGCGCCGCCGGCGTCTATCCAAAACAGGCCCTGGTGCTGGTGAATAACGGCGGCGCCACCGGCACCGAAGTGCAAGCCCTGGCCGCCGCCATCCAGGCCGACGTCTGCGCCCGCTACGGCGTAACGCTCGAACCCGAGCCAGTATTTATTTAAAAGTCGGGGTCAGGTCTGGCAATCCGCCATGTTTTTCGCATCGCGAAAAACATGGCGGATTGCCAGACCTGACCCCGACTTTCATTCTGCGTTGACGACGCGGTTGCGGCCGCCGGCCTTGGCGGCGTAGAGGGCGCGGTCGGCGGCTGCGACCAGGGCGTCCCATGATGATTGCTTGTCCGGTACGACGGTCCGCACGCCTATCGACATGGTCAGCACGCCGTAGGGCAGGGCGCTGGCGTTTTCGATCTCCAGCTTTTCGAGTTGGCGCAGGCAGGCGTTGGCGACGTTCATGGCGCCGACATTGTCGGTTTCCGGCAGTATGATGGCAAATTCCTCGCCGCCGTAGCGCGTGACCAGGTCGGCCGGGCGCTTCAGGTTCTCGGTCATGACTGCCGCTACCTTTTTCAGTGCCAGGTCGCCCGCCGGGTGGCCGTAGCTGTCGTTGAACTGCTTGAAATAGTCTACGTCGATCATCAGCAGCGACAAGGGCGTCTTGTCGCGCTTGCCGCGCTGCCATTCCAGCACCAGCGTTTCGTCGAAACGGCGTCGATTGGAGATGCCGGTCAGCGGGTCGAGCGCGGCCAGCTTTTGCAGCTCCACATTGGCTGCGGCGAGCTTTTGCTGGCTTTCGCGCAGGAAGCGGAAAGCCTGGTCGCGCTGCAGGCGGTGGATGTGGGCATTCGAGTGGTGGCGCACGCGCGCCAGCAGCTCCAGCTTGTCGGGCAGCTTGACCAGGTAGTCGTTGGCGCCTACGGCAAAGCCGTGTGCTTTGAGCTTGGGGTCTTCGCGCGCCGACAGCACGATGATCGGAACATGCGCCAGCATTTCCTCGGCGCGGAAACGGCGGATCAGCTCAAAGCCGTCCACTTCCGGCATCACCAGGTCCTGCAGAATCACGGTGGGCTGCATCGAATTGGCGACGGCAATCGCTTCGCGCGCATCGGTGATGAAGTGGAATTCGATGTCTTCCTGGTCGGCCAGCATGCGCCGTACCGCTTCCGCAATGATCAACTGGTCGTCAACCAGCAGCACGCGTACCTTGAAGTGGGTCAGGCTTGGCTCGGTTTCCAGGTTCAAGGTGAGTACGTCAGGCATCGCTTTCCTTTAAATCAGTTTGCCTCCGATCGTGCTTCGCAGGAATGGGCCGATCTTATCGAGAGGCAGGATGGTTTGCGCCGCGTCCAGTTCGATCGCGGCGCGCGGCATGCCATATACCGCGCAGCTGGCCTGGTCCTGGGCAATGGTGTTCTTGCCTGCGCGGCGCAGTGCCAGCATGCCTTCGGCGCCATCGCGCCCCATGCCGGTCAGCAGCACGCCGACTGCGTCGCCTTTCCAGTGCTGTGCCACGCAGTTGAAAAACACATCGACCGAAGGCCGGTATGCATAATCCTTCGGGTTGGCATCGTAACCCAGTTGGTGTTTTTCATCCAGTACCAGGTGGTCGTTGCTCTTGGCGACCATGACGATACCACCCTGCAGGGGCGTGCGGTTTTCAATTGCGCGCACCGGTACCGCGAGTTGTTCCGACAGCCATTTGGCGAAATGGTCGGCAAAGTTTTCGTCGATGTGTTGTACCACGACGACGGCGCAATTGGCAGGCGGGGTCCAGCCGGCCAGGATGCGCGCCACCGCCATCGGCCCGCCGGTCGAGGCGCCGATCGCCACCAGGGTGTCAAGCACCGCTTCGCGCGGTTGCGGCAGCGTTGCGTGCCGGCGCGGCGGCATGGACTGGTTGCCGCCGCTGTGGCGGATCAACTTGTCCATGGTCTTGATCTTGTGCAGCAACTCGGCATCACCGCCTTCTTTTCCCTGCAGCACCGGGGTGGCCGTGACGTCCAGCGCGCCGGCGCCCAGCGCGCGGAATACCTGGTTGACGTTGTCCTGCGGGCGCCCCGTCACCACCAGGATGGCGCAGGGACTTTCCTCCATGATGCGGCGCGTTGCTTCAACCCCGTCCAGTTCCGGCATATTGAGGTCCATCAGGACCAGGTCAGGGCGGTCGGTTGCGCATTTCAGCACCGCTTCGAGACCGGTGCGCGCGATCCATGCCACCTGGTGTTCCTGCGTGCTGGCGACCACGCGCCGCAGCGCTTCAGCCGCCATCGGAACATCGTTGGCGATGGCGATCCTCATCGGTAAGCGTCGCCTATCAGGTCGGACACTGCATCGAGCAGCGTCTCGTCGTGGAAGCTGCCCTTGGTCAGGTAATAGTCCGCCCCCGCAGCCAGGCCGCGTGCGCGGTCTTCCGGCCGGTCTTTGTAGGAGACGATCATGACGGGCAGCTTATGCAAGTGCAGGTCTTTCTTGATCAGGGTGACCAGTTCAATGCCATCCATGCGTGGCATGTCGACGTCGGTGATGACCAGGTCGTAGTCGCCGCTGCGTACCACGTTCCAGCCATCGATGCCGTCGACCGCGATGTCCACTTCAAAACCGCGCCCGACGAGCAATTTACGCTCCATTTCGCGCACTGTCAGCGAATCGTCCACGACAAGAATGCGTTTCATTCTACGCCGTCCGGCGTGGTCTGCGCGCGTAAGTTGATGCAGGCCGCCTTCTTCCAGCAGCTTTTCCACGGAAAGCAACAGGTCCGGTACGTCCAGGATCAATACCGGTTCGCCGTCGTCCAGCAGGGCGGCGGCTGAAATATCGCGCATCTTGCCGAAAATCGGGTCGATCGCCTGCACTGCCAGGCTTTCCTCGCCGCGGATCTTGTCCACTACCAGGGCATAGCGGCGCGCGCTGCTGCCGATGACGACGACGGGCATTTCCTCGGCATGTTCCATATCGCCCAGTTCCAGCACCTGGGCCGCGGCCACCAGGCCAAGATGTTCACCGTTATGGTCGAAGAACTGCTTGTTCTCCAGCGTGTGCACGGCACTTTGCTGCACCATGAGGACGCGCTCCACCTTGACGATGGGCACCGCGTAGGCTTCGCCCTTGACGTCGACCACCAGGGCGCGCACGATCGATTGCGTCAGCGGCAGCGTGATCGAAGTGCGGAAGCCTTTGCCCAGTTCCGACTCGATGCGTACCGTGCCGTTCTGCTGGCGGATGGTGTCGTGCACGATGTCCAGGCCAACGCCGCGGCCTGAAATCTCGGTAATGCCTCCCTTCAGGCTGAAGGCCGGCAGGAACAGGAATTCCATCAACTCTGCGTGCGACATGGCCGCTACCATCTGCTCGGTGGCCATCTTGCGCTCGATGACGGTGCTGCGTATTTTTTCCGGATCGACGCCGCGGCCGTCGTCGCTGATCTCGATATTCAGCATGCCGGCGCGGTGGCGTGCCTCCATCACGATGGTGCCGCTGGCCGGCTTGCCGGCTGCAAGCCTTTCTTGCGCGCTTTCCATGCCGTGGTCGACGGCGTTGCGCAGCATGTGGTTGAGCGGGCTTTCGATGCGCAGCAGAATGTCGCGGTCGACCAGCGTGTCTTCGCCTTCCACTTGCAGCACCACGTCCTTGCCCAGGTTGCGGGCCAGGTCGCGCACCATGCGCGGGAAGTGCTGGATGCAGTCGCGGAAAGGCCGCATGCGCAGCGACAGCACTTCATCGACCATGTTTTCGGAGCCCGTGAGCAGGCGGCGCTCGTAGTTTTCAATGTCGGCGATGTGCTCCAGCATGAATTGCTTGAGCGGCTGGCTTTTCTGGATCGCCAGCAGGGCCTTTTCCTTCAGTGCCGGGTCGCTGGTGCGGGATGCGGCTTCCATCACGTCTTCCAGCACCGCGAACAGGGCGGCCTGGTTGCGCTTGTAGCGCTGCATGCCCTGGATCAGGGGATGCAACTGGTGGGCGTTGATGCGGGCTTCGCTCGCCAGCGCGAGCAGGCGGTCGAAGTTTTGTGCGGTTTTCATCGGCGGCAGGGAGCGGCCGGGCACCGGCAGTTCCGCTACGCCGTCGGCCGGCGCCGCCGCGACCAGACTCTCCGGCCCGATCTCAGGCGCCGGCGCCGCTGCCGGCGCCGCCTTGATCGCCGCCTTGATGGCCGGCGCGGGCGGCGGCAGGGCAGCCGGCAGTTCGACCGGCTCGGGCAAGAAGGCAATGCCCTGCACATCATTCATGGTCTTGCCGACTTGCGTGCTATTCGCCGCCAGCCAGGCATCCAGGTCGCCATTGAGGCGCGAGCACTGCACGATCAGGTCGACCGCGGCCAGCAGGGCGTCCACCCGGTTGGCAGTCAGTTTCAGCTTGCCTGCCTGGGCGGCGATGAATGCATCTTCCATGCCGTGGGCCAGTTGCACGATCATCTCCAGCCCAACGATGGAGGCGGCCCCCTTGATCGAGTGCGCGGCGCGCATCATCGATTCCACGGCAGCCGGGTCGTTGCGGCGCTCGAAGGCCAGCAGGCCGTCGGTCAGGATCTGGGTCTGGCTGTCGGCCTCCATGCGAAACAGGTCCAGCATGGAGAACTGGCTCAGGTCATCCTTCTTGTCGGTCATCGCAAGGTCCTCGCTAGCTGGTGGCCGAGCAGGCTGTCGTCCAGGCAGCCCACCTGCATGTCCTGGTGCGGCAGCACCCCGGCCAGGTAACGCTCAATGCCTTTGTTGATGGTGGCGGCAGGCGGCTTCAGCTCGCTGGCTGCATAGCGGATGATGCCGTGCAGTTCCGCCACCGGCAGGGCGTAGGACTGGCCCTCCCACTGCACCAGCAGCATGCGGGCAAAAACATGGCGGCCGCTGGCTGCGTCGCCGCCGGCTTCGTCGATGCCCAGCAGTTCGGCCAGCGAAATGCAGGGATACAGCTTGCCGCCAGCGTTGACGACGCCGCGCAGTCCGCGCGCATTGCGGTGCGGCAGGCGATGGGGAATGGCTTTTGGCGCGATTTGCTGGAACATATTGGCCGGCAGGGAGAGCCACTCGCGGCCAATGCGAAAGGCGACGCAGGTGCTGTCGTGGCGCGCGCCCTCGTCTTGCGGGGCGCGGAAGTGTTCGGCCCATTCGCGCAAGTAGCCAGGATCGACGGGCCGCTGCAGGTTGCGTAATGCGGCGCCGGCATACACGTCGCAATTGCGGCAGTGGACAGCCTTGTCGAGGATCTCGCAGCTATGGTCGCCGGCGACGCCGATACGGTTCCAGCAGGCGTCGAGGTCTTGGATTTGATCAGTCATTGTCTTGGTCGGCTATCACTGTGGCTGCTGGCGCTGGAAAGCGCGCGCGGCACGTGCTTTCAACGTTGCGGCGGCGCGGCTGTTGCCGCCTTGCTCCTGCAGCAGGGCCAGGTGGCACAGGGCTTCGTAATGGTCCGGTTGCAGGTAGAGGCAGCGCTTCAGGTGTGCTTCGGCATCGACCGGCTTGCCGGTGGTTTCAGCCAGCAGGCCGAGGATGAAATACGCTTCGGCCGACTCGGGCTGCAGGGCGAGGAATTCGCGGCAGGCGGCATCGGCTTCCAGCAGTTTTCCGGCGTCGGCCAGCTTGCGCGCATGCGTGAGCAGGGATTCGTCGCCGGCGGCGACGGGACGGGACGTTGCGCTTGCGCTGGCGTTAGCGCGGTTGGCATGGGGCGGGCGCGGCGCTACCGGGGCAGGGCGTCTGTCGCGTGCCGGAAGGCTTGCCAAGGCCGGCGCAGCGGATGCGGTGGCTTGCTCCGGCGCCACCGAGCGTTTGATGTCCTTGCGCAGGGCGAATGCCTGGCGGTGCGGCAGCGGCGAAAAGCCGTGACGCACGAAGGAGGGCACTTCTGCGTATCCGGCCAGGATCATGCCGTCACTGGCCAGGTATTCAGACAACCGTGCAATGGCAGCAGCGGTGGTGGGCTCGTCGAAATAGATCAGCAGGTTGCGGCAAAAAATCACGTCATACTGGCGCGCCGTTCCAAGCTCGCCTTCCAGGATGCTGCCCTGGCCGAAACGGATGCGCGCCCGCAGCGCGTCATCGATGCGATACAGTTCATCGTCGCCGGACCAGGTGAAATAGCGGTCGCGGAACGACAATTCCCGTCCGCGGAACGCATTGCGTCCAAATACCCCGGCCTCGGCGCGCATGATGCAGGCAGCGCTGATATCCACGGCATCGATCATGAACGATTGCGGCTTCACTCCTGCATCGAACAGCGCCATCGCCATCGAATAAGGCTCTTCGCCGCCGGCGCAGGGCACCGACAGGATGCGCACGAGCCTGGACCCTTCGTCCAGCCGCTGGCGCACAAACGCAACCGCCGCGGCGAAAGCTTGCGCATCGCGGAACAGCCACGATTCCGGTACCACCACCAGTTCCACCAGTTCGCGCAGCTCCGCTTCGTCCAGCCGGTCGACGTAAGCCTTGCGCTCCGTTGCGCCCGTCGCCTCCATGCGCCGCCTTACCGCCAGTTCGACCGTGTTGCGGGCCAGGTTCATGCCGGTCAGGCGGCGCAATGTGGTGAGTACGTTCATCCCGCCCCAGCCTCCGCCGGGAACAGGCGCGCCCGCAACTCGGCTGGCAACAGGTCATTGACCTCGACCAGTTGCACCATGCCTTGCGCGTCGCCTGCGACCCGGCCCAGGAACGGCGCCGCCTGCACGCCGCTTGGCGCCAGGTCTTGCGGCGCCACGTCCTGCACGCCCTGCACCCGTTCGGCCATCAGTCCCAGCGCGTGCACTGCGCCATCGGGCGCCGTGTAATCGCTCACCACGATGCGCGTGTCGTAATGCTGCCGCGACGGCGCCCTGCCGCTGATGCGCGACAGGTCGATCACCGGCATCGGCGCACCGTGCAGGTTCAACAAGCCCGCCACACTGTCCGGCGCCAACGGGATGCCCTTCAGTTCCAGCAGGGGCAGCACGCGCCGCACCTGCCGCAACGGAAGACCGTAGCGGTCGGCGCCAATGTGGAAGACTAATACTTTCATGCGTTCACGGCGAAAGTGGAGACGCTCGATTGCAGGTCGCCGGCCGCGTATTGCAGCTGGTGCACGGCCTCGCTGGTTGCCTTCAGCGATTCGACGGTCTGCTGGGTGGCGTCGTTTAGCTGCATCATGGTCTCGCTGATCTGCTGCGCACCGACGGCCTGCGACTGCATACCCTGCAGCACAGCGTCGAATTGGGGTGCCAGCTTCTGCACTTGGTCCATCACGCCCGACAACTGGTCGGTTACCTGGCGCACCTCGCCCACGCTGCGGCGGATCTCCTCCGAGAACTTGTCCATGCCCATCACGCTGGCCGAGACGGCGGACTGCATTTCCTTCAGCATCTGTTCGATATCCCAGGTCGATACCGAAGTCTGGTCGGCCAGGCGGCGGATTTCGGTTGCCACCACCGAGAAGCCGCGGCCCGCTTCGCCTGCTTTTTCGGCCTCGATGGCGGCGTTCAGCGACAGGATGTTGGTCTGGTCGGCCACTTTGGTAATCGTGGTCAGCACGGAGTTGATGTTGGAAGCCTTCTCCGACAAGGCCGCCAGCTTGGCATTGATCGAGTCGGTCGCGTTGACCATGTTCTGCATGGTCTGGTCCATGCGGCGCAGGTTGCCCTGCGCCTCGGAAGTCGCTGTTGTGGTGTAATCGGCCACCGCAGTCGCGTCTTCCATGGTCTTCAACAATTGCGAGGTATTCGATGAAATCTCCTTGGTGGTGCTGAGCACCTCGACTGAGGTCTGGGCCTGCTCGACGCCGGTGGCTTCCTGCTGCTTGGCCGAAGCTGCAATCTCGGTGGCCGACGTGGTGACCTGGATGCCCGCCTTCTGTACATTGTTCAGAAGCTGGCGCAGGTTGTCGAACATGCGCTGCAAGCCTTCGCCCAGCTGCCCGACGGCATCCTCGCCGGTGACCGGGATCTTGCCCGTCAAGTCTCCGCTTGTAGCGCGCGAGACCACTGTCAGCAGTGCATCGACCTTGGCGCGCAGGTCATTGGTTTGCGCCTGTTCGCGTTGGGCTCCTTCCTGCAGCTGCTGTGCCATTTTATTGAAGTCTTCGCTCACCTTGCCTAGCTCGTCGCGCGAACTTATCTCAATGCGCGCCGCCTGCTCACCGTTGCCAAGGCGCGTCAACGCCGCGGTCAGGTTCGATAGCGGGCCGAGGATTGCCCGGCCGAGCGTGTAGGAAATGAGCAGCGACAGTGCGATCACCGCAAGCCCGCCGCCAATCAGCAGCTTGTTTTGGCTGGCATGCAAGTCGACCGCCTTTGTGCTGCGTTCCGCCAGCAGGCGCCGTTCTTCATCACTCGCCTGTTCCAGCAGCTCGCGCGCGCTGCCGACGATGGCGCCCGCTTCTTTCAGCTCCGTCGATTGCCCCAATATTTCTGCCGCACCCTTGGTGTCGGCCAGCGCGCGGCGCTTGTCGATCTGGCGCCGGATATTCACGTCGGCCCAGTTGGCCAGCAGAGATTGCGCTCGTTTCAGGCGTTCATTTTGCTGTGGGTTGTCTGCGGTGAGCTGGACCGCTTTCGCCATGTGCTGGCGTAGCAACTCTGCATTCTCTTTTTCGCTGGCGATAAAGCTTTCGTTGCCGGTCAGGATGTAGCCCCGCGCGTCCACTTGGATCTGCAGCGAAGCGTTGTTGACGCGGTCAATCTCGATCAGCACCTCCATCGTATGCCGGTCCCACCGGTTTGCGTCAGTCAGGCTGGCGAAATTGCTGTACGCCAGGATCAATAGTAGCAAGATGATTGCTACTATGCTGCCGAAGCCGAGGTAGAGTTTGTTCTTGATGCTGATATTGTTCATGCGCGGGTCTCCGGGACGAGGGGCTTTCTTCCAAGGCAATGTAGCAAAAAAAACGGGCCGCGCAAAGCGGCCCGTCCCAGGAGAGCGGGGCAGTTTATTGGCCGCGCTTGTTCCTTGCGTTGGCAGCGATACGCATGCGCAGCGCGTTCAGCTTGATGAAGCCGCCGGCGTCAGCCTGGTTGTAGGCGCCGCCGTCTTCGTCGAAGGTGGCGATGGTCTGGTCGAACAGCGAATCGGTCTTCGAATCGCGCGCGACAACGATCACATTGCCCTTGTACAGCTTGACGCGTACCCAGCCGTTCACGGTGGCCTGGGTGTGGTCGATCAGGGTTTGCAGCGCGACGCGCTCCGGCGCCCACCAGTAGCCGTTGTAAATCAGCGAGGCGTAGCGCGGCATCAGGTCGTCCTTCAGGTGGGCCACTTCGCGGTCCAGGGTGATCGACTCGATGGCGCGGTGCGCCTTCAGCATGATGGTGCCGCCAGGGGTTTCGTAGCAGCCGCGCGACTTCATGCCGACGTAGCGGTTTTCCACCAGGTCCAGGCGGCCGATGCCGTGCTTGCCGCCCAGGCGGTTCAGTTCAGTCAGCACCGTGGCAGGGGACATGCGCTTGCCGTTCAGGGCCACGATGTCGCCCTTTTCGAATTCGATGTCGAGGTATTCCGGCTGGTCCGGTGCAGCTTCCGGGCTGACGGTCCAGCGCCACATCGATTCTTCGGCTTCCGCACTGGGGTTTTCCAGGTGGCGGCCTTCGAACGAGATGTGCAGCAGGTTGGCGTCCATCGAGTAGGGCGCGCCGCCGTTCTTGTGCTTCATGTCGATTTCGATGCCGGCATCTTCCGCGTATTTCAACAGCTTCTCGCGCGACAGCAGGTCCCACTCGCGCCATGGAGCGATCACGCGCACGCCTGGCTTCAGTGCATAGGCGCCCAGTTCGAAGCGAACCTGGTCGTTGCCCTTGCCGGTGGCGCCGTGCGAGATGGCGTCGGCGCCGGTCTCGTTGGCAATCTCGATCAGGCGCTTGGCGATCAACGGACGTGCGATCGAGGTGCCCAGCAGGTACTCGCCTTCGTACACGGTGTTGGCGCGGAACATAGGGAAGACGAAGTCACGTACGAACTCTTCGCGCACGTCGTCGATGAAGATGTTCTCAGGCTTGATGCCGAATTTCAGCGCCTTGGCGCGCGCCGGCTCCAGCTCTTCACCCTGGCCCAGGTCGGCGGTGAAGGTCACGATTTCGCACTGGTAGTTGTCCTGCAGCCATTTCAGGATCACGGAGGTGTCCAGGCCGCCGGAGTAGGCGAGGACTACTTTCTTTACGTCGCTCATGATTTTCTCAGTCAGTTGGTTTTGGTTGGTGTTGCCTGAAAAATGGGGTACGTCCCCATTTATTGAGCAATCTTGCCCAGCAGCAAATATTCGATCAGGGCCTTCTGTACGTGCAGGCGGTTCTCGGCTTCGTCCCAGACCACGGATTGCGGGCCGTCGATGACTTCGGCGGATACTTCCTCGCCGCGGTGCGCCGGCAGGCAGTGCATGAACAGGGCGTCCGGCTTGGCGCGGGACATTTTGGCGGAATCGACGATCCAGCCGTCGAAGGCCTTCAGGCGTGCCGCGTTTTCTTCTTCGTAGCCCATCGAGGTCCACACGTCGGTGTTGACCAGGTCTGCGCCTTCGCAGGCGTCGGACGGGTTGGCGAAGACGGTGTAGCGGTCGGTCGATACCAGCGACATGTCCATGTCGTAGCCGTGCGGCGTGGAGACATTGACGTGGAAGCCGAACACTTCGGCTGCCTGCAGCCAGGAATACAGCATGTTGTTGGCGTCGCCCACCCAGGCCACGACCTTGCCCTTGATCGAGCCGCGATGCTCGATATAGGTGAAGATGTCGGCAAATACCTGGCATGGATGGTGTTCGTTGGTCAGGCCATTGATCACCGGCACGCGCGAATGCGCAGCGAAACGTTCGATGATGTCCTGGCCGAAGGTGCGCACCATGATGATGTCGCACATGCGGGACATGACCTGGCCCGCGTCTTCCACCGGCTCGCCGCGGCCCAGTTGGGAGTCGCGGGTATTCAGGTAGATCGCAGCGCCGCCCAGCTGGTGCATGCCGGCCTCGAAGGACAGGCGGGTACGGGTCGAATTCTTGTCGAACACCATGACCAGGGTACGGTCGATCAGCGGGTGGTAAATCTCGTAGGCCTTGAATTTGCGCTTGATTTCCGCTGCGCGGGCGATCACATATTCGTACTCCTCCAGGGTCAGGTCGTTGAACTGGAGATAGTGCTTGATGCTTTTAGGTGGTATAGACATCTTTGCAAAGTTTTGCTGCGGTGGACTAAAGATTATACGGGCATTTCAATAAATCGTGGCCGGGCGTTCGGGGTCATGCCGCGGCGCCGATATCGGCAGGTCCAGCGTGAAGGTGGTGCCTGCGCTACTACTGTCGACGGCGATCTGGCCGCCCAGCAGGGAAGTGACGATGTTGTAACTGATTGATAACCCCAGCCCGGAGCCGCCCTGTCCCAGTTTGGTGGTAAAAAACGGGTCGAAGATGCGTGTCTGGTTCTCCGGCGCGATGCCGCTGCCGTCGTCACTGAACGATATTAGCACGCGGCCTTCCATCGGCGTGGCCGCCAGCAGGTGCAGATGGCCCCCTTCGCGGCCGTCAAAGGCGTGCAGCAAGGCGTTGTTGATCAGGTTCGTGATGACCTGGCCGAAGGGGCCGGGATAGCTGTCCAGCATGATCAGCTCCGGCACTTCGAATGCGATCGTGTGGCCGTCCTTGCGGATGCGGTTCATCACCGTCGCCACCACTTCATGCGTCACCTGGTGCAGGTTGAAGATGCGCCGCTGCTCGGTGGTGCGGTCCACCGCCACCTGCTTGAAGCTTGACACCAGGTCGGCCGCGCTGTGCAGGCCGCGCATGACCAGGGTGGAAGCCTTACGCGCGTCGTCGATGTAGGCCAGCAGCTCGGATTTGCGCAGCCCCCGGCCGTTGACCACCTCTTCCAGTTCGGTGGTTTTCTGTTCCAGCGTGCTGGCAATCAGCAGGCTGTTGCCGATCGGCGTATTCAGTTCATGCGCCACGCCTGCCATCAGCGCGCCCAGCGCCGCCAGCTTTTGCTGCGACACCAGCTGCGACTGGGTTTCCTGCAGCTGCCGGTAGGCGATGGCGTTATCGAGCGCGATGGCGCCGTACGCGCACAGGGTGCGGAAAATCAGCCGTTCCCGCTCGCCGTAGGCGTTGGCATGCATGGCTTGCGCCGTCATCACGCCCAACGTCCGCTCGCCCACCAGCAGCGGCACGTATAGCGCGCTGCGGCTGGCCGCCGTGCCGGGCGTGACCGTGCTGTCGCGCTCGGGGGGAATCTGGTCGATATACACCTCGCGCCGTTCGCGCAGGCATTGCGCGGTGTAGGCAGTAGGGTGTTCGAGCGGGATTGCGTTGCGCGGCAGGGCCTGGCCGGCTTCCACGCCGAAGGCGCGCTCCAGTTGGCGGCCTGCCGGATCGACCAGGTAGACCGCGAAGGTATTGGCCGACAGCAGGGCGTGGGTATGGCGGTCCAGCGCCTGGAACACGGCGCCTGCGTCGAGGTGGGTAGTGATTTCCTGGCCGATGGCCGATAGCCGCTCCAGCAGCTTGGTGGTTTGCTGCAGCACTTCGGCGCGGCGCGCTTCGGACATGGCCAGCTCGCGATGATGCAGGCCTTCCGCACGCGCCTGTTCCGTCTGGTGGTGCACCTGCATGGCGATGGCGCGGCTGGTGGCGTCCAGCGTGTGGGTCTTTTCGCGCGCGGCGCTGGCCGCGGTCGCCATTTCATAAGCACGGCCGAAATCGCCCAGGCGCGCGTACTCGGCGCCCAGTGCGTCGTACAGGTCGCCCGGCACTGTGTAGCCTTTGATGGTCTGTGCCGCTTCCAGGGCCTGGTGCAGGTAATGCAGGCGGGCGTTGGGCGCCCGCATGCCGGGCGGCGCGGACAGCTGGAGCTGGCCGTGGATCAGGGCCAGCACCCGCAGTGCCGCCACATGGTGGAATGCATTATGGTGGCGCGATGCGCGTTCCACCGCCATCAGCGCCATGTCCAGCGCTTCCAGCGAACGATTGAGAAAGCACAGGGCATGGGCCTGGCCGCGCAGCGCGACGATCTTGAAGTCGCCCTGCTGCAAGGCTTCCGCGCGCTCCGACAGCCGCTGGAAAGCGTCCAGCGCCTCGCCGTAATCCTTCTTGTCCAGGCACAGTTCGCCCAGATGCTGCAAGGCGATGGCGTAGGTGCGGCCGTTCGCTTGCGGCGCCAGGATCACCAGCGCCTCGCGCAGCAGCTCTTCCGCCGCGCCAAGCCGGCCAAGGCGGCGCACGATGTCGGCCGTGTGCACCAGGCAGGAGCCGATGCTGCGCGGCCAACCGGTAGGTTTGGCCAGGTCCATGGCGCGCTGCATCCACTCCAGGCCGGAGTGGTGGTCGTTCAGTTGCGAGAATTTTTCCGCGATATTGATGGCGGCCGTGGCTGCAGCGCGAATCTGCCCCGTTTGCAGCGCGGCCTCATAGCTGCGGATGTAGAAGCTGGCCGAATTGCCGATATCGCCGGCCTGGCTGGCCGCGATGGCGAAGAAGTCGTTGATCCAGCATTCCACGCTGGGCGGCGCTTCCACCGACATGTTGAACCGCTCGCCCCAGCGCTCTGTCGCGGCGTGCAGGTCGCGCAATGCCGCCCAACGCGCCTGCACCGCATCCGCAATGGTGGCGCGCTGCTCGTCGGCCGCCGCATGGGCTGCGTTGGAGCAGGCTTCCAGTTCAGCATCGCGCTGGCCATGGTTGCCGCGGTCGACCGAGATCCAGGCTTTCAGCCAATGGGCGTCGGCCCGGCCGATATTGTCGTCTTGTGCTTCGAACACCTCCAGCGCGCGCGAGGCGAGGCTGGCGGCGACATCGAGTTCGCCAAGCAGCCAGCGGATTTCGCCGTCGACCAGGTACAGTCGCCCTTCCAGCGAAGCGCGTGCATCGCCCGGCAGGTGAGCCAGGGGCAGCAGGGCGGCTGCTTCGCGCGCCAGCGCCTGCGCGCGCGTGCCGTCGCGCTGGCGCAAATGCCAGGCCAAGGGCAGCAGCACCGGAAGCCGCGCGATGCCGCGCAAGGGCAGCAGCTCGAGCTCCCACTGCGCAACGGCATCGTCATCGGCAAACAGAAGCTGCATCGGCGTCCCGTCAATAAAGCGTTTGCGAGGACTCGTGCAACAACTGGCCGTACAGCGCATGCCGCATTTTCGCGATCTTGCCGTCGTCGACGGCCTCCAGCACCGCGCATTGCGGCTCGCTCAGGTGGCGGCAGTTATAGAACCGGCAGCCGCCAAGATAGGGCTGGAAATCGCGGAAGGCCCGTTCCAGCATGCCTTCGCTCAGGTGGTAAAGCCCGAACTCCTGGAAGCCAGGCGAATCGATCACGCTTGAATCCGGGCCCACATGATACAGGCGGGTGAAGGTAGTGGTGTGCTTGCCGGTGTCGAGCGCCTCGCTGATCTCGCGCGTGGCAATATCGGCGTCCGGCACCAGGATGTTGATCAGCGAAGACTTGCCCATGCCGGACTGGCCGATCAGGATCGAGGAATGCCCTTGCAGCAGCGGCGCCAGCGTTGCGCCAGTCTGCTCGGGCTGGCCGGTGGCCGAGACTTCGATCACTTCGTAGCCCATCGCCGAATAGACCTGCAGGCGCTTGCGCGCGTGTTCCAGCATGTCGGTCACATCAACCTTGTTCAGCAGCAGGCGCACGTGAATGCCTGCCGCCTCTGCGGCCACCAGGGCGCGCGACACCAGGTCGTCCGAGAAGCTTGGTTCCGTTGCGACCACGATGAACAGTTGGTCGACATTGGCGGCCAGCAGCTTGGATTTGTACTGGTCGGAGCGGTACAGCAGCGTCTTGCGCTCCTGGATCTTGTCGATCACGGCCTGGTCGGGCGAAGTCAGGGTCAGGTCGACGATGTCGCCGACCGCCACATTGGTTTTCTTGCCGCGCGTGACGCACTGCAGGCGCTGGCCGTCCGCTTCGGCCAGGTAATGGCGGCCGTGGGCTGCGATGATGGTGCCGGTGCGTTTGGTCCCCTTGCTCATGCCTGGCCCAATGCATCGGCCTTGGCGGCGCAAATGAAGTCATTGATCGACAAGCCGTTGACCGAGTGCGTGTCGTAGCGCACCTGGCAGGTCTTGTAGCCAACCACCAGTTCGGGGTGATGGTCTTCGCGGTGGGAGATGTAGGCCAGCGCATTCACGAAAGCCATCGTCTCGTAGTAGTTATTGAAGCCGAAAGTGTTCACCAGCTTGCCGCTGGCCATGCTCCAGCCATCCAGCAACTGGACCAGGCGCAGCGCCTCAGGGGCGTCCAGGGCCTGGGTCTGGTGGCTGCAGCGCAGCGCGCGCAAATCGGCCGCAGTTTGGATATTCGCTGTCATTGAGATGCCGCCAGGTTAAGTTGACGAATCCGCACGCTGGCGGGCGGGTGCGAATCGTAGAAGGCCGAATGCAGCGGATCAGGCGTCAGGGTCGACGCATTGTCCTCGTACATCTTGACCAGGGCCGACACCAGATCGCGCGCATCGGTATGCTTGGCGGCGAAGGCATCGGCCTCGAACTCGTGCTTGCGCGAGCTGAGCGAAGTCAGCGGGCCAAACAGGAAGGTAAATACCGGCAGCACCAGCATGAACAGCAGCAGCGCCAGTGCGTCGTTGGACTGGCCGGGCACGATGATCGGGTTCACGCCCAGGCCGGTGTAGAACCAAAGCTGGCCTTTCAGGTAGCCAAGCAAGGCGAGGAAACCCAATGACAGGCCGAACATCACCACGATGCGCTTGATGATGTGTTTCAGCTTGAAGTGACCCAGCTCGTGCGCCAGCACCGCCTCGACTTCCTGCGGCGACAGGCTGGACACCAGGGTATCGTAGAACACGATGCGCTTGGCCGCGCCGAAGCCGGAGAAGTAAGCATTGCCATGCGCGCTGCGCTTGGACCCGTCCATCACGAACAGGCCCTTGGAGGCGAAGCCCACGCGCGCCATCAGGCCTTCGATGCGCTGCTTCAGCGATTCGTCGGCCAGCGGCGTGAATTTGTTGAACAGCGGCGCAATCAGGTTAGGGTAGAGCGCCATCACCAGCAACTGGAAGCCGCACCATACGAACCAGGCATACAGCCACCACTGGCTGCCCGATTTTTCCATCAGCACCAGGATGACCCACACCAGCGGCAGGCCGATCGCGCCAGCCACGCCGACACCCTTGAGCAGGTCGATGAAGAACAGGCGCTTGCTCATCTTGTTGAAGCCAAAGCGTTCTTCCAGCTTGAACTGGCGGTAATAGTCGAGCGGCAGGTCGACCAGGCCCGATATGACGCAGACAGCAACGATCAGGCCAAGCTGGTAAGCCATGCCGCCGCCGGTGGCATTGAACAAGGTGGCCGAGAGCCATTGCAGGCCGCCCAGCAAGGTAAGGCAGATCAGCATGATGCTGGACACCATCATGTTCAGCAGTCCAAGCTTGGTGCGCTCGATGGTGTAATCGGCGGCTTTCTGGTGGGCGGCGAGCGGGATCTTTTCCGCGAAATCGGCTGGCACGGCGGCACGGTTTTGCAATACATGGCGGATGTGGCGCGAAGCGAGCCAGAAGCGCAGCACCAGAGTTGATGTTAAAAAAGCAATGAACAAATACGAAAACGCGTGTGAATACATTCTGTGCCTGTGAGAAAATGGCGGATTAACCTGCCTTATATTGTCTTAGAGAGAATTATGTCACAAGCGAACGACACCCCAGCAACCCCGGTCACCCCACAGCGCCCGAATGAAATGAACCTGGTGTGGGTCGACATGGAGATGACCGGCCTGGAACCTGAGACCGACCGCATTATCGAAGTGGCAATGGTGGTCACCGACATGCACCTGAACGTGCTGGCGGAAGGCCCGGTGCTGGCGATCCACCAGTCGGACGAAACGCTGGACAAGATGGACGCCTGGAACAAGGGCACCCACGGCCGCTCCGGCCTGATCGACCGCGTGAAAGCGTCGACCGTGACCGAAGCCCAGGCAGAAGCCGAATTCATCGCCTTCATGCGCCAATGGGTGCCGAACGGCAAATCCCCGATGTGCGGCAACACCATCGGCCAAGACCGCCGCTTCATGGTCAAGTACATGCCGAAGCTGGAGGCCTTCTTCCACTACCGCAATATCGACGTGTCGACCCTGAAGGAGCTGGGCCGCCGCTGGAAACCGGAAATGGTGGCCGGCTTCAAGAAAGCCCAGAAACACACCGCCCTGGCCGACATCATCGAATCGATCGAAGAGCTCAAGTACTACCGCGAGCACTTCATCAAGCTGTAAAACAGCCGAGCCCGTGTCATACCATGGGGTCACACCCCAAGTGAGACACGAGCTGTGCTGCGCAGCCCGAGCGCCAGCGCGGCGCCCGCCAACAGGGCCAGTGCGCAGGCCAGCGGGGCAGGCGGCAAGCCGGCGCCCGGCGCCGGGACAAACACTGGCAGCCGTGTGAAGTCCGCCGCGCCGAATGGCTTCTCGTCAAATACGTAAGGATAGAAGTGGCGCCGCACCCGCTCATGGTAGGCCGCCACGCGATCCTGGTAGGCCAGGCGGGCCTGCATATCGGTTCCCGCCAGCCGATGCAGCAGCACCTGCACATTCACTCCCGCCAGCAATAATCCCGCGTTGCGCGTCCACTGTTCACGCGACCACAGTGCGCTGCGGTACTGCGCTGCCTGTCCAGCAACTATGTCATCCCCGGCCTGGTGCATGGCGTAATACCACTTCCAATGGAAGCCGTCCGGCAGCGGCGCCGTGTCTTTCCACTCGGGATGGGTGCGGAAAAAACGCTGCATCGTCTCCTCCCTCGGTCTATCCCACGCCGTATGCACCGCCTGGCGCTGCGCCAGGGCCAGTTCCGCGCCTTGCGCAACCGGGATCGCCCGCTCCAGCGCAGCGTTGACTGTCGTCGGCAGCACCAGTGCCAGCAGCACGAAGACGCCCAGCAACAACGCAGCGCCCGCAGCTGCGTTACGTGCCACCGCCGCGCCCCAGGCGGCCACGCCGCACCAGAAAACAAGGTAGAGCAGCGCTGCGCCCGCCATCAGGCCCGTTTCACCTGGGCTGGCGCCGGACAGCAGTGCAGCGGCAAGCAGCGGCAAGAGCAGGGCCGCGGCAACCAGGGCAAGCCGCAGCAGCACGCGGCGGCGCCACAACGCACCAGGCTTGCCGGGCAGGGAAGAGAGCAAGCGCAAGCGCCCGGCCTCGCGCTCGCCGCTGACCATGTCGTGCATCAGGGCGATGATGAACAGCGGCGCCAGGTAGACCAGCACAAAGGCGAAGTCGAATCGTCCCGGCGCAGCCAGCTCGGGGTTGATCGCTTCCGATTCGTAGAGCTGCGCTTGCAGTCCCAGGGCGCGCACCTGCAGCGCATAGGGCTGGACGTCCCGTTGCCCAATGGCGGCAAAGGCCAACGGTGACGCCGGGTCGAAGGTCAGGTGAGGTGTGTAGTAGGCTGTGAGCCCGGCATCGCCGTCGGCAGGCTGGCGTTCTGCCCGTTCCGCAAGGTCGGCGGCATGGACGGCGGCGATCCGCTCAAGCGCGACGCGCTGAGCGCCCATCGCCCGCATGCCGTTCCAGACCGACAGTGCGGACAATAGCGCCAGCACCACGAGCGCCGCAGCCGCAGGCCGCGAGCGTAGCAACAGCAGGAGTTCGAATTTCCAGTTATTCATTCAGATATTCCTTTCCAGACGGCGCGCGACCCAGGCGGCCAGCAATGCCGCGGCGCCCAGCCAGCCGGCGAGGATGGCCAGCGCGGGCCATACGCGCTGCGCGACCGTGCGTTGCAGCGGGGTGGGGGGATGGCGGTAGCGTGGTAGCGCGCGCCAGTAGTCAGCCGAAATGCGCTGGGCGCGGTCGTCGTGGTACTTCACTTTTTCGGCGTGCAGCCGGTTCAGCGCCTGGATCAGGCGATAGCGATAGTCTTCGCCGGCCAGAAGGAAGCGCTCGTGCGCCGCCCGGTCGGTATCAGCCAGCGCCGCCGACATGCTGCGCAGGGCCAGCAGCGGCACCGCCAGCGCCGCCGTATCCAGCACGCCGCCCTGCGCGGCCTGGCGTGCAAAGTCGCGCTGCATGCTGGACAAAAACAGCTCGCTGGTCAGGCGCTCGCCTTCCTCGATCACCAGCCCCTTGTAGTTGACGGGCAGGTCCTCGACCTTGCTGACGCCATAGCGTTTCAGCACGCTGTCGCGGAAATTGCGGAAGTAGGGATCGTCCGGATTATGGCTGTCGCCGATGCGCGCCAGTTCGGCGTGGACGGCTGCTTCCATTTCGATGCGGGTAGGGCGCGGCACCATGCTGGAAGCCAGGTCGGGCAGCACGCGCGGCAGCAGCACCGCCATCAGGGCCCAGGCGCCGACCAGCACGAGCAACGCATCGCGCGCCCGCCGCGCCAGGGCGGAAAGCAAGACCGCAGCAGCCGACCACGATAGCAGGTAGGCGGCATAGCCCAGCGCCAGCCAGCTGGCCGGCGCCACGAGCAGCGGATCGGCCGCTGCGATCAGCAGCAGGGCTGCCAGCGCCGGCGCCGCCAGCATGAGGGCCAACGCGCCGTGCGCCGCCAGCTTGCCCGTCACCAGCGCGCCGCCGCCGACGCCATGCGCCAGCATCAGCCGCAGTTGCCCGCGCTCGCGCTCGCGCGCCAGGGCGCCGAACCCCAGGAACACCAGCAGCAAAGGAGCCAGCACCTGCAGCACGAAGGCCGGCGTCAATTGCCCGAAGCGCAGCAGCAGCGAGGATTGGCCGGCGTCGCTGAAGTTGGCGCTGTTCTGGCGGTGCCCTTCCAGGTACAGCGTGCTGCCGGTGAAAGGCGCCACGCCGAAGTCGAAGAAGGCGAGGGCGGTCAGCGGGCGGAACACGTAGTGCCCGAAATGCACCACCCGGTGCGGATGGCGGTCCGGCTGGCTGTTCCACTGCTCGTCGGCCTGCTGCTGGAGGCGGGCACGCTGCGCTTCCACACTGTGGGCGCGTTCCAGGCTGACCATGATGGCCGCCAGTGTCAGCACCAGCAGCAGGCCCGCCGCAGCAACGGCGACCCTGCTGCGCCGCAAGGCGCGCCATTCCTCCAGCGCCACCCGCCACGCGGTGGCGGCAAACGCGGGCCTCATGCCGCCCTCCGTGCATCGGCATAGCGCTGGAACAACTGCTGGACATCGAAGCGCTGCGGCCCGTGCGCGGCCAGTTCATGGGCAATGCGGCCGCGGTCCAGGAAGCCGATGCGGTCCGCGACTTCGGCCGCACCCAGCAGGTCGTGCGTCACCATGAACACCGTGACGCCGTGCTCGCGCAGCTTGAGCAAAAGGGCATTGAAATCGCTGCTGGCATGCGGGTCCAGGCCGGACGTCGGCTCGTCCAGCAGCAGTACCGGCACCAGGCGCGCCGCCGCCAATGCAATGGCAACCTTCTGGCGCATGCCTTTGGAGTAGCCGCCGAGGCGACGGTCCCAGGCTGCCGGGTCCAGGCCGACGTCGTCCAGCGCCGCCTCGATGATGGCGGGCGCGGCGTCGGCGCCGCCCATGCGCAGCAGGTAATCGAGGTTCTCGCGTGCCGACAGGTGTTCGTACAGGGCGGCGTTCTCCGGTACATAGGCCAGGCTGGCGCGCGCCGCCAGCGGATCGACCGCGGGATCGATGCCGCACACGCGGGCATAGCCTTCCGCCGGGCGGGCGAAGCCGAGGAAGGCGTTCAGCGTGGTGGATTTGCCGGCGCCGTTGCCGCCCAACAGCGCGTAGATCTCGCCCTGCCGTACCCGCAAGTCAAGGCAGTCAAGCACGCTAGCCGTGCCATAGCGGACCGCCAGGCCCACCGCTTCAAGTGCAATTTTGGTCATCTGTGTTCTCCTTTCAATCAGTAGGAAGCCTGCAGCCCAAGCGAGACCGCACGCGGCGACCCGGGCGCCACCCAGGTGCGCTGGTAGGAACTGGTGTAGTAGGTCTTGTCGAACAGGTTGTCGATATCGAACGACAGCCGCAGGCCGCGTGCGATGTGCCAGTGCGCGACCAGGCGCGCCACCGTATAGGCCGGCAGATCGAACGGCGCTGCACCGCCGCTGGCCTGGGCCTGGGTGCGTGCTTCGCCCAGGCGGCGGCCCGTGTGCGTCACGCCGCCGCCGACGCCGAAGCGGGCGCCATTGGCCAGCGCGCCTTCGTACATCAGCATCAGGCTGCCGTTCACGCGCGGCACGTTGAGCAAACGGCCTCCGGTTTCCAGTGTGTTGTCGCGCACCACCTCGGCATCGATCAGGGACAGACTGGCATTGGCGCGCCAGGCGCGGCCCAGTTGCCCCGCCAGGTCGAAGTCCAATCCCCGGCTGCGCACTTCGCCGGCAGCCACCGAATAGGCGGGTTGCTGCGGATCGGTGGTGAGGGCATTGCGTTTGGGGATATCGAACAAGGCCAGGGTGGCGCCAAGCCGGCCGCCTGCCTGTTCCCATTTCAGGCCCGCCTCGCTGGCCTTGCCGCGCTCGGGCGCGAAGGCGGAGCCGCTGGCGTCGCTGCCCGTATTGGGACGGAAGGAGCTGCCCCAGTTGGCAAACAGCGTCCACTCCGGCGTGGCGAGGTAGCTGGCGCCGACCCGCGGCGAGGTGGCATTCGGCTCCTGGCGGGCGAGCGTGCCGTTGCGCCGGTTGGCCAGGGTCTGCTCGTGCCCGTCGTGCCGCAAGCCGGCCACCACGCGCCAGTGCTGGCCAAGGCGCAGCGTGTCCTGCGCATACACTGCCACGCTGCGCTGCTTTTCCAGCGTATCGGTAAACAGGGCAGGCACCGGCAGCGGCTGGCCGTAGAGGGGCGCCAGCACGTCGATCGCATACGGCGCGGCAGCGCTCGGGCTGGCGCGGAACATGCGCAGGTCGTAATCAAAGCGATAAGCCTCCGCACCGAGCAGCAGTTCATGGCCCGGCGCCGGACTGCCCGCCAGTTCCAGGTGGCCGGCCAGGTCGTCGGAGCCGTAATCGCGCAGGCGGCGCTGGCGGCGCAGCGTGCGCTGGTCTGCATTGAGGGTGGCGACCGGTTCGGTGGCGTAGCCATCGAGCAGGCCGCGCTTCCACAGCAAGCCGGCGCGCAGTTGCCACGCCTCCGACAGCACATGCTCGAGCATCAGCTGCTGGGTGCTGTTGAAGATGCGGATATCGCCGTCGCCCGGTTCGCCGAGGAAACGCTCGCGCGGCACGGCGCCCAGTTCGCCGTTGACCGCTGCGATGCCGCGGTCCAGCGTGCCCACATGGCGCAGCAATTCGCCGCGGTACTCAATGCGCGTGCCCGGTCCGGCCTTGATGCTCAGCGCCGGCGCCAGTAGGGTGCGGCGTGCATCGACATGGTCGCGGAAACTGTCGCGCTTTTCGCTGGCAGCATTCAGGCGCCAGGCCAGCGCTTCGCCCAGCGGGCCGGTGGCGTCGAGCGCCGCGCGGCGCAGGCCGAAGCTGCCGGCCACCGCATCGAGCGCGTAGGCGGGCCGCCAGAGCGGGCGCTTGCTGACGATATTCAGCGTGCCGCCGGGTTCGCTGGCGCCGTACAGCGCCGCCACCGGGCCTTTCAGGAACTCGATGCGTTCGACGGCAGCCGTGTCGCGCGGCGCGTTGATGCCGCCGCGATTGGCGGCAAAGCCATTCAACAGAAGGGCCATGCCGTTGTTCGGATCCCCGGCCAGGCCGCGGATGGCGATGTTGTCCCACAGGCCGCCAAAGCTGTTCTGGCGCGATACGCCGCCGGCGTAATCGAGGGCATCGTCGATGCGCAGGGCGCCCAGGTCGTCCAGCACCTGGCGCGGCATGATGCGCACGGCTTGCGGCAGTTCGCGCAGCGGCAGGCCGGTCTTGCTGCCCAGCGCATCGCTGGCCAGGTAGCTGCCGGAGTCGCGGCGGCCCACGACTTCGACGGTTTGCGGTTCTTCGGCACGAACCGACAGGGTGAGCAGTGCCAGCGCAGCCGGGATGGCACGCAGGCGGATTTTCTTCGTCATTTTTATCTTCTCGTCTTGCTTGATCAATGCGCCGCCGCACTGGGCGGCGCCGGGACTTGGTCAGGGCAAGGCGTTGGCGGGCGGGCCGCGCGGCAGGTAGGGCGGTGCCGCGCGACGGCCAGGCGAAGCCCGCTCGGCATAGGCCAGCGGGCGCGCCGGGGCCTGTGCCTGGGGCAGCAGTAGTGGCGTGGCCGGCAGGCGCTCGGCCAGCGTGGCGGCATCGTAAGCCAGGCAGGAATGCGTGGGCGCGACGTCGCGCCCGGCTTCCTGTGAGGCGTGGGCGATGCGGTGGTGCAGGCCGGCGGAAACCGCCGTCAGCAAGGCGGCCGCCAGCAGGGCGGCCAGCGCAATATGGATGGCACGCCGCGCTGGCACGCGGGTGCGACGGAATTTGGGCATATCGAATAGCGGCAAGATGCCGCGGGCGTAACGGGGAATCCTGCGCGCAAGCGGCAGGGAGGTCAGGTCACGAAGCGATACGGGGCGGCGCCTGCCGCTGGGGGATCAGGTAGCGCTGCGGCGCGATTGCCGCTGGCGCCGAAGGCTGGCGCGCCAGGAAGTAGGCGACAGCCAGGAAGATTGCCAGGAGGGCGGGCGGGGTGGATGGAACGTCGGCCGGGAAATGGCTGGCCATCTGGCAGGCCACGCAGTCGTCCAGCTTGTCGGCCAGGTCGTGGCTGTGCGAGGACGATGCCAGCACCTGCAATGCAAACACGATGGCGCACAACGCGAGCAGCCAGCGCCACAGGCGATCGCCTTGGCGCAGTCCGTAACGTTGGGTGTCAGGCCTGGTTTGCATAGCGAGCGAGTATAGCAACATTTGCCGGTTGACCGCCATCGCGATGGCGGTTCGCCAATCTTGCAAACATGTATACCTGGCTCGCGGGATCACTTATCATTGCGTTTTGGCAATATTGGGGTTGTCATGAGCACTCGCATATCGTTTCTGAAATTGAGCCTGATTTGCGGCCTGGTGCTGCCCGTCTTGCTGTCCGGCTGCGCCACGACGGTGGCAGATCCGCTGGCGGCGCCGTTGACGGCCGAGCAAAGCGCGGTAGCCGTCAGCATCACCAACAACACAACCACGGCTTACAAGTTCGACGAACTGACCGTCCGCCGCCTGGGGACGGGGCAGGAATTCCTGTTGAAAGCGAGCGTCAAGCTATCTTCGCGCGATACCAATCTGTTCATTGGCGTGTTGCCTGCGGGGGAGTACCAGCTTGTCATGCTGAGGGACGATTCCATCAGCACAACCTTGAAACTGCAGGACGGGCCCGGCCTCACTGGCAATTTCCGCGTGGTCGGAGGGGCGCCGACAGATCTGGGGCGTTTGATCGTTGCGCCAATCAATTTCAAGGCCCTGGTCGGGCGCAGCAGCCGCGTCCTCACCAACTTCCCGCTGATCAGGAACTTTGCGCCTGCGTATGCACCGCTGTTTGAAAAGGAACAGCTTGGCGGCTGGATCGGGCCGCGCCATGCCGACGACAACATTGAGGAGTATGCGCGAAGCCGGCCTGGCGACGCGGAATGCATCACCGAAACAGAGGGCGGTCTGGTGTTGGCCGGTGCACGCCTGGGTACCCTGATGCTGCGCCAGCCGGGCGGCAAATGGCTTGCCTTGGGCAGCACCAGCGTGGCTGCGCTGAATTGCGCCTTGCCGGTCAAGCTGCCCAATGCGGACTTCCTGGTGGCCGGCGAGTTTGGGACGCTGCTGCGTCACGAAAAAGGCGAGGCTGCACTGCGCCAGGTCCAGACCGGGGATTTGCCAGCCGGGAACCTGCTTCGCATTATCGGCAATAGTCAAAGTGGCTGGTATGTCGCCAACCAGCGTGGCCAGACCGTCACCCTGTACCATTCCCCCGAGCTGGAAAGCGGGAAATGGACCGAGGTCCGCCGCGATCACGTCGACCGCCTGCTGGGGAATTTCGAATACCGCTACTGGATCTGGCCCACTGCCAATGGCCTGGCATACACAACGGGGCGGGGCGCGATTCAAATGCTGGACTTTGCTACAAAACGCTGGGACACCGTCGCCTTGCCCGAAAAGGAAGCCTTTTCCGGACTGGCCTTAAGTCCCAATGGAATGCTGGCAATGCGCGCCGGACTCGAGAGGCATTATGTTTCCCACGACGGCGGCAAGCACTGGGCACAGGTAAAGATCAACATCGAGGGCGGGGGCTACGTGGACGTTGGATCGCTCCAGCAAAGGGCCGATGGATCGATGGTCTTTGTGGGGCAAAACCTGGACCACAAAAGCATACTGTTCCGCAGCAGGGACCAGGGCCGGACCTGGACTGCCGAATCCCGCTTCCGTTTCCGCTACCGCGTGACGGTACTCAAGTCGACGCCCATGTTGCGGACGTCGGACGATAACCTGGACTACTTCATGTCCCTGAGCACATCTACCGATGGTGATTACTGGCGCGAAGAGTTTTCCACTTACGACCGTGAGTATGCGAAGTGGGAAGAAGAGCGCAAAGCCGGCAAGTCAGCCCCTTAGTTCGATTATTTCCAGCCAGGAGAGCCATGAAACTCAGCAAGTTCGTCATGAAAGCAGGCCTGATTGTGCTGCCGGTTGCCGCGGCCGCTGCTGCGCAAGCGGAGCAAAATGCGGTAGCGATTAGCATTACCAGCAATACCAGCCAGATCGATACGTTTGACCGCCTGCGCCTGCAGCGCGTGGGGTCGAGCCAGAATATCCAGCTGAAAAAGACCGGGAGACTGGTCTCGCGCGGCACCAGCTTATTTACCGGCACCTTGCCGGCCGGGGAGTACAAGCTCTCCCTGCTGGAAGACACCAAGAGCCACCTTAATTTGCAATTGGCGGCGGAAAGCGGTTTTATCGGCAACTTCCTGGTGAAGGGCGGCGGTCCGGTGGACCTGGGGCGCCTGATCGTTACGCCGCTCAATCTCAAAGTCGTGGTTGGCCGCAGCGGACGCGTGACGAGCAACCTGCCCCTGATCAAAGCCTACGCGCCCGAGCAGGCGCCGCAGTATGAAAAGCAGGCGGCTGGCGGCTGGGTGGACCAGCGTCAACCGAAAGACAAAGTCGAGGAATATGCCATCAGCAAGCCAGGCGACCTCGAATGCATTACCGAGAAAGACGGACTGGTCCTGGCCGGTGGCCGCATGGGTACCCTGATGCAGCGCCAGGCAAACGGCGTGTGGCGCGGGTTGAACGGACCCGGCATTGCTGCGCTGAACTGCGCTTCGCCTGTCAAACTGCCTGATGCCGACTTGCTGGTGACCGGCGAATTTGGCACGCTGCTGCGCCTTGCCAGGGGCGAAAGCAAGCTGCAAGCGGTACCGATCGGCGACCTGCCGCCCGGTAACCTGCTGCGCATAGTCGGCAGCGTCAACAGCGGCTGGTATATCGCCAACCTGCGTGACGACCATGTGACCCTGTATTTTTCGCCGAAACTGGACAGCGGAAAGTGGAGCGAAGTGCGCAAGGACCCTGTCGAGCGCCTGCCCGGGAGGCTGGGTTACCGCTACTGGATTTGGCCGACCGCCAATGGGCTGGCTTATACGACGGGGCGCGATGCGATCCAGTCACTGGACTTTGGCACGCGTCAGTGGAGCCCGCTGGCACTGCCGGCAAAACAGAAGTTTTCCAGTTTGAAGGTGAGCCCGACTGGCATGCTGGCGATTGCCGGTGGCGGCAGACATTACGTTTCTTACGACGCGGGCAAGCAGTGGGACGCGGTCAAGCTCGGCTTGCCCAAGGGCTCTTCGGATGTCGGGACGGTCCAGCAAATGGCCGATGGTTCGTTCTTGATAATGGGCGTGGATCACGCGCAAAAGAGCGCCCTGTATCGCAGCGCCGACAAAGGCCAGAGCTGGCAGCTATTGAAACAGTTCGAATGGCCTTACCACGTGCAGGTGATGAAATCGGTCCCACTCCTGCAAATGTCGGACGAAAGCAGTTTCGGCTTCCTGACGATAAGCACGTCGTCCGATGGCATGAAATGGAACGCGGAATACTCCAGCTACGACAAAGAGTTTGGCGAGCACGAAAAGAAGCGCAATGAGCAATAAGCCGCTGTCGCCTGGTCCCGGTCAGTCCTTGAACGCCGGCGCGCGCTTGGCCATGCCGGACATCATGGCTTCCTGCAGGTCGGCCGACATCAGCATGGCCGCGTTCCAGGTGGCGTTGTAATTGAGGCCGTCGGCAATCGAGTGGTCGCGCGCGTAGGTGATCATTTCCTTCACGCCGCGCACGGCCAGCGGCGCCTTGGCCGCGATATCGGCGGCAATCGCGCGCACGCCTTCGCGCAGCGCTTCCGGCGAATCGAACACGCGGTTGACCAGGCGGATTTCCCTGGCTTCTGCCGCCTCCACCTTGCGCGCCGTGTAGGCCAGTTCGCGCGCCATGCCTTCCCCGATCAGGCGCGGCAGGCGCTGCAGCGTGCCCACGTCGGCCGTCATGCCGATATCGATTTCCTTGATCGAGAACCAGGCGTCCGCCGAGCAGTAGCGCATGTCGGCGCAGGTCACCAGGTCGATGCCGCCGCCCACGCAGGCGCCATGCACGGCCGCCAGTACCGGCTTGCGGCAGCGTTCCAGGCTGGTGAGGGTGTCCTGCAGATCGAGGATGATGCGGCGCAGCGATTCGCGCATGCGGCCGTCGCAATCGTTCTGGATCTGCTGGCCCAGGCCCATCATCATCTGCAGGTCGATCCCGGCCGTGAAGGCCCTGCCTTCGCCTTCCAGCACGGCGACGCGGATTTCCGGCGTGTCGTCGACGTAGCGGAAGGCGCTGCGGATGTCGTGCCACATGGCCAGGTTCATCGCGTTCAGCTTTTCCGGCCGGTTCAGCCGCACGGTGGCGATATGGTCTTCTACGCTGATGGCGACTGTTTCCAGCACTGGAATGCTCATGGGGTTCTCCTCGATGGTCAGGAACGCAATTATGGCAGCGGCCTGGCGCAGGATTTAGAGTAAAGACGTTAAAAAAGCCCGCACTTGGCGGGCTTTTCGTGGCCTGGCGCTTATTGCTCGGCGCCGTGGCACTTCTTGTACTTCTTGCCGCTGCCGCACGGGCAGTCGTCATTGCGGCCGACTTTCGGCTCCTCGTGCTTGACGGTGGTCACGCCGGTTTTGCGGCGCGGCACCCACCATTTGTGGATAGCCGGCAGGTTGGCTTCGATGTCCAGGGCCAGTTGGTGGGCTTTCACCGGGTCTTCCACTTCCGGCAGTTCTTCCGGCTTGATCTCGTCGGCGCCCAGCAGGTAGATCGGGCGCATCAGCGGAGCAGCTTCGGAATCCCAGATCTCGTCCCAGGACCCCTCGCGCAGTTCCATGCCTTCCCAGAAGCCCCAGCACCAGGCTTCGGCGTTCAGCAGAACCTTGCCTTCATGTTCGTGCTCGACGAACAGCGGCTCGAATTCTTTCGGCGCCACTTCAAAGGTCACCAGCACTTCGTTCATGAAGCGGGTGATCAGGTTGTAGATGCGCTCTTCCTGCTTCGGGTTCTTGAACTTTGGCCCGTCCTTGCGATCCTCGCCCCAGATGCTCGGCAGCCATTCGGCCGGGGTAATCGGCTCCGGCCCGATGGCGATGGCGGTCAGATAGCCATGCAGGTGGTCCATCGTCATGGAATCCTCCGGGCTCTGGTCGCTTAGCAGGAAGTTGTCGAGTTCGTCGAATTCTTTGTCGGTCAATGGCTGGTCGAGTTGCATGGCTTGGCGCTCTATATATTGGGTCGAAGGGCGACAGTATACGCCCTGGCCCTTACAATAGCGAGAATGACGCATCCATTCCTTGAATTGAGCCCGGACCGGGTACTCGACGCCCTGGCCAGCATCGGCCTGTATGGCGATGGCCGCCTGCTGGCGCTGAATTCCTATGAAAACCGTGTCTACCAGGTGGGCATGGAAGAGGGGCCGCCGGTGGTGGCCAAGTTTTACCGCCCGGGGCGCTGGACCGACGAACAGATCCAGGAGGAGCACGCCTTCGTGCAGGAGCTGCAGGAGCGGGAAGTGCCGGCCGTGCCGGCGCTGGCGCGCGACGGCCGCACCTTGCATGAATTCGAGGGTTTCCGTTTTGCCGTCTTCCCGCGCCATGGCGGCCGCGCGCCGGAAATGGATGATCCCAAGGTGCTGGAGTGGACCGGCCGCTTCATCGGCCGCATTCACGCAGCCGGGTCAGCGCGCCGGTTCGCCTCGCGTCCGACCCTGGACATTGCCTCCTTTGGCGAAGAGCCGCGCGACTGGCTGCTGGCCAGCGATTTCCTGCCGCCGGAACTGGTAACACCCTGGCGCTCGGTGGTCGACCAGGCACTGGACGGCGTGCGGCGCTGCTATGAACGGGCAGGGCAGGTCGAGCTGATCCGCCTGCACGGGGATTGTCATGGTGGCAATGTTTTGTGGACCGATGCAGGGCCGCACTTCGTCGATTTCGACGATGCCCGCATGGGGCCGGCCGTGCAGGACCTGTGGATGATGCTGTCCGGCGAGCGGAGCGACATGGTGCGCCAAATGGGCGATATCCTTGCCGGGTACGAGGACATGCGGGAATTCGACCCGCGCGAGCTGTACCTGGTGGAAGCCCTGCGCACGTTGCGCCTTGTCCACTACTCGGCCTGGCTGGCACGGCGATGGGACGATCCTGCGTTCCCGCTGGCTTTTCCGTGGTTTAATACACAACGATACTGGCAAGATCGTATCCTCGAATTGCGCGAGCAGATCGCGCTGATGGACGAGCCTCCCCTCTGGCCGGTTTAACTGGTAAAACGCGAGAATTGGCGGGATTTTCCCGCCTTGCTCGCGCGCTTCGCCCCTGCTGGACTCATCGATAATGGCAACATCACCCCAAAAGCCAAGCGAGATCCTCATGCAAGCACAACTGCCGCCAAATACCGACGCCGTCGCCAGTGACCGTGCTGAGCATGAGAAAGCCGAGCTGAAAGCGATCACCGAAGCCATTGCCCGCGTTGAAGCCGAGGCGAAAGCCCAGTGCGCCGCCGAATCGCGCGCCGTGGCCGAAGCCCGCGCCCGCGCCCTGGCAGAAGACCGCGCCGCCCTTGAATCGGCCGCTGCGGCGGCGGCGGTGCAGAATGCCGAAGCTGCCGAAGAAGCCATCAAGATCAACAAGGAGCGCCTGGAAACCCTGCGCGCAGCCGCATCGGCCAGCGTGGCCCGCCTGGAGGCCGTCAAGCAGGAAACCGCCGAACTGCGCGCCCGTGTCGACGCCGACATCCAGGTGCGCCTGGCTGCCGAGCAGCGCGCCAAGGCCGAGGAAGAAGGCCGCCGCCGCGCCGCCGAGCAGGTCGCGGAAGAAGCCAAACTGGCCGAATTGGCCAACAAGGCCGCCGAAGAACTGGCCGTCCAGGCCGAGCATGCCCGCATGCAGGCGGCCGAACGCGCCGCCGCCGTGCAGGCTGCCCGCGATGAGGTGGTGGGTGTGGCCTCTGCCGACGCCCGCATGGCCGCCATCGCCCGCGAGCGCGAGCGCCAGGCCCATGCCGCCCGCCTGACCGCCGAACAACTGGCCAGCACCGAAGCCGAAGCGCTGGAAGTCACCCGCCAGCGCGAGCGCGCCGACCAGGTGGCGCTGGAAGCGGCCTTCAAGCGCGCCGCCGCCGAGGTGCGCGCGCTGGAAGAAGCGCGCGCCCTGGCCCACCTGGAGCAGGAGCGCGAACAGATCGCGCTGGCCAAGGCCGAATCGGACCGCAGCGCCGCCCAGTCGCTGCACCTGCGCCTGCAGACTGAAAAAGAGATCCGCGACGCCGCGCAGCACCGTGAGCGCGTCGAGGTCATGGCCGCCACCGCCGCCCAGGCCCGGCGCGACGCCGACCTGCAGATCATCGCCGCCACCGAGCGCCGCGTGGAGACGGACCGCCAGCTGCACGCCATCGCCATGGCGCGCGTGGAAGCCGAGCAGCAAGCCGATTTTGAAACCCGCGCCCGCCTGGAAGCGGAAGCCGTAGCGCTGGAGCAGGCCAAGCTGCGCGAACAGGCCGAGCAGGCCGCTGCCGAACAGGCCCGCATCGAAGCGGAAGAACACCAGCGTGCGGCCGCCATTGCTGCCGAACGCCAGCAGCTGTCAGCGCGCTCGGTCGCCGTGGCCGCCGAACAGGCCTCGGCCGAGAAGATTGAACGGGATGCGGTAGCTGCGCAACTGGCTGCTGCGGAAGAAGCCAATGCCCTGGCACAGGAAAAAGCCGCTGCTGCCGTGCGCCTGGCCGATGCCGAGCGGGCTCGTGCCGACGCGGAGCAGGCCGCGCTGGACGCCATCAATGCCCGCCTGGCCGAAGCTGAACGCGCCCGCGCCAACGCCGAGCAGGCCGCGCTGGAAGCAATGAACGACCGCATCGCTGCCGAAGAAGTCGCCACCGCGGCCGCCAAGGCGCGGGTCGATGCCGAACGTGCCGGCGCTGCCGAAGCGCGCCGCAAGGCCGCCGCCGATGCGCGCCTGCAGGTGGCTGCCGAGCAGGAAGCCGCGGCCGTGCGCGCGATGGCAGAGCAGGTTGAATTTGATGCGGCCAACAAGGCTGCCGCTGCCGCAGCTGCCGCTGCCCAGGCGCGCCTGGCAGGTGAACTGGTCAAGGCGCAGGCAGAGCGTACGAAGGCCGAGCAGGCTCGCGTTGCGGCTGAGGAGTCGCTGCTGAAGTCGGAGCTGGAATTCGTGGCCAAGGAGCGCGACACGCTGGCGCTGATCGACCAGAAACTGGTGCAGCAGCGCGCCGCCAATGCGGCCGAAGTGCGTGCGGCCAAGGCGATCGAGGTGCGCGTCGAGCTGGAGAAGAAGGCAGCCGCGGCCGCCAAGGCGCGTGCCGATGCCGAGGAGCAGTTGGTGGAAGTGGCGCGCCAGCGTGAAGCGGCCGAGGTGGCGGCCAATGAGGCGGAATGGGCCAAGCTGGCGGAGCAGAAGACCCTGGTCGATACCGTTCACGCGCATGCCGAGCTGCAGCGCCGTGTGACCGCGACGACCGCGGCGATGGTGGAGTCGAAGAAGAAGCTGCTGGAGCAGGAGGCACGACGCCAGCATGCGGCGCAGAATATGCTGAGTGCGATGGAGGATAAGGCGGCGCATCCGGCCGACGAGCAGTCGGAGACCATGGCGCGCGATGTGATCGGGCGGCTGAAGGACACTGCTGGCGCCGTGTGGCGCGGCCGCTAAATCCGGTAAACCTGGGTCTGACCCAAGGGTCAGACCCTGTCTGATCATCGGCCAACTGGGAAGTACCGGCAAACTATGCGCTGACTGGGTCTGACCCTTGGGTCAGACCCGGACTCTCCGGTTTAAGGCTGAACGTTCACCGACTCAACAAAGTACTGCGTGTCGCCGAAGCACGAAGTCGGCACGCCCTTATGCTGCGCATAATGCAGCACCACCCGCTTGCCCGCCGCCGCCGCGATCTGCGATGCGACAGCATCATCGCGTACGGTAAATTCAAACTTTTCCGGAATCGCCCCCGGCATCGAGGTCAGAAGAATCTCCCCCTCCCAGGTCTTGCAAATCCACCCGCGCTTGGAAAACTTCTGCAAATACCCGGCGCGCTCGCCCTCCGAATACGAATAGTTCAACGCCACCCACACATAAGCTGCAAACAGCAGCGCCACGGCGGCCAGCAGGCCACCGACAATCACCAGCACACGACCCATTAAGACTCCTGAGGATGTAGTTTTTTGTATTTAAGGGAAGACCACAGCGATACAGCAATAAACGCCACCCCGGACAGGCCGGTGAACCACTCCGGGATGTGATACTTCACGCTGGCGAACATGATCAGGGCCAGGATGCCGATCGCGTAGTGCGCGCCGTGCTCGAGGTAGATGAACTCGTCCAGCGTGCCCTTGTGCACCAGGTACACGGTCAGCGAACGCACGTACATCGCGCCAATGGCCAGGCCCAGCATGATGATGACCACGTCGCTTGTGATGGCAAAGGCGCCGATCACGCCGTCGAAGGAGAACGAGGCGTCCAGCACTTCCAGGTAGAGGAAGCCGCCGATCGAGCCGCCGGCCACAGCCTTGCCGACTTCGCCATGGCCTTCTTCTTCGAGCAGGCTGCTGATCCAGCCCACGCCCACGTAAATCGCAGTACCGATCACGCCCGAGTACAGCACGGTATAGCGCTTGGCCTCCGGCACCATCTGCACGCACAGCACCACGGCGACCAGGGTCAGCAGCACGGCCAGGCTTTCGGTGCCGTATTTGCCCACTTTTTCCTCAAACCAGTGAATCCAGTGCACATCCTTTTCTTCGTCGAACAGGAAGTTCAGGAAAACCAGCAGCAGGAAGGCGCCGCCAAAGGCTGCCACTTCCTCATGCACCCCCAGCAGGTGGCGCGAGTATTCTTCCGGCGTCTTGAGCGCCATGTCCCACACCGACAGCATGTCCAGCCCGGTCGCCGCCGCCACGATGGCCAGCGGGAAGATCAGCCGCATGCCGAACACGGCCACCAGGATGCCGACGGTCAGGAACAGTTTCTGCCAGAACGCGTTCCAGTTCTTGAGGACCGAGGCGTTGACCACGGCATTATCAAACGAGAGCGAGACTTCCATCACTCCCAGGACGCCGGTAATCCACAACGCGGTAATCGCAGCGGACATGCCGCCATGGTTATAGCCCCACCAGCCGGCCAGCCCCATCAAAACGATGGTGACAATAATCGAAATCCTGAAATGCTTCATTTTTGCTTGCTATTAATAATTGTTAGTGCGCCGATTATAATGGGGGATTGCACCTTAGGACGCTATAAATGGATCTCGCTTACCTGCTGACGCCTGTCTTGACCTGGATTACTGTCGGTCCGATCAAATTCCTGATTAACAGTATCAAAGCCCGCAAATGGGCATTCAACCTGGTCGGGAATGGCGGCTTCCCATCCAACCACAGTGCCGTGGTCTCCAGCATGGCCACCCTGATCGCCCTGCGCGAGGGCATCGGGCATCCGGCCTTCGGCGTGGCGGTCGCGCTGTGTTTCATCGTGATCATTGACGCCAACAGCCTGCGCCAGCACGTCGGCCGCCAGGCGGCGGCGATCAACCGCCTGGCCAAGGATGCCACTGAACATAAATGGCTGCGCGAACGGATGGGCCATACCGTGATCGAGATCACCGGTGGCCTGGCCACCGGCATTGCCATGGGCCACATCATCTTCGCCCTGTTCCCACGCGTTTAATCCCTTCCAATACCCCTGGATTGCTACACTAATGTAGCAATCCTTTCTTGCAGTTCAGCCACCGTTTTTGCGGTTCATCCGCGAATCCTGCAGTCCAGCCCTAAAAACCGGCAGTCTGGCCCGCGGCGAATTGACACTCTCCCTCTGTAAAAGGATACTTTTGCACGCTGCAGAAGTATGCATTCCATATTCAAAAATAAGCCGTCCACCAAACTGGAGATTCACATGTTGCGTAAAACCCTATTAGCTCTCGCCGTTGCATCCGCGCTGGTCGCCTGCGGCAAGTCCGACAAGGCGCCTGAAGCCGGCAAGGCCAGCGCCTCGGCGACTGCCGACGCGAAAGGCAAGGGCGATGACAAGAAGCTTGCAACGCTGCAGGTTGCATCTGAAGATCTGGTGACGGTGGAAAGCAATGCCCTGTCGTCCGGTCCGGTGATCACCGGTTCCATCCAGCCTGAACGCAAGGCCGACCTGCGCGCGGAAGTCGGCGCCGTCGTGATGCAAGTGCTGAAGGAGAACGGCGAAGCGGTCAAGAAGGGCGACCTGCTGGTGCGCCTGGACGATACTTCCCTGCGCGATGCGCTGAATTCGGCCCAGGAAGCCGTGCGTGCTTCCACCCAGTCGATGGACCAGGCCGAGCGCGTACTGCAGCGTCAAAAAACCCTGAAAGCCTCCGGCATGGTGTCCTCGCAGGTGCTGGAAGACGCCGAAGTGCGACGCAATAATGCCCAGTCCGACCTGTCGGCTGCCAAGGCTCGACTGGTGGCCGCCAACCAGCAGCTGACCCGCACCCTGGTGCGCGCGCCGTTCGACGGCATCGTCTCCGAACGCAAGGTCTCGGCCGGCGATACCGCGCAGATCGGCAAGGAACTGGTGAAAGTGGTCGACCCGGCGTCGATGCGCTTCGAAGGCCGCGTTTCGGCTGACTCGGTGGGCGTGGTCAAGGCAGGGCAGGGCGTGGTGTTCGCCATCAACGGCTACCAGGGCCAGAACTTCCTGGGCAAGGTCAAGCGCGTTGACCCGGCCGCCAATCCGGTCACCCGCCAGGTTGAAGTGCTGGTCGATTTCGCCGACAAGAACCTGCCGCGCGTCGCCGGCCTGTTCGCCGAAGGCCGCATCGAAGCGGAAACCACTTCCGCCCTGATGGTGCCGGAGTCGGCCCTGGTCAAGCAAGGCGACACCACCTACGTCTGGAAGATCAAGGACAAGGCCTTGTCCAAAGCCACGCTGCAAATGGGCGCACGCGATGCGCGCAGCGGCAACTGGCAGGTGCAGTCGGGCCTGGCCAAGGGCGATATCGTGATGCGTACCCCGGCCTCCGGCTTCCGCGATGGCCAGAAAGTCGACCTGCAAATGAACAAGGCGGTTGCATCCGCTTCGGTGCCGGCCAATGCCGTCAAGGGCAACTAAAGAAGTATAAAAACCAGGGAAACCGGGGAAACCAAGCCATGTTCCTTTCTAATTTCAGTATCAAGCGCCCAGTCGCCATGATCGTCCTGATCGTGGCGATGATGGCCATGGGCCTGCTGGCCTTGTCCAAGCTGCGCGTCAACCAGAATCCCGACGTCGAGATTCCTCTGTTGATCGTCAACATTCCGTATCCTGGCGCTTCGCCGGAGACGGTCGAACGCGAGGTGGTCAACCGCCTCGAAAAATCGCTGCAGTCGATTGCCGGCGTGACCGACCTGTATTCGACCTCGCGCGAGGGCAGCGCCACCATCGAAATGCGCTTCACGTTCCAGAAGAACTTGATCGAAGCGTCCGACGAGGTGCGTAACGCCATCGCTTCAGTGCGCTACAAGCTGCCGACCGAGATGCGCGAGCCGATGATCCAGCGCATCGACACCTCGGCCGACCCGATCATGCAGATGTCGCTGTCGTCCAAGACCCAGTCGCATGCCGTGCTGTCGCGCCTGGCCGAAGACAAGCTGGCCGACCGCTACCGCGCGCTGGACGGGGTGGCCGTGGTCAACGTCAACGGTTCGCTGCGGCGCGAATTGTCGGTGCTGCTGCGCGCCGACAAGCTGCGCGAGTTCAACGTCTCGGTGGCCGAAGTAGCCAACGCGGTACGCATGCAGAACACCAACGCCCCGGTGGGCAAGGTGCGCGGCGACCTGGAAGAGAAGGCGATCCGCCTGGTCGGCCGGATCGAGCGTCCGGAAGAATTCAAGGACGTGGTAGTCAAGCGCAACGGCGACCAGCTGATCCGCCTGGGCCAGGTAGCGACCATCGAAGACGGCTTTGCCGAGATCAATAACGTCAGCCTGCGTTCGGGCAAGCCGAACGTCGGCCTGGCCGTGATCCGCGCGCGCGATGCCTCCACCGTGTCGGTGGCCAAGGCAGTGCGCAAGCTGACCGAAGACATCAACAAGGAATTCAAGGAAGAAGGCAACGGCACTTCGCTGGAAGTGACCCGCGACGGCGGTGAAGACGCGCAGGATTCCCTCAACAACGTGATCGAAGCCCTGGTGTTCGGCGCCGTGCTGACCATCTTCGTGGTGTACGCCTTCCTGAACTCCTGGCGCTCCACCCTGATTACCGCGCTGTCGCTGCCGACTTCGGTGGTGGCAGCCTTCATCGCAGTGTGGCTGTGCGGCTTCACGCTGAACTTCATGACCCTGCTCGGCCTGTCGCTGGCGATCGGCGTGCTGATCGACGATGCGATCGTGGTGCGTGAAAACATCGTGCGCCACATGCAGAACGGTTCCGACCGCCGCAAGGCAGCGCTGGAAGGCACGGCCGAAATCGGCCTGGCCGTGGCCGCGACCACCTTCTCCATCATGGCCGTGTTCATCCCGGTCGCCTTCATGGGCGGCATGCCGGGCGAATGGTTCCGTCCATTCGCGCTGACCGTGACCTGCTCGGTGGCCGTGTCGCTGTTCATTTCCTTCACGCTGGACCCGATGCTGTCGGCCTACTGGGGCGACCCGCCTGACCACCACAACGCGCCGAAGAAGGGCATCGGCAAGGTGCTGGACAAGTTCAACCACTGGTTCGACCACCAGGCCGACCGTTACGGCAAGGTGATTGCCTGGGCGCTGCACCATCGCCGCTGGATGGCCGTGATTGCCGTGGCGACCTTTGTTGGCGCGCTGGCGCTGCAGGGCACCATCGGCGGCTCCAGCTTCCTGCCGAAAGTGGACTTCGGCACCATCGCCATCGACGTGCGCACCCCGTCCTCGTCCAGCCTGGACTACACCAAGACCAAGATGGAAAAGGCCGCGCAGATCGCCCACACCATTAAAGAAGTGAAGGCGACCAGCACCTACGTCAACCTGTCGGGCGGCCGTATCTGGGTCGACATCGGCAAGCGCAAGGAGCGCAAGCGCGATGCCACCGAGATCGGCATGGAACTGCGCCAGAAGCTGGCCGGCCTGGTGGGCGGCGAATTCGTGGTGCTGGAAGACATCAACAACGGCGCCCGCAAGCCGGTGCAGATCGACTTCGTCGGCCCCGATTCGCGCAAGCTGATGGAGATCACCAACCAGTACATGGAGAAACTGCGCCAGGTCAAGGGCGCGGTTGACGTCGGCCTGTCCGAGCAAGATCCGAAGGACGAGCTGCAGATTGAACTGAACCGCGGCCTGGCCAATTCGATGGGCATTTCCGCCGGCGACGCGGCGCAGTCGCTGCGCGTGGCCTTTGCCGGTATCGAAGTGGGCGACTGGGTCGATCCGACCGGCGAGACGCGCGACGTAGCCGTGCGCCTGCATCCGGAAGACCGGGTGAGCCCTGACAATATCGAGCGCCTGCCGATCGCCGTCACCGGCACCAACCAGATGGTACCGCTGGACCAGATCGCCAAGATCACCATGGGCAAAGGACCGGCCACCATCCGCCACAAGAACGGCAAGCGCATGGTCTCTGTCTCGGCCAACGTGGAAGGCCGCTCGAACGGCGAAGTGATCAAGGAAGCCCGCGAGCTGGCTGAAAAGATGGACTACCCGCCAGGCTTCGGCATGGACGTGGGCGGCTCGGGCAAGGACCAGGCGGAAGTGTTCGGCGCCATGGGCATTGCCCTGGTATCCGGCATCGGCCTGATGTACCTGGTGCTTGTGATGCAGTTCGGCTCCTTCACGGCGCCGGGCGCGGTGATGCTGTCCTTGCCTTTGTCGCTGATCGGCGTGGTGGTGGGCCTGCTGCTGACAGGCGGTACCTTGAACCTGATGAGCTTTATCGGAGTCATCATGCTGATGGGCCTGGTGGCCAAGAACGCCATCCTGCTGCTCGACGCGGCGCGCAAGCGCGAAGAAGAAGGCTATGGCCGCGAGGATGCGCTGATGTATGCGGGCCGCATGCGTTTGCGTCCGATCCTGATGACGACTTTTGCGCTGATCGCAGGCATGATGCCGGTGGCAATCGGCATGGGCGATGGCGGTGAGTTCTACCGTCCGATGGCCGTGGCCATCATCGGCGGCACCATCACCTCGACCCTGCTGACCCTCCTGGTGGTGCCGACCTTCTACGACAGCATCGAGATCACCCGCGACAGCATGGTGAATAAATTCAAGCTTCGCGAGGAACGCTGGAATACCCTGGCGGCCTTCGTGCTGACCCTGGTGGAAGCGATCCTGGCGCTGACCTTCGTGCGCCTGGTGTACCGCTTGCTCAAGAAGCTGTTCGTGCTGGCCAGCGGGCGTGGCCGCAAGCCAACCATGGCTTGAACCCTGCCTGGCAGGATCAAAGAGGGGCCTCCGGGCCCTTTTTTAATACTTCATAAATTAACAAAAAGTTAATCAATGTTTTTATCTGATTTTAGTGTGAAACGACCGGTTGCGATGATCGTGCTGATCATCTCGATGATGGCGATGGGATTGCTGGCGCTGTCCAAGCTGAAGGTCAATGAGCGGCCCGATGTCGAAGAGCCGGTGCTGAACGTGACCGTCCCGTACCCTGGGGCATCGCCCGAAACGGTGGAGCGCGAAATCGTCAACCGCCTGGAAAAGCAATTGCAGTCGATTGCCGGTGTCACCGACACCTACAGCACCGCGCGCGAAGGGTTGGCCAGCTTCCGCCTCATCTTCAGCTTCGACAAGAACATGATCGAGGCTTCGGACGAGGTGCGCAATGCCATCGCGGCAGTGCGCTACAAGCTGCCGACCGAAATGCGCGAACCGCAGATCGTCAAGCGCGACATGGCCGCACAGCCGATCGTCTACCTGTCGTTGTCGTCGCCCGTGCTGTCGCATGCCGCCATTTCGCGCCTGGCCGAAGACAAGCTGGCCGACCGCTTCCGCGGCGTCGACGGCGTCGCAGCGGTCAGCGTCAACGGGGCCATGCGGCGTGAATTGTCGGTGCTGCTGCACGCGGACAAGCTGCGCGAATACAGCGTCTCCGTGGTGGAGGTGGCACAAGCGCTGCGCATGCAAAATGCCAATGCGCCGGTGGGCAAGGTGCGCGGCGCGCTCGATGAGAAGGCGATCCGCCTGGTCGGCCGTATCGAGCGCCCGGAAGCATTCAAGGACGTGGTGGTCAAGCGCCGCGGCGACGAATTGATCCGCCTGGGACAACTGGCCACCATCGAAGATGGTTTTGCCGAGCGCAACGACCTGAGCCAGCGCAGCGGCAAGCCGGACGTGGGCCTGAATATCGTGCGTTCACGCGATGCCTCCACGGTGAGCGTGGCCAAGGCAGTGCGCAACATGGTGGCAGAAATCAACAAGGAATTCAGCGACGGCACCAAGCTGGAGATTACCGAGGATGGCGGCGAATTTGCGCAGAATTCGCTGAACAATGTCATTGAAGCGCTGGTGCTGGGCGCCGGCCTGACCATCTTCGTGGTGTATGCCTTCCTGAATTCCTGGCGTTCGACCCTGATCACCGCATTGTCCTTGCCCACTTCGGTCATCGCCGCCTTTATCGCAGTCTGGCTGTGCGGCTTCACGCTGAACTTCATGACCCTGCTTGGCCTGTCGCTGGCGATCGGCGTGCTGATCGACGACGCGATCGTGGTGCGCGAAAATATCGTGCGCCATATGCAGCTGGGCAAGGACCGGCGCACGGCCGCGCTGGAAGGCACGGCCGAGATCGGGCTGGCCGTGGCCGCCACCACGTTCTCCATCATGGCAGTGTTCATCCCGGTCGCCTTCATGCCAGGCATACCGGGCGAATGGTTCCGTCCGTTTGCGCTGACGGTCACCTGCTCGGTTGCCGTGTCGCTGTTCATTTCGTTCACGCTGGATCCGATGCTGTCGGCTTTCTGGGGCGATCCGCCTGACCACCATACTGCGCCAAAGCAGGGCATCGGCAAGATGCTGGACTCCTTCAATCATTGGTTCGACCAGCAGGCCGACCGCTACGGCACGGTGATCGAATGGGCGCTGCACCACCGGCGCTGGATGGCCGTAATTGCCTTTGCCAGCTTTGCCGCCGCGATTGCCTTGCAAGTGAAATTTGTCGGCACCAGCATGCAACCGAAGACCGACAACGGCTTCATCATGATCGAGGTGCGCACGCCGTCCTCTTCCAGCCTCGATTACACGCGCCGCAAGATTGAGCGCGCTGCCCAGATCGCCCATACGCTGAAGGAAGTGAAGGCCACCAGCACCAATATCAACCTGGCCAGCGGCAACATTTTCGTCGACATCGGCAAGCGCAGCGAACGCAAGCGCAATGCGACCGAGATCGGCTCGGAATTGCGCCGTAAGCTGGGCGGCATGGTAGGTGGCGAATTCGTGGTACTGGATGATTTTTCCAACAACGCTGCCAAGCCGGTGCAGATCGACTTCGTTGGCCCTGATTCGCGCAGGTTGATGGAGATTACCAACGCCTTTATGGACAAGCTGCGCCAGGTGCCTGGCGCGGTCGACGTTGGCCTGTCCGAGCAGGATCCGAAAGACGAGCTGCAGATTGAACTGAACCGAGGCCTGGCCAACTCGATGGGCATCTCAGCTGGCGATGCAGCAAGCGCCCTGCGCGTAGCTTTTGCCGGCATCGAGGTGGGCGACTGGGTCGACCCGACCGGCGAAGCGCGCGATGTGGCGGTGCGCCTGCATCCGGACGACCGTGTCGGCCTGCAGAACATCGAACGGCTGCCGATCACAGTCTCTGGCTCCAGCCAGATGGTGCCGCTGGACCAGATCGCGCGCATCACCATGGGCAAGGGGCCGGCCGCCATCCTGCACAAGAACGGCATGCGCACGGTGTCGGTGACGGCCAATGTGGAAGGGCGCTCGCAGGGCGAGGTGATCGCCGAGGCGCGCAAACTGGCCGCAGCCATGGATTACCCGCCTGGCTTCGGCCAGGCCGTGGGCGGCGCCGGCAAGCGCCAGGCCGAGCTGTTCACCAGCATGACGATAGCGTTGCTGTCCGGCATCGGCCTGATGTACCTGGTGCTGGTCATGCAGTTCGGCTCCTTTACGGCGCCGGGTGCGGTAATGCTGTCGCTGCCCTTGTCCCTGATTGGTGTGGTGGCTGGATTGCTGGTATTCGATGACACGCTTAACCTGATGAGCTTTATCGGCATCATCATGTTGATGGGACTGGTAGCCAAGAACGCCATCCTGCTGCTGGACGCGGCGCGCAAGCAGGAGGCCGAGGGCATGCCGCGCGAAGCGGCGCTGATGCAGGCAGGGCGCATGCGCTTGCGCCCGATCCTGATGACGACCTTCGCCTTGATTGCGGGCATGCTGCCGGTAGCCATCGGCATGGGCGACGGCGGCGAGTTCTATCGCCCGCTGGCGATTGCCATCATCGGCGGCACCATCACCTCAACGCTGCTGACCCTGCTGGTCGTACCGACTTTTTACGACAGCATCGAAATCGCCAAGGACCGCATGCTGGCCAAATTCCGCCGCCGCGACAGCCGCTGGGGTGCGGGAGTGGCCTTCGTGCTGACGTTTGTGGAAGCCATCCTGGCCCTGGTTTTCGTGCGGCTGGTGTTCCGACTTATTATGAAGCTGTTCTCGTTTGTAAGCAGAAAGCAACAAAGTCAGCCCGCCTGATTGCCCTATGAAAGAGGGCCTTCGGACCCTCTTTTCTTAAACTATTTTCAATTAAAAAGCACCGTCGTACGGTTTTAGTGTAGACTGCGGTGCCCTCGCGCATTTCTTGTGACGCAAGGTTAAACATATATCAATAACGAACAGCCGAGACCTACCTTGAACCCAAAATACCTCTCCCTGATGGTTGCTGCTGCCCTGTCGGCCGCCGCAATGAACGCTAACGCATCCGGTTACCGCTTCGGTTCCCAGTCCGTATCCGGCCAAGGCACGGCGGACTCCAACACGGCCGAAGCTGCCGATGCTTCCACCATTTTCGCCAATCCAGCCGGCCTGTCCCGTCTGGAAGGCACCCAGTTCTCCGGCGGCGTCACCGCCGTGGTACCGCACTCGACCTACGACGACCAGGGTTCGCAGCGCTACGGCAAAGTCGGCCCTACCGGCGGCGCAGCGCACCAGGATGACTACGCCCCAAGCGCGGTGGCTGCACCGTCCCTGTACATTTCCCACAAGCTGAACGACCAGTGGGCCCTCGGCTTCGGCGCCTTCGTTCCTTATGGCGCGAAGCTGGACTATGACAACAACTGGGCCGGCCGCTACGCGCTGACCAGCATCGACCTGAAGTCGGTGACCCTGAACCCATCCGTCTCCTTCAAGCTGAACGAGCGCCACTCCTTCGGCTTCGGTATCGATGCAGAGTTCATGAAAGCAGAACTGGGCCAGGGCGTTGACGTGCCAGGTTCTATCATGTTCCTGGGCGCCAACGCTGCCACGAATCCTGAGATTGCTGCACGCCGCACGGCCTTGCTGCAAACGATCGTCGCTAAAGGCGGCAGCCTGGCCGCGCTGGCAGCTGCCAAAGACGGCCACGCAACCATGGATGGCAAAGATTGGGGCGTAGGCTTCAACCTGGGCTACATGTTCAACCTGAGCCAGGACACCCGCTTCGGCCTGTCCTACCGTTCCTCGATCCATCACAAGCTGAAGGGCGACGCGGTATGGGATTTCTCCACCGTGACCACCGACCCGGTTGTGAACGCGGTTCTGCAGGGTTCCTCGCGCAAGAAGAACTCGCCAGCCCTGGTTGACATCAAGACCCCCGAAACCCTGTCGGCCAACGTGTTCTCGCAGATCGACGACAAGCTGGCTCTGATGGCTGACCTGACCTGGTCCCGTCACTCCCGCATGAAAGACCTGCATATCGAGTTCGTCGGCACCGGCGAAGGCGACGAAGTGATCCGCCAGCAGTGGAAAAACACCATGCGCGCATCGCTGGGCATGAACTACAAGCTGAACGACGCCTGGATGCTGCGTGCCGGCGTGGCCATCGATGAATCCCCAGTGGAAAAGGCTTCCCTGCGCCATCCAGCGCTGCCTGATTCGGATCGCAAGCAGGTCTCCTTCGGTGCAAACTGGAAGGTAACGGCTAATTCGTCGATCGACCTGGCTTACAGCTACCTGAAGTTCGACGACGCATCGTCCACCTACCAGAACCAGTGCAGCACCCTGGCGCCTGCCGGCACCTGCACCGGCAACGGCGAAACCACTATCGGCACCTGGCGTACTCACATGTCTCTGGTTGGCCTGTCGTACAACTACAAGTTCTAATCCTCCCCGGAGGAACCGAGAAGCCGGCGCTTGCGCCGGCTTTTTTCATGTCTGAATCCACTGGCGGTATCGAAAATTCCTGATTGTGGTGTCCCATTGCTGCTGCAACAGCGCGAGGGCGGGCGCCACATTCGGGTTGGCCGGCTTGCCGCGGCTCAGGCGGCGCAACTGGTGCTTCACCATCGCCATGTAGGTCACGGAAGCCAGCACCTTGTTCTGCCAGGTGATGGCGCGCAGCAGGGGAGCCTGCGCCTTGTCCGTGCGCCAGGCATTGGGCAGTTGCGGGTCGAGTGCGAGTGCGGTGCCGATGCCCGCCATGTCGATGCCGCTGGCCAGCACCTGTTCGACGACAGCAAAGCGGCGGATGCCGCCGGTGACCATGACCGGCATGCGCGCCACGGACCGGATGTCCTTCGCAAACTCAAGGAAATAAGCTTCGCGCGCCAGCGTGCGTCCATCGCGCGCCTCGCCCTGCATGGCCGGCGCCTCATGGCTGCCGCCCGAGAGTTCGATCAGATCTACGCCGAGCGGGTTGAGCATCTCGACGACTTCCTTCGCATCGTCGGTGCTGAAGCCACCGCGCTGGAAGTCGGCCGAATTAAGCTTCACGGCAACCGCGAAGCGGCTGCCCACCGCAGCGCGCACGCCTTTAATAATCTCGATCAGCAGGCGGGCACGGTTTTCGAGCGAGCCGCCCCAGCGGTCATCGCGCTTGTTGGCGATGGGGGAGAGGAATTGGCTGAGCAGGTATCCATGCGCGGCGTGGATTTGCACCCCATCGAAGCCGAGTCCCTCAGCCAGTTGCGCGGCCTTGATGAAGCGCTCCTTCACTTCGGCGATATCTGCCTCCGTCATCGCGCGCGGGGCTGCGAACTGCTTCGAAAAACTCCCCAGGTCCATCGCCACAGCGGAAGGCGCGATGGTCGGCTGCCCCAGGGCGGCAGGCATCTGCCGGCCCGGGTGATTAAGCTGCAGCCAGATGTGGGCGCCATGGGCTTGCGCAGTTGCCGCCCAATCCTGGAAGCGGTCACTGTGCAGCCAGGAATCCAGCACAACGCCGCCCGGCCCGGTCATGGCGCGCCGGTCGACCATGACGTTGCCGGTAATGAGCAGGCCGGCGCCACCTTCAGCCCAGGCGCGGTAAAGCCGGATCAACTGGGCGGAAGGAGCATGGTCCTTGTCCGCCATATTTTCTTCCATGGCGGCTTTGGCGATGCGGTTCGGGATGACGGCGCCGTTGGGCAGTGCCAGTGATTCGAAAGGGTTCATCGAAGAATCCAGTGAGTTGCGATGGCTCCACCTTAAGATTAAAGTTCACTTGAAGGTCAAGCATTTATTTCGGCCATTGACCTTCAAGTGGACTTTAAGCTTATAGTGATGCCGTAAACAGCGGGTGGACACTATGAAAATTGGGGAACTGGCCCGGCAAACAGGCCTGGCTGCATCGGCGATACGCTTCTATGAATCGAAAGGGTTGCTGAAGGTAGGGAGCCGGCAATCGAACGGTTACCGCGAATACCCAGAGGAAGCGGTAATGGTGCTGAAGATCATCAGCGATGCCCAGCATGCGGGCTTCTCGCTCGAAGAAATTGCCCAGTTGCTGCCGGACGAGGCTTCGACGTGGAAGCACGATGAATTGCTTGCGGCCTTGCGCAAGAAGATTGCCGACATCGAGGTGCTGGAACAGCGCCTGGCGTGCAGCAAGTCCGAACTCCAGTCGCTGGTGGAACTGATTGATTCAAAGCCCGCAGATGTTGGCTGCAAGGAGAATGCCGAGCGGGTGATGGCCACCATGGAAGGGCGCAGGCGATCGACGCTGCCGAAGCAGCCCTGAACTGGCCCTGTTTTTCTGGCATCCAACGTACCGTTTGACTTCCGAATCAGCGTTGCGCCGCGTCGCTGTCAAAGTGGAGCATGTGCTCGACGTGCACCTTGATCTCGCCATTCAGGCTCGCTAGTTCCGAGCGCAGCTCACGCGCCGATTCATCGCCAATGCCTTTCACGGTAATGCAGTGATCGTAGCAGCCTGCGCGGCGCGAGATAACCCATTTCTCGATTTGGGCGTTTGAGTTTTTCAGCGTGGCTTCCAGTTGGCCCGCAACGGGTTCGTTCGTTCCCAGCGAGAGATGGAATGTATGGGTCATGCGGAACTGGTTGCGCCATGCGCTGAGGTCCAGGGAGGAAGCGAGGGAGGTATGACTTGTCATGGTTTCTCCTGAGAGCTTGGCCCGATTCGGAGCAAACCATGTCGCACCCGCTTCGTTGCCGTTAATAGGCCGCATCGCCGTGATGGCTTCCACCTTGCCCGGGGAGGCAGGTTGGCGTCGAAAATTCGACTCTTGATGCTGATTGGTTGATAACAAACGTCGCTAAACGAATTTCGTTATACAGAACTTGCGTTCAATATAGCGGAATTTCTTTGGTTGAGCAACAAATCATTGTAGTGGTGAGCAAAGCATTAATATTTCACCTGCTAGCCGCTGGTAGTACTGCAGTAGACCACGGAGAAATGACGCTCCAGCCAAGGCGGGTATAGAGCGCCCGACCATCCTCGGTCGCCACGAGCAGCCGTTCGGTCACGCCGGCTTCGGTCGCGAGAGCATCGAGCGAGTGCATGACGACACTTCCCAGGCCGCGGCGTCGATGGGATTCTGCGGTTTCGATCTGGTCGAAAATGGCGGTCTGGCCGTGCAGCACAATACGGCCCGACGCTGCCAATTCCTGGCTTTCGTGAAGCACGCGCACAACATGCGCACCGTGTTGGGTTTCGACAGTTGTCCGGTAACCCGGAGGCATCGCCACTTTGATGTTTGGCTGCGAAGGTCCGGCCATGAGGTAGCCACGCCCTTCAACACTCCAATGCGCGGGCAATGCCCGCCGCAAGTCCTCCGGCTCGACAGGGGCCTTGAGGAAAATGAATGGTTCCCGTATGCGATCCGCGCATGCTTGAAGTGCTTGCCCCGCATCGGCAAACACGTAGCGCCGCAATTGCGCCGGCATGCCGACTTCAACGACCAGGCCACCATCGTAGGGAACTGGCAATGGCACGCCGCGCGACAAGCTCCAGCCCATAAGCCAGCGTTCGATCAGCGCAAGGTCGATATTCTTCAAGCCGGTTTCTCCGATTGAGATCAGGACGTTAGCCTAACATCAAACGCGCGCCGTTGCTTGAAGCCTCGCCGCCTAGCCGTTCTTCAGCTTCCAACCTCCATCGCAGTCAATGATAGTGCCGGTGACGAACGTGTTCGTGGTGACAAAGATGATCGCGCTGGCCAGGTCTTCAGGCTTGCCGACACGTCCCACTGCGACTTCGCTGGCGAGTTTTCCGAACAGTTCCGCCTTTGCCGCTTCAGGAACGCGCGACCACCAAGGCGTATCGACAACGCCCGGCACTACTGCGTTGACGCGTATCGGCCGCAGCTCGGAGGCGAGGACAGGGACCATCGCTTCCAACGCCGCGTTAATGGCGGCGAGGCCAGAGGTGCCAGGCTTCATCGCCCGCGACGAGATGGCGCCAACGAAGGTGATGGAACCTGCGGGCCGTAGTGTCGGCAGGGCGGCCTTCGCGCAGGTGAGCTGCGGCCAGAACTTGCCTTCAAAGCCCTTACGCAAATCGTCGAGGTCGAGGTCCCGGAAGCTTCCTGCGCCGGAGGAGCCGGAAACACTCAGCACCAGGTGATCAAACTCGCCATGTTCGGCGAAGAAGCGCTGGACGGAGGCGGATCACTGGCATCGATTTGCGCCGCCTTCGCCCCAACGGATTCAGCTTCCGGAAATTTGGCCTCGTCCCGGCCAGCGGCAAGAACGGAATGTCCCGCCTCGATAGCCATCCTTGCAGTGGCAAGGCCAATTCCAGATGTACCACCAACTATGATGTACTTCATACGACCTCCAAGGGAGTGGAATATCAATCAGGAGAAGCAAGAAGAGTGGTTAGCGCCACCTTATGTCACGAGTACGTCGCTCCGGACTATGTCCAGACCACATGTAACCCTTGTCGTTGTACATTGCCGCTATATCGAGAACGTCGATCAGTTCTTTCATTAGATCTGAGGTATCGTTGGCCATAAAATTCAACTGGTCAATTCAATCGGCTGTCGGAACGCACAGCGTTTGCGACTGCGTTGTCGGTGTTAAGGCTCCGGCCCAGGGACCATTATCAATCCTTGGCTGTCAGGGGATCACCGGCGCGACTGCTGCAAATTGCCGTATTTGCGCTGGCGCAGTTCGGTGAAATGCCACCAAGGCTTGGATACACCCCCGCCCAGGAAATCAGTCACCGACATAAGTACGTCCAGAACGCATGGGGCATGACGGGTACCGATGACCGTCTCCGCGTCTCCACCCATAGAGGCGCGAAAGATTGCTTTTTTGGTTCCGTCAGGTAGATTCATTTTGCGAGGCCCAACGTTGGACGTAACTGGCTGCAGCGGCGCCTAGCGATGCGGAGGTCCCGTTGACGGGATTGTTGGGCAAAAAACTCAACAAATAACGGTTCGCACAGTCTAACGAGCGCGCTAACGTTTGACATGGGGGGGCGGCCGACAATAGGCGAAGCGTGGTGTTGGACGTCCCCCGATGGAAGGGTTAGGCCTCGGTGCCGTTGAGGCCAACTGGAGGTTCACTTTGGTACCTTGGCTGGGAGTGTAGTCACGAACTCCTTGCAACGCTGAAGCCAGAAGCGGAGTTGCTCTTCGGTTTTGATAGCGGGCGGCTCGACGTAGACGTAGCCTTGCATTGGCTTACCTGTGAAATCCATCTCACGCACGTGCTTGTGGTTGAGAGAGCTCAGGTAGTTCGCCTTGCCAACCCGCGCCATAAGTTTGCTGCCAGATACGCCGACAAACATGAGCCCTCCATGGAGGAAAGCAAGACCGCCAAACATCTTCCTCTCTGTGATGGCAGGATCGCCAGCGAGGGTTATCCGAATGCGGGCAGCGAGATCTTCATCGTATGCCAAGGTGCAGCCTCCGAGGCCTAACGTGTGCGATGACCGGCGGCTGGAGCGCGCAGCGCGTAAGCCATCCGGTTGAGTAATGGGTTAGGCGACATCGGCCTGGTTTTTCGCCTTTCGCAGGTCGACCGTGAAATTTTGCATAGGGTCCAACGTAAAGTCGACGTCAAATTAACGTTTTATTAAAGTTCATGATGCCGTTTATTAGCAATTTATGCAATGCCAAGCCTGTGGTTTTGGCAATCTGCGCGCATAAAATCTCCCAAACTTATATAAATAGCCTCGATCGGTACGCTTCGAAGGCAACTGCGGATTAAGGCGAGCAAAAAAGATGGTTGTAGTTGAATTACGTCACATCGGTTCGGTTTGGTTGAGTAAACAAGAGCCAGGGCGCAAAATCGACTCGCCGTTAAGTAGCAAAAGTACATAAATCAATAAATAGGGAGACTATATGAGGATTCACCGTGCCCTCGGGGTGGCGATGCTGGGCTGTGCCTTGCTTGGCAGCCCGCTCGTCGTTCAAGCCGCTATCAATGCCAACAATCTCGGCGCCGCCTATGACGCCACCAAATCCAGCATCAACTTCAAGATTTACTCCAGCCGCGCCACCCGCATTGACCTGTACCTGTACAGCGCCGCCACCGGCCAGCAGGAAAAAGTCAGCTTGCCGATGACCCTCGGCACGGGAGGCATCTGGAGCCTGAACGTCACCAGCAGCCAACTGGCCGGCTACGGCATCACAGGCACCGTCTACTATGGCTACCGCGCCTGGGGACCGAACTGGCCCTACAACGCGGCGTGGACCAAGGGCTCATCAACCGGGTTCATTGCGGACGTCGACGCCAATGGCAACCGCTTCAATCCCAACAAGCTGTTGACCGATCCCTATGCGCTGGAAATCAGCCATGATCCGACCACGGCCACAATGAGCAACGGCACGATCTATGCCAGCGGCGCGCTATACCGAAACATCGACAGCGGCAGCAGTGCGCCGAAAGGCATCGTGCTGCAGGGCGATACCCAATCGATCGGCACCAAGCCCACGCGCGCCTTCAAGGACGACATTGTGTACGAAGCCCATGTGCGCGGGCTGACGAAGAACGACAGCAGCATCACGGCCGCCTATCGCGGCACCTACAAGGGGGCGGGGTTGAAAGCGCCATATCTCGCAAGCCTTGGCGTGACCGCGGTCGAATTCCTGCCGGTGCAGGAAACCCAGAATGACACCAACGATGCCGATCCAAATTCAAACACGGGCGACAACTACTGGGGCTATATGACCCTGAATTACTTTGCGCCGGATCGACGTTACAGCTACGACCGGACGGCCGGCGGACCGACCCGCGAGTTCAAGGAAATGGTGAAAGCCTTCCACGACAACGGCATCAAGGTCTATATCGACGTGGTCTACAACCACACGGGCGAGGGCGGCCAGTGGAATGCCGGCGATAAGACCACCTACAACATCTATGGCATGCGAGGGCTGGATAACCCAACCTATTATTCGCTGACCAGCGACTTCCAGAATTCCTGGGACAATACGGGCGTGGGCGGCAACTACAACACTCGCAATACGGTGGCACAGAACCTGATTGTCGATTCGCTGGCTTACTGGCGCGACAAGCTGGGCGTGGACGGCTTCCGCTACGACCTGGCTTCGGTGCTGGGCAACACTTGCCAGCATGGCTGCTACAACTTCGACAAAATGGACAGCGGCAATGCGCTCAACCGCATCGTGGCGGAGCTGCCGGCACGTGCGGCCACTGGCGGCAGCGGTGTTGACCACATCGCAGAACCATGGGCAATCGGTGGCAACTCTTATCAGGTTGGCGGGTTCCCGACTGGCTGGGCGGAATGGAACGGCATCTACCGCGATGTGATCCGGCAGGACCAGAACAAGATGGGGCAGGTGGCCATCACTCCCGGCTCGCTGGCCACGCGTTTTGCGGGTTCCAGCGACTTGTATGGCGACGATGGACGCAAGCCTTGGCATTCGGTGAACTTCATCACTGCCCATGACGGCTTCACGCTCAAGGACCTGTATAGCTGCAATGCGAAGAACAATATCCAGGCCTGGCCTTATGGTCCAAGCGATGGCGGCGAGGACAATAACAATAGCTGGGACCAGGGTGGCGTTGCGGGCGACCAGCGCAAGGCCGCGCGCAACGGCATGGCGTTGATGTTGTTGTCGGCTGGGGTGCCGATGATGGTGGGTGGTGACGAGTCGCTTCGCAGCATCAACTGCAACAATAACCCCTACAACCTGGACTCCGTCGCCACGTGGCAGAACTGGAGCTGGACTGCGGATCAGTCCAATTTCCAGTCCTTTACCCGAGGCCTGGTCGCGTTCCGCAAAGCACATCCGGCGCTGCGTCCTGCGAATTTCTATTCATCGACGGACGGCAACGGCAACGTGATGGAGCAACTGCGCTGGTTCAAGCCGGATGGTGCAGTGGCCGATGCGACGTACTTCAACGACAGAAATAACCACGCGATTGCCTGGCGCATCGACGGCAGCGAGTTTGGCGACAGCGCTTCCGCCGTCTACGTTGCCTACAACGGCTGGAGCGGAAACGTGAACTACACGCTGCCGTGGCCTGGCACGGGCAAGAGCTGGTACCGCGTGACCGACACCTGCACCTGGGCCGAAGGCGCCGGCCAGGTTCGCACGCCAGGCGCGGAAGACTTCATCGGCGGCGAAAACTACGTCTACGGAGTTTGCGGCCGCGGCTTGCTGTTGATGATCGCGAAGTAGGTTAGCCGGAGGCACCCGCTTGCGATTGTTGGAATCCGCACACGACTGAACAGGTCAAACGCCGACGCTGTGACGCCGGCGTTTCCTTATCGGCCCGGTTGCTGGCCGCTGGGCGGAGTTGAAGTCCCCGGTGTGTTGGCCGGGCTGGTCTCTGGCGTCGCGCCGCTGGAGGCGGCGCCGCTGGTCGAATTGCCGGCGCCGGTGGCAGGCGGGTCGGGGAGCGCGGCTGCTGGCGCCGGTGCGGTACCGGTGCCGCCAGTATCCGGTGTGGTCTGGGTCCCGATGCCGGTCGGCGGGTTGGCGGGGCTTTCGGCGTTATGTTTGCTGCAGGCCGGAAGGGCGGCTGCAAGCAGGGCGCCCAGCATCAGGGCGCTCGCATGGTGGAGAATGGACATGGCAGGGCCTCCACTTTAATAAGTCGGACGCCGATCGCGTTGCATGTCCTTCTGGTCTGTCCTGTCGGGCACGGTGGAAGGCGGCTGGGCGGCGCCGGTGGTGCCTTGCGTGCCGCTGCTCCCGCTGGTTCCTGGCGTGGCTCCGCTTGCCGGCGTTGTCGTGGTGTCTGGGGCTGGCATCGTGGAGTCGGACGGTGGCGTGGTTGGCGTCACGGGTGCCGGGGCAGGGGTGGCCGGCGGCGGCGTTGGCGCCGTGGTTTCTGGCGAAGTCACCGGCGCAGGTGTCGTGTCTTCCGTGCGGTTTTTGCAGCCGGCCAGGCCGGCGGCCAAGGCAGCGCCCAGCAACAGGGCGCCTGCTTTGCTCATGGTGTTCATCTTGAATCTCCTTTATTGGGCAGCCAGCACCCGCAACAACGCCGGTACTTCGGCTGCAATTTCACGCGCCAGGTAGCCCAGTGGGCCGCAACGCAGCGCCAGTTGCTCGCCAGCGGCCGCGTGCAGCACCACGCCCCAGGCTGCAGCCTGTTCCAGCGAAGCGCCACGCGCCAGCAGCCCGGCGATGATGCCGGCCAGGGTATCCCCCGAACCGGAAATGGCCAGGCCGGCATTGCCGCCCTGGTGTTGCCACAGCTTGCCGTCCGGCGTCGCCAGCACCGTGGTGGCACCTTTCAGCGCGAGTACGGCGTTCCAGCGGCCGGCGGCGGCTTGCGCCGCGCCATGCGGCTCGCGCTCGATATTGCCGCGCACACCGCCCGTCAGCCGCGCCAGTTCGCCGGCGTGGGGTGTCAGCAGTACAGGCGTGGAAAAACGGAAGTGCTCCCAATCGACTGCTTCGTCCAGCAAATGGGGCTCGCCGCGCGGATGTACCGCGCACATGGCGATGGCATCGAGTACGATGGGGATGGCGCTGAAGCGCTGCAGCAGCTGGTGCACCAGCTCCACGCAGCTGGCTTCGTCCTCCATGCCGGGGCCGACCAGCAAGGCATCCGCCTTGCCGGCCAGTTCAGCGAGGCGGCGCGCGCTGTCGGCCTGGAAGCCGTGTGCCGGGGTTTCGCCCAGGCTGATCACGCGTGCTTCGGGGATGGCGGCGCCCACTTGTGGCGCCACGCTGGCGGCGGTGGCAATGGTCAGCTTGCCGGCTCCGGCGCGCAGGGCTGCTTCGCCAGCGAGGATGGCGGCGCCGGGCATTTCCGCGGAGCCGGCAACCACCAGCACGTGGCCGCGCACTTCCTTGTCGCCATCGAAGCCGGGTTGCGGCAAGGGCCAATCGCGTAGCAGGGCGGGAGCCAGTTCGATCGGGGCGGCGTTGCTCATGGTTTTGGCGCGGCCGGGACGTCCGGCTTGTCGGTTATTGGGGTGCCGCTGTCTTTCAGCGGCGCGACGAAGTTTTCCAGTTCCAGCACGAGCTTGCCGCGCTTGCCCGCTTGCGGATCGAACTGGTAGGAGGTCACGCCGCAGTTGGGGACATCGGCTGCGCGGTCGATGGCGAGGATGGTTTCCTCATCCAGCCGCTCGACCAGGTAGCGGAAGCAGTTCACGATGACCTGGTGGCCGATGATCAGCACGCGCTCGCGGCGGTATTCGCGGGTGAGGGTGTCGAGCACACTGCGCAGGCGCAGGATCACATCGCACCAGCTCTCGCCACCGGGCGGGCGGAAGTAGAACTTGCCGACGTGCTTGCGCTGGGCCGCCAGGTCGGGGTATTTCTCCGAGATGCCCAGCGGGGTCAGGCGGTCGGTAATGCCGAATTCCTTTTCGCGCAGGCGTTCGTCGGAGACCACGGCCAGCATGTCCTCCGGGCCGAGGCATTGCAGGACCGCTTGCGCGGTGGCGCGGGCGCGCAGGTAAGGAGAGTACAGCACGACATTGGGCTGCTGCCCGGCGGGCAAGGCCGCGAACCATTGCGCCAGCGCGTCCGACTGGCGCATGCCCAGTTCGGAAAGGGGGACATCGACATCGCGCTCGGCAATGTCGATCAGCAACTCGTTGGCAGCCGTGGCAGCATCACGCGCCACGTTGCCGGCACTCTGGCCGTGGCGCACAAGCCAGATCTGTTGCGGCCATTTTTGCTCCATCGCATACCTTTCGGTGGACAGCCAAAAGCTTATGGTAAGCGATGCGATGGCAGGGCGGCACACAATCCCCGCCAGCAATAATTACAGCCGCGCCCGTGTCCCACCCTGGGGTCACACCCGAAGTGAGACACGGGCTCAGCCAAGCTGCAGTCGGGGCCGTGTCCCTTTTCGGGTGTGACCCCAAGGTGGGACACGGGCTCGGCTGGTGGGGCGCTTAGGGGTTCCAGCCGGCGCCGTTGTTGTAGGCGGCGAAGATTTGGGCGCGGGTGGCGAAGCCGGCAGTGACGTCGGTGGCACTAAGCTGGTAGCCGCCAATGCGCGTGGCGAGGTTGAGTGGGGCGCCGGACAGGTCGGTGCTGCCGTACTCGCGCCAGCCGCTGCCGGCATTGGGCACGGCCGGGTTGGGCGCGGGTTGGCCGTTGACGCCGGCACCGGCCCAGCCGACTGGCGCAACGTGGCTATCCATCTGGCAGTTGATGAAGGCGATGTTGTCCCATACGCTTGCGTTGCCTGAGCTGCGTGCCAGGTAAGTGGCGCCGTTTGCCACGTCGCCGTGCGCCGGGCCAGGGCCGGGGCCGTGCGTCAGGCGGCTATTGAGGAAGACGTAGCCTTTGTCGCTGGCATTCGGCACGCGCGCTTGCAAGACATAGCCGCCGCTGCTGACGCTGGTGGTGTCGCCGAGCGAGCGGATTTCGCTTTCTTCGAACAGGGCTGCGTGGCTGCCTCCCCAGATGAAGTCGACATTGCCTGCTACCAGCGTGTGGTAGAACCAGGACCAGCCTTTCAGGTTCAGCGTGTCCTGTTCGCTGTAGAAGGCTGCGTCGCGGGCCACCAGGCGGCCGTTGTCGTTGTTGAAGTACAGCGTTTCTGCCTGGGCCGAGATGTTGGCGGCGCGCAGGGTGGCGTTGCGCAGGGTGAGGGTGTCGAGCAGCAGCATATCCGAGGTTTCCACCAGCATGACGGAACGTCCACCTGCAGCAGTGGCGCTGGTGCCTGGAGCCTGGCTGGCGCCGGTGCCGGGGTTGAGTGTGTCGTAGTTGGTGTATTGGATTACCGTGCCGTCGCGGCTTTCACCGCGCAGGGTGACGTTGTCCTTGCCTCGCAGGTAGAGCAGTTCGTTGTAGCTGCCGTTGCGGATCGTGACCGTGGCTGGCGTGGCCTTGTCCACGTTTTTCATCAGGAAATTCAGCGCTCCCTGGACGGTGGCGAAGTCGCTGCCGGCATCGGCCCCGACCACCAGGTCCGGTCCCGCCGGAGCCTCAGCCTTTGTCGTGAAGGACCAGTTACCCAGCTTGCCGATGCCGACAAAGGGTGTACCGCTCAGCGTGGCGCCATTGAATACGCCGTTCGCTATCGCAACGTAGTATTCGGTTGCGTAAGCGAGCTTGCCGTTGTGCGGCTTGATTGTCACGACGTTGCCGTTGATCGTAATCGGATTGGTATTTACCTTGCGTACTGCCGCCTGGCCGGGGTAGCCCAGTTCGTCGCTCTCGCCGGACAGCCTGATCACATCGACCAGCGCATCGTCCATCTTGCGAAAGATGCGGATGGTGCCGCTGCTGCCCAGTGATGGCGTGCTGTCGAATGCCAGGCGCAGGCTGGCGTCCACCTGGGCCTCGCCCTGTGCCGCAGCGGGGGAAGCGCGGTCGGCCAGGGTGTAGGTTTGTGTCGGTTGCACGAATTGCGCACCGATGGTGGCGCTGATCAACCGTACCAGCGTCGGGTCGCTGTCGCTGCTCACGCGCACCGTGGCGTTGCCGGCGCCGACCGGCGTTAGCGTCAGTGTGTTGCCGTCGATGCCGACTGCCAGCACCGCCGGGTTGCTGGAACTTGCGCTAAAGCTGTCGGCCGATCCATCGGGCTTGATGGCGGTAACAGCCAATTGCAGCGGTGCGTCGCCCGCTTCGGCGGTGTAGCTCGTCGTGGCGGGGTTGAGCGTCAGTTGCGAGGGCTTCAGGCTCGGGTCGCCAATCCGCACGTCGTCGATCTGGAAGGATTTGTTGGCGGTGTACAGGCCGACCAGCCCGCGCGCGCTGAAGGAGGTGTCGGTCACGGAGCCAAGCGACTCGCCATCGAGATAGACCGTCAGCGTGCTGCCGATCATCTCGAAGCGCACGGTGTAGAACGCCGAATCCATATTGATTGGCTTGCGCACTTGCTTGGGGCGGGTCAGCGCGCCGTTCAGCATCCTGGCGATTTCAACCTGGGTGCTGGTGTTGGTATTCTGGACGTTCAGGCCTGCGCCGTACCAGTTGCTGGCGTTGGTGTAGCGCGTAATCAGGTAGAGCAGCTTGTTGCCGGTGGTGCTGTTGGTTTGCGGCTTGATGCGAGCTTCGACAAAGTAGTCGCCGCTCGGCACATTGGCCATGGCGGCAGGCTTAAGCAGGGCTAGCACGCCGCCGGTCGTGGCGGCGGTGTACTGCATCAGCATATTCGTCGCGCCAACCGCTTCTGCCTTGATGCTGAAGCTGCCGTTCGCGCCGGCCACGGGCAGCAAATCCCAGTTGGCGGAAGTGCCGGACTGGAAGTCGTCGCAGAAATACAGGCCGTTCGGCGGGCAGCTCAGGGTAAGGATCGGGGGGGCGCTGGTATCGCCGGTGCCGCTGATGCTGGTGGACAGCTTGCCGGCACCGGCCTGCGCCAGCGCGTTGGCCTTCACCAGGGAGGTAGGGCGCACACTGTAGGTATATGGCGGCGTCCACGTCACGTTATTGTTGATGGTGCATCCGCCAAGCAGGGTGCCGTTCAGCAGCGAGCCACTGTCCTTGAAGGCGCCGGTGGCGGCGCCGCCCGGATTGACCACGATGCTGCTGCAGCCTTGGGCTCCGGTGATTTCGAACACGTTCGATTGCGACAGGATCCTGGAGTTGTAGCCGGCACCGATGCTGTACAGGTTCGCATACACCGCGGCATCGCGGCTGCCGGTGAAATAGTTGTTAAACAGGTGGACCAGGCCGTAACGCACGCGCGGTGCGCGGCTGGACACGTTGCGGAAGACATTGTTGCTGAAGGTGACGCGCAGCTTGCCTTCGTCGGCCGTGGCGCCGTCGCCCGAACCGATAAGGTTGTTCTTGTGGTGCTCGCCGAACACGTTGTACGACACTGTCACGTAGTCGGATGCGTTGGTGATGTCGAGCGCCCCATCGTGGCATTGTTTCAGCTGGCCGTTTTCGATCGGCAGCAGGTTGTCCGTCATCGGTGCGTCAGTAAATGTATTGTGGTCGATCCAGACGTGGTCGGAGCCTGAAACGCCAATCGCGTCATAGGCCGAATTCCATGCGCCGTTGGCGCCGTCGTTCGGGTCCCAAACCGGCCCCACGTCGCAGGGGGCAACGATCTTCAGGTTGCGGATGATGATTTGCGAGACGCCGACAAGCTGGATATGGCCGTTGACGATGCCGGCGCCGGTTCCCGTCCCGACCAGGGTCGTATTGCTTTTCAAGCGGATGGCGCCGCGAATGGCCTGGTCGCCTGTGTTCGCGTAAGGCACGCCTTCGGTCATGTCAATGGTGCCAGTGACCTTGATGATCTTGGGATTGATGCCGCCGTTATTGATTGCGTTGACCAACTGGGCGCGATTGCTCACGCTGTAGATTTGCGAAGCGATGGCGGCTGAGCCGCCGGCGGTTCCGCCAGCCTGGCTTGCCCAGCCGTCGGCCGGGGCGGCGACGCGCGCCGGATCGTCGGCCGCCTGCGCGGGCAGGTATAGCGCGGCAAGCAGGGCGAGCGCAATCCTGAAACCTTTGAGTTCCATAAGATTCTCCTTGGGGGAAAAGGGACAGTGTCAGTTGCGTCGTGTGCGGCGGCGGCCTGCCGTCAGCGCGGCAAGGCCGCCCAGCATCAGCGCAGCGCTGCCCGGTTCCGGCACGGCGGCGGCATCCAGTTGGGTCGTGATGCTGGCAAACTCGGTCCAGGTGGTGCCGCTGAGGTCGATGTCGATCGAGGTGCCATTGGCGCCCAGTGACAGGATGGGCGAGCCACCAATGCCGCTGGCATCGAGCAGATTAAAGGCGGTCAGGGGTGCAGCCAGGGTGCTGCCGAAATCAAAGTGGAACTGGTACGTCCCCGGCGTAATGGCGTTATTTGCGATCACGGTCAACAGGCCGCTGGCGTCGAAGTCGAAGCCGAACATGGCATCGGCGCTGAGGAATTCGACGCCGGTGCCGGTTGGATCGAGGGCGGTGATGTTGGAGCCCGGTTCGGGCTGGAACAGGTGGTCAAGGCCGACGATGGTGTCGGGCGAGCCGTTGTAGGTGGCGGTGATGACGGCATCCTGCAAAGGTAACGGTGCTGCGTGCGCAATGCCGGTGGCGAGTACGGCAGCCACCAATGTCTCCATTATGGTTTTTCTCATCGTGTGCTCCGGTGGGGCTGAATAGGCGTGCCTGATCGGCACTGCCAATCTTATATTGGCCTGACCAAAAATTCAATCAATCAGGCCAAATGTGATGCGGTCAGACCACGTTGCCCTGAGGAACACAAGCGGGGAAGCTGGCTTCTGGATCAACGCGAACAGCAGGCATGTCGCGTTCGGTCTTAAATTAATGTCAGCGTCATACCTCATGGTGTCCTGCCTTGAGTCAGGTTGGACCATAAAGCAAGCGCGCCTTGGCGATCAACTGGCGAGAGCCGCTTTGATTCCAGTACTTCCGACATATCCGAGTCTGAATACTTTGTGTAGAGCGCATAGCCATTCGAAAAGATCGAGATGCAATAGAGCGGGCCAGACTCTGTCCCGCATTCGATCCAGGCGTCAGGGTGGTCGGCGTCGGCTTTCTCAAAGAGCTCGTCAAGCGCGGTTTCCATTTCTGCCATTGTCGGATTGCGCAGGGAACTCCCGAATACCTGGGTGAGAGTAATCCATTCGTGCATCTTGTCCTCGATCTCGATACCTTAAGGGTCAGGCTACATGCTCGAATTCGGCCGTGAAGCCAATAGCTTTGCCCCCTGAAGCTTGAACAGACCGCAGCACGAATACCTGCATTTCCGGCGAGACCGTTTCAAGAGGCAATGTCATGAACTGCGCCTTGGAAAACAACAGCAGCCAGAAGCCCGGGAAACACCATATTTCGACGACCGATGACCACTGCATGGTGGAGCTTCCGATTCCGGAGGAAACTGAAAACGTCGATGCCTCGGCAATAAAGAGCGCTTGCGGTCGTCCCATGTCATGCAGCTTTTCCATCACGTTGCGATAGTGGACCACATAGATTGCCAGAACAATGGCAAAGGCAAACGCCAGAGCGGCGCCAAGGGCGCCAACGAACCAGGACGATTCACCTTCAACGAGAAGCCACACGAAGGCAATGGTGGCGAATGATAGTGCCAAAGGAAGGCTTATGCCGACTGACCGGCGCCAGAACGCCAGCACTGCTCGGCGGAGGAGTTGCTTGTCATACGTGAGCGTGGCTTGATGCGACATATTATTGGATGCCACTGGGCCACCTGTAGGCGAGAACCATGGACTTTGGATAGAAGTGTTCCCGTACTTGTCCAAGCTGATTACCTCCGAGGAGGTAAACGAATTCTTCGTCTTCCCTCAAATAGAAGCCTACGTGTCCTTTCCAGCTGGCCGGATCATCTCGCCAGAGAACTGCAATGCAACCAGGTACCGGACGTTCAATTTCCTCTCCCCACTCAAGCCACGATCTGGCGAGAGCAGACGCGGTACCGGCGATGCCCGCTTGTGCAAACGACCAATTGACGAACGATGAACACCAGGACACTTTGTCGTCGTAACCCTCGATATTGGTGCCAACGTGGTATGAATTGATTCGCGGGTTGCTCGAGCCGACGGGGTATGCTGCGATCCCCAATTCGCCGATAGCGATTGCTAGCCAAGGTGGAGTGTTCAATTGAGCGGTCAACTTAACAGTCAGGATTAAATTCTAGCCAGTGTCGTTCTTTTGCTATGGAGGGTGAAGTAGTATTGCTGTGCCATGCCTCTGAACTCAGAGTCGGCTGCGATAGTTCTCTGCCGCATATTGCTGGAGCGCCGCGATTCGCTTTCGCGTCTCTCGTTTGAAAAAGAACACCACCACTGGAGTCAGCAACCACGATAGCCAGCGCGGCTTGGTCGTGATGTTGTATGAGAAAAGAACCCTGGTCCTGTCGGGGCCGAGTTCCTTGAAGTTCCAGCCGCCGGCAAATTTATCGAAGATGTATGGGCCCTTGATCAGCTTCACGGCCGCGACCTTGTTGGGCTGGTAGGACACATAGACCGTATCCATGCTAAGGCCATTGGCCGCAGTGCAGCGCACCAGCTCTCCTTGCGCGGCGTCCGTGGCATTGACCAGGAACGCTTCTGTCGTGAGGGGATCCCATTTTGCCCTCAGGTCGTAGTCCTGGGTGAGCTTGAACAGGTATGCGGCGCTTGCGCTGACTTCGAAATCGTAACGTATCAGCATGTTAGCGGAGTGAGCGTACGTAGAATCTGGTATCCACTGCCATTACCGGGAAGGCAGGAGGCAATTCGCCGCGGTTTAATTCAGTAAAGCCGTTCTTTTCGTAGAAGCGATGAGCCGCGACGAATGCGTCGGTCGTTCCAAGATAGACTTCGTCGATTCCGTGGAGGCGGGACCACTCGAGCAAGGTATCGAGAAGGTGCCCGGCCACTCCATGGCCAGCGCCTCGATACGATTGCGAGACGAACATTTTGCGCAAGGCGGCCTGGCGGTTGCCAATGTCCAGCAGGGCAATGGTACCGACGATGGCGCCTCCAGTTTCGGCCACCCAAAAGCCACCGCTGCCGTGCTGGTAGAAGCTCGGAATGTTCAGCAAGTCGGGCTGGGCTTCGAGCGTGATGGGAATGCCGAACTCGGATTGCTGGATCGGCAGGATCGCGTCGATGACGGCTACAGCGTCAGCAGGTGTGTATTGGCGAATCAGCGTCATCACAATGGGGAATGCGTTCATATTGCCGGTTTATGCGGCAGCCTGGGAATCGACCTGCAACTCCTGGTCGCTGGCGAATGCCGCCATATTCGTTTCGCCCATCACGCGGCTGGTGACCGTGCCGGCGGCGATGGAGCCGCTGACATTCAGCGCCGTGCGGCCCATGTCGATCAGCGGTTCGATCGAAATCAGCAGGCCCGCCAAGGCCACCGGCAGGTTCATTGAGGACAGCACGATCAGCGCCGCAAAGGTCGCGCCGCCGCCAACGCCGGCCACGCCGACGGAGCCGATGGTGATGATCGCCAGCAGCGGTACCAGGAACGATGCGGTGAAAGGATCGATGCCGACAGTCGGCGCAATCATCACGGCCAGCATGGCGGGATAAATGCCGGCGCAGCCATTCTGGCCAATGGTGGCGCCAAACGACGCGGCGAAGTTGGCGATGCCTTCCGGCGTGCCCAGGCGCTGGGTCTGGGTCTGCACGCTCATCGGGATGGAGCCTGCGCTGGTGCGGGACGTGAACGCGAAGGTCAGCACCGGCAGGATCTTCTTCGTGTAGCGCAGCGGATTGAGGCCGCTTGCGCTGACCATCGCCAGGTGCACGCAAAACATCAGCAGCAGGGCGCAGTAGGAAGCCACGACAAAGCCGATCAGGTTCAGGATGTCGGCATAGCTGGAGCTTGACACCACCTGTGCCATCAGCGCGAACACGCCGTAGGGCGTCAGGCGCAGCACCAGCGTCACCATGCGCATCACGATGGTGTGCGCCACGTGCACGGCATGGTCGAAGGAGGTGAAGTGCTCAGGCTTTTTCTCCGCGATGCCGATGGCGGCCACGCCGACAAACACTGCGAACACCACCACCGCAATGGTCGACGTCTTGCGCGCGCCTGTCATGTCGAGGAAGGGGTTGCTCGGGATGAATGAAAGCAGCATGTTCGGCAGCGAAATCGACTGCGCGTCGGCCAGCTTGCCTTCCAGGTAGGCGCCGCGCGCCACTTCCGCCGCATTCGACGCCAGGCCGGCCGCGCTCAGACCAAACAGCTTGGCCATCAGGATGCCGATCGCCGCCGCCACGGTGGTTGTCAGCATCAGGGTGCCGATGGTGAGGGCGCTGATCTTGCCCAGCGAACTGGCGTTGCGCAGCTTGAGGATGGCCGAAATGATGGACACGATAATCAGCGGCATCACGATCATCTGCAGCAGCTTGACGTAGCCGCTGCCGACGATATCGAGGTACTGGCCAGTGACCTTGACGATGTCGCTGCCGGCGCCATACAAGGCCTGCAGCCCGGCGCCCAGGACAACACCCAGGCCCAGCGCGCTGAATACGCGAACGGTAAAGCTGGCATGGCGTTTCTGCTGCACGACGAGGAAGGCCAGCACGATGGCGGCAACGGCCAGGTTGAGGATCACTTGCAGGTTCATGTAGGGGCGGCGGCCTATATTCTGGAATCGAGAGATTCTAATTGAATTGGTGTAGTCTTGCCCATTTGCAGTGCCGAGGTTGCAGAGTCGCTACGAAAGGAATAGCCATGTCGAAGCAATCGATGAAGGTGGGCACCCGGCTGGCGCTGGGTTTTGGCCTGGTACTGGCGCTGATGGCCGGCGTGTCGGGCCTCGGCATCTTTAACATGCACCGCATCCATGCCCAGCTCGAGAAAGTCGTGCAGCTCAATGTGGCGAAGCTGACCTATGTGCAGGACATGTCGGAGGCGGTGCACGTCGTCGCACGCGTCACGCGCACCCTGGTGCTGCTGTCGGACGAAGCGGCAATGCAGCGCGAACTGCCCAAGATCCAGGCCGCGCGCGCCCAGTACGACAAGGCGCAGGCGGCGCTCGAAGCCTTGCCTGCCACGGAGGAGGGCAAGGCGATCCGCGCCCGCATTCGCGCGCTGCAACAGGAGTCCCGTCCATTGACCGACCAGCTGCTGCAGCTGGCCATGCAGCACAAGGATGACGAAGCCGTGGCCCTGCTGATGCAGAAAGCCGGCCCCGCCACCCAGCGCTGGCAGGACGTGATGGATGAAGATGTGCAATTGCAGCGACGGCATAATGCCAGGGACGCTGCCGCCGCGACCGAAGCCTATGCCGCGGCCCGCAACATGATGCTGGTGATGAGCTGCCTGGCGCTGGTGGCCGGCGTGGTTGCCGCTACCCTGATCGCGCGCCGCTTGCTCGGCCAGTTGGGCGGCGAACCCGATGTGGCGGCCGAAATCGCCGGCCGTATCGCTGCCGGCGACCTGACCGTGCATGTGGAAACCCGCCAGGACGATGAAGCTAGCATGATGAAGGCCATGAGCGTGATGCGCGACAGCCTTCTGCGCATCGTATCCGAAGTGCGGCAGGGCACGGAGACTATCAACACCGCCGCCACCCAGATTGCCGCCGGCAACCTGGACCTGTCGTCGCGTACCGAGCAGCAGGCCAGTGCGCTGGAGGAAACCGCGTCTTCGATGGAGGAGCTGACCAGCGCCGTGCGCGAAAACGGCAGCAATGCGCGCCAAGCCAACGAACTGGCCGCGGCGGCGACCGCGGTGGCGCAGCAGGGCGGCGCCGTGGTAGGGCAGGTGGTGCAGACCATGGGGTCGATCAGCGATTCTTCGCGCAAGATCTCGGACATCATCGGCGTGATCGACGGCATCGCGTTCCAGACCAATATCCTGGCCCTGAATGCGGCAGTGGAGGCGGCGCGCGCAGGCGAACAGGGGCGCGGCTTTGCCGTTGTCGCCACCGAAGTGCGCCAGCTTGCGCAGCGCTCGGCCGCGGCGGCCAAGGAGATCAAGGACCTGATCGTCAATTCGGTGGAGCAGGTGGACCAGGGTAGCGCCCTGGTCGCCCGCGCCGGCAGCACCATGGATGAAGTGGTGGCTTCGGTGCAGCGGGTGTCGCAGATCATGCGCGAAATCACGGCTGCCGGCGACGAACAAAGCGCCGGCATCGAACAGATCAACCGGGCTGTGACGGAGATGGATACGGTAACGCAGCAGAACGCCGCGCTGGTGGAGGAAGCCGCATCAGCAGCGGATGCGCTGAAGCAGCAGGCGGCCCACCTCGATACCCTGGTGGGCGTGTTCAAGCTGCATCACGATGTGGCCAGGCGTACCGCGCATAGTAGGAGAGCGACGAAACAGCTGGCGGCAATCAGCCCGCCTGCGATCACGTAGCCGGGGCGCAGTGCGCCGACGTCGCGTTCAAAGTCGCTGCGCCGTCGCAGTCCGATGAAGGACCAGGCGACGGCCAGCATGGTTTCGCCGAAGCTGCGGGGTTTGCTGTCGTCCATGTCGTTTCCTTTCGAGCTTGGGCCTATTGTGCACCGGCCCGGTCTCGAAAAACAGGCGCAGAAGCGCCCGCAAACGACCGTATCAGTTGGCAGCCGGCTGGTCGCGCAGCCGGGCCAGGGCCTTGAGCAGTTTGCCGCGCTGGCCGCCGGCCCAGTCCAGGCGCAGCAGGTCGGCATCGCCCAGCGATTCCAGGCTGGCAGCCGCCTCGTCGCTGCCGCCGCCCGCTTCTTCCAGCATGTCCTCGTACAGTTCAGGGTAGGCCTGGATGCGCAGCATGACTTCGTCCGCCACCTCGTCTTCCACCAGCGTGTCGCCCCAGGCGAGCAGGCGTTCGGCCAGCTCGGACAGCGCGGCGTGGCGCTCGGGCGACGTGGCCTGCTGTTGCAGCAGGTCGAAACTGGCCAGGGCTTCCTGCAGCTGGCGGGTGCAGGCCGAGACGTGGCAGGCGTAGGTGGCGAATTCGCGTGCCAGCGGGCCGCCTTCGGCCATCTTGCGCCAGCTCGCCAGCATGGCATCGCCGCCCAGCACCGGGCCGGCGCCGGGCACTTGCCAGGCCTGGGGGGCGGCCAACTGGCGCAACTGCACTTCGGCGCGCCCCAGGCAAACCTGCAGGTCGTCAAGGCGGCGCGCATAGGCGCTGTTGGCGCGCGACGCGCGCAGCCTGTCCAGCAGGTGAATCGGGATGGCTTCGCGGCCGCGCCATCGGGCCACGGCTGGCAGGGTAGCGGCACGCGGCGTGGATGCCGGTGCCAGCAGGTGGTTCATGGTGCGCGCTCCGCGGCTACGCAGCAGCCAGGTGTCGCCAGGTTTGAACTGTATTAAAGAGTCCATCACAACCTCCCTCGGGCTTTGAGGGAATTCTGAACCTTTTATCAAGCCCCCGCAAGCCTCAGCCGGCGCCGATTATGCGATTGCGGCCGGCGCGCTTGGCCTGGTACAGGGCGTCGTCGCCGCGTTTCAGCACGTCTTCGCAGGAAAAGTCCCCGGCGCGAAAGCAGGCCAGGCCGCCGCTGATGGTGACGGAGTCGCCAATACACCCAAGGGCTTGCAGGGTTTCGGCGATGCGCAGGCGCAGGCGTTCGGCAATGGGCGTCGCCTGTTCGCAGGTAGTGTGTGGCATCAGGACCACGAACTCGTCGCCGCCCAGGCGGGCCGGCGCGTCGGTCGTGCGCAGCTCGCGCTGGCACACGTCGGCGGTGGTCTTGATCACCATGTCGCCGGCCAGGTGGCCGTGTTCGTCGTTGACGCGCTTGAAGTGGTCGATATCGAAGATCAGCATGGTCATCGGGGTGGCGTAGCGCTCGAAGGTATCGAAATGCTCGGCCAGCACGCTCATCAGCTTGCGCCGGTTCAGCAGGCCGGACAGCGAATCCACTTCGCTCTGCATGCGCAGCTGGACTTCCAGTTCCTTGCGCGCCGTGACGTTGCTGGCCACCCACAGCACGGCATCTTCTTCGTCAACCTGGAAGTCCAGCGCCTGGATGCGGCCTTCGAACCACAGGCGGTAGCTCGGACCGCTGCCAGCCTGCCCCCTGATGTCGCCTTGCACCAGGCTGTATTCGACAATGTGCAGGGCGCGCCAGGCCAGGGCGGTTTCGATCTCTTTCAGGAACCAGCTGGCCTTGTCCGGCGTCAGGACGTCATGAACGGTTTTGCCAATCAGGTGGGTGCCGTCGTGGTAGTACCGCAGGTCAATGCCGCCAAAAATGGCCATGTAACGGCCGCTGCGGGTCAGGACGAACGCAGGGTCGGGCAGGGCATTCAACAGCGATGAGAGTTGATTGCCAGAAAATAGTGTTTCATCGCGCATGAGTACGACAGTATCGAGACCCGGCCAATAACGCAAAAATTGTTAATAGGAAATTATTTAATTGTAACTATTTAACATTCCTGCCACGCGAGCTGGCCGCTGGCTGCCTCGTTCAGCTGGGCCGCCAATGCCGGCGCGGCGGCCTGTGCGATGCGGAAAGCCAGTGATACGCGCTGCCCGTGGCGCACTTCCAGCAGGGTGGCGCCAGCGGCGGCCAGTTCACGCCGCACCATGCCTTCCATCGAGTAAGGCAGGGTGCAATGCAGTTCGGTATAGCGCACGATGGCGACTTTTTCCACTTTCATCAAGGCTTGGGCCACGGCTTCGGTATAAGCTCGCACCAGGCCGCCCGCGCCCAGCTTGATGCCGCCGTAATAGCGCACCACGGCTGCCAGCACGCCTTCCAGGTCCTGGTGGCGCAGCACGTCGAGCATGGGGCGGCCTGCGGTACCGCCGGGTTCGCCGTCATCGACTGCCGCCGACTGGCCGCCGGCCAGCAGGGCCCAGCACACATGGGCCGCAGCGGGATGCTCGGCGCGCAGGCGGGCCACGATGGTCTGCGCCTCGGCGCGGCCGGTTACCGGAGAGACAAAACCGAGAAAACGGCTCTTCTTCACAATCAAATCGCTAGTCGCGGGAGATATAATGGTTTGTGGCATGGGGCCAACATGATACAGCTTTGCTGAACAGTTAACGTCCGGCTTCCCTTACAATGCCGTTGCAATTTGTTCAACTTGGTCTACGTGGCGACGTTCGTGGCAACTTATCGGATCAAAACCCTTGGCGTACAAAGCGGCTTCCTGCAGGAGCGGGTCGAGGCACGCCTGATGCTTTTGTTCCGCCGCCCCCTGGAGGCGGTACGCCCGATCACGGCCGGCAATGGCGCGATCGTGAAGAAGGGCGTCGACTGGGCCATGGCCGAGCGCTTCCGCGATGCCTTGATGACCTGCGGAATCCGCTGCGAAGTGGAAGAGGAAAAGGCGCCGCCCCCGCGCGCGACGCTGGCAGAATACGCGGTCCAATTGCAATCGCACCTGGAATTGCTGGACCCGGGCCGGCGCTGGACTTTCATGGCGGCCGAAGGCGAACTGTTTGGGGTTCCCGGCCCGGAGTCGCCCTATCCGCTTGAACTGCTGGTGCCGCTGGAGAGCATGTACCAGGAATGGCTGGGGGCATCGCTGGCCGCCAGCGAAGACCTGTTGCGGCACACCGCAGGCATGGTCCTGATGGGCAATACGCCTGGCATGGTGGAGGAGGCCGTGCGCCACCTGCTGCCGATTGTGCGCAACAGTGCCGAGCGCGGGCAAGCCATGCTGGCGGCCACCCGGGGCTATTCGCCGCTGCTGTTCCGTCCACTGTGCGAGGGCCTGGAAATGGGCCTGGCCTTCCACCGGGGCACCGTTACCCACCGCGTGGCACGGGCGCATCTCGAGGCCTGGGGGCTGACCGAGGATGCAGCCTTCGAAGCGGCTTTCGCCAATTTGCGCGCGCGCTCGACCGCGCCGTTGCTGTCTTCCCCGCAAGGCGTCTTTGCCGGCGGATGGGAAGACGGCTACAGCTCCTCGCGCATGCTGCTGCCTGAATTGATCAAGGCGGCCGTGCCGGATGGACGTCCGGTGGTCATGGTGCCAACGCGCGGCATGCTGATGGTATGCAGCGACCAGAACCTGGTGGCGATGGAAGCGATGCTGAAGGCCGCCATCGAAGCCATGCGTGAAGAGAAAATGGTCATGCCGCGCCTGCTGCGCCTGGTGGACGAGCGCTGGCAGGTCTTCGTGCCGCCAAGCCTGGAACGGCGCCTGAACAGCCTGGCCAAATACGTTGAAGGCAATGATTACCGCCTGCAGAAGGAACTGCTGAAAACGCACGAATGGGCCAGTGGGCGCAATCGCTGCGTGGTCACCTACCTGGTCGGCAAGCTTGGCCCGGAGCAGGTCCGCACCAGCGCCTGCACCTGGACGCGCGACATGCCAAGCCTGCTGCCGAAAACCGACCTGCTGTACTTCGCCGATCCTTCCAGCCTGGATCCGCCGATTACCGTGAGCTGGGACGCCGCCATGCCGGTGGTGGGCGCGCTGATGCAGCGCACCGACGATTACCCGCCGCGCTATTTTGTCGAAGGCTTCCCGAACGAGGTGCAGTTGGCACAACTGGCCGATATCGCTGCCGCCGCGCGGCGCGAAGCAAAGGCGAAGGCTCTTGCCGCCGCCCAGGCTGCACAAGCAGCCATGGCCGCGCAGAACACCCGGCCCATGCTCGACTCGCGGCGCATGCAGACCGTGGCGGCGGTGCTGAACCGTCCGGTCGGCGAAGTGCTGCGCAGCGCGCTTGGCCGCAAGGCCGGCGCCAAAACCGCGCATGCTCGATAACAATGCACTGGTGGCTGCGGCCACGCCCGTCTTTCTTGTCATGATCGCGGCCGAAGCCTGGCTTGCCCATCGCCGCCGGCTGCAGGCCTATTCGCTGGCCGACAGCCTGACCAGCATCGGCTGCGGCATCTGGACCGTGACGCTGGAAGTGTTCACCAAATCCGCCATGCTGCTGGCCTATGGCTGGGTGTTCAGCCATTTGTCGCTGTGGCAGTCGGCGCCCGCGTCGGCCTGGACCTGGGCGTGGTCGTTTGTCGCCTTCGATTTCGTCTATTATTGGGCGCATCGCTGGTCGCACGAGATCAACTTCCTGTGGGCGGTGCATTCGCCGCATCACCAGAGCGAAGAGTTCAACCTCACCACGGCGCTGCGGCAGGGCGCTTTCCAGGATCTATTCCACGCGCCGCTGTTCATGGCGCTGGCGCTGCTCGGCTGCCCGCCGGGCGTCTTCATCATCCAGCTCACGCTGAGCAAGTTCTACCAGTTCTGGATCCATACGCGCCTGGTTGGCCGGGTGCCGCTGCTCGAGGGCATCCTCAACACGCCCAGCGCGCACCGGGTGCACCATGCCGTCAACGACGTCTACCTCGACCGCAACTACGCCGCCACGCTGATGATCTGGGACCGCCTGTTCGGCACCTATATCGAAGAAGGCGAGGCGTGCGTGTACGGCGTGCGCAAGGGCGCGCCGGGCTGGAATGCGGTGTGGGCGCAATTCGCCTGGCCGGCCGTGATGTGGCGCGATGCGCTGCGCACTGCGCGCTGGCGCGACAAGCTTTCGCTGTGGTTTCGCCGCACCGGCTGGCGTCCCGCCGATGTCGTCGCTGCCGATCCGTGGCCGGCCTTCGCGCTGCCGGCGGGCCGCCTGTACAGCGCCACCCGCGCCACAGCCGGCGCTGCGCGCTGGACCTTCGCCGCGCTGTCGATGTTTGCTGCCGCGGTGGCCATGCAGAACCAGCTGGTGGTGCATGCCGCCGCGCTGTCGCTGGCGGCCCGGCTGGCGCTGGCTGGCGCGGTCACTGCGGCGCTGCTGCTGGTGGCGTATTGCCTGCAGCCTGTTGCCCCTTCTGCCGCCAGCGCACCAGCCAGAACACGGGCAGGCTGACCGCGCCCAGCGCCATGCCCCACCAGAAGGCTTCCTTGCCCATGCCGTAAAAGGCCCAGAGCGAAAAGACGCAGCTCATCACCGCACTCAGGGACAGCGCTGCCCCTCGCGCCAGCACGCCGCGCCGGTGCAGCCTGAATACCGCTGCGCCGCCGACCAGGTAGAGCGGCATGCTGGCTGCTGTGACCACCAGCGTCAGGAAGGTGAAGGCTTCGGCCGTCGAGCGGCTGTAGTTCATTGCGATCATCACGCTGGCCAGCGCTCCCACCAGCAGCAGCGACCAGGCTGGTGCGCCGTGGCGGTTGGGCGCTTTCAGCATAGAAGGGAAAATGCCGTGGCGAGCCATCGACGCGGTCACCTCGCCCGCCAGCATGGTCCAGCCATTCAGCGCCCCCAGGCCGCTGAAGATGACGGCCGTCGCCAGCCAATGCCCGCTGCCGCCATCCCAGTAGCGGCGGAACAGGTCGACGAAGGGGGCGCTGGAGGCGGCCAGCTCGGCCTGCGGCAGCAAGAGCATGGGAATCGTGCAGACCAGCACATACACTGCTGCCGCCACCAGCGTGCCGGCAATCGTGGCGTGCGGGATGGTGCGTTCCGGCTCGTGCACCTTGGTCGCAGGCAGCGAGGCGCATTCCACTCCCAGCATTGCGAACAGGGCGATGGTGCCGGCTGCGGCGGTTCCGTCCAGCGTGAATGGCGTGGGCGGCAGGTGCGCCGTGTAGGCGGCACTGTCGGCTCCAAAGATCCACGCGCCCAGCAGCACGATGGCGCTCATCGGCAGCAGCTTGAGCGCCGCCGACACCAGTTGCACCCGGCCCGAAGCCAGCGCCCCGCGCAGGCTGACCAGCACGAAGAACCAGATGATGCCCATGGCCGCCAGCGGCGGCAGGGCCGGGTGCGCGGACAGCGCCGGCACCAGCGTTGCCAGGTAGCCCACGATGCCGATCGCCAATGCGGCATTGGTGACCCAGATCGACACCCAGTAGCACCACATGGTGAAGAAGGCAACGCCGTTGCCGAAGGCGCGCCGGCAGTAGCCGTAAGGCCCGTCTTCGTCCGGCATGGCGCGCGCCAGGCGGGCGAAGACGTGGGCGATGAACAGGCAGCCGATGACGGTGATGGCCCATCCCGCAAACGCGTTCTTGCCGAACGGCGCCAGCGCGGCGGGCAGCATGAAGATGCCCATGCCGATCATATTCCCTACGATCAGGGCTGTGCACATCCAGAAGCCGAGCGGCTTGGCCTTATCCGTGGCGTGCATAGGCCGCGCGCAGCAGGTTCTGGAAATGCCACACGCCGCTTTCGCGCCTCGGGTTCAGGCGCCCGGCGCTGTATGAGCCGGATGCCAGGCCTCGCTGGACGTGCTGGCAGATGCTGATGTCCTCGGCCTGGATCTCGTCGCTGAAGGCTTGCTCGGCCTGGGCCCGCGCCTGCACTGCCGGATCGTCGGCGTAGTAATAGTCGAACTCCACGATGCACTGCCGGTGCCCGGCCGGCAGGATGCGGTTGGTCTGCAGCCGGCCCGGCATGATGTTCAGCATGATGTTGGGGTAGATAAAGTAGTACCAGGCATTGCCGTCGCCGTAGATGCCCTCGTTGTTGCGCAGCGGCGAGTGCTGCAGCGAATGCCATTGCGCCAGCTCGGTGTCGTAGGCGCGGTAGTCGAGCACCTGCGACAGGCCGGGATGGACGAAGGGCAGGTGATAGCCCTCGAGGAAGTTGTCGATATAGACCTTCCAGTTGCATTCGAGCTTGTAGGTGTCGCGCTTGGCGAAGCGCATGGACGACAGGCCTGCCGGGGCGATGCGCTCGGCGATGCCGGCAAAGACCTGTTCGAACGGCGGCGCGGCGGCATCCAGCGCCACGAACACCAGCCCCTGCCACTCGCGCACCTGGATGTGGGGCAAGCGGATCGCCGACTTGTCGAAGCCGGCCGCGCCTTGCATTTCGGTGGCCGCACGCAGCGTGCCATCCAGTTCGTAAGTCCAGCCGTGGTATTTGCAGTGTAGCGCCCGCGCGCCCTTGCCGTTGCAGGTCGCGAGCGGGCCGGCGCGGTGGCGGCAGACGTTGAAGAAAGCCTGCAGGCTGCCGTCGCCCTGGCGTATGATGATAATCGGCTTGCCGGCAATGTCGCCGACGACATGGTCGCCAGTTGCGCTGAGCTCCCCGGCGTGCGCCGCCAGTTGCCAGGTCGATCCGAAGACTTCCCGCAGCTCGAATTCCAGCCATTGCTGGTCGGTATAGAAGCTGGCATGCAGCGCGTGGGCGCGGTCCAGCGGCTCGATGCGGCAATGCTCCTGCAGGGTCATATGTGCTCCGCGGCGCGAAAGATTTACTGTCTCATAAATTGCAGCGTACTGGAAGAAAGAGGTTGCTAAAATGGACGAACGCCTTTTCTTTGAAGGCCTGCAAGCCTTGGCCGCTGCGGCCTTCCCCAAGCATTGCGGCAATTGCGGGCGGGCTTTCGCCACGGCGCAGGAATTCATGCAGCAGACCCAATCGGTGCGCAAGGACATCACTGGCCTCAAGCAAAGCTTCGACGACGACAGCGTTGCGATCGTCGAAGCCTATCGCAATTGCCTGTGCGGCTCGACGCTGATGGATTTCTTCAGCGACAGGCGCGATATCTCGCAAGCCGGGGCCCGGCGTCGGGAATTGTTCGAGAAACTGCTGCCGCACCTGCAGGAAAAGGGCGCGACGCCGGCGGCGGCACGCCTGCATTTGCTGAAGCTTTTGCGTGGCCCGGGGAACTAGAGTATTATAGGTAGGTAGCCTACCTAACTAGTTGAGCCAATGCCGAAAAAACATGAAGCAAGCCTGTCGCCGCGCGTGCTCGCCGCCAGCGAGGAGCTGCGCCTGACGCTGAAACGCCTGGTGCGCGAGATGCGCCGCGACGCCAGCGAAAACGGCGGCGATATCCCGCTCGTGCAGTACATGCTGCTGTCCATCATCCAGGAACAGCCGGGCATAGGCGTGGCCGAACTGGCGCGCATGGAAAACGTGCGCGCCGCCACCATGAGCGGCCATGTCAAGGCGATGGAGGAGGCGGGGCTGGTGCAGCGCAGCGCGCCCGATCCGCAAGACCGGCGCCGCTCGGGCCTGCAGGCGACGGCGCTCGGCGCCGAATGCATCGAAGCCCTGCGCGACAGGCGCCGCGACTGGATGGCGCAACGCATCGCCCGCCTGACGCCGGCCCAGCTGGCTGCGCTGGAAGCTGCCATTGAACCCCTGAACATCATCGGAACTCCATGAAGGACACCCCTGTTACCGAGCGCGAAATCCGCGCCGTCTACCTGGCCATGATGGCCGTGCTGGGCCTCAGCGCGCTGGACCAGAGCATCGTCGCCACCGCCTTGCCTCGCATCGTGGCCGACCTGGGCGGCATGGCTCACCTGTCGTGGGTGGTCACCGCCTACGTGCTGGCGTCCACTGCCACCATGCCGCTGTACGGCAAGCTGGCCGACCAGTACGGCCGCCGCCCGATGATCTTCGCCGCCATGGGCGCCTTCCTGCTTGGTTCCGCGCTGTGCGGCCTGTCGCAGAACATGACGCAGTTGATCGTGTTCCGCGCGCTGCAGGGCGTGGGCGCGGGCGGCTTCCTGCCGCTGGCGCAGATCATCATTGCCGACATCATCCCGCCGGCGGAACGCGGCAAGCGCATGGGCATGGTGCCGGTGGTGTATGCCGCCACCAGCCTGCTTGGGCCGGTGCTGGGCGGCCTGATTACCGACGCCCTGTCGTGGCACTGGACGTTCTACGTCAACCTGCCGGTTGGCGCCGTGGCCTTCTATGCCATCGCACGGGCGCTGCACAAGGAAAAGGTGCACCATGCGCACCGTGTCGATTACCTGGGCTCCGTGCTGATGACCGGCTCGATCACGTCGGCGCTGCTGGTGCTGGCGCTGGGCGGCACGGAATGGGCCTGGGATTCCCTGCAGGTGCAGGTGTGCAGCGCGGTGGCCGTGGTGCTGGGTGCCTGGCTGGCCATGCATGTACGCAAGGTGCCGGAGCCTGTGCTGCCGCCGGATTTGTTCGGCAACCGCGTCTTCAATATCGCCAGCGTGGTGATGGCGTTGACCTTCATGGGCCTGATGGGCGCGACCGTGTTCTTCCCGCTGTTCTTCCAAGTGGTGATGGGCAGCAGCCCGGCCAGTTCCGGCCTGCTTACCGTGGCCATGATGATTGGCCTGGTCGGTTCTTCCATGCTGAGCGGCCGCAGGCTGGCGCGCACCGGCAAGTACAAGGGCGTGCAAGTGGCTGGACTGGTCGCCGCGCTGGTGGCGTTCAGCACCCTGGCGCTGGGCATGGAGTCGGGGTGGGGCTACTGGGTCATCGAGCCGGCGATCTTCCTGCTCGGCGCTGGCCTGGGCCTGGTGATGCCGAACATGACGATCGCGGTGCAGAACGCCTTGCCGCTGCCGCGGCGCGGCGTGGGGACGGCGATGCTGACCTTCTTCCGCTCGCTGGGCGGCTTGCTGGGCGTGACCGGTTCGGGCGCCATGCTGGCGCATTCGCTGCATGTCCACGGCGTGAACGCCGTGGCGGCCGTCGGGCCCGGCGTCAGCGTGCTGGCTTCGACGGTGGCCGTGTATCGCCACGCAATTGCCGGCGTCTTTGGCGCCGGCGCGGTGCTGGTCCTGCTAGGACTGATTGTGCTGCTGTTCCTGCCGGAGATCGCGCTGGCAGGGCACAAGGCCGATTAGCGCGCGGCGCCGGGCATTCATCAACGAACGAGCAGCAGGCCGATGGCGAAGAAGAACCAGGCTAGTGCGCCGAGCACGCACCAGACGATATTGGCCGCAGTGAAGTTGTCGTTGCTGCTGCCGGCAGGGTCGCCGCTGCGGATGTTGATTTCGAGCTGGACCCGCTTCAGCAGCAGGCCAGTGGGGATCAACAGCAGGATCGAGACCACGTCCAGGAGCAGCGAGCCGGTACCGGCCCATGACAAGGCGTAGCCAGCGAGCATCAGGAACACCATGCCGGTCGCGTAGGTGTCGCTGTTCCAGCTGCGGCCTTTGCCGCTGGGGTCGTAGTCGGCGACTTCGTGGTACAGGGTATGCGTAAAGAAGAGGGCGAACAGGGCGCGCGGCAGCGGCCAGACGTCATCCCCGGTAGCGCGCTTGTGCCGCTGCCAGTTCTGGAAGTTCCAGTGCAGCTGGAACAGGCCGAAGGTAAGGAAGAACAGGATCAGCATCTTGCGCGTGGAGACCACGTAGAAGCGGTCTTCCTCGCTGGAATGGAAATGTTCGTCGAGGTTGGCGCTCGGCGCGGCGTATACGTTATCAGACACTGGGAATCCCGAAATTTTCAGAGTGCAAATTGTAACTTCTGTTGCTGGCAGCAAACTATCGAATAGTCACGGGTTGCATAAATCCGACATCAGGCATCGTGCTCGCGCGCAGCCCGCGGGCCAGGATGACTCATACGTTTTCGGAATATCAATACTGAAAGACGCAATACTTTGATATTGCAAGCCCTGCGTAACATTGGCTCACCAAAACCAAAATAACGGAGACAATTTATGCGTAAGACTGTATTGGCGGCGCTGATCGCAGAGATGCTGCTGCCGCTGGGTGCCAATGCTCAAACGGCGGAAGACCAGATCGATCCTTCTGCCAAGGTGGTGGTGAGTGGCGTGCGTGCTTCGCTGGCGTCCTCGCTCGCAACCAAACGCTTGCAAGAAGGCGTCGTGGATGCCGTATCGGCCGAAGACGCCGGCAAATTCCCCGATACGAACATTGCCGAATCGCTGCAGCGCGTCACCGGCGTGCAAATCCAGCGCAACAACGGGGAAGGGCGCTACATCTCGGTGCGCGGCCTGGGCCCCGAGTTCAATAATGTGCTGGTCAACGGCCGCACTATGACCAGCGACACCGGCGGCCGCGATTTTTCGTTCGACCTGCTGTCGTCCGACCTGATCTCGAAGGCCATCGTCTACAAGACTTCCATGCCTTTCCTGCCGGAGGGCGGCATCGGCTCCACGGTCGATATCCAGACCGCGCGTCCCTTGTCCGGCAAGGCTGGCCACTCGGGCGTGATCAATGTATTCGACTCCTACGATTCGAACTCGAAGAAGAACACGCCCAACGTCAGCGGCATGTACTCCTTCGCCAATGAGAACAAGACTTTTGGCGTGACCGGTTCGCTGTCGTACACCGACCGCGCGTCGAAGCAGAACAAGGCCATCAACGATGCCTGGAACCTGCGCGACGTGTATATGATCGACGGCGACCTGAATTCCAAGGGCCTGACCATGGCTAACGTCACCAGCAAGAAGCTGCTGATGCCGCAAAGCTTCGGCTACCAGCAGGAGAACGAAACGCGCAAGCGGCTGGTCAGCAACGTCACCGTGCAGTACAACCCTTCCGCGGACTGGAAGCTGACCGCCGATGCCTTGTATTCGCGCCTCAACCAGCGCAACGACGTGATCGCAATCAGCGACTGGAACAACCCGGTGCAGCTGGGCGTGAAGTATGACTCCAACAACCAGGTCACGAGCTTCCTGCGTCCCGGCGCGAACTTCTTCGCCAATAACCCGGCCCTGGTCGGCGACGGCACCGGCATCCTGACAGATGCCAATTCGAACGACATGATCGTCAAGGGCGGAGACCGGCTGTCGATTACCAAGGCCTTTGGCCTGAACGCGAAATGGAACGCTTCGCCCGAGTGGAAGCTGGAAGGCGATGTCTCGAACTCGCGCACCACCACCAAGACTCCGGACCAGTGGATCGTGGCGGGCATGGTGCCGAAAAATGGCGATTCGCTGACCTTTGGCTCCATCCCGAGCCTGTCGTTCGGCGACGGGATCACGGACCCGAACGCGGTACGCGCCCACGCCGTGTCCAACAAGGATGTGCGCTTTGCAGATGAACTGAGCGAAGCCCGCATGAACGCCTCCTGGGCGCACGAAATGGGCGCCTTCAAGGGCATCGACACCGGCATCTCGCATTCGCAGCGCAAGGTCGGTCGCAACCAGTGGGAAAGCGATTCCTGGAATGCCTTCAGCGGCTACCACGTGTCGCTGCCGTCATCCTTGTTCACGGTGAAGTCGCTGGATAACGCCTTCCCGGGTGCGCCGGCGAGTTACCTGAGCTTCGATCCCTACGCTTACATGAATTACCTGAACCAGCCTTCCACGCTGGCGCTGTCGAACGATCCGGCCCTGTACCTGGACAAGAGCAAGTTCCCGAACGGCCCGATGTCCGTCGATTACACCAAGCCGAACTTCTGGAGCGTGAAGGAAGAGGTGTCGAGCATCTTCCTCGATTCGAAGTGGGAAGGCGAGCGCTGGTCGGCCAATGCCGGCGTGCGCGTAGTGCGCGTGAATTCGACTTCCACCGGTATCAGCCGCGTGCTGCTGTCGGCGACCAAGAGCCCGAACGACACCACCTACATCCTGAACTACGGCCCGGCGGTCGAGACTTCGGTCGAGAACAGCTATAACAGCGTGCTGCCATCGGGTAACCTGAAATTCGACCTGACCGATGACATGGTGCTGCGCCTGGCGGCCTCCAAGACCGAGACCCGGCCGACGCTGAACCAGATGGGCGTGGACAACTGGTACGGCGGCCGTTTCGGCGACGTGCAGACTGGCGGCGGCAATCCTTACCTGAAGCCGATGGAGTCGAAGAACCTGGACCTCTCGTATGAGTGGTACCTGTCCAAGACCAACTTCCTCGGTGCGGCGATCTTCCAGAAGAATGTGTCGAACTTCCTCGAAAAGCGCCTGGAAGACATCACCATCCCGCAGTACTCGGAAGTGGTGCACGACACCCGCATTCGCAACGGGCAGAAGGGCAAGATCAAGGGTATCGAGCTGGCCGGCCAGTATGCCTTCGACAACGGCATTGCGTGGCTGCGCGGCTTTGGTGTCGCCGCCAACTACACCTTCGTCGACGCCACCGCCAGCCGCGACGATGCGGCGGCGCTCGATTGCGGCTACCCGGGCTTGTCGAAGCAGTCGTACAACGCTTCGCTGTTCTATGAGAACGAGACCTTCTCGGCGCGCGTGAGCTACAACTGGCGCAACAAGTTCGCCGTCGATTGCGGCGGCGGCAGCACCCAGCCACGCACCCGTGCAGCCTACGGCCAGTATGACCTAAGCCTGCGCTACAACATCACGCCGAAGATCGCCTTGTACCTGGACGGCATCAACTTGAGCAATTCGCGCATGCACGAATATGCCAACAACGAGAGCCAGTTCCTGACCCTGGAAGACGTGGGGCGCCGGGTCAACGCCGGCCTGCGCTTCGCCTTCTAAGCGAGCAAAGGGGCGATATCGTCAAGATGGGCGGCTTCGAAAGTGGGCAGGGCCTCGGTGTCGTTGTCCAGACGGCCCGGGTTGTACCAGCAGCTTTCGATGCCGAAACGGTTGGCGCCGAGAATATCGGCGTCCAGCCGGTCGCCCACGATGATGGTTTCGTCCTTGCTGAAGGCTCGCGCCATTTTCGTGGCGTATTCGAAAAAGCGGCTATCCGGCTTGGCGTAGCCGCATGCTTCGGAAGTGGCAGTGAAGGAGATGTAATCGCCCAGGCCGGAGCTGGCGATGCGGCGGTCCTGGATGTGCGCGACGCCGTTGGTGATGATGCCCACTTCGCCGGCTGCGGCCAGCGTTTCGCACAGGCGCCTGGCGCCATCGACCAGGACCACGGTTTCGGACAGCGATTCCAGGTAACGGTGACTTGCTTGCGACGGATCGATCTCCAGCCCGTTCGCTGCGAAAGTCTTGCGGAAGCGTTCCACTTTCAGAAATTCCTTGGAGACTGTACCGGCTTCAAACGCGCGCCACAGTTCGATGTTGATGCCTTGATATTGCTGGAACATTTCATCGATGCTGTCACGGAAGCCAAGCTCTCGCAACACGCGCTCAAAGGAAAGCTTCTCGGAAGCGCGGAAATCGAGCAGGGTATCGTCGAGGTCGAACAGGAAGAGGGAATGCTTCATAGTGCAGATAATAAAATAGCCAGCCCGAAGGCTGGCTATTCTATCTTTTTCTGGTAGGCCGTGCGGGGCTCGAACCTGCGACCAACGGATTAAAAGTCCGCTGCTCTACCAACTGAGCTAACGACCCGAAGGGCCCGAATTATATAGACGCGGAATCGTTTCGGCAAGTGCCCGCATGACGCGTATAATCGGCGCCGGAAGGAACCGATCATGACTTACGAAGAATATCTCGACGAAGTGACCACGCTCATCTTCGAAAAATACAACCTGAAAGACACGCTTGCGGTCAAATTGGTGATGGATGCGCAGGACGCCGAATTCTTTGTCCGCCATGACGACGACAAGAAGCTGCGCAATATCGACCAGGCCCACAAGGACGCCAAGTCGATCTACGAAGCCTACGCCGCCCGCACCCAGCGCCGCTAACATGGAGATGGATCGCGACTCGCTGGTGCAGCAGCTTTCGGCAGGCGTGCGCCATTTCGTGCAGTGCAGCTTTGACGAGGCGGACCTGTCGCGCCTCGACCTGCAGGACTGCGTCTTTGAGCGCTGCACTATCAATGAAACGATTCTGTACGCATGCAAGCTGGCTCGCAGCAGTTGGCAGCGTTGCCGCGGCATGTCGGCCGATTTCGAATCGGCGGACCTGGTCGATGCACAATTCCAGGGCTGCGACCTGAATAACAGCAAATGGCGCCGCAGCAAGCTGGCGTCGGCCAGTTTCCGCAGTTGCAAACTGACTGGAGCATCCTTCGAAGAGGTGTCGCACCTGGGCGCCAGCTTCGAGGAAAGCCTGCTGGTTGGCGCGGATATGCGCGGCTTTTCATTCCGCAAAGCGACCTTGAACCAGCTCGATTTTTCGGATGCCGACTTGTCCGGCTGCGATTTCCGCGAGGCCGTGCTGGAGGGCTGCAGCCTGCGCGAAGCCGTGCTCAAGCTGGCCCGCCTTGAAGGCGCCGACCTGCGCGGGGCAGATATCGGCGGCCTGGATCTGGCCGACTTGCGCACCTTCAAGGGCGCCGTGATATCCCACGCCCAGGCGGCGGCAATCCTGGGCGAGATGGGACTGTTGGTCGCCTGATCGCCCTAATGGCTGGCCTGTTGTGCGGCCAGCTTCTCCTCCGCTTGTGCCAGCGTGTTCGCGATGCGACGTGCATTGCGGTCGCGCCAGCCCGGCTCCAGCGCCACCCTGGCGTGCAGTTCACGACATTGGTTCAGCAGGCCCCAGGCCTCCAGCCGCGCCGCACCAATACCCTGTTGATCGGCGTGCACGCAAGCGGCGACCGCCTTGCGCAGGCGCGACAGAGCTGTTTTGAGCGCCTGGCCTTCGCGTTCTGGCCACAGCAGCGCGTATATGGTGATCGAAACCGCCAGTCCAAGCAGAATGCCAATCAACCGGTCGCGGATCTCAGTGACGTCGGTGACGGGGCCGAAGCTGCCCAGTTGCGCCAGTGCGAATGCAAACATCATTTGGACGCCGATGTAGTTCGAACGCGGAGGCCCCACGGCAATCCACGCACCAAGCGCGATGATGGGCAGGGACATGGCCAGCAGTCCGACGATGCTGTCGAGGTGCGGCACGACAAATACCGTTGCCGCCAGCGCGGCCAGGCTGCCAAGGCAGCAACCCAGCAAGCGGTTGAGGCCCTTATGCGTGGTCGCGCCCAGGCTTGGCAGGGCGAGAATGATGCAGGTCTGCATTGCCGTATGGATGCCGGGCCATTGCAGGCCCGTGTAGATGACGTAGGTGATCATCGCAGCCAGGACTGCCTTGAAGGCAAACTGCAGGTAAACGAGGCGCAAGGGATTTCCGGCGGCACCGGACGTGCGGGTTCCCCCTTGGCGCGCCAGTCCGGCGGCAGCTGGGGCGGCATCGGCGTCCGCATTTGCCGCGGCGTGCAAAGCCCGCGCCATCTCGCGCAAAACCACGCTGTGCGCGTGCGACGCGCCGGCTGCAGCTCCCGCTGCGGTGCCAGCCGGGCAGGCCGAAGCCGGCGCTGCAGAATCCGGCATGAAGGCCGTCCCATGCCCGAGGCACTCCCGCAGTGACGCGCAAGCACGTCGAATCGCGATCATCTGCTGGCGTTCCTCCCGCGAAGCTTCGAACGGCGCCAGCCTGGCCAGCTGCGCGGCCGCGGCATGCAGGCGACTGACGGCCGCAGCACGCGCCGCAGTGCGTTCCTCATTGCCCAGGACTGCAAACGCCAGTTGCCGCTGCAGGGCCAGCACGCCGCGCCCGACCTGGCCGCTGTGAAAGGCTGGCGCTGCGGCACCGGCGATGCGCGCCTCAAGCTGGTGCTCGACTTCATCAAGCTGGCGGCCATATTCTTCCACCAGGAGCTTGACCGGCAACGCAGGCCGGAACAGGCGCTGGATGATCATCGTCACCACCACCGGATAGGTCGAAGCCACCCAAACCCACAACAAGGCGCGCGTCATGACTTCCGGATCCTCGTAAATGTCGGCCATGCTTTGCCCGTACACTACGATCAGGGCAGTGAGGAAGCCGATGGCACCGAGCTTGCTGGTCCGCATGAAGTACATGCCGCAGAAGGCAACCAGCCCTGCGCCGAGAATTCGCAGCATCGGCGCGTCGATGAAGAATTTGAGCAGAAGGATGGACGACGCCACCGCCAGCGTACTGCCGATCACCAGCACGATGCCGCTCATGCGGGTCAGCACGGTATTCTCCTGCGCCGTGAAGAACACCATGATCAGCGACAGCGAGAGCGAAGGAATTTGCAAGGCCATCGAGCAGACGATGACCACGGTGCTGCTTGCGAGCAGGCGCCACACCGCATCCATGCGGCCAGGGAAGGGCGCCAGTTCGGTGCGGATTCGCGCCATCAGGGCTTCCATGATGCTCACTTCGCGTTCAGCATGGCGACGGCTGAAGCGCCGATGCGGAACGCTGCGTCTGGCTGTTCGATCAGGATGCGCACGGGGAAGCGCTGCGCCACCCGCACCCAGTTGATGGAGCGCGGTACGCGCGGCAAGCCTGCCACTTCGCTGCCGCCGTCGTCCGGGAACACGCCGTAGCCGATGGATTCGACGGTGCCGCTGTAGCGTTTGGAAGTGTCGCCAAGCAGGTAGAGCTGGGCATGGCGGCCGGCCTTGATGCCGGCCAGGTCGGTCTCGCGGAAATTCGCCACCACGTACCAGCGGCTGGAGCTGGCCAGCGTAAACACCGGATGACCGGCAGCGGCAAACTGGCCCACCGAGGTTTTCAGGTTCAGCACGATGCCGTCGCCCGGCGCGCGCACCTCGGTATAGGACAGGTTCAGGCGCGCCAGCGCGATCTCGGACTTCACGACTTCGCGCCTGGCGACCAGCGCATCGACACCGCTGACGGAAGCTTCGGCCCGGCGCGCATCAAGCAAGGCCGCACTAAGCTGGGATTGCGCGCTGCGCCTGGCAGTGCGTGCCTGGTCAATGCGCTCGGCCGACACGAAGCCTTTGGTGAGCAAGGGTTCCAGCCGCGCCAGCGTGTCGCCCGCCTGCTCGGATGCGGCCTTGGCGTGTTCGACGTTCGCCTGTGCTGCAGCGGCGGCAAACTTCTGGGCATCGACCGAGCGCTGGGTCAGCCTGATCTCGCTGTCCAGCGCTTTCAGGCTCGCTTCGGCCTTTGCCAGGGTCTGTTCGAAAGGCTGGGGATCGATGCGGAACAGCAGGTCGCCTTTCCTGACACGCTGGTTGTCCGCCACCGGCAGCTCCACGATCCTTCCGTTGACTTCGGGGGCCACGTTGATGGTGTCGGCATAGACGTAGGCATCATCGGTGCGCGGCGCCTGGTCGATCGTGCGCACGACGTAGATGGCGAGGCCGATTGCGGCCAGGGCCAGCACCAGCACGATGGCGCTCCAGCGGCGGGAGTTCCTGGTTTTCTTCATGACGTCACCTCAATGTTGAAAAAATACGAGCCAGGCCGACAGGGACAGCACGGTGGCGAAGGCGGGGTAGCCCAGCGCGAGCAGATGCGCCGGGGCGCCGGCCAGCCAGCCGCGCGCATTCAGCACTGTGTGCAGCACGAAGCACAGCACCGTGGCGCCGGCAATGCAGAAAAGCCAGTCGGGAAAATAGGCTCCCAGCACATTGATTGAAGGTTCCACATTACTTCCTTAATGTAACATTGCCTAGGCAATCTATTCGGCAAAAAAAAGATCTACTTCCCGGCGAACATCTTCAGCAACAGGGCTTCGAGAGCATGCAGTTCCTGCGCGCTGAAAGTACCGAAATACTGTTCGATCACGGTGCCCGAAGCTTCCAGCAGGCTGGGGAAAAGACGCCGGCCTTCTTCGGTCAGTTCCAGTTGCACGATGCGGCGATTGGCGGCGCTCGGCGCTTTCTGGATCATGCCTTTCTGTTCCAGGCGGTTCAGCATGCGGGTCATGGCGCCGGGGCTGTACGAGAGCTCCTTGCAGATCTGCGCTGCGATGTTGGCGCGGCCGCCATGCAGGGTAGACAGCACCACGTATTGCGCCGCCGTGATATCGAAGGGCGCGAGCCTGGCATCGAGTTCTTCTTCCAGGGCTTTCTGGGCGCGGCTGACCAGGCGGGCAACGCGGCGAGGGTCGGCTTGTTTGTTCATAAATGAACTATACGTTGCCTAGGCAACGGTTGTCAAGCACCTCGCGCACGCTTGCCGATTCACAAGCTTGTCATTTTCGCTACCTACAATCCGCCAGTTTTCAACTTACACAGCGGGGCAACGATGAAGAAGGCGATGGCAGGAGCGGTAGCGGCAGCGGTATTGGCGGCATGTGGCGGGACTTCGCAGGCGCCGCTTCCCACGTTGGACGGCAAGCCGGCCCTGGTGGTGGCGCACCGCGGCGCCAGCGGCTACCTGCCGGAGGAAACGGTGGAAGCCTATGCCAAGGCCATCGAGCTGGGCGCCGACGCGATTGAGCCGGATGTGATCTCCACCAAGGATGGCGTGCTGATTGCCCGCCACGACCCGAACCTGGCCTTCAGCACCGACGTGGCGCAACATCCGGAATTCGCCGACCGCAAGCGCAAGCTGAGCGTGGATGGCGAACTGCAGGAAGGCTGGTTTGCCAGCGACTTCACGCTGGCGGAGATCAAGACCCTGGGCGGCATTTCGACCGACGCCGAACGTCCGCAGCAATTCAATGGCCAGTACAGGATCGCCACCATCCAGGAAGTGATCGACATGATCAGGAAAAGCGGCCGCAATATCGCCATCTACCCCGAAACCAAGAATCCGACTTTCCACCGCCAGCAAGGCTTGCCGCTGGAAGACAAGCTGCTGGCGATGCTGGCGGCTGCCGGCTGGACCGAGCGCGACTCGCCCGTATTCATCCAGTCCTTTGAGCCGGGCAGCCTGAAATACATGCGCAGCAAGGGCTCCAGGCTGAAGATGGTGCAGTTGATCGACGCCGACGACGTCGACCTGAAAACCGGCGCCCTGACTTACGCCGCGCCGTACGACAAGCCGTTCGACTGGGCGCAGGCCGGCGACAAACGCCTGTTCAGCGATATGGTGACGCCGGCCGGCCTGGCCGAGATCAAGACCTATGCCGACGGCATCGGCCCATGGAAGCGCTACATCGTCAGCGTCAAAGGCGCCGTGGACATCAACGGCGACGGCAAGGTGAACGATGCCGACACCTCCACCATGGAGCCGAGCTCGCTGGTGGCCGATGCGCACAAGGCGGGCCTGTTCGTGCACCCGTACACCTTCCGCAACGAGAAGCGCCGCCTGGCCAGCAACTACAAGGGCGATCCCGTGCTGGAGTACAAGCACTTCTTCGCCCTTGGTGTCGATGGCGTGTTCAGCGACTTCGCCGACACCGCGCTGGCAGCGCGTGCGGAATACCTGAAGGAAGCGGGGCGCTGAATCAGAACTTGTGGTTGTACTCCGCGGCAAAGCGCACCTGGCGTTCAGGTGCGCGCCCCAGCACTTGCCCATAGTAGGGGCTGACGGTGCTGGCGCCCGCGTTGTAGACCGGCTGTGTAGCCAGCGTGGTCTGGCGGTTCAGCAGGTTGAATACGTCCGCCTTCAAGGCCAGGCCCTTGAACATGCGCGGCATATAGGTGGCGTTCAGCGCAATGCGGAAGTCAGTCGGCATCCTGCCCGCGGAGCCGCGCGGCGCCGGCTTGTCCTCGCAGTAGAAGACGGCAGCGCCATAGCCGGCGGCCGGATTCTTGCCATCCTGGTTGAGCGCGGCCGGCAGGTTGCCGATGCAGGATTTCGGCGCACCGGTGACGATGTTGACGTTGCCGCCCACGGTCCATTCCTGGCCGAGCTGGTAATAGCCGAAGGCCTTCAGCACATGGGTATGGTCGTTCGGCAGCGGGCCGCTGGCGTAATCCATCAGTTCCGGGAAGTCGAACGAGGTGGTGGCCGCGATGTCGGCCTGGCCGATATCGGACATCACCTGGCCTTCCATATTGCCCCTGGTGCGCGACAGCGTGTAATTCAGCTTGCCGTACCAGCCGTTGCGCATCGGGTGTTCGATAAAGAGGTCCAGTGCCGTATAAACGCGGCTTACCTTCGGCAGGCCGATGTCTTCAGCCGTCAATGGAATGGAAACCAGCTTGCCATCGCCGGCCAGGTCAAGCGTCAGGGTGTTGTCGCGGCCGGGATTGATCAGCAGGCATGGCATATCGTATTGGCTGGTATCGACGTTGTTACGCTTGCCCCAGGCGCGCAAGGGACGCGCATCGCACCAATCCTCAATCGTGTTGCGCAGCGTGCGATAGGTGATTTTGCTGCCGACCGTGTACTCCGGCGTCAGTGCCGCCTCGAAGCCGAGTGCCAGCTCGTCCTGGTAGGTTGCACCCAGGTTGCTCGATGCGACCTGGCGCGGGTCTTTGGGCCTGCCCCATTCGTTGCCGCCGGAAACTGGGGGAGAAATTTCCGTCAGCCCGCTCGGCACGCCGGTTTTCGGATCGACGCCGGTATAGGTGTAGTAGTGGTCGATGTGGACCGGATTGCCGGCCAGGCGCGATGCCACGCTGGTCGGAATTTGCAGGTGGTAGCGGCCAAGGTTGGCAAAAGCTTTCAAGGTGCTGTCGCCGTGCACGTCCCAGGATGCGCCAATGCGCGGGGCCAGCATATGGCGCTGCGCTGCATAAGCCTGGCCGAAGCTGTTCCTGTTGGTGAACTGCTCGTTGCGCAAGCCCAGGTCGAGCAGCACGGTGTCGGTGACCTGCCAGCGATCCTGGATGTACTGCGCCGACTGATCGGTCTTCGGCGAGGCGGAATCGCTCTGGTGATACTCGTTCACGTAATACCCTTGCAGCCCGTATCCACCGCCCGAGGCGGGTGTCCTCCCGCCAGGAACCGTTTTATTGGGATCGCCGCGGAAGTAGGTCCAGCTGCCGCCGCCGGCCAGTTCCGAGCCATTGATCGATGAGACGTTATTGCGGTCGATGCCGGCGCGCAGGCCGTGGCGGCCAAGCTTGTACTCCACATCCAGGCGCAGCGTGGATTGCCTGTCTTCCGCATTCGGCACCTGGATGGTGCCGCCGATGGTCTGCGGGTTGGTATAAACCAGTCCCGGCACCTGGGCATTGAGCGGGGCATTAACCTGGTACACGCCCGGCACGTAGCCTTCACGCGATTGCGGATAAGTCGACTTGAAACGCCCCGCCAGCGCAGTCACTGTCAGGCTGTCGCTCAGGAAGCCGGTATATTTCACGATCGAGTCGTTGGTCTTGGCACCATCGCCAGTGGTGCCGCCGGCACGCACCTCGTTGCGCTGCAGGCTGGCGTAGTCGAAACCGTAATTCTGCTGCGTCTTCTTGTTCTCGTCGTGGATCTGGGTGAACTCGAGGCGGTGGTTGTCGCTGATGTTGTAATCGAGTTTGAGCAGGTAGCGCGGCGTGCGGGTCTCGCGTTCGGTCCAGCCGTTGGTCTTGTTGAGCGAATCGGAATCCTTGCTGATGTAGCCGGTGCTGAAGCGATCCTGCTCGACATTGGCGAACATGAACAGCTTGTCCTTCACCAGCGGGCCGCCGACGTAGGCGCTGCCGAAGACGTCAGTGGCGTTGTTGCTGTGACGGTAGGTGAGCAGCTTGCCGTCGGTCTTCGGGTGATGGCCGGTGTTCGGGTAGTAGGTGTTGTCCGGCTTGGCGCGCAGCCAGTCCGGCGTGTATTGCAGCACGGCGCCGGCTTCCCAGTTGTTGGTGCCGCTCTTGGTGGTGATGTTCACCACGCCGCCGGTGGAACGGCCAAATTCCGCGCTGTAGCCGCCTTGCAGGATCTGCGCCTGTGCGATCGCGAAGAAGGGCAGGGTGGTCGAGCCGATCTGGCGATAGACATTGGTGACCGGGAAGCCGTTGATGAAGTAGGCGTTCTCGCTCACGCCGGCGCCGCCGAAGCTGTCACCACCGATGCGCGTGTTGCCGCGTGCAGTGCCAGGCGCGAGCTGGATGATGCCGGACAGGTTTTGCGAGATCGGCAGGGTAGCCAGTTGGCGCGCGGTGAACACAGCGCCGTTGTTCGTGTTGCTGACGTCGATAGTCGGGCGGCGGCTGGTCACCGTCACTGCCTGCATAGGTTCGAACGATGCTTCCACGCCTTGGCCAATCAGGGCTTCCACTTCCAGCTCGCGTTCGACGACGCCGTCGCGCATCAGCAGCGCCTTGTAGACGCCCGGCGGCATGGAGCTGGCGTTATAGCGCCCGTTGGCATCGACGGTGATGGTGCGGCGCGCGCCGGTTGCGACGTTCACCAGCACGATGCTAGTCCCGCTCGCGTTGGCAACCTGGCCGAAGATGCTGCCGGTGGCATTCGATTGAGCAAGGACTGGCCCGGCGAAAGCCAATGCAAGGGCGTGCGCGACGAGCGTCAAGCGCACACGTTGGGAAGGGTTCTTCATTGCGTCTCCTGTTGTGGTTATGATTCGGCCGCGCAAGGCGGCCGACGGAGACATGCTAGGTAGCTTGGCAGTGGCGAACAATTGAATGTTTACTCGCCACCTATGCACAAAAGGTTATATCTTGCCTGGAAGCGTGACGAGCAGCGGCGCCTTGCCGTCCCAGGCCTGGTCCAGCAAGGTCTTTCCATCCAGGCGCACCAGCACGCGCTGGCCGCGCGGCATGCGCGTGGTGACGATGTCGATGCCGTCGCCGTCTTCGCCCGCGCCGAAGGCACGCATATGCCGCAGCGCCATGCGCGGCCAGCCTTGCTGCAAGCGCGGTGCGATAGTGAAGCTGCGCAGGCCGGCCGCCTCGATGCCGAACAGGCCTTCCGTCATGACCCGCGCATACAGCCCGCTTTCGGCGGACAGGTGGCGTTGCTGGCCTTCCGGCCAGGCTTCCACCGCATACGGCACGTGGTCGCCCAGCAGGCGCCGGCCAGAGTAGTATCGCAGGTAGGGCATGGTGCGTTCCAGCTCGCCCGCTTTCAGCAGGCCGCGCAAGGCATACAGCGTGGCGCGGTCCCAGAAGGTCTTGTCGCCCGCTTCGGTCAAGACGCCGTTCTCGCTCCAGAGTTGCGGCGACAGCAGGGCATCGACGGTGCCGCGCTGGCGCTCATTGATGCCCAAGGCCAACGGCAGTGCGATCCAGGCGCGCAGCTTTTCGTTGCCGTCGTAATAGCGGTAGGTGTCGAAGCCACCTATGCGCGCACCGAAATGGCGTTCGATCGCGCTGCGTTGCGCTTCCGCTTCCTGCCGCAGCGCAGTTGCACGATGCGCATCGCCCAGCGAAGCTGCCAGCCTTGCGGCGCCTTGCAGCCCGGCGTAGGCCAGCGCGTTGGTTGACAGGTTGGCCTGGCCGGCCGGGAAGCGCCCTTCCAGCTCGTCGCTATCCGAATGCACGACGCCTTCCGCGTCGCGCTTGCGGCGCGTGAATTCCAGGCACCAGTCGATCAGGGGCAGCAGCTGGCGCGCGGTGCCCGGGTCGCCTTGCGCCAGCGCGAACTGGCTGGCGCCGTAGGAAATCATGGCGCAGTCGCCACGGTCGCCGGCACCGTTCCAGTAGCTGCGGCCTTCGGCGATGATCGAGGAGGGGATGGGCTTGTAGGCTGCGTTCATGTAGCGCGCGAACATGCCGAAGCTGGTGAGCGCGCTCTGCACGCCGGCGCTGTCGCCCACGTAAGGAAAGAAGGGATTGACGTATTCCGCCTGGTCGTTGGCCCAGATGGCGGCGTAGTAGCGCGTGCCGCCGGGCCCATGCAGCAGCCCGCCGCGCGTGGCGAAGATGCTTTCGGCGGCGCGGATTTTGGAGAAGGCGAACATGGCGTCGAGCACCGGCTCCGGCGTTTCCAGCACCAGGTTGCCGCGCCATTGCGCTACCTTGCGTGCGCGCTCCCGCAAGGCTTCGCCGCCGTCCACGTAGACCATCTCGTTCTGCAGGCGGCCGCTGATGATCACGTCCACGTGCACGCGGGCGCCGGGCGCCAGCTCGCCTTCGCGGGCCGGGGAGCGCACTTCAACCACGTAGGCGCCGTGGGTGCCGCGCTCGGCCGGCGTGGTTTCGCTGCGCTCCAGCGCGCCGAAGCTGTAGTGCAGCATGCTTTGGCCGCCATTTTCCAGCTCCAGCCGCTCCACCAGAGCCGGCTCGCCGGGCGACGGCGTCAGGGTGCGCGTCAGCGTCAGGCCAGGCGCCAGCTCCGAGCGCAGCGCGAGGCGGCCGTCGAATCGAACTTGCTTCAGGCGCTCGCCCGCGGCCGGTTGGCCGTCGATGACGATGACCGGCGAGGCTTCCGCACCGAATTTGCGAATCAGGCTGGCATGGGTGTCGTCGGGAATGGTGCGCAACATCGGCCACACCACGGTGCGCGCCAGCAGCAGCGAGCCATCGGCCCGGCTGCCGTAGTCGATCACTGCCGAGACTTGGCGGCCGCTCATTTCAAGCTGGTCGCGGTGGACGTCTTTCACCTGCCAGCGGATAGCGTCGCCGTCGATCTGCCAGCGCGGCGCAAAGGCCGGCGGCACGGCGTGCGCAGGGCTTGCGGCCGTTGCGATGGCAGCAAGGGTTGCGGCAATCAATGCCGCGCAAATGCGGGAAGTAATTTTCATCCGCTTCTCCTCAATTCATCTTGCGGATGATTGCTGCCCAGCCGCCGCCCGGCGCCAGGCGCATTGCGAGGTGGCTGCTGCGGCTGACGCTGGCGCTGACCTTCTGCACGTCGGTGGCGAAGACCCCGGCGTTCGGCCCATCTTCCATGCTGTCCATCTGGTAGCCGCCGTCGCCCAGGAAGGACAGGTCCAGCTCCAGGTCGCGGCCGTCGGCGCCGGTCATGGCGCCTACATACCAGGTATCGCCGCGGCGGCGCGCCATGGCGATGTAGCGGCCAAGCTCGGCGTGCAGCACGCGGCTTTCGTCCCATTCCACCGGCACCTGGCGGATGAACTCCAGCGAGGATGGGTTGGCGCGGTATTGCGAAGGGCTGTCCGCCAGCATTTGCAGCGGGCTTTCGTAGATGATGTACATCGCCAATTGGTGCGCGCGCGTGCCCTGGCTCATGGGGCGGTCGAAACTGGCGACGAAATCCTTGCGGTGCGCATTGCTCATGGCGCCCGGGGTGTAATCGACCGGGCCGGCAAACATGCGGATGAAGGGCAGGGTGACGTCATGTTCCGGTGTCTGTTTGTCGCTCCACTTATTGTTTTCCAGGCCCTTTACGCCTTCGAAGGTCAGCACGTTGGGCCAGGTGCGCTGCAGGCCGCTGGGCTTGAAGCTGCCGTGGAAGTCCACCAGCAGGCGGCGCGCGGCGGCTTCGCGTGCCACGCGCTCGTAGTAGTTCACCATCCACTGGTCGGAACGCTGCATGAAGTCGACCTTGATGCCGGCAGCGCCCCAGCGCGCGAACTGGTCCAGTGCCGCCGTCATCTGGGTGTCCAGCGTCTTCCACGACACCCACAGGATGATGCCGACGCCACGCTGCCTGGCATACGCCATCAGTTCCGGCATGTCGATCTCCGGCTTGACGGCCAGCAGGTCGCCCAGCTTGTACCAGCCCTCGTCCATGATGATGTATTCGAGGCCGTTGTCGGCCGCGAAGTCGATGTAGTGACGGTAGGTGCGAGTATCGAGCCCCGACTTGAACGGTACGCCATACAGCTTGTTGCCGTTGTACCAGTCCCAGGCCACCTTGCCTGGCTTGATCCAGGCGGTCTCCTTCGGTTCTTGCGGCTCGGCCAGCAGGTAGGGCATCTGGTTCAGCAGGAGGCCGCCAGCGTCGGCGGAAATACCCAGGATGCGCCACGGGAAGCTTCGCTTGCCGGCGGTGCGTGCGATATAGGGCGCTTCCTGCGTGACCGGCACATTGCGGTCGTCGCGCGCCGTTTCGGCCAGCGCCACTTTCGGGAAGACGGCGCGCAGGCCCGCCGCTTCGCCGTGCAGGTACAGGCCGGGATAGTCGCGCAGGCCCGATTCGGTGAACACCAGGTGCACCCCGCCATCACGCACCAGGGCCGGCACGCCAACCAGCTTGCCGGCGGCGTCGCCCACGGTCAGCGCCTGGTAATAGTGCTCGTTATGCGACTGCATCGACTTTTCCTGAGGCCAGTACAGGGTGTCCTGCGGCCGCAGCCTGACACCAGCCTGCTCGTCTTCCACCGTGACCTGGCCGGGCAGGGAGGTGCGGAAGCGGTAGGCGATGCCCTCGTTGTAGGCGCGCACTTCCAATGCATAGCCGCCGGCGAAGTCGAGCTGCAGGGAGTTGTAGTGGTCGCGCACTTCACGCGACTTCTGCGCGACCACCGGCCGCACGGTAGTATCGATGCTGTGGCGCTGCTGGCCGGCCAGGCGCGGCTTGTCGCCCAGCGTGCCAATGCCGGCCAGGGTCATGCCGATGGGCGTGGGCAGCACCAGTTCGGTGCCGCGATGGCTGACGGCGAAGGCCAGGTGGCCGCCGGTATCTATCGTTACAAGCAACTGGCGGTCGGGGGAGCTGAGTTCGACGCGGGGCGCGGCGTGGCCGGCCAGCGGCGCGATCAGCAGCAGCGCGCTGGCCAGGCAGCGTATAAGGGGCATTTGGTTCAAGGCAGGTCTCCGGATATGGGTGTGCCGGTCCATGCTATGCGCATGCACCGGTACCGATCCAATGACTTTTTACGCGAGAGCTATGTCGTGGAGGTTATACGCCGCAGGCATGGGCGCGGGCGCCGGCTGCAGCGGTTGCGTGGCCGTCGGCACGGCAGGGGGCGGCGCCGAAGCCTCGCGCCGGATCGCTTCCAGCAATAGTTCCGCGCCTGGCGACAGCATGCTGTCGCGCCGGCGGATGATGCCGAAAGGGTCCATGCGGCAGTCCACTTCCAGCGGCAGGATCGCCAGCAGCCCCAGTTCCCTGAGGCGCCGCGCCACATCCGCCGACATGACGTTCAGCGCATCGCTCATCTGCAACATGCTGGTGATCAGCACAATCTCGCTGGTATCGACCACGTCGCCGGGCGGCTCCAGTCCAGCGTTGCGGAACAACTGGTCGAAACGCTGGCGCAGGATGCTGCCGGGCGGCGGCGTAATCCAGGGCGCATGCACCAGGTCCTGCAAGCCAAGGCCGCGGCGCACGGCCAAGGGGTGGCCAGCGCGGGCCACCACCACGACCGGCTCCGGCGCCAGCTCCTCGTACAGAAGTTCGGCGCAGTCGTGGAAACCTGTAAGGCGCGCCAGCAGGAAATCAAGCGTGCCTCGCTGCAGGCGCTCCAGCAGTTCGTTGCTGGACTCGACCTGCACGCCGATGCGCAGTTGCGGCACCTGCTGCTTGATGCGCGTGATGGCCCGCGGCAGCAAGCCAAGTGCCGGCGTCATGATGCTGCCCACGTCGACCTGGCCAGCCAGGCCGGCCTTGAGCGCCACGATATCCTCGTGCGCACGCGCCAGGCTGCTCAAGGCCATGCGTGCGTGGCGGATCATGCTTTCGCCATAAATGGTGGGCAGCATGCCGCGCGGATGGCGTTCGAACAGCGCGATGCCGAGCATGTCTTCCAGTTCCTTGAGCTGTTTGGAAGCTGCCGGTTGCGTCATGCACAGGGTCTCCGCCGCGCGCAGGATATTGCCCGCGTCGTCGATGGCGATCAGCAGCAGGAGCTGGCGGGTCTTGAGCCGCGCGCGCAGGTACCAGTTCGGATTCGGAGCAGTCATTGCTTGCCTTTCGGGTCGATTGGCGTTTTTAACATGTTCAAAATGGTATCGGTGTTGCCAATTAATCGATTGCGCGCATATCGTGGCCTCCTTTCACTTATTCGGCACAACGTGGCCCGTGGTAGACTGCGCCGTCCAATTGCCAATTTTTTAACGATGAAGATCCAGCAAAAACTGCGCTCAGTGAAAACCGCCCTGTCCGAACGCCGCGAAGTGCGCAAGCGCCTGCGCGGCCCCGCCCAACTGCGTTACGCCATCGCCGACTCGATCGGCATGCTCGACGCCCAGGCATGGAAAGGGCTCACGGCCCAAGCGAGCTTCTTCCTGTCCTACGATTACCTGCGGTCGCTGGAGACCGTGCTGCCGACCAACCTCGAGCCGCGCTATGCGCTGGTGTACGAGGATGATCAGCCGGTGGCCGCGCTCTATATGCAGCTGGCCGCCATCAAGCTGGCCCAGGCCAGCAAGACTTCCTTCGGTGCGCTGGGCGAGAGCCTGGGCCAGCGCGTGCTCACCTGCGGCAACCTGCTGACCTTCGGCCAGCACGGCATCGCTATCGCCCCCGGCGTCGATCCGGAACTGGCCTGGCACGGCGTGGCGGAGGTGCTGTACCGTGTGCGGCAGGCCGAAAAGCTGGCCGGCTCGGCCAACTTCGTCATGATCAAGGACTTGCACGGACCGCAAGCGGAGGATGCCGCCTTCCTCAAGAACCTCAGCTACCGCTTCGTTGAAACGGAGCCGAACATGGTGCTGGCCCTCGGCGAAGACTGGAAAAGCTACGACGACTACCTGGCCAGCCTGGCCTCGAAGTACCGCGCCAACATCCGCAACGGCATCCTGAAGCCGATCGAGGCCGCGCAATGCACGGTGGAGCACTTTACCGGCATGGCCGCCATGCAGGAGCAGATCCACGCCCTGTACAAGGCGGTGCAGGTGAACGCCGGCTTCCGTCCGTTCGAGCTGCTGCCGGAGTATTTCCCGGTGCTGCAGCAGGCGGCGGGGGAACGCTTCCGCTGCAGCGTGCTCAAGCGCGAAGGCAAAATGCTGGGCTTCCTGGTCACCATTGCCGACGGCGAGACCGCCATCGCCTTCCACATCGGCTTTGACCGCGCCGCCGCGGCCGACCTGCCGATCTACCTGCGCCTGCTGCACGCCGGTATTGCCGACGCCATTGGCCTGGGCTGCAAACGCGTCTCCTTCGGCCGTACCGCGCTGGAGCCCAAAGCGGCGCTGGGCGCCCGTCCGGAAAACTTCGGCGTATTGATCCGCCACCGTCAGCCTTTGATGAACAAGGTGATCAAGCACCTGCTGCTGAACATCGACCACGATGAAGCGCCGGATCGCAGCCCGTTCAAGAAGGCCGAAGGCAAGGCCGCGTAACATCTCGTTACTTACGCGGTGCTAGGCGCGCGCCTCTAATCTGCTGAGCTCGGTTATCATGTTGACCTTTTGCACAGTCGGCAGCAGATGTGATGAAGTATGGCGTGATCAATTTATTAAAGGCTGTTGCAGCACAGCTAATTGTGTTGCACCATCTGGCGTTCTATGGTCCGATGGCGGACCACGTGCGCCTTATCCTGCCGGACCTGATCGACTGGCTGGCGGGCAGCGCACGCATTGCCGTGCAAGTGTTCCTGGTGGTGGGCGGCTTCCTGGCCGCCAAATCGCTGGCGCCGAGTGCGCAGCCGGTAATGGTCGACCCGCTGGGCGCTGTCTGGCGCCGTTACGCCAAGCTGGCGCCGCCTTTCATCGCCGCCACCCTGATTGCAGCGCTGGCGTCCGCGTTTGCCAGCCAGTGGATGGACCATCCTTCGATTTCCGCCCCGGTCACTGTCGGCCAGTTGGCTGCGCACGCCGTGCTGGCACATGGCGTGCTCGGTTTCCCGTCCCTGTCGGCAGGCGCCTGGTACGTCGCCATTGATTTCCAGCTGTACGCCATGGTCGTGGCGATCCTGTGGCTGGCCGCCCGCATCAGCGGCCCGGTGCGCCGCGCCTGGCTGGTGCCAAGCCTGGTTGCGATCGGCAGCGCGCTGTCGCTGCTGCACTTTAACCTGGACGCCGATTGGGACAACTGGGGACCGTACTTCTTCGGCAGCTACAGCCTGGGCCTGGCAGCATGGTGGGCCGGCGATCCGCGGCGCAAGACGAGCGGCGCAGTGCTGGTGCAGGCGGCGATCTTCTTGCCGGCCTTGCTGGCGCTGGCGGTGAACTTCCGCAGCCGCCTGGCGCTGGCCATGATGGTGGCGTGCGCGCTGGTGATCTTCGGCCGCATGCAGTTCAGCGGCGAAGGCCGCTTGCTGGCCGTGGTTAATTCGCTGGCCCGCACTTCGTACGCGGTGTTTCTGATCCACTTCCCGGTCTGCTTGCTGGTGAACGCCGCCTTCACCCGCTTCGTGCCTGCCGACCCGGTGCTGCAAGGCGCCGGCATGCTGGTCGCCTGGGGCGCCAGCCTGCTTGCTGGCGCTGCTTTCCATCGCTGGATCGAAGTGCCGCTGGGACGCCTGCTCCACACCCCTTCGCCGGCAGCCGGCGCCGCCCAGCGCGCTTAAGCCTGGCGGCGGACGATCTGACTAGGCATTGCGCCTTGCCTGGTATATCGTGTAAGAAGGACAGGAGGCGGCATGCGGCGCAGGCATCCACTCGGAATATGGGCGCGAAAGTGGCTTTGGCTAGCCTGGGCGATCTGTTGCGCCGCCAGCGCGCAGAACTCTGCCATGCCGGAGGTTCACGTCGGCATGGGATTGCCCAAGCCGCCTTACGTCATGGAGTCGGGCGCTGCGGGCCTTGATTTCGACATCGCCAGGCAATCACTGGCTGCCGGCGGCTACAAACTGGTTGGCCATATGCTTCCGCAAACCCGGGCCCTGGCGATGCTGCGCGCGGGCCAGCTCGATGGCCTGCTGTCCATCAGTGAAGGGATCGGCGGCCAGGACTACTTCACGGACAACTACATCGTCTACCAGAACGTTGCAACCACGCTCGCTCGCCGCAACCTGAAGATCCAGCAGATTGAAGACCTGGCCAATTATTCGGTCGCGGCTTTCCAGAATGCGAGCATGGTGCTGGGTGACCGCTTCAGCCTTGTTGTCAGCGGCCATTCGGACTACAGGGAAGTGCCGGCCCAGATCACGCAAAACAAGCTTCTTTTCACGGGCAGGGTAGACGTTGTGGTGGGCGACCGTCTGATCTTCCGCTACTTCTCGGAAAAGCTGGAGCCGCGCATCGATGGCAGGCAGCCTGTGACCTTCCACCGGATCTTTCCGGAAAGCCCGCGCAGGGCTGTCTTTCGCGATGTACGTGTACGCGATGCGTTCAACGCCGGCCTGAAAAACCTGCACGCCAACGGTGCTTACGAGGCGCTGGTCAGGCAGTACCTTGGCCCGCTGCCTTAGCCGAGCGAAAACTCGCGCAGGAAACCATTGCGCCGGCCCATGCGCACCAGCGACGGCGGCGCGCTAAGGTAAGTCGCGAACCTGGCGACCAATGCCTGCAAGGGGGCGCTTTCCATGTGTGCCTGAAAGGCCGATGCATCGGCGTAGTGTTCGAATACGATGATGCGGTTCTCGTTTTCCAGATCCGTGAGCACGTCATATTGCAGCGTACCGGGCTCTGTATGTGACTGCGCCACCAGTTGATCGAGTGCGGCAAGGAGGTCCGATTGGAATTGGGGATGGGCGTCGAGCGTGGCAAGCAGGTACATGGCGGCTCCGATGAATGAATGGAATCGCGAGTCTACGCAATCGGCCGCGATGGCGGATTGTAGAAATGGGACTTTTCGCGCAGGCCGCTGACGATTGCCTGCGGAGTGCAGCCGGTCAGTGCGCGCGTCTCGTGGATAAAGTGCGACTGGTCGAAATAGCCCATGCGCAAGGCAGCATCGGGCGCAGGCAGCGCCGGGGAAAGCGCCAGCATGCGCATCGTATGGCCAAGGCGGGCGATGCGGGCAAACTGCTTGGGGCCGAGGCCATACGTGTCGGTAAACTTGCGCTGGAAGTGGCGGCGGGTCCAGCCCGAATGCCCGGCCAAGGCATCAATGCTGGTGCCCGGCGCGTAATAGAGCTTATCGAGCAGGGAGTCCAGCCCGTGACCACTGCGGTCTTCATGCTTGCCCAGGCGCGCCAGGAAGAACTGATCGAGCACAGCGGCGCGCACGGCGGGTCCGGCGGCCTGCGCCAACTGGTCGGAAAGGCGTTCAGCGTCATCTTCCCAGACGGCTTGGGCGGGCCAGGCCTGGTCGTGCAAATGGGACAGCGAGGGCGCGCAAAAATGCCGCAGGCTGCCGCCACGAAAGCGTACTGCGACGAATCCGAAAGCACCATTTGCTTCGATGGCGATGGCGCGCGTGCGCAGGCAAAGGAGGACCGCCCGCGGCGACTCTTTGCCGTCCAAAAGATAAGGCGAACCGTAATGAAATATGCACTCGGAACCGATGCCGGGCGGAAGCCGGGGAGGAAGGGGAGAATCACCCTCCCAACCCCAATAACGGTCGATGAAGCGGCGCAGTTGCGCGGTCGGGCGAAGATGCCAGCATTGTCGGAGCATGCTGGCGATGTTACCCGATTCCTGCCAACTGCTTAGCTGCCAATGGTGAGCGTCAAGGTAGTGGCACCGTAATTTGGCGTGACGTTGGCAAAGCCATCCACCGTAATGGTGGCGAACTTTCCCTTCAGGCTGGCGGCCGTGATGAGCGTCAGGACATCGCCGGCTTTAGGCTTGTAGCCGTTGGCGAACTTCACGTGCAGCGTTCCGCCGGCGATGGTGGCGGTAGATGCCACGGCCAGGCTGCCCTGACTGCCTGAAGCGGCGCCGAGATCCAGCTCCAGGGTGGTGTTGCCGCTTAACTGGGTGTAGTTGCCGGCCAGTTTCAGCGCAGTCAGGGCGTTAGCCACCAGGGTGCCACCGCGCACGTACATGTCGCCCGTGCCGAATGCAGAAGCGGAGTCGCCTTGCAGGGTTCCTGCGGTCAGCTCGGTACCGCCACTCCAGGTATTTGCCCCGGCCAGTTTCAGCGTGCCCGTGCCTTGCTTGACCAGTTTGCCGTTGCCGCTGATGTCGTTACGCCAGCGATCTGCCGCGTTGAAGCCACCTTTGCTGGCATCCATCACGATGACGACGTTGCCGCTGAACGCCCCGTAGCCGTCGGCTGCGGCAAACAGGTTGATTCGGCCCCAGCCCTCCGCATCATCCATCACTGGGTAGCCGGATGGCAGGGCGGTGGTTTTGAGCACGACGCGGCGCTGCGCATCGCTCAGGTAAGGCTGGCGCGTCTCCAGCAACACTTCGGCGCCTTTCGGTACAGCGGCGATGGCGTTGGTCGCAGAGACAGGCGTGAAGCCATACGTGAGCCGGCGCAGGTAGTTGGCCTTGTTGGCCGCATAGTCGGCAAACCGGTCGTTGGCGAGCGTGCCCGATTGCGCGAACGTGGCAAAGGTGTCGGCGTTGGTGCCGGTAGCCGCCATCAAGGTGGCGTGCGCCTGGGCGACGGCAGCGGCTTTCCTGGCCGTGTTCGCAGGGTCCGCCAGATTTGCAGCGGCGCTGGCCTGGCCGAGGATGCGGCCGCTCATGACATCCAGCGGCGAATGCATGCCGGCCAGGATGCGCGATTCACCCAGCTCAAGGCCGCGGCTAAGCATTTCCTGGAAGCGCTCCGGCACAGCATACGCCATGGCGACAGCGTCGCGCACGGCTTCAGCAGAGTGGCCGCTGGTAAAACCGCCGTCAGTAGTCGGAGTGCTGCTCTTGGCCGGCAGCAGTGTCGGCAGCACCTGCACGCTGCTGCTCCAGCGGTAGGGGCGGGCATATTTGTAGAAACGCTTGGCCGGTTCGGTGGAGGCGTTGTTGCCGACCAGGTTGACAAGGTCGACCACGCTGCCGAAACGTTCATTGGCGCTGCCGGCAACGCCGGTATTATTGCCGGTATCGTTATACAGCTTGCTGCTGGCATCGCCAGCAACGGTGGTAATGCTGGTGACTTGTTGCGCCGCGCTGCGCCAGGCATCGGTCAGGGGGCCCATGCCGTCGGTGACGCTGTAGCCTTTGCCGCGGCGGTCATCCAGATAGGCCTGCACCGCTTGCTCCGCGCTGCGGCTTGCGGTGGCTTTGACGACAAAATCGATATTGGCCTGGTGCACAGCCGTGTTGACTATCTTGCCGTCCGGCGTGCCGTCGTTAGGTACGCCGCTCCAGGTTGAGGGGACCACTGCCGGGAAGCCATCAACAGCAGGCGCGCTGACGCCTGCATCGACGATTTCGGTCAGCGGTTTCCATATATCGAGAAAGCCTCCCAGAATGCGTACGCCGGCATTGGTGGATAGCGTGGCATAGCGGGCGTCGCCGCGCTGGTTCGTGGCGATGGTGTCGACAAAAGCAGTCGCGGCAGGAAGCGGCACCACTTCCGCCGCGCCCTGGTCGGCTGGCGCCGCAGGGATCGCCAGCGGTTCGTCGGAGGAGGCGCCGCCGCATGCGCTCAGGCCCAGCGTGATGCACAGGGCCAGGAGGTTGCGACGCGAGGAAAGCTTCTGCATATTGGTTGCCGTGCGTTAGTTGAAACGCACCAAGGTAAACAGGGCTTGTGACATATCGATTACCCGGGGCCGCTGAAAAGCCCGATGGTGAAAATGTCATCGCGTGATATCGAAATCGATATTGCCAAAACTTCTTTTCAATTCAATAAAGTGTTATCTTGCGGCCTTGGCTTACCTTATTGCCCGTACCTGCCTTCAAAGATGATCAGACACTTTCTTATTCCTGTTACCGCGCTATGGAGCAGCGCGGTATTTGCCGCCGCTGTCAACCCACTCACGGTCGATATTGGCATTGGCGATGCCCGCCGCTTTGCAAACCTGATGAAAGACAATGCCGTGCCGACGGCCGAAGTCCTGCAGCGCGAATACCTCGATCGCGCCGGCCCTGGCGTAAAGATTTTCACCCCACTGCGTATCGTCAATGCCGAGCGCCTGGCGCGCAAGGTTGCGGCTAATCCTGACGCTTATCGCTATGCGATCAGGGAATGCCTGCCACGCCTTCCAGCGTTGCGCAGCGATCTCAGAGCGATCTACCTCGCCTTTTCAGGCTTGTTGCCAGAGCGCCCGCTTCCCGCAATCGAGGTCGTGTTCGGCGCCTTGAATTCCGGAGGAACGGCCAGTTCGGACACGCAGGTGATTGGCTTGGAAGTGAACTGTCCGCCAGGCACGTCGCCCGAACAGTTCCGCACCACCATGCGCTCCTTCTTTGCACATGAAACTGTCCACACCTGGCAAGAGGAGGAAACACCGCAGGCCCTCGCTGACCCTCTGTTAAGCCAGGCCTTGAGGGAGGGTGTCGCTGACTACCTCGCAAATCTGGTCACCGGAGAAATGCCGAAACCCGAACGCGATGCGTGGGCGCGCCAGCGTGAGTCGTGGTTGTGGGAAGAATTCAGGCGCGATCGCCAGTTCATGCGGTCCGACAGCGAGAGCTTGCGCAAACCTGGAGCCAGCCCACGCTTCAAGCGTTGGTTCGCTAACTACGGCAGCGCTCCGGAAGGCTGGCCTAGCGAGGCGGGCTATTGGATCGGCATGCGCATTGCCGAAGCTTACGTGAACCGCGCTCCCGACAAGCCGGCAGCGATCCGAAAACTTGTTGAACTCGAAGATCCTGCTGCCCTCCTTGAGGCAAGCGGTTACCAGAACTAATTAATCTTGCAGGCAGCAGAAACCATGTTTACCACTTCGGAATTGGGTGGCTATGGGAATTGTCCCATTCTTCAAAACTTGCGGGGACTCTGCCTTCTCCATCCGACTTTGGTATGACGGCCAATTCTGGTTCCTCGCGCGGCTCGTGTGTGTACGCATCCAGTTTCGTCACGGTACCCTTGATTTGATCTTTATCGATTTTGCCGGAGAACGTTAGCAGGACGCGAGCCTCGCGCTCCTTGTCGTTCGCAAACTCGGTGCCGTCCGAATACTTGGCCTTGAACGAGATGGTCTTTTGTTCTTCGTTGTAGATCACGTCATAGAGGTTTTGCGTTGGCCGTCACCGGCGGCTGGACCGCCTTGGCGTCTGAAGCGGGCTGTCCGGCGGTCGAATAGCTGTAGACGCCAGCGGCCAGTGCCGCGAACACGGCGCCGGTTGCAGTGACAAGTGCCAAAGCTTTTTTCATTGTTGAGTTCCCGATGTAGTCCCGGCAATTCGGCAGGTGGGCGCGCATGATATCAGAATGGCCGCATTGCAAATTGCGCAAAAAGTCACAACGTGGAGTCTGGATGGACAACCATTTCATTGACAAGTGTCAAAATCGCGTCCAGGGAGTGACCAAAAACAAAAAAGCCCACGAACCGAAATTCGTGGGCTTCTCTGCGTATCTTGGTAGGCCGTGCGGGGCTCGAACCTGCGACCAACGGATTAAAAGTCCGCTGCTCTACCAACTGAGCTAACGACCCAAGGTTCTCATTTCGAATGGTAGGCCGTGCGGGGCTCGAACCTGCGACCAACGGATTAAAAGTCCGCTGCTCTACCAACTGAGCTAACGACCCGTCGAAAGAAGAAGCGAGATTATAGGCTGGGTCGGCCCAGCTGTCAAATACTCGCCTGCACTTTTTACTTGATGGATTTCAGGCGATCCTTGGCGGTCGCGGCCGCTGGGGTGCCTGGATAATTCTTGATCAGCTCCTGCAATGTCTTTTTGGCATTGTTGACCGCCTTCAGTTCGGTCTGGCAGCTTGCGATGTTCAGCAGGGCGTCGGCGGCTTTAGGGCTATCCGGCCAGGTCTTCACGACCACTTGCTGGGCAGTGATGGCGTTTTTGCAATCGCCTTGCGCGTAATAGGCGTTACCCAGCCAGTATTGGGCGTTCGAAGCATAGGCCGACGCGCCGAAGCGCTTCACGAAGTCTTGCAGCGCACTGGCTGCGCCTTTGTAGTCGCCGCCCTTGAACTGTGCCATCGCGTTGTCATAGGCGTTCTGTTCGTCCATGTTGACCGAGGAGGTCTGGCCGTCGATGGTCACCTGGCGGGGTTCCAGCTTCTTCATGCGGGCATCGAGGTCGGTGTAGAAGTCCTTCTGGCGCTTTTGCGCGACCTGGATTTCATTCAGAAGAATCTCAGTCTGGCCGCGCAGGCGTGCAACTTCTTCGCGGAGCTGGTCCTGCTGCGAGATCATGTCCAGCGTCGTGTTCTTGTCGGTCTTGCTGTCGATCAGGTTCTTCAGGTCCGCCTCCAGCTTGGCGACCTTGGACTTGAGATCCATGATGGCCTTGCGCGCCTCCTCATCGTCGAACAGGCCGGCGGAAGCGGTCAGGGGCAGGGTGGCAGCGAACAGGGCTGCCATCAGGGCAGACTTAGTGAATTTCATTTTTCTTCCTTGCACAAAAAAAGAAATGGGGCAGGGCGCAGTATAAACTGCGCGCTGCCCCTTGTGCGACATCTCTGGCTGTGCTGAGAAGCAGATCAGGTGTTTTGCGTTATGCATTTTGTCGCAAAAAATTAGGGGCGGTGCGCAGCATACACTGCGCACCGCCCCTTGAGTGCGGCATTGTTAAGCTAAAAAATTACTTAGCTTTGTAAACGATGTCAGCACGGCGGTTCTGCGACCATGCTTCTTCGTTGTGGCCTTCAGCCTTAGGCTTTTCTTCGCCCAGGGACACGGCTTCCATGCGGGACTCGGCCACGCCCAGGGCTGCCATCGACTTGCGCACCGCTTCAGCGCGCTTCTGGCCCAGGGCCAGGTTGTACTCGGAGCCGCCGCGTTCGTCGGTGTTACCCTGGATCAGGATGGAACGCTGGTTTTTGCCCAGGTATGCAGCGTGGTTCGACACCACTTCTTTACCGTCTTCACGAACAACGTAGCTGTCGAAGTCGAAGTACACGGAACGGTTGGCCAGCTTGCCGCCTGGGATGTCCAGCTCGTCAACTTCTGCTTTCACTGGCTCGACAGCGCGGGTGTCAGCTTGCTTGACTGGCTCGGCTGGCTTCTCAACCACTTCAACTGGCTTCTGTGGAGCTGGTGGGGTGGAGCAAGCTGCCAGCAGGGCTGCGGTGCTGAGGATGAAGGCTACGTGTTTTACGTTACGCATTTTTATTTCTCCTGGTCGTTAAAGGTGCTACTTCTCTTACTTCTTTTTACTTCTTCACTTCATGAAAGGGCCCCAAGTGGGTTCCTTGATATTGCCCGCCTGAATACTCAGGCGTTGCTTAACCCGGCCGTCTGTCGATGCCACGGCCAGCGAGCGGCGGCCGCCGTTCTGAGTGGCGTACAGGATGTACTTGCCATTCGGAGCGAAGCTTGGCGAATCGTCGCTGGTGGTATCGGACAGGCGTTGCTCTTGGCGGGACTCCAGGTCCAGTACGAACAACTGGAAGGCGCCGCCTTCGCGCCGCGAAATATAAGCCAGCGTCTTGCCGTCGGCGGAAATGCGCGGGCTGATATTGTACGAGCTGCCGAACGTCACGCGCTGCGGTTCGCCGCCGTTGACGCTCATGCGATAAATCTGCGGACCGCCGCTGCGGTCGCTGGTGAAATAGATCGACTGGCCATCGGCACTGAACTGGGGTTCGGTGTCGATGGTGCTGCCGTTGGTCAGGCGGCGGATGCCGCTGCCGTCGGCATTGACGATGTAGATCTGGGTGTTGCCAGGCTTGGACAGTGCAACGGCCAGGCGCTTGCCGTCCGGCGACCAGGCCGGTGCAGAGTTGTTGCCTTTTTCATTGGCCACCACGGTGCGCTGGCGGGTTGTCAGGTTCTGCACGTATACCACTGGCTTGCGCTGTTCGAACGAGACGTAGGCGACCTTGGTGCCGTCAGGCGACCAGGATGGCGAAATGATTGGCTCGGTCGAGGTCAGGGCGGGAATCACGTTCTCGCCGTCGGCATCGGCCACTTCCAGGCGGTACTGGCGGCCTTGCTGGACCACGTAGGCGATACGGGTCGAGAACACGCCCTTGATGCCGGTCAGCTTTTCATACACGTCGTCGGCGATCTTGTGCGCGGCCAGGCGGCCGTACTGGTTCGGCATTGGCGCGCGGAAGCCGGACAGGTCGTTGCCCTGCACGGTGGACATCAGGCGGTATTGAATCTCGAACTGGCCGCCGCCGAGTTGCTGCACGGAGCAGGCCACCAGCGCGTCGGCGCCGCGCGCCTTGTAGCTGGTCGCTTCAACCTGCATCAGGTTGGTGGTGGGCGAAGCGTCGATGACCTTGAACATGCCGCTACGGGTCAGGTCGGCTTTGATGATTTCCGAGATCTGGGCCGGGGCCGTGGCTTCGCCTGCGCATGGGCCGATGGCGACCGGGATCTGGTTGCTGCCGACGCCGGAAATTTCGACGCGCAGTTGTGCCTGTGCCGACAGCGCAAACGCTGCGCCGGCCACTACGAACATCAATTTAGCTTTGTTCATCAAGGTACGTCCTTCAAATTGAACACGAGTTCAAGCTCGCGCGCTACCGTGCCGTCATCGCGTTTCGGCAGGGGCGAGGCCTTATAAATCGCATTCTCCACCGCAGTGTCATACGCAGCTACACCGCTGCTTTTCGTTTTTTTCACGGACATGACTTCGCCGCTAGGAAGCTGGCTGACCATGAACCTTGCCTCGATATCCTGCTTGGCGCCAGGATAGTCGATGCGGCCCATGATCTTGGTGCGCAGCTTCGCAACATAGCCCTTGTCCAGGTTAGGCGCGGTTGAACGCGCCGCCGTGCCGGTGGAGCCTGCAGCTGCCGAACCCATGATGCGCTGCATTTCTGCGGCACGGGCTTTGGCAGCTTTTTCCTTCTCTTTCAGTTCCGCCAGTTTTTTGGCTTTTTCTTTTTCCAGCTTATCCAGCTTGTCTTGCTTATCCTGCTGCTCGGCCAGGCGCTTTTTCTCTTCTTCGAGCTTTTTCCTTTGCTCGGCGATTTTCTGTTCGAGCTCTTTCTTTTCTTTTTCCTTCTTCTTCTGCAACGCGATCTCAGGATCAGGCTGCACCGGCTTCACTACTTCCGGTGGCGGAGGAGGCGTCGGTTCAGGCTCGCGCGCGGGCGGCTCCGGCTCGGGCTGCGGCTCCGGTTCTGGCGCTTTCGGCGCGGCCATCTGCGTGGACACGTCCCAGATCTCGGCATCCACGCCGACCGGATCATTGTTCCACCGGATGCCGACCCACAGGAACGCGAACAGCACGCAGTGCATCGCCAGCGCGAGCGCAAACGCACGCGTGCCGCCGTGCCGTTTCGGCACACGGTACGGTCCGCCTGCATTTGCCATCATCATTGCCATGCCTTACTTCGTTGCCAAGCCAACGCGGTTAATCCCCATCTTCTTCGCTTCGGAAATCAACTGGATCACATCGTCGTACTTGCTCTCCTTGTCGCCGGCGATCAGCACCGGGTACTCGGGATATTGTTCGTGCAGCGTGCGCAGCTTGCGCACCAGCGCATCGCGGTTCGGTTCGGTTTCCGGCGCCTCAGCCGATTTGCCGGCGATGCCGATCATCAGCGAGCCGTTCGGCTTCACCTGCACCTGGATATAGGCATCCGGCGGGCGCGACGCTTTTTCAGCGTGAGGCAAGTCGATCGACTGCGGGTTGTTCGAGGTCGGCATCACCATGAAGATGATCAGCAGGCAGAGCATCACGTCGATATAAGGCACGACGTTGATCTCGGACTTCAGTTTGCGGCCGCCGCGGCTGCCGCGCAGGCCACTTGAGAAGGAGGATGCCATCTTCAGTTTCGCCTTTTAACGGGACTGGCGCTGCAGGATGTTCGAGAATTCTTCAACGAAGCTCTCGAAGCGGATCGCCAGGCGGTCAATATCGTGCGAGAAGCGGTTGTACGCCACCACGGCCGGAATTGCGGCGAACAGGCCGATAGCAGTCGCGATCAGCGCTTCGGCAATACCGGGCGCAACAGCCGACAGCGTTGCCTGCTGCACATTGGCCAGGCCGCGGAAGGCGTTCATGATGCCCCACACGGTACCGAGCAGGCCGATGTAAGGGGAGACGGAACCGACCGAAGCCAGGAAGGCCAGGTGCGCTTCCAGTGCATCCATCTCACGCTGGAAAGCAGCGCGCATGGCGCGGCGGGCGCCATCCAGCACGTCGCCCATATTCATGTCGCGGCTGGACGCAGCAGCCTGCTTGCCCTTGATGAATTCACCCATGCCCGCCTCGAAAATGCGGGCCAGGGCGCCACTGTTGGCGCGGTTGCTGCCTGCGCTGGCGTGCAGAGCGTGCAGGTTGCCGCCGGCCCAGAAGGTCTTTTCGAATTCGACCGTCTGCTTGCGCGCGCCGCGCACGTCAAACAGCTTCTTGAAAATATAAGTCCAGCTGATGATGGAAACCGCAAGCAGCAGCGCCATGATCAATTGAACGATCAGGTGTGCGTTGGTGATGAGGGCGATGAAGGAAAGGTCTTGGGTGACGTTCATTGTTTCTCAATCTAATTATTATGCGCGCATGCGGGCCGCAACGGCATCCGGCACGGCGCGGGGGCGCAGGGCCGAGTCGACGCAGCCTACTTTAACGTGGGCAGTATTTAAGAGGCGGTCGCCGCACCACGCCTCCTGTACAAACTGGATCGAAGCGCGGCCCAGTTTATCAATGCGAAGCGTCAATTTTATTACATCGTCTAGTCGTGCCGGCGCGTGGTAGTCTGCACTGACATTTTTGACAACAAACATGGCATCGTGCTCGCGCAGGAGGCTGTCCTGGTTAACGCCGAGGGAGCGCAACCACTCGGTGCGCGCGCGCTCGAAGAACTTTAAATAGTTCGCGTAATAGACAATTCCGCCGGCGTCCGTGTCTTCGTAATAGACGCGGACCTCCCAGGTGAACTCAGACGACATAGATAGAAGAGCTACTAAGTGAGAATCGGCAACATTTTACGCCAAATGAATTGACACCAACGTATTTTGCACAATCTCGTAACAATTGCTTACGGTTTTCCCTTATATGGGGCGGCATTTTAGCCGCGTTTGATCGCGAATGGCGAGAATCCTTGGCAGGTTGGCATCAATTCAATGGAATTTACATTAATGTGTTGCGGCAATGTTGCAATCCAGAAAGCTGTGTTGGCGATGTCGTCGGCGGTCAGCGGGGTGGTGCCTTCATAGACTTTGGCTGCGGCAGCGTCATCTTTCAGGCGCACATTGGAAAATTCGGTGCCGCCGCACAGGCCGGGAGCGATATTGGTAGCGCGCACACCGGTGCCGATCAGGTCGGCGCGCAGATTGAGGGTAAATTGTTCGACAAAGGCCTTGGTGGCGCCGTAGACATTGCCGCCAGGGTAGGGATAGGCGCCGGCCACCGAGCCCAGGTTGATAATGGTGCCGCGGCCGCGCTCGACCATGCCTGGCAGCAGGGCGTGGGTGATAGCGACCAGGCCGGTGCAGTTGGTGGCAATCATGGTTTCCCAGTCTTCCAGGTCGGCTTCGTGGGCGCCTTTAATGCCGAGGGCGAGGCCGGCGTTATTAATCAGGACGTCGACTTCTTTCCAGTCGGCGGGCAGGGAAGCCAGGGCAGCGTGGATAGCGCCCTTGTCGGTGACGTCGAGCTTGACCGGCAACAGGTTTGGACCGAGTTCTGTGGCCAGGGCTTCCAGGCGCTTGGCGCGGCGGCCGGCGGCGATGACCTTGTGGCCGTTCTTCACGAAAACACGCGCCATCGCGGCGCCAAAACCAGCGGTTGCGCCGGTAACTAACACGATCATGGTCGAACTCCCAATATTAACTTGAGGAATTGTATGCCGAAATTCGGGGTCAGGTCTGTCATTTGGACAGCTAGCGCTAATCTTTGAGATTTCTCAATACGCCAAAAGCGCCAGATTTGCGTATTGAGCGAAATCAAAGAAGCGGTTTGGCTGTCCAAATGACAGACCTGACCCCGAATTTTGGTGAAAGCGGCACAACCGTTGCCGTTATTTGCCACTTAACTTACAATCTTGGCTCCATTACTGTCTCACGTAACTGGCGAAAAACTAGCCGGCGCTTGCGCTGCTGGTGAGAGGTGGGCAACCACCGGGGAACGTGAGATCTCAAACAGCCGTTCGCCTGGGCAGCCACGATGGAAACGTGCGTTTCGGCTGCCCTGTCACTTTTTGGCTCCCGATTCGATCCAATCTGCCTTAAAAACTGGAGTAATTTCATGTTCGCAAAAGATCATACCCTCGCCAACGTTGACGCGGAGCTGTTTGCCGCTATCCAGAACGAGAACAAGCGCCAGCACGACCACATTGAGCTGATCGCTTCTGAGAACTACACCTCGCCAGCTGTAATGGAAGCCCAGGGCTCCCAGCTCACCAATAAATACGCCGAAGGCTATCCTGGCAAGCGCTACTACGGTGGCTGCGAGTACGTGGACGTCGTCGAGCAACTGGCAATCGACCGCGTGAAGCAGCTGTTCGGCGCCGAAGCGGCCAACGTTCAGCCTAACTCCGGGTCCCAGGCTAACCAGGGCGTGTTCTTCGCCGTCCTGAAACCAGGCGACACCATCATGGGCATGTCGCTGGCGGAAGGCGGCCACCTGACCCACGGCATGGCACTGAACATGTCCGGCAAATGGTTCAACGTCGTTTCCTACGGCCTGACCGCTGAAGAAGACATCGACTACGACGCAATGGAAGCCCTGGCCAAGGAACACAAGCCAAAGCTGATCATCGCCGGCGCATCGGCCTTCTCCAAGAAGATCGACTTCGAGCGTTTCGCCAAAGTCGCCAAAGCCGTTGGCGCTTACTTCATGGTCGACATGGCCCACTACGCCGGCCTGATCGCCGCTGGCCTGTACCCGAACCCGGTTCCGCACGCCGACTTCGTGACTTCCACCACCCACAAGTCCCTGCGCGGTCCACGTGGCGGCATCATCTTGATGAAGGCCGAACACGAAAAGATCATCAACTCCGCGATCTTCCCCGGCATCCAGGGCGGCCCGCTGATGCACGTGATCGCCGGCAAGGCAGTGGCCTTCAAGGAAGCCCTGTCCCCTGAATTCAAGGCTTACCAGGAGCAAGTGGTGAAGAACGCCGACGTGCTGGCCAAGACCCTGATCAAGCGCGGCCTGCGCATCGTTTCCGGCGGCACCGAGTCGCACGTGTTCCTGGTCGACCTGCGCGCCAAGAACCTGACCGGCAAGGAAGCGGAAGCGATCCTGGGCCAGGCTCACATGACCTGCAACAAGAACGGCATCCCGAACGACCCGCAGAAGCCATTCGTGACTTCGGGCATTCGCCTGGGTTCGCCAGCCTTCACCACCCGCGGTTTCAAGGAAGCGGAAGCGGAACAAGTGGGCAACCTGATCGCCGACGTGCTGGATAACCCGCACGATGCAGCAACCATCGAGCGCGTGAAAGCCGCTGTGAAGGTGCTGGCTGATAAATTCCCTGTTTACGCCTAAGCAAGCGGTTGGTACTATCGAGGCGCCGGATCGTAAGGTCCGGCGCTTTTTCATTCAATAATAAGAGACGCTCAATCCATGAAATGCCCGTTCTGCCAGCACGATGATATCCAGGTCCTCGACACGCGCGTGTCGGAGGAAGGGGACGCCATCAAGCGGCGCCGGCGCTGCGTGAACTGCGACAAGCGCTTCACCACTTGGGAACGGATCGAACTGACCATGCCTTACGTGGTCAAGAAGAACGGCAGCCGCACCGAGTATTCGGCCGACAAGCTGCGCGCCAGCCTGATGCTGGCCTTGCGTAAGCGCCCTGTTGCTGCCGAGTCCGTTGACAAGGCGGTTTCCTCCATCGAAGAAAAGCTGCTGACCAGCGGCCAGCGTGAAGTCGATTCGGTCTTCGTTGGCGAGCTCGTCATGGCCGAGCTCAAGCGCCTGGATAAAGTGGCGTATATCCGCTTCGCTTCCGTCTACAAGAACTTCGAAGACTTGGCCGAATTCCAGGACGCGATCGAAGAAGTTGGCGACGGTCAAGAGCTCTCTCCCAAAGCTTGATATTTCTCAAACCCGCAAGTCCTCTGCTGACTAATTTGATCAGCAGGGGAGGACTGTGCCATGCATCGTCCATTTGCAGGGTTCACCATGGTGGAAGTGCTGGTTGCCGTGCTGCTGCTCGCCGTCGGCTTGGTCGGCGCGCTAGCGATGCAGGCCCACGCCATGCGCACGCGACAGGAGTCAAGCCTGCAGACAGAAGCCCTGCAAGCTGCCGGGACGCTTGCTGACCACATCCGCGTGAACGCCGCGCAGTCCTCCGCTTACCTGGGATTCGAATTTGACGCCGCCGATGGCGACAGCGCACCTGATGCGCCGGCTTCCTGTACGGGCGCGCCCTGCGATTCCGGCGCCATTGCGCGGCAAGAGCTGGATGAGTTCCGCCGTCAGCTTGTGGCTGTGCTGCCGCGAGCCCGCGCCGTCATCTGCCGCGACGCCGGCACGGCGCCGGGCGGCCAGTTGCAATGGCCATGCTCCGGTGGCGCCGATGCGCCCGTCGTCATCAAGATAGGCTGGCGCTTCCGGCGGCCGGATGGGTCGACTGCCGGGGTGGCTACCGTTCCAGGCGTCGCTTTGCCTATCGCGCTGGCCGACCCGCCACCCTTGCCCGGCGCACCGCCAGCGGCGCCCGTCAAGCCGGCTTCAACCGATCCTGTCGTTCCGCCTGCCTCGGGAGGCACGCAATGACAGCGCAGCAGCAAGGCCTGGCCTTGGCCGAAGTCCTCGTCGCGATGGCGCTCAGCCTGTTGGTGGCGCTGGCGGCCGCCTCCCTCCTGCACGCTTCCGATAGCGACTTCCTGCATAACGGCGCCAATACCCGCATTGACGATAGTGGCCGCTTCGCACTGGCAATCATCGGCCAATCCCTGCGGCAGGCGGGTTATCCCGGCGAGCCAGGCACGGAGGTCGCCGCCGCGCCAACGTCCTCCCTGGCCATCGAGGGCCGCGACGCCGCAAGTGTGGCAAGCAATGTCGACGGACTCGGTCCAGCGCTGCCAGCTGTCAACGGCAGCGACGTACTCGCCATTCGCTATGCACCTGCAGCGATCGCCGGCGCGGAGGGCGGCGGCGCCATGCTCAATTGCGCCGGTTTCCCTGCCGGCCCAGGCGAATGGGCCTGGAGCATTTTCTACATCGCCCAAGCTGGAGACGGCGTTGCTGAACTTCGCTGCAAATACAAGGGCGAAAACGGTTGGGGCTCGGACGCCGTAGTGCGTGGGGTCGATGCCTTCCACGTACTGTATGGCATCGATACGGACCGCCCGCGCGACAACATCCCCAACCTTTACCTGACCGCCAGCGGCATCGATGCTCTCGATGCCGCGCTTCCCACATCCGAGCGTGCGCTGCGTCCTCATTGGCGCCGCGTCACCAGCGTTCGCATTGCCTTGCTGCTGCACGGTGAGCGCGGTTCGCGTGCGGGCAGCCGGATTGGCAGCTACGATTTGCTGCCTGGCCTTGACCCGGGCGCACGCATCGATGAAGCCGGTTTGCCGCAGCCGATGCAGCATCGCGCGCGCCGGCTGTTCACGGCGACTGTCGCCTTGCGCAATCAATAAGGAGAGCACCATGCATGAATACCAGCGCGGCGTCACTCTTCCGGTAACGATGCTGTTGCTGCTCGCCGCTCTGACGATTGGCGCATCGGCTGCACAAATGGCGATGCTGGGCGAGAAGGCCGCCCGCGCTGAACGGGACCGCCTGCTTGCCTTCCAGTCTGCGGAGGATGGTTTGATGGATGCAGAACGCGATATCAATGCCGGCCTTGGCCAGCCGCTTGACGTGCCCGCCACGCCGGCGCAGCCCGGGAGCGCTGCTCCCGCATGGCAAACCGTTGACCTTGCGGGCATCGGAGGCACGGAATACGGCGCGCTGACCGGCGCCGCAATGGAGACAGGGCAGGGCGTGCTGCCATTTCGACGCCCGCGCTACCTCGTGGAGCGCGTCGCGTACACGCCAGCCGGAGCGCCGCCGTCCCACTACTACCGTGTGACGGTCATCGGCTTCGGCACGCGCCCCGGCGCCGAGACCGTGATGCAGGCCAGCTACACGCCCCCGCTACCGGTGCGACGCCGCAGCTGGCGTGAAATCATGGATTGGCAGGCGCTGCACGATGCCGCCAGCCGCGAGGAGGGACAATGACCGCGCGCCCATCCGCCGGCGGCACCTTGCTCGGCATGCTGACCACCCTGATCATCATCGGCATTCTCTCGGCCGTGGCAATACCGGTCTGGAGCGAAGCGGTCATCCGCATGCGCCGCAGCGAAGCGCAGGCTGCACTGCAAGAGCTGATGCAGCAGCAGGAGCGCCACTTCACGCGGTTTAACAGCTACGCCGCGTTTTCGGCGAATACCGCGAGCGACTTCCGCTGGTGGTCGGGCCGGAACGCCAAGTCCAGCGCTTATGAGTTGGAAGGCAAGGCCTGCGATGGCCAGCAAATCCGCGACTGCATCCAGCTGGTCGCCACGCCCGGCACGCTCAATGTCGACAGCCGATTCAGGGATCCGCAATGCGAACGCCTGATACTTACCAGCAGCGGGCTTCATCTCGCCACCGGGCCTTCCCGCAGCTGCTGGCGCTGAAGTGGGTGACGCGCCAGCCAGCGGGAAGGCGTCCCGGCTTTACGCTGCTGGAGCTGATGATCGTCCTTGCCATCCTCTCCATCCTGTTTGCCACCGCGCTGCCGAACCTGAGCAATATGCTTGCCGGACGCCAGCTGCGCACCGCTTCGGCCGACCTGCTGGCGGCCATCAATGACACTCGTGCCCAGGCAATCGCCCGCCGCCGCGTGGTCACCCTGCTGGCAGAAAACGGCAATTGGCAGCAAGGTTGGCTGATTGTCATCGACGCCAACGCTAATCGCAGCCTGGACGAAGGCGAGGCAATCCTGTCCCGCCACAGAACCGCGCCCGAGCGCCTGCAGGTAAGGGCCAGGTTCACCGACAACACAGCGCCGGCCTATATTTCATATAATGCAGCAGGACGAAGCTGCCGCGCCGCCCACCCGAATGCCGCCAACTTTGGCACCATCACGCTTGAACTGGCCGGCGCGCAGCGCAATATCAAGATCAATATGCAGGGCAGGGCGCGCTTATGCGATCCCGCCCTGGAACCGGCAACCTGCGCAAGCATATGAATATCAACAGCGACCTCGAAGGCATGCAGCTCGCCCTGCAATGGGCAGAAAAAGGCCTGTTCACCACTTCTCCGAACCCGCGCATCGGCTGCGTGATCGTGCGAGATGGCGTCGTGATCGGCGAGGGCGTGACGCAAGCCGCCGGCCAGGATCACGCCGAAGTCCAGGCTCTGAAAGACGCCAAACGCCGTGGCCACGATGTGCGCGGCGCTACCGCCTACGTCACGCTGGAGCCGTGCAGTCACCATGGCCGCACGCCGCCCTGCGCCGATGCGCTGGTGCGCGAAGGCCTGGGCCGCGTTGTCGCGGCGATGGAAGACCCGAATCCGCTGGTTGCAGGCAATGGCATGGCGCGCCTCTCCGCCGCCGGGATCGAGGTCGCCAGCGGCCTGCTGGCCGACCAGGCCTATGAAATGAACATCGGCTTCTTCCACCGCATGCGCCACGGCCTGCCGTGGGTGCGCATGAAGACCGCTGCCAGTCTCGATGGCATGACCGCCTTGCACAACGGCCAAAGCCAATGGATCACCGGTCCCGAGGCACGCGCCGACGGCCATGCCTGGCGTGCCCGCGCCTGCGCCATCCTGACCGGCATCGGCACGGTGAAAGCCGACGACCCGCAACTGAATGTGCGCGCTGTCGAAACGCCGCGCCAGCCGCGCCGCATCGTGGTCGACAGCAAGCTGGAGATCAGCCCGCAAGCGCGGGTGCTGCAAGGCGGCGGAACCTGGATCGTCGCTGCCGGCCATCACCCGGAAAAGGAAGCAATGCTGCGCGATCAAGGCGCCGAGATCATCGTGCTGCCCAACGCACATGGCAAAGTCGACTTGCCGGAGCTGATGCGCGAGCTTGGCCGCCGCCAGATAAACGAGCTGCACGTCGAAGCAGGCGGCAAGCTGAATGGCTCCATGATCCGCGAAGGCTGCGTGGACGAGCTGCTGGTCTACCTCGCGCCAACCCTGCTGGGTGATGCACAAGGCATGTTCGCCCTGCCGGCGTTGACTGAGCTCAGCGGCAAGCACAGCCTGAAATTCCACGAGGTTAAGCAAGTCGGCGCCGATTTGCGTATCCTTGCCCGATTCAACCCTTAATAAAGATCACTATGTTTACTGGAATCGTAGCCGCGGTCGGCAAAATCAAAACCGTAACCCCGCTGGAAGGCGGCGCTGATGCAGGCGTGCGCCTGTATGTGGATGCCGGCGGCCTGCCGATGGCCGATGTCGGCTTGGGCGACTCGATCGCCCTGAACGGCGCCTGCATGACGGTGGTGGAAAAGACTGCGACCGGCTTCACCGTCGACGTTTCGCGCGAGAGCTTGAACAAGACCGTCGGCCTGGACACCACCACCGAAGTGAATCTGGAAAAAGCCCTGACCCTGGCCGAGCGCCTCGGCGGCCACCTGGTTTCCGGCCACGTCGATGGCCTGGGCGTGGTGCGCAAGTTCGAGCCGGTCGGCGAATCGCACGAACTGGTCATCGAAGCCCCGCGCGACCTGGCGAAATACCTGGCTTACAAAGGCTCGGTGGTGGTGAACGGCGTGTCGCTGACCGTCAACCGCGTTGAAGACAGCGCATCCGGCTGCTCGTTCTCGATCAACCTGATTCCGCACACCATCCAGGTCACTACCTTGAAGCATCTGAAGGCCGGCTCCAAGGTCAATCTCGAGATTGATCTGATCGCCCGCTATGTTGAGCGCATGCTGTCACTGAACGCAGCCGGTTGATTCGCTAGGTCAGCGCGACCAGTTGAGCACCATGCGCTTGAGGTCTATCTGGATGTCGCCGCCTGCAAGGTTGCAGCCGCCGAAGTCTTGGTGAAACTCAAGATAGTACGGACCAAAATGCATGCGCCCGGCGTCGCCGTACATAGTTCCGCCAAGATGATGGACATGCGGGGCTTCGTGGAAGCGTTCAAGGCCCAGCTCTTCGCCCTGCTCGGAGAACATGGAAACGTAACAGGCTTCATCGTCGTCTTCGTCGCGCGCTGGTAAGCCGACGTTTGGGGCGTCCTCCCTGACAACGGACGGCATGCGGCTCAAGTGGCCGGAAGGGTACAGACCTCGGCCTTGCCTTCCCGTTGACCGTCCATGGTTTGCGTCATCGGTGGATGGCAAGGCGGGCCTTCGAATTCGTCTTGGGTCAGCCAGAATCCGACATACTTCCGGCATATCACGTCTTCCATCGCAAAGCTTTGCGGATGCGATACCATCAATTGCGGGACGAACCCATCCAGCTTTGGCGCATTTTCCGCCATGTCTCCAACAAACAGGCTAAGCGCCACCAGCTCCTGTCCTTTGACGCGGTATCACCAGTCCTAGCTGGTGAAACTCGGGCGCCTTCCAGGACTCGCCGATTGCGTCGGCAAGTGCACCTGCAGAAGGCCGGGCCGAGAAGCTCGCGGATGACATTTCTGCGGAAGCCTTGTTCAGGCTGCGGTGCGGGAGGCGGCGATGTAGGCAGGCAGGTCCGCGTTGATGCCCAGCTTGACCTGGCGAGTCAGGTCGTCCGCCAGTACTTCTTCCTTGCCTTCGGCCAGGGCGGCAAAGATTTGCGCTGCCACTTCTTCCGGCTTGATCTTCGCGATGTCGTAGCCGGCAGTCATGTCGGTATCCATATAGCCCATGTGGGCGCCCACCACTTGCGTGCCTTGCGCGGCCAGTTCAATGCGCAAGCCGTTGGTCAGCGCCCAGGCGGCGGACTTGGACATGCTGTAGGTATTCGTCGGGCCTTGGCTGTACCACGCCAGCACGGACAGGATGTTGACGATGGCGCCGCCGCCGTTGGCTTTCAGCGTCGGAGCGAAGCCTTTGCTCAGCAGCATGGGGCCGATCACATTGGTTTCCAGCTCGGCGCGTGCCTGCTCCAGGGCGTTGTCGGCCAGGATGCCGCCGGCGCGGACGATGCCGGCATTGTTGATCAGCACATTCACATCTTTGTATTCGCGGGTGACGGCGGCGATTTCGTCGTGGTTGGTTACGTCCAGCTGGACCGGGATGACGCCGGAGAGGGTGACCGATTTCGGGTCGCGGGCGGCGCCGTAGACTTTCTTCGCACCTGCGGCGAGGGCGGCTTTCGCCAGTTGCAGGCCGAGGCCACGGTTGGCGCCAGTGATGAATACGACGGAATCTTTGATGTTCATGGTGGTTTCCTTGAGGGTTAATGATGACGGTCGTCATCGAATTATCTAATAATAGTGATCGCAATTAAAAAGTTCAAGGGAAATTTTCGGAAACCGGTAGACGAGGGTCAGCCCCGAAGGGTCTGACCCTCGCTGAGCGACGGGCGCGGGATTAAAGGAGGGTTGTGCTGAGGGTGATGTTGGCTTTGAACAGCTTGGAGACGGGGCAGCCGAGTTTTGCCTTGTTGGCAAGCTCTTCGAATTTGGCCTTGTCGGCTCCGGGAATCTTCGCTTGCAGGTCGAGGTGGATGGCGGAAATTGAGAAGCCGTCGGCCACTTTATCCAGCGTCACTTCGGCCCTGGTTTCCATCTTTTCGGCCGTTAGCCCGGCCTCGCCCAGGATCAGCGACAGGGCCATGGTGAAGCAGCCGGCATGCGCCGCGCCGATCAATTCTTCCGGATTGGTGCCCGGTTTGCCCTCGAATCGGCTGGAAAATCCGTAAGGCGCCGCCTGTAGCGCACCGCTTGCTGTACTGATCGCTCCACGTCCATCTTTGATGCCGCCAGTCCAGACGGCCGAACCGCTAGTCTTCATCGCTGCCTCCTTCAGGGTTGAAAAGCAATTCAGTCTAGGCCAAAACCCCTAATGGCGGCGCTCGAGGGGGCAGAAGTGCGCCAAATCCTTTAAAATAGCGGGTTAACAAAGAAACGCTCTGTGCCTCACATCAAAGGAAAAAATATGTCCATTTCCAGCACCGAAGAAATCGTCGCCGAACTGCGCGCCGGTCGCATGGTGATCCTGGTCGATGAAGAAGACCGTGAAAACGAAGGCGACCTGGTGCTGGCCGCCGAGCACGTCACGCCGGAAGCAATCAATTTCATGATCAAGCACGCGCGCGGCCTGGTGTGCCTGACCTTGACCGAAGAGCATTGCAACCAGCTCGACTTGACTATGATGACGGCCAAGAATGGCACTTCGTTCGGTACCAACTTCACCGTGTCGATCGAAGCGGCGGAGGGCGTCACCACCGGTATTTCGGCAGCGGACCGCGCCAAGACCATCCAGGTGGCGGTGGCCAAGGGTGCCAAGCCAAGCGACATCGTGCAGCCGGGCCACATCTTCCCGCTGCGCGCGGTGCCGGGCGGGGTGCTGATGCGCGCAGGCCATACCGAAGCCGGCTGCGACCTGACCGCGATGGCTGGCCTGATGCCGGCTTCCGTGATCTGCGAGATCATCAAGGATGATGGCACCATGGCCCGCTTGCCGGAACTGCTGGAATTCGCCAAGGAACATGGCCTGAAGATCGGCACCATCGCGGATCTGATCCACTATCGCAGCCAGAACGAATGCATGGTGGAGCGCATTGCCGAACGTCCGCTGCGCACTGCACACGGCGACTTCCGCATGATCGCTTTCCGCGACAAGCCAAGCGGCTCGGCCCACCTGGCACTGGTGCATGGCGATATGGCGCCTGGCAAGGAATCGCTGGTGCGCGTGCACCAGCCGGTGTCGATCCTGGACCTGCTGGAAACCGAAGCCACCACCCACTCCTGGAACGTGTCGTCCTCGATGAAGGCAATCAAGGCGGCGGAGCAGGGGGTGATGGTGCTGCTGAACTGCGGCGAGACCGCGGAGCAGTTGTTCGGCCAGCTGGACGCGCTGGACAGGAACGTGCGTCCAACCGGCCGCGCCGCCAGCATGGACCTGCGCAGCTACGGCATTGGCGCGCAAATCCTGCGCGATGTGGGCGTGCACAAGATGCAGTTGCTGGCCAGCCCGCGCAAGATGCCTTCGATGACCGGCTTTAACCTTGAAGTCACCGGCTACATGGCCAAACCTGCCGCCTGAAGCGCGGCTTAACCCGAAATCGAGAAAAGAGGACCACCATGACCGTAGCAACCTACGAAACCAACCTGTCCGGCGAAAACCTGCGCATCGGCGTCGTGCAAGCGCGCTTCAACGAAGACGTTTGCCATGGCCTGCTGTCCGCTTGCCTGCAGGAGCTGAAGAACCTGGGCGTGGAAGATGAAGACATCCTGCACGTGACTGTTCCGGGCGCGCTGGAAATCCCACTGGTGCTGCAGAAGATGGCCGAATCCAACCAGTTCGACGCTCTGATCGCGCTGGGCGCCGTCATCCGCGGCGAGACCTACCATTTCGAACTGGTGTCCAATGAATCGGGCGCAGGCGTGACCCGCGTGGGCCTGGACTACAGCATCCCAATCGCCAACGCCATCCTGACCACCGAGAATGACGAGCAGGCGGAAGTGCGCATGGCCGTCAAAGGCGCCGAGGCTGCCCGCTGCGCCGTCGAAATGGCCAACCTGTCGATCGCCCTGGAAGAACTGCACCAGGACCTGGGCGACGACGAGTAATTCAACAAGAAGGTAAGAACATGACTGACAATATGACGCACGCCAATCCGAGCAAGAACCGTACGCCGCGCCACCGCGCGCGCGAGTTCGCGCTGCAGGGCCTGTACCAGTGGCTGCTGAACAATGAAGAAGCGACCAAGGTCGTCAACAACATCCGCGGAGCCCATGGCTTCGACAAGGCGGATGGCGAATACTTTGCCGACCTGCTGCGCGGCACCATCAAGCAATCGGTCGAGCTGCGTGAAATGTTCACGCCGCTGGTCGATCGCGGCATTGGCGAACTGTCTCCGATCGAGCACGCGGTGCTGCTGATCGGCGCATATGAGCTGAAGAACCACGTTGAAATTCCATACCGCGTCGTGATCAATGAAGCCGTGGAGCTGACCAAGTCCTTTGGCGGTATCGATGGCCATAAATACGTGAACGGCGTGCTGGACAAGCTGGCGGCCCAACTGCGCGGCGACGAAGTCGCGGCAGACAAGAAGCGTTAATCCCTTCCCCCTGTGCCTGCGGCAGTGGCCGCAGGCCCGTCTTTCAGTACCAATTGTCCCTTCACCAGCCATGCGGCTGAAAAGGCCATGACCGCAAGGGTCTCCGGCCAGAAGATCGATTGCTGCTGCCCGTTCAGTTCCAGGATCGCTATCCACGCGAAGGCCACCGCCATCAGGGTGCCGCAGGCAATGTAGACCTTGTTGCGCGTGCATTTTTGTTGCGTCGGCAGGGAAGGCGTATTGGCGCGGAAGCGGAACGTCACCAGGTAAAACGTCAGCACGAAGAAGGCGGCAACGAAGATGAAGTGGTAGCCCAGCGGGCCATGCGGGGCGTGCAGCAGGGCTGCCACCAGCTTGGTCTCGTCGTCGGGCAGGAAGGTGCCGGGTGACCTGAGGACGCCGATCGAGATTTTCATCGGGAAGAGGGCGATGCCGATGGCCGACGCTCCGGCCAGGATGGAAATCCAGCGGTCGCGCCGGTGGCCGGTATCGAAGAACGCCATGACCACTCCGCCCACTACCAGGGCGCCGACGAAGATGTCGCGCGCACTGCTGTAGTAATAGGCGCTGATGGAGTTGGTGGTCCAGACCTGGTCCGGCGAGAGGAAGGCGAGCAGGCGCACACTGACCGGCATCAGGAAGGCGATCCAGCCCACGGTTTGCTGCAAGGCCCGCTCGGAGATGAGCAAGTGGTTTGCGGTCGACATGGCTCCATTCTGCGCCGCGCATAATAAAAAAGCCACCCGAAGGTGGCTGCATGCGCGGCAGGCGGTCGATTACAGGCCGGCCAGCTGGTCTGCGCTGATTTGCTTGTCAGCCTGGGCCACAGTGGCCGGGGCTTCTTTCGGCTTTGCCGGGGCAGGGGCGGAGGATGCGACCTGCTGCGGCGGGGTAATGTATGGCACTTTCTTGCCGGCGGAAACTTGCTTCAGGCGCGAGTATTCCGCCAGCACGCGCGAACCATAGCCGTCATCGGTTTCGAAGGCGGCCGCGCCGACGTAGGACTTCAGGCCCGCTTCAACGGAGCCGCCCTTGGCCACGTAATCCTTCAGGATCAGGGCGCCAACACGGATGTTGGCGACCGGGTTCAGCGCAGCCTGCACGCCGCCCATGTCCTGGAATTTGTCGGTGTGGACCTTGGACATCACCTGCATCAGGCCTTGCGCGCCCATTGGGCTTTCCGCGAACGGATTCAGGCCCGACTCGATTGCCATCACGGCCAGGATCAGCAGCGGATCCAGCTTGATTTCGCGAGCGGTCAGGTAGGCGGTGGAGACCAGCATATTGGTCGCATCGCCAGCCACACGGTAACGCTTGGAGAGCCAGTTGGTAACGGCATCCTGCTGCTTCTTGGAGCCCACCAGGTCTTTGTCCTCGGCGGCAAGCTGCGTTTCGGCAGTGGCGATGACCAGGCCGGCCGGACGCACTGCAGGCGCTTCCATCAGTTCGGACAGTGGCGGCGCGACCACGACTTGTTGAGGCGCTGGCGGCGCCCCGCGCAGCGCTTGGGCCAGGTCGGTCGCCAGTTCAGGATGGGCAACCATGGCGCAAGCCATAACCAGTGCAGCGATACCCAGGAGGCTCAGCAGAGACTGCGCGGCGGTCAGCACACCGCGTGCCGAAATGCTCTGCGTGGAAATCCATGCGGCGGGCTGGCGAGCCCACAGGCGGGCGCTATCAAGCAACCCATTGAATCGATTGTTCATTCAGAACTCCCCTGAAATGTAAGAGTCAAAACGCGTCCCCGCCGCGCTAAAACGCGGTCAATTCGACGTGCCATAGTCGTTACATCAGTGTTATCTTCGTCCACCGCCGCACAGGTCGCACGGGACTGGACGCCATCATTGTTTGCTAAAGCTGGCGGGTCTATGGGGCCAGTTGCAACACAACTTTTTCCGGGAGAGAGGCAGGCGCCTCGTGAAAAACACTCCTTAAAATGTCTGTGGAGCCCGGATACTCCGTGAATGCAATGAGTGACAACTTAGTTGGCATAAAGGCCATGTCCTCATCAGGTAGGTCAAATTGTAGGAGGGGTATTATATCTAGTCAATACTAACACTGCCGTTCTTTATTACTTTTGAGTATAATTTTCTCGTGAACACATTGACAAAAACCAATAAAATCAACGGCTTGACTAAAAGTGCTCAGACGGCCCGTCGGGAGCAAAAAAATCGTAAAAAAGTATGAAATATCGCGATCTTCGGGATTTTATTTCCCAACTGCAAGCAATGGGCGAACTTAAGCGCACAAGCTTGCCTGTTTCACCACACCTCGAGATGACGGAAGTTTGCGACCGCACCCTGCGCGCGGGCGGACCGGCCATCCTGTTCGAGAAACCCGCTGGTTTCGACATGCCGGTGCTGGGCAACCTGTTTGGCACCCCGCGCCGCGTGGCTCTCGGCATGGGAGCGGACGATGTCGGCGAACTGCGCAAGATCGGACATGTGTTGGCTCAGTTGAAAGAACCCGAGCCGCCAAAGGGCTTCAAGGACTTGATGGGCCTGGGCTCGCTGGTAAAAGCAGTGTGGGACATGTCGCCGAAGGAAATGCGCGGCGCGCCATGCCAGGAGATTGTCTGGGAAGGCAATGACGTAGATCTGGCCCGCCTGCCGATTCAGCATTGCTGGCCCGGCGACGTGGCGCCCCTTATTACATGGGGTCTTGTGATTACCAAGGGGCCGAACAAGAAGCGCCAGAACCTGGGCATCTACCGCCAGCAGGTCCTGGGGCGTAACAAGGTCATCATGCGCTGGCTGGCGCATCGTGGCGGCGCATTGGACTTTCGCGAGCACTGCATCAAGTATCCTGGCCAGCCATATCCGGTCTGCGTGGCGTTGGGCGCCGATCCTGCGACCATCCTCGGCGCCGTCACGCCAGTGCCGGACAGCTTGTCGGAATATCAGTTTGCGGGCCTGCTGCGCGGCAGCCGCACCGAACTGGTAAAGGCGATCGGCAGCGAGTTGCGCGTGCCCGCATCGGCGGAGATCGTGCTGGAAGGGCATATCTACCCGGACGCGAATCATCCGTCCGGCTTCGAGCATGGCCTGGAAGGCCCGTATGGCGACCACACCGGCTATTACAACGAGCAGGACTGGTTCCCGGTCTTTACCATCGACCGTATCACCATGCGGCGCGACCCGATCTACCACTCCACTTATACAGGCAAGCCCCCGGACGAACCTGCCGTGCTGGGCGTGGCGCTGAACGAAGTGTTCGTGCCGTTGCTGCAAAAGCAGTTCAGCGAGATCACCGACTTTTACTTGCCTCCGGAAGGCTGCAGCTACCGCATGGCGGTGGTGCAGATCCGCAAACAGTACGCGGGCCACGCCAAGCGTGTCATGTTCGGCGTGTGGAGCTTCCTGCGCCAGTTCATGTATACCAAGTTCATTATCGTGGTGGACGAGGATGTGAACATCCGCGACTGGAAGGAAGTGATCTGGGCGATAACAACCCGCGTCGACCCGACCCGCGACACCACGCTGGTCGACAATACGCCGATCGATTACCTGGACTTTGCCTCGCCGGTCAGTGGCCTGGGCAGCAAGATGGGCATCGACGCGACTAATAAATGGCCGGGTGAAACCAGCCGGGAGTGGGGCACCACCATCGCCATGACGCCCGATGTGAAAGCCCGTGTCGATGATATTTGGCAGCAGCTAGGTTTATAGCCTATAATTGCCGCCGGGCGGGCCCCTGCGCATTGTGGCACGGTTAACCTGGTCAGGTCGGGAACGAAGCAGCCAAAGCTGTTCACCGCAAGTGCCGCAGATCAGGCTCGCCTCTTTGAATTCTTAAAAAAGCTGCCCATGGCAGCTTTTTTTTCATTCTGAATTTCCTTCAGCAGCACAGACTTCAGCGTTGGCGCGTGGGCGGTGCCGGCTCAGGGCAGTCGGCAGCAGTGTTCTCATGGTGGCCAAGTTGCAAAAAAGACAAAGTCCGGGCGAAGCCTGGCCAAACGTCTAATGTTGTCCGCAGTGCTTGCTATCTACGGTAAAATTCCGATCATGTCCTATCAAGTCCTCGCTCGCAAATACCGTCCCCGGAACTTTGAAACGCTCGTCGGCCAGGAGCACGTTGTCCGTGCACTCACCCACGCGTTGCATACCGGTCGCCTGCACCACGCCTACCTGTTTACCGGGACGCGCGGTGTCGGCAAGACGACGCTGTCCCGTATCCTGGCCAAGTCGCTCAATTGCGTCGGCCCGGACGGCAACGGCGGCATCACGGCTACCCCGTGCGGCGTGTGCGAGGCTTGTACCGCGATCGATGGCGGACGCTTTGTCGACTACGTCGAGATGGACGCAGCGTCCAACCGCGGCGTTGATGAAATGGCGCAGTTGCTGGAGCAGGCGGTGTACGCGCCGTCCAATGCACGCTTCAAGGTCTATATGATCGACGAGGTGCACATGCTGACCAACCACGCCTTCAATGCGATGCTGAAGACGCTGGAGGAGCCGCCTGAGCACATCAAGTTCATCCTGGCGACTACGGATCCGCAAAAAATTCCTGTTACCGTTCTGTCGCGCTGCCTGCAGTTCAACCTGAAGCAGATGCCGCCGGGGCATATCGTCGGCCACCTGGAAAATATCCTGGGCCAGGAAAATGTGGTGTTCGAACAGCCGGCCTTGCGCTTGCTGGCGCAGGGCGCGCACGGCTCGATGCGCGATGCCTTGTCGCTGACCGACCAGGCGATTGCCTACGCCGCCGGCGCCGTGACGCTGGATGCGGTGCAGGGCATGCTGGGAGCTTTGGACCAGTCCTATCTGGTGCGCCTGCTGGACGCGCTGGCCAATAAGGATGGCGCGGATTTGATGGCGGTGGCCGATGAGATGGCGACGCGTTCGCTGTCATACAATGGCGCCTTGCAGGACCTGGGCACTTTGCTGCACCGGATTGCGCTGGCGCAGACCGTGCCTTCCGCCGTGCCGGCGGACCTGCCTGAATATAGCGATATCGTGCGCCTGGCTTCCTTGTTCGATGCGGAGGAAGTGCAGTTGTATTACCAGATCGCCGTGCACGGGCGGAATGAGTTAGGGCTGGCGCCGGATGAATATGCCGGCTTCTCCATGACCCTGTTACGCATGCTTGCCTTTCGGCCCGGCATCGGCGGGGCAGATGGCCAACCGGCCGGCGCCCCGGTAGCGGCTCGTCCAGCCGGCGCCAATCCGGCCCGTGCGGCGGCTGCAGCCGCCATGGCCGCAACGGCAGCAACGGCGGATCGCATGAGTGTTCCGGTTGGCCAGCCCGCACCGGCCAGTGCCGCCCCGGCTGCGGCCGTGCCGCCAGCGCCGCCGGTCCAGCAAGTCGCACCCGCTGCCGAAGCGGCAGCAAACGCCGCCAGTGCCTCGCACCTGAGCAGCGTTCCGACCAGTGCCACGGCTGTCGCCGCGCAGGCCGCACCAGCGCAGCCAAGCGGTTCGCCGATTGCCAACGCATCCGCTCCTGCGCCAGTGGCCACGTCGCAGCCTGCCGCTGCACCTGTCCAGGCTGCAGCTCCTGCGCCGCAGCCGGCGCCTGCCGCCGGCAGCCGCCCGATGAGCCCAGCCAAGATGGCTATCACTGCGGCATTGGAAGCCGCGCGCGCCGCAGCCGCTGCCCGTACCGGCCAGCGCGCGCCGGCGCCAGCACGTCCGGCAGCGCCACAAGCCGACGCGTCAGCATCGCCGCCTGCAGCGCCAGCCGCCGCACCGCGCGCAGCGATGTCGCCGGCACCGGCCGCCCAGCCTCCTGCCGCGCCATCGGCACCTCGGGCACCGGCGCCGTGGGAAGACGCCCCAGCGCCAAGCGCTCAAGCGATGCAAGCCAGCGCACCTTGGGACGACCAGGACGGTGCCGCCGCCGTGATGGAAGCCCCGCAGCAAGTGCAGCAGCGCCGCGCTCCTCCTGTGCAGCAGCCGGCGGAAGAAGACGAGCTCCCGCCCTGGGTCACCGACTTCTCCGAAGACTCCGCAGTGCCGGCCGGCGCCGACCACATTTCCGGCATGGCGCAGGCAGCGCCGCAGCAACGCGCCGCCGCGCCGGCCCAGGCTCCATACGAATATGTCATCACCCCAGTTCCTGAATTGGGCTGGGACGGCAACTGGCCAGCGTTGGCCGCCCACCTGCCGCTGCGCGGCGTGGCGCAGCAACTGGCAACCCAGGCAGAACTGGTAAGTTGTGCCTTTGACGGCAATATGGCCGTGTTCCGCATCCGCTGCCCGATCGAAACCTGGGCCACCCCGGCCAACGTGGAAAAACTGACCTCCGCCCTGACCGAACGCTTTGGTCGCGCTGCACGGGTCGAGACCGAAATCGGCAAGGCCTGGTACACCACCAGCGTCGAAGCCCAGGTGCACCGCGACAATTGCCAGCGAGCCGCTGAAGAAGCCGTAGCCGCCGACCCATTTATCAAAGCCATGGTGCGCGACTTCGGCGCCTTCGTCGTCCCCGGCTCGATCGTGGCGCCGATGACGCCAGCGCACTAAACCCAATACTCAACACCGAAATACGGAGAACCACACCATGATGAAGAACCAACTGGCCGGCCTGATGAAGCAAGCGCAAGCCATGCAGGACAACATGAAGAAGGCGCAAGAAGCGCTGGCCCTGATCGAAGTTGAAGGCCAGGCCGGCGCCGGCATGGTGAAGGTCGTCATGACCTGCAAGAACGACGTGAAGCGTGTATCGATCGACCCATCGCTGCTGGGCGACGACAAGGACATGCTGGAAGACCTGGTAGCTGCCGCCTTCAACGACGCCGTGCGCAAGGCAGAAGCCACCGCTTCGGAAAAAATGAGCGGCCTGACCGCCGGCCTGCCGCTGCCACCCGGCTTCAAGATGCCGTTCTAAACCAACATCATGTTCATCATCACGCTCACGTACCTTAAACCGGCCGAGGAGATCGACAAGCTCCTCGCCGCGCACAGCGAGTACCTGCGCGAGCAATATGCCAACGGCATGTTCCTGATGTCTGGACGCCTGGTGCCGCGCACTGGCGGCATCATCCTTGCCACGGCCGACAGCCGGGCCGATATCGAAGCGGTGATCGAGCTGGACCCCTTCAACGAAGCGGGAGCCGCCAGCTACATGATCACCGAATTCGTGCCGACCAAGACGGCCGATTTCCTGAGCGCGTTCAAGCAATCCTGATCCAATGGCGAAGTCCTTTGAATTCCTGACGGAGGCGCTGCGCCGCCTGCCTGGTGTCGGCCCCAAGTCGGCCCAGCGCATGGCGTTTCACCTGCTGCAGCACGACCGCGAAGGCGCGGCGATGCTGTCGCGCGCCCTGTACCAGGCGGTGGAGCAGGTGCACCACTGCGCGCTGTGCAATACCTTCACCGAAACCGAGATCTGCGACACCTGCGCCGACGAGTCGCGCGACAAGCGCCAGCTATGCGTGGTCGAAACGCCGGCTGACCAGGCGATGATCGAGTCCACGCTGACCTACAAGGGCCTGTACTTTGTCCTGATGGGCCGCCTGTCGCCGCTGGACGGCATTGGTCCGAAGGACATCCACCTCGAAAAGCTGCTGGCGCGCGCCGCCGACGGCGTGGTGGAAGAGGTGGTGCTGGCAACGAACTTCACCAACGAAGGCGAAGCCACCGCCCACTACATCAGCGAAATGCTGAAAGCCCGCGGCCTGGCCGTGACGCGCCTGGCGCGCGGCGTGCCCGTTGGCGGCGAGCTCGAATACGTCGACGCCGGCACCATCGCCCGCGCGATGCTGGACCGCCGCAGCACCTGATTGCCGCTGTCAAGTTGATGCGATGCCCGTCGGGCATGCGCCCAGCATCTGGCTGATGGCTTCCTGCGGCGCGGGACGGCCGAGCAGGTAACCCTGGGCCATGTCGCAGCCGTAGTGCTTCAGCAGGTCGAGCTGTTCGGGCGTTTCGACGCCTTCGGCCACCACGATCATTTTCAGGCCGTGCGCCATGGCGATGATGGCGCGCGTGATGGCGGCGTTTTCGCTGTCCTGCGGCAGGCCGCTGATGAAGCTCTTGTCGATCTTCAGCGCGCGCACGTCGAAGCGTTTCAGGTAGCTCATGGACGAGTAGCCGGTGCCGAAATCGTCGATCGATAAAAACACGCCGATGCCGCGCAATTGCTCCAGCGTGGCCAGCGTGGCGAGGGCATTGTCCATCAAGGTGCCTTCGGTCAGCTCTAGTTCCAGCAGGCCCGGATCGAGGCCGGTATCCTGCAATACCGCCAGCACGATCTGCGCCAGGTTTTCATCCTTGAACTGACGCGCGGAGAGGTTGACTGCCATGCGGACAGGACGATCGCATTCGCGCTGCCAGGCGCGTGCCTGCCAGCAGGCGGTGCGCAACACCCATTCGCCGATCGGCACGATCAGGCCAGTCTCCTCCGCCAGGGGAATGAACTCCGTGGGCGAAATGATGCCGTGTTCGGGATGGCGCCAGCGTATCAGCGCTTCCACGCCGACGATGCGCGTGCTGGGCACGTCGACCTGGGGTTGGTACAGCAGGTAAAGCTCGTTGTTTTGCAAGGCCTTGCGCAAGCCCACTTCCAGCTTGACGTGGCTCATGATCTGCATCGTGAGCGAGGAGCTGTATAGCTTGGCGTTGTTTTTACCGCAGTTCTTGGCGTGGTACATGGCGGTGTCGGCGAATTTGAGCAGTGAGGTGCAGTCTTCTCCGTCTTCCGGATAGAGCGAAATGCCGATACTGGCGGTGACGAAGATTTCGTGGCCGTCCAGGTTGAAGGGGCGGCGCATGGCGTCCTTCACGCGGTGAGCAACGGCCAGGGCATCGTCGACTCGCTCGATATCGGGCAGCAGGATGGTGAATTCATCGCCACCCAGGCGGGCCAGGCTGCTCAAGTGGTCGCTGGGGCGTATGGTTTCGCGCAGGCGCTCGGTGACGATCTGCAGCAGCAGGTCGCCGACATTATGGCCCAGAGTATCGTTGATGCGCTTGAAAGAGTCCAGGTCCATGAACAGGATGGCGAACTTGCGCTGTTCGCGCTGCGAGCGCTCCAGCTCGCGCTCCAGTGTCTCGAGGAAGGCCTGGCGGTTCGGAATGCCGGTCAGGCTATCGCAATAGGCCAGCTTGCGGATCTGTTCTTCGGTGCGTTTGCGCTCACTGATGTCGCGCACCAGGCCGAGGACCTCGCCCGAGGCTGTGCCGACCAAACGCGCTTCAAAGTGGTGGCTGACGCCGTCGCGCGTCAATTCGTAATCGACCGAGTGCACGGAAGTAGAATGCAGCACGGCCGACAGTTGATCCAGCATGCGGCTTGCGATCGGGGCGGGCAGCACGTCGCGGATGTGGCGCCCCACGCATTCGCGGCTGGCGAAATCGGCCCCAGGCTCATGGCCTTCTTCGTAATCGAGGTAGTAGCCGTCGGCGCTGAGGCGGAAGAATGTGTCGGGGATGGCGGCCAGTACGGCGCGGTTATGGGCATCGGCGATGCGCAGGCGGGCGATGGCATCGCTGGCGCGCAGCACATAGAGCACGCGGTGGCCGAGGATGGGCCAGTTGATCGGCTTGGAAACGAAGTCGGTGGCGCCGGCTTCATAGGCTTGCGTGACTGCGCCCAGGTCGTCGCCGCCGGTGACCATGATGACGGGAACGTGCGATGAGCTTTCCAGCTTGCGGATGGCGCGGCAGACGGAAAAGCCGTCGAGCAGCGGCATGTCGACGTCGAGCAGCACCAGGTCTGGCGCGTTGTCGCGGAAGCTGGCGATGGCGGCGCGTCCGTCGCTCGCTTCCACGGCGTCTAGTCCGACCTGGGCCAGCATTTCAAGCATCAACAGGCGCATGACGGGGTCGTCGTCCGCCACCAGCACGGTGCCGCGTTTGGGTGAATAGAGCGCTGCCATGATTTCATGCTCCCTTCGGCAGGATGAGGCTGAGCGAATGCCGGACACACTGGAATTCGCGCTCCAGTTGCGCTATCAGGTCTGCCGCACCATCGGTCTGGCCAGTGCGGGCAAGCTGTTCCAGGTCCCTGAACAGCCTGGCCAGCGTATCGGCGCCGACGTTGGCGCTGCTCGATTTCAGGCTGTGGGCGGTCTTGCGGATGGTGTTTGGGTCGCTTTCTGCGACCGCTTCGTGCAGTGCTGCGAGTTGGCGGGGCGTGTCTTGCAGGAAGGTGGCCAGCACGCGCTGCAGCAACGCCTCCCCTTGCTCTGCGCTGAGGGCGCGGATGGCGTCCAGCGCGAGCGGGTTGATGGCGGCAGGTATGGCCTGCAGGGGGGCGCGCACATCGCCTGCATCGGCAGGCTCGGATGCGGGCGAGGCAGGCGATGCGTGCGCTTTGCGCTCGCCAAGGGCGCTTGCTGGCGATGCAAGGCCCGAAGCGGCACGTACTGAGAGCGCTACGGATATTGCACTGGCGGAGGCGCGGCGTCCTGCCGGCGGTGCAGGCGCGGTGGCGGGAGGCGCGGCAGGCAGCGCGGTTCGTAATGCGGCGGGGCCTGGGGATGGCGTCGGGCGGGGCAGGGCGATCCAGCGGCCAAGCGTGTCGGCCAGCGCTTGTTGCGAGAAGGGCTTGCTGATGTAATCGTCCATCCCTGCCGCCAGGCAGCGTTCACGGTCGCCCTGCAGGGCGTTGGCGGTGATGGCGACGATGGGCGTGGCGCGCGTGCGGCCGCGCTGCTGCTCCAGCCGGCGGATTTCGGCGGTGGCGGCCATGCCGTCCATCACCGGCATCATGCAGTCCATCAGCACCAGGTCGTAGTCACCCGCCCGCACGGCCGCCAGCGCCTCCTCGCCGTTGGCAGCGCAGGCCACTTCCATGCCCAGGCCGCGCAGCATGGCTGACGCCACTTCCACATTGACGGGATTATCTTCCGCCAGCAAGGCGCGCGGGCGTTGGCCAAGGCGAGAACGCGGCGAAGCCAGGGCCGGCCATGCTCCGCCGTGCGCAGCAGCGCCCACGCCTTCATTGGCGCGCACGGGCGTCACGATGCAGTCGTACAGGTCCGGCTCGCGCACCGGCTTGATGAGCTGGAATGCCACGCCGGCAGCACGGCGCTGCACTTGGTCCGCTGCATTGCGCTCGGAGGCGAGCAAAATCAGGCGTATGCCCGAAATATCGGGATCGGCCTTGATCTCGGCCGCCAGCGCCAGCCCGCCGATATCGTCCAGCCCCATATCAAGCAGCGCCACGTCGTAGGGCGTCCCGCGCGCGGCCGCCGAGTGCAGTTCGCGCAAGGCGTCCGCCGCGCTTGGTACGCAATGTCCCTGCAAATGCCAGCGGCCCAGCAGGCGCTGGAGCGCCAGCGCGCTCTCGGCCTGGCGATCGACCACCAGCGCGCGCAAGCCCTTGGTCGGTTTTTGCTGGAAGCCTGCATCATCCGCGTCCACGCGCCGCTTGTCGAACTGCACGGTGAACCAGAACACCGCACCGCGGCCCAGCGCGTTGTCGACGCCGATCGAGCCTCCCATCAATTCCACCAGTTGCTTGGAAATCGCCAATCCCAGCCCGGTACCGCCGTGCTTGCGTGTAGTCGAACCATCGCCCTGCGAGAACGAGTCGAAAATGTGGGCCCGCGCCTCGCGTGAAACGCCGATGCCGGTATCGTGCACTTCTATGCGCAGGCGCGCCGATTGTGCATCTTCCTCCGCCACGCGAACCGCCACCTTGATCCGTCCCTGGTCGGTGAACTTGACCGCATTGCCCAGCAGGTTGACGATCACCTGCCGCAGCCGGTTCGGGTCGCCGCAGATCGCCAGCGGAATATTGTTCGCCACCGCGAACTCCATCTCGATGCCCTTGGCCTGGGCCTGCGGCGCAAACACGTTCTCGATATCGTCCAGCAGTTCGCGCAGGTTGAAGTTGATGTATTCGACGGTCAGCTTGCCCGCTTCAACCTTGGAAAAGTCGAGGATGTCGTTGATGATCACCAGCAGGTGCTCTCCCGAGCGACGCACCATGCTGGTGTAATGGCGCTGGGTCTCGGTCAGCTCGGTCGCCGCCAGCAGCTCGGCCATGCCGAGCACCCCGTTCATCGGCGTGCGGATTTCGTGCGACATATTGGCCAGGAAGGCGCTCTTGGCCTGGCTGGCCGCTTCCGCCGAATCCTTGGCTTTTTCCAGTTGCGCAGTGCGGATGCTGACCTGGCGTTCCAGCTCGCCGCGGTACTGCGCCAGCTTGGTGTCGCGGCTCTCGATCTGCGCCAGCATGCCGTTGAAGCTGTCGATCAGCGTGCCCAGTTCATCGCTGCGCTGGTGCTGGACCTGGGCGTAGGTCTGGCTGCTGCTAACCTTGTCCGCTGCCGCGATCAACTGGGCGATGGGCGCCGCAATGCCTTCCCGGAAGCGCGCCGACAGCACCAGCGCCAGCCCGAACGAAGAGGCGGTGGCCGCCGCCGTAATGCCAAGGTTGCGCAGGATGCCAAGCCACAGCGAAGCCTGGCCGGCCTCGATCATCACCGCCCCGATCACATGCTGGCGCACCCGCACCGGCCGGTAAAGCCGCAGCAGCGGCGCCCACGGCGGCCCGTCGCGCTCGGCCAGTTCGCCCGACGCCAGCTGCCGCAAGCGCGGCGCATCCAGTGCAATGGGCGCCGGTTCGCTCTGGGCAGGGTAGGACGCAAACAGCCTGCCGTCCCGGTCGAACAGGGCGGCGCGCGTGATGTCGCTCTTGACCGCCAGCGCGGCCAGGGCCTGTTCGGCAGTCGGCCGGTCGGCATAAAGGAGGGAAGAGACGCTGTTGGCGCCGATGACATCAGCCAGCGAGGTTAGCTGCTTGCGCTCCTCGCTGGTGTGGGAAAGGATGGACGCGACGGCGAATGCCACGAACACCAGCAGCAGGGCGCTGCCGGTGGTGAGCACCGAGATGAAGGTCAGTTTCTGGCTTAGGCCGGACCGTTCGAAATTGAGCATTTTCGCCGCCGAAGGACGATTCCATCGGGCAAAGAATAAATGCTAAGAATTTCGACACTTTGATCTGGCTCTAACTTCCAGTCACTAGCAGCAGCCACCCCGCTTGCCGGCGCCGCCGTAGCGCGCTTCCTGGCGTTCGCGGAAGAATTCCTCGTAGCTCATCACGGGCTCACCCGGGTGGGTGGTCTCGCGATGGGCGACGTAGGTGTCGTATTCGGGCAGGCCGCACATCAGCCGCATGCTCTGTCCGAGGTAGCGGCCTGCCTTGACGATTTCGCCCAGCATGGCTTTACTTGGCCGCGGCGGCGTATTGTGCCGGGGCTTCGCTGTGGGTCGGGCGGCTGGCGTTCCAGGCAGCCAGCGCGGTGCGCACGCCAAATACCAGCACGCTGACTACGACGATCATGAAGAAGGCTGCCAGGCCTGCATCGAGATAGTCGTTGAAGATCACCTGCTGCATCTGCTCGATCGACTTGGCGGGGGCCAGCACTTTGCCGTCCGTCAGGGCTGCCTGGTATTTCGCGGCGTGGGCCATGAAGCCGATCTTCGGATTGGCGTCGAAGATCTTCTGCCAGCCGGCAGTCAGGGTGCACAGCAACAGCCAGATGGTCGGCAGGATGGTGACCCAGGCGTATTTGGCGCGCTTCATCTTGAACAGCACGCAGGTTGCCAGGATCAGCGCAATGGCGGCCAGCATCTGATTGGCGATGCCGAACAGCGGCCACAGGGTGTTGATGCCGCCCAGCGGATCGACCACGCCCTGGTACAGGAAGTAACCCCAGGCAGCCACGCACAGGCCAGTGGCCAGCAGGCTGGCGAACACCGAGTCGGTGCGTTTCAGCGACGGTGCGAAGGAGCCCAGCAGGTCCTGCAGCATGAAGCGGCCGGCGCGGGTGCCCGCATCGACGGCGGTCAGGATGAACAGCGCTTCGAACAGGATGGCGAAGTGGTACCAGAAGGCCATCATGGCCTTGCCGCCAAACACATTGGACAGGATGTGCGCCATGCCCACCGCCAGGGTCGGTGCGCCGCCGGCGCGGGAGATGATGGTGGCTTCGCCCACGTCCTTCGCGGTCTGCGTCAGCATTTCAGGAGTGACGTAGAAGCCCCACTGGGAAATCGCCTGCGCTGCAGATTCGGCGGTGGTCCCGAGCAATGCGGCCGGGCTGTTCATCGCGAAGTACACGCCTGGCTCGATGGTCGAAGCGGCCACCAGCGCCATGATGGCGACGAAGGATTCCATCAGCATCGCACCGTAGCCGATGAAGCGGGCGTGAGTTTCATTCTCGATCATCTTCGGCGTGGTGCCGGAGGAGATCAGTGCGTGGAAGCCGGACACGGCGCCGCAGGCGATGGTGATGAACAGGAATGGGAACAGATTGCCGGACCATACAGGGCCGGTGCCGTCGATGAATTTGGTGATCGACGGCATCTGCAGCATCGGCGCCACGATCAGGATGCCCAGCGCCAGGCCGACAATGGTGCCGATCTTCAGGAAGGTGGACAGGTAGTCGCGCGGCGCCAGCAGCAGCCATACCGGCAGCACGGAAGCGATGAAGCCGTAGCCGATCAGCATCCAGGTCAGTTCAGTGCCGGAGAAGGTGAATATCGGCGCCAGGGCAGGGTTTTCCTGCACCCACTGGCCGCCGAAGATGGCCAGCATCAGCAGCACGAAGCCGATCAGCGACACTTCGCCGACGCGGCCGACGCGGATATAGCGCGAGTAGACGCCCATGAACAGCGCAATCGGGATGGTCGCCATCACGGTGAAGGAGCCCCAGGGCGAGTGCGCCAGCGCCTTCACCACGATCAGCGCCAGCACGGCCAGGATGATCACCATGATCATGAAGGTGCCCAGCAGCGCGATATTGCCCGGGATCGGGCCCAGTTCGGACTTGATCAGGTCACCGAGCGAACGGCCGTCGCGGCGGGTGGAAATGAACAGCACCATGAAGTCCTGCACGGCGCCGGCGAACACGACGCCGGCCAGGATCCACAGCATGCCGGGCAGGTAGCCCATCTGCGCCGCCAGCACGGGGCCGACCAGCGGCCCGGCGCCGGCAATCGCGGCGAAGTGGTGGCCGAACAGAACGTTCTTATTGGTTGGCACGTAGTCCAGGCCATCGTTGTGCTTATGGGCCGGGGTCAGGCGGTTGGCCTCCAGGCCCATGACGTTTTTGGCAATAAACAGGCTGTAGAAGCGGTACGCGATCAGGTACACGCAAACAGCGGCAATCACCAGCCAGATGGCGCTGACAGGTTCGCCGCGCTTGAGGGCAATCACGCCCAGGGCGCTGGCACCCAGCACGGACATCGCTGCCCAGCCAAGTTTCTTCATAACGGGATTCATCGGGGTCTCCTCCAAGGATGAATGGCCAGTATTCAGGAATTGAATATCTGTCACAAGCGCACCACTACGCAAATGCCGTCCGTACAACTACGTAGGACAAGCGCCCGGCCGCAGGCTTACAATCGCCGCATGAAGCTGCGGCAAAAGTTCCTGTTCCTGGCCATTGCGCCCCTGATCCTGGCCCTGTGCGCGATCGCCATCGCCGTGCGCTACCAGGCGACCACGCTCGCCCGCCAGCAGCGCGACACCATCCAGCAGGCCTACCTGGCCAGCAAGGAAGCGGAGCTCAAGCACTACGTCACCCTGGCCAATCACTCGATTGCCCACCTGGTCAAATCCGGGCGCAAGGACCAGGCCACGCTGGACGAAGCGAAACGCATCCTGTCGACCCTGAGCTTTGGTGACGATGGTTATTTCTTCGTCTACGACATGCAGGGCAATTCGCTGATGCACCCGCGCCAGCCGGAGCTGGTGGGCCAGAACCTGTTCATGCTGAAGGACCAGGAAGGCAATCCCACCATCCAGCGCCTGCTGGCCCGCGCCCGCGAAGGCGGAGGACTGGAGCGCTACAACTGGGTCAAGCCCTCCACCCACAAACCGGCGCCCAAGCTTGGTTACGTGATCCCGCTGCCCGAATGGGGCTGGATGCTGGGCACCGGCATCTATCTCGATGACGTCGATGCGGCGCTGGCCAAGGTCGACGCCCAACAGCGCGGCAACATCCGCAATACCCTGCTGTGGATGGCGGCGATTGCGGCGCTGGCCCTGGTGGCGGTCGGCGTATCGGGCCTGGCGCTGAATATCCGCGAATACCGCGTCGCCGATGCCAAGCTCAAGGTGCTGGCGCAGCGCGTGGTCGAATCGCAGGAAGAGGAGAGGGCGCGCCTGTCGCGCGACCTGCACGACGGCATCAGCCAATGGCTGGTGTCGATCAAGCTGCAGATCGAGGCCGGCATCATCCGCCTCGGCAACCCCGCGCAGCAGGACAAGGCCAAGGCGGCCTTCGAGCACACGGCGGAGCAGTTGAACAATGTGCTGGGCGAAGTGCGCCGCATCTCGCACAACCTGCGCCCCGCCATCCTGGACGACCTGGGCCTGGCCGCTGCGCTCGACCATCTGGCCGCCGAATTTCGCGAGCACATCGGCGTCGACGTGGCCTTCACCGCCAACGGCTGCACCGACCGCCTGCCGGACGTGGCGAACACGGTGCTGTTCCGCATTGCGCAGGAGGCGCTGACCAATATCGAGCGCCATGCTGCGGCGACCAGCATCAATATCGGCCTCGAAGGCGATGCCGAAGGCGTCACGCTGCGCATTGCCGATAATGGCAGCGGCTTCGATGCCGAGGGTATCGCCGGCCATCCGAAGCGCGGCATCGGATTACGGAATATGATGGAGCGCATGGAAGCGATCGGCGGCCAGTTCCGCATCGAGTCCTCGCCAGCCGGCACCACGGTGCTGGCGCGTGTAGACAATAAGGGCAAAAAATGAGTGAGCTGCGGACAAGGATCCTGCTGGTAGACGACCACCCCCTCGTACGCGACGGCCTGCGCGCGCGGCTGGAAGCGATGGCGCAGTTCGAAGTAGTAGGCGAGGCAGGCAGCGCCGCCGAGGCGCTGGAAGCTGCCGGCCTGCACAGCCCCGACCTGGTCCTGATGGACATCAATATGCGTGGCACCAACGGCATCGAAGCGACGGCCCTGTTCAAGCGCCAGTTCCCCTCGATTGCAGTGCTGATCCTGTCGATGCATGACAAGCTGGAATACGTGACCCAGGCCATCCAGGCTGGCGCCCGCGGCTACGTGCTGAAAGACGCGCCGGGCAAGGATATCGTGGTCGCCATCGAAACCGTGATGGCCGGCGGCATCTACTACAGCGCCAACCTGGCGCAGCAACTGGCCAAGCCCATGGCGCAGGACAACCATCTCACCACCCGCGAAGCGGAAGTGCTGCGCCACCTCGCCAACGGCGAATCGAACAAGCATATCGCACGCGAGCTGGACCTCAGCGTGCGCACGGTGGAAACCCACCGCCTCAACATCAAACGCAAGCTCGGCATCGAGGGGCAGGCAGAATTGATCAAGTTTGCGGTACAACACGCACAATTCGACAAATAGATACTCCCAAATAGCTCAGGAATGTATCGTTGCGGGTACAAATCCGCAATTCGATTGCTCCCTCTATCCCCAAAAAGCTGACTTTTCAGCAATTTCTGTTATATTCCCGAAGTCTTGTAACACAGGGTGTCAGTGGGCGCTCAATGGTTGCTTTACATCAATAAACCATTTACCATTGTTCGTATTGCCACACCGAGATTCCGATGTCTGCGTCAGATCCGAATTCGTTTCCGCTGGTGGGAATCAAGCCTGTCCTGGATACCCAAAACCACTGGGCAGGACTGGCGTTTCAAATGCCGGCAGCGGCTTCGCTGCCCGCGCTGCAATTGCTTCTTGGCTGTCCTGAATCCGAAGCACTGGGTTCGCTCGATTACTACATTCCCCTCGCCGATCCGCTTGCCATCAAGGCCAGCCAGCTCGATGGCCTGCCGCTCGCACGCATCGTCTTCACCGTCTCCGCCGCGCAGCTGGCCGACAGCGCAGTGCAGCAGCGGTGCAAGCATCTGGCCGAGCGCGGACTGCGCTTGCTGGCCGATGGTGAAGCGGGCGTCGCACCGGCCCAGGCCTGTCTCCGCAGCGAACTGCCGCGCGCGCAGCAACATGAAGCGGCGCAAGGCGACGGCACCACCCGCAAACGCTTGCTTGCCCTGCTTGGCCTGCTGGCCCGGGACGCCGATTCGCGCGAGCTGGAAACCCTGCTGAAACAGGACCCTGCGCTGTCCTTCCAGTTGCTCAAGCTGGTCAATTCAGCGGCCTTCGCGCCGAACGGCAACCCCATCCACAATTTCGGGCAGGCCATCAACCTGCTGGGCCGCCGCCAGCTGCAACGCTGGCTGCAGCTGCTGCTGTACGCGCGCCAGCAAGCGGACGGCCCGGCCAATGCCCTGCTGCCGCTGGCTGCCCTGCGCGCCGCGCAAATGGAAGCCTTGTGCAAGCTGCGCGAAGGCGACCGCGATGAGCAGGACATGGCGTTCCTGGTCGGCGTGTTTTCGCTGCTCGACGTGTTGCTGGCAATGCCGATGACCGATATCGTATCGGCCTTGAACCTCGACCTGGATGTCGTTGCGGCCCTGCTGGACCGCACCGGCGAACTGGGTGGGATGCTGGCGCTGGTGGAAATGCACGAACCGCAGGCGGACGCGCTGCGCGACGTCGGCGTCGACAACGAGACCTATTGGCGCAGCCTGTTGCAGGCCTACCACTGGGCGCTCCAGGTCAGCAGGAACGTGTGAGCATGCCCGCGCAACCGGTTGCCAATTTCCTCGCCAGCAGCGCCGCTGTGTGCGATGCCGTGCTGCGCCTGCGCGGGCACGCACTGGTGGAGGAGCTTGGCCGCGTCGCGCGCGAGGTCACCGGCAGTCCGCACGGCCGCTACGTGCCGCGCGACATGACGCCGGCCACCGGCCTGCCGGGATGGGAGAGCGGCCTGTCGCAGCTGATCCAGTTCGACAGCCAGTACTTCGGCCGCTTTGAAGTATCCGGCCTCGAATCCTATACCGACGCCAACCGGCAGAACCTCGCCAGCCTCGCCAGTCTGGCCGCCAGCGTACTGCAAGTGCATTCGGTAGCGCAGCGCACTACCCACGCCTATGTGCAGGTGGAAGCGCGCCTGCAGCACCAGACGCAGATCCTGGACCAGATCCACGAGTCGGTACTGACCATGGACCTGAACGGCTTCATCACAAGCTGGAACAAGGGCGCCGAGCGCCTGTTCGGCTATTCGGCGGTGGAAGCGGTCGGGCGCAACATCATCTTCCTCTACGACGACGAAGACGAAGACCTCGGCGATGAATTCCTGGAGCAGGGCGGCCGCCTGATGGAAGTGCGCCGCAAGAAAAAGAACGGCGAAGTATTCTGGGCCAGCCTGTCGCTGTCGCAGCTATGCGATATGGAAGACCGCTCGATCGGCCTGATCGCCTACCTGACCGATATCACGGAGCGCAAGCGGGCGGAGGAACGCATCCACCACCTTGCATACTACGATGCGCTGACCAACCTGCCGAACCGTTCGCTGCTGACCAAGCTGGTCGACCAGGCCTTGATCGTGGCCCAGCGCAGCAAGGCGCACGGCTGCGTGATGTTCATCGACCTGAACCGCTTCAAGCTGATCAACGACACCCTGGGCCGCGCCGTGGGCGACGCGCTGCTGCGCGAAATATCGCAGCGCTTCCGCCTTGCCCTGCGCGACCAGGACGTCGTGGCGCGGCTGTCCGGCGACGAATTCGCGGTTGGCCTGTTCGACATCCACCAGCATTACGAAGCAAGCATGGTGGCAAACAAGCTGCTGTCGGCGCTGAACGAGCCTTTCCTGATCGATGGCCATGACTTGCGCGTCAGCGCCTCGATCGGCATCAGCGTCTACCCGCAGGACGGCAACGACGCGGAAACCCTGCTGCGCCTAGCCGATATCGCCATGTATCGCGCCAAGCAGAATGCCTCGACCGACGGCGAGCATATCGCCTTCTACAGCCAGGACATGAACAAGGGCATGCAAGAGCGCATGCGCATCGAATCCGGCTTGCGCCAGGCGCTGGGCAATGGACAACTGCTGCTGCACTACCAGCCAAAATTCGAAATCAGCAGCGGCAAGATCATCGGCGCCGAAGCGCTGGTGCGCTGGAAGCACCCCGAGCGCGGCCTGGTGCCGCCGGCCGAGTTCATCCCGCTGGCGGAAGCCACCGGCCTGGTGGTGCAAGTCGGCGAATGGGTGCTGGAAGCGGCTTGCGCGCAGGCGCAGGCATGGAAGGAGAAAGGCTTGCCGCCGATTCGCCTGGCAGTCAATGTCTCTGCGCGCGAATTCACTTCCGCGTTGCCAGGCCGAGTGATGGAAACGCTGCACCGCTACGGCCTCGAACCATCCTGGCTGGAACTGGAAATCACTGAATCCACCCTGATGCACAATATCGAGCGCGTGATCGGCATCATGGATCGCCTGACAGCGGCCGGCATCACCTTGTCGCTGGACGACTTCGGCACCGGCTATTCCAGCCTGTCCTATCTGAAGCGGTTCCCGATCGATACCTTGAAGATCGACCGCTCCTTCACCACCGGCATTCCGCTCGACACCAACGACTGCGCCATTGCCAGTACCATCATCAGTATTGCCCAGCAACTGAAGCACAAGGTGATCGCCGAGGGCGTGGAAACGCCGGAACAACTGGCTTTCCTCAAGGATTCCGGCTGCGACGAAGTGCAAGGCTACCTGTTCTCGCGCCCCCTTCCGGCCGAGGAGTTCGAAGAGGCGCTGGTGCAGAACTGGGCTCCGCCAGAACGTATCGCCGCCGCAGGTTGACCATGTTGCGCGCCACCATCCTGGCCATGCTGGTTTCCTGCTCCGCGCAGGCCGCAGAGCCGGCGCGCATCAGGTTCGGCCTGCAGGACGACATTGCCCCCTTTGTCATGCCCGACCGCCACAGCGGCCTGATGGTCGATGTGCTGCGTGACGCCATGGCAACGCAAGGCATCGCAGCGGATTTCCTCTACCTGCCGCAGAAGCGAACCGAGGAAGCCCTGCGCAAGGGCGTAGTCGACGTAACGACCAGTGCCAAGCCAGGGATGACGCTGCCCGGTGTGATGAGCCGCTGGCCGATAACCAGTTTCCACAACCTTGCGATCACCCGGCGCGCCAACTTGCCGCGGCTCGATTCGGTCGCCGACCTGTCGCGCTACCGCGTGACCGCCTTCAACGGCGCCAGCCGCATGCTAGGCCAGGCCTACCGCGACGCAGTGCAGGGGAATGCTCGCTACTCAGAACCCATGACGCTGCAATCACCGCTGCTGGTGCTGAAGCAGGTGGACGTGGTGATCTCGCAGAAGGATATTTTCAACTTCTACCTGGACCGGCAGTCCTACCTGCGCGATGGCGATTTCGACCTGGTGTATCACGACATCCTCGGCAAGCCGAATGAATATTGGTTTGCCTTCCGAACGGTCGAAATGCGTGAAAGCTTCGAGCGCGGCATCGCGGCCCTGTACAAATCCGGTGACATCGACCGCATCTTCAACCGCTATAACAAAGCTTACGGCACCTCGCGTGATTTCTTCCGCCCATTGGACTGCCGCTTCGCTGCCATCAAGCCCCACGACTGCTAGCTTAGCGCGGCAGGAAGCTATCCATTGTGTCGTTTAACTTCCCCCGCACTGCAGAAATTGTCGAAAATTTAATTATTTTGCTATCCTACCGGTTTTCCAATTGAGCAACGCCAGAGGGTAGCAATTTGCTTAACCAATCGTCGCGCATATGGTCTGAACTTGAAAAACGGGAGCGCCAGGTCAGCAAGGGGCATGGCACGGGTTCGGTTTTCGACAGCATGGGACGGGCCATCAGTCCCGCGCCCCCCTTCCGCATCGGCAATTTCGCAAGCCAGAGCTCACGCGTCGAGCGCGTCCAGCGCGCGCTGGAGCAGTCGGGTGACATGGCCAGAAGGATCATTGTCCAGCAACTGTCGGGCATCGACCTTTCGTCCATCTGGCACATTCTCATCGAAGTCTGTAAAGACATGGCCCTGTACTATGGCGGCTCGGTTGTCGCCGGCGCCACGGTCGGCGCTGTCGGCGGCGCGTTCTTTGGTGGAGTCGGAGCTTTGCCGGGTGCTGCCGCCGGCGCGGCGGTGGGCTCACAAGTCGGCGCCTGGGTAATGGCGCTCTTGGGACTGAAATCGCTGATTGAAGGCATGGTGACGGCAATTCCCGAAGCCCTGGAGCACTATGAACGCGGTTTCCGTGAAGCGTGGGGGCCGCCGCCGCGAGATGAGCGAACCTGCAGTTACGCGCTAGCCGGGCCGGAACAAGGAAACGTACGCCACGCAGCCTTTGAGTTCGCCAACGGCCACGTGATCATGATCATGGCCATCCTGATGGCGCTGATGGCCTACTTCTCGCGGGGAAAGGGCAACAAAGCCCTGGCGTTGAAAGAAGTCCGTGAGAGCCCGCGCCTGGGACCAAAAGTGGCGCGCTGGATCGAGGAAAATGAAGAGAAGTTGAGCCGGCATCCGGCCTTACAATCACGCCGCAAAAATGCAGCGAGCGCGCTAGAGGAGCCGGCACCCGCCTCGCCGAAACGAAAACGGTCGAAAGAAGAACCGGAACAGCCGCGTACAGCCAGTATGCCGCAAAAGAAGGTCCCGTGCTTCAAGCCGAATGACCTGCCACAAGGAAGCCTTCCTGAATTTGACCGGCAACTGGCGGGACAGGAAGCGGGCCTGAACGAGATGACCGTCGACGAATATGTCAAAGGTCGCACGGCTTTCACGGAGGGTAACGCTAAGCGTGATGCCAACCTGGCGAGGGCTGCACGGGATCTTTATCAGTCTGAACTCACGGCTACATTAATGGAACAGTTCGAAAATGCTGGTATGTCGCCACGTTCTGCCGAAACTAAGGCTCAAGCGGAAGCTGAAAAAAAGATGAAAGCCTTGGCCGCATTGCATAATCCTGACATGGTTGCGGCCGGACGCGACGCTATCAGCGACTTCGGCGACCGTAATATCAACTCTCGAATTGGCGCCCAGTGGCGAAGCCGGGTTGGGGAGTTAGATAAAGCAGCATCTTCGGTTCCGGAATCGCAGCGCGCTCGTGTGAAAATGAATGCCAAACTTGAACGTTGTAAGTAGGAAGGGGAACGAAAGTGGATGAGCACTTTGAGTATTTTCTGGAGAAGATGGGGCCTGCGTTTAGCAAGCGCCACGTGCCTCCAACGAGCATTGAACGCTTCCGCGGCAAGCTCCCAAAACAGCTTTTGGAATATTGGGAGGAGCATGGCTGGTGTGGCTATGCTGACGGCTTGTTCTGGACGGTCGATCCGCAAGAATACGAGCCCGTATTGGAAGCTTGGATCGGCGATACGCCCTTCATGGAGAAGGACGTATATCACATCATCGCGCGGAGCGCTTTCGGCGAACTATATTTTTGGGGCGAGAACACTTTCGAGTCATTGAAGATCTTCGCTCCAGGCTCGTACTGCTTCTCCCGCAAGTCAATGTTTCAGGCCGACCAAGTCGAGCATGGCTTGCGATCATTCTTCGGCAAGAGGAATCGTAAAGAAAATGATTTCGCTGCCTTGTTTGCTCCCGCCTTGAAGAGACTAGGTCGGTTACGGCACGACGAAATGTACGGCTTCATTCCTGCACTGGCGCTTGGCGGCCCATCGGAATTGTCGCACTTGAAGAGGGTTAAGGCCGTTGAACATCTAGTTCTCCTGGCACAGCTCGCCCCATTGGAAGTGATGACGTCTCCAACTCTGGCTGACGGCTGACGCTATGGATGAAGATTTTGAGTACTTCCTTGAGAAAATGGGGCCGGTGATGAATAAGCGCCATGCTCCACCATCAAGCATTGCTCGCTTTCGAGGAAAACTCCCTGATCAATTGCTGGCGTATTGGGAAGAACATGGCTGGTGTGGTTATGCAGAGGGTATATTCTGGACCGTCGATCCGCAAGAGTACGAGCCTGTTCTCGAGGCATGGATTGGTGAGACGCCCTTCATGGAAAGGGATGCGTATCACGTCATCGCGCGGAGCGCCTTCGGTGAGCTCTACTTCTGGGGCGAACAAACGGGCAACACGCTGACGTTATTTGCGCCAGGGGCGTACTGCTTTCCTACCGAACCAGCTTTTCAGGAGCATGAGCTAGAGTTTGGTATGCGAGTTTTTTTCGGCATGCGGAAACGAAAGGACAACGACTTTGCTGAAATGTTCTCGCCAGCGTTGAAGAAGTTAGGCCAGTTGAAGCACGATGAAATGTATGGTTTCGTTCCTGCGCTGGCGCTGGGAGGCCCATCGGAACTGCCGCATCTTCAAAAAGTAAAAGCCGTCGAGCACTTGGTTCTTCTTGCTCAACTCGCCCCATTGGAAGTGATGGCATCGCCTACGCTTACTGAGTAAGCGTCCGGCGCTACCACATATGAAATCCAGCTTGGCTACCCCATACTCCGGCTTTTATTTCGGAGATTACGATGGTGAACGGAGAGCGCGAGCAGTTATGGAAAGAGCGTATCGAGCAATGACGTAGCAGCGGGCTGTCGCAGCGGGCCTTCGCAATGCAGCACGGTTATGCGGCGCGCCAGGTCGGTTACTGGGTGCGGCGGTTAGCGAAGTCTGCGCCCACCAAGGCAATGGTGCCTGTGGTGGTGAAGCCAGCACCTGCACAGGCCACGCCCGCTCTGGTGCTGCGTGCTCCACAAGGCTGGTCGGTGGAGGTTCCGACTCTCTGAAAGTGATAGCGCCTGGAGCGTATTGTTTCCCTCGTCAATCGCGCTTTCAGAATGGCAGACTCGAACTTGGCCTTCGCATGTTTTTCAGCAAACGGGATCGTGAAGAAAATGATATGGAGGGCCTTTTCTCTCCAGCGAGGGAGAAGCTAGGACAATTGAAGCATGATGAGATGTACGGCTTCGTTCCTGCATTGGCGCTGGGCGGCCCATCGGAACTGTCGCATCTTCAAAAGGTAAAAGCCGTCGAGCACTTGGTCTTATTAGCCCAACTTGCCCCATTAGAAGTAATGACCCCGCCCTAATCGATTGTTGATGCAATGGACGAACATTTTGAGTTATTCCTGGAGGAGATGGGGCCGGCGATTGATAAGCGGCCCGTGCCGCCATCGAGCATTGAACGGTTCCGCGGTAAGCTCCCTGATCAGTTGTTGGCCTACTGGGAAGAGCATGGCTGGTGCGGTTATGCAGACGGGCTTTTCTGGACAGTCGATCCTCAAGAGTACGAACCTGTGCTGGACGCATGGATTGGCGATACTTCGTTCATGGAGAAGGATGCTTATCACATCATTGCACGAAGCGCCTTCGGTGGGTTGTACTTCTGGGGCGAACGTACCTGCGACTCGCTAACGGTGTTCGCTCCGGGCACTTACTGCTTTCCTCACGAGTCAATTTTCCAGAACGGGGATGTAAACCTCGGCCTTCGCACCTTCTTCAGCGTGCGCGATCGCAAAGAGAATGACTTTGGTGAAATGTTCTCCAGCGCCCGAGAAAAGCTGGGTCAATTGAAGCATGATGAAATGTATGGATTCGTTCCGGCATTGGCGCTCGGTGGTCCTGCGACCTTGACACACCTCAAGAAGGGCAAAGCGGTTGAGCATTTGGTGTTCCTCGCACAGCTCGCCCCATTGGAAGTGATGACGCCGCCTTCGCTTGCTGATTTCTAAAATGACGGACGAACATTTCGAGTTCTTTCTTGAAAAAATGGGACCGACAGTGCACAAGCGTTGCGTCCCAGCGCAGAGTGTCGAACGCTTTCGAGGAAAACTCCCTGATCAATTGTTGGCGTATTGGGAAGAGCATGGCTGGTGTGGCTATGCTGACGGCTTGTTCTGGACGGTCGATCCGTCTGAGTATCAACCGGTCCTGGAGGCGTGGATCGCCGGTACAGGCTTCATGACGCAAGACGCCACGCATTGGAAAAGTTGGGGCATTTGAACCACGATGAAATGTATGGTTTCTCGCCAGCGTTGGCGCTGGGAGGGGCTTCGATGTTGAAGAATCTAAGGAACGTAAAGGCTGTCGAGCACTTGATATTACTTGCGCAGCTCGCCCCTTTGAGGCTGATTTCGTGAACGCAGACTTCGAGTACTTCCTTGAAAATATGGGGCCGGTGATAAGCAAACGCCGTGCTCCGCCATCAAGCCTCGCACGCTTCCAGGGAAAGCTCCCTGACCAGCTTTTGGCTTTCTGGGACGAGCATGGCTGGTGTGGTTATGCCGATGGCTTATTCTGGACCGTCGATCCTCAAGAGTACGAGTCGGTGTGGAAGCATGGATTGGCGACACGCCGTTTATGGAAAGGGATGCGTATCACGTCATCGCTCGAAGTGCATTTGGGAAGTTGTATTTATGGGGGGGGGGGGAGCGAACCGGAGACTCCTTAAAAGTGATGGCGCCTGGAGCTTATGGTTTTTCACGTGAATCGATTTTCCAGGGTGATAGGTTGGAGTTTGCGCTGCGTCTGTTTTTCAGTAATCGAGACCGCGAAGAGAACGATTTTGCAGACCTGTTTTCTCCTGCCTTGCGTAGGCTCGGTCAACTGAAACATGATGACATGTACGGGTTCGTTCCGGCATTGGCGCTCGGCGGTTCCGCGGCCTTGACACACCTCAAGAAGGTCAAGGCTGTTGAGCACTCGGTGTTGCTCGCGCAGCTAGCGCCCTTGCAAATCATGAACCCCGCAAATTGATCCAGTTTCCGCATTATCGGAATCCGATTTGGTGATTTTCGTAATTGCCGGGTAATCCTGTGCATCGGAGAATGCGCTTCCGATACTCACCGGGAGACGACGCATGGGGTCTTTACTTAACGCTGGCCGGATTGGCGCAGGGATGGCGGCAATCGTCTTATGCGTGGGCGCGGTTGCTGCGCCCCAGGCACCTGGCTATGTGTGGGACAGCGTGGCAATTGGCGGCGGTGGATTTGTGTCCGCCGTCATTCCGAGCCGTAGCGAGGCTGGCGTGGTGTATGCCCGAACGGACGTCGGCGGCGCCTACCGCTGGGACAAGGGTGCTGGGCGCTGGATGCCGCTGCTGGACTGGCTGGGGGATGCCGACACCGGCCTGTTAGGCATCGATTCCTTGGCCGTCGATCCGCACAATGCTGGAAAAGTCTACCTCCTGGCCGGCATCGGCTACCTGCAGAATGGCCGCACGGCGATCCTGCGCTCCAGCGATTACGGCAAGACCTGGGCCATAACGGAAACCTCAGGACAGTTCAAAACGCATGGCAACGGCATGGGGCGCAACAACGGGGAGCGGCTGGCTGTCGATCCCGGCAACGGCAACGTGCTCTATGTCGGCACACGCTGGAATGGCCTGTTCAAGAGTACAAATGCCGGCGCTAGCTGGCGCCATATGGCGAGCCTGGACGTCAAATCTACTCCGAACGGTGCGGGCATCAGCTTTGTACTGCCGGACCCGGCCAGCATGAAGGACGGCGCAGTGCGGCGCCTGTATGTTGGCGTATCGCGCTACGGCTCCGTCGGCCCGAACTTCTATCGCAGCGACGACGGCGGCGCAACATTCACGCCAGTGCAGGGCGCTCCCACCGCGCTGATGCCACAACGGGCAGCGCTTGATGGTGCAGGCAAGCTTTACATCACGTTTGCGAATGGCGCCGGCCCGCATCCCAACGACAGGCAACCCGAGCCCATGGACCGGGGACAGGTCTGGCAATACGCCATCGATAGCGGCGCATGGAAGAACGTGACGCCAGCCGGTTTCACGGCGCCTTTCAGCGGTATCAGCATCGATGCGAAGAACCCGCGCCGGCTCGCGGTTTCCACCATCAGTACTTACCTGCCGCAGGGCGATGCCAAGGGGGACCGGCTGTTCGTCTCGAACGACGCCGGCAACAGCTGGACCGACGTCATTGCTCGTGGTTTTGAAAAGGACCTGCAGGGCGCATCCTGGATGGCCGGGCACGGCATCCACTGGGCCAGCACGTTTGAATTCGATCCTTTCGATTCAAAGGCGGCCTGGGTTACCTCCGGCAATGGCGTTTTCCATACCGCCGATATTGATGCAAGGCCGGTGCGCTGGTCCTTCCACGTGCGCGGACTGGAGGAAACGGTTCCCCTGAATGCCGTCAGTGTTCCGGGTGGGCCGCTGGTATCTGCATTGGGCGATATCGACGGCTTCCTGCACGTGAATCCCGCCCGCTATTCGCCGATCCATACGCCGCAGATGGGCACGACATTCGGCCTCGCTGTAGCGAGTGCCAGGCCTGGCGTGATGGTCCGCGCTGGCAAAGCAATGTACCTCACCGTGGATGGAGGCCTGCACTGGACGCAATCGCCTTCGATGAAGGGCGAACAGGGGCAGGTCGCGCTGTCCGCCGATGGTGCCGTCATCCTTCATGCGCCGCGCGGCAGCGGCGAGGTGTATCGCAGCAGCGATGCCGGGGTTAGCTGGAACATCGTGCGCGGCCTGGCCGGCGCCAGGCTGCGGCCAGTAGCCGACCCTGTGGCATCAAAAGTGTTTTACGCCTATGACAACGGGGTGATGCAGGTGAGTACCGACGGCGGTGTTACGTTCGCGCCACGAGGGAAGCTGGCGGCCGGAGGTTCACGCGTGATCGGGACGGCGCCGGGCAGGCAAGGGGACTTGTGGGTGCCGCTGTATGGCGGCGGCCTGGAGCGTTCGAAGGATGGCGGAGCAAGCTTTGCGCCGCTCGCGGGTGTCACCTATTGCGCGGCAGTCGGCTTTGGCAAGGCAGCGCCGGGCAGCGATTACCCGGCAGTCTACATCTGGGGCAGCGTTGGCGGCGTGCGTGGAGTGCACCGTTCGCTCGATGGCGGGGCGACCTGGGTTCGCATCAACGATGATGCGCGCCAGTTTGGTGGACTCGGCGACGGGCAGTTCATCGTCGGGGACATGAACCGCTTCGGCGTGGTCTACATGAGTACCGCCGGCCGTGGCATCGTCTACGGAACGCCGTCTGGCGCCGCCAAATGAGCAGCCAGGTGTTGTAACTGGTACACGCATGCAAGCCGCTTTCACGAGGAGAGCACGGGTGGTTGTTTGAAAACGTTTTCAGCTTTGGTGATTTTCATAATTGCGCGCGAAAAAAACGTAAAGCAAACTCAAATCACTCAGTGAAATATCACGAGATCCAAAATAAAGGAGACAGCAGCGTGAATCAGACTCACCTCAGGAAAACCGCTATTGCCGTTGCCGCGGCACAGTTTGCACTGCTCACTGCCAGCAGTGCCATGGCCCAAACAACCGGAGATGCAACTGCCCCCGCGTCCGTCGTGGTCGTGACCGGCCAACGTGCTGCACTGCAGTCGGCACAGAACATCAAACGCAACTCAGACGAAATCGTCGACTCCATCGTTGCCGAAGACATCGGCAAGCTGCCGGACCGCTCCATCACTGAAGTGCTGCAACGCGTGGTCGGCGTGGCGATCGACCGCACCATGGCCAAAGGGGACCCGGAACACTACTCGGTCGAGGGCTCCGGCGTGACGGTGCGCGGCTTGACATATGTGCGCTCCGAACTGAATGGCCGCGACTCCTTCTCTGCCAACGGCGGCCGCTCGCTCAATTTTGAGGATGTTCCGCCGGAACTGATGGCGGGCGTGGACGTATACAAGAACCCTTCGGCAGAGCAGATAGAGGGCTCGATCGGCGGCCTGGTCAACCTGCGCACAGCGCTGCCCTTCGACTACAAGGGCTCCAAGGTCTCCCTGAGCGCCGACTATACCTACAATGAGCTGGGCGGCAAGAAAAAGCCGGGCGGCTCGATCCTGGCGTCGGATCGCTGGAAAACCCCGGTCGGCGAGTTCGGCGCGCTGGTCGACCTGGCATATTCGGAGAGCGCCACCCGCACCGATGCTTTCCAGGTCGAGCCATACTATCCGCGTACCGACGTTGTAAATGGCAGAACGGTCTGGGTGCCGAAGGGCGCGCAATGGCGTACCCTGGAGTTCGACCGCAAGCGCGAGGGCTACTACGGCGCCCTGCAATGGCAGAAGGACTCCACGCTGAAGTCGCACCTGACTTACTTCAAGTCCAAGTACCAGATGCAGTGGGATGAACGCGCGATCTTCTCCCAGGCCAGCCCCTACAATATCCGGGTCAGTCCCGATGCCACTTACGGCCCGAACGGCAACCTGCTGACGGGTACTTTGACTGATCCTGCTGATAGCGGTATCAACTTCGGCGGCGACACCCGCACCGCCAACCGCAAGTCCGACACCACGGACATCGGCTGGAACGTTACCTGGCGCCCGGCGAACCGCTGGACCCTGAAATCCGACCTGCAGTACATCAAGGCCAAGACCCGCAGCCTGGACTCCACCGTGGCGACCGGCATCCAGATGGCCAAGGAGCAGGTCGACCTGAGCGGCGACGTGCCGCGCCTGATCTTCGACCAGTCCGACCTGGCTTACCTGGCTGACCCCAAGAACTACTACTGGGCCTTCACCATGGAGCACATGGACCGATCCAAGGCCACCGGCAAATCCTGGAAAGGGGACGCAATCTATGACTTTGAAGACCATCCCTTCCTGAAGGACATCCGCTTCGGCGTCCGCCTGTCCAACAAGGATTCGGTGACGATGAATTCCAACCCAAGCTACAACTGGTCGCCCATCTCGCAGACCTGGCAGCTTGGCTGGGACATCAACAAGCTGGCATCGCTGGGTGACCCTCGCTTTAGCGGCAATACCGAGCTGCATAACTTCAACAACTTCTTCAACAAGAACATGCAGGTACCGTCGCTGGTATTCCCGGCGGTTTCCCTCGCCAACGGCTATCCGGACAGTTACGCGGCCCTGCACAAATACCACGACATCCTGTGTACCGAAGCGCATAACGGCGACTCTTCCAGCTGCACCCCGTGGAAGGCCGCTACGTTCGGCACCGATCCGGCCGGCACCAACGAGCAGTCGGAAAAGACCAAGGCCTTCTATACCCAGGTGCGTTTCGGCTTCGATGAGCTGAAGTACCCAATCGATGGCAACCTTGGCGTGCGCTATGTGAAGACCGACATGACCGCCCGGGGCTACGTCACCTTCAAGCCTGACTACACCATCCCGGCCGGGAACGTCGTTACAGGCCTGCCGTTTGCCGTGATCCCCGCCTACCAGTCGGCCCAGGACTTCGACAACAGCTACCACAACGTGCTGCCAAGCCTGAACCTGCGCATGAAGGCCAGCGACAAGCTGCAATTCCGCTTTGGCTTTGCCGGTGCGATGTCGCGCCCGGACTTCGACCAGCTGCAGGCCTATACTTCGCTGTCGCAGAAGCTCGACATTACCAACAACGGCGGCGTCACCACCATCAACAGCGTCAACCAGTCGGGCGAGGCCAAGGGCAACCCGCAACTGAGGCCGATCACCTCCAGGCAGACCGACCTGACGGCCGAATGGTACTTCTCGCCGGTGGGTTCGTTCACGGTGGCCGTGTTCAACAAGCAGCTCAAGGACGTGATCCTCAAGCAGTCGCTGGTCTACCAGATCCCAGACGTGTCCGGCAATATGCAGAACTTTGTCGTGACCGGTCCGGTGAACGGCGCCAAGGGCCACGCGCGCGGCATCGAGCTGGCCTACCAGCAGTACTTCGACAAACTGCCAGGCTGGATGTCCGGCATCGGCATGCAGGCCAACTACACCTACGTGGACAGCAAGCAGAAGCTGTACACCCCGGTCTTTTCGCCATACTGCAGCGGCGGCAGCCAGGCCGCTGGCCTGAATACCAGCATGAACGGTTGCGACACCAACGGCCAGACCTTCAACGACTTGCCGCTGCCACTGCTGTCGAAGAACGCCTACAACATCGCACTGCTGTACGACAAAGGCCCATGGTCGGCCCGTATGGCCTACAGCTGGCGTTCCAAGAACCTGCAGGCGATCGACGTGAACGGCACCAACGGCGGCGACGCCACCGACACCAATCCGGCTAGCCCGACTTTCGGCCAGCATGTGCTGCACTGGGCGCTTCCTACTTGGGCTGATTCCTTCGGCCAGTTGGATGCCTCGATCTTCTACCAGATCAACGACAAGGCAACCATTGGCATTGAAGGCACCAACCTGACTGACGCCAAATATCGCCAGTTGATGCAGCAGCATACCGGCATGATGGGCCGTGCATGGTTCGTTTCAGGCCCGCGCTACGCAGTCAAGCTGCGTTATTCGTTCTAATCACAGGAGAGAGAATGCGTTTTAAACCGATGCGGGCCGCGCTGTTGTGCGCCCTGGCGGCGGCCGGCAGTGCAAGCGCCGGCACTTTCGAACAAACGGCCCACGGCCTGGTGATCAAACCGGACCGCGGCGCCGCGAAGGAAATCCGCCTGGAGCTAATGGACGACAACATCATCCATGTGCTGAAACTGGACCAGGGCGGCAAGGCGCTGACGCCATCGCTGATGACGGTTGCCAAGCCATGCAGCTGCAGGTTCACCGTCCAGCGCACAGGCGATACGGTTACCCTCAAGGCCAACAAGATTGCGGCTGCCGTGTCGCTGGCGACCGGCAGCCTGCAATTCTCGGACGCCGGCGGAAAGCCGTTCCTGAGCCAGGCATCGGAATCGATCGAAGCAATTGAAGTTGGCGGCAAGCCTTTCGTAGCAATCAAGCAGGGGTTCAACTACGGAACGAAAGACGCGTTCTACGGCCTGGGCCAGCACCAGAACGCCCAGATGAACCTGAACGGTGAAGACGTGCTGCTGGCCCAGCACAATATGATCGCCTCCGTGCCCTTCGTGGTCTCGGACAAGAACTACGGCGTCCTGTGGGACAACAACGCCATCTCGCGCTTCGGCAACCCGCGTCCGTACGGCCCGCTAAAGCGCGACCTGAAACTGGTTGATGCGGAAGGCAAGGCCGGCGGGCTGACCGCGCGCTACTACGTGGATGGCAAGCTGGCACTGACCCGCCAGGAACCTGATATCGCCTACCAGTACCTGAAGGACGTGGAGGAAAACTGGCCGAAGGAATTGGGCCCAGTGAAAAACCTGAAGGACGTGAAGGTGGTATGGGAAGGCACGCTGTCCAGCGACAAGCCGGGCGTCCACAAAATGCAGATGTACGCATCCGACTATGCCACGCTGACCATCGACGGCAAGCAGGTGATGGATGTGTGGCGCCAGGGCTGGAACCCGTGGTACCACAACTTCGAACTCAGATTCGCCAAAGACAAGCCGGTCAGCCTGAAGCTGGAATGGAAGCCATCCGGCGGCATGGTGGCTATGACGCACAGCGACCCGCTACCGGATCGTGAGCGCCACTCGTTGACTTTGTCTTCCGAAATCGCGCAGGGCATCGACTACTACGTGATCCGCGGCACGAATATGGATTCCGTGATCGGCGGATATCGCCAGTTGACCGGCCAGGCGCCGATGATGCCGAAATGGGCTTATGGCTTCTGGCAATCGCGCCAGCGCTATGAGACGCAGCAGCAATTGCTCGACACCTTGCACGAATACCGCAGGCGCCAGTGGCCGCTGGACAATATCGTGCAGGACTGGTTCTACTGGCCGGAAAACGCCTGGGGCTCGCACGACTTCGACAAGACCCGATTCCCGGACCCGAAGGGCATGGTGGACGAAGTGCACCGCCAGCATGCTCGCATCATGATCTCCATCTGGGGCAAGTACTACGACACGACCGACAACTACAAGGAGTTCGCGTCCAAAGGCCATATGTGGACGAAGAACGTGGAGGACGGAGCGCTGGACTGGGTTGGTCCTGGCTACAAGAACAGTCACTACAGTCCCTATGCACAAGAGGCGCGCGACATCTACTACCGCCAAATGAAGCACAAGCTGGTGGACCTGGGCTTTGACGCGTGGTGGATGGATAACACCGAGCCGGACGTGCTGTCCAACACGCGCCCCGAAGATTTCAAGAAACTGATCGGCCCGACGATTTACGGCCCTGGCGAGGTTACCTTCAACCCGTATAGCCTGGTGCATACCCAAGGCATGTATGAAGGCCTGAAGCGCGACCAGCCCGACAAGCGCCAGTTCATCCTGTCGCGATCCGGCTTTGCCGGCATCCAGCGCAACGCCACCGCCGTGTGGAGCGGGGACGTGGCCAGCCGCTGGAATAACCTGTACGACCAGATTGCCTCGGGCGTGAACATGTCGATGTCCGGTATCCCGAACTGGACGCACGACATCGGCGGCTACGCCCAGGAAAACCGCTACCAATATGGGGATGTGGGCTCGGCGCAGGAGAATCGCGGCACCGGGGGCGGCAAGGTCGATCCCGCCGACCTGAAGGAATGGCAAGAGCTGAATCTGCGCTGGTTCCAGTTCGGCGCCTTCTCGCCGCTATTCCGTTCGCACGGCGAAGTGGTCAAGCGCGAGATCTACAATATCGCGCCGGAAGGTTCGGAGATGCGCGATTCGATGGTGTCGTACCTGAAACTGCGCTACCGCCTGATGCCCTATATCTACGCGACCGCGTCGGACACCTATCACAAGTCCGGCACCATCATGCGCGGCATGGTGATGGACTTTCCGCATGACGAGCGTGTGAAAGACATCAAGGACCAATACCTGTTTGGCCACGACATCCTGGTCGCCCCGGTGACCAGCTACGGCGCCCGTGAACGCAGCGTCTACTTGCCCAAGGGGGTGTCGTGGTATGACTTCGACACCGGCGCCGTGCATCAAGGCGGCTCGACCATCACAGCTGCCGCGCCGGCCTCGCGCATCCCGCTCTTCGTAAAGGCAGGCGCGATCATTCCTACGGTGCCGGTGCAGCAGTATGTGGACCAGCAACCGGATGCGCCGGTTAGCTTGAAGGTCTACACGGGGGCGGACGGGGAGTTCTCGCTGTACGAAGACGATGGCGTCAGCAACGGCTATACGCGCGGCGAATACAGTCGCATCCCGCTACGTTACGACGCGAAGACCGGTGTCGTAACGATCGGTAAGCGGGAAGGGCAGTATCCGGGAATGGTGGCAGCGCGCAAGTTCAAGGTTCACTTCATCAAGCCGGGCACCTCGACCTCCGGTAGCCTTGATGTTGCCGACAAAGAGGTCACTTACGACGGAAAGGAAGTCGCAATCAAGCCATGATGAGAGCGCGGCCCTTCCTTTAGGGGTTTCCCGGCTTTAATGGGGATTTGGGCCGCGCTACCGAATACATCTCCCAAGTGATCTTCTCCAGCAAGGCCAGTTTGTTTTCGCCCTCTTTATAGAGGTCAAAATGCGTTTTGCCAGGAATGAAGCGGAAATCCGATTTAGCGTTCAGATCCTCCAACACCGCTTGCAGGCGACGGGCCGAACCATCCAGGTAGAAAGTGTCGGCGGTACCCACGATGAGGTGAATCTTTCCGTCGAGGTCGGCCTTGAGTGCAGGCCAATCGCGCTTCATGCGGTGGGCAATGTCGAAATTCTCTCGCCAATAAGCGACCACTGTGGGATCGACGTTGCCCGTGTCGCGGTCGAACATGGGCTGCGGCGCTCCGGCATGGCCGCGCGGCGAGAACACCCATTCCATGGAAGCGAGCTGCCCGCCGTAGCTGCCCAGCACGCGTTCCAGCTTGGCGAACTGCTCGAAAGTGCCCAGCACCTTGTCATGGTCACGCACCAGCGGATAGGCGCTGCCGTCAGCCTTGCGGAACACATTGGCCTGCGGCGCGTACAGGTCTACACCGGTGAAATCGTGGAAGTCCGACGGGTCTGGCGACGTGGACCAGGTCCCACCGAACAGTTTGGGATAGCGCGTCTGCAGCCAGAGCGTCGCCCAGCCACCAGACGAGTGGCCATTCAGGAGGCGCCCATTGGCGTTGGCATCCATGCGGTAGTTTGACTCAAGCTGCGGAATCAGCTCGGACGTCAGCGCCAAGCCCCAGGGGCCGTTATTCACGGAGTCTGCGAATTCGTGCGTGCCGGTGGGGCTCGATTCATCCAGCAGCACCCAGATCATGGGCGGCGTTTTCCCGCTTGCCATGCCTTTAAAAATGTCCGCCATGATCGGCACCAGGTAGGCGGCATTCCCGCCAAAGCCGTGGGTGAAATAAACCGTAGGATAGGTCTCCTTCGCTTTCGCGTCATAGCCAGGCGGGGTCAGGACCCAACCATCCATCTTGACAGGGCGGCCCCAGAAAGCGCTCAGGGCAGGGCTGGTGAACGCGATAGGCTGGGCGTGCGGACGGGCTGCATCCAGCGCCGCCCGCTCCCCAGCGGAAGCGGATTCCCGCGTCCACGGGTCGGTTGCGGGCAGGGCGCGGGCCAAGTGGATCGTTGGCGCTTCCTTGGCGGGCAAGTGCAGCTTGACGACATCGCTGACCAGATCGCCCGCGCCACGCCCTGTGTAGTTGTAGCTGTGATCCACGTCCAGCACCGCCTGAACGTAATAGTCGCCGGGAGGCAATTGCGAGTACGGATGCGGGAAGGCGATATCGTCGCCGTCAACGCCTACGCTTTCTCCTGGCCGGAGGCGGCCGACTTCCCGCGCCGTGACAGCAGTTTCAGTTGCCGCAAAGGGATCGGCATCCACAACCGTCACCACACTGGATTTTTGCTTGGATTTCTTCAGCGCGTCCGCTTCAGCGGATGTGGCCTCTTTCGCAAACACCAACAGCCGGCCTTGGGCGGCAGGGCCGGCGGATGCGTCCAGTTGGATTTTGATGAATTGCCGCTCTGGTGTGGCCGCGGCCTGCACATTTGCTGCGCCGGCCAGCATCAGGAGCAGGGAGAGTGTCGAAATCTTCAAGCAGCTAAGCATGGCAGCCTTTCCAAAGAATCATGATCCAGCAAAGCTGGCAAGCATAGCATTTTTGGCAATTCAAAGATGATCTGGTCGAAATAAAAAGGGCAGCCGATCTGGCTGCCCTTTCAATGATGCGGAGCTTGTCGTTTAGCCCCAGCCGTACCACGCGTCGCGCAGTTCGCCAACTTTGACATCGGTCAGCGTGCTCTGTTTCGCGAGCCATTCCTGGACCAGGGTGCGATGGTGTTCTTCAACCTTGCCGTAGGCTTTGTTCGAAACGACAATGCCGCCGAAATCATCGTTGTAGCCGCCGCCAAAGGCGAGGCCGTTTGGCTCGATTGCTTCGTCGAGGAATTGATGGATCAACGCATTGTGTTCAGCCAAGGTCAGTTTGCCCACAATCTGTGCTTCCACGAGGAAGCCAAGTTCCTGGAACTCACCGAGGTGTTTTTTCTTGAGTTGGCGTTTGTTGTAGCGGCGGGATGCGGTCATGGTGGGGCCTATATTTGGCGGAAGCGGTGAGATTCGAACTCACGAACGGGATTAACCGTCGGCAGTTTTCAAGACTGCTGCCTTCAACCACTCGGCCACGCTTCCGGAGGGCTGGATTATACATTCCCGGAGCGGATCACGCCAAGAATCGTGCAGTTCGTCGCAAATTCCCGCGCCGGGATGCCTGCGCCGGTATAGTCGGCCCACTATTAAAACCCTGGGGGACCGAATGAAACTGAATCCCATCGCTTTTGCCGCAATGACCTTGACCTTGGGCGCTGCCATGGCCGCTCCGATCGAAGTGAGCGTGGCGCCTTCAAAGCCGCTGATTGAGCAGGGCAAAGGCCAGCAATTGCTGAACATAGACTTCCTGATCAAGAATGACAGCCAGGACAAGGTCGAATTGAGCGAAGTCGAAGTATCCGTGCTGGGCGACGCCGGCAAGCTGGTGGCGCAGTATCGCGTAGGCGCCAATGGCCGCAGCGTGCTGGTGGTGCCGAACCGTTTTATTGAGCCGGGCAAGTCGGAGCTGGTCTTCAATCCCCTGTATGCATTCCCTCGGGAGCTCGATTTGTCGCGCCTGCGCTATACCTTCAAGTTCGACGTAGGCGACGATACCAAATACACCGTCGAAATCCCGGTAGCGCCAACTCCCTACAAGCCGAAAGCGCAGCTGCAACTGCCAGTTGCCGGGCCGGCCCTGGTGCATGACGGACACGATTTTTACGGCCACCATCGCCGCCTGCCGTTGCTGGACCCGATGGCGCAGGCGCTGAAATGGAAGCGCAACTTCATGCGTTACAGCTATGACTTCGTGGCCACCGATGACCAGGGGCGCATGTTCAAGGGCGATGGATCGCGCAATGAGGATTGGTATGGCTGGGGCAAACCGATCCTGGCACCGGCTGGCGGGAAGGTAATCCGCGCCGTCGGCACAATCCCGGACAATGCCAAAGGCAAGGGGCCGTTGTTCGGCAAGGAGCAGTTCATCGCTGACCCGAGCATCATGTGGGGCAACCATGTGGAGATCGAACATGGCGACGGCGAAATCAGCTTGCTGGCCCATATGAAGCAGGGCAGTGTGGCGGTCAAGGTCGGCGATACCGTGAAGGCTGGCCAGAAGGTCGGCGAAATGGGCTTTTCCGGCGATGCCTTCCTGGTGCACCTGCACTATGACTTGAAAAACGCGCCGGGCTTCGATGCCGAAGCGCTGCCAGCGCCGTTCAATAACTTCGAACGCTTAACAGGCAAGAACTGGCTCAAGGTCAAGCAAGGCCAGGTCGATAGCGGCGATGTGGTGCGCCGCCTGCCGTAAGCCTTAGCGGATGCGCCGGGTGGTTTCTCGCACCACCATCTCCACTGGTGGGATGGTGCCTTCCACTTCTTCACCGTTGATCAGGCCGAGCATGGATTGCACGGCCGTCTGGCCGATCACATACAGCGGCTGGCGGATGGTGGTCAGCGGCGGCGTGGTGTAGGAGGAGCCGGGCAAATCGTCGAAGCCGACCAGCGAGATGTCGTCCGGTACGCGGATGCCTTTGCGATACAGGAAAAGCCGCGCGCCATAGGCGGTCTGGTCATTCACCGCGAAGACGGCGGTAAAGGGATGGCCGCCGTCGAACAGTCGGTTCATGGCCAACAGGCCGCCGGCCTCCTGCAGGTCGCCTTCCACCACCAGCGCCGGATCGAAATCGATGTCGGCTTCTTTCAGCGCGCGTTTATAGCCGGCCAGGCGCTCGACCGAGTCTCGGTTCTCGCCCGGCCCGGCCAGGTGGGCAATGCGGCGATGGCCCATTTCGATCAGGTGGCGTACGGCCAGCCAGGCGCCGTGTTCATTATCGAGCGCGAAGCCGATGGCGCGGTTGGTGCGCAGTACGCGGCCCAGCGAGACGATAGGGCGCTGGGCTGCGAAGCCCAGCACGGCTGCGTCGGTCATGCGGCCGGTCAGCAGGATGATCCCGTCCACTTTGCGCGCCAGCAGCAGGCGGATGCGCTCCGCTTCTTCGTCGGCGTTCCAGTGGCCGCTGACGATTACCGAGGCGTAGCCGGTGCCTTTCAGCCCATCGTCCACGCCGTGCAGGATTTCGTCGAAGAAAGGGGAGGCGATATCCTGCACCACGATCCCGATCGTCATCGTGCGCCCGTGCTTCAGGCTTTGCGCCATCTGGTTGGGGGCGAAATTCAGTTCGCTGATGGCGGCCAGCACGGCTTGCCGTTTATCGTCGGCGACCTTGGCAGTGCCGTTCAAAATACGCGATACGGTGCTGGGGGAAACGCCCGCTCTGCGGGCGACGTCGGTCAGTGTGGCGGGCGATGGGGCAGTGGAGTGGTCGTTCAAAGGATTTCTCATTCTGAAAAGCTTTTCAAATGGAGATTACCATAGAACACAGCTGCGACTTGGACTTAATGAATCACTGTTGCACGAATAGCATGAAACTCGTTTCTGAAAGCGTTTTCATCTCGACATAGCAGGTCTACGAAGGCGCGATGGTCGGGCAGGTCTGCCACTGCACGCGCCGAAACTGCGGCGATATTGGCGAATTCCCGGCGCGCGGCTTCTGCCAGGGGGTCAAGGCCGGGCAGCGGAGGCATGGCTTTCGGGAAGTCCATTCCATACAAGACGTATTGCCAGCTGGTGGGCGGGTACATCTCGAAATCGGTCAGGAAATCCATGCGTTGCGGTGGCCGGCAGCGCCACATCGCCAGCTTGTCGCGCAGGCTGTCGGACCAGGTGGCGGGGTCGCAATTGTCGATCCAGAATTGTTCGCGGCGTTTGCTCAGGCAATAGTGCAGCTTGATGAAGTCGACGATGCGGGCATAGCGCTCCTCCATGAACTGGTTGAAGTGGTGCGCCACCGGCGCCATCTCGCCGTTGTGCGGGAACAGGGCGCCCAGCATGTGCACCGCGGTTTCGACCAGGCCAATGCCGGATGCCTCCAGCGGTTCGAGGAAGCCGCCCGACAGGCCGATCGCCACGCAGTTCTTGATCCAGTGCTGCTCGCGGTAGCCCACGCGCATGGGGATCTTGCGCACGTTCAGGCCATCGGCGGCGGGGCCGGCGTAGCCGCGCAGCACTTGCTCGGCGCGCTCGTCGCTGGTGTGGCGGCTGGAGTAGACGTAGCCGATGCCGCGCCGTTCCTGCAGTCCTATGTCCCAGGTCCATCCCGCTTCGTGCGCGGTGGAGATGGTGGCCGATGCGATCGGCGTATCGGGCGCGGGGTGCGGAACTTGCACGGCCAGCGCGGTATCGCACAACAGGATGTCGCTCACGCTGTGGAACGGCGAGCCAAGTGCACCGCCGATCAACAGGGCGCGGAAGCCCGAGCAGTCGATGTACAGGTCGGCCGTGAGGGCGCCGTGTTCGCGGGTTTCGACACTAGCGATGGTGCCATCCAGGTCGAGCTGTACGCCTTCGACATGATCCTGCACGTGGCGCACGCCGAGTTTGCGCGCATGCTTTGCCAGCAGGCTGGCAAAGCGTACGGCGTCGAAATGGTAGGCGTAGTTCATCGGGCCGTTGTAGTCGCTGTCGCCGGGACGTTTCGGCGCGCGTTGCGCATCTACCACGCGCTTTTGCATGGTGACTGCTTCGGCAAACGGCGTGTTGCCGGCCAAGCCTTGCAGCCAGTAAGGCAAGAGCTCCGGCGCGCCCGGCCGCTGGCTCGGCATGGAGAAGGGATGGAAGTAGTGGTCTTCGCCGTGCAGCCAGTTCTGGAAGGTGATGCCTTGCTTGAAGGTGGCACTCGATTCGCGAATGAATTCCGCCTCTGGAATGCCGATCGCCGCGAGCGTGGCGCGCAGGGAGGGGAAGCTGCCTTCGCCCACGCCGATGGCGCCGATTTCGGGCGCTTCCACCAGCGTGATTTCCTTGCTGTCGCCGAACATCTTGGCCAGGTAAGCGGCGCACAGCCAGCCCGCGCTGCCGCCGCCAACGATCAGTATCCGCGTGGTTGGGATCGTTCCCATTTTTGTCGTCTCCTTAAAAATTTTTGTTGACTTTTTATTTTTTGAAAATGTACCATGAAAACGTTTTCAAGAAATAAGAAATCGTTTTCACAACAACTACCGGAGACAACATGAAGTTTTCTGCAATCCAGGTCGGGGTGCTGGCCCTGGTCTCGTCCGTAAGCGCCACGGCGCAGCAAGCCACACCTGCGTCGAACGCCGAATCCGCCGTCGTGCCAGAGGTTCTGATCACGGCGACCAAGCGCACTACCTCCCTGCAAAAGACCCCAGTGGCTGTTACCGCCCTGGATGCAGCGGCACTCGAAGACGCACACGTGCAAACCATCCAGGACGTGACCAACCTGGTGCCAAGCTTCCAGGCCACCGGCCAGGGCGACCACGGCGTCATCACCATGACCATGCGCGGTATCGGTAACGACTCCGCCAAGACTGAATACGCCGATCCGGAAGTCGCCTTCTTCGTGGACGGCATCTACTCGCCTCGTCCGGAAGGGGCTACCGCACTGCTGTTCGACGTGGAAGCGATTGAAGTCCTGCGCGGCCCGCAAGGCACGCTGTGGGGCCGCAATTCCACCGTCGGCGCAGTCAATATGCAGACCGTCAAGCCCAAGCTGAAAGAATTCTCGGGCAGCGTTTCCGGCGGCATCGGCGATTACGCCCGCCTCGGCGCCCGTGCAGCGTTGAACGTGCCGACCGGCGACAACTCAGCCCTGCGCGTGGCCGTGATCCACGAGCAGCACGATGGCTACGTCAAGTACCAGACCTTCCCGAACATTTCGCTGGCCGACCAGCGCGCGGCCTACCTGGCTGGCGGCGGCGACCCGGCCAAATTCCAGCCGATCAACCCGAACCAGTACGTCGTCAACGGCCCGCGCTACAACGCTCAGAACCAGAGCGGCGTACGTGTGAGCTGGCTGTACCAGCCGACCGATCGCCTGAAGTGGAATATCTCCTATGAGCGCTTCCAGGACCGTGGTACCCCGAACATGAACCTGATGCAGACCCCGCGCGCCGGCCAGGACGAGTGGTCGGCACTGATCGACACCGCGCCGTTCCTGCACCGTAACGTGAACACCTTCCGCAGCCGCCTCGAATACGCCGTGAGCCCGGATATGTCGCTGACCTATATCGCAGGCCATTCCAAGTTCTCCGGTTCGTCGACTTACGACCAGGACGGCGGCCGCGTACTGCCAACCAGTTTCACTACCGGCGGCGACTTCCAGGCCAATAACACGGTCTGGTCGAAATACAGCAGCAATAGCCATGAGCTGCAACTGCAGTCGGTCGGCCAGAAGGAAGTCGACTGGCAACTGGGCGCGTACTACGCGGCGGAAGACAACGGCATCCGCTTCGACATCCCGATCATGCACGGCACCCAGCAGGGCAGCGTGGCATGGCAAGGCTCCTTCATCCAGCCGAAGGAAACCGTGGATTCGCGCGCTGTCTTCGGCCAGGCCACCTGGAACGTCGGCAGCATGCACCTGACCGGCGGCCTGCGTTACACCTCGGACAAGCGCACCAATGAAGGCGGCAACGGCTATACCTGGAATTCTGATCCGAACGCGCCGCAGGTTCCACTGAGCCCAAGCATCGACCCGACCAGGCCGGGCCAGGGCTACAACCCGAGCGTGCCGTCTAACGATGGCCGCTACAAAGGCAGCAAGACCACCGGCCTGGCGCGCCTGAGCTACGACATCGACAAGAACCATATGCTGTACGCCAGCGTCGCCACCGGCTACAAGGCGGGCGGCCTGCAGGACGGCGGCCGTACTTACGACCCGGAGACCCTGACCAACTACGAGATCGGCAGCAAGAGCTCCTTCCTGGGCGGCGCACTGCGCATCAACAACGCGCTGTACTACGAAAACTTCAAGGACTTCCAGTTCAGCTCCCCGGTCACCAATCCGGACGGTTCGCACACCTTCGTCACCAGCAATGTGGACGGCGCGAAAGTGTGGGGCTTCGAATCGGAAATCCAGGCCAAGCTGTCGCCGGACGACAAGCTGGCGCTGGCCCTGGCTTATACCCACACCAAGCTGGGCTTCCTGATCGCCGGCTCCAACGACTACGCGCTGCCGTTCTGCCCGGACCTGAACTCGAACTGCCTGAACGTCACCGGCAACATCATGCCGCACGCGCCTAAGTTCTCGGCCCACCTGAACTACCAGCACACTTTCCGCATGGCGAATGGCGACACCCTGATCCCACGCGTTTCGGCACACTACGAAACCAAGTCCGAACTGTCGATCTTCAACCTGGGCCCGGAAGACCAGCAAGCTGCCTACACCAAGTTCGACCTCGGCCTGCGTTACCAGGGACCGAAGCAGTTCTGGGTGGATGCCTTCGTGCGCAATGTAGGCGACAAGCGCATCAAGACCAGCGCCATGAACGGCGCTAATGTGTGGGTGGCGCAGTACCTGCCTCCGCGCACCATCGGAGTTAATGCGGGCATCGATTTCTAAGCCCGTTGCAACGCGGCCTGCCTCGTCCCCCGGGGCAGGCCATCCCTAAGCCTTAACCTGTGAATCAAGAAATGAAAGATAAACGCCTGCCGCCCGAATTTCTCTGGGGCGTAGCCACCAGCGCCTTCCAGATTGAAGGCGCCAACCAGGAGGACGGCAAAGGCCTCTCTATCTGGGACGTTTTCTGCAATACGCCCGGCAAGATCAAGGACGGCAGCGACGGCAGCGTCGCATGCGATCACTACCATCGCTACCGCGAGGACGTCGACATCATCGACTGGCTCGGTGTCGATGCCTATCGCTTTTCCATCGCCTGGGCGCGCGTGCAGCCGGACGGAAAGGGCGCCTGGAATGAAGCCGGTTTCGCTTTCTACGATCGCCTGATCACCGCCCTGCACGAAAAGGGAAAGCAGGCTTACATCACGCTGTACCACTGGGACTTGCCGCAAGCCTTGCAGGAAGAGGGCGGCTGGCTCAATCGCGATACCTGCTACCATTTTGCGGCCTACGCTGCCGAAGTGGCGCGCCGCTTTGGCGATCGTGTGGCCAGCATCGCCACCCACAACGAGCCGTGGTGCACCGCCAACCTGGGCTACGGCAACGGACAGTTCGCGCCGGGCGTGCGCGATGCCAAGGCGGCCATCCAGGTTTCGCACCACTTGCTGCTGTCGCACGGCCTGGCCATGAACGCCATGCGCGCCGTCGGCTCGAAGGCAAAGCTGGGCATCGTCCTGAACCAGTGGACCGCCGATCCAGCCACCGACAGCGACGCCGACCGCGAATTGGCCGAGTTCGAGTACGCGCGTTCGGTACAATGGTTCATGGACCCAATTTTCAAAGGCCGCTATCCGGAACTGGCCCTGCGCAAGCACGGCGCCAATGCGCCGCACGTTGAGCCGGGCGACATGGCCGTCATCCGCCAGCCGATCGACTTCCTCGGCGTGAATTACTACTTCCGCGCTTTCTGCAGCGCTGAAGATCCGCCGCGTACGCCGCCGCTGGAAAACGGCCGCACCGACATGGGGTGGGAGATCTACCCGCAAGGCCTGACCGAACTGCTACTCAAGCTGAAGGATGAGTACGAGCTGCCGCCGATCTACATCACCGAAAATGGCATGGCCAGCAGCACGCCGGAACACGACGAGGAACGCATTTCCTTCATTTCGCGCCACTTCGATGCGATGGCCAAGGCCATGGAGCGCGGCGTCGACGTGCAGGGCTACTTCATGTGGAGCCTGCTCGATAACTTCGAATGGGATTCCGGCTATGCCAAGCGCTTTGGCATCGTCCATGTCGACTACGCCACGCAAAAGCGCACGCTGAAGGACAGTGCACGCTGGTATCGCGACTTCATCAAGGTGCAACGTTCATGAACCGCTCGCCACTGCTGTGGGTGCCGTCCGGCTACTTCGCGATGGCGATAGGCTATATCATGCTGACCAGTGTCACGTCCATCATGTTCAAGAACCTGGGCATGGACAATGGCAAAGCCGCGCTGTATTCGAGCATGCTGATCCTCGCCTACACCATCAAGCCGCTGTTTGCCCCGGTGGTGGAAATGTACCGCACCAAGAAATTCTTCGTGCTGTGCATGCAGGTCTTGCTTGGCATTGGCTTCGGCGCCGTGGCGCTGGTGATGGGCATGCCGGGCTCGATGGCCCTGGTGATGGGACTGTTCTGGGTGATGTCCTTCATCGGCGCCACCATGGACATTGCCAGCGACGGCGTGTATGTCACTTCGCTTGATGCGCGCAGCCAGTCGTTGTATTGCGGGGTGCAGAGCCTGAGCTGGAATATCGGCCCGGTGTTCGCTTCCGGCGTCCTGGTCTACTTGAGCGGACGGCTGCACACGCAATACGGCATGGACTGGCTGGGCGCCTGGCGGGTGGTGTTTGTCGCCGTGGCCGTGCTGTTGCTGCTGATCGCTGCCTGGCACTGGCGCGTCATGCCGGAAGGCGCGCGCGCGGCCGATACGCCGCAGAGCCTTGGCCAGGCCGGTTTCATCCTGGCCGACGCTTTCAAAACCTTCTTTGAAAAGCGCGGCGTGTGGACCATGGTGGCATTCGCACTGCTTTACCGGGTGTCGATCGGGCTGCTGGAAAAAATCGGCCCCTTCTTCATGGTCGACCCGGTCGCGAAGGGCGGCCTGGGCATGTCCAACGAGTTGCTCGGCATCGTCTATGGCACCTACGGCTTGCTGGCCGTGCTGGCCGGCTCCCTGATTGGCGGCTGGTACGTAGCGAAGCGCGGCCTGAAGCCGGTATTGTTCACGCTGTGCTGCGTGCTGAATATCCCGATCGCTACCTTCCTGCTGATGGCAATCTACCAGCCATCGAGCCTGTGGGTGATTGGCGCCGGCGTGGTGGTCGAGAAGTTCTCATTCGGATTCGGATCGGTGGGCTTCATGATCTACCTGATGCAGCAGCTGGCGCCGGGCAAGTACACCACAACCCATTACGCCTTCGGCACCGGGTTGATGGGCATGTGCGGGATGTTGACCGGCATGGTCAGCGGCCACCTGCAGGAAGCGTTGGGTTACATTAACTATTTTTGGCTGGTGATGGCTGCGACCGTGCCTTCCTTCATCGTCACCTGGTACGCGCCTTTCCATCACGAAGAGGCGCGTCCCGCCGCCGAATCCGATCAGCTGCAGCGCAAGGCTGGCTGACGCTTGCCGTCGTGGGCGCCGATCACGTCGCGGATCGCGTTGACCACCACTTCGGGATTCGCCTGCTGCATCTGGTGGTCGGAATCGACGATCACCTTGCAGGCTTTCGGGTACATGTTCTTGACCATGGTGCGGGTCTGCTCGTCGTCATTGACGGTGCCCAGGTCGACAGCCACCGCGCCGGCTGACTTGGGCACGTTGAACAGGCGTACGACCGGAAGATCGTCATTCCACGGCATCGCAAGCATGGCCTGGCCGGTGCTGTTGATCTGGTCAACTTCCGCTTCCATTGCCGAATTCAGGAACACGTACTTGGCCATGCGCGTCATGAAGGGGAAGTCCTCCGGCTTCTTGATGATGCCGGGATAGATCGAGTCGACCAGCACCACGCCCTGGACTTCCTGCGGGTAGGCGCGTGCATACATCTGCATGTACAGGCCGCCAAGGGAATGACCGACCAGCGTATAGGGCGGCTGCAAGCCTTGCTGGCGCAGCAGCTGGCGCAATTCCTCCACCACGGTCTTGCCGTCGCGCGGGGTGGAAGGCTTGTCGCTCTTGCCGTAGCCGGGGCGGTTGTAGGCGAACACTGTCGATTCCTTGGCGACTTCCGCTATCACCTTGTCCCATTTATCGAGGGTGATGCGCGAACCGTTCTCGAAGACCACGGTGGCCGGAGCACCAGGCTTGGCGATTTTCAGGACTTCGATCTTATGGCCTGCAAAGTTCTGCAGCACCGCTTCGGCATGGGCCTGGGCGCTTGCCAGTGCCATTGCCAGCGCAGGCAGGGTGAAACGAGTCAAGGGCATGAATGTCTCCAGTTTGATAACGGTGGCGATTCTGACGGCTGCCACCATTAGCTACCGGCAGATTGCGACGAGTTGTCAAAAATGATGCTTGGATTGCACAAATCGCGGCCTGGGGGCTAGAATAAAAGTCACTACTTTGAGGGAGATCGCCATGACGCCCATTCTGTTCGCACTGCCCGGCAACGAAGCAATGACAGCGCAACTGTCGGCATTGTTGGGGTGGGAGCAGGGGAGTTTGCAGGTGCGGCGCTTCCCGGACGGCGAATCCTACGTGCGCTACCACTCGGAAGTGAAAGGCCGCCAGGTGCTCCTGGTGTGCACCCTGGACCGGCCGGATGATCGTTTCATGCCCCTGTATTTCGCCGCCAGCATTGCGCGCGACCTGGGCGCGGCCGGCGTAGGACTGGTGGCGCCATACCTGGCTTATATGCGCCACGATGCCATCTTCAACCCCGGCGAAGGCATCACCTCTGCCCATTTTGCGCGGCTGGTGTCGGGGGTGTTCCACTGGATGGTGACCATCGATCCCCACTTGCACCGCCACCATGACCTGGCCGAGATCTACACGATCCCGACCCGCGTGGTGCGCGCCGCGCCTGCCATCTCGCAATGGATCGCGGCCAATGTGCCGCAGCCGCTGGTGATCGGGCCGGATTCGGAAAGCGAACAATGGGCCTCCGAAGTGGCACGCGGCGCCGGTTGCCCCTTCATCGTGCTGGAAAAAGTGCGCCGCGGCGACCACGACGTCGAGGTATCGGTGCCAGACACCGAACGCTGGCTGCACCATACCCCCGTCATCGTTGACGATATCGCATCCACTGCCCGCACCATGATTGCCGCCGTGGGCCACGTGCGTCGGGCCGGCCTGCCGCCTCCGGTATGCGTCGCGGTCCACCCCTTGTTCGCAGGCAGTGCCTATGAGGATTTGCAAGCCTCCGGCGTGGCCCGCACCGCGAGCTGCGACACCGTCCCGCACAGCAGCAACGCCATTCCTGTCGCATCTTTGCTGGCCCCGGCCCTGGCAGGCATGACACAAGGCGCAGGCTAGGCTATATTCCTGCCTATGTGGAATTGGATTCGTAACTGGTATCGCAAGCTGCGCATGCCCGCAGCCTATCGCGCCTACGAGCGCAGGCTGCGTGCCGCCCATGAGGAAGAGGCACGCAAGAAATTTTCAACCGTGCGCTATGAGGCGCGCCTGTTGGCCGCCAACAAGGCGCTGGAAGAGCGCGCACAGCGCCGGTTCGACATGCCGGTCGCTAAACTGCAGCTGGAAGTGGTGGCGCTGGAAAAGCAGCTCGAGTCCTGCCGCACCCAATTGGGCAATTTCGAACGCCCCTTCCGCGACGAATACGAAGTGCTGGAAGCGGAAATGGCCCTGCTGGGGGAGCGCCGCCGTAACGCCTACGCGGCCAAGGACGCCCAGGCCATCGACGAGGTCAACGCAGAAATCGCCGAACTGCAGAAGCGTACCAACGCCGTGCGCGGTGACCTGGCAGTGCAGACCGACTTGCGCGACCAGGGCCTGACGCCGGAAAAGCTGCGCCGCACCGTGCAGCGTTGCGAGGGGCGCCTGCAGACCATCAAGGACGAGCAGGAACGGTTACAGCGCGAACGCGCCAACTACATGAACCATTCGCCGGACCGTGCTGAAATCGACGCGATCGAGCGCGAGATGCTGGCGCTGGAACGCAAGCACATCCAGTTCTTGCGCGACTTCGACTCTCCGGCCGAGCGCCGCCGCCGTGAACGCGCCCACGAACAAACCTGGCTCAACGGCGCTTAATCGCCGCACCTTTAATCTGCATCAAGCCGGGGAATATTCCCGCCGGCCCCGTGCTGCCTATACTTGGCTTGTCGCGCCATGCCTTTGCACGGCGGATCGTCGGGAGGACGGCCATGCGCAACCAATCCCTTGGCAGCAATATCGGTGCGCTCCTGCGCCGCTGCAAAAAAATGGAAACCACCATGCGGGGCGTGGGCTTGCCAGGCTTCCTGGCCTGCCTGCCGCTGGCCCTGCTGGCCTGGCAATACGCGTTGATGCTGCACCAGAAAAATGCCAACATCCATCGCATCAGCCGCCGCATCCTGCGCTGGCAAGGCACGGTGTCGCAGCTATCGGCCCATGAATATGCGCGTACCGAGTTCATCGACCTTGACCGCAAGATGCGCGCCGACATCGAAGGCGCTTGCGATTCCATGCGCACCCTGCGCGACCTGTGCGCGGATATCTGCGAAATGTTCAGCGTAGTCGGTTACCAGTCGGCCATGCTGACGCGGGGCCGTGAGCGCTTCGATGCCACGGTCAGGGAGGCTTGCCGGCTTTCGCAATCTTTAATCGACCAGGTCGATGCGCATGATCGCCGCGCGCTGGCGATCCGCCAGCAACTGCACGCGATCGAACAGGCCGGCGAGGCGAGCGCGGCAGCGCATGCCGCGCGTGCCGCCGCTGAAGCTTAGAACCCTTCCAGCACGATCTTGCCGCGCGCGCGATTGCTTTCGAGCAGGGCGTGTGCGCGTTTCAGGTTGGCTGCGTTGATGGCGCCGAAGCGCTCGCCCAAGGTGGTTTTCAGCACGCCGCTATCGACCAGGCGCGACACATCGTTCAACAGCGCATGCTGTTGCGCCATGTCGTCAGTCTCGAACATTGAGCGCGTGAACATGAACTCCCAATGCAGTGATACGCTCTTGCGTTTCAGCAGGCGCACGTCGATATGCGCAGGATCGTCGATCAGGGCCAGCTTGCCTTGCGGTGCCACCAGTTCGGCCAGCGCGGCGAAATGGCGTTCGCTCTCGTTCAGGCTGGCGATGTAGTGGACGGGCGGCAGGCCGAGACGACGGATTTCTTCGTCCAGCGGCTTGCTGTGGTCGATAACGTGGTGCGCGCCAAGCGACTTGACCCAGTCTGCAGTTTCAGCGCGCGAAGCGGTACCGATCACGGTCAGTCCCGTCAACTGGCGTGCCAGCTGGACCAGGATGGAGCCGACGCCGCCAGCGGCGCCCGTGACCAGCAGGGACTTGCCGGCTTCCCGCGCCTTGTCGCGGCTGGCGCCAAGGCGGTCGAACAGCAATTCCCAGGCGGTGATGGCGGTCAGGGGCAGGGCGGCCGCTTCGGCGAAGCCAAGCCGGGAAGGCTTGTGGCCGACGATGCGTTCGTCAACCAGGTGCAGTTCGGCGTTCGTGCCCGAGCGGCCGAGAGCGCCGGCGTACCACACTTCATCGCCCGGCTTGAACAGCGTCGCCTCCGGGCCGACCGCGCGCACGATGCCGCTGGCGTCCCAACCGAGCACCTTGTGTTCCCCTTCGGCGGGAGCGACGTGGCGCCGAATCTTGGTATCGACTGGGTTGACGGAAACGGCCTTGATTTCGACCAGCAGGTCGCGCCCGCTGGCAACCGGTGCCGGCAATTCGATGTCGACCAGCGCTTCGGCGTGGTCAACGGGCAAGGAGGCGCGGTAGGCAACAGCTTTCATTGTGATGTCCTTCGTAAACAGTGGTGATGCCGTTATCTTCGATCATCACGGCTTCGCGAAAAAGACTAAAATTATGGAAACACTTTCAAAGGAATGCTGAAAATGCTGCGCCTCGACGATCTGGAAGTCTTCGTCAGCACGGCCGACCGCGGCAGCCTGTCGGCGGCGGCGCGTTCGCTCGACATCTCGCCGGCCCTGGCCAGCGCCGCCTTGAAGCGGCTGGAAGACGAACTGCAACTGCGGCTGTTTGCCCGCACCACGCGTTCGCTGCGCTTGACGGCGGAAGGCGAGCATTACCTGGGCCACGCGCGCGAAGCGGTGCGCCAGTTGCGCGAAGGACATGAGGCGATCAGGCAAGGCCAGCAGGAGCTGGCGGGCTTGTTGAAAATTTCGATGCCGTCCGATGTGGGGCGTAACGTGCTGCTGCCCTGGCTGGACGCTTTCCAGGCCGAATATCCGGCCATCAGCCTGCAGTTGTACGTCAGCGACCGGGTTGCCGATATGTATCGCCAGCCGGTAGATCTGGCCCTGCGTTATGGCAAACTCGATGATTCGAGTCTGGTTGCCATGCCTGTTGCGCCAGGAAATCGACGCACCCTGGTCGCCTCGCCGGACTACCTGCGCCGGCACGGCGCCCCCGCCAACCTGGACGAGCTGGCGCGGCACAATTGCTTGCGCTTTGCTTTGGATGATGTGCTGTATGACCGCTGGGCCTTCCCCGCCCAGGGCAAAGTCGTGCAGGTCAGGGGCAATCGCAGCAGCGATGATGCCGACCTGGTGCGCCGCTGGGCGGTAGCGGGACTGGGAATTGCCTATAAATCACGGCTGGACGTGACCGCCGACCTTAAGGCCGGTCGCTTGCGCATGCTGCTACCAGATGTAATGGGTGAAGAGGTGCCATTACAGCTGGTTTGCATGCACCGCTCGCAGGTCACGCCCGTCGTGATTCGTTTGCGCGACTATTTGCGCGCTCGGTATGAACAGCTATGCGAGACTGAAGCTTAGTGGGCCTTGGAGAAGATCAGCAGCCAACGGCTGAACAGCAGGACTTCCAGGTGGCCAGGCTGTACGCCGGTGTCGCATTCGATGATCGGGTTCACAGCGTAGAAGCGCTTGCGGAAGTCGCGGCACACCAGCACTTCGCGTTTGCCGAAGCGAACCAGGAAAGACATAGGGGCATATTCCAGGCCAAAGCGGGAGCCGAAGGTGCTGTGCATAGTGGTCATGACGAATTCCTTTTGCTGTGATGTGTTTAACGAGTGATTAGAATAACACAAATACTGTATGAATCAACAGTACTGGATGAAATATCAGGTTTTTTTATTAAGCGTTGTATGAGAGATACGATCCGACTTCCCCTGCATCTGGTGGCCGGCCTGCTCCTGTTGCTCAGCGCCGCGGCCGTGTTTGATGCGATTGCCGGCGCAGCGATGGGGCCCGGCGCCCGGCTGGCAGCACTGGATATCAGCGTTTCCCAATGGCTGCACGCGCGCGCCGGCGAGCCCTGGACGACGCTGATGCTGGCGATCAGCCATCTGCACAGCGTGGCGGGCATTGCTTTCCTGACGCTGCTATTTGCCTGGCGGCTCTGGCGGTGCCAAGCGCATTACTGGCTGCTGACCTTGCTGCTCTCCGTACCACCGGGCATGGTGCTGAATGTGCTGCTCAAGCATAGCTACCAGCGCGTGCGGCCCAGCTTCGACGCGCCCTTGCTGACTTTGCCAACCTACAGCTTTCCCAGCGGCCATACGCTGGCCGCGACCGTGTTCTATGGCGTGCTGGCTTGCTACCTGTGGCCGCGTGCCCGCGGCGCGGCCCAGCACGCGGCGCTGGTTGCTGGCGCAGTGGCGCTGGTGGCGCTGGTCGGGTTCAGCCGCGTCTATCTCGGCGTGCATTTCCTGAGCGATGTGGTGGCGGCCGTGGCAGAGGGGCTTGGCTGGTTGGCCATCTGCGTCACGGCGGTGTCAAGCCTGCGCCGGCACCGGGAGCGCCGATGAGCCGCATGGCCGTCATCATCAACGCTGGAGCTGGCCTCGGATATGGCCTGCCGTGGCGCGATTCGCTGGCCGCCCGCTTTGCCAGCCACGGACTCGATGCCGATATCACGCTGGCAGCTGACCTCAATCATCTGATGGAGGCCGTTCGAGCCGCATTGGCCGGCGGCGCACCAGTTGTGGTGGCGGGCGGCGGCGACGGCACCGTCAATGCCGTGGCCTCGGTGGTGCTCGATAGCGGCGCCGTGTTCGGCGTCCTGCCGATGGGCACGCTGAACCATTTTGCGCGCGACCTGCGCATCCCGCCCCAGCTCGACGCAGCCATTGCCAACCTGGCTGCCGGCCACGTGGCAATGGTCGACGTAGGGGAGGTCAATGGCCGCATCTTCCTGAATAACTCAAGCCTTGGGCTCTACCCGGACATCGTGCGCGATCGCCAGCGGCAGCAGCGCCGCCTCGGGCGCGGCAAGTGGACTGCGTTCGGCTGGGCGACGCTCGCCGCGCTGAAGCGTTATCCTTTCCTCAGCGTGCGCCTGACCCTTGGTGAGCAAGGCCATGCGCGGCGCACGCCCTTTGTTTTCATCGGCAATAATGAATACCATATGCAAGGGTTCAACATCGGCGAACGGGCACGGATTGATGGCGGCACGCTGAGCGTGTACGTGGCGCAGCGGCCGACGCGTTTCGGCTTGCTGAAACTGGCCATGCGCGCCCTGTTCGGACGGCTGCGCCAGTCGCGCGAGTTCCATGTATTCCAGGCCGGCGAGATGGTGATCGAGACCCGCCACCGCCGCCTGCGGGTGGCGACCGATGGCGAGGTGTCCGTCATGGCCCCGCCTTTGCGTTACCGGATCCGCCCGGCAGCCTTGCCGGTGCTCGTGCCGCGCCCTCTGGAGTAGTGATGCGAACCCTGGTCCATATCTCCGACTTGCATTTCGGCCGCGTGGACAACGCCTTGCTGGCGCCCTTGCGCGAATTGATCGGGGATTTGCGGCCGGACGTGGTGGTGGCGTCCGGCGACCTGACCCAGCGCGCCCGCAGCGCGCAATTCCGCCAGGCGCGGCACTACCTCGACACCTTGCCCAAGCCGCAGATCGTCGTGCCGGGAAATCACGACATTCCCCTGTATAACGTGGCAGCGCGCTTCTTCCAGCCGCTGGTCAAATACCGGCGCTACATCACGCGCGACCTCGCGCCAGAGTTCGTCGATGATGAAATTGCCGTGCTGGGCTTGAACACGGCACGCTCGCTGACCTTCAAGGATGGCCGCGTCAATCGCCGCCAGGTCGAATACTTGCGGCAACGCTTCTCGCGCCTGCCGCGCAGCGTGACGCGGGTTGTCGTGACTCATCATCCCTTCGACCTGCCGCCGCACAAGGACCATGACGATATCGTTGATCGCGCACCGATGGCAATGGAAACGTTCGCGCGCTGCGGTGTGGACTTGCTGCTGGCAGGGCACCTGCACACCAGCCATACTCACAATACCTCCGAGCGCTATGAGATAGATGGCTATGCCGCACTGGTGGTCCAGGCCGGCACAGCCACCTCCACCCGTAGCCGTGGCGAGACCAATTCATTCAACGTGCTGCGCGTACAGCACGACGAAATCCAGGTTGAGCGGTATAGCTGGCTCGAAGGAAGCGGCTTCGCCTTGGCCGCTACCGATATCTTCTGCCGTGAGGGCGACATCTGGCGCCCAGCTGCTTAATTCAGCGCACTCAAACATGCCATAAGTGTGTAATGGAGCTTACTGAATCGGCTGTTCACCCATGTTGGGATGCGTCGATCTTGTCGTAAAGCTAATTGAAACTCTGGTCGAGCCTGTCGTTGCATTTCTCTTGGCTGGCATCAAGCCTGGTATTGAACTGTTCCTTGCTCGCGTCGAGCCTCTGCATGGCAATTTACCGCCACGCTGACGGAATCCCCTTCTTTTCCGCGCAAGCGGCGGCCGAAGGCCGAGGGAGGGGAGGAATTCAAGCATATCAAACCTCAGAGCCAGTAGTCCCATACGCGGGCGAGCCATTCTTTCAGGCGGTTGGAAAGAGGGCGCTTGTTCCATTCCACCAGGGTGATTTCCCTGGAGTTGTGCAGGTCTTCCTTGAACGCTTTCTCCATTTCGAGCCCGAACACATCGCCCATCACGATCACATTCATTTCGCTGTTGTGGAGGAAACTGCGGCGGTCGAGGTTGGTCGAGCCGACAGTGGACCATACGCCGTCAATCACGACCGTCTTGGCGTGCAGCACCGACAGCTTGAGTTCGTAAATCTTGACGCCTGCCTCCAACAGCGGTTGGTAGAACGCCCGGCCGGCATGGAATACCAGCCCGCTATCCGATACGCTTGGCAGCACCAGCTGCACATCCACACCGCGCCGGGCGGCACCGGTCAGCGCCTCCATGGTCTGGGCATCCGGCACAAAATAGGCGCAAGTAATGTGGATCGACTTCTTCGCCTCCTGCATCGCCAGCAGCATCGCCTTGTAGATTTCAAAGTGGCCTTCGGGGCGCGAGCCCAATACCCGCACCACTTTGTCGCCCACCGGAGGCACCTGCAGGAAGTACTTGGCGTCGCGCAGATCGTCCGCATCCTGCTCGATCCACACCTGCACGAACAGCCACTGCATCGCCTGCACGGCCGGCCCCTCGATGCGGACGTGGGTGTCGCGCCAACCCACATCGTCCTCCGTGACTTGCTGCTGTCCAGCGCCGGTGCCGACGCCGGAACCAAGGCCGGAACCGATGCGTGAACCGCTGCCCGAGCCAATCCCCGAACCGCCACTGCCGCCTGGCTTGCCGTTGCCGCCCAAGCCTCCGCGGAATGGCGAGCTCTTGGAATAGGTATCGCTGATATTGATCCCACCGGCAAACCCCACCTTGCCGTCCACGATCAGCATCTTGCGATGGTCGCGGTTGTTCAGCTTCCACCCATTGCCGCGCGCCTTGGCCGGATTGATCGGGTTAAAGGCCAGCAGCTTCACGCCGCCAGCCTTCATATGGTCGAAAAATTCCTGCGGCACGCCGATGGTGCCGACGCTGTCGTAAATCACATTGACCACCACGCCTTCGCGCTGCTTCTGTATCAGCAGCTCGGCGAACTTCTTGCCCAGTTCATCCTGGTCGAAGATATAGGTCTCGAAATTGATGTGGTCTTTGGCCGCCGCGATGGCCTTCATCATCTCGGTCATGGTCTGCGGACCGTCGAACAGCAATTGGACCTTGTTGCCGGCAATGAGCGGCACGCCCGTCGCAGCTTCTTCGAGCGCCGCCTGGGCCTTCAGGTCCAGGGTGGACTTGGTCCAGCGCTTTTTCAGCAACTGCTCGGTGGTCTGCCGCGGCAATTTGCCTTTGGCGCTAACGACTTCCGGCATTGCGCTGGCACGCGCCTTGGCCCGGTCGGCGTCGACTTCGGGCAACGAAGCGCAGGCCAGCAGCGTCCAGCCCGCGAGGATAAAAGCCAGCCAACGACTTGCCTTCATGGAATCACCTCCGAAGGCCAGTCTAAGACAGCAGCGAACGGTTGAATGTTCGCTGCCGAACATAGTTAGCTGTAGTTCAGCCGGGCCGCCTCGCGCCGCAATTCGCCCCTGAAATCGGGATGCGCGATGGAAATCAGGGCCTCGGCGCGCTGCTTGGCTGACTTGCCGCGTAATTGTGCCACGCCATATTCGGTCACCACGTAGTTGATGTCGTTCTTGCTCGTGGTCACATGTGTCCCGGCGCACAGGGTGGGCACGATGCGCGAAATGCCGCCTTCCTTGGCCGTCGATGGCAGCACGATAAACGATTTGCCGCCGCGTGAACGATTGGCCGCGCGCACGAAGTCTGCCTGGCCGCCGGTGCCGGAATAGGGCAGGTGAGCCAGGCTTTCCGAGCCGCATTGCCCCAGCAGGTCGATCTGCAGGCTGGCGTTGATTGACACCAGCTTGTCGTTCTGCCCGGCGATATAGGGATCGTTGGTAAAGCTGACCGGGTGCATTTCCAGCAGCGGGTTGTGGTGCATGAAGTCGTACAGCTTGCGCGAACCCAGCGCGAAGGTCGCCACCATGCGTCCCGGCATGAAGCTCTTGCGGCGATTGGTCACGGCACCGCACTCCACCAGCTTGAGGATGCCGTCGCCAATCATTTCGGTATGGATACCCAGGTCCTGCTTGCTGGTCAGTTGCATCACCACCGCGTCTGGAATGCCGCCATAGCCGATCTGCAAGGTCGAACCGTCCTCGATCATCGGCGCCACATGAGCGGCAATCGCCTCTTGCACCGGACCGATCTTCGGCAGCCCGACTTCGATCACCGGCGCATCGCTTTCCACCACCGCCGTCACCTGCGAAATATGGATGTGGCATTGGCCGTGCGCAAAAGGCACGTTGGGATTTGATTCGAGCACGATGACACGCGCTTTTTGCAGCGCAGCCATGGTGTAGTCGGCGCCCAGGCTGAGCGAGAAGTTGCCGTGCCGGTCCATTTCCGATGCCAGCGCAAAGACCACGTCGGCAGGCATTTGCCCGTGCTCGATCAAGGATGGGATTTCAGAGAAATACGCCGGGATGAAGTCTGCCCAGCCGGCCTGGCCCGCCGGCCGCGAAGCGCCGCCGAAGAACAGGGCGCTATGCCGCACATGGTGCGCCGTTTCCTGGTCGAAGTAATCGTACTTGCGCATGGCCAGGATTTGCGCCACCTGCACGCCTTTGAAATTGCGGCGCTGCGCCGACAGTTCGGTCAACAGGGCCGGCGGCTCGCCAGCGCCGGTAGGAACAATGATCATGTCGCCATCACGCACGAGGCGGATGGCGTCGGCGGCGCTGCAACGCTTGCTGGACATACGCGGTCTCCGAATAGTTTTGTTTGTGTGCGCACAGATTGCATGATCGTGCTTACCCTAAGCTGACAAGCATGAAAGCTCTTGCCATCCTGCTCACAATGCCCGCACTGGCGCTGGCGCAGACCAGGGAACCGCCGGCGGGACCAGGCGTCCAGCCCTATGGCGTGGTCGATGCCGGCGTGGTGCTTGAGCGCGGCTGCAAGGAGGGCTGTGCCGGCAGCAAGGTTTCCCCCGGCATAGCGGAAGGCTCGCGCATCGGCATCACCGGGCGCGAACCGTTGGGCAGCAACGGGAATTCCGCCGTCTTCACGCTGGAAGGCGGCGTCGAGAACGATACCGGCCGCTCCGAAGAAGGCCGCCTGCTGGGGCGCCAGGCCTGGGTCGGGCTCGATGGGACGTGGGGCATGCTGACGCTCGGTCGCCAGTACAACCTGCAATACGAAACCTTGGCCGAGGTGGCTGACCCCTTCCATGGCGGGCTCGCCGGTACCGCTACCAACCTGATGGGCTTTACCACCAAGCGCTATGACAATGCCGTCAAATACCGCACGCCGTCCGGCCACCAATGGAATGCCAGTGCCATCTACAGCTTCGGCGAATCCGAATTCAGCACCTCGCGCAACCGGGCATACGGCGCGACGCTGGGCTTTGCCAACGGCATGTTCAATGTCCGCATCGCCCACCAGCGCAAGCGCAATCCGATCGAAGCGGTCGGCACCACGCAGCCGGTCGACCTGTCCGCCCGCAATACCCTGGTGGCGGCCAACCTGAACTTTGGCGCCACCACCGTCTTCGCGGCCTATGGCATCAACCGCGGCCTCGGCAGCTCGCCGTGGGACCCGGCCAACCCGTATGGCGCGCTGGCGCTGAACACGCCGTCGCTCTACAGCCACGATATGCTGGCAGGCATCTCCTACACCCGCGGCCGCACCACCTACATGGCTTCCTTCATTCACAAGGATGATCGCAGCCCGCCCAACCAGGATGCCGACCAGGCGGCTGTCGGCGTAGTGTATTCGCTCTCCAAACGCACCGCCCTGCATGCCTCCTTCGCCCATATCCGCAACCGCAACAACGCAGCTTATACCGCCGGCACCGCGACCGAAACCGGCAAGGGCAACCGCGCCATTACCTTCGGCCTGCGCCACGCTTTCTGATGTGCTACATTCCCAAGCTGGAACTTTCAGCGGGGAACACTATGTATCTGACTTACTTCAATGGAAACTGGGCGGAAGGCAATGCGCCACTGTTCGGCGCAATGGACCACAGCGTCTGGCTCGGCTCCTCGGTATTCGACGGCGCGCGCGCCATGCGCGGCAAGCTGCCGGACTTGCGCCCGCACCTGGAGCGCGTGATTCGCTCGGCGCGCAGCCTGGGCCTGGAATGTCCGCTCAGCGTGGAGGAAATGGAAAAGCTGGTGAAGGAGGGCGTGTCCCGTTTCCCTGCCGATGCCGAGCTGTACATCCGCCCGCTGGTATTTGCCACCGATGGCTTGCTGATCCCGGTCGCTGAAAAGTCCGCCTTCGCGCTGACCCTGTTTGACGCACCGGTGCCGCCATTCACAGGTTTCTCGGCCTGCCTGTCGGCGATGCGCCGTCCGGACCCGGACATGGCGCCAACCGATGCCAAGGCCTCCGCGCTGTACGCCAATTCAACCCGCGTGCTGCGCGACGCGAAAGACCGCGGCTGCGACAACGCCGTGGTGTGCGACAGCCAGGGCAATGTGGCGGAGTTCGCCACCGCCAACCTGTTCTTCGTCACGCCGGAGGGGAAAGTGGTGACGCCGGCCCTGAACGGCACCTTCCTGGCTGGCATTACCCGCGCCCGCGTGATCAAGCTGCTGGCCGAAGCCGGCATTGATGTCGAGCAGCGTACCGTCAGGCCGGAAGAGCTCGATCGCGCCAGCGAAATCTTCAACACCGGCAACTTCGGCAAGGTCACGCCTTGCGTGCGCTATAACGGCCGTGCACTGCCGGCCGGGCCGGTCGCCAGCAAGGCCCGCGAGCTGTACTGGGCCTTTATTGAGCGCGGCGAGTAGGCGTCTGCAAATCCGGCCCTGGCTTGCTGGGCGGTGCCGCCGGCGCCGGCGGCGCCACGCTGCCGCAATCGGCGCTGAGCCAGCGGCCGCTGCCTTCCACCACCATGGTTTGCGGCTTGCCCTGCGCTGAACTGTTCACATTCATGCGCATGCTGTAGGCTGTACTGCCGTTGAAGATCACCTGGCCGTTGCCGCTCGACGGCGGCCGGGTGCAATGGAAGGTCACGTTCAGGCCGCCCGGCACGGGTGTGCGGGTCGTGGTGCACTGGCCGGGTTGGCCGGCCGGCAAATCCTGCTTCTCGGCCATGTCCTTGGTCAGGCAATAGGTGAGCTTGACGCCGCCGTTATCGCCCAGTCCCAGGTTGACGCCGTGGCGCGCCATCATCTGTTCCATTGCCTTGCGCTGTTCCGGCGCCATATTGGCCATCTGTTGCTGGGCTGCCTCCATCATGGCCATCATTTCTGGGCTGGCCGAGGCAATGCGGTTATTCAGCTCCCACAGTCCCGGTTTCAAGGTCTGCGCCATCGCCGGGGCGGCGGCCAGGCAGAGCAGGAAGAACGCTTGGATTTTCATGAGGGCTCCTTGGGGATGCGCGGCCCGGAGCGCCATGCTCCGGGCCGTTGCCGCTTGCTTAGCCTTGCGGCTGGCGTGGCTCGGCCACGAAGATTTCCACGCGGCGGTTGCGTGCGCGGCCGGCTGCGTCGTCGTTGGAGGCGATCGGCTCCTGCTCGCCGCGGCCTTCGATCACGATGCGGGTCGGCGATACGCCGCGCGTGGCCAGGTAGTCGCGCGTATGGGCTGCACGGTCGACCGACAGCGGCTGGTTCACGCTGGCGTTGCCGGTGCTGTCGGTGTGGCCGACAATGCTGACGGTGGTCGCCGGGTTTTCATTGAGCGTGGTGGCAAAGCGGTCCAGGACCGGGCGGAAGTCGGGTTTAATGTCGGAACGGCCCGTATCGAACGAAATATCGCTCGGGATTTCCAGCTTCAGGCGGTTGTCGCCGGTTTGCGAGACTTGCACGCCAGTGCCCTGGGTGGCCTGTTCCATCTGCTGCTTCTGCGCTTCCATGCGCTTGGACCAGACGTTGCCGACCACGGCGCCGACTGCCGCGCCAATCGCAGCGCCGCCGGCCGCCCGTTTGCCGCCGCCTGGACCGGTCGCGGCGCCAAGCACGGCGCCAATGCCGGCGCCGACGCCGGCGCCGGTGGCAGTGCCGCGCTGGGTGGCGCTCATATCCGCACAGCCAGTCGTGGCGAGCACGGCAATCAGCAGGGCAGCAAGGGTTTTATGAGGCATGAGCTTTCTCCTTCGTTAAATATGCTCGAAAAAAAGCGGGACGGGTCCTGCGCCGCAGTTCCCGCCCCGCTAGTGTACGCCGGCTTGGCCGGCTTAACTAAATGCCGCGCCCACTGATCAGGCGCAGCAGGATCATGATGACTGCCACCACCAGCAAAATATGGATGAAGCCGCCCACTGTGTAGGAGGTCACCAGGCCGAGCAGCCACAAGATGATAAGTACGACAGCGATCGTATAGAGCATGATGTTTTCCTCTCATAGTCCGTAATCCTGGATGCATTATTGCTGCGTCCGACCGCGTCATCTGTACGTTGTCGAACTATCAGCGTCGTTGCAAGCGCCCCTTGACGACTTTTACATGGTCGCCAGCCTGCCAGTTGGCCGAGCTGCTACTGACGGTGCGCACCTTGCCGTCATCCATGCGCACGCGCACCTGGTAGCTGGTGGTCGACTTCATATTGCCTTCCACCTGGTTGCCGACCACGGCGCCGCCGACCGCACCGGCCACGGTGGCCAGCTTGCGGCCCGAACCGCCGCCGACCTGGTTGCCCAGCAGGCCGCCGACAATCGCGCCGCCTGCCGCGCCCAGGCCGCTGCCCTGGCCGCGCTGGGTGACGGCATGCACTGCTTCCACCACGCCGCAGCTATGGCAGAGGGCGGGCGCCGGTGCCGCCATGTGCGCTGCGGCCGGCTGCGCTGCAGGCCCTTCTGCCGGAGCCGCGCTGCCGGCGCCATAGCTGCCGCCGCCTGCGCCGCCAGCGCTACCGGAATAGCCGGAAGTGTCGGCCACGCGATTGACCGGCGCATAGCCGGCCGGCGGCGGAGGCGGGCCGACGTCGCGCGTAGCGACCGGTACCGGCGCTTCGGCAAGCGGCGGCCCCATCTTCGCCCCTGATTGCGGCAGCCAACCCATGACCGCCGCGATGCCGACGCCGCAAAACAGCACCACGGCAATGGCTGCAATCAGCAGCATCGGGTGGGTGGTGTAGCTCATGATTTTGGTTTCTCGTTCCATGCCGTAACCCTTTCCTATTGGATAGACGCATTGTGGCGGCCGGGCTGGCCTGCTTCCGTGCGTCAGCGTACATACAGTCTTTTTAATTGCCGATACGCTCCGCCTAAACTCCACCAGGCTGACGGCAATGACCCTGAATCTTCATACCGTTCCAAGCAGTGAATCGCCACCACCGCGTATTGGCAACCGCCTGCTGGCAACCCTGCCGGAAGACGACCTCGACCACCTCGAGGGCTTGTGCGAACTGGTGGACCTCGAAGCTGGCGACATCCTGTTCGAAGCCGGCCAGCCCATCGACTACATCTTTTTCCCGCTCGATACCCTGGTCTCGCTGCTGGCCGTGGCGGAAGGCCGCATGACCCTGGAAGTTGGCTCGGCCGGGCGCGAAGGCATGGTCGGCGCTTCGGTGGCGCTGGGCCAGCGTTTCGCCCAGGTGCGTGCCGTGGTCCAGCGCAGCGGCCATGCGCTGCGCATGGAGGCGGAAGATTTCATCGCCGAGTTTGCGGAAATGGAATCGCTGCAGCGCCTGCTGCACCGCTATACCGACAGCCTGCTGGCGCAAGCGATCCAGATCGCTGTCTGCAGCCGCTTCCATGTGCTGGAGGCGCGCCTGGCGCGCTCGCTGCTGGTCACGCGCGACCGCCTGCAATCGGACCGCTTCCACATGACCCACGAATTCCTGGCCCACGCGCTCGGCGTGCGCCGCGTTGGCGTGACCAAGGCGGCCAGCGCCTTGCAGGGACAGGGCTTGATCAGCTACAGCCGGGGCAATATCGAAATACTGGACCCGGCTGGCCTGGAAGCGGTGTCCTGCCATTGCTACCAGCAGGTCCGCACGCCGTCTTAGCGGCGTGGTTTGTCGACCTGGTTACCGACCACGCCGCCGACCACGGCGCCGCCCACCGTACCGGTGGTGGAGCCGCCCGTCAGCACGGAACCGGCGACCGCGCCGACACCGGCGCCAATGGCCGTGTTCTTATCCTGTTGCGACATCGAGGAGCATGCGCCCAGGCCCAGCATGGCGGTGGCGATAGCGAGGCGGGCTGCAATCTGTTTGGTTTTCATGATGTTTCCTCCGTAACGTGGAATGCTGGCTCCAGCTTACGGGGGAGGGCAGATGTGATCTGTTCGCTATTTCACGATGTAACGGTTTGTTACCTTTGCGTCTTGCCCGGCGGCGGCGCCTTCGGCTTTTCGCGCGCGGCGGCCAGCAGGCTGGCGCATTGGTTGTCGCCTTCGCCGCCCGCGCTGATCAGGGGCACCAGGGCCGCCGGTGCGGCCAGCGCGCCCAGCGCCAGTGCGCCGCCGGCCCGCATGGCAATCACGCCCTTGTCGATGTCGACGTCGGGTTGCTTGAGCGAGCCGCGCACATAGATCGGGGCGCGCAGCGAAATAATGCGCAAGCCCTTGCTTTCCGGTTTCATGGTGAGGTCGATTTTCTCGCTGGCCAGGTTGATTGCGCCGTTGATGCGCACCGTGGCATCGTCGGTATCGGCAATGAAATAGCGCGTCTGGGCCAGGCCGTCGCGCACGCCGAAGTCGCCGGCCAGGCAGTTCAGGTGCACCGGCTTGTCGCCAAACAGCTTGGTCAGCACAATGTTGCCGATGTTCAGGCCCATCTGCTCCAGCAGCAGCTTGCTGACGGTGCCATCGTTGACCAAGGTTTTCAGTTCGCCATTGGAATGGGCCAGCATGCTGGCCACCGAATTGCCTTTGGCGGTCAGCTTGGCGTCGGCATTGATTTCGCCGATGGTGGCTTGCTTGAGTTCCGGCAGCTTGGGCAACAGTTGCTTGAGCTTGATGTGCCGCGCTGTCGCATCCAGTGTGGCGGCAACCGCCTCGCCGCTGCTGCCGTCGAGCGTGGCCTTGGAGGCGACCCGGCCGCCGGCGAAATCGAAATTGAGCGGAGTCAGGCGCAGCACGCCGTCCTTCAGGTGGAACGCCGTTTCCAGTTTGCTGAGCGGCAGTTCCTTGGTGCGCACGATGCGCTCGGCGCGGAAGCCGACGTCGGCATCGAGCGCCGTCCAGCGTTCGGTCTTGAAGGTCTCCACCGGCAATAGCTTGCCGGCCGGCTGCACTGCCGCCACGCCGCGTTCTTCTTTTTTGGCATTGGAGTCGGCGCCGATCAGGGGCCCCAGGTCGGCGAACTGCAGCAGGCGCGAGTGCACCGCGCCGGTCAGCAAGCCGCGCGGCTGGCGCTGCTGGTAAGACAAAGTGCCGGCAATATCGCTGTCGCCGACGCGTCCGGTGAATTTTTCGTAGGTCCACTGGCTGGCGCCCTCGGCCAGGTGGCCGCTCAGGCGCCCGGCCGTGCTGAAGGGCGGGGTTTCCGGCAGCAGCAGCCCGGTCAGCGCATACAGGCGTGCGGCCGAAGCGCCGGCGACCTTGAGCTGCAAGTCGATGGCGGCGAGCTGGGCCGGGTTGGTCAGCGTGCCTTCGGCAGCCACGCTGACCAGGCCGATCTTGGCGTCGGCCTGGATCGGGAAGGGCAGGCCGGTGTCGCGCAAGGCCAGCACGGCGCCGGTCTTGCCCTTGCCGCTGATGTCCTGCTTGTTCCATTTGCCGGCCAGGGTCCATTGCACGCCGTAGCGAGGATCGTTGTCGAGCGTGTCGACGTGGGCGGTGGCCGCGATATGCTGCTGGGCATCGTCCAGCTTGATGGTGCCGCGCGTGAAGACCACGCGGTCCAGTTCCATGCGCCACTCGGACGGCGGGCGCTTGGGCAGGGTCCAGTTGTTCCTGCCGTCGGCCTGGCGCAGCAGGTCGAGCTGCGGCTGGTCGAAGCGCAGTTCGGGGATGGCGATCTTGCGGCCCAGCAGGGCAAATGGACTCAGCGAGAACGCCAGGGTCCGGGCCGCCGCGGTGTCGCCCGCCGGCAGGCCGGCCGGGTTGCCGACGTGCACGTCTTGCGCGACAAGATGGGGCCAGGGAATATGGTCGCGCCAACTGCGCGCCTGCGGTGGCAGCGCCTGCTTTTGCCAAGTCAGTGACAAGTTGCCGCGAAGTTCCACCGGCCTTTGCAGCGCTTCGGTGGCGCGCGCGCCCAGCCAGGGCCGGGCGCGGTTCCAGTCATAGTTCAACACGATCACCAGGGCCACCGCCGGAATGGCCAGCAGGAAGCCCAGCACAGCCAGGCTAATCTTTGCGCGGCGAGAAATTGTGTGTGCCATGGCGCCAGCTTACACCCGGGCAGCCCGACTTCAATGTGCGGCACCGTACTGAACCCATCGGGGATGGCTTATATAACTGGCATACCCCAATCGCTTTGAGGAGAATAACAATGGATTCGCTGAATCGCCTACCACTGTTGACTACGGCCTGCGCCGCATGCGCGATTGCGCTGGCAGGTTGCAGCAGCATGAAGACCCCGGCCACGGCCGAAGTAGCATCGTCGCGCACGGCAGTCGAAGCCGCTGCCTCGACTGGCGCACCGGAACTGGCTCCGGCCGAAATGGCGGCAGCACGCGACAAGATGCTGCGCGCCAACCAGGCGCTGGCAGCCAAGGATTACCGCACCGCCCAGGACCTGGCACAGCAGGCACAGGCGGACGCCAAGCTGGCGCAAAGCAAGGCCAGCAGCGCCAAGGCCACCGAGGCCGCCAACAAGCTGCAAGACGATATCCGTGTGCTGCGCGAAGAACTCGATCGCGCCAACAGCACCATGACTCGCTGAGAAAGGAGCCAACATGTTCAAGCCTTTCCTGAAACCAGTCGCGCTGGCAGCGGTCCTGGCCCTGTCAGCCTGCAGCACCACCCCGACCACCACCGGCGAACTGGAAACCGCGCGCGCCAATTACGCGCAGGCGCAGGGCAACCCGATGGTTGCCAAATACGCCAGCGCGGAACTGGCCGCCGCCACCCGCGCCATGGACCAGGCCAATACGGCCGCGGCGCGCAATGAAAGCCTGCAAACGGTCGACAAGCTGGCCTATATCGCCAAGCAGAAGATCGCCAGCGCCGAAGAAATCGCGCGCGCCAAGTCCGCCGAGGACCAGTTGAAAGACGCCGCTTCCCAGCGCGACCAGGTGCGCCTGCAAGCGCGCACCGCGGAAGCCGAGGCGGCCAGGCGCCGTGCCGAGCAGGCCCGCATGGATGCTGACAACGCGCAGAACCAGGCCGCCAGCGCCGAAGCGGCGAAGAGCGACGCGCAAGCCCGTGCTGCCGCCCTGGCCGCGCAGCTGGCCGACCTGCAGGCCAAGCAGACCGAGCGCGGCATCGTGATCACCTTCGGCGACGTGCTGTTCAACGTCGACCAGGCCGTGCTGACCTCGCAAGGCATGGCGACCGCCCAGCGCCTGGCCGATGTGCTGCGCGACAATCCCGAGCGCTCCGTGCTGATCGAAGGCTTTACCGACAGCACCGGCAGCGACGCCTACAACCTGCAGCTGTCGCAGCGCCGCGCCGAAGCGGTGCGCAGCGCACTGAGCCAGATGGGCATCGAGCGCTCGCGCATCGAGACGCGCGGCTATGGCGAAGCTTATCCAGTGGCCAGCAATGCCACGGCTGGCGAGCGCCAGATGAACCGGCGGGTGGAAATCGTGCTGTCCGAAGCGGGCCGCCCGGTGACCCAGCGCCGTTGACGAGGAGTTTCCATGATCGATAAAAATGCGATCCGCGCGGCAGCCCGCAACATGGCCGACGGTCCGGTGACCGAAGGCTACAAGGGCAACCGTGCGATGGTGCTGCAAATGCTGAACGAAGCGCTGGCCACCGAACTGGTCTGCATCAACCGCTACAAGCGCCACTACTACATGGTGACCGGCCTGTCGAACGCCTCGATCAAGGCCGAGTTCCTGGAGCACGCGACGCAGGAGCAGCAACATGCCGACTGGCTGGCCGAGCGCATCGTCCAGCTCAATGGCGAACCCGATTTTAATCCAGCAACGTTGCTCGAACGGAGCCATGCCGAGTATGATGACTCAAGGGAGGTGCAAGCGATGGTGCGGGCCAACCTGATCGCAGAACGGGTGGCCATCGAGAGCTATCGCCAGATGATCGAACTGATAGGCGACAGCGACCCGACCACCAAGCAACTCTTGACGCAAATCATGGCGGTGGAGGAAGAACACGCCGACGATATGCGAGACCTATTGGCGTAACTCACTTACGAAAGAGGAGTCCTATCATGCTGGAACAGAACATCAGTACCGTCAATAACGATGTCAAAACGCTGGTCAAGGATGCGCAAGCCCTGTTCACGGCCGCCACCGCGCTGACTGGCGAAAAAGCGGATGAATTGCGTGGCCGCGGCATGAAAGCGCTCGATAGCGCACTGGCCAAGGCCCACGAAGCCCAGGCCAGCGCGATTGCCGGCGCCAAGCAGGCCGCTGCGACGACCGATGCCTACGTCAAGGAAAACCCCTGGCGTTCGATCGCCGTGGCAGCCGGCGTCGGCCTGCTGGTAGGCGTTATCCTCGGCCGCAAATAAGCGATGTCCGCCGAGAACCAGGTACCACCACCGCCCGGCCTGATCGCCTCACTGGCCGGGCTTGCCAAAAACAGCCTGCATCTTTTACTGTCGCGCTTGGAACTGGCAGCCCTTGAGCTGACCGAGGTGCGCGACACCTTGCTGCAACTGTCCATCGTGTTTGCCGTGGCCCTGCTGGCTGCCTGGTTCGCCATCGCGTTCGGCACGGCCACCCTGATCTACCTGTGTTGGGAAGCGATGGGCTGGAAAATCCTGCTGGTGCTGGCAATTGCCTTTGCGGTGTTGGCAATTGGCCTGTTGCTGTGGGGACGCAGCCTGGTGCGGCAAGGCAAACTGGGCTTGTCGGCAACGATGGCGGAACTCAAGTCCGACCGCGACATGCTGCTTTGAAAGGGAGACCATGGCGTCAAAACAGGAACTGGCTGCGCTGGCCGTCGCCAAGGAAAGGCTGGTGCGGGAAGGGGAGTTGTACCGCCTCGGCACGCTGCGCGCCAAGCATGAAGTGGTCAACGCCCTGCAACCGCAAGCGTTGTTGCACGGGGCAGTGGACCAGGCCATCGGGGCGCTGCAGGCGCGGCTCGGCAATTTCATCCGGCCCGGCGGCGGGCTGTCGGGCATCGATTTCGCGACCGTGCTGCCGCTGCTGATGACGGCCGGCACCTGGCTCAGCCGCCGGCGGCGCCTGGCCAAGCCGGCGTTGGCGTTGGGCGCTCTGGTCGCGGCTGGCGTGATGTGGCTGATCCGGCGCAAGTCTGGCGATGAAGTCTAGGGTGTCTTGCGCAGGCGCGACATGTACTGCGTCGTAATGCCGAGGTAGGAGGCCAGCGCGCGCTGGGTAATGCGTTGTTCCAGGCCGGGGAACTGGCTGCGGAACGCTTCCAGCCGCGCTTCCGCCGTATTGTGGCTGCGGATCTGCAGGTTGGCCGCATAACGGCGGATGCTGCATTCGATGATCTTCAGGTAGTACTCATTCACAAAGCCATGCTCGGCCTTGTGGCGCTGCATGGCCATCCAGTCGATGCGCCAGGCCTGAACGGCGGTCTCGGCGACGAAGAATTCGCGCGCGGGCTCGCCTTGCAGGCCGCCCATCATATCGCTGTGCGAACCGGTGTTTTCACCTTCGGTGATGAAGCCCAGGGTCAGGTCTTCGCCAGCCACCGAGATATGGCCGCGCCGCGCCACCCCGCTGGAAATCCAGTAGTAATGGGTGGCGCGCGTGCCGGCCTCCTGCAGCATGGTGCCCTTGCGCACGTGCACCGCAGTCACGTGCGGGGCGCTCAGCTCCGTGTAGCGGTCGTAGAGCTCATTGCCAATGCCCAAGCGCTGGACGGTTGTAGCCCGGTGTTGCTCTCTTTGTAATTGGTATGCATGTGGCATGCTCGCATCATACCCGACCTGGCGCCAGGCCAGGATGACTTTTTATGATGCAGCCATAACTGGCGGTTGTGCGCTTGCTTATTTGCCACTGGTTTCAAAGGTACGCGACATGTCGCGCGTGGCCAGGCGGATCTGGCGCGCGTTGGCCAGGTCCGACTGGGCAATGCTGCGCGCTTCTTTCACGCAGTCGCTGTTCGCGCCGGCGCCTTGCTGCTTGCAGGCTGCCAGGGCTTCGCGCAGGGCTGCGTTGATTTCCTTACGCAGCGTGGCAAGCTGGGCCGCTTCGGTGCGGTCCGGCCTGGTCCAGCGCGGCGGGTCGCCGCGCTGGAGTTCTTGCTGTTGCTGCCGTGCGACTTCCGGCGGCGTGACCTGGGCGGCTGCCAACCCGCACAGGGCCAGCATGGCAGCGCCAATCAGCATCTTCATGATGGGCTCCTTCGCTACAGCCTGCCAGTCAGCAGCAGGATGAGCAAGACGACGACAATCAGGCCGGCAATGCCGCTTGGGGCATAACCCCAGTTGCGGCTATGGGGCCAGGTTGGCAGTGCGCCAATGACGAGCAGGACCAGTACAATCAGCAGGATGGTAGCCATGGCAGCCTCCGGTTAGTAACGATACACCCGGCCATCGACCACGCGCACGCGCGTGCCGACCCGCAGGTCGTAGGCGCTGTCCTGGTTGACGGTACGGTAGTCGCCGTTATCCAGGCGCACGCTGATCTGGTAAACATCGCGCGGCATGTTACGGTTCTCTTCGACACGGTTGCCGATCACGGCGCCGCCAATCGCGCCGGCAGCAGTTGCTGCGGTACGGCCGGAACCGGAGCCGATCTGGCTGCCGGCCAGGGCGCCCAGCAAGCCGCCGGCGACGGCGCCTGCTCCGCTGGTGGCCGGGTCAACGCGCACCACGCGGATCGAATCGACCGTGCCATACGTCGAGACGTCGGCCTGCGAGGAATAATCGGTTGCCTGGGGATAGGATGAGTTGCTGGCGCAGCCGGCCGACAAAGCGGCCACCGCCACCATCATCGCTGCAAGGGATACAGTCGGTTTCATAACGTCTCCTCCTGTGGGTGGGATTAGGCGCAGCTTATGGCCGCCCGCCCGCGCTCGTCTGTGCGATTCCGCACAATGTTCGCCAGCGAACAGAAAAAGGGGCTTGTTAGCTGGACACTAGTGCCCGGAACACCCACCTCACATAGGAGAAGCGTCATGAAATTCACCCAGAAATTCGCTACTGCCGTGTTCATTGCCTCCACCCTCGGCCTGGCTGGCTGCGCCTCGACCCCCACCCAGGAAAGCGTCGGCGAATATGTCGACGACGCCGCCCTGACCACCAAGGTCAAGGCCAGCATCTTCAACGAGCCATCGCTGAAGGCGACTGAAATCAATGTCGAAACCTTCAAAGGCACCGTGCAACTGAGCGGCTTCGTGGCCCAGCCTGCCGACATCACCCGCGCCGGAGAACTCGCACGCGGCGTGAAAGGTGTCAAAGAAGTCAAGAACGACATCCGCGTCAAATAAACGCGGGTGGCATGGCTCATGCGCCTGGCGCAGACCATCCTTGCCACCGTCGCCTTTCTGTACGCCTTGCAGTGGGGCCGGGGCTTCCTCGTGCCCCTGCTGCTCGGCATCCTGCTGGCCTACACGCTCAACCCGCTGGTGGCCTGGCTGGAACGCGTGCGTGTACGGCGTGCGCTTGGCACCACGCTTGTCACTTGCGCCATCCTGGTCGGCGCGGCGGTGACGGCGGAGAAAGTGCACGTCGAATTTTCCAACATCATCGAAGAACTGCCCGAGGCGGGACGCAAGCTGTCGCGCCTGGTCGCCTCGACGACCAGCGGCAAGGACAGCACGCTCAAGCGCATCCAGGATGTCGCCACCCAGATCGAACAGGCAACCTCCGGCAAGCCTGCCACGCCGCCGCGCAAAGCGGTGGCCGTGGTGACGCAGGAGGGCGGGCACATCAAGGTGATCGACTGGGTCTGGGCCGGCTCGCGCGGCCTGCTGGCCTTCGTCAGCCAGGCAGCCATGGTGGTGTTCCTGGTGTTCTTCCTGCTGCTCTCCGGCGACACGTTCAAGCGCAAGCTGGTCAAGCTGGCCGGGCCTTCGCTGACGCGCAAGAAGGTCACGGTGCAAATCCTCGACGAGATTAATATTTCGATCCAGGGCTATATGTTCATGCTGCTGGTGACCAATGTGCTGCTGGCGCTGCTGATGTGGCTGGCCCTGCATTTTATCGGCCTCGAGAATGCCGGCGCCTGGGCCATCGTGGCGGGGCTGCTGCACCTGATGCCGTACTTCGGCCCGCTGTTGATCGTCTGCGCGCTCAGCCTTGCCTCTTACCTGCAATCCGAGTCGCTGCAAATGGTGGCGCTGGTGGCGATGGCCTCGATTGCCATCGCGACCTTGGTCGGCACCGTCATTGCCACCTGGATGACCGGGCGCATCGCGCGCATGAATGCCGCCGCGGTGTTTGTCAGCTTGCTGTTCTGGGGCTGGCTGTGGGGCGTGTGGGGCTTGCTGCTCGGCGTGCCAGTGGTGGTGATCGTCAAGGTCGTGGCCGAGAAGGTCGAGGGCATGGAAGTGGTTGCCGAGCTGCTGGGCGAGTAGACGGGCTGTCGCTATCTGAGCGTATCAAATCAGGGGCTGCTGTACCGGTGGCGCAGGCTGCCAAGCTGGAGCGCATATTGGCGCGCGAATTCGGCGCCGAGGAAAAATACCTGGGCCGAGTAATAGACCCAGAGCAGGACCGCGATCAGGGAGCCGGCGGCGCCAAAGCTGTCGGTCACGCCGCTGTTGCCGATGTAGACGCCGATGCCGTATTTGCCTAGCGTGAACAGGGCCGCGGTGCCGAAGGCGCCAATCACGACGTCGCGCCATGTCAGCCTGACGCGCGGCAGCATCTTGTAGATCACGGCAAACAGGGCGGAAATTACGAAGAAACTGATGACGTGGTTGAGGATGGTCAGCAGCAATGCGGCGTCCTGCCAGTAAGCCCCCATTTTCTTCTCGACGAAGGCGAGGGCGGCGCTGACCACCAGCGAAACCAGCAGCAGGAAGCCAAGTACCAGCACCATGCCGAAGGACAGCAGGCGCGTGCGTATGGTATCCCAGATGCCGCCGCCTTGCGCAGGTGGCAATTGCCAGATTTCGTCGAGGCTGCCTTTCAGTTCGGTGAACACGCTGGTGGCGCCAAACAGCAGCAAGGCGCCGGCGACGATGGTGGCGATCATGCCTTGTGTTTCATTGGCGGCGCCAGAGAGGATCAGCTGGATCGCTTCCGCGCCCTGGCTGCCAACCAGGCCGCGCAGCTGGAAGAACAGTTCCCCCTGGGCCGCCTCCTTGCCGTAGAACAGGCCGGCTATCGCGATCACCAGCACCAGGATCGGCGCCAGCGAAAACAGGGTGTAGAAGGCGAGCGCGGCCCCCTTGCTGCTGGCGCGGTGCTCGAGCCATTCGGTGATGGCGCACCAGCCAACGGCAGGCAGCTTTTTGGCGATGTGGGGAAAGCGTCTCCAGCCCATGCGCCGAGTGTACGCCCGGCGCGGCCAGGTTGACGGTGCGCCGGGGCACAAAAAAAGGGGCCCGAAGGCCCCTTCCATACTGCCTTGGCAGTGATTACTTCACGCGGCGTTCCGCGGTCACGTTGTCGATTTCAACGCGACGGTTTGGCTCCAGGCACTTGATCAGGTCAGCGCGCTTCATCTTCTTGTCGTTGCACTGTACCACTGGCTGGGACTTGCCCTTGCCTTGCGCGGTCAGGCGGGAAGCCTCGACACCCTTGCTTACCAGGTAGGTCTTGACAGCTTCAGCACGACGCTCGGACAGCTTCTGGTTGTACTTGTCGGAACCCAGACGGTCGGTATGGCCGGTGATGACCACGTTGTTGACCGACTTGTCTTCGCTCAGCAGCTTGGCCATGTCGTCCAGCTTAGGCTGTTCCGGCGCCAGGTTGGCGCTGTCGAAGGCGAACAGTTCATTCGCGGACATGGTGACTTTTTCGAACTTCGGTGCTGGTGGCGGCGGTGCCACTGGCGCCACGACTGGCGCCGGGGTTGGCTCAGGCGCCACGACTGGAGCTGGGGCGGGAGCTGGCGCTGGCTGCGGCGCTGGGCCCAGCAGGTAGTTCAGCGAGAACATCAGGTATTTGTTGTTCGATTTCGAGTTGTCGAACTCGTTGCCGCGGATGAAGCCGTGCACATTGCGCAGGTCAGCTTGCAGGAACAGGCGGTCGGTGATGTTCGACTGCAGACCTACGCCAACGGAGATGAATGGGGAGTTGCGCTTTGGCTCAGCCAGGCTGTTCGCCGCGGTGAAGACATCGCGTTCCATGCCGGCACCAACCAGCAGGAATGGACGTACCGTCTTACGGGTCAGCATGTACAGGCCGTCAACGCCCAGGGTCTTCTGGCCGTAGCGGGAGCCGAACTTCTTGGTGGCAGCGTGGGTGGCGTTGAATTGCAGGTCCCACTGTTCATTCAGGGCTTTACCCAGTTTCAGGCCGTAGGCACCATCGTATTTGTCGATGCCCCAGTCGCCGTCAGGGCGGAACGCGCCAGCGCCAGCGCCGACGTACCAGTTTTGGTTGAGCAGGGTGTCCTGCGCCGAAGCGGCGAACGAAGCCGACAACATCGCAGCGGCGATGGCGATATTCTTAATCTTATTCACTAGAAAACTCCCGTTGTTTGAGTAGCAAAGTCGCAAAAAAAAAGTTGCGCGACTCCCTTTCCCAGCGGTGATGCATTGCTGTGGGTTCAGTTTAGGCGGCGTTAACCGTCAGTATCCGTGCGTTGGCGCACATTTGGCTTGAAGTATAGCAATCACGTGGCATTTATACAACATATACCATAATTCACTATTGAAATTTCGTCAGGCCGCCACCTAAACGGGGATAGGTGGCGGTCGGTTGACAGACTGACTATTTCTTTTCGGGCTCAGGCGGCGGGGATTGCGGCTGCACGATGACGGTGTCGCCGGCCTTGCCGGGCTCGCCTTGCGGACCAGGGGTGCCAGGTTCGCCTTTCGGGCCTTCCGGCCCCGGCGGACCCGGCACGACCGCTGGCGGCGGCGCCGGTTCCACCGTGGGCGGCGGATTATTGGTGACGGTCTTTTCGCAGGCGGTCAGGCCCACCAGGGCCAGGGCTGCGAGCAGGACTGGATATTTCATGGTCATTCCTCTCTGGTTGGTTGATGCCGGCTCCAGCATAGGCCGCTGTCGGGTTGCGCCTCTGTTCGGGAACACACACAGGAAATCGCGGTCCAAGTCCTGCAGCAGCAGAGATTGGCAAATAACCAATGTTTGTTCGATTGTATGTTCGTTGCCGCACAGACCGATGAGTCGCAGGCAGGGCACTCTGGAGCCTGCGAATCCACCCTGGCATCTACAAGGAGTGTTCAAATGCACGCAATCAGAGAATCGTCCCATGGCCTCGAAATCGAAGCTACCGCAGAGCTGCCGGCACCGTTGCCGGCTGTGCCGTCCCGTCCACGCCTGGCGCTTGTCGAGCGTCCCGGTCCCGTGACGGAGCGCAAAGCCCTGTCGCTGGCCCCGATCGAGCGCGTCCGCTCCACCTCGGCGACCCTGCGCCGCATCGAAAATATGCAGAAACTGGTGGCGGAATTACAAAACCACGAAATGCTGGCTGACGAAATCGCCTGGTTCCTGAAATTTTCGCCGTCCGGCGCCCGCAAATATATTCGCGACTTGCGCGAAGCCGGCGTGATCGAACTGGCCCGCTATATTGAAGGCACGGCGACTTATCTGGGCAAGGCGGTTTACCAGCTGACCCCGGATGCCGAACGCGTGCAAGCCTTCCTGGCCGCGATCGCCCAGCCAAAGCGCGAAGGCGCGCCGCCGCGCAAGGAGCGCCCCAGCCTGCGCGAACAGAACATGGCCGGCAATGGCCGTCACTTCCATATCCTGGCAGATGACACCCATTATGCCATCCGCGTCAACCGCGGCCCGGTCCAGCGCGACCCCCTGGTGGCTGCGCTGTTTGGCGCCCCAGGCTCCATGCAGAAGGCCATGCCTTAAGCCGGAACAGTGATAAGCTTCCATTAATGGCATGTTGAAATGCCATTGACCAGCCCCATCTGTGGCGGAACGAGTTCTGTTATGGACGGCATCATGGACGCTTGGGTTTTCCTTATCTTGACGGCGCTGGGCATCGCGGCGCCGATCGTATATCCGCGCTGGAGCTTGCGCCGGGCGCTGGCCCGGCCGCTGGCAGCGGCCGAGCAGGCGACGCTCGAGCGCAGCATCCCCTTTTATCGCCAGCTGACGCCGGATTTGCAGCGCCAGTTGCAGCGCATGGTGGTGCAATTCCTGCACCAGAAAAAATTCGTCGGATGCGCCGGGCTCGCGGTCAGCGATGTGATGCGCATCACCATTGCCGCCCAGGCTTGCCTGCTGTTGCTGAACAAGCCAAGCAGGGTTTACCGCGCCTTGCACACCATCCTTGTCTATCCCGGCGCCTTTGTCGCCAACCGCGAAGAAATAGGGGCGGGCGGCGTGATCACGCCTGCGCGGCGGCAGATGCTGGGCGAATCGTGGAGCGACGGCCGCATCGTCCTATCGTGGGACGATGTCGAACGCGGGACGCGGGATTGGCAGGGCGGAAACAACGTGGTGCTGCATGAATTTGCCCACCAGCTCGACAGTGAGTCGGGCAGCAACAACGGCGCCCCCTACCTCGGCAGCCCGGACAGCTACCGCAGTTGGTCGCAAGTGCTGTCGCGCGATTATGCCAATTTGCGCCATGAAGCCTGGCTGGGCCGGCAGGATAGCGTGCTGGACCATTACGGGGCGAGCAGCCCGGCCGAGTTCTTTGCCGTGGCCACGGAAACCTTCTTCACGCGGCCATGGCAATTGGCCGAACGCCATGTCGCCTTGTACGGCGAACTGCAAAAGTATTACCGGGTCGATCCGCGCGACTGGTTAGCGGCGCCGCCGCCGCCCGCGCCCGCACCGGCCTTTCTGTCGATGCCAATGCCTGTGCGGTCGTTCGCCTGGGCCGACTGGTAAGGAGACCCCAAGGCGCCCATGGAATTCGAAGACTTCGATTTCATCACCAGCGAAGCGCCGGCCCGCGCCAGCGAACCGGCCGATCCGCTGCAGCGCCTGAAATACCTGGTCGACAATACCCCGGCCATTATCTACAGCACGGTGCCCAGCGGCGACTTCAAGATGACGTTCGTCAGCGCCAACGCGCTGAATGTGCTGGGCTACCAGCCGGCAGACATGGTGGCCGACCCTAATTTCTGGTTCGACCATATCCACCCCGACGACGCGCCGCATATCTTCTCCAGCCTGGCGCAGATCTTCACCGAAGGCGAGAAGGCCTACGAATACCGTTTCCGCACGGCCGATGGTCGCTACTTGTGGATGCACGACCAGTTGCGCCTGATCCGCGACGAGCAGGGCGCGCCGCTGGAAGTGATCGGCTCGCTGACCGACATTACCGACCGCAAGCAAATGGAAGAGTCCCTGTTGCAGGCGCAGAACATGGCCTCGATCGGCCAGCTGGCGGCGGGCGTGGCGCACGAAATCAACAACCCGGTCGGTTTTGTCACCTCCAATATCAGCACCCTGAAAAGCTATGCCGACACCCTGTTCGAACTGGTCGAGCACAGCACCACGGCGGAGCAGCGCAGCAAGGCCGACTTCGAGTTCATGAAGGAGGATACGGAAGCCTTGCTGCGCGAGTCGATGGATGGCCTGCGCCGCGTGCGCGACATCGTGCAGGCGCTGAAAGACTTCTCGGAAGCCGGCGACAGTCAATGGCAGCAAACGGATCTGCACCAGGGCCTCGAGAGCACGCTCGATGCGCTGGAAAATGAGCTGCGCAGCAAGGCCAAGGTGGAGCGGCATTACGGCAAGCTGCCGCTGGTGCGCGGCTTGCCGGGCCAGTTGAACCAGGTATTTCGCAACATCGTGCTGAATGCGATCCAGGCCATTCCCGGCCAGGGCATCATCCGCATCGTCACCAGCGCCGACCGCGAAGCCGTGCATGTGCGCATCCAGGACAATGGCATAGGCATCGCGCCCGAGAACCTGGGCCGTATTTTCGATCCCTTCTTCACCACCAAGCCGGTGGGCAGCGGCACCGGGCTGGGGCTCTACCTGGCTTACGGCGCCGTCAACAAGCACGGCGGCCGCATCAACGTGATCTCCGAGCCCGGCAAAGGCTCGGCCTTTACCGTGGTCCTCCCGCTGCACCCCGCTGAACCCAGATAGGCAGGCGGTGGCCGCTCTTTTTCTCGAAGTCCTGCAATTGCTGGATCATGCGCTCGTTGAGCACGTGGTCGGAGGCCAGCAGCATCAGGCCATCGCGGCTGACCACGTCGCGCGACAGCACCATGCCGGGCACCAGTTCGCCGGACAGCAGTTCGACGTCGGTGCTCTCCGCCACGCCGCGCACGCCGCCGTCGACCACCTGGCGGAAGGCTTGCACCACTTGCGGGTCATAGCGTTTGCCGCTGCCATCCATCACCAGTGACTTGGCTTCCTCCGGTTTCAGGTGGCGCTGCACCAGGGCGCCTTGCTGCAGGTTATAGTAATCGATCGCCAGGGTCAGGATGCGTGAGCCGATCGGGATCGCAAAGCCTGCCAGCCGGTCCGGGTACCCCTGGCCGTCGAAGCGCTCCATTTGGTGGCGCACGATGGCGGCGACGCCGGCCATGTCGGTCAGCGGCATCAGCAACTGCGCGCCCGACACCGGGTGCTTGCGGAACAGCGCCAGGTCGGCGCCCTGCAGCATGGTCATCGGGGTGCGCAGCATCTCGTCGGAAAAGCCGATGCGGCCAAGGTCGTGCAGCAAGGCGGCAATGAAGATGTCCTGCACCTCGTTCATGTCGAGCTTGAGCTGGGTCGCCATCTTGCGCGCCAGGTCGGCTACCTGCCGTGTCTGGCCGGTCTGTCCGGTGCTGCGCGCTTCGGCAATGCTGGACAGGATCTTGATGGTGGTCAGGAAATTGGCCTTGAGCTGGCGCGTGCGCTCTTCGACCTTTTGTTCGAGGCCGGCATTGAGCGACTTCAGTTCCTCGTTCTGCTTCAGGGTCAGCGCTTCCAGGCGCTGCTTTTCCAGCTCGAGCTGGTGGCGCTCCAGCGCGTGGCGCACGATCAGCAGGATGTCGTTGTCGTCCCAGGGCTTGGTGATGTAGCGGTAGATCTCGCCGCAATTGATGGCGTCCTGGATCGACTGCACGTCGGAATAACCGGTCAGCAGCAGGCGCACGGTATTGGGCCAGCGCTCGCGCACCTGGGCCAGGAAGCGCGCGCCGTCCATTTCCGGCATGCGCATGTCGGAAATCACCAGGTCGACCGGCTGCTGCGCCAGCAGTTCCAGCCCTTGCGCGCCGCTGATGGCCGTCAGCACCTCGTAGCCTTTGCCGCGGAACAGGCGGCGCAGGGAAGAGAGGATGTTCGGCTCGTCGTCGACACACAGGATGGTCATCATAGGGTGGCTTCTTTCTGCTCGTTGGGCGGACGCTTCTTGGGGAGGGTGACGCGGAACGTGGTGCCCTGGCCGAGGGTCGAATCGACCTCGATCCGGCCCTGGTGCTTTTGCACGATGCCGTAGGACAGGGACAGGCCCAGGCCGGTGCCTTTGCCGACTGCCTTGGTGGTGAAGAAGGGGTCGAAGATGCGGCCCAGGTTCTCCCGCGCAATGCCGGCGCCGTTGTCGGAGACGCTGAACCAGACGTTATCGCCGTCGCAGCCGGTGCGGATCTCGATGCGGCCGCGCATCGAACCGATGGCGTGGGCGGCGTTGACCAGCAGGTTCATCACCACCTGGTTGACTTGCAGCGGCAGGCATTCGATATCCGGGATCTCGCCATATTCGCGCACCACGTCAGCCTTGTACTTGATTTCGTTGCTGACGATGTTGAGGGTGGAGTCGATGCCCTGGCGCAGGTCGGCCCAGACCCATTCCTGCTGGCTGTCGACGCGCGAGAAGTCCTTCAGGTCTTGCACGATGTGGCGCACGCGCACGATGCCTTCCTTCGATTCCTGCATCAGGGTCGGGATATCGGTGCGCAGGAAGCCCAGTTCGACCTGGTCGCGCATGGCGCGCAGCCGGGCCGCGACGGCGGGATCGACAATGGCCGCCTCGGCGGCCTGGTAGGCATCGAGCATCGAGAACAGGCTGTCCAGGTAGCTTTGCAGGGTGCCGAAGTTGGAAAAGATGTAGCCGATCGGATTATTGATTTCGTGCGCCACCCCGGCAGCCAGCTGGCCGATCGAGGCCAGCTTGTCGGACTGCACCAGCTGCTGCTGGGTGCGGCTCAGGGTTTCATTGAGCTCGGTCAGCTCGATATTGCGCCGGCGCAGTTCCTCTTCGGCGTTCTGGCGCTGGCGGATATCTTCCGCCAGCTGGGCGGTGCGCTGGCGCACGGTCTGCTCCAGGTTGTCGTGCGCGCGGCGCAGGGCGTTCTCGGCCACGCGCCGCTCGGTCACGTCGCGCAGGCTCTGGATTGCGCCGACCAGCTTGCCGTCATGCCCGCGCAGCGGCGCTGCCGTCGATTGCAGCCAGTGCCCGGCCGCGCCGAGGTTGGGGAAGAAATCCTCTTCCTCGTAGGCGCCGTCGATCAGCGAAGAAGGCTTGTACTTGTCGCGGAAATTGCGGTCGGTGGCCGGATCGATGTTATCGACGATCAGGTCGGCCAGCAGGGGACGCGGCTTGGCATAGAAAGCTTGCCAGTGCTGGCGGGTGCCCACCATTTCATGCGTGCCCCAACCCAGCAAGTGTTCGCAGGCCTTGTTCCAGTGGGTGATGACGTGATCGGTATCGATGACAAAGGTCGCAACGGGATGACCGTCCAGCAATTCGGACAGGGCGCGCTCGACAGACCTTTCGACGTGGAAGCTGCTCATGTCAAAGTGGCATCTGGTGTGGACGGTCTGATTATACGGCGGGAAATAGAAAAGGTGCGCGTGCGATAGCTAACAGTCATAAAGGCCAGGCTTGGGCAGGCTAGGGCTTTTGGGAGGAAACACCATGGCCACCATCATTGCAGGGCATTTCCAGTTGCAGGAAACCGCGCTCGAGGTTTGCGAAGCGTTCAAGGCGGCCGGCTTCGCTGCCGGCAGCGTATCGACCTTCTTCAACAACCCGCCCGGGCAGCACAATGTGATTCCGACTGGCGGCGACCGCCCCGAGTCGCCGGGCGCGCGGCAAACGCCGGCAGCGGTGGCCAAGGGCGAGGTCACCGGGGCGGCCATCGGCGCGGCAGCGGGGGCGGCCACCATTCCCCTGACCGGGCCGCTGGGGCCGGTGCTGGGCGGCCTGGTTGGCGCCCACGTGGGCTCGCTGTACAGCTTTTCCGAAATGAAAGAGAAAAACGAGTCGGGACCGCCGCCGCGCCACTCGGGCATGATGGTTGCCGTTGCGGTAGAAGGCGAGCAGGAGGCGCGGGCGATCGAGCTGATGCGCCAGCAGGGCGCGGAAAAAATCGAGCGTGCCCAAGGCATTATCGAGAACGGCGACTGGAAGGATTTTGATCCCTTGTCAGTCCCGCAATTTGTTTGAGCGGCCTGTTGCGGAATGCAAACGCCCCCTGTGCGAAAAGTAATTTTCGGTATGATAGTTGCTACAATAAAAGCAGCGAACTAGACGTGGATCATGATCGCGGCGTGCCGTCCAGTACATCATCTGCCACAAGAGCTATCGCTTTGTTCTGAGGGGGGGGCCAATGACACAGGCATGGGTAGTCCTATCGCGGCCGGACCGCCGCGATATTTCGGCGCCGACCGAAGCCCAACTGGTGGCGGCACTGTCGGATGTGTACGGCGGCAAGATCCACGGCCCCGATGGCATTCCCGGCAGCGCCACCCTGAAGTTCGGCTATGACGACGGCCTGATGTACCAGGTCGAAGTCGGCCAGGACGGCGCCGTACGCTACGAGGAGTGGTCGGACCGCGATTGCGAAATTGCCCTCGCCACGCCGCGCCATATGAGCTGCAAGCAGGAAGATGCGCTGCAAATCTGGAAATGGCTGGCGCTGCGCCAGGTCGCCAAGATTCGCAGCCAGGCCTGGCTCTCCGAGGGATGATGGCGCGCTCAATGCGACATCAGCAGCGGCAGCGTCATCGCGTCGAGCACGCTGCGCGTGACGCCGCCCAGCAGCGTTTCGCGGAAGCGCGAATGGCCGTACGCCCCCATCACCAGTAAGTCGCAATCGCGCTCGCCGGCCAGGGCCAGCAGTTGTTCGCCCACGTTGCCGGGGCGCTTCAGGAGGCCCAGGCGCTCGCTCTGGGCCAGCACCAGTTTCGCCATCACGCCATGCCGCTCCAGCCAGGCCAGCACGTCGGTGCCGGGCGGATCGCCGAAGACGCCGGGACGCGCCTCGGCATCGACAATCGCCACCGTCACGCTGTCGGCGCGGCGCAGCAGGGGCAGTGCATCCTGCAGCGCGCGCCCGGCTTCGCGGCTGCCATTCCAGCCGGCCAGGATGTGGCGCGCCGGCGCCGGGCCGCCCGAGCTGGCCACGCCGTCGCTGCTAACGGCAATGGCAGACGAGGTGCGGGCGGCAAACGGCATCACCAGCACCGGCTTGCCGCTGCCGGCCAGCACTTCGGCCGGCACGTCGGGACCGCGCCCGTTCGGGGCAAGCTGGCCGACGATCACCAGGTCGGCATGGCGCGCCATCAGGCTCAGGCCGGCGGCCGGTTCATCGTCGAGGATGCGCTGTTCAAACGATTGCACGCCCAGCGCCTGCAGGCGCGGCGCGAAGTCGGCCAGCGCATGGCTGGCCCGCTCGCGCAGGATGTCGAGGTGGCGCGCCAGGTTGGGATCGTTGTCGTCCACCGTTTCGTTCTGGTACAGGAAGCGCGAAATGCCGGTGGTGGCAACGCCGATGACGTGGGCGCCTTCCTGCAGCGCCAGTTCGCCGGCCAGCAGGATGCGCGCCGCACTATGGGGCGCTTCATCGACATGCACCAGGATAGTTTTGTAGGCCATGGCGTTTTCTCAGCGCAGGGCCGCCGTCGCTTTCTCCAGCCGCGTCTGGCATGCGATGCACAGCGGCGCTTCGGGCCGCGCATTCAGGCGCGAGAAGGGGATCTCATTGCCGCAATTGTCGCACAAGCCGTAGCTGCCTTCGTCGATCTTGGCCAGGGCGTGGCGGATACTGCTGAGCTGTGCCTGCTTGTGTTCGTCGGCTTCCAGTTCCAGCTGGTTGAGGGTGCGATTGCTGGCGCTGTCTGCCGGCGAAGTTTCGATTTCCTCCACCGCCGGGATGCGCGCCAGCTCGCCGTCCATGCGGCCGGCAAGCTGCTGCAACAGTGCTAGCTTGCGTTGCTCCAGCGCGGCTTGCAATGATGCAAGCTGATCCGGCGACAGGCCCATGGCGGTCTCCACGAATTCATTGTTCGGAAGACCATTGTATGCCTGCTGCGTTAATTACGCACTCTCGCGTGCATGGCGTGCGGCGAGCTGTTTTTTCAGGCTCTCCAGCGGCGCGGCCAGGTGTTCGGGCCGGGCCGCGGCAATTGCTGCCGCCACGGCCAGCAAGTCGGCGCTGATGCCGGCCAGTTCCTTGACGCGCTCGATGCGGCGGATGGTTTCACGTGCATCGCTGGCCAGGCGCAGCAGTTCGGGCAGGGTGACGCCCATCCCTTCCAGCGAATGGCTGGCGGCATCGACATACAGGCTGTTGGCCTGCTGGCGCAGCGCCACTTCGTTTTCGAACAGGGCCTGGGCCGCGCCGTGCGTCAGCGGCGCGCCTGCGCCCTTGCCGTTGTTGCCCGCCAACCGTTGCTGCTGGCGGATGCCGCGCATGATGCGCTGGTGCAGTTCGTCGGCGCTGGCAGACAGGCTGTCGGCCAGCGTTTCCAGGTCGTGCGGCAGGGCGGCGGTCAGGCTCATGGCTGGGCTCCTTGGGCGGTGGCAGGCGGGATGGCGGACGGTGCGGTGCCGGCGGCGTCGGTCGCCGGCAGCGGGTCGAGGCCGCGGTACAGGGCGGCGTGGCGTTCGCGGATGGCATCGATGTGTTGCGCCGCCAGCGTGTGGCGCAGGCCGAGCAGGCGATACTCCTTCAACTTTTCCTGCTGGTGCGCGCGGGCCAGGGCGGCCAGCAGGCGGTCGCGCGGCGCGTCGGCATAGGGAATTTCCACTGCCAGCATGCCGAGCACGATGCGCTGCTCGTTGTCGTGGTTTTTGTTGAAGTAGCGCAGCAGGGTGTGCATGGCGTCGAGCGTGCCTTGCAGCGGCTCGTACCCTTCGCGCAGCATGGCTTGCACGGCCTGGTCCTGTTCGCGCGCGGTGGCACTGCGCAGCAGCAGGCGCACCAGGCCGGCATACGCGTTAACATGGCGGTCGCTCAGGCCGGTATCGGGCCAGGCCTTGATGCTGTGCGACATTTGCTGGACCTGGTCGCCGTAATTGAAGGTGTCGCCGCCGGCCAGGGCGCCCAGGGCACGCAGGTAGGTGGTCGCGGCGCTGTGCAGGGCGACGAAATCGGGATAGGCATCGTGACGCTTGCGGTCGAGCGCTTCTTCGCGCTGGACGGCTGCGGCGCTGAGGTAGGGCTGCTCGCGCTGGAACGTATCGCGGAAGCGTTGGCTGAGGTCGTTGAATCCGGCCAGCTTGGGCGCGTCGCCGGCGAGAGCGCGCACCTCCTGCAGGCGCGGATTGCTGGCGCAGGCGGCCAGTAGCAGGCACAACAGGATGCACAGGCAGCGTTTCATGGCGGGTCTCCTCGGGCGGCAGAGACCATCTTGCACCTCGGCGCAGCGGGCGCGTTTGCGCCAGCGCAAAGGTCAGGCGCGAAGGTAGGGCGTGGCCCAGGCCAGGCTGTCTTCGGTGCGCGTGCCTGGCAGGTACTCGCAGCCGATCCAGCCCCGGTAGCCGAGTTCGTCGAGCAGGCGGAACAGGAAAGGGTAGTTGATCTCGCCCGTGCCCGGTTCATGGCGGCCCGGGGTGTCGGCCAGTTGCATGTGGCGGATATGGGGCAGGCAGGCGCGGATGGTGTTGGCCAGTTCGCCCTCCATGCGCTGCATGTGGTAAATGTCGTACTGCAGGAACAGGTTGGGGCGCGCGGCGTCGGACAGGATCTCGAGCGCCTGGCGGCTATGGTTCAGGAAATAGCCGGGAATGTCGAAATGGTTGATCGGCTCGATCAGCACGTCAATGCCATGCGGCGCGAACTGGTCGGCGGCGTATTGCAAGGCGCGGATATACGCCTCGCGTGCACGCTCCGGCGCCAGGCCGCCGGGCAGGAGACCGGCCATGCAATGCACGCGCGGCGTGTCCAGCTCCCTCGCGTATTCCAGGGCGAGGCCGACGCTATCCTGGAATTCCTCGAAGCGGCGCGGATCGCAAGCCATGCCGCGCTCGCCCGCTTGCCAGTCGCCGGGCGGCAGGTTGTGCAGTACCAGTTGCAGCTGGTGACGCTGCAAGCGTTCCTTGATGTCGTCGGAATCGAAGGCGTAAGGGAAAAGGAATTCCACGCCCTTGAAGCCTGCCGCATGCGCCAGCCCGAAGCGCTCGATGAAGGGCGCTTCGGTGAACAGCATGGACAGATTGGCAGCGAACTGTGGCATGCCCGCGATTATAGCGGGCCTGGCCCGGTTCAGCGTGGAGGGCGGTTGCGCGGGGCGTTGGATGGGCGGGCGCCGCTTGGGCTGCCGCCTGGACGGGCGTCGCGGCGGATGCCTGCCGGAGCGGCAGCGCGCGGTGCGCCGCCGTTGCTGCTGGCCGCGACGCGTGGCTTGCCCTGGCTGTTCTGGCTGCGGTTGCCGCCGCCATTGCCGCCATTGCCATTGCCGCCCTGACGTGGCGGCCGGTTCGTGTGGCGGCCGACGCCGCTGCGCAGCTGGATCGGTTGCGCCTTGGCGTTCGGGTCCGGCTCGAAGCCCGGGATGATTTCGCGCGGCAGCGTGACCTTGATCAGGCGTTCGATATCGCGCAGCATCGCGTGTTCGTCCACGCACACCAGCGACACCGCTTCGCCCTTGGCGCCGGCGCGGCCGGTGCGGCCGATGCGGTGCACATAGTCTTCCGGCACGTTCGGCAGGTCGTAGTTGACCACGTGCGGCAGCTGGTCGATGTCGATGCCGCGCGCGGCGATATCGGTGGCGACCAGGCACTGCAGCGTGCCATCCTTGAACTCGGCCAGCGCGCGGGTACGCGCAGTCTGGCTCTTGTTGCCGTGGATCGCCATGGCTTTCACGCCATCCTTGCCCAGTTGCTCGACCAGCTTGTTGGCGCCGTGCTTGGTGCGGGTGAATACCAGCACCTGGGTCCAGGCGTGGGTGCGAATCAGGTGCGACAGCATCGGATGCTTCTTGTCGCGGTCGACCGGGTGGATTTTCTGCGAAATGATTTCCACCGTCGAATTGCGGCGTGCCACTTCGATGGTGTTCGGGTTGTCCAGCAGGCCGTCGGCCAGGGCCTTGATCTCGTCGGAGAAGGTGGCCGAGAACAGCAGGTTCTGGCGCTTCGGCGGCAGGGCGGCCAGCACCTTGCGGATGTCGCGGATGAAGCCCATGTCCAGCATGCGGTCGGCTTCGTCCAGGATCAGGATTTCGATCTTGTCGAGGTTGACGGTGCCCTGGCCCATGTGGTCGAGCAGGCGGCCCGGGGTGGCGACCAGGATGTCGACGCCGTGCTTGAGCAGCTTGATCTGCGGGTTGATGCTGACGCCGCCAAAGATCACGGCCGAGTTGAGCTTGGTGTATTTGCCGTAGGTCTTGACGCTTTCTTCCACCTGGGCCGCCAGTTCGCGGGTCGGCGTCAGGATCAGGGCGCGGATCGGGCGCGGCGAAGTATTGTTGACCAGTTTGCTGCCGACGGCGTCGGTCGACAGCCGATGCAGCACAGGCAGCGTGAAGCCGGCGGTCTTGCCGGTGCCGGTCTGGGCGCCGGCCAGCAGGTCGCCGCCATTCAGTACGGCAGGAATGGCCTGGCCCTGGATCGGGGTAGGGGCTGTATAGCCGGTTTCGGCGACCGCGCGCAGAATGGCATCGGACAAGCCGAGATCGGAAAAGTTCATAGTTATTATATAAATTATGTGGAAATTATTGCCATACGGAAACGTCGGCCCTGAGCGGAGTATAACAGTAACTCAGAATCGTTGACGCACGGCAATAAGAAAAGAGGCCCCGCAGGGCCTCTGTTGTGGCGGTTTTGCGCTTGTTTTTATGCAAACTCTGCCAGCAGGCCAACCATCTGGCCGAACACTTTGGGCGAGGCCGCGATGATGTGGCCGCTGTTCATATAGTTCGATTCGCCGTTGAACTCGCCGGCAATGCCGCCGGCTTCGGTCACCAGCAGGGCGCCGGCCGCGATGTCCCATGGCTTGAGGTTCTTTTCGTAGTAGCCATCCAGCCGGCCGCAGGCGACGTAGGCCAGGTCCAGGGCGGCGGAGCCGGCGCGGCGGATGCCGTGCGAGCGCTCGGCCATGATGGTGAACATCTTGGCGAATTCAGCGATGGCGGCCGGGCTGCCTGGCTTGTAGCCGGAGGCGAGCAGGGCGCCGCTGATACGGTCGAGCTTGTTGACGCGGATGCGCTTTTCGTTGAGGTAGGCGCCGGCGCCCTTGGTGGCGGTAAACAAGTCGTTGTGCACCGGGTCGTAGACCACGGCCTGGGTCACCACGCCTTTTTGCTGCAGGGCGATGGAGATGCAGTACTGTGGGAAGCCGTGCATGAAGTTGGTGGTGCCGTCCAGTGGATCGATGATCCACACGTATTCGCTCTCGTCATTTACGGTGCCGGTGATGCCGGATTCTTCGGCGAAGATGGCATGGTCCGGGTAGGCTTTCAGCAGCACTTCGATGATGGCCTGTTCGGCAGCCTGGTCAACATCAGTGACAAAGTCATTGTGTTGCTTTTCAGTTACGTTCACGCGATCCAGGTCGAAGGATGCGCGGTTGATCACAGCGGCGCCACGGCGCGCGGCCTTGATGGCCGTATTCAGCATTGGGTGCATACTAGCTTCCGTAAAATAGACATTGCCGCCCACGGAAACGCTTCGCGCATCCGGCAGCGGAAATGATGACAAGATTGAAAAAGAGCGGCGCGTTGTGCGGGCAAGGTAAAATGCGGCCCAACGCAGAATCCCGCTATTGTAAATGAAGCAGACCGAAACCGCACCTTCGACCTTCCACCGCCTGCGCGTCGTCCTGGTGGAAACCAGCCGCCCCGGCAATATCGGATCGGTGGCGCGCGCCATGAAAACCATGGGTTTTTCCGACCTGGTGCTGGTCAATCCGCGCTTCGAAGCGGCCTGCGAGCATGAGGAAGCGGTGGCGTTCGCCTCCGGCGCGCAGGATATCCTGTCCGCGGCGCGGGTGGTGGGCAGCATGGCCGAGGCGCTGGAGGGCATCAACTTCACGGCGGCCGTGTCGGCGCGGCTGCGCGAGTTTTCGCCGCCGGTGGTGACGCCGCGCGAATTTGCCGGGCAACTGGCTGACGGCCACGAATTGCGCGCGGCCCTGATCTTTGGCAACGAGCGCTTTGGCCTGCCGAATGAGATCGTCGAACCTTGCAATGTGCTGGTGAATATCCCGGCCAATCCCGACTATTCCTCGCTCAACCTGGCGCAGGCGGCCCAGGTCCTGGTGTATGAATGCCGCGTGGCGGCGCTCGACGGGCAGCGTGCGGCCAGCCCGGTCGGCTTCCACGGCGAAGCGGCCAGCGCGGCCCAGATCGACGGCATGTACGAACACCTGGAGCAGGCGCTGGTCGAGGTCGGCTTTCTCGACGCTAACAATCCGCGCAAGCTGATGCCCCGCCTGAAGCGCATGTTTGCGCGCGCCGGGCTGGAAACGGAAGAAGTCAACATCTTGCGCGGCATTGCGCGCCAGATGCAGCTGCGCAGCCGCAAGGATTAGAGGTCTTTCTCTAGTCGGGGCGCGGCGGCGTCCTTAGAATCCCCCTATAACTATTAAGAGGGGACTAGATGCAACGCAGATCATTCTTGAAGGCCGGGCTGCTGGGCGGCCTGGCGCTTGTCGCCGGCGGGGCCGTGTACCGGCAACTCCGTCCGGCCGTGCCCGAGCGTTTTGCGCTCGATGCCGCGGGCCGCACCATGCTGGCGGTGCTGATTCCAGCCATTACCGGCGTCTCGCCCGACGCGGCTGCGCTGCAGGCGGCAATCGACCGCGTCGGCGCGGCCATCAATGGGCTGCCGCTGCGCGTGCAGAAGGAAATCAGTGACCTGTTCGGCTTGCTGAACATGGCCCCCACGCGCCGCCTGCTGGCTGGCGTGCCGGCCTGGCCGCAGGCAAGCCCCGCGCAGGTGGCGGCCTTCCTGGAGGGATGGCGCACCCATCGCACCGAGATGCTGCAGACGGCTTACCATGGCTTGCATGACCTGGTGCTCGGCGCCTGGTACGCCGAATCTTCGACCTGGGCGGCCATCGCCTATTCCGGCCCGATGAAGGAGTTGAGCGCATGAGCAGCCCGATTCCAGATCCAATCCAGGCCGGCATCGCCGCCGGCTGGCAAGTCATCGATGCCTCCACCTTGCAGCAGGACCGCGGCTTCGATGCCGACGTGGTCGTGGTCGGCACCGGCGCGGGCGGCGGCGTGACGGCGGAAATCCTGGCGCAAGCCGGCCTGAAAGTCCTGATGGTGGAAGAGGGCGCGCTGAAATCGTCGAAGGATTTCAAGATGCGCGAGGCGGATGCCTATCCTTCGCTTTACCAGGATTCCGCCGCCCGCAAGACCGCCGACAAGGCGATCAACATCCTGCAAGGCCGCACCGTCGGCGGCACCACCGTGGTCAACTGGACATCCAGCTTCCGCACCCCGTCCGACACGCTGGGCTGGTGGCAGTCGAAATACGGTCTGCATGACTATAGCGTGGACGGCATGGCGCCCTGGTTCCAGAAAATGGAAGAGCGCCTGCACATCGACGACTGGCTGACCCCGCCGAACGCCAACAATGACCTGCTGCGCACCGGCGCCGACAAGCTGGGCATCAAGACCGCCCTGATCCGGCGCAACGTCAACGGCTGCTGGAACCTGGGCTATTGCGGCATGGGCTGCCCGACCAATGCCAAGCAGTCGATGCTGGTGACGACCATTCCATCCGCGCTGGAAAAAGGCGCCGTGCTGCTGACGCGTGCCCGCGCCGAGCGCTTCACGCTGGCGGGCGGCCATGCCACTTCGCTCGAGTGCGTGGCGTTGACTGCGGATGGCATGGAACCGACCGGCCGCCGCCTGACGCTCAAGGCGCGCCACTTCGTGGTCGCAGGCGGCGCCATCAACTCGCCGGCGCTGCTGCTGCGCTCCGGTGCGCCCGATCCGCAGCAGCTGCTTGGCCAGCGCACCTTCCTGCATCCGGTGGTGGTCTCGATGGGGCTGTACCCGCAAGCGGTGGAAGCCTTCAATGGCGCGCCGCAGACCGTCTATTCCGACCATTTCCTGCACACCCAGGCGCTGGACGGCCCCATGGGCTACAAGCTGGAAGTCGCTCCGCTGCATCCGGTGCTTGGCGCGACCACGCTGGCGGGCTACGGCCCGGCCCATGCCAATCTGATGAAACACTTTGCCAAGGTGCAGGGCATGCTGGCGCTGCTGCGCGACGGCTTCCATCCGGAAGCGGCCGGCGGCCGCGTGACGCTGTACAGCGACGGCTCGCCGCGCCTGGACTACCCGTTGACGCCTTACTTCTGGGAAGGCGCGCGCCGCGCCTTGCTGACCATGGCGGAAATCCAGTTCGCCGCCGGCGCCGACGGCGTGGGTCCGGTGCACGAACTGGTGCGGCAGCCCTACAGGAACTGGGATGAAGCGAGGCAGGCCATTGCCGTGCTGCCGATGCAAAAGCTGCTGACGCGCGTGGTCTCGGCCCACGTCATGGGCGGTTGCGCGATGACGGGCGATGCCGCCACCGGGGTTGTGGCGCCGGACGGGCTGTATCGCGGCATCGGCAACCTGTCGGTGCACGATGGCTCGCTGTTCCCGACCTCGATCGGCGCCAATCCGCAGCTGTCGATCTATGGCGTCGCGGCCCGGCTGGCAAGCGGCCTGGCCGAGCGCCTGGCAAGGACCGCCTGACCCATGGTAAAACGCATGCTGCTGATGATCATGGCCACGCAAGTGGCCGTTGCGATCGTCATCGCATGGGCCTTATCGCGCCTGGTGCCGGCCGATGTGGCGCTGCTGCTGGCGGTGATTGTTGTGCTATTGGTACGCCTGGCGATCACGGCCAACAATTTCCGCATGACGCGGCGGCCGCTGCCGGAGGAGGCTCACCTGGGCCTGCTGCAACGCTTGCAGCTGTTCTTTCACGAGTATGCGTCCACCATGGCCGTGACGTCGTGGCATATGTTGCGCCACCAGCCCCGCATGCATATTGCAAGGACGCCGCACGGCTTGCCGGTGCTGCTGGTGCACGGCTATGGTGCCAACGGCGGCTTCTGGGTGCACCTGGCCGAGCAGCTGGAAGAGCGCGGCTACAGTCATGCCACCGTGGACCTGGAACCGGTGTTCGGCGATATCGAAGACTTTGCCGTGCAGCTGGAGCAGGGCGTGCAGGCGCTGCTGGCTGCCAGCGGCAGCGCGAAGCTCATCATCGTGGCGCACAGCATGGGCGGGCTGGTGGCGCGCGCCTGGCTGCGCCGCTTCGGCGCCGCGCATGTGGCGCGCATCATCACGCTGGCTACGCCGCACCACGGCACCGACCTGGCGCACCTGGGGCCGGGCCACAACGCGCGCCAGATGCAGCGCAATGCCGAATGGCTGGCGCAGCTGGACGCCGCCGACCGCAACCGGCGCGGCCTGTTCACTTCCATCTACTCCTGGCACGACAACATCATCGCGCCGCAGGATTCCTGCCACCTGCCCGGCGCCCGCAATATCGCACTGCATGGCATCGGCCATGTCGGCATGGGCCGCCATCCAGCGATCGCAAGCCACATTCTTGCGGAGATTTTGGGTATCACTTAGACTGTCTTGAGGCCAAGCAAGAAACGCTGCAATTTTGACCCTAGTTGGTTTCAATAAGAAAGCGGGACGATGGCGACAGACTACGGCAAGCTCGAAGAAACCCTGGAGGCCGAAGAGTGCTTTGGCAGCCTGCTCGAATCCATGCCGGATGCTATCGTGGTGGCCAGCGAGTCTGGCCGCATCGTGCTGGCCAACTGCCGGGCGGAAGACCTGTTTGACTACCTGCCGGGTGAAATGCGCGGCATGGCCCTTGAAGCCGTGCTGCCCAGGGGGCCGGAAGCCTGGGGGGCGCGCAAGGGCGGGGACAGGTTCCCGGCGGATGTGCGCAGCAGCCAGCTGGGCGCCGGCGACAGCAGGCTGCAAGTCCATTCCGTACGTGATGTCAGCGAACTGGCAAAGGCCAGCCAGGCCAAGGAGCGCTTCCTGGGCAGCATGTCGCATGAATTGCGCACGCCGCTGAATGCCATCATCGGTTTCACAGGCACGTTGCTGATGCAGCTTCCCGGTCCCTTGAATGCGGATCAGGAACAGCAGCTGCGTACCGTGCAAGCCAGCGCGCGCCACCTGCTCGCCCTGATCAACGACCTGCTCGACTTTGCCAAGATCGGCTCGGGCAAGGTGGAGTTGAACGCCGAGCCGCTGAACTGCCGTGCCGTTGTCGAAGAACTGGTGCTGGCGTTGCGCCCGCAGGCAAAGCAGAAAGGGCTGGTGCTGCATTTCCGCGCTCCGGCGCAAGCCGTGATGCTGCGCACCGACCGTCGCGCCTTGCAGCAGATCCTGGGCAACCTGTTGACTAACGCGATCAAATTTACCGAACGCGGTGAAGTCAGTATCGCCCTGGAACGCAGCGTGGCGGAGGGCAAGCCCGTGGTGCAAGTCAGTGTCAGCGACACCGGTACCGGCGTCACGGAAGACATCATGCAACAACTGGGCATTCGCCTGAGCCAGAAACTGGCGGCACTGCTGAACGGCTCGGTCCGGCATTTCGACAAGCCTGGCAATGGCAGCATATTTGTGCTCACATTGCCGCTGGAATAGCGGATACTAGAGGCGATACATTGACAGGAGTACCAATGTCAGCACGCATCCTGATTATCGAAGACAACCCTACGAATATGGAGCTGATGGTGTACCTGCTCCGTGCCTTCGGCTATCAGCCGCTCCTGGCCCACAACGGCGAGGAAGGCGTGGAAGTGGCGCGCCGCGAAGTGCCCGACCTGATCATCTGCGACGTGCACCTGCCCAAGCTCGATGGCTACGGCGTGGTGGCGCAACTGAAACAAGACCCGGAACTGAAAGACATTCCCGCGCTGGCCGTGACCGCGCTGGCCATGGTCGGCGACCGCGAAAAGCTGCTCGCTGCCGGCTTTGACGGCTATATCGGCAAGCCGATCGAGCCTGACACCTTCGTCTCGCAAATCGAGTCTTTTTTGCCGGGGGAGATGTCGTCCCGGGATGAGAACGACATCGCGACGATCCTGATCGTCGATGACCATGTGCTGAACCGCGAATTCCTGATGACGCTGCTTGGCTACAGCGGCCACCGCCTGCTGGAAGCGTCCAGCGGCATGGAAGGCTTGAAGGTGATGGAAGCGGAGCGGCCGGACCTGGTCATATCCGACATCCTGATGCCGAACATGGATGGCTATGAATTCGTCAACCGCATCCGCAGCAAGCCGGAACTGGCTGACGTGCCGATCATTTTCTATACCGCGACCTACCGCGAACGCGAGGCGATGGCGGTGGCGGAAGCGTGCGGCGTGCGCTGGGTGCTGCCCAAGCCGTCCGACCCGGACGTGATCCTGAAGACGGTGCACCAGGCCCTGGGCATGGCGGAGCAGGGCGAGGCGCTGCCGGCATTTGCACCGGAGCCGCCCAGCCAGGGCCGCCTGTTCGATATCGAGCACAAGGTGGCGGAATACATCGACGAACTGGAGTCGAGCAGCCAGCTCATTACGCGCATCGCCAACAATGGCGAGGCGCATGAAGGCGAGCCGGAACACCTGAACCAGATGACCGAGCGCCTGTCGCGCTCCCTCTCCAGCCTGCAGGCTGTCAGCTTGCGCCTGACGGCCCTGATCGAGCTGGGGATCGAGCTCGGCGCCGAGCGCGATGCGCAAGGCCTGATCGAAATCGGCGTGCGCGTAGCCCAGAATATTTGCGTGTCGCGCTTCGCCTGCATCGGCGTGCTGGAACAGGATGCGCAGGAGACCAGTTATTTTGCTTCCTGCGGCGTGGGCGAACAGGCCCAGGTCGTGGCGGGCCAGCCGCGCGCCGGCATCCTCGAGAGCCTGCTGCAGCAACGCCAGCCGGTGCGCATGAGCCGCCTGGGCGGCGATCCGCGCGAGATCGGGCTGCCGGCCGGCCACCCGCAGGTGCATTCCTTCCTTGGCGTGCCGATTGCCTCGCGCGACCGCGTGCACGGCTGGCTCTACCTGGTGGACAAGCTGGGCGCCGACGAGTTCAACGAAGTCGATGAACGCGTGGCGGTGACGGTGGCGGCGCAGATTTCGGTCGCCTACGAGAACCTGCTGCTGTACGAGGAGATCAGCCGCCACCACGCCCAGCTCCAGCTGGATATGAACGCGCGCATCCGGCTTGACGAAGACCTGCGCCGCTTCCGGCTTGCCATGGACGCGACGGCCGATGCGATCTTCCTGGTCGACCGCGCCAATTCCTGCTTCATCGACGTCAATGTGACAGCCTGCCGCATGCTGGGTTTCGCGCGCGAGGAATTCCTGAAGGTTGGGCCGGATCGTGAGCTTGATCCCGGCCTGCAGCCTTTGCAGGACCTGTACGACAAGCTGCTGGCGGGCGACCAGAGCGGGGCGATGGCCGAGTTGCTGCTTGAATGCAAGGACGGCTCGCCGTTGTCCGTGGAAGTGCAGCGCCGCACGCTGCGTTCGGGCCAGAACTGGATCCTGGTGGCCGTCGCGCGCGACATCACGGAGCGCAAGGAGGCGGAGCGCCGCCTGCTCAAGCTGGCCCATTTCGATACCCTGACCGGCCTACCGAACCGCAGCCAGTTCTACGATTCCCTGAAGCTGTCGCTGAAACAGGCGGCCGAGCATAACTGGGCGCTGGCGGTACTGTTCCTCGACATGGACCGCTTCAAGAACATCAACGACACGCTGGGCCACACCATCGGCGACGAGCTGCTGCGGCAGTTCTCCAGCCGCCTGGTGGAGTGCCTGCGCGTGCGCGACACGATCGGGCGTTTCGGGGGCGACGAATTCGCGGCGATCCTGATGCTGCCGGAAGGTGCGCAGAACGCCATTGCGGTAGTCGACAAGATCCGCGATGCGATGCGCCAGCCCTTCGACCTGAAGGGCCACGAGGTGACGGTCACCGCCAGCATCGGCATTTCCGTTTTCCCGGAAGATGGCAGCGATCCCGATACGCTGATCCAGTACGCCGATACGGCGATGTACCGCGCCAAGGAGGCGGGCCGCGACGCCTTCCGCTTCTTCACCGCGGAAATGAATGCGCAATCGCTGGCGCGGCTGGACATGGAAAATGCGCTGCGGCGCGCCATCGACAACAACGAATTCAGGCTGTACTACCAGCCCAAGGTACATATTGCCTCCGGCCGCATCAGCGGCGCCGAGGTGCTGCTGCGCTGGGAGCGGCCAGGCCACGGGCTGGTGTCGCCGGCGCTGTTCATCCCGCTGCTGGAGGAAACCGGGCTGATCGTGCGAGTCGGGAGCTGGGTGATGCATGAATCCTGCCGCAAGATTGCCGAGTGGGCGAAAGGGGATGTCGGCCCAGTGCATTTGTCGGTCAACGTATCCGGAATCCAGTTCTTCGTCGGCGGCCTGGAAGAAGAGGTGATGCGGGCCATCAAGGAGAACGATATCTCGCCGGAACTGCTGGAGCTGGAGCTGACAGAAAGCTCGCTGATGTCCAATGCCGAGGAAACCATCACGGTCCTGCAAAACCTGAAGGGTCTGGGCGTGAAGATTTCGATCGACGACTTCGGCACCGGCTACTCTTCGCTGGCTTACCTGAAACGCTTCCCGATCGACAAGCTGAAGATCGACATCGCATTCGTGCGCGAGGTGACCAGCAATCCGGACGATGCGGCGATCGTGCTGGCCATTATCAATATGGCCCACAGCCTGAAATTGAAAGTGATTGCGGAGGGCGTGGAGAAGGATGCGCAATTGTCCTACCTGCGGCGCCACGACTGCGACGAAATGCAGGGCTATTACTTCAGCCGCCCCTTGCCAGAGGGGGACTTCGTGCAGATGCTGCGCGAAGGGCGCCACCTGCAGACGCCAAACGACGAAAGCATCGTCGACCAGCAAACCTTGCTGATTGTCGATGATGATGCCTTCATGCTCGATGTGCTGAGCGATTTCCTGGCGCAGGACGGCTACCGGATCCTGACCGCGCAGACCGCGGCGGAAGGCTTCGACGTGCTGGCGCGGCACCGCGTGCAGGTGATCCTGTGCGACCAGTGCATGCCGATGATGACCGGGACCGAGTTCATGGAGCGGGTCAAGAACCTGGCGCCGGATACGTTCCGGATCATGCTGTCGGCCTATGCCGACCTGACGCCGATCATGGCGGCCATCAACCACGGGGCGATTGACCGCTTCTACACCAAGCCGTGGAAGGGCGCGGTGCTGCGCGAGAATATCCGCGAAGGCTTCCGGCTGCATTCGCAAGTCAGGGCGCCGCAATACCTCAATTAATCGGCCGCCTGGCCGATGCGGTAGCCGTGGGCACCGTTTTTCAGCGCCCGGGCGCTGTCGGCGGAGACCCACAGGGTTTTCGGCCCCATGCGGGCATCGTAGACCGCATTAGAAGCCCCGTTCTAGAGAGCGCGACTTACAATGGCAGCAGGACAGATACAGGAGCCGCCGCCATGGTTAAAAAGACGAAATCGTTTGAGGAAAGCGAAGAACGGCTGACCAAGGCAGTGCGCGAATCGGCACAGGACATCTGGAAGGCGGGGCTGGGGGCCTTCACCGACCTGCAAAAGCGTGCCCGAGCCGTCGAAGGAGACCGCGCCGTCCATGTGCGCGAAACCGTCAATTCACTGGAAAAAGTGTTCGAGGAGCGGGTGACCCGGGCGCTGGACTCGATTGGCGTGCCCATGCGGCAGGACATCAACGCCCTGATCGACCGGATGGATGAACTGAGCCGGCAGGTCGAAGAATTGAAGGCTTTGGTGAAAAAGCCCGTCAAAAAGGCCACAACGAAAAAAGCGTAACTTCTGGAAAACTTCTAATAGTGATATCCTTGCAGGGGAAACAATAGAGCCCCCCTGTTATGCTACAAAAAGCGCCAAGACGAACCCGCGAACGCATCCTGGAACTCTCGCTGCGCTTGTTTAACGAGTTCGGCGAGCCCAATATCACGACCACCGTCATTGCCGAGGAGATGAATATCTCCCCGGGGAACCTCTATTACCATTTCAGGAACAAGGACGATATCGTCAACTCGATCTTCGTCCAGTTCAAGGCCGAAGCGGAGCGCATGCTGCAGGTGCCTAGCGGCCGCCGCTCAAACGTGGAGGACGTGTGGCTGTACCTGCACCTGATGTTCGAGCTGATCTGGCGTTACCGCTTCTTCTACCGCGACCTGAACGACCTGCTGTCGCGCAACCGCAAGCTGGAGCTGGAGTTCAAGGAACTGCTGGCCCACAAGATCAAGGTGGCGCGCAACCTGTGCCTGGACTTGCGCAGCGAAGGCTCGCTGGAAGCCAGCGACATGGCGATCGATGCGATGTCGGTGAATATGGTGGTAGTGGCGACTTATTGGCTGTCCTACGAATACGTGCGCAACCCGCGCAAATACTCCGAACAGCAATCGATGGCCGATGCACTGGCGCGCGGCTGCTACCAGGTGCTGTCCCAGATCGGCCCTTACCTGCGCGGTGAAACCAGCCTGCTGTTCCAGAAACTGTCCGAAGAATACCTGAAGAAGCTCAAATGAAATCGATTTGCGTATATTGCGGCGCCAACGCCGGCGCTTCCCCTCGTTACGCCGAACAGGCGCGTGCGCTGGCCGCGGCCCTGGTGGAGCAAAACCTGGCGCTGGTGTATGGCGGCGGCAATGTGGGCTTGATGGGCGTGATCGCCGACGAGGTGCTGCGCCTTGGCGGCGAAGTGACCGGCGTGATCCCGACCGCCCTGGTCGAGCGCGAAGTAGGCCATAACGGCCTGACGCGCCAGTTCATCGTCAAGGATATGCACGAGCGAAAAGCCATGATGGCGCAGTTGTCGGATGGCTTTATCGCCATGCCGGGTGGCATGGGCACGCTGGAAGAGCTGTTCGAGATGCTGACCTGGTCGCAGCTCGGCATCCACAGCAAGCCGGTTGGCCTGCTGAACGTCGATGGTTTCTACGACAAGCTGGTCGGCTTCATCGAACACGCCTGCGACGAAGGCTTCATCAAGCCGCAGCACGCGGCCCTGGTGCGCGTGAACGCTTCGCCAGGCGCGCTGGTGCAAAGCCTGAAATGCTGAATACACTTCCGGCTGGCTCGCCGGGGTATTGAAAGGCGCCTACCAGAGGCGCTGGCCCGAAGCGTCGAGGTGGGTCAGGTAGAGGCGGGTGTCGAACTCGTACTGGTGGTAGTTCGGCTCCATATAGGTGCACAGCTTGTAGAACGGCTTGTCGTGTTGCTTTTTTTTTACGTGGGCCAGTTCGTGCACCGCGATCATGCGCAGGAATTCCAGCGGAACTTCCCTGAACATTGTCGCCACGCGGATTTCGTGCTTGGCTTTCAGCTTGCCGCCCTGCACGCGTGAGACAGAGGTGTGCAGGCCGAGCGCGTGGTTGATCACGTGGATCTTGCTGTCGAACGCCACTTTGTCAATCGGGGCCGCATTGCGCAGGAATTCGTTGCGCAGATCCTGGACGTAGTCGTACAGCGCACGGTCATTGCGGATATCATGGGCTTTCGGATAACGTTGCAGCAGTACTTCGCCAAGGCGGCCCTGGTCCATTACCTGGCGGACCTGGGAAAGTGTCTGTTCTGAGTAAGCGCTGAGGTATTTCATGGCGGGGCGAATGGTATCATGGCCGCATGCGCACCCACGTCAATTCGCTGGGACTGCTGGTGGTCAGCGACCCCGTATTGAACTTCAGCTATCCCGCCCACATCCCCAGAGAATGCATCGATGCCTTGCCGTCGCTGCCGGGGATTTACATCTTTCGCGATGCGGCCGGCAAGCCGGTCTACATCGGCAAGAGCGTCAATATCCGCACACGGGTGCTGTCGCACATGCGAACGGCGGAGGAAATGCAGATGCTGGCGCGCGCCGCCACCATCGACTTCGAGCGCACCGGGGGCGAGATTGGCGCTTTGCTGCGCGAATCGGAATTGGTCAAACTGCACCAGCCGGTTTTCAATTCCAAGCTGCGCAGGCTGCGCGTAATGTGCTCTATCAGCATGGCGGGCGACCATCCCGAGATCGTCTTTGCGCGGGAAGTGGACTTTGCGCTGGCGGGGCAGCTATATGGACTGTTTGGCAGCAGGAAGGCGGCCATCGAAACGCTGCGCGACGTAGTTCATGCGCGTGGCCTATGCCCGGTGGCGACCGGGCTTGAGAAGGGCGTTCCGGGGCGGCCGTGTTTTGCGCGGCAGGTGGCGCGCTGCAAGGGTGCTTGCACTGGCGAAGAGCCTGCCGCCGATCACGCAGTACGGGTACGCCAGGCGCTGGAACCGTTGCGCGTGACACGCTGGCCGTTTGCTGGCGCGGTGGCAATCGTTGAAGAATCGGCTGGACTGCGCCAGCGTGCGATAATCGATCGCTGGTGCTATCTTGGTTTGGACAAGCCGCGGGCGGCCGCGGTGAGCTTCGATGTCGATGTGTACAATATCCTCGTGCGCCCGCTGCAGTCGGGCACTTTACGCATCGAGGAGCTTTGAATGTCGTTGAAGTTCAATGTATTCGGCACGCGCATCCATATTGAGCGCCAGGGCGGCCAGTGGGCTGCTTTTTATCCCGGTTCGGACGGCAAGCGGCGCGCGGCCGACTTCGTCATCCCGCACGAGGTCGAGGAGCGCGACCTGGCGCTCTATCTCGGTGATCTGTTCCACGAGGACGCGCGTCCCGCTTATCCGGACGTGGTCAGGATAGCCTGATACTTCCATCCAAGCAGGTGATGGCGTTGCCGCCGACGCGTGCCAGCACGGCCGAGGCGCGCTCCCTGCCGCCGCCGCTGCAAACTGGGTCTTCGTTGATGCATCTAGCTACACGTCGGCGTCGCGGGCGGATTCGAATCGTGAGCGAGTCAGGTCTTCGTTACGTTCGCCAAAGGCATAGTTAGCTTCGAGCCACATCACATTGATGATGGCCGCGAAGACGGCAACGCAGATGCCGAGGATCCAGGTGAAGTACCACATGGCTATTTCCTTTCAATAGGCGGTGTGTTCGTTTTCGTGAATGTGGGCGCTGGTGACCTTGCCGCGCACGACGCGGTACACCCAGCTTGTGTACATCACGATAATTGGCAGCATGATCACCACGACCCAGAACATCACGGCCAGCGTCTTGTGGCTGGAAGTGGCATCCCACGCAGTCAGGCTGTGCGAGGGCACCAGCGAAGACGGCAGGACGAAGGGGAACATGGCGCCGCCGGCCGTTAGCAGAATGCCTGCCACGCTCATGCCGCTGGCGAGGAAGGCTGCAACCGTGCGGCGTGCGGCGCTGAACACCATCACCAGCACGGCGCCGAGGATGGCTGCCGCTGGGAAGGCCAGCGTCAGCGGCCAGCGCGAATAATTGTCCATCCACGCGCCGGCGGCAAGGACCACGGTTTTCGCTGGGGGCATGAAGGCGGTACCGGCGTCGGGCATGGCAGTGATGCGGTAGCCGGGCAGGGACGTGGCGACCCATAGTCCGGCGGCGGCGAACAATGCGATGGTCAGCGCGGCGGCAACTATCGCCATGCGGCGTGCGCGGTCGGCAATAACGCCCTCCGTCTTCTGGTGCAGGAAGGTGGCGCCGTGCATGGCCAGCATGGCGACAGCCAGCACGCCCGACAGCAGGCCGAATGGGTTGAGCAACTGGAAGAAATTGCCGGTGTATTCGAGTCGCAGCAGGTCGTCGTAGCGGAACGGGACCCCTTGCAGCACGTTGCCCATGCCGACGCCGAATATCAGCGGTGGCACGAAGCCGCCGATGAACAGTCCCCAGTCCCAGCTGTTGCGCCAGCGCGGGTCGGCGATCTTGCTGCGGTAATCGAAGCCCACAGGCCGGAAGAACAGGGCGAAAAGGGCGACGATCAAGGCGATATAAAGGCTGGAGAATGCGGCGGCATACACCAGCGGCCAGGCTGCGAACAGCGTGCCGCCCGCGGCAATAAACCAGGTCTGGTTGCCTTCCCAGGTCGGGCCGATGGTGTTGATGATGACGCGGCGCTCGGTGTCGTCCTTGCCGAGGAAGGGGAGCGCCATGCCGACGCCGAAGTCAAACCCGTCGGTCAGGGCAAAGCCAAGTAGCAGTATGGCGACGAAGCACCACCAGATCACTTTATAGGTTTCGTAGTCGAAGATCATGCTTGCTGCTCCCAATGGTATTTGCCGGTGTGCAGGGCGCTTGGGCCGAGGCGGGCGTACTTGAACATCAGCTTCATTTCAATCACCAGCAGCACGGTATAGAACACGGCGAAGCCGGCCAGGCTGAAATACAGGTTCGATGGCTGGATGCTGGAGGCCGACAGGTGGGTCGGCAAAATCCCCGCAATCGTCCAGGGCTGGCGACCGTATTCCGCCACGATCCAGCCCAGTTCCGCGGCAATCCACGGCAGCGGGATCGCAAACACGGCCAGCTTGAGCAGCCAGCGCTGCGGCGCCAGGCGTTGGCGGATCAGGAAATAGAACGAGGCGCTGAAGATGAACAGGAAGACCAGGCCAAGCCCGACCATGCCGCGGAAGGCCCAGAACAGCGGGGCTACTTTGGGGATAGTGTCATCCACCGCCATCTTTACCTGGGCGTCGGTAGCGTCGATCACGTTTGGCGTGTACTTCTTGAGCAGCAGGCCATAGCCCAAGTCTTCTTGCAGCGCTTTGAAGCCTGCCAGCGCCTCGGGCGACTTATCGCCGGCCTTGATGCGCGTCAGTGCAGCATAAGCTTGCATGCCATTGCGGATGCGGACTTCGTGGTTTGCCTTCAGGTCGGAAATGCCAATGACCGGCTTGTCGATCGAGCGAGTGGCAATGAGGCCCATGACGTAAGGGATCTTGATGGCGTAGTCGGTGCGTTGATGCTCGTCGTTGGGCAGTCCGAATACAGTGATGCCGGCAGGAGCGGGTTCCGTGTGCCATTCGGCTTCGATGGCGGCCAGCTTGACTTTATTCACTTCACCCACGGTGTAGCCTGATTCGTCGCCGAGCACGATCACCGACAGGGTCGAGGCCAAGCCAAAGCCTGCCGCAATCGCGAACGAGCGCAGGGCAAACGCCACGTCGCGCGCCTTCAGCAGGTACCAGGCGGAGACGCCAAGCACGAACATGGAGGCCGTGACGTAACCTGCAGCCACGGTATGCACGAACTTCACTTGGGCGACCGGGTTGAAGATCACGTCGGCGATGCTGGTCAGTTCCATGCGCATGGTGTCGACATTGAACTCCGCGCCGACCGGATGGTTCATCCAGCCGTTGGCGATCAGGATCCATAGAGCGGACAGGCTGGAGCCCAGCGCCACCAGGAAGGTGACGAGCAGGTGCTGGCGCCTGGAGAGCTTGTTCCAGCCGAAGAAGAACAGGCCGACGAAGGTCGATTCGAGGAAGAAGGCCATCATGCCCTCGATCGCCAGCGGCGTGCCGAAGATATCGCCCACATAGTGCGAGTAATAAGCCCAGTTGGTGCCGAACTGGAATTCCAGCGTGATGCCGGTGGTAACACCCATGGCAAAGTTAATGCCGAACAGCTTGCCCCAGAACCTGGTCATGTCGCGATAGATTTCGCGGCCGGTCATCACATAGACCGACTCCATGATGACCAGGATCCAGGACAGGCCCAGCGTCAGCGGGACAAACAGGAAATGGTATAGGGCGGTGAGTCCGAACTGCAGCCGGGACAGGGCAACAACTTCATCGACGGGTGCCATCTTTGACCTTTTCGGTAAGGGTTGGCGCGGGCGCCGCCAGCAGGTGTCGTTCCACCTGCCCGGTCGGTAGCCGCATTTTCTTGGTTTGCGGATGCGAGAAGAAGGCGTACCACAGGCCGTACAGCAGCAAGGCCTTGACGGCTAGTGCAATCGTGATGGTTAGGGCCAGGCTGTGGCGGCCGGGGGGCTTCATTTGCTATCCTCTTCGGCCTCGCTGCGGCTCGAGCGGAACTTGCCGCGCACTACGTCGCCGACATCAAGCAGCTTCTTGACGGTGGAGCCCATTTTCATCAGGGAAGCCAGGGTGTCCGGCGACAGGCGCTGCACGTCGTCGAACCAGGAGCTGGAAAGCTCGATCAGTTCATACATCTCGCGCATGCGTTCCTGGGCATAGCGGTCTTCCGCCGTGGAGGCGGATTCCAGCATTGCATCGCGCAGCATGGACAGGGTCGGCTCGACCTCGCGGCGGCGCCGTTCTTCCAGCAAGGCCTTGAAGATGTCCCACACGTCTTTCGGCGGTTCGAAATATTCGCGGCGGTCGTTTGGCTGGTGCAGCAGCTTGACCAGGCGCCAGGACTGCAGTTCCTTCAAGCCCATCGAAACGTTGGACCGCGAAAATTCCAGGTGCTCTGCAATTTCATCGGCATTCAGCGGGCGGTTGCTGACGTAGAGCAGGGCATAGATTTGCCCGACAGTGCGGTTGATCCCCCAGCGGCTGCCCATTTCGCCAAAGTGGAGGATGAATTTCTGTGCGAGAGGGCTCAGGTTTACCATTTCTTGATCTGCTTCCTTGAGTTTTTGAATTTTCAGGATTTACTGAAATTATAGGACGATTCAAAAAATTTTGCGCTGTATAATCGTGTATATTGCGCTTTTGGAAAGGAGTGCTGATGAAACGTATCACTGCTGTCTTGCTGTTGGGCGCCGCAGGCGCCGCCTCCGCTGCAGATATCACTGTATCCGCCGCAGCCAGTCTCAACAACGCTTTCCGTGAGGCAGCAGCGGCCTACGAAGCAGCCCATCCGGGCGACAAGGTCTTGCTGAACTTCGCGGCTTCCGATGCGCTGGTGGCCCAGATTGCCAAGGGGGCGCCAGTGGATGTCTTTGGCTCCGCCGACCAGGAAGCCATGGACAAGGCCCAGCCGCACCTGGCGCCGGGCAGTCGCCGCGACTTCGCCAGCAATCGCCTGGTGGTGGCCGTTCCGTTCGGCAGCAAGCTGGAACTGCGCACGCTGGCTGACTTGCGGCAGCCGGCGCTGCGGCGCCTGACCACCGGCAATCCGGCTAGCGTACCTGTCGGCCGCTACACCAAGGCCGCGCTGGAAAAGTTAGGGCTGTGGGGCGAACTGGAGCCGAAATTCGTGTTCGGGACGAATGTGCGCCAGAGCCTTGATTACATCGCCCGTGGCGAAGTCGAGGCAGGGTTGGTGTACCAGACCGACGTCGCTTCGCAAGCGGAGAAGGTGCGCACCGCGCTGGTGGTGCCGACCTCGAAGCCGATCACCTATCCGCTGGCCCTCATCAAGGACGCGCCGAATCCGGCGGGCGCGCGCGGCTTTGCCGATTTCATCATGTCGGCCGGCGGCCAGGCCATCCTGGCGCGCCACGGATTCGGAAAACCATAAGCAATGGATGTTGCGCTGATCGCACTCGGCCTGTCACTGAAGGTGGCGTTATGGGCTACCCTGATTGACCTGGTGCTGGGCGTCGGCTTCGGCTACCTGTTGGCGCGCGGCCGCTTCCCCGGCCGCGATGTGCTCGATGCCTTGCTCACGCTGCCGATGGTGATGCCGCCGACGGTGCTCGGTTATTACCTTCTGGTGCTGATTGGCCGCAATGGTCCGATTGGGCATTGGCTGCAGCAGCACTTCGGTATCAACCTGATTTTCACCTGGCAGGGCGCCGTCATCGCGGCAGCGGTAGCCGCTTTCCCGTTGGTGCTGAAAGGCGCGCGTTCGGCATTTGAAGCTGTCGACGTGCAGCTGGAGCAGGCCGCCCGCGTGCTTGGCGTGCCGCCGCTTGCCGTATTCCTGCGTGTCAGCCTGCCCCTGGCGTGGCGCGGCGTGCTGGCCGGCACCTTGCTGGCCTTCGCCCGTTCGATGGGTGAATTTGGCGCCACGCTGATGGTGGCGGGAAGCATTCCCGGCAAGACGCAAACGCTGTCGATTGCCGTCTATGAGGCGGTGCAGGCGGGGCAGGACGATACGGCCAACCTGCTGGTGATCATTACGTCGCTCACCTGCATCATCGTGCTGGTGGCTGCGAACCGGCTGGTACCGAATCGCGTGCAGGGGGCGGCATGACGATCAGTGTGAATATCCGCAAGGCCCTGCGCGCCGGGCCGCGCAGTTTCCTGCTCGATGCGCAGTTCGAATCGGCGAGCAAGCGGGTGGTGATCTACGGCGCATCAGGCGCGGGCAAGAGCCAGATGCTGAAAGCGATTGCCGGCTTGTCGCGTCCTGACAGCGGCGTGATTGAACTGGATGGGCAGAAGCTGTTCGACAGCAGCGCGGGAATCGATGTACCGACGCGCAAGCGGCGCGTGGGCTACCTGTTCCAGGACTATGCCTTATTCCCGCACCTGAACGTGCGGCAGAACATCGGCTTCGGCCTGCAGCGCGGCTGGTTCAATCCGTCGCTGCGCGGCGAACCGGAAGCAGTGCGCTATTGGCTGGAAGCTTTCGGCCTGGCCGAGGTCGCGCATCAGCGGCCGGCGGAATTATCCGGCGGCCAGCGGCAGCGGGTGGCGCTGGCCCGTGCGCTGGTGGCGGAACCTGCTGCGCTGCTGTTGGACGAGCCATTCGCTGCGCTGGACCCGGCGCTGCGCGTGCGCATGCGTACCGAACTCGATAGCCTGCAACGCCGGCTCGATATACCGATGCTGCTGATTACGCATGATCCCGACGATGCCGCCACTTTCGGGGGGCATGTATTGACGATGGCTGACGGCCGCGTGGCCGGGGGAGGGTAGCAATGGTTAAAGAGGTCGCACTGCAAGGCGAAGTGTGGATCACGCTTGATGGCAAGGACTTCGGCGGCCACCAGCGCGTCGAACTGCTGGCCAGCATCGCGCAGCATGGCTCGATCACGCAAGGCGCCAAGGCAATCGGCATGAGCTACAAGGCCGCCTGGGATGCGATCGATGCGATGAACAACCTGGCAGGCGAACCGCTGCTGGAACGATCGGCCGGCGGCAAGGGCGGCGGCGGTACGCGGCTCACACATCGCGGCGCGCAGCTGGTGGCGAACTTCCGCCGCATCGAATATGAGCACAGTGTGTTCATGAAACACCTGAGCCGCCAATCGCAAGGGTTGGCAGATGACTACCTCCTGTTGCAATCAATGAAAATGAAAACCAGCGCGCGCAATCAATTCTCCGGAACCGTGGCACGCATCAAGCCGGGCGCGGTCAATGACGAAATCATCCTGCGCATTGTTGGCGGCCAGGAGATTGTTGCAATCATCACACACGAGAGCGCAGAAAGCCTTTGTTTGCAAGAAGGAACGGAAGCTTTCGCTTTAGTTAAGGCTTCTTCGATCATCCTGGCGACCGGCGAAACCGGCAAACTGTCGGCGCGAAATCAGCTGCGCGGCACGGTATGCCGCGTGCAGCCTGGCGCCGTCAATTCCGAGGTGACCATTGCCTTGCCCGGCGGCGGCACCATCGCGGCCACTGTCACGCGCGACAGCGAGCAAGCGATGGAGCTCGAAATGGGCGTCGAAGCGACCGCCTTGTTCAAGGCGTCGAGCGTGATCATCGGTGTTCCGATATGAATTCCGTTTTGCAACGTTATGAGGATTTGCTAAGCTAGTCCACTTTTCGGGCCCGCCCCGTCCTTTGTGGAAAAGAAATGGAACTGCTAGCAAAATATTTCCGATGCCAGGGGCGCATCAATCGCCGCACCTGGCTGACACGTATCATCGCGCTTGGCCTGGTCTGCCTGGCCTTCGGCATGCTCGCCAATGAGCTGCTTGGCGATCCCGGCGCCGCCGCGTTCGCGCTGGCCTTCACCTGGGGCGCGCTGGCCGTCTCCACCCAACGCCTGCATGATATCGGCCGCTCCGGCCCGAGTCTTCTTTTGCTGTTGATCCCGGTCCTGGGCCCGCTCTGGGTACTGCTCCTGCTTTGCCGCCGCGGCGGGGAAGGCAAGAACCGTTATGGCGACGACCCGCTGTCGCGCCACGATTACCTGCAAGTGAACATCGCAAAGTAAGACTATGCCAACTGTAAACGACGTCACCCAGCTCAACCCGATCAATGTCTACGCGGTAGCGACACCAAGCACCACGGCCGATTTGCAGGATGCACTGCGCAAGACCAGCTTGCCGATTTCCATCGGCGGCGGCCATTTCAGCATGGGCGGCCATACTGCCAGCCCCGGCAGCCTGCACCTTGACTTGCGCGGCATGAACCGCGTGCTTGAATTTTCTCCGGCGGACCGGCTGATCCGCGTGCAGGCGGGCATCCGCTGGTGCGATATCCAGCGCTTCATCGACCCGCACGGGTTGTCGGTGAAGATCATGCAGACCTATGCCAATTTCACCGTCGGCGGCGCGCTGTCGGTCAATGCCCACGGGCGCTATATGGGCCTGGGCCCGGTGGTGCTGTCGGTGCGTTCGATTACGCTGGTGCTGGCCAGCGGGGAAGTGCACGAAGCGAGCCCGCAGCAAAACAGCGAACTGTTTTACGCTGCAATTGGCGGCTATGGCGCGATCGGCATCATCGCCGAGGCGGAGCTGGAACTGGTGCCGAATACGCGCGTGCAGCGCGGCAGCGTAAAACTGGCGACCAGGGATTACCCGGCGTGGTTCGACGTGAATGTGCGCGGCCGCAAGGAGATCACTTTCCATAACGCCGACCTGTATCCGCCGCAGTACAACCGTGCGCGCGCCGTGACCTGGACTGTCACCGACCTGCCGGCCGACAAGCCGCGCCTGCAACCGCTGAACCGCGCCTACCTGGCGGAGCTGTATTTCCTGTGGTCGGTGTCCGAATCGCCGTTCGGCAAATGGCGCCGCGAGTACCTGCTCGACCCGCTGCTGTACCGGAAGAAAAAGGTCCACTGGCGCAATTACGAGGCCGGCTACGACACGGCGGAACTGGAGCCGCTGGGCCGCACCGAGCGCACCTACGTGCTGCAGGAGTATTTCGTGCCTTGCACGCGCATGGACGAATTCGTGCCGAAGCTGTCGGCCATCCTGGCCAAGCATCGTGTCAACACCATCAATATCTCGATTCGCCATGCACTGTCCGATCCGGGCACTTTGCTGTCGTGGGCGCGCGGCGAGACCTTCGCTTTCGTGCTGTACCACAAGCAGCGCACGCGCGACAATGCGCGCGAACGCGTTGGCGTGTGGACGCGCGAGTTGATCGACGCCGTGCTGGAATGCGGCGGCACCTACTACCTGCCGTACCAGCTGCACGGCACGCATGAACAATTCCACCGCGCCTACCCGCGCGCGAAAGAGCTGTTCGCCATGAAGCGCGAGCTCGATCCGGAGTACCGCTTGCGCGGCGCCCTGTGGGACAAATACTATGCGCCGACGCTGGACCTGAACCCGGATGGCGAAGCGGCGCGCCGTTCGCTGTTCCATTCCGTGTACGGCAGCGAACGCGAAGCGGACAAGTTCTACGCCTTCCTGCAGAACATCTTCAACCTGTTCCCGGAAGACCGCTTCCACACCCTGATCCGCAAGGCGACCACCGAAAACGACGACGAGGAAGCGATCTACCGCGCCTTGCAGGCTGGCCTGCCGGGTATAACGCCGCCGCTGTCGCTGCTGCGTTATGCCTTGCCGTCATTGATGGTGCAGAAGGAAGAAATGGGCGTTCAGGCCAAGCGCCTGCTGGGCGACCAGGTGCTGAGGGATTACGTGGAAATCGGCACCACCGGCCGCTACGTCAACGCACTGCGCAAGCACCTCAAGCTGAAGGGCAAAGTGACGCTGGTGCACGACAAGGCGCCAGGCTATTCTCCTGTCGATATCGTGGAACGGGGCGGCTTGCTGCAGGTCGGCAAGTTCGTGCAGATGAAGGATTTCGCGCCAATCGAACTGCCGGAGCAAAGCGCGGACCTGGTCAGCTGCTTCGTCGGCCTGCATCACATGGAGCCGCACAAGCTGCAGCCGTTCCTGGCGTCGGTGGCGAATGTCGTGCGTCCCGGCGGCTATTTCGTGGTGCGCGACCACGACGTGAAAGACCGCGCCATGGACGATTTCGTCAGCCTGGCCCATTGCGTGTTCAATGCCGGCCTGGGCGAGCCGTGGGCGGTCAATTCGTCGGAGCTGCGCTTCTTCGCTTCGGTGGACGAATGGATCAAGCGCGTGGAAGCAGCCGGCTTCGAGCACACGGGCGAGCGCATCGTGCAGGATGGCGATCCGTCCGCGAACGTCCTGCTGGCTTTCAAACGGATCTGATATGCGCAAACTCTTGCTGGCATTGAGCCTGCTGGCCGCTTGCCTGACCAGTTCCGCCGAAAGCCCGATTGCGGCGGAACAACGGCGCAGCGTGGAGCAGACTTTCCTGACCTTCCCTGAATGGTTCCTGGTGCACAGCCCGGCAGAATACGCCCGCTACGTGAAGCAGCATCCGGCCCACAACTTCCCTTTTCTCGGGCATGTAGGCCAGATCTGGACCAGCTATGCAGCCGTGACCGAAGAACAGGTGCGTGCCAGATATCCGGGCAACGCCGGCTATCACGTGATGATCGGCGTCATCGGCGGCAGTACCTCGGTTGAATATGGCTTGCGCTCGCTGTATGAAAACACGCTGGGCCGCATCAGCTGGGCCACCGCCTCGGCGCTGACGCCGGAAGATGAATACGGCGCGCGCGTGGCGCAGGATTACGTCGACTTCATCCGCAAGGAGCCCTGGTACCTGTACAACTTCGGCACCAAGCTGAAAGGCCTGTGGACGGATACGCCGCTGTTCGGCGCCAATATGCTGCGCAAGCTGGAGCGGCGCTATGCCTTGACCACCGAATACCTGGTGAAGGCGACCTATGGCAAGTTGATCAAGCTGGCGACCAGCGCGGCCTACGAGCCGGCCCTGATGACGACGCAGGTAGTGGTCGACCATGAGCCTTACGACCTGGCCGACATGCCAAACGTCAAGCTGCTGCGCATGCTGGACGATGGCCGCGCCGTGCTGGAGCTGCCGCGCTATTACGACTTCCGCCTGGCAGCAACCCGCCTCGGGCTGCAGGACGTGCAGGTGCAGGACATTGCCGGCAACAACGGCGTCATCCTGGTAACGGTGTTGACGCGCGGGCAGGGCACGGCGGCGCCGCCGGACACGCGGGTGTTGTTCGAGCAGCCAATCCTGACCGAACCGGGGCGCAAGCGGGTGGCGCTGGTGATGCGGGTGTCGGCATTGTCACGCTACCTGGTCGACGCGCCGCGCCAGGGCGTGGAGGTGGAGCACGTGTACGACTATTGATGCCGGCCGCTGCTGGCGACGCGCTGGAGCGCGCTTGACGCAAGGCGCGGCCAGCGCTCGCCAGGCAGGCCTCAGCCTGCTTCGCCTTTGTCGCCTTGCCGGTTGCCGCCGCGTGCAGTCTGTCGACTCTCGCCGCCTTTGCGCCCGATTTCCGCCATGTGCTCGCGGTTGCGGCTTACCACTTCGCCGCCTTTCTGGCCGGCGCGGCGCGCTTCTTCCGAGGTGAATTCATGCGCCGTGCCCTTCTGGTGCGCGGCCTGGCCGCCCTTGCTGGCAATCATGCGCTGGGTTTCCTTATCCATCGCTGCGAAGCCGCGCTTGCCATTGCCGATCCTGACCTGCTGGTCCTGTGTAGCCATGATCCACCTCCCTCAATCTGCCTTGGTCCAAGAATCCGGGCGCGGGCCCGGGCTAGAAGCAGCGTCGCGGCTGCTTCTTGGGCTTTGAGGGAAGGTCTGCGGTAAAAGTTCAAATTTTTTTTCGTCAGGAACCGGCCTGGCCGGTGGCCGAACGTTCGCCTTCCGCTTCGGCAGTATTGTTGCCGCGCACTGGCATGGCGCCGAAATCATGCTCCAGCTCTTCCTTGCGGTCCTTGAGCTGTTCGCACAAGCGCGCCAGGTCGGCATCGCTCTGGCGGATTTTGGGGAACATTTCCTGCTCTTCCTCGGCGACGTGATGCTGCACGCATTCGCGCAGCGTCTGCATCGTGCCATCCAGCTCGCTGGCGCCGGAGGCCATGCCGCGGATGTGCTCGACCAGCTCCTTGATGGAGCCGTGTTCTTCGAGGGCTTCGTCAACCTGCTGCTGTTCGCCGGTCTCAGCGCGTACGGCGGGGTAGAAGATCTCTTCCTCGATGGTCGCGTGGATGGTCAGGTCCATGCAGATTTGCTGCGCCAGGTCATGCTTCAGGCCCTGGTGCGAGGTATCGCATTTCTCGAATTCACGGAACAGTTTCTTGACCTTGTCGTGGTCGGCGGTAAGTAGCGCCACGGCATCTTTTGCCGTGGCGTTCTGGTTTTGCTGGCTCATGCTGGCTCCTTCGCTGCGTCGGTTAGGCCGCGCTGTGGAGCCGCAGGGAAGGGTGTCAGGCGACTTGCAGGACCAGCTTGCCGAAGTTCTTGCCTTCGAACAGCATCGTCAGCGCCTGCGGGAATTTCTCGATGCCTTGCACCACATCTTCCCGGCTCTTGATCTTGCCTTCCTGCAGCCATTTGCCGAGCGCGGCAACGGCCACGTGGTAGCGGTCGGCGTAGTCGAACACGACCATGCCTTCCATGCGCGCGCGGTTCACCAGCAGGGACAGGTAGTTGGCCGGTCCTTTGACCGCCGTCGTGTTGTTGTACTGCGAAATTGCGCCGCAGATCACGATGCGGGCCTTCAGGTTGATGCGCGTGAGAACGATGTCGAGGATGTCGCCACCAACGTTGTCAAAGTATACGTCAACGCCATTTGGACAGTGTTCCCTCAGGCCGGCGCGCACATCGCCGCCCTTGTAGTCGATGCAGGCGTCGAAGCCGAGCTCATTGACCACGAAATCGCATTTTTCCTTGCCGCCGGCAATGCCGACCACGCGGCAGCCAAGCTGTTTGGCCACCTGGCCGACGGTCTGGCCGACGGCGCCGGCCGCGCCCGACACCACCACGGTTTCCCCGGCTTTCGGCTGGCCTACTTCGAGCAAGCCGAAGTAGGCGGTCATGCCCGGCATGCCGAGGGTGTTGAGCCAGGTGGTCGCAGGAGCCAGGCGGGTGTCAATCTTGTGCAGGCCGGCATGACGGTCGTCGGCCGCGCCGACCCAGTACTGCTGCACGCCGAAGCCGCCGCCGACCTGGTCGCCCACGGCAAAGCGCGGCGATTTGGAGGCAAGCACCTCGCCCAGGCCGCCGGCGCGCATGACTTCGCCGATGCCGACCGGGCGGATATAGGATTTGGCGTCGTTCATCCAGCCGCGCATGGCGGGGTCGAGCGACAGATAGAGCGTCTTGACCAGCACTTCACCGTCGGCCAGCTCGCGCACCGGCTCCTTGGTGATTTGCCAGTCGCTGTCCTTGGGCAGGCCGACCGGACGGGCGGCGAGGCGGAACTGGGTGTTCTCCATGTTTGCTCCTTTTTTATAAAAAAGTACGGTCATTCTATTCCGGAATTTGCCAGACGTGGCAATGTTCATGCGACAATACCGTCCCGCCCATGACTTAAATTGCCATGAATCACCCAGAATACATCCTTACGCTCTCTTGCCACGACCAGCGCGGCATTGTCCATCGTGTATCGGGATTTCTGGCTGAACATGGTTGCAACATCATCGATTCCGCCCAGTTTGGTGACGCGGAAACGCAACGTTTCTTCATGCGCGTGCACTTTGCGCGCGAGGATGCCGCCGTCACCGATGCCGTGCTGCGCAAGGATTTCGCCACGGTGGCGGAAGCCATGGGCATGGAATGGGCGCTGCACGATGCGCACGCCAAGCCGCGCGTAATGCTGATGGTGTCCAAGATCGGCCACTGCCTTAACGACTTGCTGTTCCGCTACAAGAGCGGGCTGCTGCCGGTCGAAATTCCAGCCATCGTGTCCAACCATATGGACTTCTACCAGCTGGCGGCCAGCTACAACATTCCGTTCCACCACCTGCCGCTGGCAACCGGCGCGCCGGAGGAAGCGAAGCGGGCGCAGGAAGCCCGCATCGCGGAACTGATGGAAAACCACAAGGTGGACCTGGTGGTGCTGGCGCGCTACATGCAAATCCTGTCGCCGTCGATGTGCGAACGCCTGAAGGGGAAGGCGATCAATATTCACCATTCCTTCCTGCCCAGTTTCAAGGGCGCCAAGCCGTATGCGCAGGCGCACAAGCGCGGCGTGAAGCTGATCGGCGCCACCGCCCACTTCGTGACCGGCGACCTGGATGAAGGCCCGATCATCGAGCAGGACGTGGAGCGCGTCGACCACGCCATGGATTCGGATGCGCTGACCGCGATCGGCCGCGACGTCGAGTGCGTGGTGCTGGCGCGCGCCGTGAAATGGTTCGTCGAACATCGCATCCTGCTGAACGGCGATCGAACTGTAATCTTCAAATAATTAGTAATGGCACTGAAATCTACGATCTACAAGGCGGAACTGTCCATCGCGGACATGGACCGCAATTACTACGCAACCCATATGCTGACCCTGGCGCGCCATCCGTCCGAAACGGATGAACGCCTGATGGTGCGCATCGTCGCCTTCGCGATCCACGCCGATGAAGCGCTGGTGAATGCGAAAGGCATTTCCGATACCGAAGAACCTGACCTGTGGCAGATGGACCTGACCGGCGCCATCGAGTTGTGGATCGAAGTCGGCCAGCCGGACGAGCGCCGCATCCTGAAAGCGGCCGGGCGTTCCGAGAAGGTGATGGTGTATTCCTATAGCTCCGCCTCGCACGTGTGGTGGAAGCAGATCGCCAGCAAGATCGATCGCGCCAGGAACGTCAGCGTGGTGAACATCGACGCCGAGGCTAGCGCCGCGCTGGAAAAGATGGCGCAGCGCTCCATGCAGCTGCAGTGCACGATCCAGGACGGCCAGATCTGGCTGACCGACGGCGCCACCACCGTGGAAGTCACGCGCGAGGTCTGGAAGTCCTGATCCGGCGAATCGGTGGCAGAATGTGCTCATCATGTTGCGCTACCTGATTGCCTTCCTATTCCTCGTCCAGGCGGGCACGGCCCAGGCGGTGACGCAGGCTGAAGTCATGGCCGGTTCCGCAAAGCTGTATCGTGGGCAGATCGATGAGCTTCGCAAAGGCCGCCTTGACGACGATGAGCGTTTTGGCGCGCGGGTGGCAGCGCTGGCGCGCCCCTTGATCGAGCAGGCGAAGCGCGAGTTTCCGGAATCCGCCGCATGGGACTGGGAGCTGCACACCACGACCGACGGCGATGCCAATGCCTTTGCCATGGCGGGCGGCAAGCTCCTGGTCAGCCGCGCCTATGTCGATGAGCTGGCGCTGTCCGATGCGGAACTGGCAATGCTGCTGGCGCACGAAATCATGCACGCGGTACTGCGCCACAACCTGAAGGAATTCGAAGAGGCGCTGCGGCTCGAACCTGGGCGGGCGACGCAGCCCTTCGCCGAGTTCGAACACGATATCGACAACGATAATGCTCTGATGCGCAAACTGGCGGGCTTCAATCAGCAGCAGGAATTGGAAGCCGACCGCGAAGGCCTGCTGTTTGCGGCGCGCGCCGGATGGCCGCCGCAGGCGCTGGCGGCCTATTTCCGTAAGCTGGCAAAGCACAGCCACTCCGCCAATTTCGCACGCTTCGACCATCCTTCACCGGCCAGCCGCTGGCACGCCGCGCGGGAGCTGGCTGCGCAAATGGAAGCGTCCCGCTAGGCTATAATGCCCGCCATGCATATGAAATCGTCAACCCGCTTGCGCTGGATCTGGATCGCGTGCTTCGCCGTCCTGATGAACGCACTTGCGCCGGCAATTTCGCATGCGGTGAACGGCAAGCCGCGCACCTGGGAGATCTGCCTGAACGACGGCACGCGCGTGACCGGTGTCGGCGATCTCGATTACGCCACCTTCGTGGTCGTGACCGACCGCAGCAAAGCGCAGCTCCCGGCGCAACCAATGGCGCAAATGGACATGGAAGACTGTTCCTACTGCTTGCCGCATGCCGGCTGGTTTGGCCTTGCGCCAGCCGACCTTGCCTTGCTGTTACCCCTCGAGGGTGCGACCATGCGCCCAACCCTGTTCTACCAGTCGCCACAACCATTGCCGGTGTGGTCTGCGTCCAATCCGCGAGGACCGCCTGCACACGCCTGATTTCGTCCCCCATTTAACGAATCAAGGAGTGAAAAATGAAAAAGCAGTTCTTCGCGCTCGCAATGTCGATCGCCTTCGCCGCCTCCGCCGCGGCACAAGTTACCGTGCGCGAGCCATGGATTCGCGCCACCGTGCCGGCCGCGCAGGCCACCGGCGCCTTCATGGAGCTGGTTTCCAAACAGGACGCGCGCCTGGTCGAGGTGCGTTCGCCTGCCGCCGGCATTATTGAAATCCACCAGATGTCGATGCAGGGCGACCGCATGATGATGTCGGCCGTCGAAGGCATCGACCTCCCGGCCGGCAAGCCCGTGGCGCTGGCATCCGGTGGCTACCACATCATGATGATGGACCTGAAGCGCCAGATGAAGGCGGGCGAAATGGTGCCCATGACGCTGGTGATCCAGGGCAAGGGCAAGAAGCAGGAGACGGTGCAAGTGCAAGTGCCGGTCAAACCGCTGTCGTACGCCGCTCCCAAGCACTAAGGAGCCGACCATGAAAAAATACCTGATGGCCGCAGCACTGCTCGCGGCAGCGTCCGCGCACGCCCATGTCTCGCTGGAACAGCGTGAATTTGCGGCGGGCAGCTACCAGAAACTGGTGTTCCGTGTCGGCCATGGCTGCAATGGCAGCCCCACGGTGGCGGTCAGCATCCGGCTGCCGGAAGGCTTTGCGCCGATGAAGCCAATGCTGAAGAATGGCTGGAGCATCGAGCGCACGCCCGACAGCCTGGCCTGGCGCGGCGGTCCCTTGCCTGACGAGTTCTACGAGGAATTTGTCATGTTCGGCAAGATGCCGGCGGCGGGAAGCCACACCTTCAAGATCGTCCAGTCCTGCCAGTTCGGCAGCGCGAACTGGGAAGCCACCCTCGAAACGCGCTAGGGGCTGATCATGAAATTCCAATACAAACCGCTGGCCGCAATGCTGGCGGCGATGGGCTTGGCTTGCCCGGCGCAAGCGGACCACGTGGTGACGATCAACGGCGGCCGCCCGACATCGCTGCCTACGCAGATACCGACCACGATCGAGGGTATCACCGGCGCGCAGGTGGAAGAGCGCATCAATGCCTTCGATAGCGAGGATGCGCTGAAATACCTGCCAAGCCTGAATGTTCGCAAGCGTTTTATCGGCGATTACGACCATGCCGTGCTGGCGAGCCGCGCTTCCGGTACTGGCAACAGTGCGCGTTCACTGGTGTATGCGGACGGCACCCTGCTCTCCAACCTGCTGGGAAATGGCGCAAGCTACACGCCGCGCTGGGGACTGGTGACGCCGGAGGAGATCGAACGCGTGGACGTGCTGTACGGTCCGTTTTCAGCCGCCTATGCCGGCAACTCGGTGGGCGCGGTGGTGGATTTCCAGACCCGCATGCCAAGCAAGCTGGAGGCGCACGCCAAACTGTCGTGGGTGGGCCAGGATTTCGAGCAATACGGAACTGAGTCGCGCCATACCGGCAGGCAGTACAGCGCCTCGCTGGGTGATCGGACGGGCGCCTTGTCGTGGTGGCTGAACCTGTCGCGCCTTGACAGCGACGGCCAGCCGATCGCCTTTGCCAACAAGCTTTTGTCGGCAGGCGTGGCGCCAAAGCCGGGCGAGCCGGCCGGCGTGGCCGTAACAGGGGCTGTTGTGGATCGCAATCCCGCCGGCAAGGACTGGTACATCCTTGGCAGCACCGGCCAGGTGAACACGGTGCAGGACCACGCCAAGCTGAAACTGGCATATGATTTGTCGTCAACGCTGCGTGCCAGCTACACGCTGGGCTGGTGGCAGAACGATGTGGTGCGAAGTGCCGAATCGTATTTGCGCGATGGCGCAGGAAATGCCGTGACCAGCGGCGCAATCAATATCGGCGGCAAGCGTTTTACGCTGCTGCCATCCGACTTTGCTGGTGCGCGTGCGGACCTTCAACACGTGATGCACGGATTGTCGTTGAAAACGCACGGGCGCGGCAGCTTCAATTGGGAGATCGCCGGCAGTGCTTACGACTATTCGCGCGACCTCGCACGAGTGCCGGCAGGTGGCGGGCAGGGCAACCTGACCGATATGGGAGGCAGTGGGTGGAATACTTTGGCGTTACGCGGTAGCTGGCGCGCTGGCACTGTGCACCAAGTGGAGTTTGGCGTGCAGCGCGAGAATGCCAAGTTGCGCACGCATGTGACCAGCGTGGCGGACTGGATCGCAGGAGCAGACGGCAAGCATGTGTCGACCTTCAATGGCAATACGCGGCTTGAGAGCCTATATGCGCAGGATACCTGGCGGCTGTCGCCGGATTGGAAGGCAACGCTTGGCCTGAGGCACGAGACCTGGCGCGCATATGGTGGTGAAATCTCGGGTGCGACTGGAAAGCTGCTGCCTTTCACCGACCGCCGCGAGCAGACCTGGTCGCCCAAGGCGGCGCTGGCGTGGCGTGCGGGCGAGTCCTGGAGCCTGAAGGCATCCGTCGGCCGTGCGGTACGTAATCCGACCGCGGCGGAGCTGTTCCAGGGTTCCATTGTGGACGAGAGGATCGTCAACACAGACCCGAACCTGCGTGCCGAGAGATCGTGGACCAGCGAGCTGACAGCGGAGCGCATGACAGCGCAAGGTAGTGTGCGCGCCACGCTGTTTGGTGAAGCCACGCGCGATGCCTTGTATTCGCAGCCGCTGACCGTGACTGTGAATACGGTACAGAACGTGGGCAAGATCCGTACACGTGGGCTGGAGTTGTCGCAACAGGCTGATGACGTCCTGACGCATGGACTGACGCTGCAAAGCAGTCTTACCTATGCGGATTCCGAGATCGTCTCGAACGATGCCATGCCTTCCAGCGTCGGCAAGCGGCAACCGCGCGTGCCGAAGTGGCGCGCAAATGCCTTGGCCTCTTACCATGTGGGCCAGCACTGGACCGGTACATTCGGCGTGCGCTATAGCGGCAAGCAGTTCGGCACGCTGGATAACAGCGATCCGATTGGGGCAACGTATATGGGCGTCTCGGACTACCTGGTCGCCGATGTGCGCCTGCGCTACCGCTTCAATCGCCAGTGGACGGCATCGGTCGGTATCGACAACCTGAACGGCGACAAGTACTGGGCCTTCCATCCGTATGCCCAGCGTACGATCAGCGCTGACCTCAAGTTCGACCTCTGACCCACAGTGAACAACGCCCCGCCGGGGCGTTCTCCTTTGCGCAGCGCCAAAACTTTGCACAGGGTCAGTTCGGGCTGCCAGTCAGGCGCTTCACGCTGCCGGAACCCATGACGCTCTTGGTGAGTTGCGGCTCGCCGTAGTAGCTCACATCGCCCGAGCCGGCCACGCTGACCGACAGCGATTGCGTGGCCCACACCACAGCCCGGCCTGAGCCGCCAATGCTGACCGCGGCTTCCCGCGTCGCCAGTTGCCCGGTGTGGACCTTGCCCGAACCGCCAATCGACACCTTCAGTTTGTCGGCCGAACCGCTTGCCTTCAGGTTGCCGCTGCCGCCGAGGGAAACAGTGACGGACTCGCCTTCGATATTGCGCAAGTTCATGGACCCTGAGCCGCCGACGTTGAAGGACAATTTGCCGCCACGCAGGCCTTCCGCATCGACCGAACCGGAACCGCCAACCGAAATGCGTTCCAGATTCTTGGCGGTGATCACAACCTTCAGGTTGCGGGTATCGAACTGCAGGTTGGGGCGGACAGGGCGAATTTGCAGGGTGCCGTCTTCCACCACGGTTTCGATCAGCGGCAGGATGTTGTCATCCGATTCGATGCTCACGCTCTCGGTATTGCCGATGCGGACTTCGACGCTGCCAGGCAAACCCAGGCCAAGGCCGGTGAAGTTGGCCGCTTCCCGCGCCTGCCTGGAGATTTTGCCATTGCCCTGCACGCGTTCGCCGGCAAACCAGCCCAGCGGCGCGGCCGAGACCATGGCAAGGGGAGCGGCGACAGCAAAAACGGAAGCGGCGACCAGGGCATTGCGCATTGCGGCAGACATCTTCATCTTGTTTCTCCTGAATTTGATTGAGAAACATCGTATCGAAGCCAGCGCCCGGATGCCTGCGCAATGCGACAGGACGCCGCCTTGCGGGATCAGAATGCAAATGCCGCGGGCAGGGCGTCGCTCCTGTATCATTTCGCCCATGCTTACCATCATCATCAAACAGGGCAAGGAGAAATCCATCCTTGCCGGCGACCCCTATATTTACCTGTCCGCCATCGAGCGCGTCGACGGCCGCCCCGCAGAGAAAAACAATCCAGGCGCCACGGCCACGGTCGTGTCCTCATCGCGCCAATTCCTGGCGCGCGCCGCCTATAACGCCAAGTCGCAGATCGCAGCCCGCGTCTGGACCCTGCGTGAAGACGAGCCGGTCGACCACGCCATGGTGAAACGGCGCGTGCGTGCCGCCATCGCGCGCCGCATCCATTCCCTGCAAACGGCGCGGCCAGATGAACTGGTGCCGATCGTGCTCGGCGACGAAGATGGCTTGTCCGGCCTGTTGGTGCAGAGTTATGGCGGCAAGGATGGCTACCTGGTGTGCCAGTTCCAGTCGGCCGCGGTGGAAGCGTGGAAGATCGCTATCGTGCAGGCCCTGATTGCCGAAACGGGTTGTCAAAATGTTTACGAGCGGGCGGACAAGCTGATCCGGGAAGGTGAGGGCCTGCATGTGAAGTCGCGTGCGCTGGCCGGCGAGGAACCGCCGCAACGGCTGACTGTGAGCGAGCGTGGACGCAGTTTTTCCTACGATATCCGCACCGGATTTGAGTATCCGAAATAAATGTTGTTCACCAGCCACTTACATTCTATAAAGCAAATGCAATAGAATCTTGCGTAACAATTGGAGAACACAGGCACAATGGAAACCTCGCAAATTCGCACCCTGACGTATATCGAGAACGAAGACCATCCGGTCTTTGGCACCCTCGTCGAGCAAATCCTGCACCTGCTGAATTCCAAACTGGTTTTTTCGGACATCCTGATCCACCAGAACAGTCCTTTGCTGCTGCGCCAGCCGAAGGGCCTGGTGGCCGTGACCGATTCGCCGATCACGCGCGAAGAGCTGGAAGAATTCTTTGAAGTGGTGGAGCCGAACTGGCGCGAACGCATCCAGGACCGCGCCTTCGACCGCGCCATCGACCTGCACACCGCGCGCATCCGCGCCAACTGCTTCAGCTTCCAGGGCAAGAAGCGCCTCGGCTGCGTGATTCGCCGCTTCCCGAAAGAACCGCTGCTGTTGTCCGGCCTGGGCCTGCGCCCGACGGAAGAAAAATTCGCGCAGCTCTCGAGCGGCCTGGTGCTGATTATTGGCGACACCTGCCAGGGCAAGTCGACCACCATCGCCTCGATGCTGGACGACATCAACAAGAACCGTTCCGGCCACATCATCACCATCGAAGATCCGGTCGAGACCCTGATCCCGCAACGCAAGTGCGTGATCACCCAGCGCGAAGTGGGTTTTGACGGCGACGTTGAAACCTTCGACCTGGGCGCCAAGGATGCGCTGCGCGAACGTCCTGACGTGATCGTGATTGGCGAGATCCGCGATGCGGAAACCGCACACGAGGCGCTGGCACTGGCCGAATCCGGTCCGCTGGTGCTGGCCTCGCTGCATGCACGCTCGACTGAGCTCGGCCTGCAAAAGATGATCCGCCTGCTAGGCAACACCGAACCGCAACGCCAGGCACTGGCGCACGCCCTGCGCGGCGTGCTGTGCCAGGCGCTGATGCCAGCGATGGATGGCGACCGCTACTATCTGGCTACTGAAAGCCTGACCGTCAATCCCGACGTGGCGGCCGTGATCGAAAACGGCAATGTCGCCGACCTGCGCAATGTCATGGAGCGCAAGTCCGCCCCCGGTTGCTACACGATGAACGAATGCCTGCGCAAGCTGCTGGCCGAAAAGAAGGTCAGCATCGAAGACGCCCGCCACGCCACCACCGACCGCCTCGGCTTCGCCGACATGCTCTAAGAACAGCCGAGCCCGTGTCACACCATGGGGTCACACCCCGAATGGGACACGGGCTCATCCGATACCAGTTGAGACCGTGTCCCACTTCGGGTGTGACCCCAGGGGTGACACGAGCTGGGCTGTTTATTCCAGCGGCACGTTGCGGTAGCGGTTGACCGTGGTGCTTTCGACCGGTGGGGCGTTGTTGCCCCATGCGGCGCGCAGGTAGGACACTACTTGCGCCACTTCCACATCATTCAAGGAATGGCTGAACGGCGGCATGCCGTAGGGACGCGGGTTGCCTGCCGTGCCGGGGGCGAAGCCGCCATTCAGCACAATGCGGATCGGGTTTACCGCTTCGTCCATCGTCAGCGCGCGGTTGCCTGCCAATGGCGGGTAGTGCGGCGCGATGCCTTCGCCTTTTTCACCGTGGCAGTCTACGCACGCCTTGCTGTAGATCTTTTCGCCCGCTGCGAGCCAGGCGGCGGCTTCAGGTTCCTTTGAACGTTCGTACGGCTCGCGGCTGCCGCTTTCGTTCGGCAGCGATTTGAGGTACACCGCCATGGCGCGTGCGTCTTCATCGCTCAGGTGCTGCAGGCTTTCGCGCACCACTTCCGCCATCGGCCCGAACACGGTGGCGCGCTGCGAGACGCCGGTCTTCAGCAGGTCGGTGATGTCTTTTAATTCCCAGTCGCCCAGGCCGGCTTCCCGGTCGGAGGTGAGCGAGGGCGCGTACCAGCCCAGCACGGGAATCAGGCCGCCTGACAGGCCTTTGTCGCTGGCGCCCAGGGCGTTGCGTTCGCTGTGGCAGGCAATGCAGTGGCCGGGGCCTTGCACCAGGTAGGCGCCCCGGTTCCATTCGGCGGACTTGCCGGTGTCTGGCGTGTACACCGCGGGCTTGAAGTACAGGGCGCGCCATACCGCCAGCATGGCTTGCTGATTGTAGGGGAAGCGCAGGGTATGCGGCTGGCTGGCCTGCTTCACCGGTGCGATGGACTGCAAATAGGCGTACATCGCGTCCGAGTCGTCGCGCGTCATTGCGGTGTAGTTGGTGTATGGGAAGGCTGGGTACAACAGGCGGCCGTCCTTTGCTTTGCCGTTGTGCAGCGCGTTCCAGAAATCGTCGGCACTCCAGTTGCCGATGCCGGTGTCCTTGTCTGGCGTGATGTTGGGTGACATCACGTTGCCGAACGGCGTTTGCAGGGCGCGGCCGCCGGCAAAGGCGGCGCCGCCACGCGTGGTATGGCAGGCCATGCAGTCGGCGGCCTTGGCCAGGTAGGCGCCACGCGCCGCCTTTTCTGCGATCGGCATGGTCTTCGAGGCGGCGCTTGGCGCCGGACCTGTGTCGTGCTTGGGCCAGAGGAAGCCGACCGCTGCGACGACGAGCAGCAGCGGTACGGCGATGGCGATTTTCGTATTGCGCTTCATGGTCGGTTCTATTTATTTGTGGATGCCGCCGCATTCCATCGGCAGTTGTCCGGGCAGGGCGCTGGCAGGACGCGCGTTCGGATCGGCAGGTTGTGCGGCCAGCCAGCCGGAGACGGCGGCAACGTCGGATTCGCTCAGGCGATTGGCCACTTCGGCCATGCAGTCCGGCGCGAGCGCCTTGCGTTTCTGGTTGCGCCAGGCGCCGAACTGGGCGTTGATGTAGTCGCGCGGCAGGCCAATCAGGCCGGGAATCGCGGGTGCCACGCCGGTCATCGCATCGCCGTGGCAGGCCACGCAGGCCGGCACTTTGCGCGAAGGGTCGCCCTGGTGCACCAGCACGCGGCCACGCTCGATCATTTGCGGCGTGGCGCTGGTGGCCGCTGGCGGCGGGTAGGGGGCGTGCTGTTCGGAGAAGTACTGGGCGATCTCCCGCAGGTAGGCATCCGGCAGTTGTTCGACCATATACGTCATCATCGGGTACTGGCGGCGCCCCTGCTTGAAGTTCAGGAGCTGGTTGTACAGGTAGCCGGCGGGCTTGCCGGCAATGCGCGGGAAGAAGGCGTCACCTTGTTCGTTGGCCTTGTGGCAGGCAATGCAGGCGGCGACACGCTGCTCGACGGTGTCCGGCAGGCTGGCCGGTGCGGCCAGCGCGGAGGTGGCCACAATTGCGGCGCCAAATGAGAGAATGCGGAGCATGATGAATCCGTTTTTCTTGTGATGGGTCAAGGATACGCCTGCGAGGCAGAGAATAACAGGCTCAGAATGGCCACGGAATGAGGGTATCAGTTTGAAGCTTTACGAAGCGCTAGCCGACGAACTGGCGGGCTTGATGGCGTCCGGCGTGCTGCGGCCGGGCGAGAAGCTGCCTTCGGTGCGACAGCAGCAGGAGCGGCGCGGCGTCAGCCCGTCCACCGTGTTCCAGGCTTATTACCTGCTCGAGGCGCGTGGCCTGATCGAGTCGCGCCCGCGCTCGGGGTATTACGTGGCTTCGCGGCGCTTTGCTGCCGCGCCGGAACCGGAGGTGTCGCGGCCCGATGCGGCTTCCACCCTGGTTGACGTCAGTGAGCTGGTGTTCCAGGTGCTGGAGGCCAGCCGGGCGCCGGGCAGCGTGCCTTTGGGTTCCGCCTTCCCCAGTCCCTTGCTGTTCCCGCTCGATAAGCTGGGGCGCGCGGTCGCGGCCAGCATGCGCCATATCGATCCCTGGAGCACGATTGCCGACCTGTCGCCGGGGAATGCGGAGTTGCGGCGCCAGATTGCTTTGCGCTACCAGTTGGATGGCTTGCAGGTGGCGCCAGACGACGTCGTGGTCACCAATGGCGCGCTGGAAGCGCTGAATCTCTGCCTGCAGGCGGTGGCGCGGCCGGGCGACACCGTGCTGGTGGAGTCGCCGAGTTTCTACGCGGCCTTGCAGGCGCTCGAGCGCATCGGCTTGAAAGCGGTTGAAGTGGCGACGCATCCGCGCGAAGGGATCGAACTCGGGGCGCTGGCGGCGGCGCTGGAGCAGCACAGGCCGAGCGCCTGCTGGCTGATGACCAGTTTCCAGAACCCTCTTGGCAGCCTGATGCCGCCTGAGAAGAAACGGGCCCTGGTCGAATTGCTGGCGGCGCATGACGTGCCCCTGATCGAGGATGATGTGTACGGCGAACTGTATTTCGGCGCGCAGCGGCCGGCGCTGGCGAAGCGGTTCGACAGCAAGGGACTTGTGATGCATTGCAGCTCGTTTTCAAAATGCCTGGCGCCGGGATTCCGGGTTGGCTGGGCTGCGGCGGGGCGTTTTTCGCGGCAGGTCGAGCGTCTTAAACTGACTACCTCGCTGTCGGCGGCGATGCCTTCGCAGCTGGCGCTGGCGGAATACCTGGGGCAGGGTGGATATGAGCGGCATCTGCGCCAGTTGCGTGGTGCGCTGGCGAGGCAGCAGCGGCAGATGCTGGCGGCGATCGCGTCGCATTTCCCGGCGGGGACGCGGGTGACGCAGCCGCAGGGCGGATATTTCCTGTGGGTGGTGTTGCCGGAGTCAGTGGATGCGCTGGAGCTGCATCGGCTGGCATTGGCGCACGGAATCAGCATTGCGCCGGGGCCGATGTTCAGTGCGAAGCGGGCGTTTCGCAATTGTATTCGCCTCAACTACGGGCATATTTGGGATGAACGGCAGGCGCAGGCGATTGCGAAGCTTGGGGTGCTGGCGAAAACCGGGAAGCCAGTATCAGACCCTTGGACCTGAAACTGCCTGGCCGGTTTTGGGGCGCTTGGGCGCCTTGATCGGCGGCAGCACATTGCCGATGCCGATCCAGTGCCGGTACACGCGCAGCGCCACTTGCGCATCGTCGGCTGCGTAAAGGATCTGCTTTTCATTGAGCCGCGGCGTGGCCCAGTTGGTGGTCGAGATCTTCTTGGACTTGCTCAGCGTCTGGCCGAAATACTTGGCGACAGCGCTCTTGGCGCCCAGGTCATTCTTCTGGCCCGGCGCGCGCAGCACCACGCCCAGGTCCACCACTTTCAGCGGCTCGATGCCCAGCTTGGCGCGCACGCGCTTGATGTCGTCGGACAGGCCGAAGCCGATCTTCAGCGTCATGTCGGATTCAAGGATAGCCTTGACCACGGCCAGATGGGGAAAGGCAGCGCCAACCTGGAACAGCCAGGCATGGCGGTCGTCGGCAAACTGGATCAGGTGCGGGCCGTCCGAGCTCTCGCCCTTGACGAAGGTCGGCTTGGATTCGGTATCGAAACCGATCGCATCGGCCGCCAGCAGGGCCGCTTGCGCTGCCTCCGCTTCGGCGGCGGTTTTCACGAGCCTGACGTCGGCCAGCCGGATGCCTTCATAAGGAGGCAGCTCGGGGACCGCTTCTGGCGCGTCGCTCATTACTTCCTGGAGAATTTGGCGGTCAACGCCTGCAGCTTCTCTGCGCGGCGGCGCTCGGCTTCCTGGGCGGCCGCAGCTTCGCGTTCGGCAGCGCGTTCAGCCTTGCGACGCTCCACTTCTTTCTTGTAGCGTTCAGCCAGGGTTTCCTTGGCGTGCTTGCGGTGTTCGTCGGTGACTTCAGCGCCGGTGCTGCCATCCAGGTTGTAGCGGACGGTGGCTTTTTCCATGGCGCGCAGGTAGCGCTGCGAGGAGGTGTGGATGCCCAGGGCGGCGCGCATCAGCTTGCGGTTAAGCTCCGGCATCGCGGCAATGAGCTGTTTGTCGATGCCGATCGACAGCGGCAGGCTGTCGCGGAACGGGGCATACTGTTGCTGCAATTGCTTGAGCAGGGCGCGTGCGGAATTGGGAGCGGCAGGTGCGGCGGCTTGGCCTTCGGCCGGCTGCTGAGGGGTAGTGCTAGTGTTCATCGACTTCATAGGTTAATCAAGAGCCGCCAGCATACCACGAGGCAAGCGCCCGGCGCATTGTGTTTTCGCTCATGATGTGGTTTTGATATCGAATTAATGGGTGCAGTCTGGGTCGAAACCTTGTATAATGACAGACGCACCAAATGCAGGACGGTGCGAATTCAGTTTGGTAAAGAGTTTTCGGCCGGGGCCGCGCTGCCCTGTGAAGTCCAGTTCCAGGGCATGTGCCCTCTCTAATCACTGAATCATCGGAATCGAGCCCGGTCATGCGGGCTTTTTCTTTTCCCGATTATCCCTGAAACCGGGCCATCGCGAGCCTTCGATAAGTGCACCTTCGGGTGTGCTGAGAGAGATATTGAATGACGAAACCTAAGACCCTGACGTTGTCCGCCAAGAAGTCCACTGGCTCCTCCACTACCAGCGCTCCGTTGGCCGTGCCAAAGACCAGCCTTTCGTATGTGATCGACAACGCTCAAGAGGAAGCAGGAAAAGTCACCGTAGTGAAGAAATCGCGCCGCCTGGCTGCCGTGCCGCCAGTGGACGCGCCGGTGGAAGCCGTGACCGACGAAGCGGTCGTCAAGACCCGCGCCCGCAAGACCGCCGCTGCCAAGCCGGTGTCGCTGGCAGTCGTCGCTGAAGAAGCGCCGGCGGCGGCGCCTGCAAAGCGCGGCCGCAAGCCCAAGGCCGCCGAGCCTGCGCCGGTGATCGTGACCACCGGCCCTGCCGCCGTGACCGAAGTGCGCGACGCAGCCGTGCTGGCATCGATCGATACTTCCGGCTACCTGCTGCCGCAAGTGAAGGTGCCGGGCCGCCGCGGCCGCAAGCCAAGCGAATTCACCCCGGAAAACGATGAAGTGGCGGCACTGAACGCCGTGGAGCGCGCCGAACTGAAGGCCGCGTCCAAGGCGCGCGAGCGCAAGGCCAAGGGCATCGACGCCTTCGGCATGGCCGACGGCGCCAATGCTGAGGAGCTGGAAAAGCGCCGCACCCAGTTCAAGAACCTGATCAACCTGGGCAAGGACCGCGGCTATCTGACTTACGCCGAAATCAACGACCACCTGCCGGAAAACATCGTCGATCCGGAAGCGATCGAAGGCATCATCGCAACTTTCAACGACATGGGCATCGCCGTGTACGAGCGCGCGCCGGATGCGGAAGCGCTGCTGCTGTCCGATAACGTGCCGACTGCCGCCAGCGACGATGAAGTGGAAGCCGCCGCTGCCACCGCGCTGTCGACCGTCGATTCCGATTTCGGCCGTACCACCGACCCGGTCCGCATGTACATGCGTGAAATGGGCGCCGTGGCGCTGCTGACCCGCGAAGGCGAGATCGAGATCGCCAAGCGTATCGAAGGCGGCTTGCGCGACATGATCCAGGCCATCTCGGCTTGCCCGACCACCATCTCCGAGATCCTGGCCCTGGCCGAGAAGATCGAAAAAGACGAGATGAAGGTGGACGATGTGGTGGACGGCTTCGTCGACCTGAACGAAGACGCGCCGGTTCCGGCGCCAGCCAAGGTCGTTGCCGCGGCTGACGAAGACGAGGAAGAGGAAGAGCTGGACGACGAGGAAGAAGACGGCGACGTCAACGGCGGCGCTGCCGGCTACTCGACCGAACAACTGGCGCAGCTGAAGGATGACGCGCTGGCCAAGTTCGCCCTCATCTCGAGCCAGTACGACAAGATGCGCAAGGCCGCCTACGGCAATGCCGCCTACGTGAAAGCGCAGGACATCATCTCCAACGAGCTGCTGGGCATCCGCTTCACCGCGAAAGTGGTGGAAAAGCTGTGCGACACCCTGCGCGGCCAAATGGAGCAGGTGCGTTCGATCGAGCGCGCCGTGCTGGAACTGTGCGTGAACCGCTGCGGCATGCCGCGCGCTCACTTCATCAAGGTCTTCCCGGGCAATGAAACCAACCTGGATTGGGTGGACGGCGAAGTGGCTGCAGGCTATCCATACAGCGCGGTGCTGGGCCGTAACGTCCCCGCCATCAAGGAACTGCAGAACAAGATGATCGACCTGCAGGAGCGCGTGGCGCTGCCGCTGGCCGACCTGCGCAAGATCAACAAGCAGATGGCTGCCGGCGAAAAGCGTGCGCGTACCGCCAAGCGCGAAATGACCGTGGCCAACCTGCGCCTGGTGATCTCGATCGCGAAGAAGTACATCAACCGCGGCCTGCAGTTCCTGGACCTGATCCAGGAAGGCAATATCGGCTTGCTGAAGGCGGTCGACAAGTTCGAATACCGCCGCGGCTACAAGTTCTCGACCTACGCCACCTGGTGGATCCGCCAGGCGATCACGCGTTCGATTGCGGACATGGCCCGTACCATCCGCGTGCCGGTGCACATGATCGAGACCATCAACAAGATGAACCGCATCTCGCGCCAGATCATGCAGGAAACCGGTTCCGAGCCGGATATGGCAACCCTGGCGCTGAAGATGGAAATGCCGGAGTCCAAGGTGCGCGAGATCATGAAGATCGCCAAGGAGCCGATTTCCATGGAAACCCCGATGGGCGAGGACGGCGATTCGCAGCTGGGCGACTTCATCGAAGACAACACCACGCTGGCGCCGCTGGACGCCGCGTTGCACGCGTCGATGCGCAACGTGATCAAGGAAGTGCTGGATTCCCTGACCCCGCGCGAAGCCAAGGTGCTGCGCATGCGCTACGGTGTCGAGATGTCGAACGACCACACGCTGGAAGAAGTGGGCAAGCAGTTCGACGTGACCCGCGAACGTATCCGCCAGATCGAAGCCAAGGCGATGAGCAAGCTGCGCCAGCCTTCGCGCTCGGACAAGCTGAAAACGTTCCTGACGGAGAAGTAATGAAGACGGAGGCCTCGGCCTCCGTTTTTTTTGCCTTGCGCGTCGCCGATTGCCTGAACAACTATGCGATAGAAAGCATCAGGCGCTTGCCGAAATCGAAGCCTTTGCGGAGGTGTTCGCGGACCTTGAAGCCTGCTACTGCGGCGATAACGGCCAGGAAGCCGAGCGTGAGCCAGTCGACCGGCTTCAGGCCATGGTCGGGGCGGGCCGAATCCACCGCGCCGGACTTCAGCACGTGGCCAGTGTAGCTGGAGCCAATCACCGTGCCGTCTTCTGTGATGTCGCGCGTCAGGTACAGGCTCTCATAACCGGAGCGCACCTGCATCCGGCCGCCCTTGTAGATGAAGGTATGCGGCGCGTCGTGGTCTTTGATGCGCACGGTGCCGACGATGTCGCCGTGGTTGTTGATGCCGTTGGCGAAGCTGGAGCCGTGGGCGATCATTGCGCCCAGGTCGATCATGCGGCCGTTTTCGTACATGAAGGCGTGCCAGCTGCGATCTTCCATTTCGGAGGCGCCGACCACCACGCCGTGGTCGTTGACGCCGGTTGCCACACTGACGCGGCCGCCCAGCGTCGGCAGCTCGATCATGCCGCTGCCCGGCTTGTACAGGAAGGCGCGGCGGTAGCCGTTCGGCAGTTGCGCCGCGCCGACCACATAGCCGTTGATGTTGATGCCGGTGGCGTAGCTGTTCTTGCCGCCGAAGGTGCCCAGGTCCAGCATGGCAATGCCGGTATCGACAAAGGCGTGGTAGTTGCCGTCGGCGGTGTCGGCGTAGCCGACGATGTGGCCGGATTCATTGAGTGCAATGCCGACGCTGCTGCTGCCGCCCAGGGTGCCGAGGTCGCGCATGCCCAGCGACTCCTCGTAGCGGAAGGCATGCCAGGCATTGTTGGCGGTCAGCGCGCCGCCGGTGACCACGCCTTGGTTGTTGATGGCGTTGGCGGTGCTGTCGCTGCCGCCGAGGGTGCCGATCTCGATATGGCGGCCTTGCGACATCAGGACTGCGCGGCGGCGGCCGTCTTCGTCCTTGATTTCGCCAACCCATTCGCCTGCTGCGTTAATGCCCGTCATGGTGCTGGACTCTGCTTTTCGTTCCCCCATCGGGCCGGCGGCGTGGGTGGTGGTGAAGGGCAGGGCCAGTGCGATGGCCAGGGCAAGCGTGGCAGGCTTCATAGGCAGTCTCCGGTAAATGGGAATTATTCCGGAGACTATACGGGAATATTGCGAATAAATATTCGCAAATTGTCACACCTTGCGGACGAACTCCGATTTCAGGCTCATGGCGCCGAAGCCGTCGATCTTGCAGTCGATATCGTGGTCGCTGTCGACCAGGCGGATGTTCTTTACCTTGGTGCCTTGCTTGATCACGCCGCCGGAGCCTTTTGGCTTCAGGTCCTTGATGACGGTGACAGTGTCGCCATCTTGCAGGAGATTGCCGGCGGCATCCTTGTAGACACGTGTGGATTCGCCGGCTGCTTCGGCGGCCTGCTTTGGCCACTCGTGGGCGCATTCAGGGCAAACATAGTTATCGCCGTCTTCGTAGGTATACTCGGACTGGCATTTTGGGCAGGCTGGGAAATTGGACATTGGAACTCACATGCAGGAATTGGAAAACCCGATCTGGGCTGCGCTGTATGGCGCACAGCAACATTTTAGCATCCCGGCAGGCGCGGCCCGCCGCTATCCGGCCGAGGTGGCGCCGTTCATGGCGGTGGCCGAAGCCGGTGTGGCCTTGCCTGCGGCCGACCTGGAAGGTGTGGGTCCTGGCTATTACTTCCTCGGCGCCATGCCGGAACTGCCGCGGGGCTGGTCGCTGCAGCCGCTATCGGGCGTGCTGCAAATGGTGTACCAGGGCGGGCCGGTTACGGCACCGGATGCCGGGACGATCCGCGTGCTGGCGGCCGACGATCCCGCGATGGTGGAGCTGACCAATATCGCCTTCCCTGGCTACTTCCGGCCGCGCACCGGCGAGATGGGCAGGTACGCCGGCATCCATGACGAAGGCGGCCGGCTGGTGGCGCTAAGCGGCGAGCGCATGGACCTTGGCCATTTGCGCGAAGTGAGCGCGGTCTGCACCCACCCCGAATTCACAGGTCGTGGCTATGCGCGCAAGCTGGTGGAATTCATCATGCATGGCATGCAGCAGCAGGGCGTGCGCCCCATGCTGCACGTGGGAGCGGCCAATGCCCGCGCCCAGGCCCTGTACCGCTCAATGGGATATG